>CAKZKD010000001.1 GCA_937121175.1 uncultured Flavobacteriales bacterium
TAAATACGCTGAAAATCACAGCCGAGTGATTTACGACCGAGTGAGCGGAAATTGCTGGTAACGCCCCGCAGCCAAGGCAAGTAGGGCAGAGGAAGTATGTTGAGCGGCTGCAGCACCGCAGGTTCTCATCACTCTGATTGAGCGCGTGGGAAAAAACATACTGACCATTGTACTCACTTAGAAGCTAGGCTTAAAGGTTATTAAATTTCTATCGTTTCAAATATATAACAGGCCGCCCTATTTGCTTTGTGGCTGCTGTTATTGCACGTTCTTTTTGTTCTCCCAGTAATATTTAAAATTTAAATGGTCAATGTTGTTCGTAATTAAACTTCGTATTGAAGCTAACAATATTGCCAAAGCAAAAGCTGAATAGTCTGTGTATTCTTCGTTAAAGCCTTTAAAATCGTGTCCATGTCTTGACGTGAAATCCATGTCTCCATGTATCAATCTAGAACGAAAATCATAGAGTTTGGTTAATTTCTTTTTGTATTCCTTCGGTTTGCCAAGAACAATTGTGCTTTTCTCTTGTAATTGTTTCGCAACACCTGAATTTCCGACACAATAAATGGATTCAAGCCCCAGCATAATCCAGAATAAGGAATCCGTTTCAGATTGATGTATATCATCTTTTATTAAATAGGAATATGCGCTAATTGCTCGACTAGCCGCGGAATCACTTTTAATTGATAGGTTAATGTCAAACTTGTTCGTCCAATCAAGAAAATCCGAAAAATTAACCGGTTGTAATTCTGGCCAACCGTAAATTGCACTTGCTTCATACGCGAAATCTCCAGAGTGAGTGTAACTTCTTGTTCTACCAATCTGTTTTCCGTCTACGAACACTGCCGCTTTTAAAAATGAAATTGGGAACGCATAGCTAATATTTAAAAACAACGAAAGCCTAAACAAATATGAATTAGCATAATGCAGGTAAATAAAGCCATCTTCATTATCATCTTCTACGGAAAAAACAGTGAGGCTGAGAATTAAAAAATCATGAATGTAAAAAGTGGGTTCCACACCAGTTTTTTCTATCATTTCATTAGCGCGCTCATCCTCCTCGTTGACGAATTCAAAATTTATCGAAAGAAGTCTTTTATAATTAGGAATCTCACACTTGTCTAGTAAATGAAGAAAACGTTCATCATTCTTATAATTATTAATTTCTTTTTTAAATTTTTCAAACTCGTCATAGCAGGCTTGAATTTCAGGAAGTGAGTTGTAATCCCTTACAGGAATATAAACTTCGATTCTCTCGGTATCTTCTTTAGGTTTCATTAACCTCTAAATTACAATTTGCAGAAGGTTTGATTTCTTAACATGAACGAAAAAAGAATGTGCCATAACGCCCCGTGGCCAAGGCATGTGCGGGATTAAAAAGTTGGACTTTGGATTTCATTCTATCGTTTGTTCGAGGTATTTCGTTTCAAATTTATACTATCGCTAGCATTTGCCTTGTGGCCACTGTTATGTGCTTTTAATTAATCGTTAAGACTCCTTTCTTTATCTTATAACTTATCAGGTTTCTACTGTCTACATTTTCTCCATTCAATTGACCTGTTGTCCAATCTTCAAGAGTCATAAAAATTGCAAGTAACTGTGCGTCCAGTTCCTTATTAGTTTTTACAGAAACTTTCCATTCTAATGGCTCACCTTTACAGTTTATGTAAACTCCAAACATTCCTTTCGCTTTAAATTTGGGGTGTGATTTTAGATATTCTGCTTCATTAAGCAACTTTTGGATTTCTAGCTTATTAAGACTGCATTCAGCTTTTTTTTGCCCTTCGAAGCTGTTAAATAATCCGAACACACGATTATGGTCACAAATTCCTTCAACATTCTCCTTCATTTCTACCGTGGCGATAAACTGGGCGGAAAGGATTGAGGTTGAGAATAGAATTATTGCAGATATTATTACTTTTTTCATTGTTTTATTTTTAGATTTTCTATTTGAGGGTATCTGACTAATTCCGAGAAGTCAACTTTCCAAAAATCCAATTCAAACAGATTTCCAGCTTTATCTGAAGTCAACTCTATATCGACTAAAACTCCGTCTTTATCAGTGAAAACTGCTGCGGCAATTTGATTGACTCTGTTTTCTTTTTTGGTTAAATCAAATTTTATGGAGCCCATTCCTCCATCTTTCAGGTCGACGACCAATTCAGGAATTTCCAGATTTGGTCCTGCCAGAAATCGTATTAATTTTTTTTCGTTCTCTCGGATTGGTCTCATCTTAATTGCACATAACGCCCCGCCGCTAAGGTAAGTGCGGGATACATGCTTTTGGGCGCGTGGGCAAAATATTCATTCCTATTGCACTCTGATTGAGTGCGGCTGGAACCAAACACCAAAAGCATGCGAGCCGAAGACTTGGGTTTAACAAATAGGTTTATTCGTGGCATTTCGTTTCAAATTTAATCAACTGCTAGCATTTTCCTTTTAGCGGCTGTTAGCAAACGTATTGATTGGATTCTGACTTTAGTTTCGTTCAATTTTAGTTAGCTTTAATTCCTGATAATTTTCTAAATCTCCCGTTAGCGTCTCCGTCACTGATAAGAAACTTGGAATTAGACTTACTCCATTCAGAAAGAGTGTCATCGTAAACAAATACCGTATTTGCTATAATGAATGCGTTGCTTGGATTAGCTTCGTTTTTTTTAAAGAAGAAGATATACCACCAGTGCCTATCTCCATCAAGCCAATCATTATAACTTGATGCTTCCTTTTTATTATAAATGTGACCAACCACAGTATAATCTAATTCATTGTCCTCATCGACAGCTCGTCTACTGCCTGTAATAAGAATTTTATCCCACTCAAAACAAGTTATTGTTTCACTTAGGTCTATCGTATCCAAATTCTGGTTTCTAAAGGAATTTTCAACCTTTTCCAGACAGAGAGTAGAGCCTTTTTCGGAAAGTCCGTCAACTGAAGCCCACCAAAAGATAAAAAAGCAAAAAACAGCTAATAACATAATTATTGGAATCGTTGCAACGAAATAAACTATCGAGTCGAATATTTTCATCGGAATGTTTGCTAACGCCCCGCGGCCAAGGCAAGTTGTGGTTGGGAGGAAGCGGCAGTCATTTTCTCAAAAAATGACAGAGCGACTGACCCTTTCACAAACTTACAAGTGAGACATTTGGGGTTGTTCATGGCACTAAAGTAAGGCAAACAACTCAATAACTATTTGCCTTTTGGCCGCTGTTACTCGCTGCCCCCAAGCATCCGAGTATATCAACAGAGTAAATACCCGGCTTTTCACAACCGAGTGTAAAAATGTCGGACTTGCAGAATGGTTCAGAGCCATTTTTCCTACCAACCAAAAAATGGCGACTACACAAAAGTTTCGAACTTAGTTCTTTAGAGAGATGGAGAGTTAGCTTTTCACAACTGAGTAAATAACGAGATTTTCACATCCGAGTTATTTTTCACAAGATTGACTTGGGGGATAGCTAGTAACGCCCCGTGGCCAAGGCAAGTGCGGGGCAGCGATTTTGGGTGCGGCTGGAAAAATCTTCACTTCTATTGAGTTCTGATTGAGCGCGTTGGCAACCAACCACCAAAATTGCAGAATAATTAAACTTAACGTTATTTCTATCGTTTATTCGAGGCATTTCGTTTCAAATTTACACTATCGCCAGCATTTGCCTTTTGGCCACTGTTAGCAAACGTTTATTAATCTTCGAAAGATTGGGATTGTTCGTTTAAGCCCAGACAAATTTTTTATTTTTCTTAATTCGATTCATTTTCATCAGTTTAATCAATGGCTCCCATTCCCATGAGCGGATGTTAATTTGTATCCTTTCTTGCGACATCCAAAGTAATAATTGACGGGATGTGTCCATCGTAGCAAACAACATTTTATATTGATTAACTTCTTGCCAGCTATAAAGTCTAGCTGATTTTTCATTGAAGAAATTATTAACTATTATCTCCTTTTCAGAAATCCGTACTACTTTCAATCTAGACAAACCGATTAATACTAATAAACCACCAGATAAAAGAAATAAGAATCCTTCTATCAATAATTCCGCAAGCAAATGGAATAGCCCCATGCTTGTGAATACAAACGCAGCCATGAAAAATAACATTCCACGCATATGTGTGTACCTTTTGTCAATCGTCAGTTTTATTTTATGTTGAGGAATGGTGTTTTTAAAATCTTCCTTGTGCTTTTCATAATTCTTTCGTCCAAAATGATTCGCAACTAGCACTATAGTCAAAGCGATTATAAAGAACATTAGATTATAGGAGAGGTCTGTCATTGGGTAATGTTTGCTAACGCCCCGCAGCCATGAGTAGTAGGCCTCTCGTGGCACACTCTTCGGAACTCGGGTTTGGGTTATTAAATTTCATTCGTTTCAAAATTAAACAACACGGCCTATTACTCATTTGGGTGCTGTTAGGCCTTGTTCATTAAACAACTTTATTCATATCAACAGGATAACCAGATTTCCGTAATTCTTTCGCTAAATCTAGCTTCCATTCAATTTCATGCGAAATGTAGACTACACCTGAAATGTCATTTGGCGTTTCGACCTCTCCTTTCACAATAGCGGCTACTCTTTTTCTTCCAATCTTTCCGATTAAGAATCCATGCTCAAATACTACGTTTTGACGAGCTCTGTCTTGAAGATTTGGGCTTTTCGTTTTCTTGGCGCCGATATCACATGGAGTATATAGTACAACTCCAAATCCAACATCTGAATTACTTTCAATTTTCTCGATGATTGTTTGTCCCGAACTCGCTTGTTCGTGCAATATAATTGGTTTAAACCCCAGATCAGAAATGAACCTTGCAACTTCGGTTTTTAGTAAATCATCATGCCCATGAACAATGAAAACCTTCTCCATATCCAAAGAGTTATTCTCCACATTTGTTCTTGATTTCTCTTTCGATTGGATAAGGTCAGCTTTTAAATCAAGCTTCTCCAAAGCATGAACTTTGTTTTTAATTTTCTTTTTTAGTTTTTCAATTGGGTCTTCCATTCTTTCCCCAGTTGGTATAATGCCTTCCCAAATTCCGAATTGTTCATACTCTTTTCTGTATTCGTTATTTGGTTCATTGAAAGACTGTTTTAGTAGTTCTCGATTATAGTCATGCCACTTACAAAAATCATCTTCCAGTTCATCTAATTCTGGGTATGTCCTAATTTGCCTACTTAATAGTTCCTTGCCGAGGTCAATTCGGGTGTTAAGTTTTTCTTTAAAGGCTTGCTGCGAAATTTTTAATTCAGTCATTTGGTAATCTTTGGAATATGGCCTAACGCCCCGCGGCCAAGGCAAGTTGTGGTTGGGAGGAAGCGGCAGTCATTTTCTCAAAAAATGA
Organism: uncultured Flavobacteriales bacterium; assembly: GCA_937121175.1. Classification (GTDB taxonomy): domain Bacteria; phylum Bacteroidota; class Bacteroidia; order Flavobacteriales_G; family Salibacteraceae; genus UBA6770. The sequence goes on from CAKZKD010000001.1 coordinate 5,333, forward strand.
CAGAGCGACTGACCCTTTCACAAACTTACAAGTGAGACATTTGGGGTTGTTCATGGCACTAAAGTAAGGCAAACAACTCAATAACTATTTGCCTTTTGGCCGCTGTTACTCGCTGCCCCCAAGCATCCGAGTATATCAACAGAGTAAATACCCAGCTTTTCACGACCGAGTGTAAAAGTGTCGGACTTGCAGAATGTTTCAGAGCCATTTTTCCTACCAACCAAAAAATGGTGACTGCACAAAAGTTTCGAACTTAGTTCTTTAGAGAGATTGAGAGTTAGCTTTTCACAACTGAGTAAATAACCAGATTTTCCCATCCGAGTTATTTTTCACAAGATTGACTTGGGGGATAGCTAGTAACGCCCCGTGGCCAAGGTAAGTAGGGCTGTGGAGGCAAATTGTGTGTAGGCCAAAAAAACACCGCGTACTGATTGAGCGGGCGGGGAAAATTTGCCGACCATGCAGAGGCCTTGGAATTTTAACTTTCGGTTCATAAATAACTATCGTTCCAAATATAGCACAAACGCCCTATTTGCCTTTTGGCCACTGTTAGCATTAGTCCGTTTTATTTTCACAGTAGTCAACCCATTTATATAAAAGCTTCATATTCAAGTTCAACGAATCTCCAAATTCTCTGTGTTCAGCGTTGAAGCTCATATCATATAAAGTATCCGAATTACTTAAAATAAGCATGTGTTGAGCTGCTCCATCATGGATAATCACATCTTCGGGATATATTGGTAATTCAGGTCTAATTGAAAGAATATTAGTAGAATCTAAGAATTTGAAAATAGCTTCTTGGCAGGTCTTGTTCTCAGTTTTTTGAACTTTTACTTTTGCTTTATTGGAAAGGTAATATTCTGTAATTACAGAATTCGAGAGGGTCATGAATTTTAAACTTGAACCAAGGTAATATTTGACATAGACTACCGAATCTCGGGTTAATCCAAGTTCTGCAATACTTTCATCAATTTTATCATAAGACTTTCTCATGTTTCTATAATAATTCCGGTCCTTTAAAGAACTGTGACACCCTGATATGAATATCCCAAAAGAAAAACTAGTTATTAATAAAGCAATTGATTTCACTTGATGTGCGAGGATTAATGCTAACTCGTTATATAACACACCAAATCTACGCATATCAACCGCTTATTTACGTGATAAGAGTGCATTTTTACTATTTCCCTTACCCGATTCTAACTCAATTTGTTTTGCATTTGCAACCATGGTATCAAATGGACTGCGGACCTTTAATAATTCCTTTTTCGTGACATGAGTGTATATCTGAGTCGTCTCAGGCCTTGAATGACCCAATAGTATTTGTACATATCGTAAATCCACCCCTTGTTCCAGCAAATGCGTAGCATAACTGTGCCGAAAAGTGTGAGGTGTAACACGCTTCTTTATTCCGGCCTTGCTCACAGCACGTCTTATTATCGAACGAACACTAGTTGCAGAATAAGGAGCACCTTCCGATCCTAAAAATAGGTGGTCACGAGGAGTATATTCCATAATATACGAACGTAATAAAACCGCCAGCCCATCTCCTAAACTAACCACTCGCCATTTTCCTCCTTTTCCATTTTTTATTGAAATCTCCATTCGGTCAAAATCCAAATCGTGTACCCTTAAATTCAACAGTTCACCAACCCGCAATCCAGCTCCATATAGCAACGAAACTATGACTCGGTGCTTTACATTTTTTAAATGCCTGAGTATATCCAATACTTCTTCGGAACTCAAAACAGTAGGTAATGCCTTTAAGCGTTTGGGTGCTTGAAGGTCTTCCTGTGGCAAAAATTGTTGCGGTAGCAATTGTTGCAAAATCTTTAGAGCAGCAATAAACTGTCTGTGATAGCTCCTTTGAATAATGATGCTTGACAATATATTCTGCAGAAAATCGCTCAACGTCAACCATAGATATGTGCAAAGGATGCTTTTTACAATAATAAAAGAAGCCCTTTATCATGTTGTAATACGTATCAATTGTAGTCTGTGCATATCTGGCCGATTTCATTCTGCGAGTAAAAAAATACAAAACCTCCCGAACCTCTTTTTGTTCATCAACTGAGGTCAGTTCTCGATACTTTATTCTTTTGGTTAATTGAGCATAAGGCAGTTTTCGCGCATCAGCCAAAAACTGTTCAAATTCTACTTTAGCAATGTTCTTAAATGCAGACTTAATTTTTTTGTAATTCGTGCGGTCCAAAGGCAAATACCAAGCATTCTTAGTGTAACTCCAATTAGCCCCAATCTGTTTGCAAAGAGATTTTAAATGCTGGTCGAACTCAAAGACAATAAAAATTTGATTTTGATTTCTGTGAAACCCTAGTTCGAGTCGAATCGTTTTAGTTGGCATATGGTAAGAAGGTTTAAATTGATTGTACAAACCTAGCCAAAAAGGAAACCAATGCAATTAAAAAAAAATGGTTATTAAATTCAACTCAACCGTAACTCTATTTCTCAACACCAAAGTAAATGCCCAGCCGGCATGAGGCGAAAAAATGCAACCATTCAATCAATCAATTCATTACTACAATTCACCCAACATTAACACCAAGCAAAAGGTTTTTTCAGAGCTAGCGAGTTATGTTCGCAATCGCGTCCTGCATGGCAGGAAGAAGCGTTGAGAACAAACAACGAGCGTTGCTTGCAAGCTCCTATAAAACCTCCAAAGCGTTTTTGTTTCCTTTTGAGGTTTTGGTCAAAAGGAAATGCCCAGCCTGCACGAGGCGAAAAAATGCAACCATTCAATCAATCAATTCAATACTATAATTCACTCAATATTAAACCAGGCACGAATTTTTTTTCAGAGCTAGAGAGTTATGTTCGCAATCGCATCCTGCATAGCAGGAGGAAGCGTGGAGAACAAATAACGAGCATTGCTTGCAAGCTCCTTAAAAACCTCCAAAGCATTTTTGTTTCCTTTTGAGGATTTGGTCAAAAGGAAATACCCAGCCGGCATGAGGCGAAAAAATGCAACCATTCAATCAATCAATTCAATACTATAAATCACCCAATATTAAACCCTGGCAAGAGGTTTTTTTAGAGCTAGCGAGTTATGTTCGCAATCGCGTCCTGCATGGCAGGAAGAAGCGTGGAGAACAAATAACGAGCGTTGCTTGCAAGCTCCTTTTAAAACCTCCAAAGCGTTTTTGTTTCCTTTTGAGGTTTTGGTCAAAAGGAAATGCCCAGCCGACACGAGGCGAAAAAAACGAGACCATTCCATCCAATCCATCTCATTCATCCACCCAAACAAACCTCCATTTACTCCAAATAAAACCGAACCCCAGCGTTAATCACCATTCCATTAGAATAGAGTGGATTTGTAACCACCTTATTTTCCTTGGCACCAGTACCTACATGACCTATTTCTATAAAGTAGTTATTAAACTTGCTCATAAAAAATTCGAATCCAATAACTCCATACCCCCCCAATTCGTAGTCTTCAGATGAAAATGCATCCGATGGTAGAATCAGAATGCCACCGCCTTCACCGTATAATCGGATGTAATCACCAATTTTACCGCCAACCCCAATCAATCCTAACGAAATGTTTGAATAAGGAGATAAGGTTGAAACTCCTGCTGCAAGGTGTTCATTAAACATGAGGTTCGCTCGTAATCGCACAGCCATTCGGTCGTACAAAAAAAATGGACTTGTAACATTTAGCCCTATTCCAAAGTCATCTTGTATTTGAGTCAATTGTATTCCGAAACCAACACCTGTATTTAATGTGCTTTCTATAAAGCATTGTTCTACAGTCTCTTGAGGGTTTGTTTTTTTTAGCGAAATACTATCAGTTATTTGAGCAAATGCCCCAAAAGAGCAAAGAGTAAGCATCACAATCACTATTGAATGTTTTTTCATTGTAGTGTTTTTTTGTATGTAAATTATTTGTTGCGCCGTCTTCCGTTCTGCTAGAACAAGGCTTTGAAAGTGAACATTGGAAAGAATGCCATGTGATACAGGGTAGTGTACTTTCCAGTTCTAGGATTAAACTCTTGTTGGAATACATTTTTCTGGTTGGTTAGGTTTTGTAAATCCATGGCAAATTCTGTGTAGAATTTTTTGTAATTAATTCTGTAAAATATTTTTAAATCCGTTCTAAAATATCCAGGAAGTCTAGGTTCAAATGCACGGGTTTCATCAAATATTACTTCTCCAGCAGCAATAGATGTGGTTTCATCAACTGGTTCAAAAGGTTTCCCTCCAGCATAAGTCAATTTTAAATCGGCGCCAACAGCAACCCGTTGGCCAAACCATTTCTCATAGCCAGCAAGTCCGTTCACGGTGTATTGCATATCAAATGCAGTGCTTCTCCACTTCCGTTCAAGGGTCTGATATTCAGATTTGAATAGGGCAGTATTCACCATAAAATAGTAGCCCTTACTCAAGAATTTTTCTAATGTAAGTTCTACTCCATAATTTCTACCTGTGCCTTCATTCACCAAGCTGTCTTCTTGTGGAATAAAAAATGCAGCGCCCGTGTTTACCATCGAAAAACTACCACCATTAGCTTTTACTGGAATATCAAACAGGTGCTGGTAATAACTTTCAGCCTTAAATCGTAAGTTTTGATTGATGGATTTATCATACGCAAACGTAAAATGATGCGCACCTGAAAATCCTAAATCTTTATTGGTGAGTTCAGAGCCATTTGCAGTTATGGTTTCTACGAAATAAACGTTTCTCGGCTGCATTTGATGATGCTGACCGTATGAAACTGCAAACGCATTATTGTCTTTGTACAAATAACGAATCGCAAGTCGAGGTTCAATAGCAAACGCATCGTTTAGCAGTAAGTACTGCGAATGAACCCCAGCTCTGAACCGAAAACGATCGGTGAGTCGGTGTTCATTTTCAACGTACAACCGGGTTAGATTGATGTTGCTGTTCTCTTTGTGTGTTGTTTTTGGTTGACCAAATGGGTCAATGGAAATACTATTAAAATCAACAACGTAGGTGTCCCACCGAGTTCCGATTCTCAAATGGTTTTTACGAACTCTTCGGTCAAATTGTAAAAAGACTGAGTATTTGGTTTCTCCCGAATTGTCTGTAAATACCCGATTAGCGGCATCACTCACAAAATTGAAAGTGTCTATTTCAGTTTCAATTCTGTTTTCTAAAACTGACACATTGCTTTTTAGGCTCCATTTTTTATTGAACCTATGCTTAAGGTTTACACCCGCCAATGCCAAGTTCGAGCCTGTTCTAATGAACTCGCCTGGGCCAGTAGTATCTACTTCATCAAAATCTCGGTCATCTAATTCAATGTGACTTTTGGCCCAAATACCTAGCAAAGAAACGGTGGTTTTGTCGCTAACTTTAAAATTAAATTGCCCAGTAATATCTTGAAATTCAGGTAAAACACCCAAATCCAAACCCAGATGTTGCATTACATCCAAAAAAGAATAACGGTACGTTAACGAATAGGTACCAACATCTTTTTTCTTCGTAAAAGGTCCTTCGGTTCCCAATTCAAACCCATTCCAACCGGTTTGGAAACGATGCTGCCTTTTCTTTGGATTTATGCTTTTTGTTTTCAAATCAAAAACGCCTGCTAGGGCGTTTCCATATTCGGACGGAAAAGCACCCATCAAAAAATCTGAATTCCCTAATAAGTTCATATTCAATAGGGTAGTGGTGTTTCCAGTTAACCCAATGCCTCCGTAATGATTTGGATTTGGAATTTCAATATCGTCAAGTTTCCATTGAATTCCGGTAGGTGAGTTTCCTCGAATTATAATGTCGTTTCTATCGTCACGAGTTGGAACAACACCAGCGTAACTGCGTGCCATTCGAGCAGGGTCGCCTAATGTCCCTGCGTATCGGTTAGCTTCTTGAATCGTAAAGCTACGTCCGCTGGCATACGCCAATTCATTTTGCGTTCTAGCCTTATCTTTTTCGGCTTCCACAACCACTTCGTTTAGCTTAGATATTGAAGATGCTAAGTTTACAGGTAGGTATTGCTCCTCTCCAGATTTTATAAGCAACGGAATAATTTGCATTTGATATCCAATAAAGGAGACTACCAAATTAATTCTGCCAAGAGGAACGTCTAATACAAAGTTTCCATCCAGATCGGTTACGGTACTATTGTTAATGTTCCCTTGCTGATAAATATTGGTGCTAGGTAATGTTCCACCAGTTTCTACATCAATTACTTTTCCTCTAATTTGCTGATAAAGAGTCTTGTCCGCTCCCTGAGCGGTGGTGCTGGTAATAACATAATAGCCATCTACTTTTTTGAATTGTAAATTCGTTTTGGATTGAATTTCATTTAGTAATTCACTGAGTTCATAAGATTTTTGATTCAGTAAAATAGAGGTTCTAGTGTTTACTTCATCCTCAGAATAAACAAAGTGAGTTGTACTTTGAGACTCAATCGCTTTTAGTAAATCGATAACCGTAACTTTAGTATCGAGCAATTGAATCTTTTGTGCAAGCGTGACTGCCGAACTACAAAGAATTAGCGCAAGAAGAGTTATTTGCTTTATTGTTTTCATGACTGTACTTAAATGAGAATATACTGTTGAGTTTCTACTGTTTAGAGATAAGAATTGAATGGTTGTCCGTGTTTTTAAATTCAAGAGATTTTACCGCACAGATGGTTGCAATTAAGGTTTTTAGTTCTGGGTCGTCGAAGGTTCCACTGATCTTGAATTCGCCAATTTCAGGTTGCTCAAATTCAATGTTCACTCCATATTCTCGTTGAATCAGGTTTTTAATCGAATTGAAATTTGTGTTTTTAAGCACAATTTTGTTCGCTTGCCAAGCCATAATTTCGTTAGAATCAAATTCAGATTTCTCAAATGTTTTTTCTTTCAAGCTAAAAGTTGCTTGTTCATTCGGAACTAACAATAATTCGTTTTCTGCTTGATTAATCATCACCGAACCTTCCAATAAACTAACTGCTATTACTGAGTCTTCTGAGTATGCGTTTACATTAAATTGGGTTCCTAAAACCGTAGTTTTAACGGAATTTGCCATTGCTGTAAAAGGCTTGTTCGCATTTTTAGTTACTGAGAACAAACCTTCTCCTTCAATTGAAACTTGTCTCGCATTTTCCGAAAACTCAATAGGGTAGGTTAAAGTTGATTTTGAATTAAGTAAGACGGTCGAACCATCTGGAAGTGTTACCGTTTTTTGTTCGCCAAAAGAAGTTTCAGCTACTACCATTTCAGGTCCAAATAATTGGTCTTGACTAGAATAAAAGCCAACAGCTAATCCAATAATTACAGCAATTGATGCAGCAATTCTGCCCCATCCAAAACCTGTATTCGATTTGGAAATTGAAATTCGCTTTTCGAGTTCATTTTTGATTTGGTGTTTTTCTAAATCCGATAAAAAAACGGTAGCTTCACTTTTATTGTACAGATTGTCTGCTTCTTTTTCAAGTAATCGCAATTCCTGCTCACTTGCTTTGCCACTCTCGTATTTAGCTAGTAAATCGTCTATTTTTTTATCTTCCATAATAGGGCTCTTTACTAGTAAGTACCGAAAAGGAAGAAGCACACGTAAGCGAAACAAAGTTTTTTTTGATTCTAAACTTTTTGTTGTGCTCAGCTTGACTAAGAATCTAGGCTTTATGAGCTAGAAACGAATCCAAATTTTAACCTGTTATGCTGAATTTAGTTCATCACCTTTTCAACTGAAACTCGTCAGAATATGACTTGGCGGTCCACATAAATTCAAGAGGTTTTCAACGCTAGGGTATATGTTCGCTTCTCGATGCACTGCTCGTTCCTCGAAGTATTCGAAGTTTTAGTTATGGTTGCAGAGTTTAATCATTGCTGCTCGTTCGACCGAGCACTAGATTTGACCTAGCCTCTTTGCTTAGGAATTAGGAGTTCGATAATCATGAAGTGAAAAAACTAAAACGCTGTCAGTTCGAGTGTTTTTAAGTATCCTGCGGAATGAAAATGTATCGAGAACAAAGCAATTTCAAATAAACAAACCCATAAACACTGCAATGGCAGTGTCTTTCGGTAAATTCTTTCGCAAATGTTTTAGCGCATTCGAAATATGCGTTTCCACGGTACGTTGACTCAAGTTTAGATTTTTGGCAATTTCTGAATTGGTCAATTCCTCTTCTCTACTCAGTAGAAAAACTTCTTTGCATCGCTCTGGAAGAGAAGCAATTACTAAATTAACATTGGATTCAAATTCCTTGTATTCCAACTCATTATTTACACTGACCAGGTTAATATCCTGACTGATTTCTTCGGCGTGCTTAAAGTGGTTATTTCGAATTACATTAAGTGATGCAAACTTTACCGCTCTTGCCAAATAGTGCTCTAGATTTTTGATGTTGCGTTCTTCTCGTTTTTCCCAAAGATTGAGAAAAACTTCTTGGACTATATCCTTTGCAGCTTCCGAATCGTTTAAAATACGTTTGGCAATTGAATAGAGTCTTTCCCAATTCCCTTCAAATATTTTGAAATAAGCATCTTCATCTCCTTGCTTAAGTTGCTCCAAAAGAATTTTTTCAGCATCCAGGTTTAGATTATTCGGAGAATTCATTCTAACAAAAGAAGTAAAATGATTCTTAAGGTGATGATAAATTCGTTTTAATCCTTGACCCAGTTTTTATTTAGCTTTACCTAATGAAATTTCTAACCACAATTTTTGCCATCATAGCTTTATTCACAACCTTCGCTCAATCAAAATTCGTAGTTGACTTTGGTGCGTCAAAAGGTCCCATGAGTTTTTTTGGAATTAACGAAGGAATTCAAATTAACGACACCTTATTTGGTCTGGCCACTACTTCGCGAAGGGTTGACGAATACAAAAAGCTACAATTGTTTAATGCTTCTGGTGATGACTTAAACCAATCTTTAGGTGCGCCTTCTTCTTGGTCGGGCGGTTCTTACCCATATTTCTATAAACTACAAAATACGTTTTTGCAAAGTAGTTCTTATGACACAGTTGGTGGAGCAATGCGTTATCTAACTCAATTGTACAATGTCTCTGCGAATGTTATTTGGAGCGATTCTAACCTTCTGCTACGCTTTCCATTCTCACTCCAACAAAATGAAATATTAGCGGTTAATTACTCTGCTCAAGCGGAATTGGTACAAATCGATGCGCGTGGAGCAGTGTTGTGGTCAATTTCAATTGATTCGTTAAACTCAGGAACTTTAAGTGATTCAATATTACAGGTAGCTGGTTGCGGTTTTCTGGATAATAAGTATTGGGTAATGTTGTCTAATTCTTCTAATTCTGAGAATTTATTCATCTCTTTAAATAATAATCAGCAAGTTGTTTCTAAAAAGAAGTTTACCGATACGGGATTGTTAGAAGCATTTCAATTGGGTAACAGGATTGTCACTGTCAAAACCAACTACGCAACTGGGAACCCAAGAGACGCTATTAATCATTCGATTGATATTTACGACTCAAATTTCAATTCAATTAAATCAATTTCATACAGTGCAAACGAAGCAACCGAAATAATTGATGTTGCAGTAAGTGGAGCGTTTATTTACCTCCTAGTGTATCACATAACGCTTGTAAACTCAAGTAAGGTGTATTTCACAGAAGTACAAAAATTGGACAAGGATGGAAATCAAGTTAGAAGTAATCTTTATCGGTTTTGGCTAAATCATAAAAATGAGCCGAACGTTCAAATTGGCCAAAATTCAGATTTCAGGTCGTTGCACATTTGTAATGATGGGGGGTATTTAATGACTGGATACATTGGTTCAGGCTATGACCAACGAACCGTTGCAATAAAGCTGGATTCGAACGGATTGGGAGATGATACATTGAAGATTCCTGTTGATCGAATGCCTTTAATCTTTTGGGATCGGGACACAATTAGTGCGGATACGTTGCAAGTTGTTCGCAAGGAATCAATTGCTAATACTATTACGGTATTTCCAAATCCAGCTCATTCTGAACTTTTTATTCAACATTCTGCTGAAAGAATAGAGTACAAGTTATTCGAAAGCTCTGGTAGCGTGGTTTTTTGTGGTTGGTCTCATGAAAAAATCATAAAACTGAATACAACTGATTTTCAAGATGGGATTTATTGGCTGCAATTACGATTTGGTGACAATAGTATGGTCTCAAAACGAGTAATTATTTCAAAATAACAATTTTGGTTTTCTAAAGAGTTCCATCACTCACTGTTTTAGTATCAAACTCGTGTGTATTATTATTGCCTTCAGGGTGAAGTAGTTCCGTAATATCTACCCTGTAATATGATACGAGACTTATTGGAAGTATACTGGTAAAATCTGAGCTGTAATAGAAGGCATCTTCGTGCAGAAAAAAGGCATTTTTCGTAAGGCCATTGAGCAATGCTTTTTCTTTGGGAAAATAGAAGGTGTGGTAAGCTCCTTCTTTTATCCACTCGAAATAACCTCTCGAAATAAATTGCTTCGTGTGCCCAATTGCATGGAAACCGTTGCTTCCAACTCTATTGTTTGGATTCCCAAATCGCCATTTTTCAAAAAACAACTGTCCTTCTTCAGGGATTTCATGAAACGCTATCTTCTCAGAAGGTAAATCGGTAATTCTAGTTTCGGGTCCAATTCCATGAAAAACAATGAAATAGAACATAATGAACATAGGAATATTTGCAGCAGCTAGTCCTAGTTTTGTGCCACGACTTTTTATTTTGTTGACGGAGATGTAGATAATGGATAAAACAGAAAATACGGGACCAATATTAGTGAAGATGAAAAGACCGTAATACGTAAGATAAATAGTTAACATCAACAGTCCACTGGCGAGAGCCATTGCGATTTGAGCGCATATTGAGAGAAAAAAAATCCCAAAAAAATCGAACAATGGGGTTGCTCTCTTCTGGGTTTCAACCAATTTCATAGGAGTCAAAAGTAAGAGAAATCAACTCGTTATAAACTAATTAAAGCAGCCCCAAATGACTTATTTAATGTTTTAAAAAGACCATTTCAACCTTAAAAATACAGCTGAGCCTAAATGTCTAAAAACTTGTTGTTGTTCACCCAAATAAATTTGTCCTAGTAAATTCACATCCCACGTGTTAGAAATAGAGTAGGATACACTTGGCATGAGGAATAGGGTATTAATACCTTGTAAATAAATTGCTGAACCAGACCATGTAAAAAGAGGAGTGAAGTTACCCGCTACTTGTGTCATATAACTGAACTGGCTTGGCGACAAATTTTTGGCGGCTATGCCTTGGGCAAATATTTCCGACGCTGCTATGGCATCGGGTGAATCGAGTCCACCGCTATTGAATAAGGTTCCAAAGTTCACATAAATACCTTTTTTAAAGGTGTAATCAAAACTAAGTGCTGTTCCAACTACTCCAGCCGCTGAGTCTAAATGGTCGTATGGATGAAAGTAGGTAGCTTCACCTTTAAAACCAACATTTTTAATGCTCCCAGCCCAACCTGTTCCAATGGCAGCGTCTTTTTCTGCTTTCGCAGCAAAAACTTGAAAATCATATTTCCACTTATTGAAACCATATTTAAGGGCATAGATATCTGAGTCGTAATTACCGGTGAATTTGTAGACTAATTCAATATTATTCATGCCTTTCAGAAAACGCTGAATTTTTATGGCATCGCTACCTGGGCGTTCTTCGTAGTCAAAATCGGTAAAGTCGTATGCATTGAATATATCATTAGGATTCCAAGCTAAATTTAGTCCCCAATTGATGCGTTGACGACCAATTCGGATGTTCCAATCGTCGTTCATGTAATCTAGCCAAGCTCTGTCAATGGCAGAATTGAGTACAAAAGATTTGGACTCAACTAAATTGAAAGACAAGTCCACAAGGCCGTAATCGGCCCCAATTACATCCTTAAATATAGGGTTAGCCTCTAACGCCTCTCCGTAGAAAAAACGATTTCTTAATTCAAGACCAGCTGTTAAGTTTTTATTAGCATAGTACCTGAAATTGAGTCGATTGTGAATGAAGTTGTCTTGAATCGTAGAGTCTGCATCACGTATATTGAGGATATGCATGTCTTTTACATATCCACTCATGTTTACTTTATCCTTGAATTTGGATTGAGCAGTTCCGTAGCTGCTCAATAGGAGAGAAAAGGATAAGAAAAGTAGGGTTTTCAAATTGTTGATGTGTTATTGAGATTCTGAAACGAGTTCAGAATGACGGAATGGAAAGAATGAGTACTAGTTTTATTGTACATGTTGTTTTTCATCAGAAATAATTTTACCGTCTTCCAACGTAATAATTCTTCTGGCTCTATCTATAACGCGCTGGTCATGAGTAGAGAATACGAATGTGGTGTCTTCTTCTTTGTTCAATTTGAGCATAATGTCCAACAAATTGGCGGTTGATTTTGAGTCAAGATTTGCCGTAGGCTCATCGGCTAAAATAAATTGGGGTTTTGATGCCAAAGCCCGTGCAACGGCAACCCGCTGCTGCTGCCCACCAGAAAGTTCGGTAGGCCGATTGTTCATACGATCTTCTAATCCTACCTCTGCTAACAAAGATTCAACTCGTTTATCCCGTTCGGCTTTAGGAGTGTTTTGCAATAACATGATAAACTCCGTATTTTCTTTTGCGGTCAAAACTGGAATCAAATTATAGGATTGAAAAACAAAGCCAATATTCCTTAATCGAAAGTCAATCAGTTCGTTAGCACTTAAGTTTTCTATTTCGGTAGAGCCAATTTTAACACCGCCAGAACTAGCTTTGTCAAGCCCCCCAATAATGTTGAGTAGGGTAGTTTTACCCGAACCCGAAGGGCCTACAATGGCTGTAAACTCTCCCTTTTTAATTTCAAGGTCAACACCGTTTACGGCATAAACTGGCACGGGGCCTTCGTCGTAAACTTTTGATAGGTTCGAAGTGGTAATTACATTCATAACTTATATTTTTCGGATTGCAGTTGCAGGATTTAATCGTAAAGCTTTGAGGGCAGGGTAGATAGCGGCAAGTAAAGCCATAATCAACACCATTCCAGTGACTTCTATATAACTCTGATTCTCTAGGTAAGGAAAGATGGTGCTGGCAAAACCTACGTCTTCATACGAGGCGCCTGAAAGGTTTATTCCATGTTCTCCGAAATAGGTAATCATTCCCCAAGAAATGAGCAGACCGAGCGGTGCGCCGAGCATGCACATAAAAATGGTTTCAATCATTATCATTCCAAAAATCCGGGTTTTATTCATGCCAATTGACATTAACATTCCCAATTCTTTTACCCGTTCCAATACCGCCATAAGCATTGTGTTTACAATGCTAAACAGCAGAGCAAGTAACACAATTCCGACAATAATATATAGGTATAATCCAATCACTTCATTCATAATGCGCATGCCAGCTGCTAAGTCTAGCCAAGGCAAAATCTCGAGATTCTCGTATTTTTTTTGAAAATCTGAAGCTACTGTTTCAGCTAAATCTTGGTGGGTTAGCATCGCCGCAATCTCGTGGTAATCTTCCTCTACTTTTATCAATTTGCGCATGTCTTGTTCGCGGACAAACACATTAAAATTGTCGTACATGTTGTTGTCGGTTTTGTACAAACCCACTACCCGAAAAGCGCCCGCAGTAATTTCTCCGTCTCGGTCCTGAAGGGTGAGCACAAGTTTAGAACGCACTTTTATCTTGTACTTTTCGGCCAATCGTTCACTGATAAGGACAGGATTTCGTTTAATTCCTTCAAAATAAGCACCGTCAACCAATTGCGTACTCAAGCTACTAACTAGTGCCTCTTTACTCGGATTTATACCAACTACTCTAATAGAACCGCTTTTATTGGCAGAACCAATCATGGCCATAGAAACTAATCGACCCGCAGCTGCAGTAACTCGCTCGTCTTGCTCCAATTCATTGAGCTTTTCAGCAGAAGAAGGAATTGTCAGATTAACTTTTAGGTCGTCCCTGAATTCCTTTTGGTGGTATTGTAAGTGCGCTACTTCAACCTCAATTATAGATTGAATTTTGGCGGTCATCATTCCTTGAACGAATGCTGTTACAAATACTCCAGCCCACAATCCAAGTGCGATTGCGGTAATTACTACGAAGCTTCTGACTTTGTTTCGCCAGATATTTCTCCAAGCTATTTTAATCAACAGTTTCATACTAGCTTCTCATTTGTTTAATGGCATCAATGCTCAATAGTTTTATCAGCGGGTAAATAGCAATAGTTGCGGCTAGGCAGAACACAATTATTCCTTGATTGATAAATATTTCGGGTGCGACAGAAGGTTGTAATACGGCTTCTAAGCCATATTCTTCAGTCATTTGTTTGAGCTCGTCGCCCAATTTGATAGGAGAGAAGTAGAGGTAAAAGCAAACCGGAAGTGCGCCAATTACTCCAACAATAGCCCCTAAAACAGAAATGGAAATAACCTCTAACCAAACTAAAACTGCCAATTGAAAACGTTTCATGCCGATAGCGACCAGCACACCAAATTCGTGTTTGCGTTCGGCTAACATCATAAGTATGGTTCCGAAAATGCCAAAGGAAATGACCAAATACAAAATGAACATGAACACGTAACCCTCGGTTCTGTCGGTCTCAATCATTTTTACCAATCCCGGATTCAGTTCTTGCCAGTCGTAGGCAACCAAGTTTTCAGGCAATTGAGTTTTAAGCTTTTTAGCCACCTTAATTCCCGCATTTGCTGAGTTGACCTGTAGAACCAAATTGGTGATTAGATTTTCTGCTCCGTATAAAGTTTGTGCAGTTTTCAGCGGCAAGAAAACAACTTGTTTGCTAATCTCTGGAGAGCCAAATTTTACAATGCCTTTAATTCGATATTTACCAGCTGCACTAACACCATGATAACCCTGACCGAGCAGTACTATGGTGTCTCCAACGGTGACGTTCATATATTCGGCGAGGCCATCACCTATAAGAACTTCGTTGTCGTTTTGAGTTAAATACTCACCTTCAACCACGCGATTGTGTAATTGGGTGCCAAGCTTCTCTTTTTCAGGGTTAACACCAACAACCAAAGCACCTTTACTCACCGTTTTATGTGAGGCCAAAGCAAAGCTTTCGAGCCTAGGAAGGCTTTCTTCAATTGCCGATTCTGAACCTACTGCATTTTTAACTTCATCGGTAAATTCAAAGGAATAGTCAAGCGTTTTTTCTTCGTTGTATCCTTTTAATTGAATTTGAGCGTAGCCGTAAAAATCGCCAGCAGAATTTTTAATCATGTTTACGTAAACTCCTTCTTTGATACTCGACATGAGTGTGGAAAGAATCACCGCAAAAAAGATAGACCCGAGAGTTATTGCTGTTCGACGTTTATTCCGCCAAATATTTCGCCATGCAAGTTTTAGAAACATCAGTAATTTTTAATTGTGAGTTTGGATTGAAATAAAATTTTGAATGTTGAATTTTAAGTTTTTAATTATTGGGTTATGACTATTAGGATGTTTAGTGCTAGTAGCATTAAGTGCGCAAGTGCGTTCAAAAACCATGATTAAAAATTCAACATTAAAAATTAAGAATTCAAAATTCATTAACGAATTCTTCGCATATTCTGAGTAGTGAAAAAATCCTTTTCTATTTCAATGTCAAATTCTAAGTCATTGTAAATAAGTACAGTAGTGTTTCCGGGTTTTTCCATGGGCATCATTTCAGTTTCGGTAACGAAAGTTTTTCCGCCAAATTCTCCAATCTTTTTAGCACTCATTACATTGATTAAATATCCGTCTTCGTCGTACATTTCACTTTTGAGCTGCAGGTAATCTTTCGTATCTACCCAAATAAATATTTTACCCCAAACTACAGGTGCTCCTTCTTTCGGAATGAGTTCAATTTTGGTGCATTTTCTACCCAGAATTAGGCTGTCTCCCACAATTGCGTGATTGTAATCCACCAAAATGCTCGATTGTTTTACTAAGTCGTCATTTGTGAAATCAGTTCCCATCCAAGATTGCATCATCATAGAAGGTGGAAGTTTTACACTGCGCTCAATAGTAGGCAACCAGTTCCAAACTTCTTTGTCAATTTTAAGCATTACGGTTCCTTTTTCTTTGGCGGGTTCCATAATGTAGGTCATGGCATAAGACGTACCCAACGACCACGATTTCATTCTGATTTCTCTAGACCATCGCGGCCTGTTTATTTGAATGGTGATGTCTGCTTTAGACGATTTGCCCCTAGTAAGTTCGTCCGCTTTTTGAATAATTTCTTTTGCAGTTTGTGCATTGGCAAATGCAGTAGCACATAATATAGCAAGTGTTAATAGCGTTTTCATTTGTAGAGTGATTTTATATAATCTTTAAAATATTGAATAGAGTCTTCTACAGGGTAGTTTTCAGGGTCGAGGATAATATGCATTTGAATACCGTCCATCATGGCGGCAATGTGCCGAACCAAGCTCAGTGAGTTTTCAATTCCTTTAGATTGGAAAAACGCAATCATAGCGCCCATGAATTGTTGAATGGGTTCGGTTGCCAATTCCATAAAAATAGGAGTAACCTCCGGTTGGGTAGATAATGTAAGGTATAACCGCGCACGTTTTAGGTCTTTCAATGTGATTTCAATACTATAGTCAATCCACTTCATTACATCCTCTTCAGAAAAGTTTTCTGGCTTTTGAGTTGGGAAACCTTCAACAATATCGCTCATTATTTTTTGCATAAGCGCTTTTAGAACTGCCTCTTTACTATCAAAGTAGTTGTAGAGTAAACCTTTAGATATTCCAGCCTTCTTGGCAATTTTACTGATAGAAGAGAGGTGATAGCCATCTTCTGCAAATAACTCAAGCGCAGTTTCTAAGATTTGCTCTTTTCTGCTGTTGCGTATTGCTTCGAATTGTTCTTCGGACCTTGGTGCCATGTTTTATAATTGAACGATTGGTCAAAAGTAAAACATATTTTTAAATGACCGTATGGTCAATATAAAATAAATAAAATTATTTTTCTTTCCCCAAATCAATCTTCCGAAAAAAGAAGCCCCGGATATTTCAAAATCATTCAATAGGTTCCTATTAGTCTAGTTTATACGAGTCAAGCAGAAATGCTGAAGTAAATTCGGTACGGCTTTGCAATCTCTCAGATAAAGTGAATACCTACTTTCGCAACGTGGCTAAATTCAAACACTACTACCTCATTCGGATTTCCTATTTAGGCTATCGCTTGCACGGTTGGCAAAAGCAACCCAACGTAAAAACGGTGCATTTGATGGTTGACCGAACCCTCAAGTTTGTATTTCAGCACGATAGATTCAAAACCTTAGGAGCCAGCAGAACAGACGCTATGGTATCGGCAAATGACAGTGCCTTTGAACTGTTTATGAATGAAGAGTTGCCTGAGAATTTTGAGGCGGACTTGCAAAGGAATTTGCCTTTAGACATTCGATTAGAATCGATTGAAAGGGTAGATGAACACTTCAATATTATTCAATCGGTAACCTCCAAAACCTACCGGTATTATTTCTGTTTTGGAGAAAAGCCAAACCCAATATCTGCTTCGGTATTGGCGTGGTATCCTGAAGAATGGGATTTGAATTTGCTTTGGCAGGGTTTAGAAAGACTTGAAGGGACCCATAATTTCAAGAGTTTCTGTACCCAACCAAAAGAAACAACCGAATACATACGAACCATAGATCAGGCAGTTTTTGCAGAAAACAACGAACTTACTGCCAGCTTTTTTCCTGAGAAGTCCTATTTCCTTGAGTTTAAAAGTAAAGGTTTTGTGCGCAATCAAGTTCGACTTATGGTGGGTGCATTGTATATGTTAGCGACTAACAGATTAACATTAGAAAAGTTGGAGTATGCATTAGAGTATCATTACGATTTTAATAATCAATTGATTATAGCTCATGCTTCAGGATTGCACTTACACTCAATTGATTTTTAGAAACTGCTGTTTCACATTCATTAATACCAATATTGCATTTCGCATAGATGTTTATATATCTTTCATCAAAATCAAATTATGGATACCAAAGATTTACCGAAAACACTTGCTTTATTGACAGTCGGATTTGCCGCTGGTGTTGTTGCAGGGGTGCTTTTTGCACCTGAAATGGGTGAAGAAACCCGTGCTAAGCTAAAAGAAAAAGCCGGCGAAATTGGTGATGAATTAGAAGATAAGTACCTCTCTGAAATAGAGCAACTTAAATCCAAATTGTCGGAGCTTAAATCTGAGGTTGGTGATAGATTAGACTCAAAAGCTTAGGTGTGAAGATTACGGAAGATTTACGAGGTTTTTTAGACCAAATTTTATCACTGGTGAATGCGCACCTTAATTATTATAAAGTGGTGGCTATCGAACAATTGGTGAAACTATTGGCAAAGCTAATTGCGATGTTAATTCTACTGATTACGTCCCTAATATTTTGGTTGTTTATGTCGGTTTGGCTTTCATTTGTTATTGGTACTAGTCTTAACAGTGTTGGAGTTGGTTTTCTAATTATGGCTGGAGTTAATGTGCTTTTGGGCGGTTTAATTTATGCGTTAAGAGTGCCATTATTTATTAATCCATTCATTGCGTGGCTCGGCACAGCCTTTGAACCTAAAGAGGGGGTGGTGTAATGGAAATTAAAACGTTAAAACAATTGCAACGTGCTAAGCTTCGACGCAAGTACGAGTTGGAGCTGTCAAAACTGGAAACTAAAGTGGCGGTTTCTAAGTTAGAAAAATATCAAAAGTTTAACGGAATACTCGAAATGATATTGGCTAATACTAGCTCGAAAAGTACTTCAATAATTACCGCTGTTGCAGGAGTTGCCTACAAAATTTTCGGAAATCGTTCCTCTAAATAAATACTCCCAATAAACGGTATTATTGGAATCACAAAAGCCGCATTTCATTAATTTCGTACCTATGAAAATCTGTTGGTTCATCGTCTTTTTTACGGTCTCGATTTCCTCGTTAACTGCCCAGGTTTTTGATCAACAAACCATACCTAAACCAGAAGAATCATATCAGTTCAAAAAAGTCAATATCGATTTTAAAGCGGGTCTTGCAATTCCTGTTGGGAGTTTTGCAGATGCGAATACGCTTCTTTCTGAAGAACGAGTAGGGGCGGCACTTACTGGAATTGCTTTGGGCGCAGAATTAAATGTAAGGCCAACTGACTTGGTTGGGTTTGGATTAAATATAGCGGGCACCTCGAACCCCTATAACACTTCACCTTATGATTTCTATGCGTCGAACGATTCTGTATTTACTGGTGTATCTTCACAGAGTTATTTGAACCTAAAGGTATTAGGCGTTTTTTCTCTAGGAGTGGCAACAGAATCTCTAGAAGCAGACTTCAAACTTATGGCCGGACCGATGATTTCTCGCTTACCAGAACAGGTGCTAACATGGAATTATTCTGGGTTTACCCTTACCGATACTCGTTCGAAGAGCAATTCTGTAGGCCTTTGTTATGGATTGGGGTTTGATACCCGCTATTACCTGGGTGAATTTTATTTGAAAACGTTCGCAGATTTTACAAGTTCTACAGTATTACATGATGTCACTTATACGGCAACAGGGATTGGTAGATATGGTGGTGAAACCATTACAACCAAAATGAATTGGATTACGATGGGTTGTGGATTTGGAATTAGATTTTAATACTATTTACTTATGAAAATTATTGAATGCCCAAGAGATGCAATGCAAGGCATTAAAGATTGGATCCCAACCGAATTGAAAGCTAAATACATCAACGAATTATTACAAGTTGGGTTTGATACGCTGGATTTTGGAAGTTTTGTTAGTCCAAAAGCAATTCCACAACTCAAAGACACTCAGGAGGTTATTAATCAATTAAATTTGGATGATGTGACCACAAAATTATTGGCTATTGTTGCCAATGAGCGTGGCGCAATTGCGGCAAGTGAATTTGGAATCATTGATTATTTAGGATACCCGTTTTCTATTTCTGAAGAGTTTCAGAAACGCAATACAAATGCTTCTATCGAAGAATCACTGAGCAGAGTAGAAGCCATTCAGAACCTTTGTCACAAAACGAACAAGACTCTAGTAATCTATATTTCTATGGGTTTTGGAAATCCTTATGGAGAACATTGGAGCCCTGAAATTGCCGCCAATTGGACCGAACGATTAGCAAAAGAGTTGGATGTACAGGTGATTGCATTATCTGATACCATAGGAGTTTCTAATCCTGAAAACATCAACCAATTGTTTTCTACTTTAATTCCAGAATTTCCTGGAGTAGAAATTGGTGCTCATTTGCATTCGACCCCAGAAACAAGAATGGAAAAGATTGAAGCCGCTTATAATGCCGGTTGTATTCGTTTTGATGGAGCCATAAAAGGTTATGGTGGTTGTCCTATGGCCAAGGATGATTTAGTGGGTAATATGGCAACCGAGGATTTATTGCTATTCGCTGAGCAATCCAAAATTGAATTGAATTTGAATCAGGAGGCATTGAACAGGGCCACACTCACTAGCAATGAAGTTTTTCTGCATTAGGAAAACAATTTTAGCATCATTCTGCTTGTTTTTGTTCGCCTGCACAGATGAGTCTAGTATTGTATATTCTTCTTTTGAAGAATGGTTAAGCAGTAATTCGGGCAAATCTGAAACGGTTTGTAACCCCAAAGAGAAATCTGTAATTTTTACTTCTGACCAATTGAAAATTGAAGGCCTAGCCAAAAGCATGACCGGAGATTTAGACGAGCAAAATGGTTCTGTAGATTGGTCAACTAGCGAATTGATTTGGCTTACAGGAGCTTCAGTATCTGTAGATTCTGATGATGAGAGTTTAAAAGAAACCTCCGATAAACACTTATGCCATAGTTTGGTTAACTACCAAAATCCAAAAAAGCTTCCATGGAAAATAAAAACTCAAGGAACGGACAAACGAATCTTCACGTTTAGTCAAGGGGTTACCAAGGTGCAGTTTCCGCAAGATTACGGAATTCCAATTATTTCAAACTCAAAATTGAGTATTGGTAATCAAGTACTTAACTTGGAAGAGCCAAATCTGAAAGGAAAAGTGAAATTTGAGGTGGAGTTGAATTATATCAATCAGCAAGAAAACTGTAAACCGCTAAAAGCACTGTATCAACAACCTGTTTTTGTAACAAAGCGCACCGGTGGACCGATTGGTGCTTATAATGAGAAGGATACTGGTAAAACGGAGTCGATGGATTCTTCTTCTACGATATTTTGTGACACTGGTTTTGCGCAATGTGCTATATCTTATGAAGAAGGATTTAATCCTTATAGGGACAATTTTGGTAGAGTTTTTACAGGACATTGGACAATTTCGACAGATAGCCTAGAAGTGCTTGCAACCAATATCACCCCTATGCTAGATTTACAAGAGAACACTGCTATTCACGCAATATCCCTTCATGTTCATCCATATGCGCATTCGTTAGAGTTAATTGATAAAACTGTCGGTATATCCTTGTTTAAAGGTACGGTCGATTATCAAAATGGAAATCTTTTGCGCATTTCTAATATGGATATATATAGTTCGGAGGAAGGAATTCCCGTTTATAAAGACCACGAATATCAGTTGATTAGTATTTACCAAAACCCAAATGGAGAAGAAGGAATTACCGCTATGGCTACAATGTTTTTGTACTTGGCAGAGTAATAGTATTTCTTACTAGAGTACATTTGCAGTAATGCGAATAATTGCTTTTTCAATTCTATTAATTCTAAGTTTTATGAAGTCGAGTGGACAAAAGTCAAAAATCATTTACATTGGAGACCCACTATGTAGTTGGTGTTATGGTTTTGCACCGGAAATTCTGAAAGTGAAAGAGCATTTTGATACGCTTCATTTTCAGTTGGTTATAGGTGGTCTTCGGCCCTACAATACTGAAACTATGGCTGATTTAGGCGACTTTTTAACCGAACATTGGAAATCGGTAGAAGACCGCAGTGGCCAGCCGTTTAATTATGGAATTATTGGCGACAAAACTTTTGTTTACGATACCGAGCCGCCTGCTCGTGCCGTGATAGTAATGCGTGAATTGAATCGCAAAGCGGAGTTTGCTTTTTTCAAAGAAGTTCAGCATTTGTTTTACGAGCAAAACAAGAATACCAACGACGTAAAAGTTTACCTGCCCTTGCTAGAAAAATATGAAGTGGACCCGGAAGAATTTGAAAGTACTTTCGAAAGTTCTTGGGCTAAAATGGAAGTAAAAAAAGACTTTGAACTGGCTCAGCAAATGGGCGTTAAAGGTTTTCCAGCTGTGGTGTTAGAACACAATGGAAAATTAATGCTGGTTACCAACGGCTATGCCGATGGCGATAAGATTATTAAAGCAATTGAAGGGGTGGTTGGCAATTAGGCCATTTGGAATTACAGTTCAATTGGTTTATTTGACAATTCAGTAAAATAATTCCAGAACACTATTAAATCAGGTTGAATATTTGTCCAGTATTTAAAACCCACATAGGATGCTTGATAGAATATTTTTTTTAATTGTTTTTGCTCTTGTTACAATTTCTAGTAACGCACAGACCTCGACTATTACTGGTAAAATAGTTGATTTACAGTCTGGTTATACCATTCCTGGAGCGGCTGTTGTTTTGCAAACTTCCACTGATTTTGTTGGTGCTTCGTCCGATATGGATGGTAATTTCAAAATCGAAAATGTTCCAGTTGGTAGGCATTCCATACAAATTAGTTTTTTAGGTTATGAAACCAGAACACTTTCCAACCTATTGGTTAGCTCTGCGAAGGAATTGAATGTAACCGTTCAACTCGAAGAAAGCATCGAAAAATTAAATGAAGTTGTCATTTCTGCAGAAGCCGATAAAGTTGGCCCAATCAACGAAATGAGCACGGTAAGTGCTCGGCAGTTTACAATAGAAGAGGCCCAACGCTACAGTGGAGCACTGCAAGACCCAGCTCGAATGGCTACTAATTTTGCTGGTGTTAGTGGCGCCAACAATTCTCGAAACGATATAATAATACGTGGAAATTCGCCTATTGGAGTTTTGTGGAGAATGGAAGGTATTGATATTCCTAGCCCAAATCACTTTTCTTCAACAGGTACTACGGGTGGACCAGTAAGTATGTTGAATTTGAATAATTTATCGAATTCTGACTTTATGACTGGAGCCTGGACAGCGCAGTATGGTAACGCATTGAGCGGTGTCTTTGATTTGAATTTAAGGGAAGGTAGTACAGAAGATTATCAATTCCTCGGTCAAGTCGGATTCAATGGTTTTGAATTGGGCGCTGAAGGACCATTGGGCAAAAAGAAAAAAGCCTCTTTCTTATTGAATTACCGTTACAGTACTCTAGGGGTTTTTGGAGCCTTGGGAGTTAACCTAGGAACAGGAGCCGCTATACCTCAATATCAGGATCTTACATTCAATGTAAGCTTACCTACCGATAAAATTGGAAAATTCACAATTTTTGGATTTGGAGGTGTTTCCGATATTGAATTCAAAGGGGAAGATTCAGACTCATTAGATTTATTCTCAGATGCCTTTACCGATTCAAGATTTGCCACAGGTACAGGAATGGTAGGAGCATCCCATTCGTATTTTCTAAACAATACCACTTTATCAAAATTAGTAGTGGCCACTTCCACCAATCAGGAGAGAGGGGCAATCGACAGCCTTACACCAAACTATGAGAGTAGCGCACCTATCTACGGGCAATTGTACAATCAGGATAAATATTCGGTGAACTATAAAATCAACAAAAAATTTAATGCAAAAAACACTGCAGTTATAGGAGTAATCTACGATCATTATGAAATTGAAATGTTGGATTCGGTTCGAATGCCTTTTGGTTTTGTAAACCTGACGGACATGGATGGAAGTCTGGATTTAATTCAAGGTTACGCACAATGGCAACACAAATTCAATAAAAAATGGACGCTGAATAGTGGATTGCATGGCCAAGTATTAACCCTAAACAACTCTCAAGCTATAGAGCCTAGAATAGGACTAAAATATAAGCCAGTAGAAAAGCACAGCTTTAACGCAGGCGTAGGTTTACATTCACAAATGCAACCTGTGCCGGTTTATTTTATGCTTGACCCAGACGGTTTAGTAAAAGGGGAAACCAATAGAGACCTAAACTTTACCAGAAGCTGGCATTATATATTGGGCCATGACTTCTCAATCACACAAAATCTTCGATTAAAAACCGAATTGTATTATCAATACTTGTTCGATGTTCCAATTGATAAGGCTGCAAGCCCTTACAGTATGCTGAATCAAGGCGCCGACTTTGGATTTGAGAATAAAATTAACTTAGAAAATGGAGGAGAAGGACAAAATTACGGAGTGGAAATAACGCTCGAAAAATTCTTTAGTAAAGGATTCTATTTTCTGACCACAACTTCTGTTTTTGATGCCAAGTATAAGGGAAGCGATGGCATAGAGAGAAACACTGCATTTAATTCAAATTATGTAGTCAATGCACTTGGTGGTAAGGAATTTCAGCTTGGAGATAAGGGAATGTCGCTTTCTTTTGATACCAAATTTAATCTCGCTGGTGGAAGGAGATATACCCCAATAGATTTGGAAGAATCTAGAAAAAGAAATGAGGAGTATAGAGACCCAGCGTTGGCTTACACCGAACAATTTGACCCTTATTTCAGATGGGATTTTAAAATAACGTTCCGTCAGAACAAAGAAAAGTTCTCTCATCAGTTTTCAGTTGATTTACAGAATGTTACAGCAAATAAGAACGTATTTGCATACGGATACAACAATAGAAGCGGTAATATTGGAACAACATACCAAAGAGGATTTTTTCCGGATGTATTGTATAGAATTTACTTTTAGGAAATATGAATAGAAAGGTGAACAAATACATTGGGTTTAACGATACCCTGTTACTCATTTTTGGGATTCCACTCCTAGGTTTCATCATACCTTACGTTTTCTTCAGACTCAACCCTTTTGATGAGCAGTTGCCGATTCAATATTTTTTAGGAAGTATTATCCATGTTGCTATTTATTGGATTACAGATCGAAGCATTTTTATTTTTTTTAGAAAACGTTGGCCTTCCATTACTGATATTAATAAAAGAGCAGCGGCTACGTCCATTACCATTTTTGTTTTTACATGCACTTTCTGTTACACAGGAGGAGGGCTAATTGCGCCATTAATGTTTCAGGATGCTAATCCTGCTATTAAAGCAATTACAACGTTAGATTATAATATTGCCAGCTTAACTGCCACAGCGGTCATTGGAGCCATTTACGAGACGATTTATGTGCTTTACCAACTCAAGCACGTAATGGTTGAACGCGAAAAATTGAAAAAAGAAAATTTACAATCGCAGCTCGAAACGCTTAAGAATCAAGTGAATCCACATTTTTTATTTAATTCTCTAAATACATTAGCCTCGGTAATACCGGAAGACCCTGTTATGGCGGTTAAGTTCGTTCAAAACCTTTCTACAGTGTATCGTTACATTTTAGAAATTAGGAACAAAGAGCTTATAACAATACGAGAAGAAATCGAGTGTATAAATGCATATGAGTTTTTGCTTAAAATTAGATTTGGGGAAAGCATAGTGCTGCGTGTAAAAGTCCCAAATGAGGATTTGGAAAAACAGATTGTCCCACTTTCGTTGCAAATTTTGTTAGAAAATGCCATCAAACACAATGTGGTTTCCAAAAAGCGACCGTTAACGATTGAGTTCAAATCTGTGAATGAGAACCTAATTGTTGTAAATAATTTGCAGCCAAAAATGGAACAAGAGCATTCTACTAAAATGGGCTTAGAGAACGTTAAGAAAAGATACCAATTACTTTCTGGAAGAAACGTTGAAGTGATTCAAGGTAGTGAAACATTTTCGGTAGCCCTACCAATAATTGAAACAGAAGATTATGCAGGTATTAATCATTGAGGACGAACAGCCAGCCGCTCGTAGGCTAAAGAATCTGCTTACTGAATACGACAGCACCATTGAAGTGGTTGAGGTAATTGATTCCATAGAAGATGCAGTGGGTTGGTTAAAAGTAATGCCAAAACCTGATGTAATTTTTATGGATATAGAGCTAGCCGACGGTAAGAGTTTTGAAATCTTCAAACAAGTAAAAATTAGTGTTCCAGTTGTTTTCGCTACGGCTTACGACCAATATGCAATTGATGCTTTTAAAGTAAGTGGTTTCGACTATTTGTTGAAACCAATTGAGCCAGAAATGCTTTCGGAAACTATGGAACGATTGAAGAATACTCAGAAATTAGGAGTCAATGTAGACATTGAAAAGATTGAGGAAGTACTTAAATCGTCTCGAGATAAAAAAGAGTTTAAAGAACGTTTTCTTATTAAAGTAGGGGAGCAGTTAAAGTATGTTCCGATTGACCAAATCGCTTATTTCTTCTCAGATTCAAGTACTCCGTATCTTCAAACCAAAGGTGGGCGCCACTATATTGTTGATTATTCTCTTGACGAACTTCAAGAACTTTTAAATCCGAAATACTTTTTCAGAATTTCGAGAAAGTTCATTGTTCACCATGCCTCGATTAGCGAAATTACCAGTTGGTTTAATGGACGTTTAAAATTGGCCTTAATGCCAAATACGAAATTGGATACGCTGGTAAGCAGAGAACGCGTAAAAGAGTTTAAGGCTTGGCTTGATAACTAAAACACCTTGTGCATGTGATAGGTACTTGGTGAAAACCCAAGCCGTTCCCAAAACCGAATACCAGCTTCGTTTTTAACTGCCACTTGAAGTTCCATGGCCTCGCACTTGTTTTCTAAAAACCATTCTTTGGCCGTATTTACCAATTGGTTTCCAATTCCTTTACCACGTGCAGATTTGGTAACAATAGTCTCAGCAATATATCCAGTTTTTTTAATGGCAATAAAAGGTGGAATATCGTTTGTTCTACAAAATATGCAACCAACAACTGTATCATTTTCTTCTGCAACAAAACACAGTTGGTTCTCACCACCAATGCGCTCACCTAAAGATTTTCGAAGCTCAGCATCGTATTTTTCGTCGTAACCAAACATGGGTCCTTGGTCTTTATGGTGTTCCATAATTTCCATCCATAAACCATGCAGAGCATCAACGTCGGTGGGTTTAGCTGTTCGTATGTTCATATTCGTATTTTTCTAAAATAGTATTGATGCTTGCCGCCAGTTTATAATCGTAATCGGTGACTACATTTCCTTCATCATGAGTTGAAAGCTCTATGTCTACCGTATTATAGGTGTTTGTCCAAGTAGGGTGGTGGTGCTGTTCTTCAGCAACTATTGCCACTTCATTCATAAAAGCCCAGGCAGTTTTAAAGTCTTTGAATTGTAGAGTCAATTCAAGTTCTGTCTCATTTTCTTTCCAATTGTCCATGAGTTCAAAGTTGGTTAAAATAGGTCTATGATATTATGTATTTTATTTAAGCAACTATTTGGTTGCGTAAATAAAAAAATTCTGTATAATTGCAACCAATTAGTTGCATATTAATACTAAAAATTATGAAAGACGAAATAGTTAAAGAAAGACATTACAATCAATCAATTGACAAGGTATGGAATGCGATTACCAAAGCAGAAGAAATTTCGAAATGGTTTATTAGCGCAGATTTTAAACTGGAAAAGGGTTACCAGTACACACTAACTGCTACTGAGGCACATGGCGGTACACAAATTAAAGGTGAGGTCTTAGAAGTTGACCCTTATACCTTAAAGTACACGTGGGATGTGGAAGGCACAGGCATGCATACTATCGTTTCTTGGATGTTAGAAGAAGAAAATGGCAAAACAAAGTTAACATTAGTGCATTCGGGCATTGCTCAATTTGGAGAGCAGGGAGTAGAAATGATGGGCCATTTTGACAAAGGATGGGAAGCCTGTTTACAAGTATTACCTAACTATTTAGAAAATGAAGCAACAGAACCGGCACATTGATCGTGTTTTCAAAGCAATTGCGGACCCTACAAGACGTGAAATTTTTCACGCTCTTGTGGTGGCCAGTGCAGCATTGCCCATCACACAAATTGCACAGCAGTTTGATATTAGTAGGCAAGGCGTAACGAAGCAAATAAAAGTGCTAGAAGAGGCTGGATTAATTACCAGTAATTCTAATGGAAGAGAACGTTTTTGCCAAGCGAACCCAAAACAACTAAAGTTGATTACGGATTGGATTGCTTTTTACGATAAATTCTGGGATGATGCTTTGGGTCGCTTGGATAATCATTTAGGGCAGGCTGATACTTAAAATAAGGGTGTTTGCAACAGTTAGTATAATAGCAGTAGCGGATTGATGCATTTATTTTCGGACAGCGAGATACTTAATTAAAGTAAAAAGAGATTCGAGGTTACTTCCAAACTGCTATTGCTTTAATATATTGTTGTGTACTTCCTTTTTGCTATTTGAACTTTTTTATAACCTTCTCTACACGTTTTCTTTTTGTTTCTTTTTCAATGTCGTCAAGTCTTGAAGTAAGAGTTTCCACAAAAAGGATTTTGTTTTTTTCATTAATTACAGGTATTGCTCTTTCAGCATACATTGGAAGTTGATTTGTAGGACTTTTCAAAAGCTGTTCTATAAGTAAATTAAAAGCACCATCTGTGTGACTTTTTGTAGTACACAGTTTTATCAAAATATTTACAGCGTGGTCTTTGGTAATAACTGAGCCTTTGTCCGCAGCTTTAAGGATGGTTGGAAGTATCTCATAAATTTCTTTAGGGCGTTCAATTGTGATCGTACCCAGAGCAATCATTGCGCCCCATTGTAACCGGTTGTTCTTACTGTGTAGTTGTTGTACAAACTCATTGATATAATCGGCAATGAGTTTAGGCTCTTGCTCTCCAATTTCATAAAGTACTTTTATACAGTCGTTTTGAATGGCTTTAGTATTGGATAGGTTTTCAATCAATTCTTTAACAGCTTTCTTGTTTTTTGAAAGTATAATTTCTTTAGCAAGTTCTTGATTGGGTACTTCATCTCTTCGATTAAGTGAAGAGGCTAATTTTTCGATAATACTCATATATTTTTCCATCTTTTAAGGTTAGGGATTTTTTTAACGAACGAATTTGCGAAGAGAGACATAATAAATCCCATTCCCTTCATTTTCTCCTTTACAAAATCTTGCATTTGTTTGACAGTCCAGTCAGGATTTATGAATTTTCCATTTTCGTAACAATAGGCACAATAGATTTTACTAATTGTACCGTCAGTATTTGTTCCGCCACCATTTGGTGATTTTTTTAGAGGCATTCCGCAACTCTGACAGCTTTTAAATTGTTCCATAAATATTAATTTTAACAAAGATAAATCGGCTCACTGACAGCCCTATGTCAGTACTTTTCATTTTATTTTTGTTCCAATGATTTTATGTAGTCATTTACATCCAAATGATTTGATTTTCTAAAGGGTTCTATTAAGTTTTCTAGATGATTTATCTTTTTAATTTTAAAATCTCGGTAAGCATTCCGTTTCCAGCACCAAGCAATTAAATGCCATTGATTGGAATAGAATGTTAGACCTATTGGCTCTATTTCTCTGATACTTTTTTCTTCTTTATTATTGATGTAGACTATCTTTAAAATTTGCTTGGTAATTATTGCTTTTTGTGTTTCAGTTAAATAGTTAGAAACCTCTAAAGTATTGGGTGAATTGTATATTTTAATTTGTGATTGTAGAAAACCTACCTCTTCCTTTTTATCTGCTCTTAAGCTTGCCGTTATTTTTGAAATTGCATTTTCAATATGAGTTTTGGTCGTCTTGTCTGCAAATTTTTCAGATAACGTAGATATGAGTATTAATGAATTTGCTTCTTCGCTTGTCAACGAAATAGGTGGTAGGAAGAACCCTTGAAGAATTGAGTATCCTTTATGGCTTTCAAAACTAATAGGGACACCAATTTCTCCAAGTGCTTTTAGGTCACGATAAACCGTTCTTTCACTGATTTTGTATTTATCAGCAATAAATTTAGCTGTTATATTTTTTTTTGATTGTAACGTAGTTAGGATAGCAACAAGTCTGTCAATTCTATTCATTTATTGCTCTTTATTTGGCTTTTTAGCTCACCTAACGGCCCTGCTATGAAACGTGCCTGGAAGGGCATACTTTTATTGCGTCTTTTGGCTCTTGGAGTATAAGTCCTTTTTCTGATAGTTCTTTTAATTTGTCTTTATCTCTGCTAAGGGCTAGTCTGGTGTAAAGTGCTGAATCGTATTGTCTTTGAAGTTCTCTGACGCTCCAATTATTTTTTGCCGACTCTATTTCATAGAATGAACGCTCATTTATATCATCAATTCTCATAAGCGTCAGGTAATGAGACCAACTCAAGTTGAAATCCGCAGGCAGCGTCTGCGTTTTTGAGTAGGTCAAATAGAATTTTCTCATCTGCTCAACATTCCTTTGAGAAAACCCTTTGCCAAATTCTTTTGTCAGTATGGTCGAAAGCTCTTTAATTAACTCCTTCCCGTATTCAGCTCTATCTTTCCCACTCTGTTGTTCTTCAAATATCATTCTCCCAATTTCAAAGTATGTGAGAACCATTGTGTGGTTTACAGCTTGAACTACTCTTTGGCGAGCACTTTTGAGTAGTTTGACTATTTGAGCATGAAAATCTGTATTTGAAACTTTGCTAGTCATTTTTTTAACTTTTTCAAAAGTAGCACAGTTTTCTATCAAGGTTGCCAAATGAAGCTCTTTTGGTTTTCAGCTTTTGGGTTGAATGTTGGCAAAATAAAATGTGCTGTTTGTGGGAGAGATTTTTACATTACTTTCAATGGTTACGTATAACCGTCGGTTACGGGTTAAATTAACGATTATTTTCGGTTTATCACTGACGTTAGCAATTCCGAGTTGATTCGGACGTAGTCGAATCCGCCGTAATTGCGGTTATACATCGTTGTGTAACGTTTTTTTATTCAGTTTTTGGTTTATTAAAATCAGTCCGAGTATTACTAAAAGAGCGAAAATTGATGAAAATGAAAACGCCCCTTCCATGTTTTCCGCGAATGGTTTTTTAAATGATTCAAAAAGTACAATTTCTCCAAATCCACCTAAAATCCACGTTGTTAATTCATATATAATAAAAGCTACAATTAAAGAAATCAGTTTATTCTGCAAACTGATTATCCGTTTTCTAAATATCAAAACGAGAGTGATTTCAATTCCGAATACTATTAGTAAAACTATTCCAACAAGAAAAGGTATCATTCCGATATCCCCACCAGGCAATGTAGATTGGGAAATCCAAATCATAAAAAATGTCATTGTCAGAATTGGGTAAATCAGACAATAAATTATCATTTCGTTTTTATTCGGATTTTTCATTTTTCAAATGTTACACAACGGTTAGTATATGGCAAGTAGGGCAGTAGAAAGCGATGTTATTAGCTCTTTTTATCGTTATTTGATTATGTTGTTAATGTTCAATTGATTAGATTTAATAAGTCTGCAGAGTGGACTAGAAACCGAATTTAAACTTTTTCGGAAACAATGGCAAAGTGGTGGGAAAATCACTTCATTCACTTTGGTTCAGCTTATGATTAAGCTTCATTTATTATTGGGTCAGTAGATTTTAGAATTTACCGACCGCCCAACTCTTCTTTCTTAATCACTGCAATGGTTAGTCGAGCTTTACAAATCAGTTTATCTCTGTCGGAGTGGATTTCGATATCCCAAACGTGGTTTTTTCTGCCCAAGTGAATCGGAGTGGCTTTTCCGGTTACCATTCCTGAACGAACGGGGCGAAGGTGGTTGGCATTTATGTCTAATCCAACTGTGGCGTATTTTTCGGCATCCACGACATAGTGACTAGCAATAGATCCCAAGGATTCGGCTAAGACAACAGAGGCGCCACCATGCAAAATGCCGTAAGGTTGCACTGTGCGTTGGTCAACTGGCATGGTTGCTTTTACGTAATCGTCTCCGACTTCGGTAACGGTAATTCCCAAGGCATCGTGAATCGTACCTTTTTCAAGTTCTCTACTTGCCTCTAGGTTTGGATTTCCGTGCCAGATACTCATTCTTCGATTTTTTTCCAAACACGATGCTTGATGTATGCATCATTGATTTGCTCTTCTAAATCGTGCAATTCAGTTGGTCCATCGAGTACGTTTATCACCTTTTTATCATTTATAGTTGTAATTACAGAAGGTAAATCGGTAACTCCCGGGTCGTATTTGTCTTCGTATTGGCTAAAGCCAATTTCATCTGCTTTTTTTAGAATCAGTTGAACTTGCAATGGGTCGCAATTACTACAAGTGTAGATTCCTTTTTCCAATTCAAGATTAGTAACAACCGAAAGAGTAGCTTCACCGTTACTTTTAACCGTTAGCACAAACTCAGGGCAAGTACCAAAACAAGCGGTTTTTTCAAATCGGATTGCAGGTTCTGCGGTAGATGAAGCGTTTTTTTTACTTGCACAACCTAACCAAATAATACTGCATGCTAAAAGGACAAAACCGTTTCTCATTTCGCTATTTTTTAGGTAATTGAACCCCTTTTTCCTTGGCCATTTTTTCTAATCGCGCTTGGAATTTACTCTTCTTTACTGGCTTCTTTTTATTTTCTTGAACCATTGCATGAACTTCGTCATCGTTAACCAAGAACTTACGGAATGCCCAGTTCTGTCCAATCGAAGTCAAGTTAGCACACAAGTAATAATAACTTAAACCAGCAGAGTAGTTGTTGAACCACACCAACAACATGACTGGCATGAAGTACATCATGATTTTCATTTGCTGCGCTTGCATTTCACCACCTCCACCCATGGTGCCTGAGCTCATGTTACTTCTGGTGTAGAAAAACATAGAAAATGCCATGAAAATGGTAAATAAACTCACATGATCGCCATATAGCGGAATACTAAACGGCAGTTCAAAAACACTGTCGTAAGTTGATAAATCTTCGGCCCAAAGGAAGCTTTCACCTCTCAATTTAATAGAAGCCGGAAACAACATGAACATAGCGTACAAAATCGGCATTTGTAGCACCATGGGCAAACAACCAGCCATAGGATTCGCTCCTGCTTTTTTGTAAAGTGCCATGGTCTCTTGCTGTTTTTTCATTGGGTCAGCATCCTTCAGTTTTTTGTTCAGTTCTTCAATTTCTGGTTTCAGAACTCTCATTTTAGCACCCGACAAATAACTCTTGTAAGTAAGGGGAGAAAGAATGGCCTTGATAAGTAAAGTCAATAGCAAAATGATAATACCGTACGATACATCCATTTTGGCCAACAAGTTGAACAATGGCATGATAAACCATTTACTTACCCAACCAAATATTCCCCAACCAAGGTCTAGTACACCATCCATGCCTTTTTCGGCCAATAAATCGTATTCGTTTGGCCCAAAGAAGAAGGTCATGTTAATAGAGTTGGTAGTTGCGTTAATTGGTGCACCAACATTGATAATCATATTCTTGGTATGCGAACCGTTTTCGGGTTGTTTTTGAGTTTCCAAGTACGCATTAGCTGCTTTGAATGGTTGCTCTGAAGATACAGCAGCGCTGAAATATTGTTGCTTAAAGGCAATCCATTCCAAATTATTTTCGAGGTCAACTCGCTCAGGACTTGCTTCAGAAATGTAATCTCTGTTTTCGTCAACTGGCTTAAAGAATATAGAAGTTCTTCTATCTTCGTTTTCAAATCCTTTTTCGTGCGCTGGAGAATAAATTTGCCAGTAAAAGTTAAGTCCATCTCGGTTATCCGCTACTAAGTCGTTTAACCCAACAAAATTTACGGCATAATCTACCTCATAAGAGTTACCATCTAGTGAATACACAAATTCAACGTATTCAGAATTTGAAGCAAATAGCTTTAGACTAACCGAACCCTTGTTTCCATCTCCAGAAACAACAACATTGTCCTTGTCAGCTTTAAAGAATAGCTCAGATGTATTTAGTTTTCTGTTTTGACTATTAAATTCAAAAGCAAAGGCACTTGAATCTTCTGTAAATAAGTACAAGTCGGTTCTGTTGTAGTTTTTGAAGTTTTTCAATTGAACAGAAACCGGACGACCACCCAAACTCGAAAGCGTAACGATGACGTTTTCGTTTTCAAGAGTAATGTATTCATTGGTGCCAGTAGCTGCAGAAGCAAATTTGCCATAGCGTTCAGTTAATGCTGAACTTGCTAATGAATCTTGTTTTGCAACTGCATTAGAATCATTTGCTATTGCTTCAAATTTTGCCGTTTGTGCTTCAACCGCGGCATTATCCTCTGCTTTATTTTCTTGTGCTTCAACCGCAGCAATAGAATCTTGCTGTTGTTGCATTTGCTGCATTTCGACTTCTGTAGGAGCTGAAAAGTAGCTCCAAGCAATAAGTATTGCTCCAATTAATCCAAAGCCAATTAGGCTATTCTTGTCCATCTTGTACTGTTATTTTTTGTCTTATGAATTGTGTTTTTTCAAGGCTGCACCTATAAACGAAACGAATAATGGGTGCGGATTGTCCACGGTACTTTTATATTCTGGATGAAACTGTGTTCCAATGAACCAAGGATGTTCAGGGATTTCTACAATTTCTACCAATCCAGTTTGAGGGTTTTTACCGCTCGCTTTCATGCCTTTGTTCTCAAATTCAGACAAATACGAATTATTAAACTCAAAGCGATGTCTATGTCGCTCCAAAATACTTTCTGATTTATAAATAGAACCTGCCAATGTGTCTGCTTCAACTGCACAATCATAAGACCCTAATCGCATGGTGCCGCCCTTTTTAGTTACGGTTTTTTGCTCTTCCATTAGGTATATCACAGGTTCTTTAGCTTTTTCTTCAATTTCTGTAGTGTGTGCTTCTTTAAGTCCAAGCACATTTCGTGCAAATTCGATAGAGGCACATTGCATTCCAAGACAGATACCAAAGAAGGGTACATTGTTTTCTCTGGCAAATTTTACAGTCTCTATTTTACCCTCAATACCACGTTCACCAAAACCCGGAGCAACTAAAATCCCGTCTAGGTGATTCAAGTGTTCTGCAAGGCTTCCTTTGCTAATACTTTCTGAGTGGATAAGTTCAACTTTTACTTTACACTCGTTGTAAGCGCCAGCATGAATAAATGCTTCAAGTATCGACTTGTAGGCATCTTTCAGTTCAACGTATTTTCCAATTAGACCAACAGTCACTCTTGATTTTGGGTACTTCACTTTATTGAGAAATGAGATCCAATTTTCGAGCTCAGGTTTAATATCGTCCTTTAAGTTGAATTTATTGAGAACCACTTCATCCAGCTGTTCTTCTTTCATAAGAAGAGGAACTTCATAAATTGTGGAAGCGTCAATAGACTGGATAACTGCTTTTTTAGTTACGTTACAGAATTGAGCAATTTTCTTTTTGATACTATCGCCTAATTCGTGTGAAGTTCTTGCCACAATAACATCTGGTTGAACACCTAAACTTTGTAGCATTTTAACTGAATGTTGCGTTGGCTTAGTTTTTAACTCTCCCGCAGCTTCCAAATAGGGGATAAGCGTAAGGTGAATAACCATAGCACGGTCTTCCAGTTCCAATCGTAATTGACGTACCGCTTCAACATACGGAAGCGACTCAATATCGCCAACTGTTCCGCCGATTTCTGTAATCACAAAATCGAAACCACCAGTGTTTCCCAGTTTCTTTATTGATTCTTGTATTTCATCGGTGATGTGAGGAATTACCTGTACAGTTTTTCCTAGATAATCTCCTCGACGTTCGCGATTAATTACTTCTTGGTAAATTCTACCAGTAGTAACGTTGTTTGCTTGCGAAGTAGGTGTGTTTAAAAATCGTTCGTAATGCCCTAAATCCAAATCTGTCTCGGCGCCATCGTCAGTCACAAAACACTCGCCGTGTTCATAAGGATTTAGTGTTCCTGGATCTACGTTGATGTAAGGATCTAATTTTTGAATAGTAACACGGTAACCACGTGCTTGTAAAAGTTTCGCTAAAGAGGCTGAAATTATACCCTTCCCAAGAGAAGAAGTAACGCCGCCCGTAACGAATATGTATTTGCATTTATCAGCCATCGGAGAATTTCTTCGTACGGGGTGCAAATGTAATACTTCTCTTTGGGGTGGATTGCCTAAACCATTTATTTAATACTGAAAATTAATGCCGTAAAATCAATTTCTTGATCAACCTAATAATATTGAAATTCAACCTTTTGGTTTCCGCTTAAATACCGTGTTTAGCTTTTTTCAAAACTATGTACAAAACATTTTTTATTGAAACACTACTAAGAGTTATCAGGAAAAGTCTCACCCTCGGGGGCCGGAATACAAACCGTGACTTTAGTTTGGTTGTTATTTTCAGTTTTAATACTGAATGTCCCACCATGTTCCTCGGCAATTTTTTTACAGATTTGAAGGCCGATTCCTTGGCCTGTATTACTTGATACACCAGTAGTTTCAAACTCTGAATTTGAGTTTAGAATAATTTCAATTTTTTTCTGCGAAATAGGTTCACCGGTATTTCTAATTGTTACACAAACTAAACCTTCAGAAACTGAAGCACATACTCCAACCTTTTCTCCATGGTTTGAAAATTTAATGGCATTTGATAAAATGTTTCGAATCAAAGTTTGAAGTAAAATCCTGTCAGCAGTTAAGTACAAGCTTGGGTGTATTCCAACATCAATAATTAATTCCTTTTTTTCAATGTTCAACTTAAAAAACTTAGTTGCTTCGTTTACAACGTCTTTTAAGTAAACTGGATAAGGTTTTATTGCTGTATTTCCTTTTTGTTTTTTCGCTT
This sequence comes from uncultured Flavobacteriales bacterium, assembly GCA_937121175.1. Taxonomy (GTDB): domain Bacteria; phylum Bacteroidota; class Bacteroidia; order Flavobacteriales_G; family Salibacteraceae; genus UBA6770. The sequence goes on from CAKZKD010000001.1 coordinate 41,861, forward strand.
TTGCCAGAACATCATCCAAAAGTTGTAAGCCTTGATTACTGGCTTCTAATAAGTACTTACGGGTAAATTCATCTTCTTCCACATTAGTTTCTGGAATTAGTTCAGCCAAACTTTTTATTTGAGCAAATGGAGTTCTTAAATCATGACTCAGAATTCTAATCAATTCTAATTTGGAGTTATTTAAGTCGTTTAATTGCAGGTTTTTGAGTGTAATGCAGCTGTTTTGTTCTGAGATTCTCTTATTCGTCGCCAAATGAGTCGAATGAATTGCATAACCTAATAACCCTGCAACACTATTCATTGATAAGTAAAAGAACAACTTTTCTGGAGGGTATGAGCCATCGGTCATTACAAAGCAACCTGCATTAAAAATAACATTAGCCAACACAAAAAACAGCATGTGAATTGGCTTTACAAGAATACCAATGCCAAATGTTAGGATTAATGTAATCAACTCGACCTTCAGATAATAAGGCTCGAAAGGAGCTTGTTCAAATTCAATGCGCACAGGTAAGGAAGACATAATGCTAGCCAATACCATATAAAATATCGTGATAAAAATATGCTGTGCACGTACCTTGAAAATATAATGCGAAAGAATTAAGAGGAAAATTACACATAGCTTCAACACGTCTTTATAAAAGAAGAAAGTACTATCTTCAATAAAGTATTCGATATAGGTGTCGATTGCTATTCCTCCAGTTATAGCATAGATAACAGGTATGTACAACTTTTCATAGTTGACAAAGTTTACATGAGGAAAATGCTTTGAAGTGCCTAACAAACCTTGAATTTGAACACAAATTTGTATCAGTTCTTTTTGAATAAGAATTTCTTTGGATAGTAGGCTGAATTTATCGTTGAGCATAAAAAAAGAGGAGTCCAAAAATGAACTCCTCTTCTAAAGTGAACCTGCAGGGATTCGAACCCCGAACCTCCGCATCCGTAGTGCGGTGCTCTATCCAGTTAAGCTACAGGTCCAAACTAGCTGCAAAAGTATAGTATTTCTTTAGGAATGGAAAGCTTTTTTACGATTGTCGAAAATTGAACTTTAAATCAAGAAACGATTTTGGAGGGTATTGAGTATTAGTGTATTTAGGTTGTTTTCGATTAGAAACAATGCTAACTTTGTTGAGAATCAATACCTATTTCTAAATGAGAACTTACTTCAGCAAACTTTTAGTTACGATTGTTACCTTTTGCTTGTCTATTAATTTGTACACTCAAAATGTATTCATACCTGATACCAGTTTTAAGGCAGAGTTACTTGCTGATATCAATATTAATAAGAACGGAGATGCCGAAATTTCGATAGTTGAGGCTCAAGCTACTCGCAGACTTACTTTAAATAATAAAAACATTAAAAATCTTAAAGGAATTGAAGAGTTTGGAAACCTGAGTGAGTTATATTGTGATGGAAATAGCATTGATAGTATCAACCTTTCTCAAAATTCTTTATTGGAACAGGTAACAGTGCTCAACAACCCGCTGGTAGCTGTTACTTTTGGTAATCATCCATTATTGCACAGTTTGGGGTTTAATGGTACCCCCATGACTTCAATAGATATAAGTAATCTTAGTTTTCTTTGGGGGTTCAATTGTGATTTCTGCAAGTTAGAAAGGTTGGATTTGAGGGGTAACGAAAGGATAAGTCAAATTGTTTGCAAGTTCAGTGATATCGACACAGTTATGCTTCCCAATAATCACAGTAATTTGACTCTAATTGATTTTCAACAGAGTAATAAACTGAGTTACCTACAATTAGATAGTGTTCCTAATTTGACTGAGTTAATTTGCATTGGGGGCTCCCTAAAATCAATTGATGTCTCATCAGCAATTAGCCTAAAACGGTTTGCCGTTGACGGCGAATTCTCAAGTCTTGATATTTCAAAATGTGCTGATTTAGAAAGCTTTTATATTGGAGGTTCTGTTGCATCCCCAATTCCGTTTGTAAACTTTGTAGGGTTATTGAAAATCAAAGACATTACATTAGTCAATGTGGACTCAGCTTCACTTGGCACACATCCAAATCTTTCAACTATTTCATTGAATGGATTTTATCAGCAAAAGAGTTTGAATTTCTCTTCTTTTTCATCTTTAAGCTCTGTCGTTTTTCAAGATTGTTTTAAGCTGGTTGAGCTCAACATCGCAAATGGAAATAAATTAAATAATGCTGGAATGAACTTCGTAGATTTAAGAGGAGCCAGCTTAGTTTCTTGTGTAACTGTTGATGATACTGCTTATGCTAACACTCAATGGACGCAAAAAGGTATTAATACCACGTTCAGTCTCAATTGTTCATCCTTACCCCCAACACCCTCACCAATTCCGGTTTATATTGCTTCTTCTCAGTTTAAGTCGAATGTTCTTTCTAACAACTCAATAAACTTAAATGGCGATACAGTTATAACCGTTGCAGAGGCAAAAGCTTTTACTGGTTTTTTAAACATTAGTAATTTAGGAATTGGGACACTTAAAGGCCTAGAATATTTCACGAATCTCACAGGCTTAGAATGTAGTTTTAATGATATTGATTCTATTGATATTTCAGCGAATACTAAGCTAACCTACTTTAAAGCATACTCAAATAAGTTGGTGTTCTTAAATGCAGCGAATTCGAATAATGAAAATATTACTGTTTTTGATGCAAGTAAAAATAAATCACTTCCATGTATTGAAGTAGATGACACTGCCTATGCTAATGCGGTATTTAAAAAAGATGCTACGGTTTCCTTTAGTACGGATTGTTCAAGTATAGTTGGTTTACCAGTAGAATGGGCTACAAAGACAAATGTTTCTATTTACCCTAACCCTGCCAACTCGGTAGTATTTGTAAAAGGGTTGAACAATTCTGACGTTTCTTATACAGTGCTAAATATGCATGGTCAGTTCTTACTTACTGGAAAACTATCTGGAATAGAAGGGTCTATAAATGTTGAAGAACTTGATGCTGGTTCTTATTTTATTAAATTCAGTTTCAACGCTCAACCCCAAATTGAGAGTTTAGTGATAACGAAGTAATTCTGGAGATCTTGGTTTATTCTGCGACAAACTCTTTTGATGTCCGTTATGCTATATAAACTTTTCTTTATTTAAATTCAACCATTCCAATGCTGCGCCGTGCAATAAGTTTCCTTTTTTATTATCACTATAATTTGTACCATTAATTAATTGCCCTGGCTCTAATTCTCCAAGCGGGAAGGGATAATCTGTGCCTAATGCAACTCTATTTTCTCCAACGAGATTTACAATGTAATCCAACATTAGAGGGTCGTGAACTAAGGAGTCTAGCCAAAATTTGCCCATATAATCTCTTGGATTAATTGGATTGTCCACCGCACATAAATCAGGGCGAACGTTAAAACCATGTTCAACTCTACCAAGCGTGGCAGGGAAAGAGCCACCGCCGTGGGCAATGGCAACTCTAAGATTTGGAAGTTTTTCGAATACTCCACCAAAAATTAAGTGACAAATTGCACGAGAACTTTCAGCGGGCATCGAAACCAACCATGGAAGCCAATACTCCTGCAAAGAATCAGCACCCATCATATCCCAAGGATGAATAAAGACACACAGATCTAGAGCTTCGCAAGCTTCAAACACTCGTACAATTTCTGGTTGACTCAAGTTCCAGTCATTAATATGGGTTCCAATTTGGATTCCTACGAGCCCAATTTCTTTGCATCGTCTTAATTCTTGAATGGCTAAATCGGGGTCTTGCATCGGAAGTGTTCCCAAACCAATAAATCGGGTAGGGTAGTCCGATACAATTCCAGCAATATGGTCGTTTAAGAATTTAGCAACTTCTAATGTGTCTTTTGGTTTAGCCCAATAAGAAAACATGACTGGAACTGTGCTGAGTACCTGAACATCAACGTGTTGGTGATTGCATTCTTTCATACGCGCCTCAGCACTCCAGCAATTGTCTTCAACTTCTCTAAAAAAATGGTCGTCCTTCATCATTCTAGCGCAGCACGGTTTGTGGTGGTCTAGGTGTATGAAGCCCCCGTAGCCAAATCGTTCTTTAAAGTTCGGAATATCCTTCGGTAATATGTGCGTGTGTATATCAATTGTAAGCATGTGCCTAAAGTAAAAAAAAGACTTAGGTACTTGCTCAAAGGAAATAGTTTGTGATTGATTTAGAATGTATATCCTAAATTGAAGGTTAGCGGAATTTTTACGCCTTCATTATTCGGAAAAAGATTGCCATTGGAGTAGTGAGCAATCCGAACTTCTGTGTTGATTGTTCTTTGTTTACCAATAAAAAAGCCAGCGCCCATGTAGTCTTGAAAAGTAAATGCAGGACCAGTCTCATTCCCATCGATTTTTTTACCAGATATTAAAGCAGGTCCTGCTAGAGAATAATTGAAATAAAAATCGAACGGTTTTGTATGGAGTAAATTGAATCTAAATAGTGGAAAAACTGCAATGGAATAAAACTCTTGCTTTTCTTCAACTGACCTCCATGCACCAACGGTTGCACCCCAATCCAACGAGAATATTTTTTTTCCATGAAAAACATTTCTCTGATATTGAACTGTAATTCCATTTTCTACATGTGCCAACCCGCCCCAAAAAACAGGTACGGTTCCTTCAGAGAAAAAGTCATTTACTCTATATCCAAATGAATTATTTGCGTACCCAACTTGTATCATTTGCAGCGGAAACACACGGTTGTGCTCTTTTACTTTTTCTCGTTTTTTTGCCAATTTTTCTTCTGGAATGTCTCGCATTGTAAATGCAAAACCAGCTGCGATGTGGGAGGTGTGGGGTTGTTTAGATTTTTTATGTGATGGGGAATATATAGCGCTGAGTTTTAGCGTCCAATTTTTATTAATGTGGTAATTGAAACCAGTACCAAATAAAAATGAAGCGTAGTTGGCATCTTTGACAACATCTGGAAGCGCAGGGTCATCTATCTCATGAAATCCAGTTCTAGTAACGACGGCTAGGCCGCCTTCCCCGTAAATAGAAAAATAGTTACCAAGCGGTAAGGTGCCTTTAAGTGTAAGACCGCCAATATTCATAAATACTGGATGGTTGCTGCTGTCGTTGTAATTGTTTGTTCCGCCTATGATTCGATAGCGCACCCAAAATATTGGACGGGTATAGCTGATTTGAGCTGCAAAATATTTATTGAATTCGTGACCATACAATACTATTCTTGGGGCAGCCCTTGGAATATGCACCTCTTCAACGGTGTAGCCCGGTTCTAAAGATTCGGATGAGAATGGGTAGTCAATATATCCGTAATTAATTTCAAAGTAGGAGTTGGACAATGCAGCCGGATATTGAATTCTCTCGTTTTGGGCGCTTAGCGAATTATTAAATGAGAAGAATAGAACGATTAGCAGCAGTTGACTTTTCATGGTTGATATACTTCTAGAGAAAAAAAAGCCCTCTTCAATATTCAAATTAAAAAGGGCTTTCAAAATTTATGGTTGACTTTAAAATTAGTGGTTTTTCATGTATTTTTCAATTGCTTCAATAGCATCGTCCTCATAACTTTTGGCTTCTACAATAGAAATTACTTCATCAACTAAACCAGGGACTATTTCTGCTTTGAAACCTAATCCTACTGCAAAACGAGAAATTTTTGACAATTCATCAGGGTCTTTGACGCCATCTGCCATTACCATTCTACCCAAGTTCCATAATTGAACATAACGCTCTTGCTTACTCGATGGAGGGGTGAAGGGCAAGGAATCTACATTTTCAATAATATCTTGAACTTGTTCTTCCGATACTTCGTATTTGCGCGCAATTCTAAGTAGTAACTTGTATTCCGCGTCGTCGATAGTGCCATCGGCACAGGCAATGCGAACTAGGTTTCTGATGTGACTTTTTGCTTTTGCGTGGTCTCCGCTATATAGTGCGTCTATAAATGACATAATCTCGTTCTTAATAAATTTTGAAATACAAATTTACTTTTTACTAGTGTTACTCAGTTCAAAAAAAGAATTTTAATCAGTGGTTTTTATTCATTTGGTAATTTACCAAATCAATGGTTTTCTCCAGTTCAGTAGGTTCGAACCAATTGTAAGCTTCATTTCTGCGAAACCAGGTGAGCTGCCTTTTTGCATATCTTCTTGAATTACGTTTAATAAGCTCAATAGCTTCATTCCTAGATATTTCACCCTTAAAATGTCTGAAAAATTCCGAGTACCCTACAGTATTTAATGTGCTTAAATGTTGTTGACTTTCCAGTGATTTTACTTCACATTCCAGTCCGTTTTCTAGCATTAAATCTACTCTGGCGTTGATTCTAAGGTATAATTTTTCTCGTTCTATGTTCAATGCCAAATAGACAATTTGAAAAGGCCTGTTTTTCTTTTGGTTAGTTTTTAGTTGGGTAATTGTATTACCTGAACTTTCACAGATTTCTATGGCCCGGATTAAACGGTGTGGGTTCTGAATTTCTGCTGTTTCAAAATATTTTGGGTCTAAGGTTTTTAGTTTCTCTTGCAAAGCTTCAATACCTTCTTCCGTAAGCTGTTTTTGTAAGGAATCTCTCAAAGTCTTGTTTGCAGAAGGTAAGTCATCGAGTCCACTGCAAACCGCGTCAATAAATAATCCTGATCCCCCGGTAAGAATGACAAGCTTGTTACTTCCGTGTAATTCTTGAATTTTATCGAGCGCTAGTTTTTCGTATTGTCCAGCATTAATTGGATTACTAATGCTGTGCGAATTAATAAAATGGTGTTCTGCTTCGGAAAGTTCCCGTGCAGTAGGTTTTGCAGTGCCAATGTTCATTTCCCGATAAAACTGACGAGAATCTGCACTTAAAATAGGCGCATCGAAATGATTGGCAAGCTTTATTGCAGTTGACGTTTTACCAACAGCCGTTGGTCCGGCTACGACAAGAAGGTATTTTTCTGAAGAAGAAATCAATTACTGATTAAGTCTTCAAAATTGAAGTCGTCATCACCTTCATCATCGTCTTCGTCGTTTTCTGAGGAGTTGGTAGCGCCTGAAAAATCAACTGGAGATTTTTCGTGTCGATTTGGTACATCACCATAAATCATGGTCAATTGAGGGTATTCAGCTTCTGCTTCAGATTCTTTAATTTCCAGCACATCCACATAAAAACACCACATAAGCATGAAATCAAACACATAGATGAATTTATCGCCTTCGTTCACGATTTTTTCCTTTAGCTCAATCTGACTCATTACTTTGAGACTTTTCGGTCCAAATTCCTCTTGAATATCCATCAATGGAATTTCGTCTCCTTTTTCCCAATCGGAATTACTTGCATAAAAAGAAGCCATTTCATCCGCTTCCCATTCAAAGGCATCAAGAATAGAGTAGTGGAGCGCTTCAAAAGTTTGCGTGTCTTCGATTTCAATGTCTCGAAAAACGTTTTTCTCGGTGTCTAAAAGAATACGAAATTTAATTATCATGCTTAGATTTTATGCTTTGCAAAAGTACTTTTTTCGAATGTATCGGAAATAAAAAAGGCTGCAAATGCAGCCTTAAATATTTTGCGGTTATACGACAACAGTCGCTCCATTTTCAGGAGGCATTTGGTTGTGAAACTCTTTCCGCTAGCACAAAATTAGAACGAATTTTAGATTAAGAAGTATTAAAAAGAATTAAACCAACTGCGCTCGTTTTAGCAAAGCGTCAACTGTTGGTTCTTTTCCTCTAAAGCGTTTGTATAATGTCATGGGATGCTCAGTTCCTCCTTTTTCTAATATGTTTTCTCTAAAGCTTGTTGCCACTTCTTTATTGAATATGCCTTTCGATAAAAACTCTTCAAAAGCATCAGCATCAAGTACTTCTGCCCACTTGTAACTGTAGTAACCTGCGCTATATCCTCCGCTAAAAATATGTGCAAAGGCAGTGCTTGTTGACGAATTTTCTACTGGTGGAAACAAATCTGTTGCTTGAAGAGCAGCAGATTCGATTGCTGTTAATTCCAATTTTTCGTCAGAACGGGCGTCATGCCATGCCATGTCCAGTCTTCCAAAACTCAATTGACGAATGGTTTGGTAGCCTTCCAAATAAGCCGCACTATCTTTGATAGCTTTAATGAATTCAGATGGAATTAGCTCATTAGTATTGTAGTGATAGGCAAATAATTCAAGACATTCTTTCTCGTATAGCCAGTTTTCAAAAATTTGGGAAGGCAACTCCACAAAATCCCAATAAACGCTTGTTCCACTTAGACTTTCGTATTTCGTATTGGCGAGCATTCCATGCAAGGCATGACCAAATTCATGGAACAGCGTACGCACTTCCTGAAAGGTAAGAAGACTAGGTTCCTTTTCACTTGGCTTAGAGAAATTGCATACGATGGACACGTGTGGCCTGTTGTTTTTACCATCGGATATGGATTGTCCTTTGTAGCTCGTCATCCATGCACCGTTTCTTTTTCCATCCCTTGGAAAAAAATCAGCGTAGAACAAAGAAACAAATTCATCATTTTCATCATAGACTTCAAACGTTTGAACATCGGAATGATAAACTGGAACATTGTCGATATGTTTGAACGAGAGCCCAAACAATTTGCCAGCGGTTTTGAAAACGCCTTCAATAGCATTTTCTAATTTGAAATAAGGTTTTAATTGCTCGTCGTCTAGGTTATACTTTTTCTGTTTGAGTTTCTCACTCCAGTATGCGAAATCCCAACGTTGAAGCGGAAGTTTAGCACTGTTTTCAGCAGCAAATAATGAAACCTCGTTCAATTGTTCTTTTGCTTTAGGTAGAGCTTTTTCTAGTAAGTCGTTTAAAAACTCGTGTACTTTGCCAGGTTTGGTGGCCATACGCTCGGCCAAAACAAAATCTGCATGAGATTTAAACCCAAGTAATTGTGCACGAAACATTCTGCATTTTGCAATTTCTTCTAACGTTTTTTTGTTGTTGAAATCATTGTCTTTGGCTGCGCGCTGTGCATAGGCCATGAAAAGTTCTTTTCTATGGTCAGCATTAGTTGCATAAGTCATAAAAGGAACGTAGCTCGGAAAATCTAAGCTTACTGCCCATTTATTTTCGTGACCCTTACTTGCCGCCAGTTGTTTCGCTTGTTCAACTAGTGCCTCAGGCATCCCATCCAAATCAGATTCGTTATCAAAAACTTTCAGGTAAGCATTAGATTCATTCAATAGATTCTGGCCAAAATCGACAGTAAGCTGAGCTAGTTTTTGGTCCAACTCTTTTAAGGAAGACTTATCCGTTTCATTCAACAAAGCACCATTGCGTACGAATCCTTTGTACGTTTTTTCGAGTAATGTTTTTTGTTCTGGGGTGAGCGAAGAAATGTCAGTTTTTTCCTTTGCCAATTTGACTTTTTCGAAAAGCTCAAAATCGGTGTTAGTTTCCGAACTAAATGCACTGATCTTACTGCTAAATTCACCAGCAATAGCTTGCATCTCGTCACTGGTTTCGGCACTGTTTAGATTAAAAAAAATGCTACTAACCGTTCCTAATAATTTTCCACTTTTTTCAAGGGGTTCAATTACCGTTTCAAAAGATGGTTTATTAACCTGCTTAATGTCTTCAATATCTTTTTTTGCCGCTATTATAGCGGTTTCCAGTGAAGGCAGAAAATGCTCTGTTTTTATTGTATCGAAAGGGACACTGCCGTGTGGCGTGTTAAAGTCTTGCAGTAAAGGATTGTTATTGCTCATAGCCGACAAAAGTAGGGCGCAGGCTTTATTCAGTGATTGAGCATAGGTAGTTTGTAATTAACAATTGGTAAAATTTTGCATCACACATCTCTGTTAATGTTGAAGCTACAGGTGATGCATATTAAATTTCATTTGTACCATACAATTAAGGAATAGTATTGAATACGCTCAATTTCCATAACTTAGTGTTCAAATCCAAGAAATATGACTTATGATGTTTGTGTAATTGGAGCTGGCCCATCTGGTGTTGCAGCTGCCATGCGTTCTATTGATTTAGGGAAAAGTGTTTTACTTATCGACAAAGGAAAGGTTGGCGGTGCTGGTGTGTTTAACGGGGCATTAGCATCTAAAACATTATGGGAGATTTCGGAGAATTATAAAACGGCAAAATCCAATAAATTCGGATACTATGTATTTGATAGTGAGGTGGATTACAGTACAGTGATTGCCGAAATGCACAAGGCTGAAAATGAAAAACACAGTCAGATAAAGGAACAGCTGCAGTTCCTAGAACGAGAAGGTAGTCTGCGGTTTATTAATGGACGCGCAAAGCTGATTACCAATACACTTGTTGAAGTAACAAATAGTCATGGAATTAAAGAAGAATATCAGGTCGATAATGTGATTATGGCGGTGGGCAGTCGTCCCAGAAAGTTAGATCATTTGCCAATTGATGAGAAAACGGTTGTGACTAGTGATGGAATTACCTCTTTCAATGAATTCCCAAAAAGTATTGTAATTCTTGGTGCTGGAGTTATTGGCTGTGAATTCGCAACCATATTCTCAAACTTTGGTCAGACCAAAGTGCATATTATTGATAAAGCAGATCGCATTTTACCTTTTGAAGACGATGATGTAGCTTCTATGGTGAGCAGAAACTTAGAAGAAAACGGGGTTTTGGTGCATAAGAATTCCAGTCTAAAATCTATGAAAATCGTTGATGGTCAGGTGGAATACGTGCTTGAATACAGCGATGGAAGAATTGAGATATTTACCGTGGAAAAAGCCCTAATCTCAATCGGTAGAGTTCCAAATGTTGAAAATCTTGGACTACAAGAAGTAGGCATGGAATTGGATTCTAGAGGTTTTGCTATAGATACCGACACCAAAACCTCAATTCCGAATATTTACGCAGTTGGAGATTTTACAGCCGATATAGCTTTGGTGAATATAGCTGAAATGGAAGGTCGTTTTGCAGCCGAACAAATTGCTGGAGTGCAGGAGTCGGAGATGATTTACGATAACATCAGTACCATCATGTTTCTGAATCCAGAAGTTGCTGGTGTGGGTAAAAATGAAAAAGCTTGCAGGAAAGAGGGTATTCCGCATAAGGTAGCAGTAATGGACTATCGGTTTGTTAACAGAGCTATTGCTAAACGTAGAACGCAAGGCTTTTTTAAATTGATTGTTACGGACGATAAGGAAATGAAAATTCTAGGTATGCGAGCCGTTGGCGACCAAGCGAGTTCCACTATTGAATCGGTGGCTATGCTTATTGCCCTAGACAGAGGGGTAAAGGACTTAGCGGATTTGATTTTTCCACACCCAGCTGTAACCGAAGGATTGCAGGAATGCGCACGCATGTTGTTGGGTAAGTCCATCGTAAAACCGAGAGTATTTAATCAACATTTGAAGTGCTACAGGTATTGCGCTGATGGTAGAGTGATTGATGTATTTAGTAATACACTACTTAATGAGTCAAATGCACAAGCGTCTATAGAACCAACTGAGCCAGTTGAATAATTACATGCAATAGACCCAGTAGGTTATGGCTGGAGAGGGATTCGCATTTTATGCAAACAGTATTCTTAAAAACAACAGGAGTCTTTTGAAGAAAAAAGGCTTCTTCTATTTGAAATCCGAATACTTAAAATCTGCAGAAAAGAAAAGCCTTAATCTGAAAAGTGCAACCCCAGAACAACTCAAAAAAATCAGAGATGAAATAACCGAACGAAATAAATACATAGTTATTAAAACTGTGGCCGCAATAATTATCTCAATACTTCTTGCAGCAGTGTTTATTTTAGGAGCCGTAAATTTTGGGCAATGGATGTTTGAAGATGCAAAATACAGTGTCCCAAAACCATTGAGATCAGTTTCAGATGGTTAGTTCAATGCAATTGTAAAAAAAACCTTGGATGCCTTATCGAAGATAGTTCAATGTAATTCCAATTCCACCACCGGAGATTTAGGTTGATTGAGCAACGTTTTATCCGTTCCATCAACGTGCAAATTGAACAAATTGGTTTGGTCTAAATAAGTATCAAAAAGAAGCGTATTTCGCAATATTATTGATTTTATTTTTCCGATATCTTGATATTCTAAATAGACATACACGAGTTCATTTTCACACTCATATCCGATTATATTATAGTGTTTTGTTTTTTGATTAACAGTTAATTGCAGGTTTTTATTAAAGTAATTATTTATTATATTTTGGTGTTCTGTTGTACTATCAGGACAAAGAAATATTGGACGATTGTTTTCTGCACTTAGAGCTTTTTCAAAGTCATCAAAAAATAGCTTTAAACTGACCTCCAAAGACTTGTTCTCTTTCTTCCAATTCGCCTCAGCTACTGACAAATGCAAGGGGTGTGGAGCAAAAGAAAATAGAAGTCCAAAAAGCGCACAAAGCAGTATTAGTTTTAAACTCCAACTTTTCAATACATCCTTTATAAAACCCGTCCTTACCATTGCTCACAATTATACGGTTTTACTGGTTATTTTCGCAATCCTAAAATTACATGATGATAAAGTTTATTAGCTCTTTGCTTTGCCTACTGACAGTAACGGTTTCAATCTCAGCTCAAGAAAATACAAATACTAACAAATTCAGACAATTATACGATCAATTGCCAACTCCAAATGCGTATCGTTCTGCCGATGGACAACCAGGTCCGTGGTATTACCAAAACACAGCCGATTATAAAATGGATTTGACTTTAGAGGACAACAAGCAAATTTTACGAGGTGATGAAACTATTAGCTATACTAATAATTCAAAGGATAATTTGAGTTACATCTGGTTGCAACTCGACCAAAATATGAGAGCAAAAGAGAGCGATACTCGAAAAATTGCAACAGGTAAACTGGGTAAAAAAACAGCCTTCAGAGCGATAGAGCGCGACTTCTATTTTGAGGAGTACGATGGAGGATTCAAAATAGAAGAAGTTAAGGATGCTTCCGGAGCAAAAATGACTTATACCATTGTAAATACGATGATGCGTATTGACTTGCCTAAGGTTTTGAAACCGGGTGCTAAAGTGTCGTTTTCTGTTAAATGGTGGTATAATATTAATGACCGAATGAAAATAGGCGGTAGGGGTGGTTATGAGTACTTCCCAGAAGAGGATAATTACATCTACACGATGGCTCAGTTCTTTCCTAGAATGTGTGTTTATAACGAGGTAGAAGGATGGCAAAACAAACAATTCTTGGGTCGAGGAGAATTTACGTTACCATTCGGGAATTATGAAGTGAGTATAACAGTGCCAAGTGACCACTTAGTAGCTGGAACTGGAGAATTGCAAAACGCATCAAACGTGCTTACCTCAGAACAACGTGACCGTTTTAATAAAGCTAAAAGTGAGACTAAAAAGCCAGTGTTGATTGTAACCCAGGAGGAAGCTGAAGAAAACGAGAAAGAAAAGGCTAGTGGCACTAAAACGTGGACGTACAAAGCGGCAAATGTGAGAGATTTTGCATTTGCAAGCTCTAGGAAGTTTATGTGGGACGGAATGGCTGCTGAGGTAGGCGATAAAAAAGTACTATGTATGTCGTTTTACCCAAAAGAAGGAAATCCACTTTGGGAGAAGTACAGTACCGAATTGGTTGCGCACACGGTGAAAGTATATTCGAAGTTTACGATTGATTATCCATATCCAGTGGCTCAAAGTATCCACGCAAACAGAATTGGAATGGAGTATCCAATGATTTGTTTTAACGGTGGACGACCAGAAAAGGACGGGACTTACTCAGAAGGTACTAAGTATGGTATGCACGGTGTGATTATTCACGAAGTAGGGCATAATTTCTTTCCAATGATTATCAACTCCGATGAACGGCAGTGGACGTGGATGGACGAAGGCTTGAATACTTTTGTTCAGTACCTAACGGAACAGGAGTGGAGCGACCATTATCCGTCAAGACGAGGACCTGCCGATAAGATTACGAGCTACATGAAAGGCGATAAGAGCCGTATTTCGCCGATAATGACCAACTCGGAGTCCATCTATCAGTTTGGGAATAACTCCTACGCAAAACCCGCAACGGCGCTTAATATTTTGAGAGAGACAGTACTGGGTCGTGAGCTTTTCGATTATGCGTTTAAAACGTATTGCGAACGCTGGGCTTTCAAACACCCTTACCCCGCAGATTTTTTCAGAACCATGGAAGATGCAAGTGGCGTTGATTTAGACTGGTTTTGGAGAGGTTGGTTTTACACCAATGACCATTGCGACCAGTCCATTGAGGATATTGTGTGGTACAGAATTGACACAAAAGACCCAGATGTAGAAAAGGCATTACGCAAGAAAGAGGATGAGAATCGTCGTAAGTTTATTGGAGACATAAGAAACGATACTGCGTTAACTCCATTGATGAATGATAAGCCTGAACTGGCTGAATTCTACGACGACCCAGAGCAGAAGTACCGAGTTAATCGATTGGATAGGGAAGACTATGAACGCTACTTGAAAGGTTTAACAGACCATCAAAAGGAAATTCTTAAATCTGGAATTAACTTTTATCAATTGAAGATAAAGAACTACGGTGGGCTGGTAATGCCAGTAATACTCAAGTTTACGTTTGAAGACGATTCTGAAGAAGTAATAAGAATTCCGGCAGAGATTTGGAAAATGAACGATAAAGAAGTCACTAAGATTTTCCATTTTGAGAAGGAGTTAAAGAAAGTAGAATTAGATCCATTCTTGGAAGTTGCCGACACTGAAAAATATAACAATCATTGGCCACGTGAGGTTATTCCTACAAGATTCGAACTGTACAAGGCAGGAAGCCGATATGGTGGCCGTGAGAATCCTATGCAACGCGAAAACAGAGCGAAAGAAAAGGTAGAGGAGAAAAAAGAGTAATTAACTACTTACCCATCCAATTGGGTTTGAGTTTTTTTAATTCGCTGGTGGTTAGGTACTTTCGTTGAATACCACCTTTAATATCATTGACATGAAATTCGATGACAAATGCTTTTTGGTCGATGGTTTCAATGACGTTGTAGGTTTTTTTGATGTCAATTCGGTTTACCACAGTATGAATTATTGATAAATCGCTTTGAATTCCGCTTTTTCCGTATCCTTCAACATTTCGATAAACGGTTAGGCCTGCACCCACCTTATCCGATAAACTTTTTTCTATATCGGATGCACAAGCAGAAACTATCATAAGCCCTACATGATCTTCAAAACCTTCAATCATAAGGTCAATAACCTTTGCAGTCACTAAAAACGTAAGGATCGAGTACATGGCTACTTCAATAGAAAGTAAAGCAGCGGTTATACTAAATAGGATTACGTTGAAACTTAAAATGACTTTTCCTATGCTAATGCCAAACCGTTCGTGTAGGTAAATGCCTAAAATCTCTGAACCATCGAGCACGGCACCATTCTTTACACTAACCCCAATACCAGCTCCCAGAAACAGTCCGCCAAATATTGCAATTAGCAATTTATCGTCTGTAATGAGTGTAAAATTCTCGAAATGAATCATAACTGCCAGAGCGGTAATTGATAATACAGATTTCATGAAAACTCGCCGACTAAGAGAATACCAGGCGAGTAATAGAAAAGGAGCACTAACTGCAATTAATAAAAAAGAGATATCTATACCGGTGAGTTCGCTCAGTAAAATAGCAATGCCTGTGGCACCTCCATCCAGAAAACCATTAGGAAGGAGAAATGCTTTGAGGCCAATACTAGCCAATAAAATACCGAGTGCAATTTGAGTGACTTCCGCAAAAAGCTTTTTCATGAGTGAAGTTTCAATGACTACAATCGAAACTACACCATGTTTATTGATTGGTGTTTTAAAATCTTAAAACGTTATTCTTCAATTACTTCCATTACCCAACGAAATCCAACTGCTTGGTGCGACGAATCTGGGTTTGAAAACAAACCTTCAAAAGGGTCTTTGGCATTTACCGACAAGTAATCTTTAGTGTTCATGTAACTTCCGCCCGCAGTGCCAGATTGGTCGGCAAGCATTTCTGCAGCATTCCCCGAAAGATTATATAAGCCACTTTTATTGGGCCAATAAGCAAATACTGGTGCTAAAACATCTGCATTATCGTGTAATTCTCCACTTTTAATTTCTGTTTTTTGCTGCTCTCGTTTGAAGTTGGCTCGACAAGTACCATTTTCATTAAAGACACTGTTACCACTCCATGGATAAATGTTTTCTGGATTTTCAGACTTTACTGCAATTACCCATTCATCTTTAGTCGGCAAACGAAAAACAACTTGCTTATATTTTTTCTTAGATGAGTTATTGTAATTATCGGTAAGCCAACGGCAATAGAGAAGTGCAGCATTATAACTCACATTTACAACAGGATATTGCTTGTACGCATTATGAGAATAATAATGATTTACATATGGACTGTTGTAAAAATTATTATTTATCCAATTCAAGGTATCTATACTTACAATATCAATTTGTTCTTGATTGCCCGCGCTCTTTACAAATTCATTAAACACTTTGTATTGCATGTTGCTTACTTCGCAAGCAGACATGAACAGATTCTTGCTAATCTCCGTTGAATTTTTGTGTATGTATTTAGGGGTGATTTGAGCATTAGAATTCGTTGATATGATTAATGCAATGCTTAAAAGTAGTACTCTCATATTTGGATGTTTTGTTTTGTAACGAAAGTTAAGAACTTTATTGTTTGTATTTTAACGAGAGAACAACTGTTCTTGGTTTTTAAATGCTTTAAATTCCAAGGCATTTCCCTCGGGGTCATAAAAGAAAAATGTTCCTTGTTCGCCGGCTAATCCTTTAAAGCGGATATACGGTTCAATTTCAAATTGAATTTGAGCATTTGCAAGCCTTTCTGCTAATTTCTCCCAATCGTTCCAATCTAACACCACACCAAAATGGGGGACAGGTACATCATGACCGTCAACTGGATTCGAAACTATTTCGGGTTTTACGAAACCTTGTTTTTGGTGCAATACCAATTGATGACCAAAAAAATTGAAATCAACCCAATGGTCACTGCTTCGGCCTTCGGTGCAGCCCAATACGGTGAGGTAGAAGTTTCTACATAACTCTAAATTCTGAACTGGAATTGCTAAATGAAATGGATTTGGCATGAATTATTCTTTAATTAGTGCTTTCTTTTTTAGTTCCCCCAAACAGTTTCTACAAAAGTAGCTTCGGAAAAATCGTGGCCGTTAATCTTATTGTTTCCCAAAATTCCTCCAAGGTTTCCTAAAGTGTTACATTCTTCATCAATGACCTCTGTGGTTAAGTCTGCCCCGCAATTACCCGGATTCAATGTGTAAACGGTTTCTGCTCTAAAAATGTACTTGTCAATTGTTGCACCGGTCGAACAAGTTCCTTGCAAATCGAATTCTATCAGTTTTTGGTCAAAACAGCTCGGTAGTTCTGGTTCCACTTCATCTTTTTTACAGGATGAAAAAAGGATAATTCCACAGAATAGGAAAATTGGAATTAGGAAGAAATTGCTTTTCATAGTTTTAAATTTTGATTTAATTTTTTCTATTAGCTACAATATTTTAAAGTTATTGTAATTATAGAAATTTTTTTATTGGATGGTTAGATTTTGTGGGTTGGTAGCAGGTTTCGAATTTAACTTGAAATCCGCTGTGGTGTGTAAGTAAATTACCCGCCCTTTCTTTCTGTTAATTTAAATAGCTCAATGTTTCCACAATCCTGAAATCCAAGCTTTTTATATATCGAAGCCCCGTCTCTCGTGGCTTGTAAGTGTACTTTTCGAACGCCTAGGTCAACAGCTTTTTCAACGCATTTAGCCGTTATTGCTGAACCGAAACCTTTGCCTTGGTTTATTGCTTGTGTTGCAACTAGGTAGATTCCAGCTTCCTTTTCATGCACCAACAACATGGCTGCGGTAACCGTTTCACCAACTGATTTTCCTGAAAAAAAGTAACAACCAGTGTCATTCAATAAATGCTGAAGTATTTCTATGTCTAATGGACTCACCTTTATTAGTTCTTTCTCAACTATTGCATGCCATTTATTTAGTTCCCTAAAATCGGTAAATTCTACAATCTCTATATCAGGATGCTCAGACGATAAGCGTAGGTTGCTCGCAACTAGTGTCATTGCTTTCCAATTTCCTTCTCCATATCCTCGTTTTCTAATTCGCGAAAGAAGGTGCTCATCCACTTCGTCAGCTGGGCAAACTAGGGTAGGTGCTATTTTACCTTGTTTTGCTAGTTTTTCAGCGTTATTTAATAGTTGATCAATACTATTCTCACTAAGCTGAAGGTTAAACAGTTTGTTAGGCCAAACGGATTCCTTTGCTTGAATGGAATCAAATCCTTTGTAATGTTTTAAAATACACTTGCCTGATTCGGCTACCTTTTGCATTAAAACTGCCAAGTTTTTACTGGAATACATTTCTAAAAATTTATCAATCTAATTGTGCCTTTATCCTTGTATTTAAAGGTGCCACTGCGGTCCTTACCTTTATTGACGATGGACTTAAATTTATCTAATAAATGTTTGGGGACAACAATATTTACTTTGCCGAAGTACGAATATGTAGAGTCGTTTAACTGCTTTAAGGTTTGGTTTTCAATTTCTTCCCCTGGCAACACAGCATAGTATCGTTTTGGGTCGATGTACAGTTTAAAAACACTTGAATCGGGCATTTTAGTTTTTTCAATGATGCGTACAAACTCAAATTCATATTGAGTTCCGTCCGATAAAGTGGATGAGAGTTTAGTCTCTTTTACTTCTAATTCATAAGTGTATCCCCATTCAAATTCAAATCCATCCAGAAATTCTACGGGTGAGTCAGGAGAATCTAGAATTAGTCGCTTGTAATGCTCGTAATTTTCAAAGGAAAGGTTAGGTTCAATTGAAATGGCGCGGATGATCGTGGTTTGAGACAGAAGCGGTGAAGTAGAAAAAGCAAGTACAAGAGCAAGGATTACCTTCATGAGTCAAATGTAACTACTCAAAACCTTTGTCGCTTTCGTTTAAGGATGGTTCTGCTTCTGCAACACAAATATCTCATCAACAGCTTTCTTGTACTTATGTGGATTCCCCGCCTTTTTAATGGCTTTGTAAACTTTATGCGGGTTGTGAGTCGAACGGGCGAAAAATTCCCAAAAGCCCAGCATTTTCATTTTTATCGGCACTGGTCCAGAGAGCATTTCGTCGTATTGTTCGTAAATGGTATCGTGAAACTCTTTGAATATTTCCCACCGATTAGTCGGGTGTTCTGCTGTATCGGCTTTTATCATGCTTGGTAAAAATGGGTCAGCTATGAGTCCGCGCCCAATCATAAAATGTTGGATAGAAGGGAAGTGGTCTCGCATTTTATTGAATTGTTCAACCGAAGTTATGTCCCCGTTGTAGTAAAGCGTATGTTTCGCTACATCAATACATTTTTGGAATGCCTCTAGGTCAACGCCTCCTTTATATAGTTGTTTGCCAAGCCGAGCATGAATAGCAATGTTTTTTAGGGGGTATTTGTCCAGAATTTTGAAAGCATCCAGTATTTCAGTAGTATTTTCATAACCCAAGCGCATTTTCAAAGATACTGTCACATCAGTTTCACTATGCGCTCGGTCTAAAATATGGTCTATTTTTTCAGTATTGCAAATAAGTCCAGAACCCATTCCGCTTTTGGTAACCATGGGGTAAGGGCAGCCCAAATTCCAGTTTAGTTCTTTGTAGCCTAAGGATTGAATGTATTTGATCACAAATAAAAAATGTTCGGCATCGGCGGTCATTACTTGTGGAATAACCGTCAAGCTTGTATTTACCTCTGGATTCAAATCGCGCTGATAAGAACCCTTGATAATCATCTTGGTATTGAACCGAATGTACGGCGCATAAAAAGTGTCTATTCCACCAAAGAATTTTTGCTGAGCATTGCGGAAAGTAAAATCCGTAAAACCTTGTAGAGGGGAAGATAGAAGTTTGAAGGGCATTAATGGGCTAAAAGAAAATGCGAAGTGAAAGCATGTAGTTTTTCAAATACAAAATTATCACATTCTCAATATGAAGTTTATGCGGATACCCCAGCTCCCGAACGATTGTATCGTGTGGCAATATCAACTGAGAAGAAGTTGAAAAGTACTTATTTTTGGATTATAGTTTGGAACGCGATGCACCCGATAGCTATCGGGTCGCGCACGAGTAGTGATTCATAGTAGCAAACCGGGATTGAATCCGTATTTAGAGAAATTAATTTTCCCAAATAGTATCTAGATGTTTTGAATTCCCTAAATCCACATTTCCATAATTAATAAAAAGTTTTTTAGTGGCATAGACAATAAACCTGCACTTCTCGTTAAGAACTCTAATGTGCCAAAAATTGTTGCACTCACCCGATTCAAAAGAATACATGATTTCGCCTTCGACTTCTATTTTTCTAATGCGTGCACCTTCAAGGCAGTTTTCGTTTTCTATGAAATCATTTACTTCTCTTTTATACACAAAGGAGTTCCTTTTTCGAGGTCATGTTTGTTGCATCCAAAAACGAGCAAACCAACCAAACCAATGAAAGCCAGCAAAATGCTAAACGACTGTGATTCGGTTTTAAAGTTATATGGTATCTGAATTTTAGAAAGCTCTGGCCACACCTATATACCCCAATCCGTATTAACCATTAATCTTCGGTAACCTTAATTACTTCAATTCTTCTTTCTTTAATTGCAGCTGGACTATATACTGAAAGTGCTTTGTTGTTTCTTGAGTCACTAACTGTACTAGTAGCTGATTCTCCAAATGGCGCCTCTTCGATTAATAATCGGCCTTGTTCCGATTCCTTCATTAAATAAGGGGCAATGGACCCTTCATCGTATGATTTTATGTAATTCACAATTGAGGAAATACGTCGTTTCGATAAACTGTGATTGTAAGCCGCGCTCGCAAGGGGAGAGGCAAAACCTCTAATGGTAACATGTATAGTATTTCCGGCCTCTAATTCAGGCAATAAAACCTCTAAAAACCGATTAAGGTCGAATAATCCCATTTTGATGTTGTTATCAAACAATGTGTCGATAATGTTGGCTAGACTGTCATGTTCGTTATGTTTTCCAATTTTCTGATAACCATGTTGATAGGTCTTTTTTTGTTCTACAAAATGACTAAGCAAATCTTTGTAATTCGATTCAGTTTCGGTGAGGTAAGTTCCAGGATTCGGTTGGTCATTTTCGAAGTACAAAACCGGTAAGTAATCGTTCAATTCTTCGATGGAAACCACTAAAGGTAAAGAGTCCGAAATTGTATCTTTTGGAGGAGGTGGTGGCGGAACATAAACTGGCGGTGGTTGAATATTTGCGAAGTAAATATCATTACAACATGTTTGTCCTTCCATTTTTTCACCTCCCGGCCGATTTGAACTTACAAAAATTTGATTCGTGGTACTCGCCCAGTAGTACAGGTCGTTAGTTGGCGTGTTTATAGGCTGTCCGGTATTCTTAGCCTTACTTGTTGAACGCAGACTGCTTACGTTTACTTCAAACACATCATAGCCGCCAAAACCTTCCCACCAATCCGAACTGAAATATATTCGGTTACTGTCTGGGTGGTAAAACGGAGTTATTTCATTTCCTGCAGTGTTTACCTTTCTACCCATATTTCTTGGGTATTTAAAGCCTTTTAATCGTTTCTCATAGGTGGAGTACCATATATCTAAATTACCCCGGCCTTGGGGTCGATTGGATACAAAAAATAAGGTTGGTTTACCCTTTATGATGGCCATATGTGGCTGTGTAGATGAGAAGCCTTCTAAATTAACAGTAGGAGGTAGTTCTATTGGTTGTTCCCAGCTGGACCCATTCCATTTTCGGTATTTGATTTTACAACTGGAATAGTCGGGACATTCTGAGTAAAGTAGCCAATTACTATCCGCAAAATAGCTTGCGTTGCCAATGTGTTTATTGGTAATGGAGAAAACTGTATCCCAATTGGAATTACGAATCCAATTTGAATCATGCGGGGCAGCAGCTAGAATGGTAACTTTTTTATTTCGCTCTGTTTTCGCCAATTTCAACGTGCTGTCTTTTTTTGCGAATTGCAATGAAGAATAGAGTAGTGTACTGTCGTTGATTAGGGTTCCACCAAAATCGGCGTAGTTGCTTGCAAATTGCATACTCTGAAATTCAATGTTCATCGAATCTTTTTTTGCTTTTTCCGCCCACGCACAGCCTTTAACTTGCTGTTTTGCATCTTTCCAGAAATAGGAGCCGGGCTCTGCTTCATAGTTGGCAAATCGTTCAAAATTATCTTCAGCAATATCATATTTTCCTTGAGACTGCTGCATTCTGGCCAACCAGTATGCGCTCATTCCAAATAATGTTCTTTCGGGTCTGGAATATACTTCCTGATACCACTTTTCCGCCATTTGATAATTATTGTTCATGCGATAGGCATTGGCCAATTGCATAAGATTGTTTAGTTTGGTGGTGTCGGCTCGGTAGGCTTTTGAGTAATAATCAATAGCTGCGTACAAATCACCATCTTCCAAAGCCAATTTGCCGTACTTGGCCCATTGTATGGGAGATTGCGACATCACGTGCTGACTGCAAGCTAAAATTCCAGCGATTAAAATTACTTTGGCGACCCGCACGTTACAAAAAATTTGGACAATACTTATAACTGCTGCGCTTTGGAAGTAATTCACGTAGAATGTAAATTACAGAAATTTCCCATCCTCCTCGATTGTTGCTAGCAGGTTCAAGTTGAGAATAGTTAACGTCGTAGCTAAACCCAACTCTCCATGAATTGTAGTAAAAGCCTAGGTCAAAAATGGCGGCATCCTTATTTCGATTCCATGCTCCAACAAACAATGCGCGATAACGATAAAATGTAGGGTCGAGCTCGTAATTAATTTCGGATCCAAACACAGTTTCTTTGAATTTTCCTTGTCTCGAATGAATTACACCTGGTGTTAAAAACCATTGAGGTGTTACATAAAGTGTTGCTGCTAAATGAAAATTTGTTCGTCTGTTCAATGTTCCGCCAGCACCATTGGTAAATTCGATATTTGGCTCATTTATGTTATAAAACCCAACACCGGCCTTAAAATTTAAATCGCGAGAAATGTCTAGGTTATAAACAGCGCCTGCCGCAAATACAGCGTTAGCCGAACTACTGCCAGAAATGTCTTCTCCAGAAAGGTCGTCGTCGAAACGATAACCGTTGTATTGCGAACCAAAAGTGGCTGCACTTCCATCCACAGATTGACTCTCTAATCCAGCTTGAGCACCCAATGTTATACTATGAACGCTATCCTTTGTTATTCCAATGCGGTAGGAGACGGGAAGATTTAGTTGAATGGTTCGGAAATTTGTAATCCCTACCTTGTCGTGATTGAAGTTTAGACCAATACCAAAGTTCTTGAGATTTAGAAAATCTCGGGCGTCAACTCCGATTGATGTGGTTTGGTATGGATTGATAAATGAACGCCATTGTTCTCTGTGATTAAACGCCACTCGATAACGTCCATTAAAGTTGCCTGTCATGGCTGGATTTAGGTTATGAGGAGAGTACAGGAATTGGCTAAAGTGAAGGTCTTGAGCGTTAGAAATAAGAGCAGCTCCCAAGAAGAAGAGTACTAAAAAAGACTGTTTTAATCCGCCGTTCATTACTTAATTAGTGTTACGTCTCCCTTCTTTTTAAACTCTTGACCATCAATACATTTAACGTAAAGTTGGTAAACGAAAACTTCAGGCCAATTTTTCTCACCGTCATAAGTGCCATCCCAACCGTTTTGTTGATCATTGGATTCAAAAACTAATTCGCCCCAACGATTAAAAATTTGAAGGTTCATTTCTTCAATATACTTTCCATAAAGTAGCAACTCATCGTTTACTCCGTCATCGTTTGGTGTAAACGTATTTGGAAGGAATAAGTACGGCTCTTCACAAAAAAGCTCTTCCACCAAGACTTTAAAGTTTCGCTCAACAACACAATTTGGAACCAGAGGGTCAAAAACAGCAACAGTATAAGTGGTAGTAGTATCAGGGTTGGCAATTGGATTGTCACTTTCCGGGTTGGAAAGTCCTGCTGTTGGTGTCCATAAATAGGCGTATCCTTTTGGGGTAACATCCAGTTCTGAAGTTAATTCGGAAACAATGGTATCTCTACTTCCTACTAGAACAGCCAATTGAGTGTCTAAATCTGACACAAAAACATATACATTTCTGTCTGCACGACAATTCCGAGAGGTTTCGACCTTTACATTGTAAACACGACTTTCCGAAGGGTTCACTTTTATAGACGTAGTATCGTTCGGGCCAAAAATATCCTTGAAAGGATTCCAAGTGACTTGTAGGGTGTCATCGGGTATTAGGCTTCGTACTGTCAAGAAAGTAGTGTCGTTTAAGCACAAATCAACGGAGTCAGTTATACGAATTCCAAAGTCATTAATGAAGACTTTTGTAGAGTCGGCAGTTCTGCAGCCTCTCGAAGAAATGGACTGCATGTAAAAGGTGTTCTCAAACAAGGTGTCGTACGAAATAGTTACATTACTATCTAACGAAGAACTATTTAACTGATCACTAAAATCATCTCTGGATGACCATTGGTAATTTGTTCCTGTTCCAAAATGCGAACCTACTAAACCTAAAGTTGGAACATTTGAGCAGATAACAGTGTCGTTAGAGGTTCGTATTCGAATACTATCGGCAGTCATAGGTTGTAATGCGGTGTCAACACAAACTCCCTTGTTTATAAATAATCTGAAGATGGTATCAACAACGGTGCGTGCAAATGGCCTTGAAATTGCCGAGTCCGTCTTTCCAAACCCCGATTGCCATTGATAAGTGTAGTTTGGGTTATCTACAATTCCTATAGAATTGAGCTCATTGTTGCAGCTTAAGACATTGCTTAACCCAAAAGAAGTGTCTTGTTTAACTTGTATTGGTTGAGAAATAGAATCGACAGCATTGCACGAAGTAGAATCTTCTAACACTAGTTTGAGTGTGTAATTTCCAGCTTGGGTAGCGATGAAAATTGGTGAAACTATCGTGTCAGAACCAATTCCTGATAGTTCCCAACGTATGGAAGTTTGTTTTAGAATGGTGCTATTGTTCTGAATGGAAATTGTATCCGGCGCACAAATAGAATCTGGAATAGCAAAGGCTGCATCAACTAAAGAATCGACATGAATGTATTGGAAATTGGAGTCTATACAAATTCCATTATCCAACAAAAGTGTGAAAAGAGTAGGTGCAGTAGGGCTTGCAGTTGGTCGCATTTTCGTTGAGTCTTCCAGAACATCGCCAGGAAGCCAAGTGAAGGAACGATAACTCCCAGTCTGGTTTATTCCAAGAACGACTTGTTCTCCAATGCATAGGCTGTCGTTTGGTAAGGTTAAACTTTTAGGTTCAATTACAGATACCGTTTTACTTATGGTGTCGAACAGATTGCATGAAGCAGAGTCAGAAACTAAAAGCAGAATTTTGTATGTGCCAATTGAATCGTAATATAATTTTGGATTTTTGAGCGTGGAGGAGTCTCCATTTCCGAAATACCAAATGAAATTTGAAGAACCTTGTTCTAAAGATAAATTTCTAAGTTGAACACTATCCTTTATACAGACTTGTCGCGGAATTTGAAATTCCGCGACAACTGCCGGAAGTAAAAAATCCATCTTAAAAACTGCATTGTTGCAACCGCCAAAGCCGTTCCAGTTTCGTGCTCCATTAAGATTTGAAGCCGCTCCTGGGTTTGGTTTAGTTGGAAAGTCACTCGTTCCTCCATTGGTTACAGGGCATCCCGCGCAAACAGATTGATATATTTTACCCTTCCTATCAAAACGTGAAGTACCACCATCCACGTGTTCTCGCGCTGAAATTCCGCCGAAAAAAGTTCCATAGATTAATCTACTCGCATCATCTGCTAAGACTGCTAAATACAAGTCACTCCCATCGGTTAAGGGTTGAAACGCATCAGATGTAGTATCCATTCCAGTTACCAACGTCGCATTGTTTCCTCGACCGCCATTAGTAGTTCCACCCCAACCTGAAAGATAAATTGAATTGCATAGATCTACAAGGAATGCTGTAGGCGAAATATTTGGTCTTGCATTTGCTCCCGGGGCTGCTGGAGTTCCAAATTTTGTTGACCAAACAATAGAATCTATTGCTGGGGTGAACTTAGTTACAAACTGCCCCGCAGAAGCAGTGCTGTATAGTGCGTTGGTAATGAGCTTTGAAGTTGGATCTTCTGTTTGACCAAATACATAAACATTGTCGAAGCGGTCACGTTCTACAAAGTAGATTTGATCATACTCATTTGAACCAAAATACGTAGAAGCAACTAAGGTTTGACCATTTGCACTAAATTCTGCCACAAATCCGTCGGCTCTACCTCCTTGGTAAGAATTGTAAGTTGGTAAAGAAGTGGAAGGGAATAGGATAGAAGAGTTAGTTCCACCTGCCACTGTTATGTTTCCATTACCGCTAAACGCTAACGAATAAATGGCATCTGAAAAAGCACCACCGAAGAATGAACTCCAGATAAGTGTGTCTAAATCTTGCTTGAATTTACAAATAATACCATCCTGATTTCCTCCTTGATAGGAAGGGTACGCTGGAGAGCCAGTGATTGGGAAATCTCTAGACCAAGTGGAGCCAACAACATATACATTATCGTCTCTATCTATATCTATTTCCCCGCGAGCAACATCGGCGTAGTTGTAATTCAACACTCGAGGATACGTTGAAGTATGAGGCCCAGGATTATTAAGCCCGTCGTGGTCGCTACCTCCGATGTAGGTACTACCTATCAGTGCCGAACCTGCTGTATTGAATCTTGTAATAAACATATCACTGCCTAAATTAAAAGGAACCGCTACTTCCAATCTTCTAGAGTTTGCAACTGTCGGATTTGTAAGTGTATCTTGGTAGGCGTTCGCAGTTGTAGGAAAGTTTGTAGATCCTGTGGTACCATATACAAAAAGCTCGTCTCTGCTATTAACAACCATAGAGTGAGGCATTTCTCCAGCGGTTCCACCTAAATATGTTGAATAAACTCTTGAAGTTCCGGAAGTGTCATATTTTGTAATAACTACATCGCAAGTAGAGAAAGCAGGCACGGTAACACCCCCAGAAAACGTAGTCTGGAACGCTCCACGAGTTACAGGATAACCAGTTCCAAATACAATTCCACCAGCATATAAAAAGCCCTCCGAATCAAAAGTTGATGTGAAACCAAAGTTTGTTGTTGTGCTTCCAGAGTACGTCGAAAAAATCAAGGTTGGATCAATAACAATGGGCTGTAAAAGATTTTCATTTGAAACCTTCAAATCGAAAGTCAATTGGTTGTTTTGCAATTTATACTTCGCAGCGATGGTATCGTTTTTTTGCTCAGTAGAAAGGGGTGATGTGTGGAACACAACCGGTGGTTCTTCACTAACATCTCCCAAACTAGTTTCAATTGTAAAAATTCCATTTTTTACACTCAAATCGTCATAGCCATCGTATTCAAGTTTAATTTGTTGTGCTGCAGCATAATTTGCACAATGAAATTCATATTTGATACTCCCATTGTGACTAAAGATGTGTAAATCAACTCCGTTGTAGAGTTCTTTGTAAACTACTGCATGACTCAACGGAACATTGGATTTCCATTTGGTCGGGTCCTTTCCTAGATAATAATTGTTGTATTCCTCAAGCAAGTCCTCCTGGAAGATTGTTGGGTTCGGATTAGCCCCAACAAATGAAGCGCTGTAAACATGCTGTTTGAGAATTGCATCGTCCCAATCTCCTTTGTAGGCTCCTGTATGAATTTGGGCAATGACACTTAGATCGGTAAGTTGAACCAGTATTCGATTCGACTCGAGGTATAAATTACCTTCTGGAAGTGCTACTTTATAGTTGATGTTCTGGTTCCATTGACCTAGGTTTTTAATGAATTTATACTCTTTGGCGTTATGATTATGAGCATTTGCGGTATTAGCAAACAACATAATAACAATCAAATACGTCAAGCGATAAAAACACCTCATGGTTACTACAATAATAAGACGGCTTTTCCAGATTTTCGTTGCCTTTTATTTACTGGAAAGTGCACTTGGTAAATCTACTGAAATTGCAGGGGTTTTGTTTGGATAAAATGTTTTAATTCGATTTAAAAATCAACTTTTAATCACCTGTTGAAGAGTAGTTTAAAGTAAAATATGGGTTTTGATAATTCTTTCCGCAATTCCAAATCGTAAACCATAGCCTTTAGTAGCGTTTTTATCGAATCATTTTTTACGGCTTTGTTTATCAGTAGGTTAAATAGGCGAGGGTAGGTCAGCAGTTTTTTCATTAAAGCACTCACCCGCAATTCAGGCCACATTCTTCGGTAAATTTCTTTATCGTATTGTTTGTTGAATTCCGCATCAAATTGGTTTGTTTTTAAGGCACTCAAAGTATGCTCGGCTGCCACTCGACCACTTCGAATTGCGTTTCCAATTCCTTCTCCAGAAAAAGGGTCGATAAGGCTTGCAGCATCGCCTAATAATAAAAACCGATTTCCTGAACATTTCACTTTTTTGGAGCCAATTGGTAATCCATAACCCTGAACGTCTTCCAGTGGCTTGGCATTTTTGAATCGTTCTTTGATAATAGGATGGTTTTGTATGATGTCGTTCAATTTAGTCTTCAAATTGATTTTGTTGGAGCTCACTTCATCTGAAGGTATTCCCAGTCCGATGTTCCAACGATTATCGTTCAATGGGAAAATCCAAAAGTACCCAGGTAGCAAGTCTTTTTGAAAATGTAACTCTATGGCTTTACTGTCTTCATAATTATCGACTCCTTCCCAATATTGGCGTACACCAGCCATATAGTGTTTTCGGTCTAATTTGTTGTTAGTTAGTCTTTTATTGATGATGGAGTGGGCGCCGTCTGCACCCAATGCCATCTTGCAATGTAGTTTTTGTTTATCCGTGTTTATTGCGAAAGTTTCGTCTGATGTAGAAACACTTTTTACTGATTCTCCTTCAAAAAAATCGATGTCTTTTTTCGCGCGTATTTGGTCAACCAAAAAATTATCGAATTCTAACCGACTACATACAAAAGCGTGGGTCAGCGGTTCGTTTTCTTTGATAAAGTCTATGCCTAGTTTTTCGTTATTTGGCGCTATGAACTCAATGGTGCTTACCGCTTTTTTTGAGCTTAACTTTTCATAGGCAGAACTCAATTCAGGGTCAACAAGAAACAGCTGTTTAGTAATGTCCGGACTTAGAGCATCACCACAGATTTTATCTCTTGGAAAAGTAGTCTTGTCAATTACCGCAATCGAATAGCCTGTGCCAGACAATTGATAGGCAGCAATAGCACCAGCAGGACCAGCACCTATAATTATTATGTCGTATGTGTTATTCAATTGCCAAATTTAAATCGGTGCAAAATACCGATAAGCCAATTCATTAACCAAGGATACATTGTAATGATTTTCATTTTAGTTTTATTTGAACGCATTGTTTTGGTTAACGTTCCATGAACTTCATCTTGATAGGGCTTCATTACATCCGAATCAAAACGGGCTTGTTTAAAACAAGAATTGACCTGTTTTGCCGCCATAATACCACTATACACGGCATTGTCAATTCCAGAACCAGAAATAGGGGCTACGAGCGAAGCAGCATCACCACATAATAAAAATCGATTACCAATGATTTGATTATCAGACCCTCCCAAGGGTAATGGTGCGCCAATTACTCGACCAAGGGGTGTCGCATTTTTGAATAACGGAGCTAATACCTTGTCGGATTTTAAAAGTTCTTCAAAAGCAGCTCTTACGTTTACTCCCGAATTATTCTCTATTCCAAATCCAACATTTGAAATGTCGTTTTTTAATGGGAATATCCAAAAATATCCAGAAGGATATTTTTTGGTCAAATAGACTTCGTTTTGTTCTGATTTTGTGTGCTTTAGACCTGTATAGTACTGGCGAACTGCTGTGCAGTTCATTTCTATTTTTAAGTCTGTTTTAGTCTTTAGTAGTTCTTTCTTTACAATGGAATGTGCGCCATCACATCCTATTATTAGCCCTGCCGTTAATTCATTTTTTTTATCGGTTAGACAACTTATACCTTCGGCGACGTAGCTCACCTGTTTAATCTTTGTTTCAGGTAAAAAATCTATCTTTTTGTTTTCCTCTAACGCCAATTTTAACAATTCGGCATCAAAATCTGTTCGAGTAGAGTTGTAGGTAAAGTGTTTCCATGTTTTGGAGGTTGACTTACCATTCCAATTGACGAATAGTGTCTTTTTTATTGACTGTTTCTTTTTAAATGATTTAATTGCTTCGGCATATTTCGGATTCAGTTTCGCGAGTGCAATAAAAGTTTGACCTGGTATAGCATCACCACAGGCTTTATCTCTAGGAAATTGTTGTTTGTCAATCAGAGCAACTTTAAGGTTGGTATTTTTGAGTGCTAATGCGGTTGAAGCGCCCGCTGGGCCTGCACCTACAATAATTACGTCGTATTTCATTTATTTCTCTAAGAAATGAACAACTGCGCTCAACACTCCAGGATTATTCTCCGAACAATCCACTAGTGCGGCTTTTATAGTATTTGACTTATTTTCTTTTTCAATCCTTTGTTTGAGTTTCAATAACCGTTCACGGGCTAGCTGATATTTTTTGGAACCCGCTGGTTCGTCCGTTGACAGACTTAAATCAACTCTTAAGTTATTGGTATTTTTATAAAAATGGGCAAATGAGCCAATTGCCCAAAACGGATTGATAAAATCAGGATTTATCTCATACGTCTTTCTTAAATCTTTGTTTTTGATGTATTTGGTGCTACCAATCCTAAACACAAATTCGAGGTCACAAATAGTTGACTGTTCAATCGAGTCCAACTTCATTTTTTTTGCTGGTGTCCGCTGAGCAAATGAGGTATCAAACTCCGACTCTGCTTTAGTAACCTCAATATCGTCAATAAGTACATAACAGAGACCTCCCTTTTCTGCCCCGTTAAATTTTTTGATTTTTCTAAAATTTTCTTTGCTTTTCTGTCCATATTCTGGCCTAGATATGGTCATGTAATTTTCTCCTCCGGTTGCTTTAAACAAGCCATAAACAAGCACCCATGAATCTGTATTGAAAATTGATTTATTTTTCATAATGAAGGATTGTCGCGTGAGGTAAGGATAGTTAAGATAGTTTTTTGGATAAACTTCAGTGAAGTAAACGCCTATTTCTTCTAGGTTGAATGAACTCAAATCTGCTAATGAGACATAAAAAGAAACCTTGTAGTAATCTCCATAGAACATAGGTTCTTTGAGCATGCAAAATGCAACTTCAGAATATCGTTTTTTATTTTTTGTATAAAAAACTGAACCTATATAGGCTTTTCCTTCTGCGGGTTGTTGTCTCCCCATTGAATTTAACTTCGGATTTGTGAAAGGACTTTTTGAACAAGTATTGAAATACTCTCCTTCTCGTCCTAGTAATTGAATCCAATCTTTTGCCAAACTGATTTGGTTGTAATCTGAAGGACATTCGGAATATTCCTCAAAACTTGGATTGGGCACCATATTTTGAGAGTAGGTTGAATTGATTCCTAAAATAATAATAATCGCTAGAATAGATGTATGTGCGTATTGTCTCAATTTAAATCTTGAATTGTTCAGCGTATAAAATTGCAAAACAATTTTAGAATGAACCTCGGCTAAACTTTCATTCTCCGCATTATTTTATTTCTTTACAGTTCAAATTAATAAACTATGGAAGAAGTAATTTCGGATATTCCCCTTTTTACAAATGATGCAGTTGTTTTTGGGATTCTAATTGGGTTGTTGTTGGCTATTTTTAAAGCTGCGGAAAGTTCGACTTTCAGTGGCTTTTTTAAGATTATTCCGGCACTTCTCTTGTGTTATTTTCTACCTTCTATTTTTAGTACACTAGGCATTATTTCTCCAAAATGGGTAGATATGTCTGCTGCCATGGCTGTTTTGGCCGAAAATGGTTATGATATTTCTGGCATTACGAGTTTCAAGGAATTCAAGAATTTTGTTTTGCTCAATGAGTCTAGTCAAGAATTAATAAAACCTTTTATTGGTAGTTCCAAAATCTACTTCGTTGCATCTCGATATCTTTTACCAGCAAGTCTGATTTTACTTACCCTAAGTATTAACCTCAAAGAAGTCTTCAGACTTGGGCCAAAAGCGCTCATTATGTTTTTTACTGGAACCATTGGAGTAGTCATCGGCGGACCACTAGCTATCTTATTATTCTCATTTATTGCTCCTGAAGTAGTTGGTGGAGCTTCTCCAAATGAAGTTTGGCGTGGAATGACCACCGTTGCGGGAAGTTGGATTGGAGGCGGAGCCAACCAAGCAGCTATGTTCGAAATATTCAAGGAAGGAGATAAAAACCTGATTTCTGGAAGTATGTATTCTATGATGATTACGGTTGATATCATCGTAGCTGAAGTTTGGATGTTCTTTTTATTACTCGGCGTAGGTAATTCGAAAAAAATTGATGCCTTCTTTAAAGCTGATGCCAGTTCTGTAGAAACGTTGAAAAATCACATGCATGAATTCAGTCAAAAAATAGCTCGAATCCCATCTTTTACAGACCTTATGGTCATTTTAGGAATCGGTCTGGGGTTCACAGGTCTTGCTCACATGCTCTCTAATATTATTGCACCCTTCATCAAAGAAAACGCTCCTTATTTGGCGGAGACATTTAGTTTGGGTTCAGGTTTCTTTTGGCTAATTGTGCTAGCAACAACCTTTGGTATTTTTATGAGTTTTACCAAAGCAAGAAACTATGAAGGTGCTGGTGCTTCTAAAGTAGGTTCAGTCTTTATATACATATTGGTGGCGAGTATAGGTATGAAGATGGATGTGATGGCCATATTTGATAATCCGGGAATTTTTCTAGTTGGATTATCATGGATGTTGGTTCACGTTATCCTGTTAGTTGTAGTTGCAAAAATTATAAAAGCACCGTTTTTCTTTTTGGCCGTAGGAAGTAAGGCAAACATCGGTGGTGCTGCAAGTGCGCCGGTTGTGGCAGCCGCATTTCACCCTTCTTTAGCTCCAGTAGGTGTGTTGTTGGCCGTGTTAGGTTATGCGTTTGGAACGTATGGCGCTCTTATTTGCGGATATTTAATGCAGGGCGTAGCACCATAAAACGTTAGTTTATGAATTGGATTACACGATTATTAGTTTCCTCCGTTGCTGTAGTAATAGCAGCTTATGTGTTACCCGGAGTTGCCATCGACGGGTTTATGACCGCAATTATTGTCGCTGTTGTATTGTCTATTTTTAATGTATTGGTAAAGCCTCTACTTATCATACTAACAATTCCTGCTACCATTTTAACGTTTGGTTTATTCCTTTTTGTCATAAATGCCCTCATAATTCTCTTAGCAGATTATGCTGTGGATGGGTTTACGGTAAATGGATTTTGGTGGGCACTAATCTTTAGCTTGTTGCTTTCATTATTGAATAGTATTATGGGCAACAAATCAGACACTAGTCAAAAAGGATAGTATGCGGATAGGCATATTCATTCTACTCATTTTATCGCAGCTTTGGCTGAGGGGACAAGACACCTTATGTTATTTAGATGATGTTAATCGATTTCCGAGAGAGCGTTTTGTTGATTTTGAACAGCTAGATTTAAAGCTCAACTTTCAACCTGAATTGGGTAAATTAAATGGAGAGGTAAAGCATTCCTTTAGAGTTTTGCGCACTAAAATAGACACCCTGTTCTTAGACGGAATTAATCTTACAATAAAAGAAGCTCAATTTGATGGTTCATCGGTCGATTATGTCGCCACTAAAAAAGGAATAACCTTTCATTTTGATTCCTCATTAACATTAGGTAATACACATGAGCTTTATATTAAATATTCTGCCGAACCTAAAAAAGGGTTGTATTTTATAGGTTGGGACGATTCTACAGGTCGCAGCAGAAAACAAATATGGACACAAGGCCAAGGCATCGATAACCGGAATTGGATTCCTTTATTTGATGATATGTCTGAGAAAGTAAAAACTAATATAGAGGTTACCTTCCAAACTGGTTTTGAGGTCTTGTCGAACGGTTATTTAGTGAACCAAAAAAGTGCTCAAAATATAGACTTTACTGTATGGCAATACGAAATGAAAATGCCTCACTCGCCGTATTTAATAATGTTAGGAATAGGGAAGTACTCCATTAAAAAAGATCGTTCCAGTTCTGGAGTTATTTTGAATCAGTATGTGTATGAGGATAAACCCGAAACTGCTGAACCAACGTACCGACACAGTAAAAAAATATTTGATTTCTTAGAAAATGAAATAGGAGTTCCATATCCTTGGGGCAATACGTACAGTCAAATTCCTGTGCAAGATTTTCCGTACGGAGCCATGGAGAATACTACGGCTACCATTTTTGGTGATTTTTATTGTGTAGATAGTTCGTCCTATAACGATGCAAATTATGTATATGTAAATGGCCATGAATTGGCGCATCAATGGTTCGGCGATTTGGTGACGAGCAGAAGTCCTGCACATCATTGGTTACACGAAAGTTTTGCGACGTATTATCATTGTTTGGTTTCTGGTCATGTTTTTGGCGACGATGAATTTCGGAAAATGATGTTCGATAATCAGGCAGCTGCTTTGCAGGCAGGACACAATGACCATAGGGGAGTGGGGCATTCTCAAGCGAATAGTAGCAGGCATTATCTAAAAGGAAGCTTCGTGCTCAAGATGTTGCGATACGTAGTTGGCGATGAAGAATTCAAACTGGGTTTACAACGCTATCTGGCAGACCATTCCTACGAGTTGGTGAATACACAAGATTTGATAGACGCTTTTCACGATGCTACAGGTCAGGAAATTGGTTGGTTTATTGACCAATGGGTAAGCAAAGGAGGAGAGCCGCATTTAAAAGTAGTTTTTGAGACAAACAAAAAATCAAAGTCTTACCAATTAATTGTCGAGCAATTGCAGGATACAACTGATCTAGTTCCAACTTTTCGAATGCCAGTTTGGACAGAAATTCATTTTGAAAATGGTGGAGTGGAACGCAAACAATTTTGGTTAGAAAACCACAAGGATACTTTTGAAATCCCGTACGCTAAGAAAAGAAAAATTAGTTATGTACTCTTTGACCCCAATCAAGAGGTACTGAAGCGCATGTATTTTAAACGTTCGACGAAATGGCTGCTGAATCAGGCAATCAATGCGAAAAATATGATTGACCGGTATGAGTCCTTGATTGATATGCGAACGATTGACATCAAGGAAAAAGAAGAGGCGTTGCGTTCGATTTTTAACCAAGAGACTTACCATCTAACTCGAGCTGAGGCGTTGAATCAGCTTATTTCAGAAAACGCTTACGGTGAGGCAGAAATAAAAGCACTGGTTGGCTCCAATGATTCAAAATTGCAAAGTTCTGTACTAAGTCGCTGGACCAAAATTGAAGAACAATACGAGCCTTATTTAAAGCAACTGCTGAATGCAAAGAGTTACAACGTGGTTCAATTGGCCCTGATTCGATTGGTTATCAGTTTTCCGGAAAACTACATGCAATACGTAGAACTTACAAAAGAGGAAACTGGAACTAGAGGACACAATGTTCGAATCCAATGGTTAGAAATTAAAGCAGCAAAGGCAAAAGACAAAAAAGCTATTGATGAATTGGTGGATTTGACCTCAAATTCGTTTGATTTTTTAACCAGACAAAACGCCATATCCGCATTGAAAAGATTGAATTATTGCGACGAAAAGTTGATTGTGAATCTTGCAATGGGTGTTCAAAAAGCAAACTGGAAATTATCGAGTACTTGCGGAAACCTTATCAAACATTTCTACAACTCTGATAAAAAGGTGATGGTTGAAAAGGCTGTGAATACAATGAACATGTCAACATCGCACAATAAAAGGGTAGAATATTACTTGAAGGCCGTTGAGTAGAATGCTGGAGTTAAATAAAATATACCAAGAAGATTGCCTGCAAGGACTAAAACGCCTTGATGATGATTCTGTTGACTTGGTTTTTACAGACCCGCCTTATTATCAGTACAGAGCACAAAATCTGACCCGGCTCAAAAACCATGGCGATGTAGTTACCGAATTTGATTTTGACGGTTATGAATCAGAGGAAGAATACTTGGAGTTTCTGGAAAATGTTATTGCCGAATGCTTCCGGGTAATGAAAGAGGGAGCCAGTGGTTACATGTTTTGTGGCGATGATTTTGTATCGTTCATTAATAGAATGGTAATGCGAAACGGCTTTACTTTTCGAAAAGTAATCCACTGGCACAAAACGAATCCTTTTCCTGCTATTCATACTCGGCGAATGTTTGCCAATTCCATGGAAATGATGGTGCATTTCAGCAAAGGAAAACCAAATACGTGGAATCATAAGCACGTTAACGAAATGCACAATTTTATAGAAACTCCTATTTGTATGGGGAAAGAGCGAACCAAGCATAAAACTCAAAAACCGCTTAAGATTTGTACGCCCTACATAGAAATAAGTAGCAATCCTAGAGATTTAGTACTCGACCCCTTTATGGGCTCAGGTACGACAGCAGTTGCTGCTAAAATGCTTAATAGAAACTTTATCGGCTTTGAACGAAATGCAGAATACGTTCAATTTGCGAAAGATAGATTGAAACTGATTGATTCGAAATAATCTAATTTCTAACTACGGTTGGGGTTAAATTTTCTTTTAATGCAGTCAATTCTTTTTCGAAAACACTTTCGCTAATTTCTTCACCGTTTTTGTAGTAATCATCAAAAACTCCCCAGTTGGTTTCGTGCACATATTCAGTGATTGCTCCTTTATGATAAACTCGGCTTCTATCCACAGTATAAATACCAAAACCTTCTCTAAATTCTTTAATACGATACGTTAAGTTTAGGTCAAAAATACTGTCCGTAGAAACTGGTGGAATATCAGAGCGTCTAAAGCCTAAAGCCTCGGCCACAATTTGATTCAACATTTGACGCGTTTCAAGTGCTTTTATCATACTCTCGTCAACCTCTTGCTTTGGTGGAGTAGAAACGGTGTAGCCCGTATTTACAATTCGCTGCATATCTAAATTCACATCCTGCATACTGCGAACTTTTTGCCCTTGAATTCCTTGCATCATATTGTGGAAATCACCCATAATTTCATTTTTAGCAGCTAAGTTTCGATTGACCTTTTTTTGCTGCTGACGCTCAATACCTGCAGTGGTGGTAGCTGGAGCCATATCCTCGTCCAGTACAGGACTGGCAATAATTTGTTGGGTAACAATAGTCTCGGTCTCTAGCTGTACTTCTTTTTTCTTCCTTTTTTCTTTTTTGTCTTTTTCCTTCTTCTCTTTTTCAGATTTCTCTTTCTTGTTCTTTTCGTCTTTATTGTCTTCCTCGTCCTCTTTTGCTGGAGGGGTAGGAGCAACATACAAGTTGGCTATAAAATCACTTTCAACAGCATCAACTTCTACAAATTCATCCTTATCCGAATCAAATCGAACTCGAGAAAATGGTTTTAAAAATGCCATGGCGTTTATTTTCTCTTCTTTACGGTTTACAATAATGAGGTCTAGACCTTTAACCTTTTTATCAATTAGCCGTTCCTCGCCATTGTTAGTTTTGGTGCTTACCGCAGCATACGACCGGTAGAAATTATCATCTTCGATAACCACTCGGTAGTCCTTCTGATAGGGTAGAAGTAGTTCGTAGTTTCCTTTCTCATCAGATCTGACCGAATCAACTAACGTCGCACCTTCGTAAACCATTACTAAGGCAGAGCCTATAGACTTTCCCTTGGCGTTTTTAGTTTTTCCTTCAATTGCTAATTTTTGATTATCCGGAACTGTGTTTAAAATGGCTACAAAGGATTGTTCAACTGCAGGTTCAGATACAAATAAATTATTCTGCTCATCTACCTTGAAGCTTTTAGCTTTTTTGTTGAAGGCTAGAGGATTAGCGTTTTTATCATTCTCTTTGTACAATGTAAGTGCAGGTATAGTCAATGGTTTTGACTGAATTTGCGCAATGTTTTCCACTTTAGTATCAAAGTCAATTTTGGTGGAGTGATAGTTTTTCTTTGACAATTCAGCGGTTAGCTTTTTGTTTGGGGGTAAGTTTAAATTAAAAGCTCCGTTCTCATCGGAAAGGGCTGTTGCAATTTCATCTCCATTTTCAAATACAATAATTTCAATACCTTCAATAGCCTGATTCTTTTTGTTTTGAGTAATTCCAGCTACACTTATGGTTTTGGTTGGTGTCGGAGGAATAATAGTATCTGTTTTTTCTTCTTCAACATTATCAGCAATGACAACTGTGTCAACTGGCGGAGTTGGAACATCAGCCAATGGCGGTTGATAGGCTTCCACGGCATTAACGAATTCACTAAAGGTACTTGTATCCTCAATAAACAAATCGTCTTCTTCACTAAAATAAAAGGCCGTTATAACTCGATCTTCCATGAGTCCTGGTGGAATAGGTTTACCCGCAATTTCATTTTCTTTGTGTACAATTGGGGCTCGCAATCCAACTTGAGTAATATCAGTATTCTCTTTACCATTAGGTACTTTGGTGTCAAATTTTACCAATGTTGGGTAGTAATCTTCTTTTTCGAACTCTAAATAGTAAAGTTTATTTAAACCTAGTTGAGTAGTAAATTTACCTTTCTTGTCTGTTTCCATTGAACTAACTACAGCCTTGTTTTCGTTCAAAACTCGAACTCTTCCAGATTCAATTTTTCCGTTAGTAGCGGGGTCAAACACTCGAGCAGATAAAATGAGAAAGCCGTCAGCGACTGAAGTATCTAAAATCACCGGTTTTTGTTTTGCAATTAGCGTGTCAAAGTCAGATTTTGCAATTGTATCCAATACAAAACCATTAGTTTTTTTATCGTAGAAAAACTTCTGCACAGGTAAAGCAAATGCCTCTGGATTTACGTTAGGATCGTCTTTACTGTACATTTTTACTGGAACCGTCATAGATTTAATGCTATCCATTTGGTCAAAGTCCATGTTGGTATTTAGGCTTACAAAAATGGGGTGGTAACCTTCTGCTTTGTAGTTTACATGCACGATCGATTGGTAAGGGATTTCAACCTCGTATTTTGGGCTATTGACTTTATAGTCAGCATAAAGTGCATCCCCGTCCAAAACCTCAATATCCATTGGAACAACTTTTCCACCATTAGGGTCAGTCAAATTTCCAGAAAGTAACAATCTACGTTTAGTCACTTCTACAGCATACTCATAATTCTGACGAACAATAGAGTCTTGATAAAAATGCTCGTTCGCTGTGTTGTAAAGTATTTTGTCTTCAGGTATTTCTTTAACAGAAGCCGAAATTCGCTCCGCTTTGGGTATTACTATAAAATCATGATTCAGCTCAAAATAATCTTCTTTATTCCCTTCAGGCACAAAGCCTTCTATTTCTGCAAAAGAGGTGTGATGGTTTTCGCTAATTAGTGCGAGTTTAGTTTTGTTCATGAGAGGTACCTCAATAATATAATTGCCTGATGAATCGGTAGTCGTTTCGGCAACAATTCTTCCGAGAGAGTCCAATGCCTCAATTTTAACCACAAGACTATCCGATTCTCTATCAGAAACCAATCCTGTCAGTTTAAGCTTTCCAATATTTGGCTCCGTAACTTGATCCAAAAATGCAAAGGTGTGGTCCAGATCTTCTATGAATATGCCGTAAGCACTATTGTAATCAACCTTCATAAAAGGTTCTATTTTGGCAGTATGCTTATTAAAGTTTGATGAATCGTTAAGCAGAACGATGGCAGATTCATAATAGAGCGATTTGTAAGCCTTTGTTTTTGGAACTTTGGTGTCAAAAGTTCCAAACATCGTCACGTACCCATCTTTTTCGAAATATACCCTTACAAATGCGTTGTATTCTAACTGGAAACTAAATTTCCCTTTTTGGTCAGTGTAATATTCATTCAGCACCTTTCTTCCTGTGCTGTCTTTGATTATCACCTTTGCGCTGTCTAGGTTTTTATTTTTTTCATTTTTTATTCGGCCAGTCACTTCCAATTTCCCCTTTTCAACATCAAGCCTAACTGTAGGAATAATGACTGCACTACACAATAAAATGAGCAGCGAAACAAGAATACTGTTATAGAGGAATTTACCGTACATGTGGACTATTATCCAATCCTGTCAAAAGTATGAATTTCAATAGGGTACAAATACTGGAAATGCGATTATTTCCCCTTGTTTTTAGGGTCAAAATTCCAGTCCCAAATTTTAATTTCTTCTCGGGTATTCGTTTCAAACAGTTGTTTGAACGTGCGCTCAATACCACCACCTGGACTGAATGCAGGAGATTGAATCAACTTTCCATTCGGGTCAATTAAATAATACAATGGAATTAGTGCAATGTCATAATCGGCTTTTAATTGTTCATTATTGCCTGCATATAACATCACCCATGGATAA
This sequence comes from uncultured Flavobacteriales bacterium, assembly GCA_937121175.1. GTDB lineage: Bacteria > Bacteroidota > Bacteroidia > Flavobacteriales_G > Salibacteraceae > UBA6770. Next base: position 82,079 of record CAKZKD010000001.1, read on the forward strand.
GTATTGGATTCTAAATATCGGTCGAAACGTTTTTTTCTTTCGTCAATGTTAATACTAATGAACTCAACGTTGTCTTTGTATTTTGGATACAATTGCTTCATCACCTGCATAGATTTTAAGCAGGGTTTGCACCATGTTGCCCAAAAATCTAGATAAACATATTTTCCTCTAAAATCTTTGAGTGAGACCAAATTACCGTTTTCATTTTCAAACGTAAACGCAGGTGCTTCAGCCCCAATTCCTAATTTGCGCAAACGAGTTAAATAATAGGACGCTATTTGTTGGTTTTCTTTAGTGATTCCACCTTCAACCAGTTTGGAAAGCATTTTATCTACGGCAACCGCATCAGTTTTTTTATCGTTGACAGCTAACCGAAATAATTCTTTTGCAATTACTATTTCTCTCAGTGTGTCGTTCACAAGAAAATCGTTTTCAGCCAAAAGCGTATTAATTTTATCCAACTCACCATGTTTAATGAATTGTGCTATACTGTCACTTTCAGTAGTTAAATTATATCGATAAAACCATTTATGATAGAAATCATTCACCAGATTCACGTATGCAATATTCTGATATTCAATGCTTTTATCAAGACTGGATGAATAAACTTCAAGATCTGTAAATTTTGCTTTGTAGAGTAATGAACCACAAACGGCATCAACGTAGCTTTTGTAAAATGAGTTTGAAGAATAAAGGTTGTTCGATTTTAAATCATCAATAAAATCTTCAACCAAAGGTTTAGCTTTTTTCTTTAAAAAGGCTAGGTAATTTTTTTGCTCGAAAGAATCTAATTGAACATTCAAAACACCAATTGCTTCATTAATGTGGTCTTTGTCCATTTCAATCAACTTGGCTGGCAAATATTTATCCTTGCTTAATGGAGGGGCAGATTTAGGGTCAAACCTGTTCAATTCGATTTTATATTCTGCATTAGGAGCCAAGTAAAAGTTACTTCTGTACTCCTTAATTTTGAGTGCGGCTAGCTGTGTACTGTTGATGTTATAATCAAATTTGAATGTACCATCTTCAGCAATAATCTGTTCACTAACAAATATGGGTTGCCTGCAAAACTGGTCGGTGTAAAGAACCAGTCTAATTTTTTCTCCAGTATAATCTTTGGCTACGCCTGAAACTATTGAGCTTCGGCTGATAAACGAAAAGAGTAGTAAAGTACTGCAAAGAAATATGCGCATCTATAGCTGAAAATTTTTGGGAACGAATGCTGATATATCTCCACCACTTTTATATATCTCACGGACTATAGTCGAACTAATTGCGGAGTGTTCTGGTTCACTAATCAAAAACACGGTATCAATGTTCGATTCCATTTTGCGATTCATTTCTGCAATATTTTTTTCAAATTCAAAATCAATCGATGAGCGCAAACCACGAATAATGTGCTGTGCGTCAATTGATTTACAAAATTCAACGGTCAAGCCTTCGTAGGATTGCACCTGTACTTTTTCTTCTTGTGAAAAACACTTTTCAAGTGCAGAAATTCTTTGTTCTAGCGGAAACAGGTACTGCTTAGTTGTATTAACACCGACAGCCAAAATAATTTTGTCAAAAAGAGGTAGTGCTCTTTTGATAATTGCTTCGTGACCAATTGTTATAGGGTCAAAACTCCCAGGAAAAACAGCCCTTTTCATAGTACAAAGTTATTTATTCGGGGTCGGCATTGAAGAACGTAAAGTTGACATGCCCAAATTTTCGTGAAAATTGAAAATGCTCTTCGTTTTCAAAACTATGTTCACGGCCATGTTCCAAAATGAACCAGCCTCCTGAAGTTAACCAATTATTCGAAAAAACGAGTGCTGGTAACTTTACCAATTCTGGCGATTGGTACGGTGGATCAGCAAAAATTAAATCAAAACTGTCTAGGTTTTCTTTCAATAAAAATTTGAAAACGTTTTGTTTTGCCACTTTCAAATTAGCTGATAAATCGCGTGCTGTTTTAGCTTGATATCCAGCACATACTCGGTTTTGTTCTACAGATAATCCGAAAGAGGCGCCTCTGCTACTGAATTCAAAAGAGATGTTTCCTGTACCACTAAACAGATCCAAAATTCTGAGGTCTTCAAATGAAATACGATTTTCTAGGATATTAAATAAACCTTCTTTCGCAAAGTCAGTAGTAGGCCGGGTAGGAATGTTTTTGGGGGCTACCATTTTCCGACCCTTATATTGACCTTTAATTATTCGCATAGCAGCAGCTGAAAGGGTATAGTAGGAGTTTTTTCGTTTTCGATCATCGGTTGGTAGTCTATGAATTTTTTTATTAATTCAAAATCTATGGCTTCATCGTTTGTCATGCTGGAAAGATAAAACTTCAACTCAGAGCGTTCGATATCCAATTGGTCTAAAGAATAAAGCGTGTAATAAGTGATGTCTTCAGTCGAATTGTAATCAAACTTATTTTGAATCACCACTTCATTGTCCATTTTTACAAGCAACTCAAAAACATTGTTGTACAAGTATATATGGGCTGTGTTTTTTTCTGTTTGGTTATGACTTGTATTGTTGGCAATTTCAGTAGTGGAGAAAAACTCAGGTGTTTTAAAAGTTGATTTACACCATTCAACAATTTCTGGGTTTAACATCGAAGCGATTTTATGGTTTGAATTGCTTTTAATTCTCAGTTGAAGACAATCTTCTTTCTCTAAACCGAAATCAAAAGCGAATAAATCTTCGCAAGTTTTGTTCTCGAATTGAAGCGGGAAAATTGAAGAATAATTGGCTAGAATTCCAACCCTAATTTTTGAGAAATCTAATCTTTGATATGGCAGGCGGTTCCAAACTGAAGAGCAATTTTCGGCAATGGATTTGGATGCTATCAAAGGAAATAACTGATGCGCAAGAAATGTTTTATCGTGGTTTGAATAAACGCTTAAACTTACCGAATTGTCACCAAAAACTAAGAATAAGTTGACGTTAGATTGTTGAGCCCAATTCACAGACTCGTTTATCCAATTGTCCGATTGAGCGGAAGTAGCTATAACAAGTAGGTTTTATTCACCCCAGTTTCCAGCGGTGCTAGGGTCTTTCATAGAACCGACCTTAAGTACGTCGTATTGGTCAAAAGGTGCTGCATCTACAACTTGGAACACAGGAACTTTAACACGACCTCTTTCAACAAAGCCAGCATTCATATCAAATGACATGTTCGTAAAAGGAACATAAGGAATAGAGTCCATTTTGAATGGCACTTTTCTTTCAGCTAAGTACTCTTCATTAAAGATTGAAGTACCTGCAGCAACTTTAGTAGTGTCACGAGTAAGAATTCCTTGCTCCAATGCTTGTGCCTCTGTTAGCGTATCTGGAACAGTACCCACAGATTTAATTACAAGTAAAGAATCATTTTTAATGAAGTTCATCAGGGTGTCAAATGTGCTGGTGAATTTTCCGTATTTGCTTTTATATTTCATTTGAACTTCTCTAATGTCCTTCAAGTTTTGAATTACATGAGCGTATCTTCTGTCCTTTTCAGCTTGAAAATCCAATGGATCTTTAATCGCTTTGTAATCTACATAAGTAAGCGCTAAAGAGACAACCGCCAATACGATTAGAATTATTCCTCTAATTTGTTTGGTAAAAATATCCATTGCACTCATGGTCGCAATTACACCCGAAATTAAAATGGCCGCGCCACCCAGGTTAAATAATCCAGTTTGATTGTTGGTTAATCCGAAAATAACGATTAACAATCCCGCTGCTGCTAAAACTATTGGTGCAATTGCATTTTTAAGTTGCATAAATCTTTTGTTTTTTACTTGTAAAGCGCACAAACTTACAATTTTTTTTGAACGATTATCTACTCGTTGCAATTCCTTAAAACTCCCGTAAACATTGACTGGATTGATAGGTTAAGAAATGATAATTAGGCTATTTTTGAACTGTGGAAGTAGCAGAAGTTAGAGCAAAAATTTTAAAGCATTTAAACCTTACACCAACCCAAGACCAATTTCGATTTATAAAGGAGTTTAGTTCGTTTGTTGCAGGTGACCTAAGAGTAATTGTGCTAATTCTAAGAGGCTACGCCGGTACAGGTAAAACTACAATGGTTAGGGCTTTGGTAAAAGCGCTTCCTGAATTAAAAATGTATTCTACACTGCTTGCGCCAACAGGTAGGGCAGCTAAAGTACTTACTCAATACACCGATAAAAGAGCAACTACGATCCACCGTAAAATTTACCAAACCGTTGATCGTGGCGGCGGTACAATTGGTTTTCGATTAGGGAAAAACACTGCAAAAAATACGGTGTTTTTTGTTGACGAAGCCAGTATGATTAATGGAAAAGGGCAGACTCAAGGAAGTGGTTTTGAAAGTATGCATTTGCTTTCCGATTTAATCGAATACGTTCAAAGTGGAGATAATTGTTCCATTGTTTTTATTGGTGATGTTGCACAATTGCCGCCCGTTCAGGAAAAGGTGAGTCCGGCACTGAGCAAATCCTTACTGCGCTCTCAATTTGGGTTAGACAGCGAAATGGTAGAAATTCGAGAAGTATTGCGTCAGGCGCAGGATTCGGGAATATTGTTCAATGCCACCAAACTTCGTAACCAGTTATTTGAAGGGGCTTTTACTCCTCAATTCGAGGTCGATGATTTTGAGGATGTTGAAGTGGTTCACGGTAACCTTTTATCCGATTATTTAGAAGATTCATTTGGTCGTTCTGGTGTCGAGCAAACGCTACTGCTGGTTCGGTCTAACAAATCGGCCAATAAATTTAACCAAGAAATACGGCAGCGTATTTTGTACAGGGAAGAACGCATAGAAGCAGGTGACATGCTGATGGTGGTCAAGAATAATTATTTCTGGATTGAGGCTACTAGTAAACCAGGATTCATTGCAAATGGGGACGCCTTAGAAATTACTAGCGTTGGGAAATTAGAAAATAAGTACGGATTTGAATTTGCCGATTGTGAAGTGCGAATGGTGGATTATCCGCACGAAAAATCAATTAATGTAAAAATAATGTTGGACGCCTTGTTCGTCGAATCTCCATCGTTGAGTTACAATGATTTGGACAAACTGTACAACGAACTTATGCTGGAATATGGTCATTTGAAAAACAAAAAAGCCATTCATTTCAAGATTAAAGAGAATCCGTATTACAACGCATTACAAGTGAAGTTTGCTTATGCTGTGACTTGTCATAAAGCGCAGGGTGGCCAATGGAAAGAAATATACATTGACCAAGGGTATTTAAACCCCGACCATCTTGACATTGAATACATTAGATGGCTATATACGGCCGTAACTCGAGCTACAGAAAAATTGTATTTGGTTAATTTTAATCCAACGTTAATCGCTGGTTATGAGTGAGTTATTTTGGGAGTTAAAAAAGAGTGTATTCACGAATTCAGAAGAAATATTCAAAGCTTTAGAAAAGGAAGTTTTTTGGGAGCAACGTGAAATAACCTTGTTTGGCAAAACCTATATGCAACCAAGATTAATTCCGTGGCAAGGAGAAAAAGCATATTCTTATTCCAAACAAACGCTGCCCTCAAGACCATTTACTAAAGTGGTTTCAACATTAATTGATGAACTTAACTCAATTCATAAGTCAGAATTTAATGGGGCTTTACTCAATCTTTATAGAAATGGAAACGACAGTATGGGTTGGCATTCGGATAATGAATCGGAGCTAGGAAAAGAACCGCTAGTTTTTTCCTTGTCGTTTGGCGCAGAACGCAGGTTTAGAATTCGGGAGAAGAATAATAAAAAGGAAACTCAAAGTATTGATTTACCGAACAATTCCTTATTAATCATGAAGAGGGGTTTTCAAGAACGGTATGAACATTGTTTACCCAAGACCTCAAAAAACCTGACACACAGGATAAATCTTACTTTTAGAAAATTAATTTAACGATATGAAATTGAATAAAATCCTGTTATTAAGTTTGATAATGTTAGGTTCTACTTTACTTGTTCATTGTCAAAACCAATCCATTAAATTCATAGAAAACGATTTGGATGCTGCCAAAGAAATGGCTTTGGAATCAAAGAAATTAATTTTTGTGGATGCTTATGCAACTTGGTGTGGGCCATGTAAGTGGATGTCGGCGAATATTTTCACGAATGATTTGGTAGCAGATTATTACAATGAAAATTTTGTGAATCTAAAGCTCAACATGGAAAAAGGTGATGGAAAAGACTTTGCTAAAAAATATTCTATTCGAGCCTATCCAACGTTAGTTTTTATTGATGGAGAAGGCAATGTCCACCACAGGAAGGTAGGTGCTTTAAGAGAACCAGAGTCGTTTGTAGCTCTTGGCGAAACAGCTCAATCTGAAATAAAAAATCTAAAAGCTATGCATGATAAGTACCAGAAGGGTGAGCTTTCCAAAGAATTTATTACAGAATATTTGAAGGTACTTAAAAGTGCTGGTGAGAAGAGAAGTGGGGTATTAGCTGCTTTTTACGCTAAGATAGAGCCTGCCCAATTTCAGGAAAAAGATGTATTCGAAATGATTGTGGAGTTCGATAACTCGGTGAATTCTAAGGCCATAGAATACATACTAGAAAACAGAGCCCTATTCAACGAAAAGTATGAGGAGGAGACCAAGGAACTATTATACGACAATCACTTAGAATGGGTAATGGACAAGGCTTCGGGAAAAAAGGAAGACCGAAAAGAAATGGAATTGCGAATGATAAAGGTGAAAAAGCGCAATATACCAGAATGGCAAAAAATTGTATTAATTGCCGATTTGTCTGAGCTGATTAAAGAAAAAAGAATGGACGAATACGTTGAAATCGCGGTAGCAGACGTTGGCGAATATTTTAACGATGACCCAGGAGCACTGCATGGATTTGCTCGTACAGTATTAAAAAACACCAAAGAACCAGCCAATTTAGAAGAGGCTTTAAAATGGACAGAAAGAGCAATTGAACAAGAAAATCATCCAACTGTTTTAGACACAAAAGCAGATATACTATTTGAGCTAGATCGTAAACAAGAGGCAATTGCAGCCGAACAGGAAGCCATTGAGCTAACTAAAGAGAAAGGGATGTCAAAAGCTCGATTAGAACTGTATGAGAAAAAACTCGAGAAATTTAAAAAGTAGAACTTATCGTAATTCTTGATTTAATACAGAATTTTAAAAGTGGCTTCAGTATTTTATTGGTTGCCTCTTTTACGATTTGCTTAGTATTCACTACGGATATAACTGCTCAGGATACTTCAAGAATTAAAGGCGCCAAACACGTTTCGCTAATAGAAGGAACAGGAGAATTTGACCCTAATGTCATTCTGGGTGCAGAACATCAGTTTAGAGGAGATTTGACATTAAACGAAGATAGTAGTGAGTTAAAATGCAGCCGATGTGTGTATTTTTTTCGGACTGGACACATAGCCATTGAGTTAGCCGAAGTTGATTTAGTAATGCAAACCAATGGTAAATTGGCCAAATTATTTTTTAGAAAAAGCTTCACCGAAACCTTCATTATTCCCAATAAACTCAAAGTGCAAATTATTGAAATGGAATTTGATGTAACCAGCAATCAGCCAGCATTGATGAATCCGCTAGTAACAGAAGATTTTATGATTTTTGAGCGAAGCCAATTGGTTTATTTCAATGCGTACAATGACAGTACGACTTGGCTGGCTAATAAAGTAAAAGTAGATTTAAGAAAAGGGGACGTAATTCTTGAGAATGTTGAAGTTTTTAAACCCTACAATTGCGAGATTGTTCCAGAAAACTTGGAACTCAGATTGAATTCAAAAGGAAATTTTTATTCACTGAACAACGCTGCGCTCAAATTTCCTCGTTTTGGGGATATGCACGAAATCTTTGATGCTCAAGTAAAATTTACTAAACAAAGCACTTGGTTCAAGGCAAAGGGATACATTGAAGGAAAGGGCGATACCCACAAAATCAAAAACATATATCCGGTTGAAAAAGCTGGTGTATATGAAATTACGGGAACAGTAAAAGGATTGGATTAGGCTTTTACGCCAAATGCAAAATCAATTGGACTATTTTCCGGTTTAAAACCTCTTGCAGGGCTGTACTCACGTCCGTAAAAGATTATTTGAAGGTGCAGTTTGTTCCACAAATCTTCTGGAAACAACCGCTTCGCATCCTTTTCTGTTTGTTCAACCGATTTTCCGTTAGTAAGTTTCCAACGTTTCATTAATCTGTGTATGTGCGTATCTACAGGAAAAGCTGGTACACCAAACGCCTGAGACATAACTACTGAGGAGGTTTTGTGGCCAACACCCGGTAGTTTTTCTAAATCTTCAAATGATTGCGGGACGATTCCATTATGGTCGTTCATTAATATCTTCGACAGGTTCACAATAGCCTTCGACTTGGTAGGAGAAAGCCCACAAGGTTTTATTATTTCTCGAACTTCTTCTATATCCTGTTTTTCCATTTCAGCAGGGTTGTCGGCCAAATCAAAAAGGGCAGGAGTAACAGTATTTACTCTGGCATCGGTACATTGGGCCGAAAGCAGAACAGCAACAAGAAGTGTGTAAGGGTCTCTATGGTCCAGAGGCACTGGAGTTTCTGGGTACAACCGTTCCAAGGTTTCAATTACAAAGGCAACTTTCTCGGCTTTTTTCATGCCGTAAAACTAAAACCAAATTTCATCACTCCAATTAAGGATATTTTAGAGTTAGCTCAAAAGCAGATAATTTACATTTGCCAAATGGAGACAGACTGTATAAGCTACGAGGATATTGATTTCTTACCAAAACTAATGTCCCATTATCTGACTAATTCCAGCTCTGTAACTTCTTTTTATAACCAACCGCCAACAAGTAAGGGTTTTGAAAACGTTATAAAAAATCGACGATTTTCAACCGAAAAAAGATTGGTTTTGGCGAAAGCATTAGAAAACCAGTATCATGGAATTCCTTCAAGTAAAGGTCAACTCGACTCAATTGAACTACTAAAACAAGAAAACACATATACGGTTACAACAGGTCATCAATTGGTTTTGGCAACAGGCCCATTGTATTTCGTTTACAAAATACTGTCGGTGGTCAAACTGGCCAAGCAACTACAGCTGCAGTTCGAGGATAAAAACTTTGTTCCGGTGTATTGGATGGCTACAGAAGACCACGATTTTTTAGAAATTAATCACTTTTTTACTTCAAAAAATAATTACGAATGGCCCGGGCAAAATGATATTCCTGTAGGTATGAAGAAACCTGAGGTTCAGGCTCAAATAGACCAACTTGAAAAAGAATTAGAACCAAGTGAGTGGTCAAAAAAATGGATTTCAATTTTACGAAATGCCTACATTCAGAAATCACTTACCAAAGCGACAAGACTAATGGTGCACGAGTTACTTGGTAAGTATGGTGTGTTGATAATAGATGGAGACGATAAATTATTGAAAGCGGAATTTGCTCCTTTTATGAAGCAAGAACTGTTGAGGCAAACTGCTGAAAAAGAAGTGAATGCAACAATTAATAATCTGCAACAGAATGAATATTCTGCTCAAGTAACTCCGAGAGATATCAACCTTTTTTATTTACACGAAAACGGCCGTTTCAGAATTACCAAGACAGCAAGTGGTTTTGCATTGGTGGATAATGCTAAATCGTGGAACGAAACAGAGATTTTAAAAGAGCTAGAAACTTATCCTGAGCGATTTAGCCCAAATGTATTGATGCGGCCATTGTACCAAGAAACGATTTTGCCAAATCTTTCGTACAGCGGTGGCGCGGGGGAGATGAGCTATTGGTTTGAGTTGAAATCTATGTTCGAAAAATTTGATGTCGATTTCCCGATTCTGTTAATGCGTAATTCGGCGATTTTGGTTTCAAAAAGAGACAAAGAACGATTGGCCAAATTGAAACTAAATTGGTCTCAGTTGTTTTTAAACACCGCTAACCTAGAGAAGCTTTTGGTAGAAATTCACGGAAGTGGTACAACCAATCTAAATGAATATCGAGCTAAATTAAAGGCTATGTTTCATGAGCTGGCCCAGTTATCTGGTTCCATAGATAAAACTTTAGAGCCATCTGCTGGAGTATCTGAAGCACAAGCTTTGAAAGCTATTGATAGGCTGGAGAAAAAGCTTATTCGCGGAGAAAAGCTGAATTTAGAAACAGTGATGGAAATGAAGAATCGAATTCAGAGTACTCTGTTTCCGAGTGGAAATTTTCAAGAACGAAAACTTAATGTATCTGAGTTTTATGCTATGCTAGGAGACGACTTGTTAGATGAACTTCTTGATGCTTTTGAGCCGTTGCAACCAGACATTACGATAATTAGGTACTAATTACTTTAAGATTTTAAAGCTTTCCTGAATATTAGATGCTGAAACAACCTTAATCAAATAAGCACCCTTTGCGACGGACTGCAAGGCTAATTCAGATTCTTGACTTGAAATAATACGAATAGGACTTTCTATTTTTTCGCCAGATAAACTAATTAGTTCTATGCTGGAAATTGCATCCTTTTCACTTTTGATAATAACACTGTAAGTGTTCTGACTAATTGAAAATCCAGAACTTGGAGTTGTCTTTTCATTGGAGGTTGAAACGCTAATTGCATTATGCCTTTCCGTATTCCCGTCAAAATCATATTGCTCCAAAACGTAGTAATTAACACCTGTGAGAGGAAAATCATCAATAAACCTGTAAGAGTTAGTTTTATTACTCGTTCCATTCCCTTCAACAGTTCCCAAGACAGTTCCTTCAGCATTTTCGTTCAGTCTTATTACCTCAAAGTAATGGTTGTTCAGCTCACTCGCTGTTTTCCAATTTAATTCAACAGCGTTTTGGTCCGTGTATTTTCCCTCAAAAGATAACAACTGAACGGGTAGGGGAATGCCGTTTCCTGCCCCGCCATATATGCTAAAAGAAGTTACTCCATTCCAAGTTAATGTGTTTGCTAAATCGTTAATAGAACCGGCTCCAACGGTATCTACATTATTGTTTCCAATATTTCCAGGAGCCGTCCAAGTTCCTCCTGAATATTTAACTGGAAGAATGTCTGTTTCATTTCCAAAAACATCCGCATCAACGTAGCTCAGCACAATATTGTAATCTGGAGAGGTAATGCCGGTTTGTTCAACCGTCCAATTCCGGTCAATGTAATTCACGACATTACCACTGAAATTCGGATGTTTAGCATCGCTTATTTGTGTTTCAACGAAAGCAGTTGAAGCTAAGGTACTACTGTTGAAATCGACAACTACAGGTGAATATTCAGAACTGCTAGAGCCCATAGGGAAGGTGTAAGAATTGGTTGAATTATTAATGAAATACTTCACTGTTCCACCATAGAGGTAGGATGAACTGGATGCACCGGAAACGGTAGCATCTGCATTATCGGTTCCCAATGTTAATTTGTTTCCATTCAAATTGATTTTACCATTAACAAAAGAAATAGAATTGGTAATTGTTACATCGGCAGAGGCACTAGCATCAGCTTCATAATCTACAATAATGTTAGCGTAAGCACCCGATAAACTTGCAGGAGTTGCTGCAGGTGTAGCGTTATCTTTTGCGGTGAAGGTAATGTTGTCAAGAGCAATTTCGTCGCGAGAACCAGACCCTGAATTATCATCAAATTGAAACCGCACATAGAAAAAATCGCCATTGTTCCATGTTAAACCCGTTATGGTCTTGGAAACGGAACTTTTAACCCAAGCAGGAGCTCCTGATGCAGCTTCTGTTGTATTAATGGTACTGGATGAAACGGCATTGTAAGAGCTATTGTCAGAAGAACTAAATAGTTCACAGGATGTAGAGCGACCTTGGTCGTTGTACTCATATATGTCGTACGATACTAAAAGTTTAGTGGCAGTGCTACCGGAATTGTTTTTTAGTCTGAAGTCAATTTTTCCAGGATTAAAGTCGCTTCCAGTCATTTGGTGACCCAACGCAAAATCGCCTGAAGCTATTTCAAACGCATATAATCCTCCTGAACTAACTCCGCCTGTGCTAGTTCCTCGACTGTAGTCACCTGAAGTTTTAGTACTATCAAATGCAACATCTCCGTCGCTGAAGCCCGAAATTGAAATTCCACTCGAATTTAATTGGCCATTACTAGGGCTATTTGATATTCCCGAACCGCTGAATTCTCCATTATTAGATCCAGAAATTGATGCATCAAAGGTTAATTGTACGGCAGTTCCCAATGAACTTAGTCCAATACCATCAACAGTAATAGTTGAATTACCTTTAACTATAATATTATCAATCCTATGTTTTTCATCAGTAGCCCCATTTACCCCATACACCACAATGTGTAGCTCAGAACCTGTGTCTGATATCGCTGTGTCTGTTAAGGTGTAACTAGTAAAGTCATCGTTAATAGTTTTAATTTCAATTTCTACGCCACCATCAATTTGGTAATAGACAAGTATTGAATCTGAAGCTTCCATTCCACCAACTTCCAATAAATCTATTGTTAAACTTAGCGAATCATAATTCGAAACATTTATTGAAGGTGAAATCCATTTACCCCTTCCTTCAGTGTCTCTAAATTCAATTCTTTCCGTAACTACTTTAACGTAATCGTCAGCATCTTGAAAATTGACGTCAGAGGTGTCGACTGCCCAAGATACCCCAACAGTATCTACAACTATCGAAGGACTACCACCTTCGGCTCCTTTTCCGTTTTGTCCAGTAAAATCTTCTGAGTACAAAGTAGTTTGAGCAATAGAGAAGAGACTAGATATTAACAGGGCTGCGGAAAGAACTTGTACTTTGAGTTGAAACATCATCGAGTCGAATTTAAGGGCCGACTAAAGATAGAAATAATTAATGGGCAATGTTGATTTATTTGTTAGAAAAACTAAGCAATAAAAGTGAGGTAAGTTAAGGGTAAATATACTTTTGCGTATGCAAGAAACAATCCTCATTCTAGATTTTGGTTCTCAATACACTCAGCTCATAGCAAGAAGAGTAAGGGAACTCAATATTTACTGTGAAATCCACCCTTACAACGATTATCCAGAATTAAATGAAGACATAAAAGGTGTTATCCTTTCAGGTTCCCCTTTTTCGGTAAGAGATGTAAATTCTCCAAATCCAGATTTGAGTAAAATTAAAGGCAATCTTCCTTTGCTCGGAGTTTGTTATGGCGCTCAGTTTCTGGCCAATAGTTTCGGAGGTGAGGTTATTGCTTCGGAACATCGCGAATATGGTCGTGCAAATCTTACATCGGTGGATTCAGACTCAGAATTGATGAAAGGAATTTCTGTTGGGTCGCAAGTCTGGATGAGTCATGGAGACACTATTAAACGGTTGCCAGAAGGATACGAACTCATTGGAAGCTCTAAGGATGTAGAAAATGCGGCTTTTAGAGTAAATGGAGAGGAAACCTACGGTATTCAATTTCATCCTGAAGTATATCATTCAATTGATGGACTTACGTTGTTGCAGAATTTTGTAGTGCATATTGTGGGTTGTGCACAAGACTGGACACCAGCGTCTTACATTGAAACTACAGTCAAAGAATTACAAGAAAAAATAGGGGAAGATAAGGTGATTCTGGGCCTTTCTGGTGGTGTGGATTCTACAGTTGCAGCAACTTTACTAAGTAAGGCTATTGGCAAAAATCTCTATTGCATTTTTGTGGATAATGGCTTGCTGCGGAAAAATGAATTCGCGGAAGTACTAGACCAGTATAAACATCTCGGCCTTAATGTAAAAGGAGTGGATTCCAAATCAAAATTCTATAAGGAATTGGAAGGAGAATCTGACCCAGAAACAAAACGCAAAATTATTGGTAGAGTTTTCATTGAAGTTTTTGATGAAGAATCTCATTTGGTGAAAGATGCAAAATGGCTTGGTCAAGGAACCATTTACCCTGATGTTATCGAATCGGTTTCTGTAAAGGGCCCATCCGCAACTATTAAATCTCATCATAACGTTGGTGGACTGCCAGATTTTATGAAATTAAAAGTTGTTGAACCCTTGCGTTCGTTATTCAAGGACGAAGTTCGACGAGTAGGAAAAGAGCTGGGTCTTTCGGCTAATTTGTTGGGGCGTCATCCCTTTCCCGGACCAGGTTTGGCAATAAGAATATTGGGAGACATTACTCCCGAAAAAGTGGCTACTTTGCAAGAGGTGGATTATATTTTTATTCAAGGTTTAAAAAATGAAGGGTTGTACGATGAAGTTTGGCAAGCTGGAGCAATTTTATTACCGGTGCAATCGGTAGGGGTTATGGGCGATGAAAGAACATACGAAAATGCTGTTGCTCTAAGAGCGGTATCGTCAACAGATGGTATGACTGCGGATTGGTGTCATTTACCTTACGAATTTTTGGCACGCATTTCGTCTGAGGTAATCAATAAAGTAAAAGGAATTAATAGAGTGGTGTACGATATAAGTTCGAAGCCACCTGCAACAATAGAATGGGAGTAATTTGAGGTCTAAATTCAATTTTTTTACGATTTTACTTGGCTTAACTCTACTAAGCCTATCAACACTTGCCCAGCAATTCAATCAAAAACAAGTGCAATTAATTGAAGGTAAAACCTATTACTTGCACAAAATTGAAAAAGGAAATACATTGTACTCCTTGAGTAAAATGTATTCGGTAAAAATTAAGGACCTTATTTCCGAAAACCCTCAGCTTGAAGAGGGATTGAAGGTAGATCAAGTGATTCGAATTCCTATTAAAAAAGTAGATGCAAAGGCAGCCTCCAACAACCCGCCAGTTATAGAGGGTAAGTACTTGGTACACTCAGTTGCTCCAAAAGAAACCTTGTATTCCTTGACCAGAAAGTATGCTATTTCAATGGAGGTGTTGCTCAATTCAAATCCAGAACTGAAAGAAGGGCTTAAAGAAGGAATGCAGCTTAAAATACCGGTTGTTGAAACTAAAGACACCGAACCAATTGAAATAACACCTGCTGTAGAAGATAGCCTTGAATTGCATTTGGTGGAGCCAAAAGAAACGTTGTATTCATTAGCGAAGGAATATGATATTAACTTGGACAGTATTCGAATTGTAAATGGAGGACTTAAAGAAGGCTTGAAGGTTGGTACAACCATTCGGCTGCCTATTATTAAAGAAAGTGCTGCAGTAACCGAAAGTTTCATTGACGAAATTATTCCAATACTAGAGGACAGCAGCGTCATTAAAGATGAATATCAGATTGTGGTAATGCTACCTTTTTATTTTGATTTAAATGATACAATAGAATCAAAACGAAAAGATTTTGAACCTGAAAAATTACATCCTGCCTCAAAGGTGGCCATGGGAATTTATAGCGGATTAAAATTGGCCTTAGACAGCCTAAGAAATAAAGGTTATAAGTTTAAAATATTGGTTTACGATACTAAATACGACAGGCGTTCTCGCAGTACCGCTGTTGTTGAAGAAATTTTATTAGATCCAGAATTATATGCAACCGATTTGTTTATTGGTCCTTTGTTTCGTCCAAATTTTGAAAAAGTTCAAGCGTTTGCAAATTCAATGAAAATTGCAACAGTTTCTCCTGTGCCACAAAATAATAGCATTCTCGATTCTAACTTTAGAACCCTTAAAGTTAATGCTGGAGATAAGGCTCAAGCAGATTTTATTCGCAAAAAAACTGTAGATATTTACGCTGACAAAAACCTGATTCTAGTTGAAAACAATGAGTTGAAAGATGTGGTGTTAGTGGAGCATTTTAAGGGTATTCATAACGGTGATACCAATAAAGCGATATTCGACCAAGTAATTGCGTCTTATGGTCGATTGAAAATTTGGGATTTTGATACGGCAAAAATCAAATACAAACTCAACGATTCAGTGCCAAATGTTGTGGTTATGCCACTCAATAGCAAAACATTCGTTACGCGTATGCTCAATGCACTAAACAGGTATTCAAACGACTATGATATTACAGTCATTGGAATGGATTCATGGAGCAAATTTGGGTATTTGGACATTAAGTACTTGAACAACCTGAAAGTGCACATTCCGTACAACCAGTTTGTGGATTTCAACCACAGTGCGGTTGATGAATTCATTGGTAAATACAGAGAATTATATGTTACCGACCCTGATGATTGGGCGTTTTTAGGTTATGATCTAGGTATGTATTTCTGCGAATCGTTACAGAAGTATGGGACTGGATTCTACGAGAAAAGTTCTTCGGAAGTGTTTAAGGGAGTGAGTAAAAATTTCAATTTTAGTAGGACAACTCCAACATCCGGTTTTGAGAATACGGAATTAAAATTGATTAAAATCGAGAATTATTTTTACGTCGAAGTGGATTAATGAGCTATCAAGAAAAAGTTACTCAATGGTATAAGGAACTTCAAGATAAAATCTGTGCTGGTCTAGAGGTCGAAGATGGTCAAGCATCTTTTTTAGAAGATAATTGGTCCCGACCTGAAGGTGGAGGAGGACGCTCAAGAGTTATACAAGATGGGGCTGTTTTCGAAAAAGGGGGCGTAAATTTTTCTGCTGTACACGGATCCTTACCCGATAATATTAAACGTGCATTAGGGGTTTCTAAATCTGAATTTTTTGCTTCTGGAGTTTCGATAGTTCTGCATCCTAAGAATCCTTGGGTTCCAATCATTCATATGAATACTCGTTTTTTTGAAATTGAAGGGGAAACTTGGTGGTTTGGAGGTGGAATCGATTTAACACCAATATATGTAGAGCCAATTCATGCAAAATCGTTTCATTCTGAACTTAAAAGTACATGTGACAAATACGACACTGAATACTATCCGGAATTCAAGAAATGGGCTGACGATTATTTTTTTATCAAGCATAGAAATGAAACTCGAGGTGTTGGTGGCATTTTCTATGACCGTTTGAACAATAAAGAATGGACCGAACTTTTTGACTTTAATAAGGAAGTAGGCGAAACTTTTTTAAAGGCTTATTTACCAATTGTAAAGGCAAATAGAAATAAGGAATTTACCGACCAAAACAGAAATTGGCAATTAATTCGCAGAGGGCGGTATGTCGAGTTTAATTTGGTTTATGATAAAGGCACCAAATTTGGCTTAGAAACCAATGGACGAATTGAGTCCATTTTAATGTCCTTGCCTAATCATGCAAGTTGGCCTTACAATTTTCAAGCAGAAGAGGGGAGCGCAGAATATGAAACCCTCCAAAAACTCAAAAAAGGAATTGATTGGGTATAAAAAATTGCAGTATTTAAGAATAATGTGGGTTTTTAAGTATTCCTTTTTAAAGTACCGTCATTCTTAAGAGCGAAGCGAGTCGGGAATCCATGTATTCAAAAATAGATTCCTGCCTTCAGAGGAATGACGAGCCCTACACATTATTCTTAAACACTACCTAAAAAACCCCCAGCCGATTGCTCAACAGGGGATTTCAATTTTGTACTGAAGCCGTTATCTTAAGTCAATCTCTTCAACGCCTTCTGGAAGTTTAAATTCAAACTTGCTTTCTGGATAGTCTTTGTTTCCAACAAAGTTTTTGATAGTGTAGATGAAAATATTGCCGTCTTTTGATTTAATTTCAATACTATGAATTTGATTTTTAGTCTTGTCCACGTTAAGAATAACCGTATGAAAAGGCTTTTGGCCTGGCTCTAGGGGATACATTCTAATTACGTTTACTACAGTTCCATCAATAGTTTTATCATCTTCCAGTACATATTTGAAACCAGTTTCGTACATGGTAAAGATGGTTTTAGGGTTTAACATACCTGCGTCGTCGTCTTCATCGACTTCAGAAATTTGCACTTCGCTTACATCTTTTAAGTATGTCCAAACCAATTCACCGTTGCTAAGGATTTGTTGTTCTCCGATATCAATAACGTATTTATCCCCTTTAATAACAATTGAGCCCGATTGCGTATCATCTAATCCCTCGGCTTTGTTTTGCAGAGTAAAATCAAAGTCAGCGGTAATGGAAGAAAAAGCTTTTGTTTTAGCTGAAAGCTTGTCTAGTATTTTCTTTGCCTCTGGGTCTTTGGGAACTAATTCGTTGCTCTGAGATTTCCCAAATAAGGTTATTCCTAGTAGTGCAATTGCAAATGTTAAGTACTTCATTTTTTTAGTTTTATATTTCTTCAGAGCCTCTATTCAACAACTGTTCCAAAGACATTTCATCAGGGATTAATACTTCTCTGGCTTTAGATCCTTTGAACGGGCCTATTATTCCAGCAGATTCCAACTGATCAATGATCCTACCTGCTCTGTTATAACCTAGTTTTAACTTTCTTTGGAGTAGAGAAGCCGAGCCTTGCTGGTGCATCACAATAACTCTAGCTGCATCTTCGAATAAAGCATCTCTGTCTTCATCATCAAGGGTACTTTGATTCGAATCTGTATCACCTACAAACTCAGGTAAAATAAATGCGTCTGGATAGCCTTGTTGATTTCCAATGAAGTCGGTAATTTCTTCTACCTCAGGAGTATCAACAAATGCACATTGGATTCTAATTAGGTCGTTTCCGTTGCTAAACAACATATCACCACGCCCTATCAATTGATCGGCACCACCTGCATCCAGTATTGTTCGAGAATCGATTTTAGCAGTAACTCTAAAAGCGATTCGAGAAGGGAAATTTGCCTTTATGGTACCCGTAATAATGTTAACTGAAGGACGTTGAGTTGCGATAATTAAATGAATTCCAATGGCTCTTGCAAGTTGGGCCAATCTAGCAATTGGAGTTTCAACTTCTTTACCGGCAGTCATTATTAAATCAGCAAACTCATCAACAACAACAACAATATAAGGCAAGAATTTGTGACCGTTTTCAGGGTTTAGTTTTCGCTCTTTAAATTTCTTATTATACTCCTTCAGGTTACGACATTGTGCTTCTTTGAGCATTTCGTAACGGTTGTCCATTTCCACACAAAGACTATTCAGTGTAGCTACAACTTTGGATGTGTCAGTAATAATTGCTTCTTCCTCTCCCGGCAATTTAGCCAAAAAGTGTCGCTCAATCTTGTTGAACAGGGTAAGCTCCACTTTTTTAGGGTCAACAAGTACGAACTTAACTTGTGAAGGGTGCTTTTTATAAAGAATTGAAACTAGAATAGCGTTTAGTCCAACCGATTTACCTTGTCCTGTTGCTCCTGCCATTAGTAGGTGGGGCATTTTAGTAAGGTCAGTTACAAACGTTTCATTGCTTATGGTTTTTCCTAAGGCAAGCGGTAATTCCATCTTAGAATTCTGGAATTTGTCACTTGCAATTACAGCTTTCATAGAAACTACACCAGGGTTTTGGTTGGGTACTTCAATACCAATAGTTCCACGACCTGGGATTGGAGCAATTATTCTAATTCCAAGTGCCGCTAAACTCAAGGCTATATCGTCTTCTAAGTTTTTGATTTTAGAAATACGAACTCCTGGAGCCGGAACAATTTCGTACAAAGTAACAGTGGGTCCAATTGTTGCACTGATTTTATCAATAGCAATTTTGTAATTACTAAGCGTTGTTACAATGTTGGTTTTATTCGCTTCGAGTTCTTCACGGTTTACTTCAATTTCACCGTCACCGTGATTTTCCAACATTCCGATGCCTGGAAATTCATATTTTGATAAATCAAGAGTCGGATCATACTCACCAAAATCCTTTACTAGTTGGTTTACATCCCTATCACTCAAAATTTCTTCTGTACTTTCCGCAACAGCGACTTCCATTCCTAAGTCGTTATCATCCTCTGGTGTTTCTACAGTAATATTTGTGTTCTCTAGTGGTTCTACAGCAGATTCTGAAGGAGAATGATTTAATTCAATTTTCGGTTCAAGTTCCTCCTGGATTTCAATTTCAGGTTCAATATTTTCCGTATGAAGTGAATTGTCAGATTTCACGTTGGAACTTGGCACTTCCTCTTCATTGTAAAAGAGGTCCTTACTCGGGTTCGATTCTAACTCTTTTTCTAAGTTTTCAGGATTTATGTTTTCAAATTCAGAAACTGAATTCGCACTTTCTTCTTTTATTGTTTCATCCTCAGCCACAGGTTCTGATGGTATTACCTTCAGCAAAATACTTTTAATTAGTGACCATAGTTTTCTCAAGGAAAAATTGAACGATACAATGAAGTAAAATACCAGACAAAACAACAAAAGCAGAATAGTTCCAGCAGTACCTACTGTACTTTGCAACCATTCATTCATGTAGTAACCTGTTGCCCCACCAGCAAAAAGGTAATCGGAATCAAAAAAGAAAGATAAAAACGCACTTAACCAAATGGTAATAAATAGCGTGTTTTTGATTGTTCGGGCTATTGGCATTAAGCTGATGTTCAGCCAAGTTTTTACGCCAATGATAAATATGATTCCTACAAAAAGAAACGAAGCCAATCCAAAGGTTTCGTTTATGAAAAAGTGTGAGGTAATTGCGCCAATTTTACCCAGCCAATTAGCTACGTCTGTGTCTGGATTAAGCAATAAAGAAGACCACGAGCCAAAGAGCAAGTCTTGGTCATTTTCCCAAGTGAATACAAATGAAATAAACGCTATAAGAAGATAAAAAGACGATAAAATAAAAACAAGGCCGCTAATGGTTCTGAACTTTTCATTATTCAGTGTTTTTAATATTGTTGGTATTGGGTTCAACTTTTCAATTAAGCTGAATTTTTTTGGGCTATTTGTTTTGTCTTTCTTGGCCATTAATGCACTTTCCGTCTAACTCAAAAATAACAATTAACAATTCCAAACACGCTGAAAATACAGGTGTTGAACGCTATTTTATAAACACGAAAACGTTTACAATTTTAATAGTCAAAGCTTACAAATGCTTCTTTGATTTTTCGCTTTAAGGTACGGTTAGAAACAACATTATAATCAAGCGGAACCTTAAATTCATCCATATCTACTGAGTCGGTCTCAATTGATAGTGCCTTAACCGCTAATACTAGACCTTCTTGTTGAACTTTATACTCCATTAAAACACCCTCGATAGAAGGGAAAGGTGAACACCAATTATAGTTTGTTAACCCCAATTCTGTGGTACTCCAAATTACGTAATCCGATATCTTGTTGTTGTAAAACAAAACTTTGGTTCCTTCGCAATTATAGCCTGCAATTTTTTTCGTCGAATCCAATGACTCCAACCGATAGCTAGGGAAATCTTGATAAAAAGTCTTGATACCTTTTTCAGAAAACCGCGAAACATATTTTGAACTAATCACCTTCATGAAGTGATCAACAGTTTTATTATCATTGTGAGAAATAAAACCAGCAGCAAACAAACCCATTCCACCAACAGACTCCGATTTGAATTGATTACCGCTGAAGGTAAGAGTCATTTTATCCGGTAAAAGATTAAGACCAATATCGTTAGAATCAAGATAAGGGTACGATACGTGGTAGATTATTTTCCCAAACTTTCCTTCCGAATCTTTTTGACTTTGATTGAAATCGTTACAAGCAGATAGCAACAAGACAGCAAGAGCTGACAGTGTTATGTTTAGTTTGTATGAAAGTTTTAGTTGCAATTACAAAATTAAAGATGTAAAACTAAAGGAATCATGCATACAGCGTTGGTATTTCAGCAAATAAATCTGCTTTTTTTTAACAGTGAACAATCTTCTAAAACTAAAGTAGGGCACTAATGAAAACACATTGATATTTTTGCCTTCAAATTAATATTCATGATTAACGGAATAGAGTTTAAAATAGCTGAGATTTTTAATGGTCAATATGGCGTAATTCCAGACTTAAAATCAATTCAAATTCAAGAAACGAGAAAGGAGTTTGAAGGTGATTTTACACTCGTTGTTTTTCCGTTAGTAAAACTAGCAAAGTGCAAACCGGAACAACTTGGTGAGACTCTTGGAGCAGCTCTTATTTCTCAAATCGAAGAACTTGAATCATTTAACGTAGTGAAAGGTTTTCTGAATCTTTCACTTACGTCTGCCTTTTGGACGAAATGGATAGCTAGCAATCAATCGGCTTTAGAACGATTGCCTGAGGCAGGAAGTAAAGATGAATTAATGGTAGAATATTCTTCTCCAAATACTAATAAGCCATTACACTTGGGGCATATTCGAAATAATTTGTTGGGCTATTCGGTAAGCGAAATTCTGAAAGCCGCAGGCCACAAAGTATATAAAACCCAAATTATTAACGACCGTGGAATCCACATTTGTAAGTCAATGGTTGCATGGGAGCTATTTGGAAATGGCGAAACCCCTGAAATTTCTGGATTGAAAGGCGATAAATTAGCGGGTAAGTATTACGTAAAATTCGACCAAAAATATAAGGCGGAAATTGCTGAGTTAGTCAAATCAGGAATGACCGAAGATGAAGCCAAAACAAGTACAAGTATTTTGACCAAAGCCCAACAAATGCTCAAGAAATGGGAAGCTGGAGATGAATCAGTAGTAAACCTTTGGAAGGCTATGAATGGATGGGTTTACAAGGGTTTTGATGCAACTTACCAGCGTCTTGGAGTCGATTTTGATAAACTGTACTATGAATCCAACACCTACTTGTTCGGAAAAGAGCAAGTTGTAGAGAATATCGAAAACGGAATCTTTTACCGTAAAGATGACGGTTCAGTTTGGTGCGATTTGACCGAGGAGGGGCTGGATCACAAATTAGTGGTAAGAGCTGACGGTACTTCTGTATATATGACTCAAGATATTGGAACTGCCTTATTACGTTTACAGGATTTCCCAAATATTCAACAGCTAATTTACACTGTTGGAAATGAGCAAGACTATCACTTTAAAGTCTTATTTAAGATTTTGGAAAAGTTGGGTTATGATTGGGCAAAAAACTGTTATCACCTATCATACGGAATGGTGGATTTACCCTCTGGAAAAATGAAATCACGTGAAGGGACTGTGGTCGATGCCGATGATCTAATGCAGGAAATGCACGATAAAGCAAAGGAAATTACCACAGAACTCGGCAAACTCGATGAATTAGCTGATAGTAAAAAACATGAATTATACGAGTCTATTGGAATGTCGGCTTTGAAATATTTTATGTTAAAAGTGGATCCAAAAAAACGAATGTTGTTTAACCCCGCAGAGTCCATTGATTTTAATGGAAATACGGGTCCTTTTATACAATATACTCACGCTAGAATCCAAGCAATCATTAGAAGGGCAATGGAACGTAATGTGAATCAGGATTTCTTGGAAATTATTTTGGGTAATAAGGAAAAAACAGTATTGAGGTTAATCAAAAAGTTACCCCTGATAATTGAGGAGGCTGCGCTAAACTATAATCCTGCCGTGGTGTGTAATTATACTTATGATTTAGTTAAAGCATATAATTCATTTTATCAATCAATGCCAATTTTCGATGATGAATTCGCTGACTTTGAAACGTTTAGAGTAGAATTAACAAAACAAACTGGGGATGTACTAGCCTACTGTTTGAGTTTGTTGGGTATTGATGCTCCCGAAAGAATGTAAATAATTAGAAAATTATTTCATTCAATCGTTTACCGGTAATAGGCTTTTCGATAAATCCAGCTACACATTTGTAGTTACTCACCTTTTTTTCGTCCCTTGAGTCTAAGGTCGAGCTTAGTACATAAATTTTTGCTTTGATTTGACGATCGCAGGTTTCATACCAATCCAGGAAATCAAAACCATTCATTATAGGCATTCTCAAATCAAGAAATAAGAATTCGGCTTCATCATTCGGGTTATTCATCAAATATTCTTTTATCTCAGAACCGTTTGAGAAACTTTTGTGCTCCACGTTATTATAATCTTCCAAAAATTTTGACAGAATTAAGTTACTTACAAATTCGTCGTCAACAATAAGTACGCTTCTTGTTATATTTTTCATGTAATAGGCATGTTCAAACCCTAATTGAGCGGTTTTCAAAGAAGTAAATCGGTGCAGATTTGCTACTTTTGGATTCCTCAAATGAGCGATTAAATATAGGAAAAAAAGATAGAATTTATGTTTGAAAATTTATCAGAAAGATTAGAACGATCTTTCAAAATTCTAAAAGGCCAAGGCCAAATAACCGAAATCAATGTTGCAGAGTCGTTGAAAGACGTGCGTAGAGCGTTACTCGATGCCGATGTAAACTACAAAGTAGCCAAAACATTTACGGAAGAAGTTAAGCAAAAGGCATTAGGCCAAAATGTATTAAATGCGGTTTCTCCAGGGCAATTGATGGTAAAAATTACCCAAGAGGAATTGGCCAACCTTATGGGTTCTGAAGAGGTTGAGATAAACCTCAGTTCTACTTTTACAATCATCTTAATGGCTGGCTTACAAGGTTCTGGTAAAACAACTCACACTGGAAAACTGGCTCATTTTCTCAAAACTAAAAAAAGTAAAAAACCACTTTTAGTAGCTTGTGATGTGTATCGTCCTGCGGCGGTTGATCAATTGCACGTCGTTGGAGAACAGGTTGGTGTTGATGTATTCTCTGACAAAGAAAATAAACAACCTGTTGATTTGGCTAGAAAGGGTATTGCTCATGCAAAAGCTAATGGTCATAACGTGGTTATTGTGGATACAGCTGGCCGGTTGGCAGTTGATGAGCAAATGATGCGTGAAATTGAAGAAATTAAGAACGCAATCCAGCCATCGGAAACGTTATTTGTTGTTGATGCCATGACCGGCCAGGATGCTGTAAACACTGCAAAAGAATTTGACGAACGACTTGACTTTGATGGAGTTATCCTCACTAAACTAGATGGAGACACCAGAGGTGGAGCCGCACTTTCGATAAGAAGGGTTGTAAACAAGCCAATCAAGTTTGTAGGAATGGGAGAAAAAATGGATGCCCTAGATGTATTCTATCCCAAACGTATGGCCGACCGTATTCTTGGTATGGGCGATATTGTTTCATTGGTTGAAAAAGCACAAGAGCAATTTGACGAAGAAGAAGCAAGAAAGCTGCATAAAAAAATTGCAAAAGACCAATTCAATTTCAATGACTTTCTGAAACAAATTCAGCAGGTTAAAAAAATGGGTAACCTTAAAGATTTGGCCGGTATGATTCCAGGAATGGGTAAAGCCTTAAAGGGAGTTGATATTGATGACAATGCATTCAAGCCTATTGAAGCCATGATCTATTCCATGACCAATGAAGAACGAGAAAATCCTTCGGTAATTAACGGAAGTCGCAGAAAGCGGATAGCTAAAGGAAGTGGAGTGGAAGTGCAGGAAGTAAATAAGCTTATTAAGCAATTTTCAGAGACCAGGAAGGTTATGAAATTGATGGGAAATAAAAATAATATGTCTAAGATGATGGCCGGTCTGAAGGGTGGAGTGCCAGGACGAGGCATGTAATTCGAATTATAAAAATTATTCTATGATAGTATTGGATGGCAAAGCTACTTCGGCAGCAATTAAAGATGAAATTGCGGTTGAGGTTGAGAAACTTAAATCCGCAGGAAAAAAAGTACCCCACCTAGCGGCAATTCTAGTGGGAAATGACGGTGCAAGTCAGACCTACGTTAATGCCAAAGTAAAGGCGTGCGAAAAAGTAGGATTTGAAAGTACACTTGTTGATTTGCCTGCCAATACAACTGAAGCTGATTTGTTAAAGACGATTGATGACTTGAATAACAACCCAGAAATCGATGGCTTTATTGTACAACTGCCATTACCCGAACATATTGATGAAGATAAAGTGACCCTCCGCGTCGCTCCAGAGAAAGATGTGGATGGTTTTCACCCAGAAAACGTAGGTAGAATGTCCTTGGGGTTGCCTACTTTTTTACCCGCAACTCCAAATGGGGTGATGGAAATGTTGGGTCGGTACAATATTGAAACTTCAGGAAAACACTGTGTGGTAATTGGAAGGAGTAACATTGTAGGGACTCCAATGTCTATTTTGATGTCTAGAAATTCCAATCCAGGTAATGCTACCGTTACATTAACCCACAGTCGAACTTCTAATTTGAAAGAAGTTTGTCTTTCTGCCGATATTATTATTGTAGCATTGGGTAAACCGAATTTCTTAACTGGCGACATGGTTAAAGAAGGAGCTGTTGTTGTGGACGTGGGCATTCATCGAATAGAAGACTCTACCAAAAAGTCTGGTTTCAGACTAGTAGGCGATGTCAATTACGAAGAAGTTGCAGCAAAATGTTCGGCAATCTCTCCCGTACCGGGTGGTGTTGGACCAATGACCATAGCTTCTTTATTGCAGAATACGCTAAAGGCTATTAAAAGCAAATAGCTTCTTGAAATGAAGATACCCATTTCGATTTTGATAATTTTCGTTGTGGGTGCCTGTAAAAAAGATGCACCAAAGCCGATTGTCCTTTCTGAAGAAAAGGCTCTTTCGCATGATTTTAAAGACCAAATAGTTCAGGGTGAAATAGGAGGTGAATCTTGGATTTTAAAAGGAGCGGCTTCCAATAATTCGCTTTTGGTTCTGTAGAGGAATTTTATGTTGCACTGTACACTGAATAAGATTCTAATTCGTGTAGAGTTAGGCCTCAAAAAGACTGCGTTACTTTTCATATTCCTAAAGAAGTTAGGTTGAATGAACTGAAGTTTCAGGTAAGTGCGGACGATTCTACAGTAACTCCATACGATGATGAAGAAAATTTCCATCATGTTGCTTCAGTGGGGGCTTATGAAATTGTTAAAATCGATACAATGAATAAAGAAATCGAGCTTAATATTGACGCCAGAGCAGGTGACGAGAATTTCATCAATGGTAAGGTTACTGTGCCTATTTGCTATTAGTTCGCTTCTTTAACCCAATTTCCCCTTTAAATTAATCCCTAGTTTCTCTGCCTCAAAAGCTATATAACTGTTCAAATTACACCATTAATAACCTATGAAAACGAATTCTAATGCCTAATTTAGTCTCTTTCACTATATCTACTTTCATCCCAATAAATCAACTATGCGTTTATTTCTAGTTTTAGCCTTATTATTTGTATCACTATTTACACATGGTCAACTCAACGGAGTTTATACTATTGGTGGTGTTTCTCCAAACTATTCAACTATATCAGCGGCGGTTGGAGCATTAAACTCAGTAGGTGTGAGTGGGTCTGTCGAATTTAAAATTAGACCTGGCAAATACAACGAAAGTGTTACAATAGATACAAGTATTGGTGGAAGTCCAGTCAATAAAGTCGTTTTCAGGAAAGACCTTGCGTTCGCGGGAGAGGTTCATTGGTTCAATACCGGAATTCCATTGAAATTCGAAAACGCACAGTTTATTACGATTCGAGATTTGACCATTGAATCCACTGGGGATAGAGTAATTTTTATCACCGGAGAAACCAATAATATTAACATCGTAAATAATCTTATCAGAGGATATCAAACTCACAGTGCGTCTTATTGTGTCACCATAGTTGGCCACTCTGTGAACAACGTAAATAATGTTTCGATAGACTCCAACACAATTAGGCACGGAGCTGGAGCTGTTTTTTTAGGTGGAGGAACTTCAAACAGAAATAAAAACAATAAAATATCAAACAATATTTGTGACAGCTCTGGTTACAATGGATTTAATGTAGCTGGAAATGATTCAGTAATTATTAGAAACAATATTATTCGGGACAACGGCGTACAAATGAACACTCAAGGCATACGTCTAAATTATTGTAGTTATTTTAAGGTTGAAGCAAATACTATTTATCAATTAAACACGAACTCGCCTTTAGGTATCGACATTGCAAACAGTGGCGGTAGTTCCTCAAACCACGCGCAAGTGTCGAATAATTTTCTTTTTTCAAAAGCTGGGTTATACGGGATAAGGTCTTCGAACTCAAATGAAATTGATTACTCCTATAATACCATTAGATTGGAAGGCGTAAATTCTAATAGTCGTTGTGTCAGTTTAGATTATGGGAGGGTTTATTTAAAAAATAATATTTTCTCAAACCACGCAGGAGGAAGAGCTCTATATATTCCGAGCAGATATTCTTTGATGTACAGTAATTTCAATGATTTTTATTCAACAGATTCGTCGCAAACGGTCTATGCAGGAAATAGTTATTTAAGTTTTTCGAGTTACCAATCTCAGCTGTCAAAAGATACTAATTCAGTAAGTGTACACCCAAAATGGACAACTCTTGAAGGATATGAGCCTTCTTCATTGTATATAAATGATGCTGCAGAAGTTATTTCGACCATCACCACTGACATTATTGGTAAAATAAGAGGAGTTAATCCTGATATAGGTTGTTTTGAGTTTAAATCTGCGAATAATGATGCGGGATTGGATAGTGTTTTAACAGAACGATGCGAAGGGGTCTCAACCGTGAGGGTTAAGATTAAAAATCACGGACTAAATCCTATAAGTCAGGTAGTTGTGAATTGGAACTTGAAAACTGGAGGAGGGCCATCAGCGCCTCAAACGTCGGCAAAAATTGCAGGATTATCAATTCCAGTTTTTGGGGATACAATAGTTGAAATAGGCACAATGAATTTTTTAAGAAAAATTAGATATGAATTAAGTGCCTCCATAGATTCGGTAAATGGGGTTAAGGATTCGATACCAAGAAATGATACTGCGCATGTAGATTCGGTTTTTTCTAAAATGAGTGGTGCATTCACGGTTGGAGGAATAAATCCAGATTTTTCAAATGTTCTCGATGCTCTTGCAGCATTACAAAAAAATGATGTATGTGGTCCGGTTATCTTTAATATCAGGCCAGGAGAATATTATGGTAGGCATACTCTTTTTAGTGTGGAAGGGGTTGATTCAATCAATACAGTTTTATTTCAAAGTGATACCTCTTTTTCTGGATGGGCCCATTTAACCTATCGAGGTGCACCACTCCAATTTTACGGAGTGAAATATTATACGTTCAAAAACCTGAAATTTTCTACAACAAGAATTTCTTCCGTAGTTAATTTTAGCGCTGCCAACGAAGGTATTACGTTTCTAAATGACTCCTTGGTTGGAACCAATGTTAATACCTCCATACGTGATTTCAATTCTGTGTTTTATCAAAGTTCTTCCTCTTCGGGAGTACAAAAAAACTTAGTTATTAAGCATTGTGTAATCCTTAATGGTTCAAGAGGAATTCATCTCATAGGAAACGGGGGAACTGGTATAAAACATCCTTATAATGTAGAGATTACAAATAACAAGATTCTAGGATTTTACTATACAGGGGTTTTTCTATATAATACACCTCATTCGTTGGTGCATAAAAATATTATTGATGACAACTACAGTCATACTTCAGGAAATGGAGTGTTTGTGCAGGGCTGTGTTTCAACAACTCTAAGCGCTAACAAAATTTCAATCAGGGCTGGAAATGGAGTGGATCTTAGGTATAACATAGGCACTCAATCAACGGATGCAGTTCGGATGTTTAACAATTTCATTTTTTTTAAAGACACATCTGGAGCGAATTTACAGCACGGAATTCGCGGTGATAATAATAATTATTTGACCGTAGCATTTAACTCGGTTAAGGTCTCTAAAGGCACTAATGCTTCTACTGCTATTTACATGCAAAGTGGTTTAGGCTGGAAAATCGTAAATAACAATTTTTCAAATTTTGGAACCGGTCTAGTTCAACAATACGGAAATGCTTCTGGAGTAACCTTATTGAATCATAACAACTCATACTATAATGGCACAAACCTAGGATTCTATAACGGAACTGTCGGTTCACTCAGTGCCTGGCGAACTGCGACTGGACAAGCTGGAAATTCAAAAAATGTTCATCCGCAGTTTTACAGTTTTTCTGACCTGCACACGAATAGTTTAGATTTCGATGGTCAAGGTACACCAGTTCCTGATATTCAAGAAGATATTGATGGCCACTTGCGGAATACAACTTCTCCAGATATTGGCGCTGATGAATTTACGATTTTCAATAATGATGCAAGTATTGTCAGTATTAACGAATCCTCTGTCTGCGGTGGAAATAACCCCGTTTTTATTACCCTACGAAATGTTGGTACAAACACCTTGAATTCTACAACCATTGGCTGGAAAATAAGTACTAACGGCGGGGCGTTTATTAATCAACCTTCCTATAATTATACTGGTACTCTTGCTACAAGTGAGGATACATCCATCAATATAGGAAGTTTTCAGTTTCTAATTGGTACGAATTATCAAATTCAGTTTTACACAACCGATTTTAATGGATTAGCTGACCAGAATTTGAATAATGATAGTATCAAATCTGTAATACTAAAGCCTAAAATGTCTGGGGTATATACAGTCGGTAACTTGCCAACAGATGATTGGCAAACAATAGATTCTGCAATAACTCAATTAGAACTGAATGGAGTATGTGGCCCAACGACAATATATATTCGAGCCGGAACGTACGCTGAAGCATCTAGAATAACCAACATTCCTGGAGCTAATAAAGTAAATGATGTTCTAATTTTAGGAGATACGAATGGGACTAAACCAACATGGGTCTATGGCTTTAACGCAATATTGGGTTTTGTTAACACCGGGTATATCACCTTTAAAAACATCAAATTTAGCTCTACCAGTAATTTCCACTCAATGATTGATTTCAATGGTAACAATGAGCATATCCATTTTATTGATAACGAAATCATTGGTCGAGCACTTGGTATTCACGGAGGTGCGTCTTATTTGATTGATAATAATGACCAGAGTAACACTCAAACCAATTATTGCTCATTTATCAATAACGACATATTTAATGGCAATATGATAATTCGCTGGCATGGTAATTCTACTTCGCACAGAGAAAAAGGGAATAAATTTATTGGCAATAGAATATTTGGCGCTCATGGCTATGGAGTTCAAATATTTAGTCAGGACAGTCTTGAGTTTCGGAATAACTATATTAAAGGAAGAGCTAATATCACAGCATTCGGAATTGGTTTAAATGTTCACTATACTTCGCGGTATAAGATTACCGGAAATAGAATTGAAATGCCTTCTGGTAATTATGGTATGCACGTAACTTGGTCTTCTGGAATTGGCACAGATACAAGCCTAATAGCTAACAATTTTGTTTCAGTTGGTGGAAATTCAAATGGATATTATGGAATTAGTGTTACCAATTGCCACAATCAAAAATTAGTTCATAATTCCGTGAATATGTATGGTACAGGTACTAGTTCATTTGCTTTTTATCTGAACGGAGGAAGTGATTCAAAAATCATGAACAATTCTTTTGTAAACTCGGTCGGTGGCCCAGCCATTGGAGCCCAAAGTACTCGTACAGGAGTCATTTGCGACTATAATAATCTATGGACTTTGAGCACACAGAATTTTTCTTTTGTTGGGGGTCAAAGCTACCAAACTTCATTTGCGCAATGGAGACTGGCTAGTGGTTATGATGCCAATTCCATACAAGTACCACCAAATTACTTAGATTCATTCGATTTACATGTCAACTCAAATAATTTAAATAGACGTGGTTTTCCAGTTGGGATTTTATTTGATATTGATGGCGACCTAAGGTCTATGACTACGCCCGATATTGGCGCAGACGAAATTGTAGGTATAAATAGGGATGTTGAGTTAATGGGCTATTCTTTTTCTAGATTATGCAACGGCAAAACTCAAATAAGTATCAATTTTAATAATCGTGGATACGATACCTTAAAAACCACCACATTTATTACAACATTATCCATTAACGGAGGAATGCCGACACTAATTGATAGTACAATTTTTAACGGTGCATTACCTGAAAATCACGTGGCTACCATAACTCTAGATAGTGTTAATCTTAATAAAAATGATAAACATGTTCTAAGTACTTACAGTCACTTATTTAATAATTTGAATGATGAGTATCGAGCAAATGATACTATTATTGATTCACTGCCTTTGTCATCAATACCAATGCTTTCAGGGCTGATTTCCGCACAACAAGTTCCAAAATGCTATGGTGACACCACGGCTATTCTTGGTGCAACTGTAAGTGGGGGAGTGTCACCGTTTGTTTACAGTTGGTCCAATGGTGACACGACTTCAATAATTCATTCCTTAAGCGGGGGTACTTATATGCTCACAGTTTCAGATTCTAGCCAATGCGCGGATACTGTATCTTTTACGCTTATTCAACCGGATTCCATTGGAATTAATCTTAAAATTGACTCCATACTTAAATGTTTTGGTGACTCGAATGGGGTTATATCCTCTAATGTTCAGGGTGGAGTGACTCCTTATAATTATACTTGGTTAAATCAAAAAACTACTTCCCAGGTACGCAATTTACATTCTGGATTATATGTACTTACTGTCACCGATTCCAATAAATGCGTTAAGGTTGATTCGTTGTGGTTAGTTGCGCCTAATCTTCTTTCTAGTACAGTAGATTCAATACAACATGTTACATGTGAGTTTGGTGCTAATGGTAAGGTTAAATTGGCAACCGCTGGTGGAACCCCTCCATATTCTTACTTATGGAATAATGGAAAAGTTGGAGCCATTGTCGATTCGTTGAACGAAGGAAAAGTAAGTGTGTTAGTATCGGATTCTTTAGGATGTAGAACAACGGTTTCTGATTCTATTGCTTTTGATTTTACAAATCCTGCAGTTCAACTTGGAAACGATACGAGCAGTTGCTCAAATAAATTGGTGTGGTTAGACGCTCAAAATAATGGGAGTAATTTCTTATGGAATACCGGAGATACTATTCAGTCAATATTACCTCTTAAATCAGGTAGCTATTCTGTAATAGTAACCGATAACAATGGCTGCAAGGGATTTGATACCGTAAGTATCGTATTTAATATAGTTTGCGTAGGAATTGAAGAAATTTCAAAGTCTAATCAAGTAGTATTTTATCCCAATCCTAATTCGGGCAGTTTTCGCGTTCGTTTTACTGAACCCTATTCGGAATCTGTAAACCTCTCTATTCTAGACGCGCGAGGGAGGTTGATTAGAGAAATCTCTTGGGCGGCAGATGGTAAACAGGATGATAAGCAAATAGACTTAAGTGACCAACAGAAAGGATTGTACTTTTTACAAGTTACTCTCGACGGAAGAACTTCACTACATCGAATTCTGATTAAATAAATAGAATCTTTTGTCTGTAATCTAAGATTGCAGTCGTAGTGCTAAATGGAAACGATATCTAAATAATAGTGCTGGCTGTGGTTTCATTAAATTTATAGGTCAAGACTAATAAACATACCATTTAAATAAAACTGAAGGTGTTTAAAGATACTGTAAGCACTCTGTCAGTATTGCGAAAACTGGAATCTAACATCATAAAAAAAGTCTTAGGTTTAATAGGACTTGTGACAACAGCTGATTGGGCTGTAAAATGGCAAAAAAAAAGCCCCAAGAGATAAATCTATTGGGGCTTTAACTTCAGTTTTAGTAGTCTTTTACTCTTCGATAACCTCAAAGTTAAGCGTAGTTTCAACACCTTTTTGGAATTTCACTTTTGCTTCGTAAGTGCCAATTTGCTTAATTGGCTCATTAACAATAGTGATATTCTTACGATCAACATCATGACCTAATTCCTTAATAGCGTCAGCAACTTGTAAGTTGGTAACCGAACCGAAAATCTTTCCGTTCTCACCAACTTTAGCACCAATTTTTATTGTCATTTTCGCCAACTTGTCAGCAGAAGCTTTAGCTTCTTCTTGCATTTTCTCAATTTTATGAGAGCGTTGTCTTAGATTTTCTTCGCGAACTTTTTTAGCAGATGTTGTAGCCAAAATTGCAGTTCCAGTAGGAATTAAATAATTCCGACCATAACCTGCTTTCACTGTAACCATATCGTCAACTTCACCAAGTCCGTCAACGTTCTTTTTTAATATAATATCCATGGTAATGTCCTTCTGAATTATTCTAAATTACTTAATTAAATCTCCTTTGTAAGGTAAAATCGCCAAATGACGTGCACGCTTAACAGCAGTTGCAACCTTTCTTTGGTATTTGAGAGAAGTTCCTGTAATTCTACGAGGAAGTAACTTTCCTTGGTCGTTTACAAATTTGATAAGAAAATCACCGTCTTTGTAATCGATATATTTGATTCTACCTTTTCTGAATCGGCAAAATTTTTCTTTAGTAATCTCAATGTTAATTGGGGTTAGATATCTAATATCTCCTTGTTGTGCCATTGTCTTGTAATTTTTTGGATTAAAACTTTTGCTTAAGCTTCCGCTTTAGCAGCTTTTTTGTTTCTAGTAGGTCTGTTTTCTGCAAACGTAATATGGTGCTTGTCCATTTTTACAGTTAAAAAACGCATGATTTTCTCATCACGTTTCATGTCCAGTTCTAGCTTCGCAATTTTCTCACCTTCCAATTCGTACTCAAACAAGTGGTAAAAACCAGTTGTTTTTTTCTGAATAGGGTAGGCTAACTTGCGCAATCCCCAATGGTCTTTGTGCGTCAATTTTGCACCTAAGTCTTTCAAAGTTGACTCATACTTCTTTACTGCTTCCTTTACCTGGTCATCAGATAAAACGGGAGTTAAAATGAAAACAGTTTCGTACCTATTAATCATAGTTTTTATGAATTTGTTTACTAATTAATTTTTGATTCTTAAAATCAGCGGGCAAAAGTACTCATTTTTAGTAGGTTGTACAAGAGGCAATTCAATAAAATTACTCAAAATCCTTATACAACATACTGGGCTGAACTTCAGTATTGTCTTGGTACTTACCACTTACATACTTATCGTAATCGCCTTCGATAGAGTGGTAGTAAATCTGACAAATTTCTACTCCTGCATATATTCTAATGGGTTCAACGCAATGGATTTCCAACGTCCAGTAACCAGAGAAACCAACATCGCCAAAACCAGCAGTAACGTGAATGTACAAGCCCAAGCGACCTATACTGCTGCGACCTTCTAGCATAGGAACGTAGCTCTCGGTTCTGGTGTGTTCCGTAGTTCTTCCTAAATACAGTTTACCAGGTTCTAAAACCAAACCTTCTTCTGGAATGAACAATTCCTTAGTGGCATTTGGCTTTTTCATTTCCAACACATCTGTTTCGTAAGTCAAAAGCCTATTGTGCAAACTCAAATTATACGAATTTGGATTCAATCGACTTTCATCGTATGGGTCGATGAAAATGTTTTTACCGAGTTGCTTTTTTATTTCGTTTCCAGATAGTATCATGGTTTTTTTCTTTCAAGAAGGTATGTACTAGCAGTTTGATTAATGACCCGCCATCCTTCGGACCCAAATTTGTTTAGTAAAATCATCGCATCAGAGCCATGTGATTTCTTGGAGGAGTATTGAACGGTCTCTTGATTGCCACTACCATAAGTGACAGTAATTTCATTCGTCATTCTCGTAATGGATACATATTCGAATTTTTCTTGTCCAAAACTAGAAATTGAAAACAATCCAACAGCAATGACAACTAATAATATCTTTTTCATAATTTTATTTTAAAACGTATTCACTTCCTTCTTTACCGTCATTCAGAACAATTCCAACAGCATTTAGTCGGTCTCTAATTGAATCCGATAAATCCCAGTTTTTATTGGCTCTTGCTTCTGCACGCATTTCAATAAGCATTTGCATGACATCGTCCAATTTATCAGAACCATTGCCTTCGGTTTCATCTTCTAATCCTAGCACGTCGGAAATAAAGATAGTAAAGGTTTCTTTCATTCTGCGAAATGTGCTGGAGCTAATAGAATACCTAGTTAAGTGGTCGTTGAAGAAGGTGTTTATTTTTCCTGATAAATCAAATAATACCGCAAGGGTTTTTGGGGTATTAAAATCATCACCCATTTCAAGATATAGTTGATTACACAGAGCGTTAAACTCAGCATCAATTTCTTCTTGAACATTTCCGCTTTCAACCACATCCTTGTCCATTTCTTCAACCAGCCGCTTAGCGTTCATGAGTCGTTTGTACCCTTTTTCAGCTGCTTTGAGGGCGTCGTTCGAAAAGTCAACTGTGCTTCTATAATGCGCTTGCAAAAAGAAAAATCGAATCGTCATGGGGGAGTAGCCTTGGTCCAATAATTCATGGTTGCCAGCAACCAACTCCATGGGCAAAAACGCATTACCCAAGGACTTGCTCATTTTGGTTCCGTTTACCGTAAGCATGTTTCCATGCATCCAATAACGAACTGGATCGCCGTCTCCAGCACCTATGTTTTGAGCTATTTCACATTCGTGATGCGGGAACTTCAAATCCATTCCACCCCCATGTATGTCGAATTTTTCGCCAAGGTACTTGGTACTCATTACGGAGCACTCTAAATGCCATCCTGGAACGCCCATTCCCCAGGGGGATTTCCATTTCATGATTGTATTTTCAGAAGCACCTTTCCAGATGGCAAAATCTGCAAAAAACTTCTTTTCAGAACCTCCTGCTAGGTTATCTCGTGTTTGTTCTAATAAATCTTCAACTTTTCTTCCAGAGAGTTTACCATAGTCGTATTTCTCTTGAAATTTTTGAACGTCAAAATAAACTGAACCGTTCACTTCGTAGCCATACCCATTGTCAATGATGCGTTGCACCATTTCAATTTGCTCCATAATATGACCTGTAGCGGTAGGTTCAATGCTTGGTTCTTTCAGATTAAAAACTTTGTTTACAGCGTGAAAACCGTTGGTGTACTTCTGCACAATTTCCATTGGTTCTATTTGCTCCAAACGTGCACGTTTTTCAATTTTATCTTCTCCTTCATCAGCATCGTTTACCAAGTGACCAACGTCCGTAATGTTTCGAACGTAGCGAACATTATAACCCAAATGCTCCAAGTAACGCCAAACAATATCGAATGATAGAAAGGAACGAAGATTCCCTAAATGAGCTTCGTTATAAACAGTTGGTCCACAAACATATAAACCCACTCGAGGTGGGTTTAAGGGTTCAAACTTTTCTTTTTTCTTTCCTAGTGAATTAAATACCTCAACCGGGTATTGATCATATAGGGCCATTAATGGGGGAGTTTATTTTTCGAGTTCCATTTTAATATAATCTAGGAACTCTCGTTTTACTTCTTTATCTTTAAACCGACCACCGTATTCAGCAGTCACCGTACTAGAATTTATGTCTTTAATTCCTCTTGAATTTACACATAAGTGCTTAGCATCAATAAGACAGGCTACATCTTCTGTACCCATAGCTTTTTGCATGTGCTTTACTATTTGCATAGTCAATCGTTCCTGGACTTGTGGGCGTTTTGCATAGTATTCAACTATTCTGTTGATTTTTGATAATCCCACCACATTTCCGTTAGACATGTAAGCAACGTGAGCTTTACCAACAATAGGCAAGAAATGGTGTTCGCAAGTCGAATAAACCACAATGTTTTTTTCGACCAACATTTCTTGATATTGATACTTATTTTCGAAAGTACTTGCCTTTGGTTCATTCTCCGGGTGAAGACCAGCAAAAATTTCATTCACAAACATTTTTGCTACTCGCTTTGGAGTACCTCTAAGACTGTCATCGGTCATGTCTAACCCCAAGGTCTGCATGATACTAGTAAAGTCTTTTTGAATGCTTTCAATTTTGTCAGCATTACTCATTTCAAATGCGTCAGAGCGCATTGGAGTGTCTGTATTTGTAGAAATATGGTTATCGCCGATTATATCTTCATCCGCAACAGAACCATTTACTCCACTTCTTTTTATGTCGTTTGCCATCGTATTTTGTATTCCTCTAAAACAAATAGTAGGGAATTTTGTGCAAATATAATTTGATTAAAAAGAACTATGTGTTAGCTCTATTGCCAATAAGTGTTATTCCGAATAGAGTAGAAGTGTACTAGAAAGTTAAGCTTATACTGGCGTTGGGCATAAAGGGTAATTGGTTGACCCTCGTGTTACTCAATCTATCGTAGTAGAAGATATTCTCTCTATTCATCACATTGGTAATTCCAATGGCACCAACCAATTCACTGTAAGCGCCAAGTGTCCAAGTTCTTTTAATGTTAGCATCCATTCTTGCGTAGGCAGGTAACCTACCTTGGTTCAATTCGCCATACAATGCATTTATACTGCCGTTTGCTGTTGTGTAATCTTCGTCGTAACCTTCAGCGAAATTCAGCTCTTCATACAAACCTTGGGTTTGCGTAAATGGAAATCCACTACCAAAGTTGTAACGCAAGTTTGCTTCCCAATTCAAGTCTTTACCAAATGTATAAGCTCCAACGAGGTTAATGTTATGACGCCTGTCAAATACAGGACTGTACTCGCGAATACCATCCCATCTGGTGATTTTCGTTAATGAATAAACTGCCCACACATATATTTTTTTGTAGCTCCATTTTGCACTAAAGTCAGCACCATACGCATCACCAGTTTCAACAATGAAATCCTTTTTCAGAATGTCTGGTTTATCGGAGTTGTAGTCCGCATCTTCAAAGAGTTTGTTTCTATTGATATTTATCAATTGAGTAAATTGTTTGTAGTAACCTTCTATGTTTAAGGTAATACCTTTCCAAACGTCGTATTCAAATCCAAGAATGTAGTGGTTTGCTTTCTGCAAACGGTTGTTCAGTGGTTTCACTTCACCAGATTTTGTGGTGTACTCGTCTTGCAGACTTTCAGGACCACTTAAAAAACCGTAGAATAAGTTTACAATATCTCGGTCTGAATTAGCCGCAATTAAG
Organism: uncultured Flavobacteriales bacterium; assembly: GCA_937121175.1. Lineage (GTDB taxonomy): Bacteria > Bacteroidota > Bacteroidia > Flavobacteriales_G > Salibacteraceae > UBA6770. The sequence continues at coordinate 120,397 of CAKZKD010000001.1, forward strand.
TTCTGGGAGTACATTCCTACCGCACCTTTTACTCTAAAATCATCTGTAATGTTGTATTTAGCTCCAAAACGAGGTTCTGGAGAAATTGTAGAGAGAGAAGCGTAATACTGAAGTCTAATACTTGGGTCGATTATTAATTTACCAAGCGCAATTTTGTATTTAGCAAAAAGGCCTAATTCAGTATTATTTTCTTGCTGGGTAAACGAACGTCCAAACTGGTTGGTATATTGAAAGTCGGTTGTAAATCCAACAACGTCAATTCCAAATTTAAATTCGTTATCACCAGTGAAGTATGTTGAACCAATACCAAAATTAAAACCATTGACACCGCTTCTTCTTGTTCTCGCAGAAGGCTCATCCATTTCAATTAAGTATCGAGAAGCGGCTAAGTTTCCTTCAACGATTGCACTACTTCCTTTAGGTAATAAAAGGAATCTAGCACCTCCACCAAAATTTCTCCATCCTATAGAAGTTCCGTTGCTATATGATGCATCATCATCGAAATTAAAACCAAAAATATCCGCCTTACTTCCAGAGGGTGCAGCGAAGCTAATTTTACCGTACAAGTCATTGAACTGATATGGAAGTCCGTTGGAGTCAGCGTAACTATACAATGTTTTACTTGTTTGATCTAAATACGAAGTCTTAGCTGAAAGAATGTAACTAATTGTTCCATCTTTTTTAGTTTTTGCTTTTTTGAGAGGGCCTTCTAACAATGCCTTAGCACCAAATGTGCTCAAAGAAACTTTTCCCCCAAAGCGTTTGTTGTTTCCAGCTCTTGTAGTAATATCCATTATAGAAGAAACACGACCACCATACTCACCGCTAAATCCACCGGTATATACGTCAGCGCTTTGCATAATATCGGCGTCAAAAACGGAGAATAAACCAATGGAGTGAAAGGCATTATAAACTACCATTCCGTCCAGTAATATCTTATTTTGAACTGGAGAACCTCCACGTATATACAGTTGACCACCTTGGTCTCCTGTGAAAATTACACCAGGAACTACCTGCATGTATTGAGCAAAATCTGCCTCGCCACCAATAGTTGGAAGTTGATTTATTTCGGCAGGAGTAATTTTGATTACCGACATTTTTACATCGGTTTGCGCTTCCTGTTTTTCAGCTGAAACGTCAAAGATATCGAGCTCAACTGATGATTCCTTAATATTTATGTTTTTTGAAAGTGTTTGATTTGGTTTGATGGTAATTTTTTCTTCGTACAATTCAAATCCCATACTTTTTACCGTTAAAGTATAATCTCCAGCGGGTACCTTGCTGATGGAATAGAAACCATTTCCGTCCGTTGCAATTCCGTACGTCGTACCTTTTAGATATACATTGGTATAAACTACAGTCGCGCCATTTTTTTCGTTGTAAACGAAACCTTTAACTCCGCCAGATTGCGCTTGAGCAAAAAGTGGAAGTGTCGTGAGTACGGTTAGGGCAAGTTTTAATATATATCGTGCAAACATTAGCTTTCAATTCAGAGGAGAGCAAAAATATTAATATAGGCTATCTGCGCGCAGATAATATTGTTAATTGCCAACAAAGTGAGTTAGAGGTTAAAATTGAGGATAAATGGAAATGATGGTTTAATGTGTCAGTTTAAATGCCAACTCTTTTAGTAACGATCCATCTGACGTACTTGTATTGTTTATGCCTTTTGACTTTTGGTCGTATTCCCTGAGTAATTTCAAGGCATTATAGCAGCGACCTGGCCCAATTTGCTGTGCCGCACGCACCAAATTTTTAGCAGCATAAAAACTCATTCCTATTTGCTTCATGGCTTCATCCTGGGATTTGTGTATGAGGTAATGGAAACTCATTAAGCGAGCATAAAAACCATACAAACTGATTATTGTAAGTACTAGAGGGTGATTTTTTGGATTATCCCCATAATAATTTACAATACGATTAAGTTTTTGTACGTCTCTAGCGGCAATAGAATCTTGCAATTCGAAAATATTGTAGTCTTTACTGATACCAACGTTTTCTTCAATGTGGTTGGTATTGATTTCTGTTCCCTTATCTAAAGCAATGGTCAGTTTGTGCAATTCGTTGGCAACGGTACTCAAGTTACTTCCCAAATATTCGGTTAATAGCATGCTGGCTTTTTGGGTAATCTTAAATCCTTTTCGAGCCAGGTAATTGTGAATCCACTCTGGAATTTGATTTTCGTACATGGGTTTACTTACATAGTAAACTCCTTTTGATTGGGCTTTTGATATAAATTTCTTAGCAGTTGTAACCTTATATTTATAACAAACAACAAACACCGTAGAATCGACAATATGCTCGAGGTAAGGCATGAGCTTGTCGGTTAGTTTTTGAATCGATTGCGCTTCCTTAAGAATGATGACTTGCTTTTCGGCCATCATTGGAAAACGCTTCAAACTTTCTACCAGTTCATCCCATTTTACATCCTTGCCGTAAACAATAGTTTGGTTAAATGCTTTTTCGGATTCATCGAGCACTGAATTTTCAATGTAATCGCAAATAAGGTCTATGAAATAAGGCTCAGTTCCAGAAAGGAAATAAAAAGGCTTGATGTCTTTTTCCTTTATAGACTTTAATATTTGCTGATAATCTGTGCTTGCCAAAGTTCCGAAATTGAGCGAGCTAAATTATGCTAGTACAAAGAGAAATTATAACGTCATGCTGAATTTATTTCAGCATCTCGGTCAAGCATTAGGTGTTGAGTCTCTGAGAGATTCTGAAACGAGTTCAGAATGACCAACGGATATTAAGTTATTGATGTCGCAAAAGGTTTGTAACGTATTACTGACCCGAAAAATGCTTTTGATTGTTTTAAATTCAGGGAATGACTTACTTTGTGAGGTGCAAAATTTAAACTTGCCCACATACAACTTTAAGGTTCAGAAAAGGGGAGACCATGTTCTTATTTGGGATGATATCCGTAAGAAGAATTTAGTGCTTACTCCAGAAGAATGGGTAAGGCAAAATTTTGTTCAATTCTTAATTCAAGAATATGGCTATCCAGCATCATTAATGCAATTAGAAAGTGGTTTGAAATACAACAACCTAAACCAACGCAGCGATATTTTGTGCTATAACCAATTAGGCGAAAAATTACTTTTGGTAGAATGCAAACGCCCAACAGTTGCCATTTCACAGAAAACGTTTGACCAAATTGCGCGATACAACATGACTTTAAAAGTTCCTTTTTTGGCGGTTACGAATGGAGTAGAACATTACTTCTGCAAAGTGAACGTAAAGGAAAAAAGTTACGCGTTTTTGCCCAACCTAGTGCCTTACGATTCAGTTAAAACCTACAAATGCTGATGCGATTTACAATATTGGTTGGTTTGCTTATTGGTTTGCTTGGAAACTCAATTGAGGCTCAAGAATTTGGCAATGCTAATTTAAACCTTGGACTTTACCCAAATGAATTGGTGCGTTGTTATGTTAAGGCTGATAAAGATCAACTGACCCAATTCATCTATCAACATAATGGCCATTTAATGAATCAATTCCGTGGATGGACGAAGATTGAATTAACCGGTAACGAGCTCTTAGAAATGTCCAAGAAAAGTTGGTGTACCTCAATTCGGATAGAACATGGAGTAGGTGCTCCACTTGGCGACACCAGTAAGGTTAATTCAAACACGATTAGAGTGCACAATGGTGAAATTGCCCGACACGGAGCTTTTACCGGTGAAGGTGTGGTAATGGGATTTGTGGATACTGGAATAGATTTTACTCACCCAGATTTTAAGAACGAGGACGGCTCAACCCGAGTCTATAAAATTTGGGATCATTTAGGAAATACAGATTCGACTCTTCGACCGTCTTTTGGCTATGGAGAAGTGTACGATTCGGCCATGATTAATGCTGGAAACTGCCCACATTTGGATAATAACGGTCACGGAACTCAGGTTTCTGGCATAGGTGCTGGAAATGGAAACTCGGTTCCAGACTCTATTGCAGATTATTCAGGTCATGCGCCCAATTCACTAATTATGGCGGTAAATACAGATTTTAATCGACCAAATTGGACGCTTTCGATAGCAGAATCGATTGAATGGATGTTTGATGAGGCGGATAAGTTAGGGTTACCTTGTGTTGTAAATTTGAGCGTAGGAACTTATTCAGGAAGTCATGACGGGTTGGATTTAGCCGCTCAAATAATTGATTCATTAACCGCTGCCACACCAGGTCGATTAGTAGTCTGTGCTGCTGGTAACGCAGGTACATTAAAATTTCATTTAAAAACAGAAGTGAATTCCAATACGCGATTTACGTATTTTGAACCCAATCCAAACTCCAATTTTGGAAATGCAATTTTTATTGAAGCGTGGGGAGACACTGCGGATATGAAAAATATGCAATTCGGATTTGGCTATACTGATACCACAACTTGGAAAGATTCTATTTATTTTCAAGAACCAGTGTACAATCGCTTGGATACGCTTCTTCAGCAGAACATTGGAGGGAGCGGACAATTAATGACTTTTGCGGAAATTCAAGGGGGTACAATTTTGTATCAAGTTCTTTGTGTAAATCCCAATGCGCAACATTTTTACAAACTCACAACAACAGGGACTGGTGCTCACGACATTTGGAGTACTGCATTGTTAGGTTGGAGCAACATGATTTCCACAGGATTACCAAATTCCGCTAATTACCCTCAAATTCAGAATTACACTTTTCCGGATTCGCTGCAAAGTATTGTGAGTAGTTGGAATTGCTCGCCAAATGTGCTCAGTGTAGCTAATTACAATAACCGTTTCCAATATTTAAATGCTAATGACAGTTTACGAATAACCGTTGATTTACCGATCGGCGGTAAAGGAGCTACAAGCAGCATAGGCCCAAATCGACTCAAATATACCAAACCCGACATTGCTGCACCAGGGAATTATACGCTAGGAGCCGGTTCGTTTCAGAATCTTAATAATTTGAGAAATATTCCGAGCATTAATTACCGATTGGCAAAAGGTGGATATCATTATTCCAATGGCGGCACTTCAATGGCATCCCCAGTTGTGGCAGGAATAGGGGCAATGTACCTCGAAAAATGTCCGAATGCGACATCAGCAGAGATTAGGAATGCAATCCTTACAACTGCCTTTACAGATGTGCACACAGGGGTAGTTCCAAATGTAGCTTTCGGTGTGGGTAAAGTGGATGCTCTTGCAGTATTGAGCACAAGTAACATTAATGATAGTTTAATGGTTATGGGAAGCACAATTGTTTGCGATGGCGATTCCGTTGAAGTTGGATTAAGTACAAGTCATAATTCCATGGTCTGGAGCGATGGTTTTACCAATCAAACCCGAATAGTGAATTCTACCGATTCGTTTTATGTTCAATTAGCGAACACCTCTGGTTGCAAAGGAATTACCGATACCGTCACCATAAATAAAGTTCCGCTTCCAAATGTGAATATTGTTGCCAAAAGCGACTCATTTTGCTTGGATGGCGAATTGGTTCTTAAAGGTGCTGGAGCTTCTAAATATCTCTGGAATACAGGAGATACGTTAGATTCATTGATCGTTTCCGTGGCAGGAGTTTATTGGACTGAAGGAATCGACACTAATGGCTGTTCATTTTCAGATACCGTTTCTGTAAAGCAATATTTATGCAGGTTGGCTACTAATGTTGAACAAGAAAAAATGCCGTTTAAATTGTTTCCCAATCCTGTAGATAATCTTCTTACCCTTAACTGGGATATTGCGTTGACCGATTCGTTAGATTTGAGATGGTTGGATTTGAGCGGCAAACCAATTGATTTGTCGATTGTAAAGAATTCAGAATCGAAAAATGGAAGTATTCAAATACATACAAATCAATTACAGAAAGGTATTTACTTGCTTGAAATTCAGTCTTCTACGAATATCCAATACTTTCGAATTGTTAAGAATTAAAATTGTTCTGATTACCATTTTGGTAATTACGAGTTCTCTTTTTTCACAAGAATCAATGGCGCCGAATGAGCTTATTGCCAAATTCAAAGTAGGAAAAGGCATGTTCGATTTATCGAATCAAAACAAAAGAGATTTTGGAATTTTGGAAATTCGTCCCATTTTCCTAGAAAAACCATTTGAAGTAAAGGATGAACTCGATATTGAACTAGAGCGCATTTTCTCTATTTTTTTGACAGGCGAGTCTAATTTCAGAAAGACGCTGCAGAACTTGGAGCGCACCGAATTATTCGAATACGTTGAGCCACGCTACCTTGGAAAGCTAGCCTATACACCAAACGACCCTAGTTTTTCTGGTCAGAATGCCGTAAAGTTGATTGAAGCAGATAAGGCTTGGGATGTTACCAAGGGCAGCTCAAATGTTATTGTTGCAATTGTAGATGCTGGAATTGATACCGCACATATCGACCTCAAAGGTCAACACCAATTCAACACCGCTGACCCAATTGATGGAGTGGATAATGACAATAATGGATATACCGACGACTATTTAGGATGGAATTTTGGTGCGAATAACAACAACCCAAAATACAGCAGTGAAGACCACGGTGTGAAGATGTCAGGAGTTATTGCGGCCACACCTGACAATTCAGTTGGTTTTGCTGGAATAGTATTTAATTGCAAAATTTTGGGTGTGAAGGTTACGAATTCGAGTAATCAAGTTGCCTTCGGATATGAAGGAATTAAATACAGTGCCGACCGTGGATGTAAAATCATCAATTGTTCGTGGAACATTAAGTCGTATTCGAAGTTCGGCGAGGAAATGGTGGAGTACGCAAATCAGCGTGGTGCATTGGTTGTTGCGGCAAATGGAAACGAAGGAAATGATGACTTAAATTATCCGGCTAGTTATAAAAATGTGTTGGCCGTTTCAAATACCGATTTGAACGATAACCGCGTATCTAATTCCAATATTGGTTTCTACACCGATTTATCCGCTCCAGGATTAAATGTGCTAACGCTTAAACCGATTAACAATTACGAAAGAACTTCAGGTACTTCAATGAGTTGTGCTGTAGTTTCAGGAGTGGCAGCCTTGGTCGCCTCTCAACACCCAACCTACAACGGTCTTGATATTTTGAATACACTGAAAGCCTCCGGTGACCCATTGTACGCTAACGGAAAAAATAGTTTTTACGAGAACAAATTAGGGGTAGGGCGAGTGAATGCGTTCAGTGCGGTGAATTATGCAGGAAGTTATACCGAATTAGATAGTATTTCCTTTTCAGACAAAGACGGTGGTGCAATTGAACAAGGCGATACTGTTGCCGTTGTTAGTTATTTGGCAAATTATCTTGCACAGGCATCCAATGTCAACGTAGAGTTGAAAAGTAAGAACAGCTATTCTGTCTTGGTAAATCGAGTTTGGAATGCAGGAACACTTGCCAAAAACGCTATTAAAAACAATACAACGCAGCCGTTTACAGTTAAACTTGGAGGTGCAATTCCTCAAAACGAGATTTTGGAATTTGAAATAGAAATTCAAACTCTAACCGATACCAACAGCTACGGTTTTTCTTTTGTAGTAAATCCAACGTACAGAGATATTACTGTAAACAAACTACATACGACTATTGGCAGCAGGGGAACATATGGTTATTACGAGTATCCTCAGAAAAAAGGATTGGGGGTTGTTTTAGACGGAGGAGAACAACTTCTGTACGAAGGAGGATTGCTAATAGGTCAGGGAGTAGAAGGGAATTCAACCGTTATGGATAGAATAAGAGGTATTCGAGATGTCGAGCAAACCGATTTTAGAGCCGTCACCAATTTACATCCTACGGTGGACAACAGTTCAAACCAGGGTTATTTTAATACGTTTGACGATAACAATTCTAAAAGTCCAATTAACGTTTCAGTTTCTCAAAAAACCAGAGCTTGGACTTCTAGTGCTCATCAGAATTATGTAGTAATAGATTATAGCCTAACGTCGAATAACAATTCCGATTTAACCGATATATACGTTGGTCTTTTTGCAGATTGGGACATTGGAAATTCGGAGAAAAACGGTGCAGAATACAATGGACAGCTCTATCTTGCCTATACCTACGCAAAGGAAGGTTCACCTATGTACGCAGGTATGCAATTATTGACAGAATACGACGAATGGAGGTGCTATTCGATTGACCATGTAATTGGTGGTGAAGGCGGTATTGATATCACCGATAATGATGTATTTAGTAAAGAAGAAAAGTTTTTTACGCTCTCAAATTTTAGAGAAAATGCAGGAGAAGGTGAAGAAGGTGCGGATGTATTACAAATGCTCAGTTCGGGTCCTCATAATATAAGAGCAGGAGACTCATTAACCATTTCTTTTGCCGTTCATGCTGCATCCAGCAAAGACCAATTATTCAAACAGGCAGATAGTGCATTTTTTAAACAAAATGGTGAGCTTCCAATGAATGTTGAGTTGAAAGAATTAAAGTCCATCGAAGTTTACCCGAATCCTTCAGCAGGAAAATATATTGTTTCTGGTTTAGACCTGACATCTAATCCAACCATAGTCGTTTCCAATGCAGTTGGTGCTGAGGTTGAGGCTAAGATGCAAGAACTTTCAAATGGAGTATCAATAGAATTTGTTGAACCACAACCGGGCATCTACTTCATCTCGATAAATCAGTCGGTATTTCGAGCTATAGTGCAGTAATTCAGTTAACGAATTGTTGACAAGTATAATTAAATTGAAATCCTGTAGAAATAGTCAATCGGTTACATTTGTTTTAGCATTTTGATATGGAAAATTACGTAGTTTCAGCTCGAAAATATCGCCCACAAACATTTGATGATGTTGTTGGGCAACCCTCCATTACACGTACGCTTGAAAATGCAATCAAAAACAACCATTTGGCGCAAGCCTTTTTGTTTTGTGGCCCTAGAGGAGTCGGTAAAACTACCTGTGCTAGAATTTTGGCCAGAAACATTAATGAAGATGCTTCGGATGTAAAAGACGATGATTTTGCATTCAATATTTTTGAGTTGGATGCAGCATCGAATAACTCGGTCGATGATATTCGCCATTTGATTGACCAGGTTCGTATCCCGCCGCAAATTGGAAAATACAAGGTGTTTATAATTGATGAGGTTCACATGTTGTCTTCGCAAGCATTCAATGCTTTTTTGAAGACATTGGAAGAGCCCCCACCACATGCTATTTTTATTCTAGCGACAACCGAAAAACACAAAATCCTTCCTACAATTTTATCAAGGTGTCAAATTTTTGATTTTAGAAGAATTGAAATTCCAGACATTATTCTACAACTGGAAACCGTTGCCAAAAAAGAAAAGATAAAAGCCGAACACGACGCACTGCATATTGTCGCCCAAAAAGCAGACGGTGCTATGCGTGATGCGCTTTCCATATTCGATCAACTGGTTAGTTTTTGTGGTAATAAACTTACTTACAATGATGTAATTGAGAATTTGAACGTACTTGATTACGATTATTATTTCTCGGTAACAGAAGCAATGGCGAATGCAGATATTGCAAAATCGTTGGTTATTTACGATGAAATTTTAGAAAAAGGCTTTGATGGTCATCATTTCATCAATGGATTGGCAGACCATTTCAGAAATCTGATGGTTTGTAAAGACCCGCAAACCATAGAATTATTGCAGGTGGGTAAAAGTATTTCAGATAAGTACAGAGAGCAAAGTCAACTGCTTGAAGTGCAAGTGCTATTGTATGCACTCAAGATTACCTCGAAATGCGACGTGCAATACAAAATGAGTCAGAACAAACGACTCTTGGTGGAGCTGTGCCTTATGCAACTGTGTTCTGTAAAAGAAGCGGTTGAAAAAAAAAAGGCCTAGCGTACCTGCTGCTTGAGGAAGAAGAAATTTTTAAAATTCTTTTAAAGCCTAATGGCATTGACCTTAGCCAAGAAACCCAAGCTCAGAAAAATGAATCAAACAAAGAAACTTACAAACCCAGAACAGAGCCAGAACAAGTAATTGAAGAACAAACCCCAGTTGTTCGAAAACGCATAAAAATTGATGCCAATTTCAATTCTGGAATGGTGTCAATAAAGGGTTTCAAAAAGGACACTGAAAAAGCTAAGCTTGAAGAAGAACAAGCTGAGGAAGACTTATCTGGAAAGCCCAAGACAGTATTTACACAAGAGCAGTTTGAACCTATTTGGAAGCAGTACATCAAACTGTTGAAAGATGGAGGTAAATCGAGTTTTGCAAGTACCTTGGAAGTAAGTGCGCCCAAGGTAGAAAACAACGATATTGTGCTTGAAATAGAAAATTCTGTTCAAGAAAATGAACTGAATAATGAGAAAGCTGGACTAATGGGTTTCTTGCGTAAAGAGCTAAATAATTACCATATTCAATTGAAATACAACAAAGTAGAAGTTAAAGAAGAAGTGCGTTATTATACTAACAAAGAGCGCTTTAACAGATTAGCCGAACTGAATCCTAAATTATTAGACCTTAAAAAGCGATTCAATTTGGATACTGATTTTTAGTCGAGTAGGGTTATGTATGATTGCTGATTCGTAACTAATTAACCCAGCTCCCGCACGATTGTATCGTGTGGCAATATCAACTGAGAAGAAGTTGAAAAGTACTTATTTTTTGATTATAGTTTGGAACGCGATGCACCCGGTAGCTATCGGGTAGCGCACGAGCAGGAAAAAAACAAATTGATACGGAAAGAAAAAAAACAGGTAGAGGTGAATCTAAAAAAACAAAATTGTACACCCATTTTTAATCAAAGAAAAATTAATTTGATTCTAAGTATTCTAACCGTTGTAACTATTTGTTCATGTCTTAACAATTCCATTGCGGATTGTCAACTTCAAGAGTACAATGAATTAATGTTGAGCGATATTCGGCCAAGTATTCATGATATTGAAAAATGCGGTTTTAAAAACTTAATAGAATACCATCCTAGTCGTTTGGTTTCCGATAGAGATTCATTTGTAGTAAAATACTATCTAGCTCAAGAAAAAAACTCAATCTTATCTGTGGACGTTTGTTTTCCGATAAAGGAAATAAATGAAGAATATTTAGTCTCTTGGCTCAAACATAAAAACTGTAAGCTAATGACTCCATTTAGTTGTTTTCAACCAGATAGAGCTTTGCAGAGCTTGTACTTCGCAATACAAAATTCTTCTACTGGAGAAATTATGTTAGGCTACATCGACGAGCAAAAAAAAATTCTGATAATACATAAAAAATTTCCGATAAATCCAAGCTAAAATGGAATTCCCCCCTCTAGCGCGGATTTTCAATCCGTGACTAACCATCACAATCTACAAAACTTAAGTGTAGCTAGTAACTACTTCAGTAATGCAGATTTAGCTTCAGATCTACAGAATCAGTTGTAATCCCAACAGTTTTCCTCGCGTAAATTTTCCAACTTGCTTACAAGAAGTCGGCAACCAACCAAAATCACTTCTTCTTATTCTTCTTCTTTCTCTTTTTTTCGAAAGACTCATTTTGCTCAATCAGCGATTTCCAATCGTTGGTTCCATCGTCTGAGAATAGGATGGTGGCTTCTTTTTCTACTTTGTCAATATCTATTCTAGTAATAGCGACACCTGTGTAGTTTTCAATGGCTGTGAGGTAATCTCTTTCTTCCTTGGCGCAAAACGAAATGGCCGTTCCTTTAGCTGTGCCACGTCCAGTTCGTCCAATGCGATGTACGTAATTTTCAGCAACATCAGGCATGTCGTAGTTAATTACTAAATCTACGTTTGGAATATCAATTCCTCGTGCGTTAACATCGGTGGTTATCAGTACTTTATTGTCGTTAGATTTGAATCGTTTCAGAATATCAATGCGTTCTTTTTGCTCAACATCACCGTGCATACATTCGGTAGAAAGCTGGACTCTTTCCATGGCAGCTTTTACGCGTTCTGCTCGAACACGGGTTCGTACAAAAACCAAAATTTTAAATTCCTCAAAATCCCGAATGTATCGCTCCAGAAAAAAACGTTTTTGGTCCATTTCGATAAATGCCAATCCGTGCGACACGTTTTTAGAAACGGGGTCTTTGGGCGAGAGCTGAATTCGAATTGGGTTGGTCACCAATGAATACGCTAGTTTTTTAATTTGCTCGTTAATGGTAGCTGAAAAGAATAGCGTTTGTCGGTCTGCAGGTATGTTGTGCAAGACATCCTTAATGTCTTTATAAAAACCGAGCGCTAACATTTGGTCAGCTTCGTCTAAAATCAGCGTTTTAAGTTGACGTAAGTCAATGCTTTTTTGATTCAGAAAATCAAACATTCTACCGGGTGTAGCCACCAATATGTCAATACCACGCTCCAACGATTCTTGCTGAGTTTCTTGCTCAACACCACCATAAACACTTATAGTTCTCACTTTGGTGTTTTTACCCAATTCGTGAAATACAGATGTAATTTGCAATGCCAATTCACGGGTTGGAACCATTACTAAGGCTTGTATTCCTAATCCTTTTTTAAACTTTTTATTCTCTTGTATTTTATGGATAACAGGAATAGCAAACGCTGCAGTTTTTCCAGTTCCGGTCTGGGCCACAGCCAACACATCTTCACCGTTCAAGATGTTAGGAATTGCCTTGAATTGAATGTCTGTAGGTCTTTTAAAACCTAGGTGCTCTAAATTTCTTTTGATTTCAGAGCTTATGTTGTACGATGCAAATTTCATTGAATCGGCAAAGGTACAACGAAGAGTAGAAGAGCAGTTAGTTCGGTAAAGGAATATAAGTATTGTCTCCAGGAACTTTCGGGAATCGTTTATGCTCCCAGTCCAACTTAGCCTCTTCAATTAATTCTTTTGAAGAAGAACAAAAATTCCAAAATAAATGGCGTTCCTCTGAGAAAGCCTCTCCACCAAACAGCATTATGTGGGCACCATTACTTAAGGTAAACGTTAGGTTTTCTGCATTTTCCGAAACAATCGTATTACCTGCCGAGATGGTTTCCTGCTCGCACGAAACTTCACCCGAAACAATGAGTACACCCAATTCTCCTTTTAACTCCGATTGGGTTTCAAAAATGGAAGCCTCGCTGGCTTTTAATTCTAACAGGAACAGAGGAGAATGAACGGGTAGAGGAGATGTCCTACCAAACCCTTGTCCTGCAACTAAGGTGAACTGAATTCCATTCTGTTCCCATTTGGGTAATTTCTCTGCGGAAACAAAATCGAAACGCGGTTCCATTTCCTCTTTTTCTTTCGGTAGTGCCACCCAAATTTGGTAACCATGCATGAAAAAGCCATACTCAGTTTTAAGATGTTCAGGGGTTCTTTCGGTATGGGTAACTGCTTTACCAGCAGTCATAAAACCAACATCTCTTGGACCAATATTCTGAGTCGCTCCAGTGCTGTCTTTATGTTCTACTTCACCTTCGAACAGATAGGTAAGGGTACTTATGCCAATATGTGGATGTTGGTCAACTCCTAAATATCCACCGGGTTTTATCAATTTTGGCCCCATGTGGTCAATAAAAACAAAAGGACCAACGTTTCTTTTTTTACGAAACGGCAGGATGCGGCCAACCGTAAACTGTCCTATGTTTCTAGAGCGTTCGGGAATAATTAAACCTTCGTTCGACACGGTTATTTTTTGATGAAATCAAGCATTAGAGTTTCGTAAGTTTCAAATCCCATTTCTATAGAAATGTCGTGACCTAAACCCTCCAACTCAGCAGATGATTTATTAGGGTTTTCAAAATCATCGTATACTTTTTTAAAGTTTTCGAAACTTGCCGTTTGGTCTTCAGTACCGTGAATCCACAGAAAATCTTGTTTGTAATCTGCTAAGGCTTTTGGAATGTCGTAATGGAATGCCGTAACCGTAGAACCGTCTAAACTTAGTCCGGTGGCGTCTTGTAATAATTTAGTACTTGTGGTTTGAGGAGCTTCGATAGAAAGCTTGTGTATACATTTTATGGCTGTTGGATTATTGGCTAGGTGGGCTGCTGGCATCGCCCCCAAACTAAATCCTACAACTACGAGTCGGTCATACGTTAACCCTCTCTCTGTTAACCATTTAATACAGGCTTCAGCGTCGGCTACCAAATCCGTGATATCTTCACTTGCTCCTTCCGAATTTCCAAAACCACGGTAATCGAACATCATAACACCAAATCGATGTTGGCCTCCAACGTTGGCCAAATTTGCTGCATGTTCCCAATAAGGATTCATACTCGAAAGGTTTCCGTGTAAGTATAGAATAACCGTGTCTGTTTTTATCGCGTCTTGGCTTCCGATGTACAGAGCTTCAATTTTTGCCTCGTTTCCACCATTATTAGAGGTAAGTGAAAATTGTTGTACCAATCCTTCTTCAACGAACTGTTCTTCTAATTGGGCATTGGTGAATTCGTATTCCACTGGTTCGCCTTTAAGCAAAGCAGAGGCAACGTCGTTTTTGCATCCGGCAAAAACTCCAGTGATTGTACTAAAGATAAATATGAATTTCAACGTTTTCATTCCGAACGAATTAATCGGTAAGCAGCCTTAAAATATAAACCCACAGCGCCTTTTCCTCCAAGCGAAGTATGGTCAACTTGAGGTACCATAAGCTCTTTATTCAAATTCAACCACTTGGTTTCAATCCCAAAAATCCATTTAGGACCTTCGTAGTTATAGCCTAGATACATGGTTGGATGCATCAATTGCCCTTTGCCTAATTCGGTTGAATTTTTTGCCAAATCGTACCAATTGGTGATACCAATAAAAGGGATGTGCTTTTCTTTTAGCTGCCAGTAGAAATTTAATGCAGTTTCAGGAAATAAGCTCGAATTGTTTGTGCGTAAATCAATGATTGGGTTCAGAATAAAAGAGCCTGAAATTCCAGGTTTCCATTCGTCTGGTTCAAGAAATCCATAGTTAACACCAAAGTCAAATTGCAAAGATTGGTAGGCGAGTGTAGTAAAATGAAATCCACCAAAAGCATTCAGCTTATCACTGATGCCGTACCCAGCGGATAGGCTGCTCATGGGTATAGGAAAACCGACAATGGGTCCGCCCAAATCTGCGCTAATACGAGTTTCTCCTTTTTCTAATGGCTTTACAACACGAGTTGTGTTGCACGAATTCAGTACTACCAAAACGCAAAAAAGAATAGAATGAAAACGGAAGAATTTCACGCTACCAAAGTATTCTTTTTCTGAATAGGTTAGGTGTGTATAGTACAGCTAACTTGCCATGTATTGAATCATAAAATAGTAGAACGGAATCCCAATCATTACATTAATAGGAAATGTAATACCAAGCGCCATAGGTAAATACAAACTTGGATTAGCTCTAGGAACAGCCTGCTTCATAGCTGCTGGAACTGCGATATAGGATGCACTTGCTCCGAGAATTGCAAACAATAATTGATTCCCTGGTGAATCTGTAATTTGAAAGCTTAGCATAAGCGCTATCAGACCATTTACAAAAGGCATTAAACCAGAGAAAATAAAAGGAAATACACCAGTTTTAAACACAACGCTGAGTTGCTTGCCGCTTGTAATTCCCATATCCAATAAGAATAGAGCTAAAAATCCTTTGAATAAATCCGTGGTAAAAGGCTTAATTCCAGCGGCCTGAGACTCCGATGCTAATAGTCCTATAATCAAACTGCCAAGAAGCATTAGCACACTGCCGTTAGTAACACTGTGGTAGATGGTCTGTCCAATGCTTGTAGGTTGTTCTCCTTCTTCGCGTTCCGAATCTCCAAACCGTTTCATTAGCAATACACCAATAATAATGGCGGGTGCTTCCATAATAGCCATTACAGCAATCATGTGCCCATCAAAAAAGACGTGTTCCATTTCTAAAAATGAAACTGCTGTAACAAATGTTACTGCACTCACAGAACCGTAAGAAGCTGCTATAGCCGCCGCATTCGAGATTCCAGTTTTTCTTTTTATTAGAAAGAATGCCAGAATTGGAATTGCTGATGCTAGAAAACCACCTAGGATTAAACTCCAAATAATTTCGAAACTCAGCGCGCTGTGCGCAAGCTCTTGTCCTCCTTTAAATCCAATAGAAAGCAGTAAATAAAGTGTGATGAACTTTGAAGAACTTTCAGGGATTTTAAGATCACTTTTCAGCTGAACCGCAATAATGCCCAACAAGAAGAACATTAGTGCGGGATTTGTAAGATTGTCTGTTAATCCTAATAAACTCATGATTAGTGAATTTCGATAACTGTTTTCTTGGTGAATGTGATGTTTTTACCCAATTCTTCTACTTTAAGTAGGAAATTGTGAAGCGTTAAACCAGAAAGTTGGTCAACTACTAATTTGTTGTCTTGCTCCCAATTCATATGAACTTCTTCTTGTCTTTCATTCAATACTTGTTCGAATAATGACTTTAGCTCATCTGTCGAAACTTTGTTTTTTACTTCGTTCGATAGTTTAGCTGCGCTAGGCTGCTTAATCTTTTTTTCGATTGATATGGTCATATCCATAACCTGCGAAAGATTGTTGTTTGTGTTTTGAGTTCTAGGCATGAAGTGATTGCCATTTGATTCTCCTCGATGTTGTTGTGCTACTAATACCATGACTTTAAGTTTTTTTTGTTTCGACAAAGATTAGACGGATTATTCATTTGCTTTTATCTATTCTTTTTATGATATACATTTGCTTTTAGTTATGAATTATACATTACATCAGTTAAAAGTATTTGTCTGTATTGTTAAATATGAGAGTGTAACCAAAGCCTCTGAAGAGCTCTTTCTCACTCAGCCTGCGGTTAGTTCGCAGCTTAAGAAATTGCAAGACCAATTCGATATTCCATTAACAGAGGTTGTTGGACGAAAGTTGTTTATTACCGAATTTGGAAAAGAGATTGCCGAAGCGTGCAAACGAATTTTATTGGCATCGGAAGAGATAAAACAGACTTCGGATCAATATAAAGGACTAATTGCTGGGCATTTGAAAATAGCCATTGTGTCAACTGGGAAATATGTAATGCCCTATTTATTAAGCGGGTTTACCCATCGATTTCCAGCTGTAGATGTGGCGCTAGACGTATCTAATAAGCACCGTGTTGTTGAGGCATTGTCCAAAAATGAAATTGATTTTGCTTTGGTATCTGTTTTACCAGATGATTTGAAATTGAAGAAGGTTGACCTCATGGAAAATTCCTTGTACCTGGTGGGTAATGCGGATAAAGCCAAAGTATTCAGAGGAAAAACGGTTGGAGCTAAAGAGCTAGAGGAATTGCCATTCATATTCCGAGAGCAAGGTTCAGCAACAAGAAATGCCATGGAAAACTTTCTTGAATCGAATAATGTAAAAGCGAAACAACAATACGAGTTGGTTTCTAATGAAGCTGTAAAACAAGCGGTGAATGCCGGACTTGGTTACAGTATAATGCCTTTAATTGGATTAAGAAATGTAATTAATGCAGGTGAAATTCAATTGATAAAAACAAAGGGACTTCCGGTAAAAACGAAATGGATGCTCTGTTACCTAGAAGGAAAAAAATTATCGCCAGCGGCTGATGCCTTCATAAATTTCTTAGAATCGCACAAGGAAACCTTAATCGAAAAGTATTTTGGTTGGTCTCGAAATGTGGAAACGTGAGTTTTGGAGTTAAAATTGCCAACCAAATACACGTTTCAGAATATCGGTAACACGGTGAGTTGGGTCTTTTCTAATTTCCTTTTCTTCCTCGGCTAGTTTTGTAAAAAGACCTTTCAATGCCATTTGTGTAGTATGCTCCGCCAAAGAATTATTTTCAATCTTTTTCCAAAGAATGCCATTTAATGAAGCTTTGTTATAGTTGTTAATAGCCTCTGAATAGGTGCGTTCGGCAGAAACTTCTCCAACAAAAGTTTTGCTCAATGAAGCTTCAATTTTCGGCTTGAATTCTTTGTACAAATTATCCCAAGTTTTATCTTTCAAATAATTGGTAGCTGCCGAATCACTTCCTCGCAGAATTTGCATTCCGTCTTTAATGGTCATTTCTTGAATGGCCTGCACAAAAATGGGTTTTGCCGCAATAGACGCATCTTCCGCAGCACGGTTTACCGAAACCACCGCATTTTTCAGCAACACTTCTAGAATCTGTACTTTTTCTATGCGTTCGTAAATTGGCTTTGCCTCTTTGGGGAGTCCTATTTTTAACAGTTCATTTTTTAGGAATCCACCTTCTGAAGATAAATTAGAAACCGCAAACTCAGTACCTTTCTCTAGTGCACCTTTCAAGCCTCTTATGATTTCATCATTTGAGAGCACATCAGCTTTCGAGGTACTAGTAGAAGACTGTTGATTAAGTACTTGTTGCATTTCTGCACAAGAATTCAGAATAAGTGTAAATAGGAATGAGGAGAACAGTAATGCGAAATATTTCATAGAGTTTCTAATTGCTGCAATAGTCAGCATTTTATTGATGATTTCGATTGCGTTTTGGTTGACCTGTAACAATATTGGTGAATTACTTAAACCAACTCTAAGAATCTGTTGATATGATCGGAAGTATTGTAAAAATGAGGTCCAATTCTCAACGAGTTATTTCGGAAAGTTGCAATAACTCTATTCTTTTTAAGTAATTCAAATTGCTGCTCTGTAAAAGGCAAGCAAACATATCCAGCTCTTTGGTCAGAATGATATGCTCCAAAAATTGGAATTTCTTTTTCTTCCAATCCTATTATGAGTTGCCGAAGTAAATCTTTATTGTGTTTTTCAATGGATTTAATTCCCAAGTCCTGCTTTTCCGAAATGGCTTGTTTTAATGCTTCGCAACCGGGTACATTTGGGTGTGATGGTTGAAAAGAAAGAATGCTCGGTTTATAGACTAAGCTGTCGTTTTCTTGAATAAATGAACCAAAACCACCAATTTTTGGCTCAAATTGCTCTAAAATTGACTGTTTTATCAAAAGTGTCCCAGTGCCCATTCCGGCGTTGAGCCATTTGTAATTGCTAAATAATAAGGCATCAATTGGTAAGGCATTAAAATCAATGGAAACCGCTCCAGCACTTTGAGTGGCATCAACAATGAAAATTACATTGTACTTTTTACAGAGATTGCCAAGCTGTTCAAGATTAGCTTTGTAACCGGTACGAAACTGGACGTGACTGATTACCAATAACTCAATGTTCTCTTTTCGAATAATATCTTCAATTTCATTTAAATCGAAGTCGAAATTGTTTGAAGAAGTAAATGTGTTTAACTCAAATCCTTTTAGCTGCAATGGAAGCAGGAGGGAAGGGTAGTCGTTTTCGTACACCAAAACCTTCTTTGGGCCAACAGTTTCCAAAACGGCATTGTAGCCGAAAGAAAAATTGGGAATAAGAGCTGTTTGCTCAACTATAGCTCCAAAAAAGTCCGCAACTGTTGTACGACAAGACTCCCATTTATTCATCATCCAATCTTCGGCAACCACGCTACCATGTTCCATAAAGCGCTCATTGTAGGTCTGCATGGCAGTCAAAGTGCTTTTAGAAATAAGACCGCAAGAGGCAGTATTTAAATAGGTTTGATTGTTTGTTGAGCTGTATTCAGTTTCAATGTTCATAGTAACGCCAAAGGAATAAAAAACAGGATTAAATAAACGTTAAGCAGTGACAAATATCACGTTCCGATTTGGAGTGACCATCGTACATTTGCATTTACTAAAACAACATTTACTATGAAAGTAGAACAGATATATACTGGATGTTTAGCCGAAGCGGCATACTACATCGAATCAAACGGTGAAGCTGCGATAATTGACCCTCTTAGAGATCCGCAACCCTATATCGATAAATTGAATGCTAATAACGTGAAATTGAAGTACGTTTTTGAAACGCATTTTCATGCCGATTTTGTATCTGGTCATATTGATTTAGCGAAGAATACTGGAGCAGAAATCGTTTTTGGTCCAACGGCAAAACCTGCTTACGATATTATTGAAGCTGCAGATAATCAGGAGTTTACAATTGGTGATGTTACTATAAGAGTAATTCATACTCCTGGTCATACCTTGGAATCTACGACGTATTTATTGTTGGATGAAAACGGTGAAATGAACGCTATTTTCTCTGGTGACACCTTGTTTATTGGCGATGTAGGACGACCAGACTTGGCTGTAAAATCCGATTTAACTCAAGAAGATTTGGCTGCAATGATGTACGAATCTATTCACAACAAAATATTACCACTTCCAGATAGTCTAATCGTTTATCCAGGGCATGGAGCGGGTAGTGCATGTGGAAAGAATTTAAGCAGCGAAACTACTGACACATTAGGGAATCAAAAACAAACCAATTATGCGTTGGATACTAAAATGTCTAAAGCAGATTTTATAAAGGAATTGACAACCGGTATTTTACCTCCTCCACAATATTTTCCGAAGAATGCAAAAATGAACAAGGAAGGGTACGATGCTTTTGATGATGTAAAAACTAAGGCTTTAAAATCGTTTGACGCTAAGACTTTTCGTTCTGTTGCTGAAAGTACAGACGCTTTGATTTTAGACACGCGTCACCAAAGCAAATTCATGGAAAGTCATATTCCAGGCTCCATTTTTATTGGCATCGATGGTAATTTTGCACCATGGGTTGGTGCTCTTATTACTGATATTCACCAGTCTATTCTCATTGTGGCGGATGCAGGTAGGGAAGAAGAAATTGTAACCAGACTTTCAAGAGTAGGTTACGACCACACCATTGGTTTTTTAGATGGAGGAATGGATGCATGGAAAAGTACAAATTTAGAGGTTGATACTATGCCGACTGTCACACCCGAAGCTTTTGAGGAAATGTATAATCCGGAATTACCTCTACTAGATGTGAGAAAACCGGGCGAATATGAAGCAGA
Source organism: uncultured Flavobacteriales bacterium (assembly GCA_937121175.1). Lineage (GTDB taxonomy): Bacteria > Bacteroidota > Bacteroidia > Flavobacteriales_G > Salibacteraceae > UBA6770. Next base: position 141,075 of record CAKZKD010000001.1, read on the forward strand.
ACACCTTGAGAGTGCAGAGAATATTCCCTTGGACTTTATTAATAGTAACATGGAGAAGGTAAATCCAGAAACGAACTACTATGCACATTGTGCTGGTGGTTATCGGTCTGTAATATTCGGCTCAATCCTAAAATCAAGAGGATTACATAACATCACCAATATTGAAGGCGGCTATAAAGTGTTGAAGGATACTTCGATTCCGAAAACTACTTTCGTTTGTCCTTCAGAAAAAAACAATTCATAACATGATGAAAAACATTACTCCTGTAGAGTTAGAGAAAATTGTTGTTGACGATGAAAACGCAGTACTTATTGATGTTCGTTCTCCTGAAGAATGCGCTGAAGGAATGATTCCAGGTGCGGAAAACATCAATCTTTTTGATCCTGATTTTATAGACAGAATAAAAGAGTTGGACAAGTCTAAAGACTATTACATGATTTGCCGTTCGGGTGGTCGTTCTGGTAATGCTGCAGGTGCAATGGATGAGCTAGGTTTTAAATCGGTTCATAACATGGTTGGTGGTATGATGGCTTGGAAAGGGGAGACGATATAAACCATTTACCATCCAGAGACATAAAGTTGTCTTCAATTTTGAATACGGTAACACTTTTCATACTATCAGTATGAACCTATTTAATGTCGTGTACGATTGTTAGTTCCAGCAGTGAACTAACAATCATCTTTACCCAAATTATTCAATAATCTATAATGAGACCTTATTGCTCCAATAAAAGTTTTGTCATAGTGATAGGGGGTACCAAATTCAATAGCAGTTTGTTTTACAATTTTTGAAATTGCAGGATAATGACTGTGGCAAATTTTTGGAAATAAATGGTGTTCAATTTGATAGTTTAAACCACCAATAAGATAGGTTAAAATTTTGTTGTCGTGCGCAAAATTGGCTGTAGTTTCCATTTGATGACGGTGCCAACTTTGATTTTCAATCTCACTACTATCTCTCTCAGTTTTGCACATTGGAACTACATGAGCAAGTTGAAATACAATAGTTAATGAAACTCCTGCTGTAACTAGCATTGTAAAAAACATTCCAATAATATTCCACGAATCAAACGGAAGTACATGTAAAGGAACAATTAAAAAAACGAGATAGAAAATCAGTTTTTTAATGAGAATACCCAGAACCAAAAAAGCGGCTTTTGTCTGATTAGAAATAAGACCCATTCGATAGAACTTACCAACCTTTATGAAGTCTTTAACTGTAAGCCATTCGATAACCATAAAGCTGTAAAGAAATGTGGCATAAATATGTTGGAATCGGTGGTACCAATGTCTTGGTTGGTGTTTGGTAAATCGGAACAGTATTCTAGGATTAATATCCTGGTCAATTCCATCTATGTTCGGATAATTATGGTGTAAAACGTTGTGTTCAAAATGCCAAATTTTAGGTTCTACACCAATTGCAATTATTGGAATATGGAGCAATGCCTCGTAGATTTTGTTTTTTGTATAAGCTCCATGCACCGCATCATGCATGATAGACATTCCAATAAAAGATTGCACCAGACCAATAAGACACCAGAGTGCGAATAGGAAAGGCAAACTTGAAATTTGATTTGATATTATGAATAAATAGAGGAAGGAATATACTCCAAATAGAAAAACTGTTTTGCCAAACATTATTGGTCCCGCTTGCGTGGTTATTTCATTCTCCTTAAAGTAGGCATACACTCTTTTGTTTAGGGTTACAGAAAAATCTCGATTTATACTTTTCGAATATTTTGGACTTCTCATTTTAGTATCAAGCTTTCAATTAAATTGAATGTAGAATTAGAACTCATTACCTGAACCTTGTGTTAGGAGTTGATCTTTTTAAAATTAATTTGAATAGGCCCGTCCGGCTTTAATAGCATCATGGCATGGAGACCAACCCTGTTAGTATCAGCCAATTCTATGTCGTAATTTCTGATTATACTACTCATAACCAGAAGAATTTGCATAATCGCCATATTTTGGCCAATACAGACTCGGGGGCCTCCTCCAAATGGAATGAAGGCAAATTGATGCATTTTCTTTTCGTTGCCATTTTCGAATCTACTAGGGTCAAATATGTTTGGATTGTCCCAGATTTTGTTGTTGTGATGAACCCCATAAATATAAGGTACGACGGTAGTGCCAGCTGGAATTTTTATTCCATTGAATTCATCGTCTTCTAAAGCTTCTCTGTCTATCATCCAAAAGGGGGGGCGAATTCTGATGGATTCGTTTAAAACAGCAAGTGTATAGCTTAACTGGTGCAATCCTTTGTAGCTTATTTCCTCCTTAGCAAAAACAGTCTCTATTTCGTTTCGGATTTTTTTGATGTGTTCCGGGTGTTTCGCCAACAAGTAGAAAGCCCAAGTTGCTGCAGTTGTTGAGGTTTCGTTTCCTGCAACTAGTAACTGAAGAATCTCAACTTTAACGGTTTCATCCGACATAAACTCTCCAGTATCCTTGTAAGGTGTAGAAAGAATGAGCTTGAGAATGTCACTCTCATTAGTGTCTTCGGCTCTCCTTTTTTCAATGTAATTCAGGACAATTTGATCTCCTTTTATTCGCATTTCCTGATATTTTTGATTTTGGCCACTTATCGCATACCAAGGCATTAGATAAGGTTGAACCACTTTTTTTACTATAAAGCTTTGAATGTCAGCAATTGTGGATGCAAATCGCTCCAGTTCTTCATTACCCATTTGGCTCCCAAACAATGATTTCCCTACCGACCTAAGTGTAAATTTTACCATTTGGTGATGAATGTTTACAGCGCCTTTTGAAGCCTCAGCATCGAAATCATTCATAAAATCTTGCAACACTTGAAGTTGGAGGGGAAGCATTTCTGTAAGTCGCGAACGGGTAAAGCCTAGACTAAGTAATTTTCGTTGTCTAAGCCAATAATCCCCGTGACTATTGGTTAACCCTTTTCCTTGAAATTCTACAAATCGTTTTACTTGGATATGCGATTTATGGTAGTTGGAATTATTTTCCTTTAAGACATATTCCAAAAAATCAGGATCGGCAGTAACAATTGTTTTTCTCAATCCTCCAAAATTGAATTTAAATGTAGAACCATGTTTCTTGCGGTATTTCTCAAAAACCTCTACTGGATTTTTTACCATTTCTGTAGTGTCTAACAGAGATTCTAAAATTGACACAGTATGTCGATTTCCTTCACCCATTGCTAAGATTAAATTAAGTTATTGCTATCCATAAATTTATAGATTCCCATGACAACATCTTCAAGCGGTATATCTGGTTTTCCGTGAATAGATAGTTTTCGGAATTTTTGGTAATTGCTGTTATCGTATCTTTTAAATTCCATTGCCTCTATATTATCGGCTGATTTTACTAGAAAGTTAAGTAAAGGAAATAAGGAATCCTCTTTGGTACATCTACTAACTACTTCGGGTACAAAAGCTTTTAGTTTGTAGTTTCTAAATTCTTTTCCAATTATGCTGCTGAGGTGGTTGGTGATTTCCAGCATGCTTGAGTATTCATCTCTAGTCACATGAAAAGTGTGGTTTATTGAAGAGTCAATGTTTGAAATGGCCACAATGTTATTCGCCGCAATGTCAGCAGGGGTAAAGCTAACTTGGTTCTGTGATGTTGTCCCAATTCCATACTTAACCATAAAGGCTAATAAACGGATGGAAATATCAAAATTATCACCACTCCCATTTGCTGAAGGAGAAATTAAGGCAGGGCGAAAAATTCTCGCTTGAAGCCCTTTTTCCATGGCTTTAAGCACAACTTGGTCTGCAGCCCATTTACTTTGGCTGTAACCAAAATCAAGAAATTCCATTGATTTATTTGAATCGGATTCAAACAACGTATCTTTCGTAGACCAACCGAAAATAAATGTAGTTGAAATATGGTTCAGTGTTTTTGTTCTTTGGCTAATCGCAAGTTCAATTACTTCTTTTGTCCCTTCAACATTAGCTCTGCGTAGGTTATGATAATCGTGCACGTAATTGACCTTTGCACCGTTATGGTAAATCGTTTTTATACTACTGCACAAAAACTGCCAGGCTTTTTCGCCTAGCCCCAATCGTCTTTTACTTAAGTCTCCACAAATTGGAATAACCCTTTTCCTAAAAGTTTCGTCTAGGTTTGGAATGTTTGCATGAATTATTTTAAAAGCTTTTTTTAATCTTTCAAAGCCTTTTTGACTTGAGTTAGAACGAACAATAACATAAATTTTTTCTTCAGTTTGTTCCAAAAGGCTTTGGATAATAAATGGCCCAAAAAAACCTGTTCCTCCAGTTAATAGAATGGAGTTCTCTGTTGGAATCTGGAGATTCAAAGGTTTTACAATCCTGAATTCATTCCGTAACAGGGCATCTAGGGCCATCAGGTTCGATTCGGCTCTTTTAAATTCTGATTGAATGTCCAAAAATGCTTTTTTGAACTTAAATCGAGCGAGAGTAGATTTAGACTCAAAGCTTTCGAGAATCTCATACAAATCTGAAATAACGATCTTCTGAAGCAATTTTATATCCACTTCTTGCGATAAATCATTGAAACCTTTATTCCTAAGGTAAACCTCTAAGTCATGACTAAATTCGGCCAATCGCAAAGAATCCATCCCAGAGTTTGTCAAAGTGGAATTTTCTGCACCAGACAACTTATAGTATTGAAAAAGTGCATTCAAATCTTGCGATTCAACTAACGAATCAGCTGCTGATTCATTAGCGAATTCACTTATTGGAGATTGATTATCATGGAACTCAAAATCGAAATTAGCAAGAACAGGAAGTTCTTCATTTAAATAGCGCTGTTTGTTTTCATACCGTTTTATTTTTCCAGAACTTGTTTTAGAAATTTCCTTTCCTAAGATAAAAACTATTTCAGAGATACGAAGGCCTAACAGTTCGTTGATTTTATCGCGAAGGTCAATTGGTTCTGGAATCTTTGTTCTATTTTTTAAACCGGCTACAACAACCACAGATTCTTTTCCATTTCTTTCAATTGAAAAAGCTGCTGTACTTCCTTTTCGAATGAGAGGGTTGCTTTCAATAATATGTTCTATATCATGAGGATAGTAGTTGTTTCCTCGCACAATTATAAGGTCTTTTAACCGCCCACAGACGTACAATTCATCTTTATATATGAATCCTAAATCACCTGTCCTGAGCCATTCATTGTTGTTAGAGTTGCCTTTAATTTTTGCTTTGAAAATTTCGTTATTTAAAACTTCACGATTCCAATACCCGGCACATTTACTTTCTCCTTGAAGCCATATTTCACCAACGTAGCCATTTTCAAGCACCAGGTTTTCTTTGTTTGGGTCAACTATTTTGAGAACCGCACCCTGTAGAGTTTTTCCACAACTCATGATAGCAGTTGTTTGAGTTTTATCATCGGTTAAATCAACGCCTTGAGCTACGTTTTGTTGAAGTAGATTAGAACTAAAGAAATAAGAATTTCTACCATAATTAGTTACAGCCAATGTAAATTCTGCTAAGCCATAGGCTCCGAAAAATGAATTTGGATTTAGTCCGAATGGTTCAAATTTATTTTTGAAAGCGTTGTATGTACTTGGTTTTATTGATTCAGCTGCGGTCATTAAAAATTTCAGTGAACTGAGATCTAATGTTTTTAAAACAGAATCACTAATTTTTCCTGAAAGCATACAGTAGTCGTAGGCAAAATTAGGAGCGGAAGATGCCGTTGCTTTGTATTTGGAAATGGTTTCTAACCAAAGGGCTGGTCGTTTAATAAAATCAGTAGGAGAGAAGCCATAAGTTGTTCCGCCTTGAATAGCAAAGAACAGATAATAACCGATAAGCCCCATGTCATGATATTGTGGTAGCCATGAAACACCAATGGGCATGTGGTCTGCGACACTTTTGCAATTCCGCAATATATTGTGGTGAGTTACAATAACCCCTTTGGGGTTATTGGTGGAGCCCGAAGTGTATTGTAAAAAAAGTATTTCATTATCAACGATTGGAAGTGTTTGAATTTCTTCTTGGGGCTGCTCGTCGCTTATAATCCAAACTAAATGGGAAATGCTGCTTTTTGCCTTTTTCAAATTGATTTTAAGAGACCAATGAGTATTACTATCGGTGAGAATGGCTTTAGCTCCGCAATCTTTAGCAATGAAGTTCATTTTTAATACTGAAGCTTCTATACCATGAGCGTTGGGAGGATAAACTGGAACGGGAATTAAACCTAATCTCACACAGGCAAAAAATGCAGTTATTATTTCCAGCCCAGGCGAATAGGCGAGTAGCACTCGGTCTCCTTCATTAAGTTCATAGTTGGTTTGAATGGATGAGGCTAGTAGTTTAGTGCGCTGGTCAAATGATTGGTAGGTAAATGATTCTTTGATTGTTCCTTTACTGTCGAGAAAGCAATACATGAGTTTGTCGGGATAATCCTTAGTCCGTTGGGTGACTTCCTCTAGAATTGATTTCATTTGGTTTTAGGAGTCTTTACTTATTTTTTGGTATAATTTTCTCGAGTCTAAGTTACTTCAAAAATTAAACATTTTGTTTGTTTTTAATCAAATTAAAAAGTTAGAATGCCATTTTCTAGAAGATTGATTTTCTTGTTATGCAGTTGGATTCCTGCTGGGTTAATCTATTTTGCAGCGGCCTTTGGGACTGGAAGTGCTTGGATCGTTCCAGAAACTAAGATTGACTTAGTTATTCCATTTAATCCCAAAGGAATATGGTTATACCTTCTATTTTACCTATTTATTCCATTCACATTTTTTAAAGCAAACAAGTTATCTCTAAAACCTATGAGTCTAGCATTTTTTGCAAGTGCTTTTATTAGCGGGATTCTATTTTTTACTTTTCCTAGTACAATAATTTATCCTGCAGTTGAACTTAGTGATTTAAGTTCTGAGGTTATGAATTTTGTTGCACAAACGGATACCCCACTTAATTGTTGTCCCTCTTTACACGGTTCACTAATTACAATCTGCAGTATTGGTTTATGGCAAAGAGGAAAAAGAATAAGAAACCTTATCACCCTTTGTATAACGTTTATAATGTTCTATGCTATTATACAAACAAGAAGACATTTGTTTTTTGACCTTGGTGCAGGTATTATGTTAGGTTCTTTTTCCTATTGGGTATCTTGTGTTCTTTTGAAACGAACGAAAGTTTTTGTGGCTGAATTTTAATGGGTGCATAGCCTACATTAAGCAATACTTTACACCAAGCGTTTATTTTATGATATCAATTTGGTACACTTAGTAATAATGACGAAGATTATTTCAAATTTACTGACCTATGATTCAAAAAAATCAAATTCAGCAATAGGGGTTTTCAAAAACAAGAGTGTCTTTATGAAAAACACACTCAAACATGAAAACTCAAAATCTAAACGAACAGCTTACGAGGTCATTTAAAGTAGCATTACTATTTGTTACGGTGCTATTTACGTATTTAGGTCAAGCACAAGACCTTACTCAAACCATTCGCGGAAGAATAATCGATGCTGATTCCAAGATGCCTGCAATTGGAGCATCAGTAGTTGTTGTAGGAGCAACACCTTTCAAAGGGGCTGCAACCGATATAGACGGATATTTCAAGCTTACCGAAATTCCCGTTGGAAGAGTCACTTTGAATATCACTTATGTCGGTTACGAATCACAGACCTTATCGAATATAGTAGTGACTTCGGCTAAGGAGGTATTCCTTACCGTTTCCCTAACCGAAAACATAAAACAATTGGAGGCATTTGAAGTAACTGCAAATGGCGCTAATGATGAGCCCATTAATGAAATGGCTATCATAAGTTCACGAAAATTTTCGGTAGAAGAAGCTGGCAGATACGCCGGCAGTTTTAACGACCCGGCACGAATGGCTAGCAATTTTGCGGGTGTTAGCGGTGACCCAAGCGGGAACAATGACATTGTAGTTCGAGGCAATTCACCCAAAGGAATTCTGTGGAGATTAGAAGGAATCGAAATTCCCAACCCAAATCATTTTGCAGATGAAGGCGCAACTGGAGGGCCGATTAATGCATTGAACAGCAAGGTTTTGGCTAATTCTGAATTTATGAGCGGTGCTTTCGCTCCTGAATATGGAAATGCAACTTCTGGTGTATTAGATTTAAAATTAAGACAAGGAAACAACCAGAAAAGAGAATACGCTGTTGGAATCGGTGTTCTAGGAATGGACGTAACAGCCGAAGGCCCTTTTAAAGAAGGTGGACGAGGTTCTTATCTTGCTAATTATCGTTATTCTTCTCTGGCCGTATTAGATGATGCTGGGATTGTTGATTTTGGTGGAGTTCCTAAATACCAAGACGGAGCTTTTAATGTGCATTTACCGACAAAAAAAGCTGGAGTTTTTAGCGTTTTTGGTCTAGGTGGAATCAGTACCATTTCGGAAACAGAAGTAGATAGTATTGACGAAAATTATGTGTTGAATAAGGATGAGTACTCAGCGCAATTTGGTTTTGCCGGAGTCAGTCATTTTTACGCATTGAATAAGAAAACCTACTTAAAAAATACGGTTTCCATGTCAACCAATGGAAGTGGTTACCTATACGAGGAGCGCGATGCAAATGGAGAGTTTTTTACTGAAGACGATTCGAAATTGACTAAAAATACCCTGAAAATTAATTCCACCATAAATAGCAAGCTCAACAGTAAAAACACGGTCACAGCAGGAGTAATTCATACACAATTGAATTATAATTTCTTCAATTCGTATCTGGATGAAGGAGTGCTTTACAACGATTTGAATGTTTCTGAAAACTCGAACTATTCGCAAGCCTTCGCTACTTGGAAACATCGTTTTACCGAGGATCTTACTATGGTAGCTGGGAGTCATTTTATGCATTTCGGATTGAATAATACCTATTCGGTTGAGCCTAGAGTAGGACTGAATTACAAGCTAAAGGATAGACATACATTTTCTGCTGGTTTTGGAGTGCATAGCCGCTTGGAGTCCTTATTGTTTTACACGGCAACGGTGATAGATGAGAACGGAACTGCAACAACCCCAAATACTAACCTTGAAATACCAAAGGCCAATCATTATGTATTGGGCTACGATTTTCAACTAACGGCAAATACGCATTTTAAAACTGAATTGTACTTTCAACAATTGTACGATGTGCCCATCGAAAACAAAGTAGGGTCTAATTATTCCCTAATCAATCAAACCGACTGGTTTGACGATGTACTTCTGCAAAGCTCTGGTACCGGAGAAAACTATGGAGTGGAGTTCACATTAGAACGCTATTTCGCCAAGAATTTTTACTACTTGGTCACCGCTTCTTTGTTTGAATCAAAATATACAGCAATGGATGGTGTTCAAAGACAATCTCGTTTTTCTGGTAATTATAACGGAAACATTGTTGTTGGAAAAGAATTTGTGGTTGGTAAAGAAGACCAAAACGCATTTCAATTGAATCTGAAAACCACGATAGTAGGAGGGCAGCGTTATACTCCTGTTGATTTAGCTGCCTCAAGACTTGACGAAAGTACCGTAAGGGTGACCGAACCACTTTCTGCAAAGGGAGACGATGTTTTCTTTATGAACGCGAGCGCAGTTTACCGATTGAACAAAAAGAAAACGAGTCATGAGTTTAAGTTGGAAGTGCTAAATGCGACGAACAACAAAGCTCGATTGCGTGATTTCTACAACCCTGAAAAAGATGAGTTGGTTTACCAAACGCAAATGGCTATCATTCCAAATTTGATGTACACGTTGAATTTTTAGAAGTGAATTAAAGAAACAAAAAAAGGGCGAATTCGCCCCTTTTTTGATTTTACATAAATCAACAATCTACTGCACCACGAACTTTCCGTTCATTTTACCCACATGCCCAGGGAAAGAACAAACAAAGTCATACAACCCTTTTTTAGGCGCATCAAACTCTATGGTAACCGATTCGCCACCACCAATGGTTTTGGTGCAGGCAATCACACTTTCTTTCATTTCAGCAGCTATGTAACCTGTTTCCTTTGCTCCAATAGAAGCTTCAGCAAATGCGTTTTTGTCTGTTCCTCTTGCCAATAACACCCAATTATGACCCATTGCTTCAACAGGCATTTCGCCAACATTGTTTAGGGTCAATTTTACTTTTTGACCTTCATACACCTCAATTCTTTTGGTGTTGAATTGCATTTGGTCGTTTCCTTCAATCACAATTTCTGCAACCTCTGGAATATCCATAGGCTTTGCTTTTTCCTCTGGACCTGTTTGCAATTGCATTTTCTTTTGCTCCGGAGCTTTACTTGCTCCATTTTCTCTACCACAGCTCATCAACAACATTGATGCGCATCCTACAACTAATCCAATTTTATTCATATTTAAATTTTTATTGTAGAACAGTTTAGAAAAGATTCAGTTCAATAAAAAGGACTGAAATTTACTTGCCCAGCTGTATTTTTAAAGTGCTTATTTTAGTCGAACTATGAAATACTATTTAAGTTTTGTGCTCAGCTTTTTAATATTAAGCACTTTGCAAGCCCAAGACACACAAAATCCGTGTTTAAAAGGAAGCTCTTTTCACGGGGTAATTATCGGGAGTTCAACTGCGGCAGGAACCGGACCAACGAATAGAGATAGCGCATGGGTTAACCGTTTTAGAACGTATGTAAAGTCAATTAACCCAACTAATGAAGTCACAAATTTGGCGGTAGGAGGAACGACAACCTATCAGATAATGCCTGATTCATTTGTTGCACCGAGTAATCGACCCGCAACTAATTCCACCAAAAATGTTTCTGAAGCCATCCGATTGGGTGCAGATTTTATTGTAGTGAATATGCCATCAAATGATGGTAGTAGGGGATATGGTGCAAGCGAACAGATGTCCAACTTTCGTAGAATAGTAAATTATGCCGATAGTTTTGATGTTCCTGTTTGGGTTTGTACTACTCAGCCAAAAACGACTAGCAATCAAGGGCAAATATCTATTCAAACTGCTGTTCGCGATTCTATTTTAAATGCTTTTGGAAGTAGAGCGATTGATTTTTGGACGACGATTGCTAAAAATGATACTATCGATACCAAATACAATTCGGGTGATAATACTCACCTGAACAATGCTGCACATGGTGTACTTTTTAATCGTGTAAAGGATAAGAACATTCTATCAGCCTTATTTGATACTCTCCCAAGACCTGATGTTGGAATTGTGAATATAGTGAATGCAACGCCGACAGAATGTGGTCGGGATTCCAACTTGTTTTTGGTCGTTTATTGCAATTATGGAATTCCGACAAGCACAGCAACTCAGCAGATCAATGAGCTATTCATAACATCAACTCCACCGGGCCATGTCCGATTAGACAATAACATTCCGGCTGGTTTAAAAACATGTGTTCTGGATACAGCAGAAGTGTTATTTAATACTTCTATTTTAGGTGATTATAGATTGAATTCGAGCGCTCAAAATGCTCAAGATACGGTAAGAGGGAATAATCTTAAAACCTTAATTTTCAGTAGTTTGGGAGAGCCAAACTTAATGGTTACGAGTGATACCAATTGTTCGGGCAAATCATTCACACTGTCCGCGAACTCAGATGGGAAGGATAAAATAAGTTGGCTGGACAGATTTGGTCGAGTGTTAGATTCTGGAAATACGCATGTTACAGGGCCATTATCTAATTCAGAGGTATTTTTTGTTCATGCCACAAGAGGAAATCTATTTTATTCAGGCGATATTTCTACGACCATGACTTCCAATCGGGATTGGAATGGGGCAATGTTCGATATTGTTGCCCACGAGGATATGGTAATTGATAGTGTTTGGTCACGGATTAATACAACTGGAAACCAGTCGATAACAGCCTATTTTAAAAAGGGTACACACCAAGGTTCGGAGAACACTGCGACGGATTGGACGCTCTGGGATACTGATTTTATTGACGTAGCGAACAGTGGTGATTTAGTTGCGGCAGATTTTGGATCAAAATCTTTGATTAAAGGAGATACTTTAGGAGTTTATATCTATTTAACTGCTTCAGGTGGACAGCTAAAATACAATGCGGAATCAGCGGCACGAATTCGGACAGATTCTGTGGTTTCCATCATTACCGGAACTGGTATTTCACATGCTTTTCAAAACCTATACTATCCAAGAGATTGGAACGGTAAAATCTCGTATCACTACGGAAATCGTCCGAATGGTGCTTGCAGAACTGTTGGAAGAGGACTTGCCGTAGTGGAAGATATTTCTGTGGATTTGGGAAATGACACCACATTGCTTGAAAACGATTTTTTGGTTTTATCAGCACCTGCAAATTGGGTGAGCTATTTATGGAGCGATGGAAGCACCAATTCATTTTTGGTTGTTGATACATCTAATTATCCTGTTGGGGTTCATAATATATGGGTAGAAGGGGATAACCAATTCAAATGTTCAGCACGCGATACGATTCGAATTGAGATGAAAGAGTTGATTATTGATGATGAAACAGGAATACCCACAAACATAAATAACCAAAGAATATTATTATTTCCTAATCCGAATAACGGTCAATTTTCGATTCATTCAACTGAAACGATTCAGCAATTAGAAATTTTGAATATGGCTGGTCAAATCATTTTTTCTAAAGGAATCAACTCTACATCTATTGAAACAAAAGCTTTACTTTCTAAAGGGGTTTATTTGGCTCGTATAGTTCTAGAAAATGAAATTATCCAAAAGCAAATCGTTATTGAATAGTAAATATTTTTTGGTTTTTTTCTATGAAATCAAATATTTATTTACCCAAATAGAAGGATGCTTTGAGTAGTGTCGTCTTAGCGATAAACATTACTAAATACACTCCATGAAATTACTATCTATGACCGTTGCCTCGCTTATCTCATTTGCAGTTAGCGCACAATCTTTTTATGATTTAAACACCATTCAAGAAATTAAAATCACGTTTGCTCAGTCCAATTGGGACGCCTTACTTGATGCTCAAAAGGCAGGCGCAGAAGATTATACCATGGCGCAAACTGTCGAAATTAACGGAACTGTTTTCGATAGTGTAGGAGTGAAGTACAAAGGGAATAGTACCTATCGTTCAACCCAAACAAAGAACCCTTTTCATATTGAATTAGACACCTACAAAGACCAAGAATATCAAGGATATTCAGATATTAAATTGAGCAATGTAGCAAACGATCCTTCTTTTGTAAGAGAAGTGTTGTCGTACCAAATTTTAAGGCAGTATGTTGATGCTCCACTTTGCAATTATGCCAATGTATATGTCAATGGTGATTTAATTGGATTGTATTCTAACGCAGAAGCGATTTCAAAGAAATTTGTAAAAAGTCGCTTCGGTTCAAAGAATAACACTTTTGTAAAGTGTAATCCACCAGCAGGTGCCGGCCCTGGGACTACAGATTATCCTAATCTTACTTATCTAGGAACTGACAGTACTAAGTATTACGCATCTTACGAAATAAAGTCTGATGCTGGTTGGGGAGAGTTAATCGACTTAATCGACACCTTGAATACTACAACCAGTGCGTTACCTGAAATACTGGATATCAATAGAGCGCTCTGGATGATAGCCTTTAATAATGTTTTGGTAAACTTGGATAGTTACTCAGGCGGATTTGCACAGAACTATTATTTATATCGGTCCGATTACAATCATTTCCTTCCCATAGTTTGGGATTTAAACGAATCCTTCGGAAAATTCACGCAAACTGGCTCTGCCAGCGTAAGGTTACGAAGTACAACCGACAAACAACAATTAACTCACTTACTGCATCAAAATGATGCCGATTATCCCTTAATTCAGAAATTGCTAAGTGACCCAACATACAAAAGGATGTATGTGGCTCACTGTAAAACGATGTTGCAAGAAAATTTTGACGATGGAAGTTATTTGGTGACCGGAGATTCATTACAATCGACTATAGACGCTGCGGTTCTGGCAGACAATAACAAGTTCTTTACGTACGCAAATTTCACTTCGAACCTGCGCTCTGATATTTCGGGAGGTGGCGGTGGGCCAGGTGGCGGTGGAGTAAATGGTATTGGTAATTTAATGGATGGAAGAAGTACCTACTTATTAGGATTGTCTGATTTTACGGCAACCGCTCCTTCGATTTCAACTCCGACTTCGTCCACATCAACACCGACCATCAATGGGAAGTTCTTTGTCACATCTACTATTTCAAACGAAGATTTGGTATTGTTTGCGTATCGATTCGAAGCGCGAGCTCCATTCGTAAAAGACACCATGTTTGATGATGGAAACCATGGAGATGGTGCTGCAAACGATGGCGTTTATGGCATTGAGCTTATTATGAGTGGCATTACAATGGACTACTACATTTATGCTGAAAATAACAACGCAGGATTGTTTAGCCCAAGAAGAGTTGAAAAGGAATTCTACAATCTTTCGCTTTCAGGGGCTTTAGTGATTAATGAAGTAATGTCGTCCAATACCAACACAGTTGAAAGCGACGTGAATGATCTTACCGATTGGATTGAACTGTACAATGCAGGTGATGAGGCCATTAGTTTGGGAGATTATTATTTGAGTGATGACAACAAAATCAATAACAAATGGAAACTGCCTGAGCTGACATTGGCGCCAAAAGATTATGCCATGGTTTGGGCAAGTGGTGAAGAATTGAGAAGCGACTGGAATGCCAATTTCAAAATATCAAAAAGCGGTGAGTCAATTGGATTGTACTACAACACCCAGGGAATAATAGGACAGGTCGATTATGTTGAAGTTCCTGCGCTGGAATCAAATACGTCTTATGGTCGCGAGACCGATGGTGCAGATGAATGGATAATTTTTCAGCGTTCTACTCCCGATACAGCAAATCATATAGTGGATACAACTTCTATTGGTGAATATGAACTGAATGCTATTCAGATGTATCCTAACCCAATGAATGAATATCTAATTATCGAATTAGGAGCAATTACCAGTTCTGTGCAACTTGATATTTACGATGCAGTTGGCCGTAAAACGTTAAGTAAAGAACTCACAGCCAGTGAACAATCCATTCCAGTTGTTGATTTTCAACGTGGAGTTTATGTGTTGGTCTTAACCTCAGAAAGTGGAGCAAAACGTATTGAGAAGTTGGTAAAAGAATAGAATACTTGAAATAAATCGTCCTCTTGAGATGCTATATCCATTTCAGCATTTCAATAGTACAATTTCAATAATGACATTAACAAGTTCTGCACGACGCTTGTTTGGTACAATTCATTTCTACGCCTGATAAGCCGAAAAAATATCAACAGCTTGTTTGGCTTCTAGTACATCATGAACGCGAAGAATGTTTGCGCCATTTTGCAGAGCTAACATGTGAACAGCCGTTGTGCCATTTAATGCTTCTTGTTGGTTGATATCCAGCACATTATTAATCATTGATTTCCTGGAAACACCAACAAGTATGGGGCATTCCAAAATACTAAGTTGGTCTAATTCGCGAAGCAATTGATAATTGTCTTTTACCGTTTTTCCAAAACCAAACCCAGGGTCCAAAATTACATCGTTTACACCAAGTTGGTTGAGTTTTAGTACAACTCCAGACAGGCTTTTCACCACATTGATAGTTACTCCCAATTCGTCGTAAGTAGGTTTGTTTTGCATGGTGTCTGGAGTTCCGTGCATGTGCATGGCTATGTACGGAACTTGCAATTCTGCCGCAGTTTCAAACATTTTCTCATCCAAATTTCCAGCAGAAATATCATTTATTAAGCAAGCTCCATTTTCAACTGCAAATCTGGCAACAGCAGATCTAAAGGTGTCTATTGAAATCAAAGCCTCTGGAAACCGTTTGGTTATTTCCGGTAATATGGACAGTCGTTTAAGTTCTTCTTCTTCTGAAATGGCTTTAGCTCCTGGTCGAGAAGAATAGGCTCCAATATCAATTAAATCGGCCCCGTCTTCAAGCATTTTTTCTGTTTGGGAAAGAGCAGACTTTGTTGAATTATGCTGGCCTCCATCAAAAAATGAATCAGGTGTAACGTTTAGAATACCCATCACTTTTGGTTTTGATAGATCAATTAAATATCCTTTACAATTTATGGTCATTTGTTCAAAAGATTCTTTTACGGCAATTATTGAATTGAATTACTTTGCAAATGTAGATTTAAACGTACATGGCAAATACATCCCAACAATACGACAAAGCGATAGGTAGCTGTAGAGATATTTTTCAGAAAAAAATGTCAGATTACGGCTCTGCTTGGCGCATTTTGAGAACTACTTCTCTAACGGACCAAATATTTATAAAAGCCAATCGAATCAAAACATTAGAAGATACCGGAGTAAGTAAAGTAGGAGAGGGCATTGAGCCTGAATACATTGGTATAATCAATTACTGTATCATGGCACTTATTCAACTGGAGTTGGGTGAATCCACCGACGTGGAGATGGAATTGGATAAGGCAATGACCAAATACAACCATTGGGCGACTGAGGCCAAGTCATTAATGGAAAACAAAAACCATGATTATGGTGAGGCTTGGCGAGATATGCGCATCAGCTCTCTAACGGACCTTATTTTGATGAAAATTTTGCGCATCAAACAAATTGAGGATAACAAAGGCAAAACACTGATTTCTGAAGGAATTGATGCGAACTATTTGGATATGCTGAATTATTCGGTTTTTGCGTTGATTAAGTTGGATGAAGAAAAGTAGTGATTAGTGACTGGAAACTAGTAACCAATAGATGGTGACTAGTGAAAAGTAATTAACAGTTAGCAGTATTGTTTAAGTAAGTAGAAATCCAATTACTAAATTATCTCATTGAATAATTGTCAAATTACCCAATTACTCACTCTTTCTCCAAAAACGAAATCCGAGAAACTTTACCATTGCTACCAGCTAAATAACCGAATTTACCACTAGGAGAAAAGCAAATAGCATTGAAACCATCTTTCGAGAAGTTTTTCCAAGTCAAACCATTGTCGAAACTCATATCGGTTCCATTTGTACCTGTGCATAACACAAGATTTTTGTCTGGAGCGAATTCCACAGCAGAACGATAACCATTCGGTGTAGATTCAGAGAGAATGTTCCAGTCTTTTCCTCCATTTACGGACCTTGAAATAATCAAATCCTTGTTATCTGGCTCTTCCCAACTTCCTCCGACCGCAATACCGATATATGATTTTGCTTTAGTGGGGTCTTTCTTAAATGCCATGGAATAAACACCGCGCGAATTCTCTTTATTGCCCAGTTGAGAAAGGTAAAACTCCCAAGTTTTTCCTTGGTCCTCAGAGTACAAAACACGCCCTCGAGGATAGCCCATGCCAATTACTACTTTGTTTTTACCAATAGTTCTAATGCTGGTGCCACTTGCCGCAAATCCACCCTCGGAAGGAAGAGCAAGTGGTAGGTTCTTCTCAGAAAGCATTTGCCAACTATTGCCACCGTTTTCAGTTCTGAGTATAGGAATATAGTCTCCCATAGCGTCTCCAAAAGCAACACCAACCTTATCATCAAAAAATGCCATTCCGTCCAGGAAAATATTTGGGTTTTCGTTGAAATAAGTCATCCACCATGACATGCCACCGTTGTTGGTTCTAAAAATTTTGGCTGGACTTCCAATGGCCATGATAGCCAATTTTTTCTTATCGAATAATTTTAAATCTCTGAAATCTGAAGATTCGTGACCTGGAATAGTCAATGTTTCCCACGTTTCGCCAGCATCAAATGACTTTAGAATGGTTCCTCCATTTCCAGTTGCCCATACCGTACTATCATCAAAAGCTTGAATAGCCCGAATACTAATTTTGGTGTCGGTGTTTAATGGTCTCTGAACCAATAAATAGGGGTCAGAGTCGTCGGTAAAACAACTTGAAAGACCAATGCAAATCAAGATAAATATGGGCCACTTTTTCATTTGGGAAAATTAATTTAAAACCGAAATAAAAACACAAATTCAACAAGTCAATCAAATATATTTGCAGACCTACGAAAAAATAGACATGATTAGAGCAGGAGTTATAGGATATGGGTACTGGGGACCCAACATTGTAAGAAATTTCAACAATCACGCAAACATAGAAGTTACCAAGGTTTGTGACAAATCAGCGGACAGACTTTCGGCACTTGCTGGAGCATTTAAAGGAATTGAAGGTGTTTCGGATGCCGACGATATCTTAAAAGACACCTCCATAGACGCAGTTGCTATTGTAACTCCAGTATTTGCACATTTTCCATTGGCGAAAAAAGCATTGGAGAATGGTAAACACGTTTTCTTAGAAAAACCGTTTACTGCAACCTCTGATCAGGCGAAAGAATTGATTGAGTTAGCGGCTGCTAAAGGATTGGTCATTATGGTTGATCATACCTTCTTGTTTACAGGAGCAGTTCGCAAAATGAAAGAGCTTGTAGAGAATGGCACAATGGGCGATTTATACTACTACGATTCGATGCGGGTGAACTTGGGTTTATTCCAGCACGATGTAAATGTAATTTGGGATTTAGTACCACACGATATTTCTATCATGCAATATTTGGTTCCAGATTTAAAGCCTATTTCATTGAACGCAACCGGTTCTTCTCACTTCGGAAGAGGGTTGGAAGATGTAGCATACCTAACCGTACAATATGAAAACAACTTCATAGCGCATTTTAACGCAAACTGGATGTCTCCTGTAAAAATCCGTCAGACATTATTGGCCGGAAGCAACAAAATGTTGGTTTGGGACGATGTTGAGCCAGATTACAAATTGAAGGTTTACGATAAAGGAGTAGAAGTAAACGACAAAAGCGACATATATAATCTGTTAATTTCTTATCGTTCAGGCGATATGCAAAGCCCAAAAGTTGCAGCATTAGAGGCTCTTAAATTAGAGACAGAGCATTTTTACGATGCCATTACCAAAGGTATTAAGCCGATTAACGGTGGTGAAGAAGGATTAAAAGTAGTAGAGATTTTAGAAGCCTCTGATCAATCGATTAAGAATGGTGGAGCGGAAGTGAAATTTTAGGAATCCGATATTATGAAAACGCTTAAATTTTTATTGGCTGGTTTAATTCTAACAGGCTTTTCAATATCTTCTTTTGGACAGTCAGAAAGGACTTATATTTCAATTTATGATGTAAATGCTTCTAAAAATCTTAGTAATGTGACGGTTGTTCAAGCTGGTAAAACTCTAGAATTCGTTGAACTGAAAGGTGCATTAAAGACCGGAGCTGAAGAAAGAGCGAAAGTTATTTCTGGAATTCTAGAGAAATATTTATCAAAGGGTTTCACCGTTGAGAATTCTACAAGTAGAGCGTATAATACTTTATATATCTTAAAAAAAGAAGGCTAACCTATGAAAACCCTCACCGAAGACTCCCCAAAACGCTCTTTGAACAATGTTCAAGTAGGTGAAGACGTGAAGATTTACGATTTTGTAAATGCTTATGGTTGTGAAATCGGAGATCGTTCTAAAGTTGGAACCTTTGTAGAAATACAGAAAGGAGCCAGCATAGGAAAAGATTGTAAAATCTCTTCTCATACTTTTATTTGCGAAGGGGTACATATTGGCGACGGCGTTTTCGTTGGTCACAACGTGTCTTTTATCAACGATATGTTTCCGAGGGCTGTAAATGCAGACGGAAGTATGCAAACCGATGACGATTGGGAAATGGTGACTACCAACATTGGAAACCGAGTAAGTATTGGAACCAGTGCAACCATCCTTGGAGGAATAAAAATTGGCGATAACGCCATAGTAGGTGCAGGTTCGGTAGTAACTAAAGATGTACCAGAAAATGCAATAATTGCGGGCAATCCAGCGCGCATTAAACGATATTTAAACGAAGAAAAATAATGGAACCAGTACCGTTTATGAATCTGTCTCGTCAGTACGAGTCGATTAAAGAAGAAGTGAAAAGTGCAATGGACGATGTAATGAAAATTACAGCCTTCAGTGGAGGCCCTTTTGTACAAAAATTTGAACAAAGCTTTGCAGAGTGGTGTGATGCCAAGTACGCAAGTGCTGTAAGTAACGGAACCGAAGCATTGCACATGGCTATGGTTGCCATGGATATAAAAGAAGGCGACGAAGTAATTTTACCTGCCAATACATTTATTGCTACCGTTTGGGGGCCAATGTATATGAAGGCAACTCCTGTGTTTGTAGATTGTGACCCGGATACTTGGGAGATTGACGTAACTAAAGTAGAGGCTAAGATTACCTCAAAAACCAAAGCAATTATTGGCGTGCATTTGTACGGACAAATTTGTGATATGGACGTATTGATTGCAATTGGTGAAAAGCACAGAATTCCAGTTTTGGAAGATTCTGCTCAAGCGCATGGTGCAACTTATAAAGGCCGAAAAGCTGGCTCATTGGGAGATATGGCTTGCTTTAGTTTTTACCCAGGAAAGAACTTAGGCACTTTTGGTGAAGGCGGTGGTGTAACCACCAATAACAAGGCATATTACGACAGAATACAATTGGTTAAGAACCACGCGAGCGAAGAAAAGTACTTTCACCAAGAATTGGGTTTTAACTGCCGAATGGGTGGTTTAGAAGGTGCTGTTTTGAGCGTAAAGTTGAACCACATTGACAAATGGAACAACCGAAGAAGAGAAATTGCAAAAGCTTATCAAACTCAGGTTACCAACGGTAAAGTGAAGATGCAGGCTCAACCAGAATATTCAAATTCTGTATATCATTTGTTTGTTGTAACAGTTGATGACCGTGAGCATTTTATGAATTACCTGAAAGAAAATGGAGTATTCAGTGGAATGCATTATCCCGTTTCTTGTCATTTACAAAAGGCCTGTGCATACTTAGGGCATAAGGAAGGTGATTTTCCAAATGCAGAATACTTAGCAGCTCATTGTGTGAGTTTACCAATGTTTCCAGAGCTTAGAGACGACGAATTGGCAAAAGCCATTGAAGTAATTAACGCTTACTAAAAGTATGTCTGTTCCACAGCAAACCTGGTCTATTGTGGTGCTCTGTTACAACGAAGCAGCAACAATCAAAAAGGTCATTGCGAAAGTGGAATCCACTTTGAAACAAATTGCGCTCGATTACGAGATTGTTGTGGTAAATGATGGAAGTAAGGACGATTCAGCCAAAATAGTAACCGCAATCGCGGCTCAGAACCCAAGAGTTAAGTTCATTAACCAAGTACATAATTTGGGCATTGGACCTTCACTGCACAATGGTTATAGCAATGCCAGCTTAGAAAACGTTTGTTTTGTTCCTGGTGATGGACAATTCGACTTGGATGAATTGATTCCTCATATGAATCCAGCGGATAAAGAAATCATTTCATTTTACAGAGTAGAAAATACTTCTTATTCGTTATTTCGAAACATACTTTCATTAGCCAATCGAATGGTAAATAAGGTATTCGTTGGTATTGATATGCACGATGTAAATTGGGTGAAAATTTATAAGAATGAAGGATTAAAAAAATTGGACTTGCGCATAAAAAGTAGCTTAGTTGAAAGTGAAATATGTGCTAAACTTTTACTTGAAGAATATTCAGTTAAAGAATTCAAAAGTAAATACTTAGACCGAGAAGGTGGTAAAAGTAAAGGAGCTTCTTTGAAGATTGTTTTGCAAGCTGGTAAAGAGGTGCTAAAATTGATTCGAGAAATGAGTCGATACAGAAAAACGCTCAGTAGATAAGAATGGAAAGCTTACCCATTTCTTTAATTCAACTTTTTGAAAAACCATTACAAGAAGAGCTACGGTCCGAGTCTCAAATGAAAAGCTTTCCGGAGGGTTCGGTAATTATAGAAATAGACCAATACATAAAAAACATACCCATTGTTGTAAAGGGAACCATTAAGGTTATTCGAGAAGACGAAGAAGGAAATGAGTTGTTCTTGTATTATGTAAATGCTGGTTCTACCTGTGCCATGAGCCTTACCTGCTGCATGCGCGATCAACAAAGTCAAATTCGAGCAATAGCAGAAGAATCGGTAGAATTGCTGACGGTTCCTGTAAAAAAGATGGACGAATGGATGATGCAATTCCGAAGTTGGAAAGACTTTGTTATGCAGTCCTATTCAAATCGATTTGAGGAGCTATTGCATACCATAGACCTCATTGCATTTCACCATATGGACGAACGTTTGGTTTCGTACTTAGAGAAAAAGGCACAAATACACCATGCAAAATCTGTTACCGTAACTCACCAAGAAATTGCCTTAGAGCTGAATTCAAGTAGAGAAGCTGTAAGTCGATTACTAAAGAAATTGGAGAATTTAGGAAAGGTAAAACTACTCCGAAACAAGATTGAGTTACTGTATTAATTGTACAACATTGTCACTAAAAAAAAGCCGAATAGTTCTTATTATCGTGTTTTCAGTTTTTCTGAATTCTTTTGTGTACTCTCAGATTGACACGATAAAGGTTACTAAAAATGCAGTTAAATACCGATTCTATTACAAAGGAAAAAGAGTTACGTATTATGATTTGAAGAGTATTGCCAGAAGCAATAAAAAGGCTTATCAAATTATGACTGAATCAAGACGATTGGCCACTATATCCAACTGTGCCCAAGGCGTAGCTGGATTCTTTATTGGTGCTATTGGTCTTGGGGTGATAGTGAGTTCGGCTCGAGGAAATATACCGAATTTGTCTGGAATAGCACCATTTTTGATTGTTCCAACTGCTGGTTTGTTAGGTACGCTGCCATTCAGTATTGTTGCAAATAAAAAGGCATTGAAAGCTTCGTATTTGATGAATAGGCAGATAAAACGCCATGCAGATCTGACCGGTGCTGGCTTGAAATTATCCTTCCCAAAGCTTGATGCCAAAACCATAGAGCAATTAGACAAAGGGTATAATCGAATACAAGAATTAAAAGCTAAGCTATCCGAAAACGAAGGGTTAATAGTTAAGTCTTCTGAAGATTTAGCTATTGGTTCTCTAGTTAAGATTATTGTAGCAAATGGTCTTCTTGTGGTTGGTGAAGTTGTTTCTATAGAAGACGATAATATTCTAGTTCGATTATTTCCAACGGAAGGGAATATTGCATTGACAAGCGCACCAAAAAACTCCATTCAGATTATTAAAGTGGATTGAATGATTTAAAGTGGAGGGAATTGATTGCATGCATCATTATCAAATTTCAAGCCTTTAAAGGAGGCTAATGAAACAACTCGAAAAATAAATTAGAACCCTACGGCTAAACGAAAATTTATTTACTTAGTAGACTAAATGCGGTCAATCGTAAAAAACAGCCTAGTCTTTATTTTCTTTCTGTGTTGTTCTGTTGTGTCTCGTTCGCAAATTGACACTGTTGAGGCCTATCGTCCAAATGGAATCAACTACCTATTTTATTATATGGATATGCAGCCAAATACTACAGTGCTTATACCATTGGAATCGGAACATTTACCGCTTCAGATGAGCTTTTTATTGCGACGGTAAGATACTCAGAAATGCGGGTGGCAAAGACTAAGGATAACCGCTCAGTTACAGTCGATACTGAGTTATTCAAATAAGTGGAACCCGTTTGTATTTAAAGATAAATAACCAGAGGCAAGTCAGGTCGTAAATCAAATGATTTTCCTAGAGCGTCATCGTCAAAATGCAATTCCATCAAATGTTCCTTTCCGGTTTTAACGGTAACGTTTTCAATGCCATTTAGTGCCAATATAGTCTTTGTTGTCAAGGATTTATCTGTAGAAGTAATAACAATTTGGGTCACTTTTTTTGCTCCGTTCGGATGCTTGAAAAATGCTTTCCAAAAGTCGTCTTTGGTGGGCATGCTGTCTAATGCGGACAACGACTCGAATACATCGGCTTCAATTTCTGGATAAACTACAAATACAGAAGGTTGCTTCAAATGAGTTTTTGAACTTTTAGCCGCAAAAATGCTAGTGTTTTCCTCCATCCAATCTTGGCGATAGGCCACCGTTTCGAACGGTATTTTTTTAATTTGATAATCTTTAATTTTTAAAGCAATACTGAAGGGAGAAGCTCCATTGTTTTCAAAATTGGCTCGTTCCGAAAAATCTAACGCTTCGTTTTTAGTGCTATTGACTTCTAATTCTTTTTGGTCATAAACAAAGATTAATTCAAGGTAGGCGTTCAAAAAACTAAAATACCTGCCAGCCGTTCCTTGTCCGTGATGAATTTGGGAAAGGGAGTCGGGGACTGCAGTGAATCCAATATCCAATAGTAGTTGTTTGGCCTTCGTTGGGTTTTTGACCCACATATTGAAATGGTCAACTTGCAAGTCTGATGAAGTTTGGATTGGTGATTCAGAGGTAACGTTTCGAACATTTTCTTGGTTTTGTTCTGTGCAACCCATCATGAACAGAAAAGTCAGCAGAACTAATATTTTTTTCATTATCCTAATACCTGATTAATTAGAGAAACTGAGAATATCGTCAACAAAAACCAACCAATAAACCCTTGTACAATAGTTACATACCGCGCAGCACCATGGGTTGGGATATCTCCAAAACCCAATGTTGTAAATGCATTTAAACTTAATGTAAGTGCATTCAAAATATGAATGAACCCAGAGTAAGCCACAAAAGCCAATGTGGCCATAAAACTCTTCTCTCTGTTTTTGGAGCTAAGGTCCTTTAGCTTTGCCAGTAACTGACTTCTATTAGAGACATCCCAATCGCTCGGGAAGAACAAATAGAAAATAGCAAAGAGTAAAATTACCCACGCGCTTTTTATAACGGCTTTAGCTGGGTTTGTACCGTAATCGGTGAAGTAGGAGAGGAAGACGTTGAGTTGCCAACGAAAGAAAGACTCGAAGGTTTTGTTTTGTTCGAAAAGGTATTTCCAGCGTCGGGTTTCTATTTGTTTCATTTCGGCGTAGCAAGCGTTTGAGTACTCCACATTCCCTTTGGTTTTATAATTCTCGAATAAAAATTTGTACAATTCTATTAACCTAAAATAGTTTGTTTTTTCAAGGAACAGCTTTGCTTCTTTTCCAGAATAGCTGGTAGCTAAAATGTCTGTTCCACGATTATCTTCAATTTCCTTTACACGCAAACTATAGTTGTCTATAGTTTCCCATTCAATATCGTTCTGCAATTCCGAAAATAGCACCCGATCAAGAAATATTGAATTCATCCCTGTGTTTGACCTACATGAAAATTTGTCTTCGATTTTTGACTTAACAAATGACAAGTTTGGTGAAAGTGCATTTTCAGAAATTTCTATTCGCTTGTACTGCCCATCAATTAGTATCCATGAATTCTCAATTTGACTAATAAACTCTGATTTTCTGATGGTTATAGAAGGGCTGCGGTCAACTGTTGCTAGTTCTTCGTTTTTATGTTCGTGGGATAAACTTAGCAGAGTCGATGAGACATTAGGGCTTAATTTTAGCGTTTCAACCGTTCTATTTGAGTAACTCTCAAAGTATAGTTTATGATAATCAATGTTTTTCGAATCTAATCGAACAGTATCTGCAAGTTTATTTTGAACCGTAGAGTTGATTAACTCAAAGTCGCCCGAATAGTTTCGAATATATGCACCCTGATACAAGTGTGAGCCCTTGATTCTTAAATTGTGATTTGTTACAAAAAACAGTTCCGACTTAATAGAGCAATTAATAAACCCTATATCATTTTCATAATAATAAAACGAGGACCCTTGTATGGTCCTATTGTCAAACTTGCACTCAACAAAGCCAATTCGACCTCCTTCGCAATTTTCTAGTCGCAGACCAGCAAAAGAGATTTTATCAAATAAGGTAGTCTTGAATATTCGGTTTCCATTAGCTGCCTTTATTTGAGTGCCAAGAAAATTGCAATTTGTGAATCCAATAGCATACTTTAATTCAACAATTGAATCTTTTGAATTTAGTCTAGCCCTTAGTAACGATCCAATTCCATAGCTTCTGGATGAAATAATAGAATTTAAGGATTGATTCGGAAAATTAGCTTCTGCTTTGAAAACCACATTTTTAAAGTGGTAATCGTATTGAGAATCGTACGGAGGCTTCGCCTTGAACTTAGAATCACCATGGTAAATTCCTACAAGAACCTCAATTAAGTCAACAGTATCTTTTTTAATTAATAATCTCTCTTGCGCATTAATACACACAATCGGAAAACAGAATATTAGTACTAAAAACTTTTTCATTACCCCAACACCTGATTAATAAGACTCACTGAGAATATCGTTAACAAAAACCAACCAATAAACCCTTGTACAATAGTTACATACCGCGCAGCACCATGGGTTGGGATATCTCCAAAACCCAATGTTGTAAATGCATTTAAACTTAATGTAAGTGCATTCAAAATATGAATGAACCCAGAGTAAGCCACAAAAGCCAACGTGGCCATAAAACTCTTCTCTCTGTTTTTGGACCTAAGGTCCTTTAGCTTTGCCAGTAACTGACTTCTATTACTCACGTCCCAATCGCTCGGGAAGAATAAATAGAAAATGGCAAACAATAAAACAACCCAAGCACTTTTAATTACAGCCTTTGCAGGGTTGGTGCCGTAATCGGTGAAGTAAGAGAGGAAGGCGTTGAGTTGCCAGCGAAAGAATGATTCGAAGGTTTTGTTTTGTTGATACGCAAATTTTAGTGCTTTAGATTGTAGTAGTTTCATTTCAGCATAGCAGGCATTTGCAGAGGCTAAATCACTTCTGGTTCTGTATAGATTATAAAGTATGCTGTAATTGGCCATTAGGTTTTTAAAAGAGCTTCCTCCGTTTGCTATTGCCGCTGAGTCCTTACTTAATAAACGGTCACCACTTTTTAAAATTAATCGACCATTATCAATTTGATTCCAGTCAATTCGTGTTTTAAATTCTGGAAAACCTACAGATTCCAATAGCAAGCCCTTACTGAAAGTATTGTCGTTAATGTTAACTCCAGTAGAAACGTCTAAATAACTAAGGTCAATTCCTTCCAGTTGATTGTCAAATATTTCTATGTAATCCCATCTTCCTTGGCCTATTGACATAGAACCACTCCAAACTCCATCAGGGCTAACTAACGGAAATTGATTGTCGCTGATGTTACAATATTCGCCATCGACATTGATGATGAGTAGAGAAGGGTAACGCATAGAATTGATTATCGATTTTTCTTCGTTTTCTCTTTTGGTGCAAGTGTTTTCCTTAAAATCCAGAAAACTTATGGAGCTATTTAAAACCTTGACAAAGTTTCTAACCTCACAATTTTTGAATATCAACCATTCGAATTGGCTCTCGGCGTAAACTTCTATTTCCTCAAAAGCGACATTTTCAAATTCAACTTGAATAGCAGTACTGCAGTGTTTTATTTCCAATTTATCCTTGAAATCACAATTGAAGAACCGAAGACCAAAGTCTTCAAACGAGCAGTTTTCAATTATTACTGGTTTATTAAATATATATTGACCAGATGTATCATCATCACTGATTCGATTGAAGTGTGGCATATAGGTCATAGCAATATCGCCAGCTGCACAATCTCCGAAAACACAATCTTGAGGAAGTTTAAGTTTGACTAAAAGGTCACGTATGGTGATTTCCTTAACCGAACTGTCTTCATTCAACGCTTTTAGTTGATTGAAGAAAGTAGAATAGGGGGTCTCAATTCGAGAATCGGTGTATTTGCCGAACCTAATATCCGAGCACACTCCTAACTTGCCTATTAAGCAGATAAGCACACAAATACCAATTAGTTTATAAAGTTTGAATTGCATTCGTTGCCTCAAAAATAAATTATTAATAATCCAAAGACCACTAGGTATAACTCGTTCCGAACAATTCCAAACATTACTTTTTACCCTTTAGCGTATCAATTTTCTCTTGTACTTGTTCCCTAAGCGTAGGCGGGGCAGCGTAAAACATTACAGGAGTAGGCGAGTTAACGGCCTTAATACTTGGTGAATTTAGGTAATGTGCAACTTGAACCGAATCATTTTTAGCTTTTTCTAAATCTACTTTTATTTTTTGTTTTCCGTACCATAAGGCAACAGTTGTCATTTCGAAAACGGTTTTGTTTAGCTGAGCCTTAGCCACCTTAAAAGCAAAATTGCCCAAACTGTCCGTTTTTGATTCAATGTTCAACGGCTCAATTTGAACCGACGCATTCTCCACCGGCCTAGGAAGCATCTTGTCTTTTTCCTTCGAGTAGAAATCACCGGTAACCGTTCCATAAATGGTAATGTAGTCTGTTTTATCGGTTTCTTGTGCCAATACCGTGGCAGAAACCGCAGAAGAAATAGCTACTAGACTAGCGGCCTTTTTTATCGTTCTCAGTTTTGACGGTGGTTCTTTTCCCCAATGTGCTAATTGCTTGGTAGAATATATTCCGCAAACTGTATTGCCGTTTTCTTGTTGAGTCTCTGAAATTTCATTCCAAGATTTTTTTCTAAAATCTACAATGAGTTTCGTACATGATTGACAAACACGACCACCGTTAACCGTTGTCATATTTGCCCAACGTTCGTCGCAGGGGAGGGGTTTTGGTGTTTTCGGCATTTGTTATTCGTTTTTAGTCATCTTACAAACCCACCTTCAGAGTGAATTATTTGGCCCGTTACCCATTCAGCATCTTCACTTGCTAGAAAACCAACCAGTTTAGCCGTATCCTTGGGTTTGCCAATTCTTTTAATTCTCTATTCATCCAGCCTGTGTCATTCGGCCTAGGTTTTACTGAGTTAATTGTAATTCCTTTTGACTCATCGTTTGTGTTAATGTTCCTATGGCCCCTTTTGTAATATTGATATGGTGATTGTTGCAACTGTTGTTTTCATTGTACTTTGTATTTGGGTAGAAGTCAAATAAACAATGTCTAACTGAGATTATTCATTGTAATACACTGTTTTTTCATTCTGTACTGAAAAATTACCATCTCTAAATAACCAACTTCCAGTTTTAATGTAAGTCTTCTCGTAGTTGCCATACTCATAGAATTTGTAACCGTATTCAACTGTTTTAGCTTTATCGTCATACTCTAAATTGAGAATAGCGTTTTCATCTTGGTCATGTGAGAAAATATCGAAAGACCATAACGTTTTTGCTTCTTCCTGTATCGTAACTAGGTAAGAAGTGAGGTGACTAGCGCTGCCACCACCTTGTTCACGAGACATAGAACGGCTAAAAATCAAGTATTTTCCGTCTTCAATATTTTTAATACTATAAACTTTACCACCTACACGATTTCCAAGGGCGATGAAACGTACTTTACGTTTAGTTGCATCAATATATGCAATTAGTACCACATCCAACGTATAACAATAGACACCACAGTTTTCCCAAGAATATCGAAATACTCGTATTGCGCGGTCGTCTGAATACACAACGTCATCAAAATGTATTTCCGGTAAATTTTCTGACTCCGCAATAGCCTCAGAGCTTTCTGCAGAACTCACATCAAAATGTAAATTTGTTAATGTGTTAATGATCATGCTGTCCGGGGTGGAAACATCAAACTCGAGTGTATCTCGTATTGATAATTGTGCTTGAGCCCCAAGGCAATTGAATAGCATACAACAAACAATCAATTTTCTCATTTTATAAATTTTGAAGAACCGTTATAGTTATTGTCTGTTAAGCTCGCTCAAATCCATAATCTCTTTCCACCTTGGCTATTCTTGTTTTGTAAGATTGATACCACTTTTTTTTGCCCTGTTTTTGTGCAAAAGAATGTTCGGCATTTTCCTTCCAATTTTTAATAGAGGCCAAATCTTTCCAATAGGATACCGTAATTCCTACTTCATTTCGTGCACTTTCAACTCCTAGAAATCCGTCTTGTTTATCCGCCAGTTCTACCATCCGCTCAGCCATTTCTGAGTAATCTTCTACGTTTTCCGTATTCGTCGAAGTAAAAATTACGGCGTAGTACGGTGCTTTAGGTGTATTTGCTATCATTTGTGTTGTTTTTAGATCTAACGATTAGTATATGGCAAGTAGGGCAGTAGAAAGCATTAAAATTTTCAAGTTTGCACTGA
This sequence comes from uncultured Flavobacteriales bacterium, assembly GCA_937121175.1. Taxonomy (GTDB): domain Bacteria; phylum Bacteroidota; class Bacteroidia; order Flavobacteriales_G; family Salibacteraceae; genus UBA6770. Next base: position 170,861 of record CAKZKD010000001.1, read on the forward strand.
GCCAAAACGTTATATTTTGTTTTTAATTTATTCATTCTTAAAAGCCAAATCAACGATTTGGCGATATTGGTAGATAGCACTGAATTTTCGTAAACCACTAATCGCCCTATTTGCTATATACAGTGTTAGCTACAGTTTTTTCATTTCATTAAACTCGTCCGAACTAAAGTATCGAATAAGAAAAACGCTGTCAAATTTATTTTTGAAAGTGATATTTACCTGTTTTTCAAAAGTTACTTTTAAACTTGCAGATATATTTGAAGCTTTGGTAGAGGGGATTTGAAATTGTGATTGTAAGTCGCCTGAAATTTGAGTTACATTTACTTTAGTCAAATCAATATTACCTGCTATTTGAATAGCGACAAAAGAAGAGTTTACAACAGAAGTATTATTTTTTAAGTATTTTTTTAAGTTGTTAGAAAAAAGACTATTAGTTCTTTTAATACTATCGATATTGTTTTCTAAGTAGTTGTTGATAATATCCACATAATCGTTGTCAAAAGTTACACTATAATAAATACCTTTTACTGTTGTAGTTTCATCAGCTAAATTCTCCAAATAGGCTCTTACTTTAGCATTTCCGCTTAGTTGATTACTAACTAAAATGGTATCAACTTCAGCTTTTAATTCAGCAGTAATTTTACTAACCTTTTTTTTGTCAATTGAAAACTCGTTAGGTATAATATCACATCTTGTTAAAATTAGTTTATTTCTAAGATTCTGATATTTAGCTTCAAATAGTATAGCTTTTTTTTCTTTAGATGTAGTAGCTTCCTTTATCCTTTTTCTCAATTCAATAAAATTGGTATCAGTCGATAAATTTGGATTAGCAATTATTAATTCATTGAACCCCTTACTTTCGTAAAAGTCAAAATCAATATTATCTAAATGAGGTAAATGTTTGTCAAGTATCGAGTAGTTAAATAATCCTCTAATTTGTGCAGTACCGACATTGTCTCTGTATGAACCTAGATTGCTAATGAAATCAGAACTTTTTTTCTCAATTAACGGGTTTAGTATTTTGCTTCTATAAGCATCCTCTTTTCCTGAAAATCGTTTCTGACCTGTTATCTTCTTTGCTTTAAACGTAACATCAAATATTTCAACTGATTCAGAAAATATTTGTGCATTAGAATTAATGGCAAAAAAGAAACAGAATAATAGTGGAGTGATTTTTTTCATATTGTTGTTTTTAATTGTAGCTAACTAGGGGCTAGACGCATCTTGCTGCTTGTAAATATTTGCAAACGGTTAAAATCAGTTTTCAATTGCCAAGTTAAACTTTATTTCAAAAGCAACTACCTATTGACATAGAATTACTCATTTTTGAGTACTTGAATTTCGCAAAACAATATGGATTAATTGTTGGGCTAGCATTAAGTTGCGCAGCATACTTTTTTTACTACTTGTACATCATGGAATGGACTTCAGGTGGTGGAGACACGTACACGCATTACCTCATTGCTAAATATGCGTTCAAACATCCCGAGCATTTTCTAGACCATTGGGGTAAGCCAATATTCACCCTTTTTGCAGCTCCTTTTGCGCAGTTTGGTCTAAAAGGAGTGGAGGCCATGAATATTCTTTCTGGAATTGGTGCTGGAATATTTGCTGCGCTTACCGCCAAAGAATTGGGGTATAAATATTCGTTTTTAGCGGTAGCGCTTACTGTATTTGCACCTGTAATGTACATGGGTATTTACAGCGGACTTACCGAACCAATTTCTAGTTTAATATTAGTTGCTGGCGTTTATTTCTACAGCAGAAAAAAGTACATTGGCGGCAGCGTAATCCTCTCTTTTTTAATTCTTTGCAGAACCGAACTGTTTATTTATTTTCCCATATTCATTTTGTTTTTATGGTGGGTAAAGTCATTAAAATCAGCGCCTTATTTAGTAGCTGGTTTTTTGTTGTATAGTTTTATTGGTTGGCCGCATTACGGCGACTTTTTCTGGATAATCACCAAGCAACCTTACACCGATGCGTCAGCAGTTTACGGGAGTGGAAACTTTTGGCATTATGCCGAATCTTATGACCAATTCATTCATCAATTGTTGAGTGTGCTGTTAGCCGTTAGCCTAATTCGTTTGATTCTAGAATTAATTCTACCAAAATTCAAAATCACTTTTCAGACTAAAGTCGAATTACTGGTCATAAGCTTAGTGTTGTCCTTCTTTTTTGCGCATTCCTTAGTATGGTGGTTAGGCGCGGGAGCCTCGGCTGGTTTGGTGCGCGTAATGATGGTCATAGTGCCGTTAATCGCCTTACTCTCACTAAAAGCCTTGGAGTGGAAATGGCTAACGCAATATAAGCTGGTTGTACTGGCAGTAGGATGCTGTATCATTTATACCACAAAAAAAGTAGCAGAACATTTGTACGAATTCCCAAAGAATGAAAGTTTGGAGGTGTTGGCCATGCGTCAACTAGACCCAGCCTTAATTAATGAGCAGCTAGGAGGCAAAAATCTTTTCTATTATCATTCATTTCTGGCTGTATATTTAGATTCAGACCCTGCAGACTCAACCGATGGTAAGTTTTTCTTTAACTATCATTTTTACCTAGACGATTTACAATCCGGCGACATTTACATTTGGGACAATCATTTTGCTGCACGAGAAGGGCAAACTACGTTGGATATGGTTTTGGAGTCAGGTGTTGAACTTATCGACGAAGGCGCAGAAACTTGGGACGGTTATACTGCGGAGGTGAAGGTTTTTAAGAAATTATGAATGTTGAGTTTTTAATTTTGATTTAAACGAGATATCGCTAATTGAAAATTCAACATTTAAAATTAAAAATTCGTTCACCCTTCATAAATAGCCCCGCTGGTTGGCGTTTCTTTCAATTCAAGTTTTTTGAGCAATGGCAATGCAGGTTTTATCTGATTCCAAATCCACACCACCAATACTTCAGAAGTAGGGTTTTCCAATCCAGGAATATCGTTCAGGTAATTGTGGTCCACCATTTTCAGCACAGGTTTCATAGCAGCTTTTACTTCGCTAAAATCCATTACCCAGCCTAATTTTTCATCTAAATCGCCTTCGATAAACACCGTAAGATGGTAAGTGTGTCCGTGCAAGTTTTTACACTTATGTCCTTCTGGAACATTGGGTAATTGATGTGCAGAATCGAATGTAAATTGCTTATAAATCAACATATTATAAACTACTATTGATTAGGGTATCCATTTGATATTAGTGAAGTCGGGTTTCCTTTTTTCTAAAAAAGCGTTCCGTCCTTCTTTAGCTTCGTCAGTCATGTAGGCTAGGCGAGTGGCCTCTCCAGCAAAAACTTGTTGGCCAACCATTCCGTCGTCCGTTAGGTTAAAAGCAAACTTGAGCATCTTGATAGAAGTAGGAGACTTTGCTAGAATTTCTTGTGCCCATTGAAAAGCTTCGTCTTCCAATTCAGCATGAGGAATAACGGCATTCACCATTCCCATTTCATAAGCTTCTTGCGCAGAGTAATTTCTTCCTAAAAAGAAGATTTCGCGTGCACGTTTTTGCCCAACCATTTTAGCCAAATATGCAGAACCGTATCCACCATCAAAGCTGGTAACATCGGCATCGGTTTGTTTGAATATCCCGTGCTCTTTACTCGCCAGCGTTAAATCGCAAACCGTGTGCAGGCTATGACCGCCACCAACAGCCCAGCCAGGCACAACAGCAATTACTACTTTAGGCATAAAACGAATCAATCGCTGAACTTCAAGAATGTTCAATCTTGGCATTCCATCGTCGTCAACATAGCCTTGATGTCCACGTGCGTTTTGGTCGCCGCCACTGCAAAACGAATACTTTCCATCTTTTGTGGAAGGACCTTCAGCAGAAAGCAGTACTACACCAATATTGGTATCTTCCCTAGCATCCAAAAATGCTTTGTACAATTCACCAACAGTTTTAGGTCGGAAAGCATTTCTAACATTCGGACGATTGAATGCAATACGAGCAACTGCTCCGCATTTATTGTATGTAATATCCTCGAAATCAGCTACTTTTTTCCAGTCTGCTTTTGCCATATCTCTAAATAGATTCTATTATTGAATTCAATGTAGCACTAGGACGCATAATTGCACCGGTTAGTTTTTGATTAGGGAAATAGTATCCACCAATATTCGCAGAATTACCTTGAATGTTATTCAGTTCACTTACAATGTCACTTTCGTTTGCTTTCAGATTTTCCGCAATTGCTTCAAAATGACTTTTTAATTCACCATCCGTACTTTGGTTGGCCAATTCTTCTGCCCAATACATAGCCAGGTAGAAATGACTGCCTCTGTTATCCAACTCTCCGGCTTTTCTACTTGGAGATTTTCCATTTTCAAGAAATTTGCTTGTTGCGTTATCCAATGCGTCAGCCAATACTTGTGCTTTGGGGTTATCAAAGTTTTCTGCTAAGTGTTCTAATGAAACTGCCAACGCAAGAAACTCGCCCAATGAATCCCAACGTAAATGATTTTCTTCAACCAATTGTTCGACATGCTTAGGGGCAGAACCGCCAGCACCTGTCTCAAACAATCCGCCTCCGTTCATGAGTGGTACAATCGAAAGCATTTTGGCACTTGTACCCAATTCTAAAATAGGGAAGAGGTCTGTCAAATAATCCCTTAGTACGTTTCCAGAGACAGAAATGGTTTCCTGTCCTGCTTTTACTCGGTCCAGCGTATATGCTGTGGCGTCAATTGGCGATAAAATTTGAATGTCTAATCCGTTAGTATCGTGGTCTTTTAGGTACAATTCAACTTTAGCAATCAAGTTGGCATCATGCGCTCGTTCTTTGTCTAGCCAGAAAATTGCAGGAGCTCCTGTTGCTTTAGCTCTTCTTACAGCCAATTTTACCCAGTCTTGAATCGGTGCATCTTTTACTTGGCACATTCTCCAGATATCACCAGGCTCTACCTTGTGTTCCATAAGAACTGTTCCCGAAGAGTCAATCACTTTTACAGTACCTGCCTCCTTTATTTCGAATGTCTTATCGTGCGAACCGTATTCTTCAGCTTTCTGAGCCATTAGTCCAACATTAGAGACTGTTCCCATAGTTACAGGGTCAAATGCTCCATTTTTCTTGCAAAAGTCTATGGTTGCTTGATATATTCCAGCGTAACTTCTGTCTGGAATCAATGCTTTGGTGTCGTGCAATTTATTATCCCAACCCCACATCTTTCCTGAGCTGCGAATGGCAGCCGGCATGGAGGCATCAATAATTACATCGCTAGGTACGTGTAAATTCGTTATTCCTTTATCAGAGTTAACCATGGCCAAATCTGGTTGTTGGTCGTAACACTGCTTTATATCTGCCTCAATTTCAGCTCTTTTGTCTTCAGGTAATTCGCTGATTTTAGCCAATACATCTCCAAAACCACTTCGAGTATCCACACCAATTTCGTTGAATAGTTCTGAGTGTTTGTCAAAAAGCTTTTTGAAATAAACTTGAACAACGTGGCTAAAAATGATTGGGTCCGAAACCTTCATCATGGTCGCCTTTAAATGCACAGAAAGTAGCAATCCTGCATTGTTCGCTTTTTCGATTTCATCTTGAATGTAAGACCTAAGCGCCTTAGCACTCATTACACCACTATCAATAATTTCTCCTGCCAAAACAGGTGTACTTTCTTTCAGCACAGAAGTAGTGCCGCTTGCTGAATGCAATTCAATCTTTACATCATCTGCTGCAGAAAGCGTGACAGATTTTTCGGAACCGTAAAAATCCCCATGTGACATGCTTGCGACGTGAGTTTGAGAATTAGAGCTCCATTCACCCATTGAGTGTGGGTTGTTTTTGGCGTAATTTTTCACCGCCTTAGGTGCTCTTCTATCAGAATTTCCTTCTCTTAGAACTGGGTTTACCGCACTTCCTTTTATCTTGTCGTATTTTGCTTTAACCTCTCGGTCTTTACTTGTACTTGGATTATTTGGATAATCAGGTAAATCGTAACCTTTTGCAATTAGTTCATTAATGGCGGCATTTAATTGTGGAGCAGATGCACTAATGTTTGGCAACTTAATAATGTTTGCTTCTGGTGTTTTGGCTAAATCGCCTAACTCAGCTAAGTCGTCTGCAACCTGAAGCTCATCAGGCAAACATTCTGGAAAAGCCGATATTATCCGAGCAGCTAATGAGATATCTCGTGTTTCAACTTCAACGCCGGCTGCTTTTGTGAATTTCTGAACAATTGGGAGAAAAGAGTAGGTTGCGAGTGCTGGAGCTTCGTCTGTTTTAGTGTAAATAATTTTTGCCATGTGCTATGCTAAAATGGAGTTTTACTGTTTTAGTAATCTGTTCCTATTGAATCGAATATGCGATTTTTTTTAGGGGTGGCAAATGTAAGAATAGCCAATTGAAATAGCTAGCAGAGAAGAGTCTAAATGAAGGGGATGGAATTCCAATTAAATTGAACTAATTTGTTAAATACAAAACTAAATATTTAGTTATATGACTAAATTATTATATTTGAAGTCTTAAACAGGTATAAATGGAATTGACAAAAGCAGAAGAGCAGATAATGCAAGCCTTGTGGACCCTTAAAAAAGGATTGGTTCATGACATTATAGAATTACTGGATGAGCCGAAGCCGGCTTACACAACGGTTTCTACATTAATTAGAATAATGGAGAAGAAAGGATTTGTTGGTCACAAAGCTTACGGTCGCACACACGAATATTTCCCCTTGATTACGAAAAAGAAGTATTCTAAAGGTTTAACCAAAAAATTCTTGAACGGATATTTTGAAGGTTCTATAGAAAATATGGTTTCCTTTTTTGTAAGGGAAAAACAACTTTCTGTTTCTGAATTGGAACAAATATTAAGTGAATTAAAAAAGAAAAAATAATGGTACTCTCATTTATCTGGTTTCAAATTGTATTCGCTTTTCTTATTATTCAATACGACCTTTTTTTAAAGGGTAGTGCTCGATTTAGATTCAACAGATTTTTCATGTTAAGTTTTCCAGTCGTGGCCATTTTATCCGTCTGGGCACCAACAATTTCATGGATACCGACAAACTATAGCCTTTTGTCTGGTGGAGTATTACCTGTAATTCAAGTTCCGCAAGAGGTGTTGTCTGAATCTTTTTCCTATGCTGAATATTCAATTCTTGTGTACGTAGTTGTTGCATTAAGCATTTTCTCTAGAAACATCTATCAGTTGTTTAGAACCTATTTTTCTTCAAAGGAATTGTATGCGAAAACAGGCCGTTTTGAAGTGTTTTTAACCGAAAATGATTCTTTTTCTGTAATAAACCGCTTGTTTTTGTCTAAAAACGACATTTCTGAGGAATTGATAATCGAACACGAATTGGTTCATCTAAATCAAAAACACTGGATAGATTTATTGGTTGCGCAAATTGTGATTTCACTATCTTGGGTAAACCCCTTTGCTTGGCGATGGTCAATTCTTATCAAACAAAACCACGAATTTTTAGCTGATGCCGAAGTATCTAAATCTGTTGATTTTGGAAAAACCGATTACATCCATCTTTTATTGGACAAGGCTTTTGAAACCAACCAATTTTCATTAGGCAATTATTTTTCAATGCATTCATTAATTTCAAAACGTATAAGTATGTTAAACAAAAAAAGAAAACAAGGTGTATGGGGAGTGGCTTCACTTTCAACTGCGCTGGTACTATCAGGACTGGTAATTGGGTCTTGCAGTAAAGAAGAACCGAAAGAAGAGGTTTTGGTTAAAAAAATAACTCAAAAAACTAGTATTGACGAAAATGGAGAAGAAACGACAACAACTTCGGAGTCTGAAGAGAAGAGGCTTATGAAAGCCAGTGAAATTCAAGAAGGGCTTGACAATGTTGAGGTCGAGAAATTGATGCCATCCTTTAAAGGTGGGCAGCAGGAATTGTTCAAATACCTCGGTTCAGAATTGAAGTATCCAAAAGTTTGTAAAACAGAAGGGATAGAAGGAAAGGTGCTCATCTCTTTTGTTGTAAGTGAAACTGGAGGTGTGCAAGCGGTGAAGGTGGTTGAGTCTGTTCATCCAGATTTGGACGAAGAAGCCATTCGGGTAATTGGTGCTATGCCAAATTGGGAGCCAGGAACAATAAATGGTGAGCCAGTTAAAATGGAAATGAAATTTCCGATTAAGTTTATGATGAAATCGAACGAACAATAAACAACTTTGACCAGTTAATTTTACGGGTTAATTCTGAATAAATTCAGGATTGACCCTTTTTTATTATGTGCGAAAATCGGAAGTTGACCATGATGGCAAATTATAAATCGTTTATTATTAGTGGTTTGTGTCCATACCTTTCCACGAAGTAATTAGTTTGTGTACAGGTAGGTTTACGATTTTTGTCACTTGTCACTTGTCACTTGTCACTTGTCACTTGTCACTTGTCACTTGTCACTTGTCACTTGTCACTTGTCACTTGTCA
>CAKZKD010000002.1 GCA_937121175.1 uncultured Flavobacteriales bacterium
AAGTATTACTTCCACCAGAGAAATAAAAATTAAATAAACTAAATATATCGAGATGAAAAAAACAATTATAGTAACTGGTCTATTAGCCTTCATGTTTGGGATGACAAGTTGTGGCGATGGCGAATCGACTCCAGCTCCCGAAAAGAAAACAATGAACTTCGGAGGCACAGAGGAACCTAAAAAAGAGGAAAAAGCTGCACCAGCAGACATAGGAGACCCTATGACAATGAAAGGTATTGGACCCGTTTCAAGCGTGGAATTGGGTGAGCTTGACCAAGCAATGGTTGCTGAAGGACAAGAGCTTTTTGAAGCAAATTGTACTGCATGTCATAAGGTTGAGAAAAAATTCATAGGCCCAATGATTAAAGGTGTAATGGAAAGAAGAAATCCAGTATGGGTAATGAACATGATTCTAAACCCTGAAGAGATGATAAAAAGTGACCCTTTGGCGAAGCAAGTTATGGTTGAATCTAATATGGCCATTATGGCAAATCAAAGTTTAACGGAAGATCAGGCAAGAAAAATTCTTGAATACTTCAGAACACTGTAAATAAATTGAAAATGAAACATTTACTAAAAGTAGTTTCTGTGGCAATAGTTGCCGCAGGATTTTTGACCGCTTGCAAAGGTGGTGGAGAGAAAAAAAATGCACCGGTAATCACAGGTGCCAATTCAGCTGCTGAAGCTGCATACGTTGCTCCGGGAGAACTGGATGAATTCTACGGATTTATTTCTGGTGGATTTAGCGGCCAGCTTTCTGTTTACGGTATTCCTTCTGGACGTTTGTTTAGAGTAGTACCTGTTTTTTCTGTTGACCCAGAAAAGGCGTATGGTTTTAACGAAGAAACTAAACCTATGCTTAACACTTCTCACGGGTTCATTCCTTGGGATGATGCACATCACCCTGAGTTGTCTCAAACTGCAGGTGAGGTTGACGGTCGATGGTGCTTTATCAATGGTAACAACACTCCTCGTGTTGCAAGAATTGATTTAAGCATTTTTGAAACTACAGAAATCTTAGAACTTCCAAATTCAGGCGGTAATCACAGTTCTCCGTTTACTACTGAGAACACGGAATACATTGTTGCCGGTACTCGTTTCGCAGTTCCAATTCCGCAAAAAGATATTCCTATAAACATTGCTAAAGGAAACTTTAAAGGCGCTTTATCTTTTGTAAAAGCTGATGTACCGGGTGAAATGGATATTGCATTCCAAATTTTAATGCCAGGTTTCGATTATGATTTAGCACACTCTGGAAAAGGGAAATCTCACGGTTGGACTTTCTTCACAACCTACAACACAGAAGAAGCCCATACCTTGAAAGAAGTTAACTCTTCTCAAAACGACAAGGATTTTATTGCTGCTGTAAACTGGAAATTGGCTGAGAAGTATTTGGCTGAAGGAAAAGCAAAAGATATGCCTGCAAACTATGCGCATAACTACTATGACGAAGAAACGCATATTGCTACGACTACCATGAAAAAGTCTGTAAAGGTTCTTGACCCAGCAGACTGCCCAGGAATGGTTTATTTTATGCCATGTCCAAAATCTCCTCACGGAATTGATGTGGACCCTACTGGTAGCTACATTGTTGGAGCTGGAAAATTGAGCGCTGACCTTACAGTACATAGTTTCGATAAAATGATTGCTGCTATTGATGGTAAATTATTTGACGGAGACGCTTATGGAATTCCAATCTTACAGTTTGATGCGGTAAATGCTGGAATGGTTAGTTCTGGTGGTCTAGGACCATTGCATACCGAATTTGACGGTAGAGGAAATGCTTATACTTCTTTCTTTATTTCTTCTGAAGTTGTAAAATGGAAATTAGAAACTTGGGAAGTGGTTGACCGTGTACCTTGTTATTACTCTATTGGTCACTTAATGATTCCGGGTGGAGACAGTAAAAAACCATGGGGAAAGTACTTAGTAGGGCTTAATAAAATTACTAAAGACCGGTATTTACCTACTGGGCCAGAGCTTTGCCATAGTGCGCAGTTGTTTGATATTTCTGGAGAAAAAATGAAGTTAATTCTTGATTTCCCAACGATTGGAGAGCCTCATTACGCACAAGGTGCTCATAGAGATGTAATTGCTCCAAACAGTAAGAAAATATTCAAACTAGAAGAGAATAAGCACCCTTATGTATGTAAGACTGAGAAAGATGCAAGAGTTGAGCGCGATGGAAAGGATGTTCATATATACATGACCATGATTCGTAGCCACTTTGCTCCTGATAATATTGAAGGTGTTAAAGTTGGAGATAGAGTGTATTTCCACGTTACGAACTTAGAGCAAGACTGGGATACTCCTCACGGATTAAGTATGTTAGGCGCTCAAACTTCTGAGCTTTTAATTATGCCAGGGCAAACCGAAACATTTATTTGGGAGCCTAAAAACGAAGGTGTATTTCCTTTCTACTGCACTGACTTCTGTTCTGCTCTGCACCAAGAAATGCAAGGCTATGTTCGAGTTAGTGCTGCGGGAAGTAGCACTGAGTTGGCTTGGGGATTAGGTGACTAATTTCCACAGAAAGATTCATCTCTGAAAGGATGCTGATTTTGACAAATCATTAATACCGTTTATATAGAATTTGGACTTCTTCCAAAATCCATAGTCAAAACCTCAGCATCCTTTCTTTTTTTAATACCACAAACTATTACAAATGAAACATTTGCCTAGAATTTTAATGTTCTTAACCATACCACTTACACTGTCTTTATTTTTCTTTCCATTATGGCAAATAACGCTCGAAGCACCACAATATCCGGGCGGAATCACCATGTATATTTGGATTAATCAAATTACGGGAGACACCGAATTTACCCTTCAAAACATCAATATTCTCAACCACTATATCGGCATGAAATACATCGAGCCAGATTCAATTCCAGAGCTCAAATATTTTCCTATCGTTATTGGAGGCTTAGCAGTTTTAGAATTGATTGCGGTTATTATACAAAGACGTTGGTTCTATTTTGGAATTGGTGTTTTGGTATTTGCCATGTGTTTATTGGGGCTTTACGATTTCTACTTGTGGGAATATGATTACGGGCACAATTTAGACGAAAATGCGCCTATCAAAATTCCTGGAATGGTCTACCAACCGCCATTAATTGGTAGTAAAATGTTGTTGAATTTCAATGCTATTAGCTTGCCTGCAATTGGTGGTTATCTTTTTATGCTGGCAAATCTTTTTGGGTTTCTTTCTTTTATATTGTACCCGCTTTCAAAAAAGAAATAACATGAAATTTTTTCTTGGGATTACCTTGCCTTGGCTGTGCCTGCTGGTTGGCTGCACACCAGAACCAAAAGAAATACGATACAATTTAGATACCTGCGAATTCTGCCAAATGGTAATAACCGACCCTAGATACGGTACAGAAATTCTAACCGAAAAAGGAAAAGCCTACAAATTCGATTCGTTTGAATGTTTGATAGATTATTCCAAAGAAAACACACTCGAAGTACACAAGCATTTGGTTACTTCATTCGACCAACCTCGAAAATTAATTGACGGAGCAAATTGTTACGTTCTGCAATGCGAGGCCATGCCCAGTCCTATGGGGAGAAACTTAACCGTGTTTCAAAATGAGTCAACGGCTAAAGAAATAAGTGAGACTAAAGGCGGAAAAGTACTTCCATTAAATCAAGCATTAACGCAGTTTTGATACTAAGAGCATTATTCGTTTTTGTTTACCTGTGTTGTTGTTTCTGGTCTCATGGAGCAACCATTGAAACCTGCGCATCTTGTTCTATTAAAGATTTGAGAACCGCCGTCCAAAATGCTCAACCTGGAGATTCACTGATTCTGCAAGCAGGGGTGTATCCCGTTCATGAATTAGAAATAACGAAACCCCTTACCATTCTTGGAAAACAAGGGGCAATTATCGACGGCGAAAATCAAGGCGAAATATTAATTATTCACGCCGATTCGGTAAATATTCTGAACTTAACCATTAAAAACGTAGCCACGAGCTACGTGAAAGATTGGGCCGCAATTAGCTCTGATAAAGCCAGCTATTGCCGAATTGAAAACAACAAAATATTGGACACATTTTTTGGAATGTACATCCGAAAATCGTCGCACTTTACCATTGCAAACAACCAAGTAATAAGCAATGCGACACTAGAGGCAACGAGTGGAAACGCTATTCACCTCTGGCATTGCGATTCTATGCGCATCGAAAATAACGAAGTAAAAAAACACCGAGACGGCATCTATTTTGAATTTGTAAAAAATAGCATAATTAAAGGAAATATCAGCGAGGGAAATGTGCGCTATGGCCTTCACTTTATGTTTTCTGATTACAATAAATACCTGGGCAATACCTTTGAAAATAACGGTTCTGGGGTTGCGGTGATGTACGGCTCATTTATAGAAATGAAAGACAATACGTTTATCAATAATTGGGGACCGGCCTCTTATGGGCTGCTGCTCAAAGAGATTAAAGACGGCGATATAAAAAACAACATTTTTAAAAGAAATACCACGGCTATTTACGGCGAAGGCGCGCTTAGAATGAACATTTCAAACAATACCTTTGAACGAAACGGTTGGGCTATGAAAGTCTTGAGCAGCTGCATGGAAAACGAAGTTCGCGACAATAATTTTATTGAAAACAGTTTTAGCGTTTTTACCAATTCGCCAAGGAATTACAATGAATTCACAAATAATTATTGGAGCGAATACAAGGGTTACGATTTAGACAAAGACGGTTTTGGAGATGTTCCGCATCGTCCAGTGAGCCTGTTTACTTACATTGTGGAACAATGCGAACCCGCGCTGTTGCTAATGAAAAGTAATTTTATTGCCTTACTCGAACTTGCCGAAAAAGCCGCTCCTTCCATAACACCTGAAGCTTTAGTAGATGATAAACCTAGAATGAGACCAATATGGTAATTGAACTTTCAAATATCAAGAAGGACTTCGGTAAGCACAAAGTGCTCAAAGGAGTTGACCTTAGCTTTTCTGAAGGAAAAATCTATTCTATTCTTGGCCCAAACGGTTCTGGGAAAACGACTTTAATGAAGTCAATTTTAGGTTTGGTTAAACCTTCGAGCGGTGCTATTACGGTGTGTGGAAAGGATGCAATAAACGATTTTAAACAACGAGAGTTCATTGGTTACGCGCCACAAATTGCTCGTTTTCCGGAAAACCTAACCGTGAATGAGGTGATTAAGTTGGTGACTAGTATCCGTAAACAACCTTCAAACCCAGACCCGTTAATTCAGCTTTTCGAAATTGATTCGTTTCGCACACAACGCCTTAAAAACCTAAGCGGCGGTACACGTCAAAAAGTGAACCTGGCATTATCGCTTATGTTCGATTCTAAAATTTACATTCTCGACGAACCGACTTCTGGACTAGACCCTATTAATCGGATTCGACTCAAAGAATTGTTGCTTGATTTGAAACAACAAGGAAAAACCATTTTGGTTACAACGCACATTCTTCACTTGGCAGAACAGATTTCGGATGAGCTTATTTTTCTATTAGAAGGAAAAATAAAATACAGCGGGCCCACAGAAGAGTTAATGTCAATGACTTCAAGTGAAAACTTGGAGCAAGCCATTGCCAAACTTATTCAGCAACAAACCGAAAAGGAGCAAGCCCATGTTTAACGTTTTCAAATATGTGCTGTTTGATTTGCTGCGCAGCAAATGGAGCATTGTATATACTCTATTTTATGTGCTTTCCTCTTCTGCACTACTCTACTTTGCCAATTCTTCAACCAGCGCCGTTGCAGGGTTGATGAATATCGTGTTGTTCATTACACCACTAGTTTCTTTGCTTTTGGGGGTTATTTATTTTTATCAAAACAGAGATTTTGCAGAACTGTTATTGGCTCAACCCATACGCAGAACTCAATACTTTTTAGGAAATTACCTCGGATTAATAACGGCATTGATTGCCAACCTTTTGGTCGGAATTGGCTTGCCTGCCCTGCTCATATCCAATGAAACAACTGCATTTACCGAACTTTCCATTCTCATTTTATCGGGCGTATTGCTCACCCTTATTTTTTCGGCACTTGCATTACTTATTACCTTGCTCAATGAAAACCGAATTAAGGGTTTTGGTTATGCAATCATTATCTGGTTATTTTTTGCTGTAATCTACGACGGACTATTTCTGATGTTGTTGTTATATTTTAATGACTATCCACTTGAGACTTTTGCATTGGTTGGTGTAATTCTAAACCCTATGGATTTATGCAGAGTACTCATTCTTCTGCAATTGGATTTATCTGCACTTATGGGTTTTACGGGTGCAGTTTTTCAGCAATATTTTGGGTCCACTTTTGGATTTGTCACCGCACTTACGTCGGGACTGGTCTGGGTAGCCTTACCTTTGGCGTTTCTAATTAAAAAAGGAAACACCAAGGATTTCTAAATGATACTCTCAAAAGCTTGTCAACACGCCATTCGCGCTTTAGTTTACATTCAGCAGCAAGCTTCTGAAGGGGAATCAACAATTGGAATAAAAGCTATTGCTTCGGGCACGAACTCGCCCGCTCCTATTACCGCTAAAATTTTGAAGGACCTTGTTAAACACGGTCTAATTAACTCGAAAAAAGGACCTGGTGGAGGTTTTTCGATTAGCACTGAAACTGGAGGCACCAACGTTATTGATGTCGTGTTGCTCTTGGAAGGAAAAGATGCCATGAAAAAATGTCCGTTCGGTATTCCGCATTGTTCCGATGACAACCCATGTCCGGCGCATAATGAATACAAAGTTATTCGCGCTCAAATGACCGAGTTGTTTGAAAAACTCACCATTGAAGAACTCAGTAAAAACACAGAAGCCAACAAAGGCTTATTCGGGTTTAATTCTTAAAATTCCGCGTTCTTAGGAGTCCTTGGAAAAGGAATAACATCTCTAACGTTAGTCATCCCAGTAACGAAAAGCACTAAACGTTCAAATCCTAAACCGAAGCCCGCGTGCTTGCACGTTCCAAATTTTCGAGTGTCAAGATACCACCACATTTCCTCTTCTGGAATATTGAATTCCTTCATTTTTTGTTGAAGATTTTCCAAACGTTCCTCACGTTGTGAGCCGCCAACAATTTCTCCAATCCCTGGGAATAGAATATCCATTGCCGCAACGGTTTTTCCGTCATCGTTCATGCGCATGTAAAATGCTTTGATACTTGCTGGATAATCGTATAAGATTACTGGTTTTCCAAAGTGCTTTTCAACCAAATAACGCTCGTGTTCACTTTGCAAATCAGCTCCCCATTCGTCAAGAACGTAGTCGAACTTCTTCTTTTTGTTCGGCTTACTGTTGCGTAGAATATTGAATGCGTCGGTGTAAGAAACACGCTCAAAACCTTGGTCTGCAACCATCTTCAATTTTTCTCTCAACGGATACGGTTGACGCAATTCGGCTTTCATGTTTTTCTCTTCGTCCAGAATTCTGTTCTCCAAGAATTCTAAATCGTCGGCGCAGTTTTCCAAAACGTAATTAATTACGTATTTCAAGAAATCCTCTGCCAAATCCATGTTGTCAAACAAATCGTTAAAAGCAACCTCTGGTTCTATCATCCAAAATTCAGCAAGGTGACGTGAGGTATTTGAGTTTTCTGCTCTAAAGGTTGGCCCAAAAGTGTACACTTTAGAAAGTGCCATTGCTGCTAGTTCCGCTTCCAATTGACCTGAAACGGTGAGGTTAGTCTCTTTTCCAAAAAAGTCTTCTTTGTAATTGACCTCACCAGCATCATTCAACGGAGGATTTTTTGGGTCAAGGCCTGTTACACGAAACATTTCTCCTGCACCTTCAGCGTCTGAGCCTGTGATAATTGGCGTATGAATGTAATAATATCCATTGTCGTTAAAGTACTTGTGAATAGCAAAAGCAACCGCATGGCGAATTCTGAATACTGCACTAAACGTGTTTGTTCTGAATCGTAAATGTGCGTTTTCTCTTAAAAATTCTAGGCTGTGTTTTTTCGGTTGAATTGGAAAATCGTCTGGATTAGAATCGCCTAAGATTTCCATTTTTGAAACCACCATTTCCATAGATTGACCACGACCTTGTGATTCTACAATTTCTCCTGTCAAGCTTAAACAAGCTCCGGTTGAAATGCGCTTGATTTCAGCTTCTGAATACTTTTCAAAATCAATAACACATTGCAAATTTTTTATGGTAGAACCGTCATTAAGCGCAACAAACCGATTACTTCTAAACGTTCTTACCCATCCTTTTACGGTGACGGTAAACCCTACTTTTTCGTCAGCAATTAGGGTTGCTATGGAAACTTGACTCATGATTTTTGTATTTCAACAGATTTGAGGCGGCAAAAATAACAAGCCATCACAGGCAGAGCTTGGTAAGCTTCGTTTTATTTCTTAAACCCTGTATTAAATGCACATTAAAATGACATAACCACCGAATTATCATTTTAGTTAAGAAATGGTTTTAGAATACTCAGCACTTTTTCATTCAAGTTCGACTAATAGGTCAATTTTATTAGGTGTTTATCTATAAACTTCCTTATGTATCAGGGCTTGTAGAACAATCACTTACATTTAATGTAATTTCGCGATAAATTTCATTCTGCCTTATGATTTGTAATTACATCCATAAACTGACAACAACAATTCTACTAATAGTAACAGTCCATGTTGGTTATGGTCAGTGTACTGGCTTCAACGCCGACTTAACGACCTTAGAGATACAATTAAATTCACTTCGAGATTCTATTGTAAAAGTGAATGAATGGACTCTTAAAGCAAAGAGGGACAGTAATTATAGGAATGCGGAAAATGTTACGAACGACCTTAAAAATATAACTCAACAATTGGATTTTACGGAGTCTTTGGTTCCCAAAAAACCAGATTCTTGCAATTGTACGGAGTGGGATGAACCTAAACTTAAAGCGACTCTAGCTAAAATGAAAAATTTGGCCAGTGAATCTTCACTAATCTCAGTTTCTTCTGCACCTTCTTTAGATTCATTGAGTGCGGCAACTGATGCCTTAAAATCAACTATTATTGAATGTGTTAGTGTAGTTCATTCAGGATGCACCTCTGTATCTAAAGTCGCTGATAATCAAGCAGCAGAGTTGAAAGATGAGCCTGTTTTTGTGGAAGAAAAAAAAGCTTTGGTTGAGTCTTCCACTGCACTCACTAAAACGACCTCTTCTTCAATTTCTTCGAGTTCAAAAAACCTGTACTACTCCGTTCAATTGCTGTCCTCTCCATTCGCGAGTGAAGCTATCCCCATCGACGGATTATCTGAACAAGTTTTTGTAATACAAGAAAACGACACATACAAACACCGAATTGGTAAAGTAAAAACTATGTCGGAAGCAGTTGAGTTAAAAAACAAAGCTCGAAAAGCAGGGATTGCCGATGCCTTTATTGTGGCCATGTTAAGTGAAAAACGAATTACAACCGCGCAAGCAAATCAAATATTGAAAGGAGAACAAATTGACATTCCCGTCCCCCAAACAAAGGAATTCCAGCCGAAATCGGTTACGACTCCTGCACCAAAACCAAGAAAATTTAAAGGTAAAAAGATGGACATGTTCGTTTGCCTGGAACTAAAACGCCTACCTAAAAAAGCAGATGCTATTATGGAAATAGTCGCTTTAGAAAACACCATTGGTATGCCAATTGAATCCATTACTGCTGACGGTCAGATTGTTTTGATTACAGGAAAAACAAAAGACTTAAACCAATTTTCTTCATCTTCAACCATGGTTAAATCTAAAGTTAGTAACGCAAAACCCATAGGAGTAGCGAGCGGAAAGATTGTAGCATTTGAAGATGCTGAAGCACATTTATCTCGTTAAACCATTTTCGGATACTCTAGGCAGTCAATGAACTTATTCAACCCCCATTTGTTTAAGGCAGCATGGGTAACAAGGAGAAAACTGTAAGAGTTTCATATTCAGGAAAAAATATAGATGTTGCTCTAGGTTCGAACTTACGCGATGTACTATTAGAACACAACATTCACCCGCACAACGATAAGGCGACCTTTTTAAACTGCAGAGGGCTTGGTTCATGCGGTACATGCGCTGTAGAAATCAATGGCAAAGTACATGCGAAAACAAAAATGGAGAAATGGAGATTAGATTTCGCGCCTCATAAAGGAACCGATGGACTCAGATTAGCATGTCAAGTAAAGGTTAAATCCAATATCAAAGTGGTCAAACATGAAGGGTTTTGGGGGCAGTTGAAATTTACTTGATGACCAAGGCTGTATGCTAAAGCTTTGCAAGCTGAAACGTTTCGCAGTTCGATGAGTAGTTTCTCACCTAACCCTGCTACTCAATAAAAAAGACCCAACGCTTTCGCGTGAGTCTTTTCAATTTTAGTGGGCCCAGCAGGGCTCCCCGATATTCGCTCTCGCTCATCGGGATAGACTTCTCGCATTCTGCATGGCCGTTAAATTAAAAAAGACTCAACGCCTTCGCATGAGTCTTTTCCAATTTAAGTGGGCCCAGCAGGGCTCGAACCTGCGACCCTCTGATTATGAGTCAGATGCTCTAACCAACTGAGCTATGGGCCCTGTTCTTGAAAAGAAAATAGTTGAGACCTCCCTCTCTTGAACCGAGGCTGCAAATTTATTTTTTCTTTACACACCACCAACACTATACACTTTCATTCTTGTTTTATTTGCAGCATGAATTTAAATGGCATAAAGAATATCATTTTTGACCTTGGTGGTGTAATCCTAGATATCGATTACAACTTAACGGTACAGGCATTTGAAAAATTAGGTATTCCCAATTTCAAAGAGCAATACTCTAAAATGAGTCAGTCGGACTTATTTGACAACATAGAAACTGGAAAAATATCTCCTGAAGAATTTCGTAATCTCATACGTGAAGTGGCCCAAAAAGAGCTTACCGACACACAAATCGATACCGCCTGGAATGCCTTAATTCTGCATATTCCTGAGCATAGAATTACAATTTTGGAGCGCTTAAAAAAACAATTCCGCACCTTCTTATTATCGAACACCAACAAAATTCATTATGATGATTATACTGCTGTTATTCAGCGAGAAAATGGAATAAGTGGCCTAGACCATTTATTTGAGAAAACGTATCTCTCGCACGAAATGGGATTGCGTAAACCAGACCCCGAAATATTTAAGGTGGTACTACGGGAAAACAACCTTACTGCAGAAGAAACGCTTTTTATTGATGATTCTCCTCAACATATTGAATCTGCAAAATCGATTGGAATAAATGCTTACCACCTCGATAACGTAGACATCAAAATGCTTTTTGGATAACGAACTTTACAATTACAGAATATGAAAACAGTATTAATAACCGGTGCAACTTCGGGTATTGGAAAGGCAACTACAGAATTGTTAGCCGCTATTGGGTTTAAACTCATACTAACTGGAAGACGCAACGACCGCCTTCTAGAACTCAAAGAAAACTTAAGCCATCTTACCGATATTCACACGTTGTGTTTTGATGTCCGAGATTCCGATTTCATTGAAAATCTAGTTTCAAATTTACCGGATGAGTTTAAAAAGATAGATGTACTCATAAACAACGCTGGAAATGCGTACGGTAGAGACCCTATTCACAAAGGAAGCCTTGCCGATTGGGAAAACATGATGGACATCAATGTAAAAGGGCTCCTGTATATGACTAGGGCCATTTCTCCCCAAATGGTAGAACGTAAAAGTGGTCACATTATAAATATTGCTTCGTTAGCGGGCAGAGAAACCTACCCTAATGGCGCAGTGTATTGTGCGAGCAAATCAGCTGCTAAAGCTGCTACAGACGGCACCCGAAAGGATTTAAATCCATTTGGAATTAAGGTCAGTTGCATTGATCCTGGGTTAGTAGAAACCGAATTCTCTGAAGTGCGGTTCCATGGCGATAAAGAAACTGCAGCCAAAGTATATCAAGGATACACGCCTCTTACCGCCTTTGATGTAGCAGAAACCATAGAGTTTGTATTGTCTAGACCAGCGCACGTAAATATTGCCGACACTCTTGTTTTGTGTACTGATCAGGCAGCAAGTACAATAGTCCGAAAGGAGTAGAAAAGTGCCCGCTAATCTTTGATTAAAGGAAACCTACTAATGGAATTTGCGGTTTCTACTTCTAGTATATACTTGCCTGATACCAGGCTAGCAACGTTTATTGATGATTGGGTTTCGTTTACCAGCACTTTCTCACCTAACAAATTGAAAACTGCGATAGCTAAGATTTCCGTTTTGGACTGCACAAAAACTGCATCACTTGCAGGGTTTGGAAAGACAGTTATTCCAGTAATCTGAGAGTTAGAACCTAGCCCCAATCCAAAAATCTCAACCTTCTTGCAAAGGTCAGAAGTACAACCTAAATCTGTGCTTACCCGCAAACAAATTTCAAATTCTCCATTTTCAGAATACTCAAATTCGTCGTTCCCAGATGTTCCTACTCCATTTTTGTAATCAAAAGTGTAGTTATCGTAATTTGTTGAGGGAGTAGGATCGTATATCCTTTTACTTCCTGTTCCAGTAATCAAGAAGTCCGCACTTGGGCTTTGTACATTAACTGTCGTTGTTGTTTCGTTGGCGCAACCTGAATTGCTTACAGCACGAACTGTATAAGTAGTTTGAGCTATTGGCCATACTTTTGGTGTAATAGATAACGAATCACCAAGACTACTATCCGTTTTCCAATTTACAACTCCGTTAGTGCTAGCTGAAAGGGAAATCGTATCTCCATTGCAAATGGTCGTATCTGAGGATACTGTAATACTAGGTATAGCGTTAACCGTTACTTTTATTTGTGCGGTATCTGAACACTTGTTCTGGTCCGTAATTTCTACCATGTAAGTAGTGTGGCCAGCAATTATAGGCTGGGAATGGGTAGCCGCACAGGTTTTACAATGGATATTTCCCTGAACCCAATTAAACGAAACTCCGTTATTTGCTCTCAAAAATACAGTGTCACCCTCGCAAATTGAGGTATCTTGACTTGCTTTGGCATTGAATTTTGGCCGGACTCCAATGTTTATTTCTTTACTCGAGATACAACCATTAAAATCCGTTCCTGTTACATTTACTTTTCCTGAGCCCGTGGGATAAAACCATGTGTTTTGGCATGAATCGCACGAAAGAGAATCAACTGCATTCCACTTTACTTTGTTAGCCCCTCTAACATACATCAGCAGGGGATCACCGTTACAGATAGTAGTATCGTCATTAACAAGTAACAGAGGCAGTTTTCTTACAGTAACTGAAATTAAATCACTCCCAATGCAATTATTACTATCGGTGCCGTACACCGCGAAAAGACTTGAGCTTTGAGGAAAGAAAAATGGATTCGAAATCGTAGAATCTGTCAAGTTATTAGAAGACGACCATCTATATGAAATCGCTCCAGACGTATGGAATTGACCTGTGTCACCTATGCAAATTGTTGTATCAGCACTTGATTTTATAACAGGAGGAGGAAAAACATCTAAAGTAACACTATCCGTTGCCGAACATCCGTTTGTGTCAGTACCCGTTACGTACAGCGTCCTCTTACTTGCAGTTGTAAAAGAAGGGCTAGCGCATTTGGTACAAGAAAGTCCTGTTGCATTTTGCCACACGTAACTGTTTGCTCCAATAGCCATTAATGGAGTTGCAGTATTAGGGCAAATCGTGTCGCCAATACCAGCATCAACTAATGGGATTGTGAATGCTTTAACTAAAATGGTATCTCGAACAATTCGTCCGTCTGCCCCTCTTACTTTTAAAATAAATTGTGTGTCCGTGGTAACGTTACATTTTGGGTTTGAACTCACAGAATCTGAAAGTCCAATACTTGGGCTCCACGAAAAATTAAATGGCCCTGTTCCAGCATTAATATCTATCTGATTACCTAGGAAAATAGAGTCATTTCCACATAGCGACCTATCTGTGCCAGCTTCAACCTTAAAAACTGTATCAAGATTAGACTCTAAGCACTTGAAAAGTTCGATAAACACTTCGGTGTTATTTGGGAAATTGGCCTGGTGTCCAACTCCTACTAATAAGGTGTCGCACATTTTTGTAGTATAATTCAATAGAGAATCACGCGAAGGGTAAAAACGCGTTTGAGGAAAATCATTCGCTCCATGCACTATTGCAAAAGGTTTGTCAATTGCATTTAGTTTTCGGGACGAGGTTAAGTCAGATATATCCGTAAACGCTCCTATCGGCATATAACCTGCATACAAGTCTGGATGATCTAACCCGTAAGTATAAACTGCTTTTCCACCGTTTGAGAATCCACAAATAAATATCTCATTGGTATCCACGTTGTACCAATTTTTCATAGAGTCGATAAGAACCGTTGTCATTGCTGTATCATCAAGAACATTTCCTTGACCGTCGGGGCACAGCAAAAGCATATCGCAACTATCGGTAAATGACATGAGCTCATTTCTCCACTGCAAACTTGACCAACCATTTCCGTGCATACCCACCATAAGTTTCATTGGCTTGCTAGCATTATAACTTTGGGGAACTCGTATCGAATACGATCTGCTTGCGGATTGATACGTGAATGTTTGGTCGATAGAGGTTTGACCTATCAAAGCGCATTGAATCAGCGTAAAAGTGAGTACACTAAAGATTGTTTTCATGTCTTATATTTTATCGACTATTATCATACACGCACAATTCGGTCGTTGTAGTAGGGTCATCCAAAGAATTTTTAAAAGAGTACATAAAACAGAAGTTCAAGTTTCTTACATCTTCTACTTTTGATTGAGAATGAAAACCGCTAAAATCCTAATAATTCGATTTAGCTCAATAGGCGATATTGTGCTTACCACTCCGGTTATTAGAATTGCTAAAACTCAGATTAAAAATGCAGAAGTTCACTTAGTGACCAAAAAGGGGTTCGTTTCTGTTGTTGGGGCTAATCCTTATCTTGATAAAATTCATGCGTATGAGGATGATTTGAAGGGCTTAATTGGACAGCTGAAACGAGAAAATTACACGCACATAATTGATTTGCACAACAACTTACGGTCTCTAAAAATTAAAAGATCACTTACGGCTCCAAATGCAAGCTTTAAGAAGCTGAACGTGGAAAAATGGTTGGCCGTTAATTTTAAG
Organism: uncultured Flavobacteriales bacterium; assembly: GCA_937121175.1. Classification (GTDB taxonomy): domain Bacteria; phylum Bacteroidota; class Bacteroidia; order Flavobacteriales_G; family Salibacteraceae; genus UBA6770. Next base: position 15,062 of record CAKZKD010000002.1, read on the forward strand.
CAGATTCATAAATTACCAAACGTACATATCGTAGAACGCTACCTGGAAACACTAAATTCTTTTAGTGTTTCTAATGATAATAAAGGGTTGGACTACTTTATTCCAGAGGAAGAATTAGTAGCCAAGGCGTCTTTACCCGAAACCCACCACAATGGATTTGTAGCCTGGGTAATTGGGGGGTCCTATGCGACTAAAATGCTTCCGAACGAAAAAATTGTAGAAACCCTTCGTAACGTAACTAAACCAATTGTGTTACTTGGTGGCCCCGAAGATGCCGAAAACGGAAAACTCATTGCAAGCAAAATTGGCAAAACCGTATTTAATGCTTGTGGAAAGTTCAGCATTAATGAATCGGCTTCGTTGGTGCAACAAGCGGATAAAGTACTCAGCAATGACACGGGACTTATGCACGTTGCGGCGGCATTTGGTAAACCTATTCTGTCATTTTGGGGGAATACCATTCCTGAGTTCGGAATGTATCCTTACATGCCTAAAAACCCCGAGAGGTCAACTATCATGCAAGTGGAAGATTTAAGGTGTCGTCCTTGCTCAAAATTAGGATTCAAAAAGTGTCCAAAAAAGCATTTTTACTGCATGAATTTATTGGAAAAGGATAAAATTGTGGAGTGGATCAACGCTCAATAATCCCAATCAGGGCTTGATTACAAGCTTTCCAATCATAGTTTTTCTTTACAAATTCCAATCCTTTTTCAGCAAGTTTTTGGTATAATCCGTCGTCGGACATCAGGCGATCAATTTGCACCTTAAATTCCTGTTCATTTCTTGCAACTAAAATCTCCGCCTCTGGTTTTGCGCCTAAAGCGTTATTTGCCAAAGGAGTGGTAATACACGGAATGCCCATTGCCATTGCCTCTAATAGCTTATTCTGCAGTCCTGAGCCAAGCATCAAAGGAGCGACAAAAATTTTAGATTGATCGTAAGCCACTCGTATATCTTCAACCCAGCCTGTTACTTCTACTCTTTTTCCTGCTAACGATTTTACTTTATAGCTTGGTGATTTGCCACATATTTTAATCGTAATATCTTTTGAAAGTCTCGGTAAAATATTCTTGACCAAATATTGAGCAGACTCAACATTCGGCAAGTAACTCATGTTACCTGTAAACAAGATATCGGTGACCTTTTCTCCATTATTAGATTGAAAAAAATTAGTGTCAATCCCGTTGGGAATAATCTCAATTTCTGTAGAATTTGAGTGTGCCAAGTGCTTCCTATCTGCCTCACTGATGATGACCTTCTTTTCGAAATACTTGAACATTTCAAGTTCATAATTCCTTAACCGTTTCGCCTCTTCAAAAACAATTGGTTTCAGGTAAAATGGAGCTTTTTTGGCCCGTCGCTCCATGCCAATGCTCAACGCATCCATATAGTCTAAGGTTTTGGAAAATATGGAATACTTTTTTGCGTATTCTGCAACTCTAACTAACTGACAATAAAATCGTTTTGGTAAATGTTCCTCAATTATTTTGTCTATTTCTTTTTGGGCTTTTGGCGAATGGAAAAAGGCAACTTGAAACGGCTTATTACTAAATAATGCACTAACCAGTCGAATAAATATTCCTAAGTAACCTAATCGGATAACATACAGCTCGGAACAATGCTCCTTCACCCTTCGTTCAGCTTCAAGATCAACGTCTTTGGTGCTTAAGCAACACAGAATAACCGTGTATTTTAGGTGAAGATCTTTAAGCTGGTGAAAAGCACGCAACTTATCTCCCTTATCCAACGGATACGGGACTCTAGAAAGCAAAACCAGTAGTTTAGGTTTTGTTGCCATCTTTCTGTTTTTTCCAAAAAATTAAAAACTTGAACTTCTTAAAAAAGCGCGTGTAGAATTCCGCATTGAGTATTGACGAATCTGTAGTTGCTTTATACGTTAGAAACACCCCTATTGGTGTAAGAACAAAGCTAGAGAGCCACATTCCTGTCCAAACAGGAATGTCTCCAGTTTTGGCCATTTTTTCACCTGTAAGCGATGTGATGTGAAACAGTAAAAAGAATAAAATTGAAATGACGACAGGCATCCCAAGTCCTCCTTTTCTGATAATTGCTCCAAGTGGAGCTCCTATAAAAAATAGAATTAAACAGGCAATCGAAAGCGTGAATTTACGGTGTACTTCTATGTAATGACTTCGTATATATCGTTTTCGGTTATTGATGTCATTGCCAGAACCCGTTGCGTAAGAATTGGATGCTCTAGCAAGATTAACCGCAAGGTTCAGGTATTTTAATTTTTCTGTTTTCTCTAGACTTCCAAACCAATTATTATCTACATCTAACGCATTACTATCAATTGGTGCTGTTGCTAAATCTACTGTATCTTCAATTAAGTACACGTCTTGATTCATCCGTTTTGTAAAAAGCTCGACCCTGCTACTATACCGCGTTTCAACCGTATCAATTTGATGTATAATTTCAAGAAAATTCATCATTCGGAAGTTATTCGCGAATAATTCTTCATCGCTTCGCTGCAGTTTAAAACCAGACATATCAAATGTGATGGTTTTCTCATCAAATCGTTGCCGAAGCAAGGGGTACTTTGCACCTTCCATATCCTCATACAGAAATCCATTTTCTAAATTAAAGCTCAATCCCATTTGGTCAGAAGTCAAGTCCATTCTACCTCGTTCAGCTCTAATTATTGTTCGATTTCCTTTCTTCTTCGTGTGGTCGTAAATAAAAACTTCTTCGAGTTCTTCGGTTTCTTCGTTTCGGTTTTTAACCCGAATTACAAAACCCTCTAAGTCCTTATAATAAACATTGTCCTTGATATCTAAGGCTGGCTTTTTCTTCCGAACATCATACAATATCGAGGCAAATTTTTGATTTGCTTTTGGCCAAATAGAGTTTGAAAACACAAATGCACCTGAACTCAAAAGAATCATGAATACTATCAGTGGATTCATAATTCGCAGAAGACTCATTCCGGCACTCTTTAAAGCTACGAGTTCGTATTGCTCTCCGAGGTTTCCAAAGGTCATTATGGATGATAGTAATACGGCTAGTGGAAGGGCCAAAGGAACAAACGTTGCCGAGGCATAAATAAGCAGCTCCACTATTATTTCAAATGGAAGTCCTTTGCCCACCATTTCATCGATATACACCCACAAAAACTGCATGATGAGTATAAACAACGTAATGAAAAACGTACTGATAAAAGGACCAGTAAACGATTTAAAAATTAAGATGTGTAGTTTTTTCAATCTTAAGAATTCAAGCTGCGGCAAATATAGACTCTAGCGGTTGTATGAATGATTTCAAAAAACAAAACCTTTTCCCGAACGAACGGAAAAAGGTTTTTTTAGTATCAATTCGAGATTGAGTTGTTATGAACCCAAAATCATTTTCAATTTACCGATTTGTTTCTCCCAAAGTTGTTTGCTTTCTTCAACCTCATCGTCATCTACATGATCGATTACCAATAAAGCCACATCTCCAGTTAATGCATCAATTTTAATTCTAAACTCAAAGTAGGTATCGTCTTCATCATCATCCATCCAATGAAAGCGAACAAACTCGTGATCTCGTTTTCCGAGAAGCTTGGCGTCTTCGCCCATTCCTTCCCAAACAAACGTGTATATGTCTTCGTTGAGCTTAACATTGTCAGCAAACCACTCCGCTAACCCACCTGGTGTAACCAACCGATTATATAAAATTCCCGGCGCGGAACGAACTGCAAATTCTAGCTCTATTTTTTCTTTAGCCATTTCTTTTTCAATTATTTAGCTGCCAAGCAACTGCGGTGCAATATATACAAAAACTTCAATTTTCAACACAGTTACTTAATATCCAAATAATTCCTCTAAAGAAATTTCGGTAATTGTACCGTATTTCTTCAGCGATTCCATGTCAATATCCTCTTTATTCCCCATAACCATGTAAGTATAGGTATTGCCCGTTATGTGATTTTTAAAGAACTCTTCCAAATTACTCTTATTCGCTGTTTGCAAGTAATCGTACACATCCTTCCTATTATCGTAGTTGATACCACGCTTAAGGTTTGTGAGGTAGAAGAAGTACTTCTGATCTTTAATTTTTCGATCGCTGGCAATACGCTTCAGAATGCCTTCTCTTGCTGCTTCTATCTGATTTTCGATAACTGGCATTTCAGTTAAAAGACCCATTGCAGATTCTAATGCCATGTTCAGCTTATCGGGCTGAGTGCCAATATACCCTCTAAAATAATGCGACTTATCGGCATCGCTCGGCGTGTCAAATCTACAATATGCAGTGTATGCCAACCCTTTTGCTTCGCGTATTTCTTGGAAAAACACTGAGCTCAATCCACCCCCATAATAGGAATTAAACCAGCTTGCAACAGGCATTAATTCTTTGTTGAATTTTTGCTCTTTACTCACAAACAACAAATCGGTTTGCACTTGTTTTCTATTCACGAAATAGATTTTGTTCTCATTCGTTTCTTGCTCAACCAAAGGAATTGATGCAGGAATCGGTTGAAGTGTTTCCATTTTTGGGTGTTGCGCCTCCAACTTTGTTTGAATTGCTGCCATTTCGTCGTTTCCGTAATAAAACACGCGGTGTTCCAAACCAGTAATAGCCGCAACTTTATCCGTAAGCACTTTTGGGTCAAGGGACAATAATTCTGCTTCAGGGATAATATTTGTATTCGGGTTTAGCTTCCCATATTTTGCATACGCCGGTAAAAACCGATATTGAATGGCCCCTTTTTCGTGCTTGGCATCTTCCCTTTTCTTTAATTCTCCAGCCGCAAATTTCTTATATGCTTCGGCATCAGGTTTAGCATCCGCCAAAATATGTTCTAGTAATTCTATGCCTTTATCGGTAGATTTTTTCAATCCACCCATTACCACATACGTACGCTCTGCTCCTGGGTAGGCCGCAAAATCTAAACCGTGCTTATACAGTTCCTGTTGTAATTCTGAAGCACTATACTTCGATGTACCTATAAATGGTAAATACTCGAATGCCAAGGCTGCTTCCTTATCATGATTGGTTCCCATTTCTATGATGTACAATAAATTGAACAACTCGCTGTCTTCATTTTTTATGTAATCAAAGGGAACATTTCCGTGAATGGTTCCGCTTTTTATATCCTTTTCAAAATCTACGAAAACTGGTTTTAAATCAGGAGAAGATTTTGCTTTAAAGTCAGCCAAATATGCCGAAACGGTATCGGTATTCATATCAATAGGTGTAATTTCTGGCTTTTCTACCTTCACGATACTCGTATCATCGCCTAAGTTTTTACGAATAAGCGCGTAGTTATTTTGGAACTTTTCATTCGCAAACTGAATTAACCCTTCTTTAGAGATAGTGTCTAATCGATTCAAGCGACCTACCTGTTGGTCCCAAGGAATATCACCGATAAAGGCATCAAGAAGTTTATAGGTTCTCCAATTAGATTCGTTACTTTGAATTTCATTCTTACGCAAATTGTTAACGATAGCATTGAACGTTTCGTCATCAAAGTCACCGGCTTTTACCTTTTCAATTTCACCAACGAGCAATTGCTCCGCTTCATCCATAGACTGACCTTCGCGCAATGTTGCTTTGATAGTGAGGTTACCATAATCATTCATAAATCCGGCACTGGCACGCGCATCCAGTATTTTTTGCTCTTGTACCAAGTTCAAGTCAATCAATCCGGCTTTTCCATTACTTAGCAAATTTGCCATCAATTCGCCGTAATCGGCATCCATCGATTTTTTACCGTCTAATCTGTAGGCAAGGGTTACAAATTCTTTGTCTGTTCCAAAAACGTCAACTTTAATCGGCGCTTGAATTGGATTCAATTTGCCAAATGTTGGATGCTTTAAATCGGTTGAGGCTTTTAAATCTCCCCAGTGCTTTTTGAATAACTCAACCGTTTTTTCATAATCAACATCCCCACTCAAACAAACCGCAATATTATTGGGCACGTAATATTTTTCTTTATACGCTCTGATGTTTTTCATGGATGGATTCTTCAAATGCTCCGCTTCGCCAATAGTAGTTTGGTCGCCATACGGATGACCAGCAAATAAGGCCTTCATCATAGCCGAATATGCTTTTCTTGAATCGGAATCTTGTCCCCGATTAAATTCTTCATACACGGTTTCTAGTTCGGTATGGAATAACCTTAATACGAGGTTCCCAAAACGTTCGCGCTCCAACATCACCCATTTTTCCATTTCATTGGCCGGAATTACGTTCATGTATGCTGTTACTTCGTTACTGGTAAAAGCGTTGGTGTATTTGCCACCAATAGAGCTTATCGCTTTATCAAATTCGTTTGGTGATGCGTGCTTTGCCGCTTCAAAAGAAAGGCTATCTATGGTTTTATAGATTGCCTTTTTTCCTTCGGCAGACGGTTCGTTTTTATGTTGCTCATACAATTCTTCAATTTGAGCTAGCAATTCTTTCTCTTTTTCCCAATTAACGGTGCCTAATTTTGGAGTGCCCTTAAACATTAAATGCTCTAGGTAATGTGCCAAACCTGTATTGTCTGACGGGTCATAGGTACTACCTGCCTTTACCGCGATAAATGACATAAAAGTAGGTTCGTTCGTGTTTTGACTTAAGTACAATTCCAAACCGTTTTCGAGCTTGTAAATACGCACTTTCATAGGGTCGTTTTCTACAAAGCTGTAACTGTTTCCGCTGTTATCTTTAGCTGTCTTCATACCAGAATCTGAGTTTTGTTTTTTTGATGGACTACACGCCGTAAGTACAAAAGCAAACAGTACTACCCAAGTGTTTAAAATTTTCATATTAATTGTTTTTAATTATTACTGGATGGCAGTGGATTAAAGCCATTCTCACAAGAAAATTAGTCTTGCATTGATTTTTCAAAGAAAGCAAAACCATTCTTACTGTACAATAGCGAAAAGTGAGTGTTTTTTTCTGCAAACTCTTCAGCAGATGTAATTTTTAGGACACAATAAACCGGCTTGTCTGTTTCACCATTTATCAACCATTCATAATCGGAATGTTGAGCATTTGTGGGTTTCTTTTTGTCGGTATAAAACAAATGCGCGTAACTTTTAAAGCGAACAGGAACCACGTAACAATCTTCTCCTTGTTTCGATTCGTAAAACTCAATAGCAGCACGTTGTGTATAAGCTTCAATCTTGGGTACAAAGGCTACAAGTATGATTAGAAACGAAACCCCACTTAACGACATTAGACTGAGGTAATTTTTAAAGGATTTCTGAAAAAAGAACAGCGCCAAACCCATTGCAAATATCAACGGAAGTATAAAATCAACTACTCCCCAGGAGTTTTCAGCCATGAAATTAGCCTTAGCAAAGTCATCATCAATCCAAGTGGCATTCCTCAATAGTTCAATATTGTTACCTAAATAAGGCAGCGTGAAAAAAGCAACCAACAAAACTCCACCAATTACTCCAATTCCAATTTTCTGGAGCGTGTCTGTGGTACTTTCAACCTCAAACTTTCGGGACAAAAAGTTTGCAGCAAAAAAGCTAAGTGGAAAATAACAAAGACTAGAGTAATGAATGATTTTGGTATTAACGGCCGAAAAAAGCAGCAACACAAGAACCAATAGCAGTAATTGAATTTTGTGAAAATCAATTAATGCATCAGTTTTTTGATTGTTTTTGAACCCTCCCAAAGCAAATATTGACATAGGGAAACACCCGATCAACAACACTACAAAATGGTAGTAAAACGGCCCACCATGACCAGCGTCTTGAGTCTGCAAAAGTCGAATTTGGTATTCTATAAAATCTTGAATAATATAACCCCGGCCATATACCCATTCTACAAAAAACCATAGCCCACCGATGAATATTAAACTGGTAAGAAAGGCTAGTATTTGCTTTAGGGTTATGGCCACTTTGAACTTTTTCCAGAGCAGAAAAACCCCATAAACCATTAAAAGTACTAATAATGCAACGGGGCCTTTGGTCATAATGCCCAGTCCGATGGAAGTCCCGGCGAGGAGTGCCCATTTTATTCTACTGCTTCCGTCCGACGATAACGAATTCCAAGTGGAATAAACTCCGAAGAATATAAAGAGGTTGAACCATGGGTCGATTATGCCACTCTTAAAATACATCAAGGGTAACAATGAAGTGCTATAAGCGAAGGCCCAAATCCAGCCAAACGTATTACTGAAATTTTTTCGACCAATAGAGAATAGAAGAATTGCCGTTATTACACCAGCAATTGCATTCGGAAATCTTGCGGAAAATTCGTTGATTCCAAATAATTTCATTGCAATTACTTGCAGCCAAAAAAACAAAGGTGGCTTTTCCCAAAATGGTTCGTAATTGATTTGAACCACGGAATAATTACCCGTAATAATCATTTCGCGAGCCGCTTCCGCAAAATTTATTTCATCCCAATCGAAAAGGTGACTTTGTCCATTGAAACTGGCAAAAACAACCAAGGTCACTAGCCCGATAAGGCCGACGCTTTGCCAATAGGATAGTTCCTCAAACCGTCTCATCTTCTCAATAAGCTTTTAGAAAACCAGCTCTTTTCATTGATGTTCAAAAACGCAAAAACAACCAATGCCCAAAAAGTTCCCATTAAAGAGCCTGCATATATATCAATGAAAAAATGCTCAGACAAATACACTCTACTGTATCCTGCTAACAAAGCAACCATAGCGAAAGCAAAAGTCAGTTTAGTGTTTCTGGCCAAGAGTAAAAGTGAAACATAAACTGCAAAAGCAGTTGTAGTGTGGCCAGATGGAAAACTGTTGTGTATATTAAGATCCATTCCTTCTATGGTTTGAATGGAGTTTTCGGAGAAGTATTTGAAGTGGAACGAAGGCCGATTTACTTCATCAAATACATAATTTTTTAATAATTGTGTAGCTCCACCAGCAAGGATGGAGGTCAATGCAACCTGAATCGCCATTTTATAATTCGAAAAAAGCGCAATAAAAACTAAAACTACCGGGATCAGCCCATCGCCTAAATAGGTTATCGTTTGAAAGAAATGATGAAATGGAGTATAGAAAAACTGATTCAGAATTAGGTGAGAATCTTCTCTTGAATACGACAATAAGAATATTCCGCCCAACAGCAAAAACAAGCTGTATAGCACATAAAATGGTAAATATTCCTTGCGATAAAGCGCCTGTTTCACAAAAGCGAAAATACACTAATTCGCCTTTTTTTATCGCCGAAAAGAATAGACCTAGAAATACCAAAAAATATATATTTGCAGCCCTCAAACGGCGAGGTAGCTCAGTTGGTTAGAGCGTCGGATTCATAACCCGGAGGTCGAGAGTTCAAATCTCTCTCTCGCTACAATTGAAAGGCCGCAGTTATTGCGGCCTTTTTGTTTTTTCAATCAACTTATCTACACGTAAAAAAACATCCCAGTATCTCTCTTTTGTCATCTCCGACCAATGAATTTCGTAATAACGGTATTGAAAGGTTTGAATTTGACAAACGATTATTAGTACAGTTAAAATGGAAATTATTGTCGCTCCTAGTTTTCTTGAACTTTGTTGCAAAGCAGTGCCTAAAACCAAACCAAAAACGGGAATAAACTCTACCATAACTCTTGAGGAAAAACTACCACCATAAAACCAACACCACCAAGATGAAAAAACATAAATAAGGATTGAAAAAGCCCCTAATACCATATAAAATCGAAATCTATTGATCTTGAATATGGCAATTAGGCCAAGCATTGCCACAAAAAATATTGGCGTGTAAACAAACAGCCCTTTTTGATAACTGAACAAGAAATTGAAAATTTCCGGACTCAAAAAATTAAAGCCTTCTTCTTTATACGAGTAAACAAGAAATGAACCTGTTTGAATTTTATAAATAAGAAGCTGGATGCTCACAATTGAACTAAATAGTAAAAGGGCTAGGCCTAGTGATTTGTAATTGTGAAAGGCTTTTATTATCCAATCCTTAAATTGTCTAAAGTCCTTAGTTAAAAAGGGAAGAAAGAACAGCACTAAACCATTAACAGGCCTTATCAAAACAATTAACCCAAGTGACATGGATAACAAAAACAAATGACTTGTTTTTGAACTTTCAATGTGTCTTTTGGAATAATACAAAAAAGCGGAAACCCAAGCGAAAGAATAAACGTGTGACATCCCTAGTTCTCCAACGGTGTAATAGAACAGATTAGACCCAAATAAAAATGACACTAAAACGATAGAGATAATCGATTCAGAAATGCTAAATTGACGCAAAAGACCTCGCATAAAAAACAAGCCTAGAATAACATAGAACAAAGCAGCAATCGTTTGAAAAACCATATACAAGTAGGAGTAGCCATCTTGTTCAAATCCAAAAAATGGGCTAACAAAATGAGCTATCACGAAGAATGGGCTGCAGACTAACGCAGTTCCACAATAGTATTTATTAATGTACTTGTGGTTATGTAATTCTCGGTAATCATAAGCAGGGTGTCCGATATAATACTTTTCTTTTTCGATGTAATCAAAAAAGCCAAAATTCAAATCTTCATAAACAAAAACCGCTGGCAAATAGGCGTAATATCCTTTAGCGTCTGACTCCTGAAAATCCTTCCAACTTTCTCCATACCAGTTTAAATTTGAGGTAATAAACAACAAGGCAGTCGCAGAAAGTAATATTGACCAATGTGACATTTTCACTAGTCAATAATACTGAATTGCTACAAACTCATCATTTCTTTTAGCTTGGAAGCTTGCCGGCGCGAGATTTCAATTTTATCTCCAGTTTTCAGTTCCACTTGCATTCCTCCGTTAAACCAAGGCTCAATTTTTTGAATCCATTTTAGATTAATGATAAATTTCCGATTCACCCTAAAAAATTCCTTGTCGTTTAAGCGTTTATCCAAATTGTTTAGCGATTTCAGGATTAAAGGTTTATTTCCGTTGAAAAACACCTTTACGTAATTTCCTACACTTTCGAACTTTTCTACGTCACGCAAATGCACAAACCAACAGCGTTCTCCGTCTTTTAGGAACACCTGGTCACTACCAGAAAGTGTCTCTCCGTCTGCGTTTTTCAGCTGCTTCTTTTCTTCAGTAATTACCTCAATGGCTTTGTTTACAGCAACGTTAAACCGTTCTTCTTCAACTGGCTTCAACACATAATCCATTGCGTTTACTTCAAATGCTTGAATTGCAAATTCGTCGTATGCCGTAACAAAAATTACATGTGGAACTTTTTCCAATTCCTCTAACAACTCAAATCCGTTTTTACCGGGCATTTGAATGTCAAGAAATAGCAAATCGGGTTGCAATTCTTCAATTCCTTTTATCGCTTCTTCTGGATTACCAAAATCTGCTACTACCTCCAAATTCGGAAAGTGTTCTATCAGAGAAAGCAGTTCCTTTCTTCCTAATCTTTCATCATCTACTACAACCGTTTTAATTTTCATAGCTCAGTGTATTTTGAGGCAGTATAAGTGTACAAATTACCTCGTTTTCGTTTTTATTTTTTATTTCAAAATTTGCTTCTCCTCCATAAAGCAGTCGCAAACGTTCTTTAGTATTTTCTAACCCAAACCCCATATCGGTTTTCTTATTCGGGTCGAATTGACCCGAATTAGTGATTGAAACCTCCAGCATATTATTTATAGTCTTTGCTTTTATACTCAATACACCCCCTTTTGGCAAGTTTGAAATGCCGTGTTTAATTCCATTTTCAACCAAGGTTTGTATCATTAATGGTGGAACCATCTGGTTTTTGGTCTTCGAGGCAATATCAAAGTTTACGGTGAGTCTTTCTTCATAACGGTAGCCTTCAATTGCAAGATAATCATCAACCAATTTTAACTCTTCACCAAAAGGAATTAGCCGTTGTTTTCCCATTAATAAATTACTCCTCAAGATATTTGAAAGTTGAGTAATCGCTTGTTTGGCAATCTTCGGATTCTCTCCTACTAATGCTCTAATGCTATTCATCGAATTGAATATAAAATGGGGGTTCAACTGTGATTTTAACTTGTTCAATTCAATTTCATTTCTAGCAGCTTCCCACTTCAGGTTTTTTATCTCTTCAGCCTTATAATTTTTGAAGAAATGGTAGAAAAAATAAATTAGCGACCACAACACAAAAAGTATCATCCAGCCTGCTAACTCCTGAAAAACAGTGGCTACTGTAAATTGCTTTTTACCCGAAAAAATAAAGGTCGATAGCAGACTGTAAGCAACCTGAAAAAGGAGAGCCATTGCCAAAGAACCCAGAATAAACCGAGGTATCATTCTAGGAATGTTCAATTTAAGCCAGTCGTTTCGGATAATAATTTCGCGGTACAAATGGCTAATAAAAATTCCTAATACAAATGCGGAAGAAAGCGCAGAAACCAGTTGATTGGACAATTGGACACCACTAATTTCATTTAAAATAAAGGCGATAAGTATATACACTCCCCAGCCAGTAAGTTGACAAAGGAAATACAGACGTTTTTTAGCGTTCACCTACCAAAGGTAAATCAAGCTCAAACCATTTGTGAGTGTGCTTTACACAAAAGGGAAATAACCACTATAATGGCGATTAAACGATTATAATCGTTTTCTTAGACTGTTGCAATGCACTTTAACTCTATAGCAATTGGCGTTGGAAGCGCATTGATGGCTACTGTTGTTCGACAGGGTTGATTTTCGGTAAAATACTCCGCATAAATTCTATTGAAGGTTTTAAAATCTCGTTTCATATCCACCAAAAAAACGGTAACATCAACCAAATTCTCCCAATTAGAACCAGAGGACTCTAACACGGCTTTAACATTCGCAAATACACTATGCACTTGAGCTTCAAAGTCAAATTCTTCAAAATTCCCATTATGGTCCAGTTTCAACCCAGGCACCGCACTGTCGTTTTCATTGGATTTCGCAACCCGAGGCCCAACTCCTGAAAGGAACAATAGGTTTCCTACTTTTCTTGCGTGCGGATACGCTCCTACGGCTTTTGGTGCCTTGTCAGAATTTATTTTTCCTTCCATGCTCGAACTTTTATGCAAATATAATTTTCAACAATGACTTTGAATCAATGTACGTACTTTTGAGTCAAATTGTAAATTATGAAAAAACGGTTATTCGCTGTACTGCTTGCTCCACTATCATTATTGGGCCAATTGACAATGCCCGACTCTCCTTCATTTATCGAGGAAATGGTTTTAGAACCCGATTATACCGTAGAAATTCCAGCACCGGAATCTGACGATTTATTGCAATTACAGTTCTTGGCTCAAAAAAAACAACGGCTAATGCCCATGGGAAAAATTATTCCAATTGCAGTCGATTTTGGAAAATCTAAAACGATTGAAGTAGATGAATTTACCCAATCTGAGTCTGTCGAGGTTCACTCGGCTGGAGCGAAGGGGCTTACCGTTTACATGAGCGAAGTTTTTCTTCCTATTGGTTCAAAACTGTATGTGAGTAACCATATTGGAACGCAGATTTACGGTCCATTTACTTTAGAAGATGTCAAGAATGAACGACTTGTTCCTTCTATGATTGATGGTGAATCAATAAAAATCACTACTGTTTATAATCGTTCTTCGTCACTTAAACCCAGGTTCAATATTTCTGAATTGGGTTACAATTTTGGAGATTTAACGAAACCTAAAAATGAATTTGGTTCACGGGACTTTGGAGACTCAGAGAATTGTCAAGTCAACGCAAATTGTAACGAAGGAGCTAATTGGAGAAGACAACAAAAAGCTGTTGTACGTATAAAAATGCGGATTCAAAACTTTGAAGGTTGGTGCACGGGAACAATTATGAACAACACTTTACAAGACTGTACTCCTTACGTTGTTACAGCAGACCATTGCAGAGAAGTAGAAGGACAAGAAGCTTCTTTAGATAATTATAACGATTGGCAATTTTACTTTAACTATGAAGGGGCTGACTGCAGTAATCCTAGAGAAAGAGATGTTGCAATTGGGTCACAAACAGGCTGCAAAAGAGTTGCCTATACACAACGTCAAGGAAGTGGAGGACCAGACCATCTTTTAGTGAAACTATCAGATAACATTGACGGTAGTATTTACGACCACCACTATGCTGGCTGGCAAAATTTCGACAAAGCAAGTAGAAGCGGAGTTATGATTCATCACCCAGCAGGAGACGTTAAAAAAATATCTACATACACCACCGCCATAGTGAATTCTGCTTGGGAACCAAGCATTAAAAAAGACACGCATTGGGAAGTATATTGGGCTTCTACCGAAAATGGAAAAGGGGTTTCAGAACCTGGTTCAAGTGGGTCGTCATTATTTAACGATTCAGGATTGGTAATAGGCGTCCTTACTGGAGGGGCATCAGCCTGCAAAGAAGACACGGATAAAGGGGTTAGCCCTAATTTTCCTGATTACTTTGGAAAGTTCAGCCTTGCATTTGGTTACAAGGGTTCTGACAAAGAACATACCTTATTCGAGCACCTAGATGGAAGCAATCACACACCAATTCTTAAAGGCATTGATTGGCCTTGCTCCCAATTAGCATTGAATACAGAAGACCTTGGGCAATTGTATCAGAACCAAATTAAGGTGTTTCCAAACCCTGCACAATCGGTTATAAATTTGGAAACTGAAGGAATAGATATTTCTTCTATGAAAGTATTGAATAGTCAAGGAGTCACTGTATTTGAGCCAACTGAGAGCTTGACGGTTAATAGAATAAATGTAGAAAATTGGGCTACAGGTATTTATGTTATTCAGCTACAAACTAGCTCAAACATGATCATTAATAAAAAGTTTATCGTAGAATGAGAGTATTAGCCGTAGTTTTAGGAATTGCCTTATTGGTTGGCTGTAAAAACAGTTCATCATCTCAAGAAACAGACAAAGGAACTTGCAAACAGATGTTGGTAGTTACACCAGATATAAGCCCTGAAGTGGACCCTACGCTCAAGGTAAAGGCATTATCGTTAAAAAAGAATTGTTTAACACTGCGCGTTGGTTATGCTGCCTGTGCAGGTTTTGACTTGGATCTAGTATTCAACGGCAGGGCTAAAAAAAGTCTCCCTCCGCAAGTAGATTTAGTGCTATCAAACAAAGGTGAACCATGCGATATTGCTCAGGCAGTAGAACAAGAATTTTGCTTTGACATTAGTAAACTACAAGCCCTTTCGGATAACGGAAAAGTAGTTGTTCGGATTCAAGGATACGACGAATCGGTAGTGTATTCCTACTAGCCTTTGTTTATTACCTTAGGTACTTTGAAGTAAAAACTGTCTTTTTGAGGTGCGTTTTTAAGCGCTTCCTCTTTACTGATAGTCACCTTGCTTTCGTCAGCTCTTGTCCGACCTTTTTCGTTGGTCATGTAAATTAACGGCTCTACACCTTCGGTTGGCACCGACTGTAGATTTTCGACAAAATCAAGCATGGTAGTAAGGTCTTTTTTTATTGCCTCTTTTTCCTCGCCCTGAAATTCGAGCTTAGCAAGTCCTGAAAGTTTGTCTATTAAGTCGTTATCTATTTTCATTGCTTAGGTAATGCGTTGTCAATAATGTCAAAGATTTTGTCGCGCAAAGGTACAATATCCTTTTCGGTCATTCCTTTGGTTTCTATTGGTGGGTGAATAATGGCTGGAGCCAAACCAGGTGAAGCGGGTGCTTTTAAGAACCCTCCGTTTTCTAATCGTTTGTAATTCTTAATAAAAGTAACGGGTACAATAGGTACTTGCTGTTCAATGGCCAACTTGAAAGCTCCGTTTTTAAATCTTCTCATATTTGGAACGTTATCCGGTATAGTACCTTCCGGAAAAAGCACCATAGAATTACCTTTTTTCAATTCTTCCACTGAGCGCGTGTAAGCTTTATGCCCATCCGTTCTGCTACGGCGGTCAACTGGTATGTTCATTCCCTTTGTAAAAAAGATATTGAACAACGGCCACTTCATTATTTCCGCTTTACCAATGATGGTGAAGTAATGTGGAACTAAAGGATAAATAAGAATAATGTCAAAATAACTACTGTGATTGCTTACCACAACATACGGAGGCTCTGGGAAGTTCTCCTTTCCTTTTCGTATCAGAACCACACCTGTAATCAACGACAGGAACCACGACCATATTTTTTTGAGTTTGAAGGCCGTTCGGTAGCGTTTCTTTTTCCCAAAAAGAAAGAGGAATATTGGGTAAACCAAAATCATGGAGATAAGAAACCAGATGAAAAAGTATATTTTCCATAAAACGATAAACGGACGTTTGATGATTTCTAACAACATGAATGGCAAAAATAGGGTTAATCTGTAATGACCGCATTTTCCTGTCGTCTGGTTCCCTTATTCTTTTACAAAACTTGTAGATTTAACTCCGCCTTCATCAGAACTGATTTTAACGAAGTACAATCCCGATTTGAATCCTGAAACATCGATAGATTCTTCTGCTAAGTATGACGTTTTAGAAAACACCAATTTACCCTGAGCATTAAACATTTGAATTTCACTTCCTACATTTAAGCGGGGCATAGAAAGGGCAATTGATGTTGAAGCGGGGTTTGGGAAAAGAGAAATGATTTGAATTTTAGTTCCAAATGTTTCTGAACTTAATATCCACCGGGAATCGCAAGCTAACTCATTTGGATAATTTTCAAAGTGTTCCTCATTAAAACATCTAAGTGTGAATTGGTATACTGTAGGAAAAGCAAATCCCCAAGTTGGAACAAGCTTGTCCTCGTACCCAATACCTTCAATAAACCGAATTCCGCCGACAGACCCTGTACTTATTACCCATACTTTTCTATTTGCCCCAGCGAAGTAGATTCTTGAAGTATCTGTTACTCTAATTTCAAAATTTTCACTTCCAGGCATTCCACTAGCAATTAATTTTTGACCTGGTTTTGTCGGGTAAAAGAAATGAAGGAATTTGTTTTCAGCAACACTAAAAATCAAAGCCGTATCACCCGTATAAGTCAAAAATGTATTTCCCACGAAATCACCCTCAATTTTTTCTTCAAATCTCCAGTGCGATATTTTACTGGCAATTTGCCCCTGAATCATGGTGTCCTTCTCACACCTATGGTATGAATAACTCCGATAATTAGTGAGTTCGTTATAATGCCATTCCGTTCCGACAGGTGCAAACTGAGCCATTAATTCATGCGAATTGCAGACAAGCAACGCGACAATAATTAAGAAGGAGTCGAATTTGGAAAGTTGATTTTGCATGCACTAAAGTTAGTAGAAATTTTAGTAGAATTCGCCAGATCATTTTTCGATAAAGAACCAAATGAGAAAACAACTTTTACCTTTGCCGTGAAATTTGAAAACATGGCAAGAATTCTTACTGGAATACAAAGTACAGGTACACCTCATTTAGGCAATATTTTAGGTGCTATTCAGCCGGCAATTAATATGGCTCACGAATCAGAAAATGAGTCGTTTTTGTTTATTGCTGATATGCACTCTCTTACCCAAATAAAAAACGGTGAAGAATTAAAAGAAAACACCTACAGTGTTGCCGCTACTTGGCTTGCCTTTGGTTTGGATACAAACAGTACCGTTTTTTACCGCCAAAGTGACGTGCCCGAAACGGCTGAGCTTTCTTGGTACTTAAGCTGTTTTTTTCCTTTTCAGCGTTTAACGCTGGCACATTCTTTTAAAGATAAATCTGACCGATTGGCTGATGTAAATGCCGGGCTGTTTACATACCCTATGTTGATGGCAGCCGATATTTTACTCTACGATGTTGATTTTGTTCCAGTGGGTAAAGACCAATTGCAGCACCTCGAAATTACTAGAGATGTTGCCAGCCGTTTCAACCACCAATTGGGCGAAACCTTGGTTTTACCAAAAGACATGGTTCAAAAAGAAACGATGCTTATCCCTGGAAGGGATGGTCATAAAATGAGCAAATCTCGCGACAATATCATCAATATCTTTTTGCCAGAAAAGCAGCTGAAAAAGCAGGTGAATTCTATTGTTACCGACTCCACCCCATTAGAAGAACCGAAAGACTCAGATACTTGTAATGCATTCGCATTATATAAGTTGCTCGCTTCGGAGAATGAAACCAATGAGTTGAGAAAGAAGTATGAGTCTGGTGGTTACGGATACGGTCATGTAAAACGCGATATTTTCGAATTAATCCTCGATAAGTATCAACACGAAAGAGAGCGTTATCATTACTACATGAACAATCGAGTTGAAATGGACAAAGTACTGAAAGAAGGGGCCGAAAAAGCTAGAAACGTGGCTAAAGGGGTTCTAAATAGAGTTCGAGAAGCTTCAGGTTACTTGGCCTCGTAGGCTACCGCAACTTTACCAACCAAGTTTTTTACTCCCAATTGCTCACCATCAATGGATTGCAAAGTTGTGTTGGCGGTAAACCCAATTTTTTTGGTTGGAAATCCGTTTTCGTTTTCCTCATAGTCAGTCACCTCGGTAATTTCGAATTCGTTTCCATCAGCTGTGTTTGGAATTGAGAAAAACTCTTTGCCCATAACATTGGTATATTTCAAATATACTGTCCCTAGTTGTAAATCGCCATTTGGGTCAACTCTGGACGCACTTTCAAAAGCATAGTTGGCTGCGCAAAAAGTATATTCCTGTTTCAGAATTAAGTTTTTACATCGTTGAGATTTCCTTCCTTCTTTGTCTGTTACTGTAAGGCACACTTGCTCAATTCCTTTTCTGGGGTCGGTTTCAATATCTACAAAAGGTACGCTTGAAGTACTACCGTCTTCAAATTCCCATAAATACCTATTTGGCACAATATCCTCAAGTTCGGGTTGCAGTGAAATTGATTGTTGATTTTGGGTAATCACAAAATCTGTTTTTAGATTCGACTTTGTAAATACTCTGTTTTTAATTTCACTATCGCACCCCTTTGATGTTTTTACCATGAGAGTTACATCGTAAAAGTCTTTGTTTCCTTTATAAACATGATTTGGGCTCTTTTCTTCGCTGGTAGTTCCATCTCCAAAATCCCAGAAATAATCCACTTTAAGTGCCTTACTTGTAAATGATTCTTCTGGGTTAAAATCGACCTCATATTCATTTCCAGCATTAGGATTTGTAAAAGGTTTAGAGCCTGTTCGTAATGCTGGTTCACCCGACAATCCTTCAGGAGTTTCATTTTCGTTTGTAAAAATCAATGTAAACGATTCTGGGCAGTTTTTTTCGCAACCTTCCGTCTTGAGTTCCGCTATGAATTTAGGCACCGCAACTTCTTCATTATCAAATGAACTGTACAGGTAATAGTTGTTATCTCCAGCGGTAACATCAATGATAGTTCCTCCAATTTCACCTGAAATGTAAAACTCAGGAGTATCCTCAAAATTCTCTGGTAATTCATCTTTTTTGCACCCTGTAAGCGCAAACAATGCAACGAATATGTAACACCACGTTTTCATTTAAATCTAAATGGAGTGTATTTTAAAGTTACCCTAACTTCCATGTTTCTGCTGTTGTCAATTACCTCAAAAGTTTCATTACTTGTAATGTCTGATAAGCCATATTGAACCATTCCACCAATTTTCAGTTGCTGGCCAATACTGTAATCATAACCAACCCGAACATTCAAGTCCACCTTGCTAATTCCTTCACTATAACTCCATGTAGAACTCGTTTTTTGCTCTTCCGAAGCCAGGCTTTCTGAATTTGTTTCAGCCAATGTGCTGTTTACACCCAACAGATAACTAGCGCTTGCACCAGCGTATATATCGTGCAATCCTTTGTGGTTATAATGGACCTCCAGCGGTATATCTATGTAGTGCAACCTGTTTAGGGTTAGGTTTTGGGTTTGTACAGATTTCCCGAATCCGTACTCGGTTTGCGTTCTTGTTAATTCAATTCCTTTTCCTGATTTGGTTCGGTAGGCCACACCAGAAGCAATTGCGAATTTTTTAGAAACCTCAACGGTATAGTACAAACCAGCTGTGTAAAGTAAATTATAAATCGAAAGGTTAGTGGAAGAACCTAAACCATTTTCTAACGTAATTCCAGCAAAAGCTGACAGCGACTGTCGTTTTATTTTTGGCAATTGTGCTGGCCCAACCGGGTCGAAACCAACGTAAGCAGCTTGCTCATTAGTTAAATTTAATGGTGATGGTTGCATTGCGGATATGTCAAGGTTTGCCGCCAAAACATCATCTTCCGTAGCTGTTCTGATTACCTTTTGTGGCATCTCTTCACTCAATTCTGAATCTAAAGAACCAGACATGCTTTGTTCAGCTATTACTGGTGTCAGGTTTTGATTTTCAGTCGGAGGCATCCTATCAATTTCATTATCCTCAATTGAAGTCTTTGTGCCATTTTTTGAAAATCCAGCCACCCTGCTTGATGACGACTTTATGGCTGATGTAGATGCGCTTTCATTGGAAGCTACCAAGACTTTAGCCTCAAAAAATTTTGGAAGCTGGTTTTCCATTCTTTGGGTATCATTTATGCCAATTTCGGCATAACGGCCTTCACCAACAGGTACTTGTACTTGATTACTCGCCACAAATAATGTGGTTAAAAATATTGCTGCACTTGCCAACTTACCTGCACTCGTCCACGAAAATGCCCGTTTCTCATTGAGCAAAGCGTCCATATTCTGCCACGCCTTTTCATTAAAAACCTGCGGCGAAGGATTACTTAAGCCTTCACGGAATAATTTATCTATGTTACTTTCGTTTTTCATAGACTTCCAGCTGCTCTTTTTGATTCTTGCTCGACGGACTGAGCAATAAGTTCTCTTAACTTCTTACGGGCAAATGACACATGCCATTTCGAAGTACCATCCGAGATATTGAGCATCTCAGCAATTTCTTTGTGTGCGTATCCGTCAACAGCGTACAACACAAATACTTTTTTGCTTTCGGTAGGTAGTTTATTGATAAAACCTAGTAATTCTTCCGCCTCAAAATCTAAATCGGCAGCATTGTATTCTACCCATTCGTTTTCAGTTCCGTCATGCTGAATGTCCTTAAATTGGATAATGCTTTTCTCTTTAGAATACTTTCTGTAATCGTCTATGATTGTGTTGATCATAATACGACGAATCCACGCCTCAAAAGGCCGGTCACCTTTGAATGAATTGAGTTTTGTTACAATTTTAAGGAAGCCCTGATTCAATAAAAACTCCGCATCTTCCTTATTGTTTTCGTACCGTAAACATACACTCAATAAAATACTGTAACATTGCTTGTAAAGCGCAAACTGAGCCTTACGTTTATTGGCAATGCAGCCATCTATTATGTCTTGATTTACTTCCACTCAAATTGAGATTTCCCACAAATATAACTGCTTGAATGATACGAATTTACCTTCACCCCAATATCGTGTGACTCACGGAAATTTAATCAACAAAAACAGATGGAAATTGTGACGTCATAATCTTACAATAAGATAGACGATGAAATTCGATAAAACGTTGGTGCTATTGGTTTTTAGTTCGGCTTCGCTTGTAAAGTACTATAGCTCCCCATAATAAAAATGCAAATCCAAAAATTCCGATTACTCCCCAAACCCAACTGATTTGGTCGCGAAGAATGATTATAAATACAATGGCAACAAGAAATATAGTAGCCAATTCATTGAAGATTCGAAGTTTTCCACTTGTAAGTTTAAAGTGATTTTGCTGCAATTGATTAAATAATTTATGAATGTAAAAGTGGTAGAGATATAACCCAAGAACAAAGGTCAACTTTACGTGCATAAAAGGTAGTGACAAATAACTGGGTTGGTTATACAACATAAAAACCGCTGTAATTAATACTAGAATGGCGGAAGGCCAAGTAATGCCAAACCACAGTCGTTTTTCCATGATTTTAAATTGATCAGAAAGTATGCTCTTTTCAGCATCTTCTTTGGTTTGGGCCTCGGTATGGTAAATAAAAAGCCGAACGATATAAAATAGTCCTGCAAACCAGGTTACTATAAATATCAAGTGCAGTGCCTTGGCGTAGAGAAAATACATTCAGATAATTTTTGGTAAAAATAAGGCTATTCATTCGAGCGGCTTATTAGCTATTCGTAGAAGATCTAACTTTGCAAAAACTATTTTTATGAAGGCAAAAACAGCTTCGGAATCAAAGGCTATATCAAGCAGAATTGTACTACCAAACGACACAAACGTACTCGGAAATTTAATGGGTGGTCAATTATTGAACTGGATGGATATTACCTCAGCTATTGCCGCACACCGCCATTGTGGAAGGGTTGTTGTAACTGCTGCTGTAAACAACGTTTCTTTCAATCAGCCTATTGCTTTGGGAGATATTGTTTCCATTGAGGCTAAGGTTTCAAGAGCGTTCAAATCCTCTATGGAAGTATTTATGGATGTATATGTAGAACATCGTTTAACCGGAAAGAAAATAAAATGTAATGAGGCCATTTACACATTTGTAGCGGTTGACCAAAACGGAATGTCTATTGACGTTCCTGAGTTAATTCCAGAGAGCGAAGAAGAAAAAAGCCGATACGACGGTGCCTTGCGCAGACGTCAATTGAGTTTGATTCTTGCTGGGAAATTAGAAGCCGAAAAAGCGACGGAACTTAAAGCACTTTTCAGTGCCTAGGCAGTTTTGCTTTCAACTTGATTGGATTGTTTGTTTTTACCGTAAAGCGGCCCAAAATATTCTGTATCGCCCGACATACCTAAATACATTACGTACAATCCGTTGAATACCAATACAAGAATATAATCTACAAACGAATTTTTACCAAAGCATTTACAAAGTTCAATGTAAAGCATGACGCTAAACAAAACAAAAACGGCTAGCATAGTTACAAGCGTAACATTTGCGGCCATCGACGTATCTCCAGTGTAAACAATGTAAATTATTACTGGAGGCGGAACAATGAAAAAGATTACTTGCCAAGCAGGCCTTCCCATTATCTTTAAAAATGTAATTACATTCCAAAACGGGACGATAGAGGCAATTCCTGGTAAGTCACATTTGTAATACAACACCCATTGTCCCAAAATACCAAAAGCGGCAATCAGCGCTATTAGGATGTACATGAACTCATTGTGTTGAGCTGTTTCTAAGAAAAATTGAAAAGGGAGTTTTAAGGCATCGTGCAGCATTTCCATAGATATACAGTTTTAGTAAGACCGTATAAATTTAAAAAAATTAACAAAAGCATAACACGGCCATTGGTTGAGTGACCTTAATGACGGGTAACTGGCTAACTAAGCCGTTTTTTCCTGCCTAGCTGAGGTGTTTTGATTAATGTCTTTTATAGTTGCCCCCATGCTACAAGCACCGGTAAAGTTGGCCCCTGGCTCAATTGAGAGTTTCGACGTTTCTATATCCCCGTGAATATTTGCAGTTGCTTGAAGTGACAAAAGTTCCTCAACAGAAACCTTTCCTTTTACAGAACCTGAGATGTTTGCATTGGTACAAAGAATTTCTCCCTCTAGCTTACCACCTTCACCAATCACTACCTTTCCTTTGGATTGAATGGTGCCCACTAACTTACCATCGAGGCGTATATCACCTGTGGTTTCAATATCTCCAGTAATAGTTGTCCCTGCAGAAATATGATTTCTGGTTCCTTCTAATTCTGTTTGCTTCCCCATGGATTTTGAACTTTTGAACATTTCTTGAATTCTAAGACGCAAAAATAAAAATTATCAACAATTTAGAGTTCATAGTTCTCTTCTAAGAAATCTAAGTAGGAATCGACTCGTTTATCTTTAAAAAAGAGGGCGTAGTTGGTGTAGCTAATCACAAAGAATTCATTCTCCATTTCGTTGATTTTTTTAAGGCTAGTTCTGTTTTTCGAAAAGTCCGTGAAATAGCTGATGGCCTTGGTAGAATTAGAAAATTGCTTGATAGAAATCATGTGGGTTTGTTTGTCTAAAAGCACCGCGCTGACTGAAAGCTTTGTTCCGGCATGATATGCTTTATTATAGTTATCTATACGTTCTTTAATTTTTTCAATTTCAGTTCCTTCCTTGGGTAACAACATAACTGCAATGTGTCTTCCATCCTTTTCAAATTTGTAATCTGGCGGCGGCAAATCTTTGGGCTCAATTTTCTTTTCGGTTGTTAATATTCTTATTCGTTCTTCCGCATCCTTAGCTTCTTCAGTTCCAGGATAGGTACTCTTGAATCGTTTTAGGCTAACGATTAAATCTTCTTTATCCTGTGTGCTCACAGCACTCAAAGCTTTCAGGTACTCGAATTTCAAACTTAAATAATTGTCCGGCATTTGTTTAGCAGCCTTATCACACTCTTGTATGCAAGCAGAATAAAAACCCCGCGTGTAATAGTAATACGCTTTTTTATATGCCTCTAATGTTGCTTTTTTCTTGCTATCCATTTCCTTCGCATAGTCTGGGTCTTCAATAATTTTAGCATAATCGGAGTCAGGAAACTTTCCTAAAATATAGTTTTTGTAGTAGTTTGAGGAGTCAATCCTATTATCCGCCAAATACATTCTATACAATTGGTACAAACAGTTTAATTGATACTTTGAACTGTCGAACCTTGCTAGCAACGTTCTAAATGAACCAATAGCATGTTCTGGGTCATCCATTTTCTCTTTGTAAATGATTCCTAGGGCGTAATATGCTTCAACTATATCTTCATTCGCCTTGGTTTTAGCTTCTGGTGAAAAAGGAATGTCTTTCATGTATTTTGACTTGTCCGAAATACCAGATAGAACACTATCGACAGCAGATTCGTTAAATGAATCGATATCATCTAAGCTCACGCTCGATTTATCACTTCTTCTCCAATTATCTTCATTTGGCCTGCTGCCCCATGTTCGCGCAAATTCTTGTTTGCCCAATGAAATTGTTTTTTCATTGTAGAAATACCATTTGCCTTTTTCGTTTGAAATTTCATTCTGAAAACCGCCGTCATCAGTAAACTCTGACTGATTTTCTGCCGCACGTCTTCTTTCCTCTTCCTCTTGCAGTCGCTGTTCAATAACATCTTCAATAAACGCCTCTAATTCTGCCTTTGGCAGTTCGGATAAGGCCAATAAGCTATCTTGTCTTTCAATAATCAGAATGTTTTCTACCAATTCAGTCAGGCTATTTCTAAGGTTCACAATTTCCTCTTTATCCGGAAAATCGTCAGGAATATACTGAACGGTACTGTCATAAAAGGCTTGCGCTGGTTTGTACTCTGGCCTTTTAAAATGAATTTCGGCTAATTCTAAAAACGATAACCCTTTTTGATAGGTGTCATCAACACTTGATTCTGCCGATAGTTTTAGTGCACTAACCTGTCTGTCTTCACTTCCCTCCTGATAATATATTTTGCTTAAGGCGTAATAAAGCTTATCCCGATATTCAATGTTTTTATCGTCCCGTAGCATTTTTAGCAGCACTTTTTTAATATCGTAACTACTCCCATCTTCCGAAGTATATGCCAACGCTCGGTTCATTTGAGCCCAAAACTCCATTTCGTATTCAGGGTGTCTTTTGGCCACAGCCAAATACGTGTTGTTTGCTCGAATAGACTCACCTTGTTCGGCATATAATTGTGCTAGAATAAACATCCAACGAGTTGCAACATCTTTATCTTTCTGAATCAATACCGCTTCTTCTAATTCAAGCATTGCTTTGGCATATTCTTCTTGAGTTAAATAGTACTCAGCAATAGTTGCTTTTACTTCAGGCATAATTTCTTCGGGTACCTTATTATCGTTCACCAAAGTTCGAATCAAAGCATCCGCGTTGTCAAAGTTTTCTGTCTGGATGTAAGATTTAATAAGCCATAGAGTAGCATCGTATTTCTGTTCGCCTTTAAATTTTTTGGTAACGTATTTAAATACCGGAATACACTCTTGAAAATTCTTTTCGTAGAAATATGCCTTGCCAATTAGCATCCAACAATCATCTATCCACTTCACGCGCTCCTTACCTTTGATATCCATACTATGGTACTCGATTACACGTGAGCATTTTTTAATCACGACATCCATGTCACTTTGCACAGATGCCGCCATCGCTTCATCTCCATACACGTATAGCGGAAGAAGTTTTCGGTAATTCTCCTTATGACCAGTTTTAATCTTTTCTTTTCCTTCTTTGTAGGCTTCATTGGCATTAAAGTAGCCGTTCCACCTTGCGTTAGTGGTGTGGAAGA
Organism: uncultured Flavobacteriales bacterium; assembly: GCA_937121175.1. Taxonomy (GTDB): domain Bacteria; phylum Bacteroidota; class Bacteroidia; order Flavobacteriales_G; family Salibacteraceae; genus UBA6770. The sequence goes on from CAKZKD010000002.1 coordinate 41,020, forward strand.
ATCGGTTTAGAAAATTATTTTTCTTTTGCGAACAGCTTTGTACACCCATTAATATGGAGCACATTATTACCAAAAGGATTATCCGATTTTTCAAGCTAGCAGGGGCTTAGAACTTAGTAGAACTGTATTCTGACAAAATTATTTTATTTGACGTCATTTAATGATTAGTAACTACCAAAAATAAACCAGTAGAAATCGGATATTTGTCTTTGAAGTATGGCGGGGAATAAAAACGGTAACAATAAAAAAGAAGGTTCCAAAAAGGTAATCTCAAAAATCAAACACAAGTCCAGACTTGTATTGATGAACGACGACACCTTCGAGGAGCAATTCTCATTGATTCTTTCTCCCATCAATGTGTTTGCGTGGGGTGGAGTGGCAATAATCGTTTTCACGTCCCTCATTATTATTGCCATTGCATTTACTCCGTTACGTGAATTTATTCCGGGTTATGCTGATGTAAAAACCAAACGTATCGCAACCTCAACTGCTCAACGTGTTGACAGCCTGGAACAACAGCTAAATAGCAACATCAAATATTTGAACAACCTTAAGATTATTCTTTCTGGAGGAGTTGTAGAAAATGATACGATAACTACTGAACCCCTTAAAAATATCGGCGACCAATCTATTACTGAACCTTCGTACGAAGACAGTATTCTCCGGGCTGGTGTTGAAGAAGAGGAACGGTACAATTTGAGTTTTCAAACCGGTGATGGACAGGACGATGGACTCCGGAATATTTTATTTTTTACTCCCCTCGAAGGCGTATTGAGCTCGGAATTTAACCAGAGTATAAAACATTACGGTGTAGATATAGTAGCTGCCGATGCTGATGCACCGGTAAAATCAGTTTTGGACGGAACGGTAACGCTTGCTACATGGACTTCGGACGAAGGCCACGTAATATATGTTCAACACAAATACAATCTTGTGTCTGTATATAAACACAACTCTGTATTGCTCAAAAAAGTGGGAGAAAAAGTAAAGGCTGGCGAAGCAATTGCAATCGTTGGGGATAGTGGAGAGCTTAGCACGGGTCCCCATTTACATTTAGAGTTATGGCACAATGGAAATGCGATAAACCCAATTGATTACATCGTATTTTAAACCAAAAAAGCCGCTCTGAATCAACAGAACGGCTTTTGCGTATTTTTCGGTTACTATTATTTAGTGTAATCCCATTCTTCCAAAAACTTGGTAGTAAAATCACCTTTTCGGAACTGCTCGTTACGCATTAACTTTTGGTGAAATGGAATAGTAGTCTTTACTCCTTCTACAATATACTCATCCAAAGCGCGCTGCATTTTTTCAATAGCTTCTTCTCTTGATTGAGCAACTGTAATTAATTTAGAAACCATACTGTCGTAGTTTGGCGGAATAGTGTATCCTGCATAAACGTGCGTATCGATTCTAATTCCTATACCTCCCGGCTCATGATACTCCATTATTTTTCCCGGAGATGGCATCCAGTTTTTCTGAGGGTCTTCGGCGTTAATTCTACACTGAATAGCGTGCATTTTCGGTGTGTAATTTTTACCCGAAATCTTTTCGCCCGCCGCAATCAAAATTTGTTCTTTGATTAAATCCCAACCAATTACTTCTTCAGTAATTGTATGCTCTACTTGAATACGTGTATTCATTTCCATAAAGTAGAAATTGCGATGCTTATCTACTAAAAACTCAACCGTTCCAACACCTTCGTAGCTTACCGCCTTTGCAGCATTAATAGCCGCCTCGCCCATCTGCTTACGCAATGCGGGTGTCATAAATGGTGAAGGTGTTTCCTCAACTAACTTTTGATGTCTTCTTTGAATCGAACAGTCACGCTCACTCATGTGGCAAGCATTTCCGTGCTGATCACCAGCTATTTGAATTTCAATGTGACGTGGTTCTTCAATGAATTTCTCCATATAAACACCATCGTTACCAAAAGCAGCCGCAGCTTCTCGTTGAATAGCCGCAAGTGCATCTTCCACATCTTCTTCGTTCCAAACGACACGCATACCTTTACCACCACCACCAGCAGTAGCTTTCATCATTACAGGTAAGCCAACTTCCTTGGCCATTTGTACTGCGTGTTTGCCGTCTTTTAATAAACCTTCCGAACCTGGAACACATGGCACTCCAGCTGCGAGCATGGTGCTCTTAGCGTTTGCCTTGTCGCCCATTCCTTCAATCATCTCTGGGCCAGCACCAATAAACTTGATACCGTGCTCTTCACAAATCTTAGAGAACTTTGCGTTTTCTGATAAGAAACCGTAGCCTGGGTGAATTGCATCTGCGTTTGTAATTTCCGCAGCAGCAATAATATTTGGAATCTTTAAATACGACTCCGTGCTCGGAGCTGGACCAATGCAAACTGCCTCATCAGCAAATCGAACTGGAAGACTATCCTTATCTGCAAGAGAATACACGGCAACCGTTTTGATGCCCATTTCCTTACAGGTTCGAATAATTCTCAAGGCGATTTCGCCTCGGTTGGCAATCAGAATTTTATTAAAAAGCTTTGATTTTATTTTCCTTGCCATAAACTATGGTATTTGGAGTTTAAATTAACTAGGGTCTATCAGAAACAACGGTTGGTCGTACTCAACTGGTGTTGCATCATCTACAAGAACCTTAACAATTTTACCTGAAACCTCAGCTTCAATTTCATTGAATAGCTTCATTGCTTCTATAATGCAAAGCACGTCACCCGGTTTTACGTCATCTCCTACGTTTTTGAAAACAGGTTTATCCGGTGATGAAGAACGGTAAAACGTTCCTATCATTGGTGACTTTATTTCAATGTAATTTGATTCCTCAACTGCCGGTGTAGCTGGTGCGGCAGGCGCAGGAGCAACTGGTGCCGGTGCAGCTGGTGCGGCAGCAACTGGAGCTGGTGCCGCAGGAACTGCAGCTTGTATAACCTGTGGAGCAAGTACTCCACCCTTTTCTTTTGAACCAGTTTTAATAACCAGCTTAACGTCGTCCATTTCGAGTTCTACCTCGTTAACACCCGACTTTGCTACAAACTTTATAAGTCCTTGAATTTCTTCAATTTTCATATCTCAAATTTTGTTGTTCAACAAAGATAAATTTCATTAACTATTGTAAGCCCATTTTAAATAAACTGCTCCCCAAGTAAATCCACCTCCAAAAGCAGACAATATAATATTATCACCTTTTTTAAGCTTAGGCTCCCATTCCCATAGGCAAAGTGGAATAGTTCCAGCAGTTGTGTTTCCGTATTTTTCTATATTAATCATCACCTTTTCTGGTGGTAAATTCAATCTGTTTGCGGTTGCGTCAATTATTCTGAGGTTGGCTTGATGTGGAACTAACCAATCAAGCGTATCACCAGTTAAACCGTTTCTGAGCATTACTTCTTCAGAAACATCAGCCATGTTAGTAACAGCAAATTTGAATACTTGCTTTCCTTCTTGATAAACTGCATGTTCGTTATTAGCAACGGTTTCTGCTGATGCTGGTTTTACAGAGCCTCCTGCAGGTTGATGTAAATGTTGAACCCCTGAACCGTCTGAATGCAATTGAAAATCGACCACTCCATTTCCTACTTCATTAGGCTCAAGCAAAACTGCTCCACCTCCATCACCAAAAATGATACATGTTGTTCTGTCCTCATAATTCAAGATGGATGACATTTTATCAACGCCTACAACGACTACCTTCTTGTATTTACCCGTTTCAATAAACTGGGCACCTGTACTTAGGCTGTAAATAAATCCTGAACAAGCAGCATTTACATCAAAACTCCATGCGTTTTTTGCACCAATTTTATCTGCAACTATGTTAGCACAACTAGGAAAATTATAGTCCGCTGTAACTGTACCCACAATTAATAGGTCAATTTCTTCTGGGGAAATTCCTCTTTTCTTACATAAATCTAGAACCGCTGGTGCTGCAATATCTGACGCTCCAGTATTTGGTTCCTTTAAAATTCTCCTTTCCTTAATTCCTGTTCTGGTAAGAATCCATTCGTCGTTGGTGTCAACGATTTTTTCTAAATCCTTGTTGGTCATTTTGGTTTCAGGTACGTAGCCTGCAACCGCGGTAATTGCTGCTGTAATTTTCGACATTATTGAAATGCGTTTTTAATTTTTTCCGCTAGTTGTGCATTAGACACCTCTAGGGAATGAACAATCATATTTTTTATAGCGCGAGCGCTCGAAATTCCGTGACCAATAATAACATTTCCATTCACACCAAGCACAGGTGTACCACCATAAATTTCATAATTCAATCGGTTGAAAAAGTCATCGTTGATTCCTCGCTTTTTAATCATAGCGTAAAAGGCCTCGGCTTCTTTGAGCATAACATTACCAGTAAAACCATCGGTAACAATAACATCAATTTCATCACTGAATAAGTCTCTTCCTTCAACATTTCCATAAAAATTGAAATCGCGAGAGTCTTTCATTAGCTGATGAGCGGCCTGAACTTGCATAGTTCCTTTCTCTTCTTCTTCGCCCATGCTCAACAAACCTACTTTAGGTTCTTTTATGGAAAAAACTTGTTGAGCATATATTGAACCAAGTACTCCAAATTGGTACAACACATCGGGCTTGCAGTCTGCATTTATACCTACATCAAGTAAAATATTCATGCTGCCGTTTGGGCAAGGTATTGCGGAGGTAACCGAAGGTCGAATAACGCCGGGGACTGCCTGAATGGTGAACATAGATCCAACCATCATTGCACCTGAATTGCCGGCACTGGAAAATGCGTCTAACTCACCCGTCTTCAAATAATGAAACCCAAGACTAATAGAAGACTTGGGTTTACTTTTGAATGCTTTTGCCGGATGTTCTCCCATTTCAATTCGATCAGTTGTATGAACGAAATGAAAAATATCAGGATTTACTCCTTGAGATTGAATTTTTGCTCTACTAATACTTTCATCACCAATTAAAACAATTTCTACGTTTTCTGATAACTCTTGGCGAGCTTCAATAGCTCCAAGAATAGCAGAGTCGGGTGCAAAGTCACCACCGAAAGTATCAAGGCCTAGGCGCATTTAGTGATTTAGCTTTGGTGCTAAATTAGAACTAATTCCTATACCTCAGCTTCTTCTTTCTCTAGGACAACTTTTCCTTTGTAGTATAATTTTCCTTCAAACCAATGTGCTCTATGGTAAAGGTGAGATTGTCCCGTTGTTGGGCAAGTAGCTACAGTAGGAGCAGTAGTTTTGTAGTGAGTACGTCTTTTATCTCTTCTAGTCTTACTCTGCTTACGTTTAGGATGTGCCATTATTTCTAATTTTTATCTTTAAACAAGTCTTTTAATGCGTTCCATCTTGGGTCAGTTTCTTCTGTTGAATCTACATCACCATTGTTGTTATATTCTTCTAGCTTTTTCAGCATTACCGGGTCACATTTACCTTCTTCATGCACTAATTTGGCAGGTAAAGAAAGGTGGATGAGTTCGTAGAATAAATTCTTCAAATCTATCTTATGGTCTTTTGAAGGTATAACCAGTACATCTTCTTCTTGCCACTCGTCTTCTTCTCCGTACTTACCAAGTATTCTTGACTCGCCAGTTATTGTTAATTCCAAATCGTCTAGGCAAACATCACAGCTTACGTCAACGGTTCCATTGAAATCAATATCGAAGACTAATAAATTGTCTTTTTTATCTAAATCAACGTTGAAAACCAAGCTGCCATTTTGGATTAGCTCATCTTCAACCCCATTATTCTGAAAAAAATCAAAGAACGTTTTATTCAACTCATAATCGAATTGGTGCTTACCTATTGATAATCCTGAAAATTTTAGTTCAAAATCTCTCATAGAACACCTGTCAAAAATGAGGCGGCAAATGTAATAAAATACTTAACAGTAAAATTTAAACAAACGATTTAAAAATCAGGTTTTTAAACCTACGCTAAAGCGTTTTCTGCCAGCACTTTATTTGCCTTTCTGTTTTTAAAAATATCAATCGCTGCAAATACAGCATTACGGAAAGAGCTTGCCGAAGCAATTCCTTCCCCCGCAATATCATAAGCGGTTCCGTGGTCTGGTGATGTTCTTACAATTGGCAACCCCGCTGTGAAGTTTACTCCTTCATCAAATGATATTGTTTTAAATGGAGTTAGTCCTTGGTCGTGATACATGGCCAAAATGCCATCAAACTTTTTGTATCCCGGAGAGCCAAAAAAACCATCGGCAGCAAAAGGGCCAAATACCAAAGAACCTTTTTTCTCTGCCTTCTTTAAAGCAGGGATAATAATTTCTTTCTCCTCAGAACCGATTGTTCCATTATCTCCAGAGTGTGGGTTAAGACCTAACACCGCAATTTTAGGATGCGCAATGCTATAATCTTGCTGAAGGGTTTTGTGCAAGACTTCAATTTTTTTCAAAATTACCTCTTCGGTGATTTGACTGGCAACGTCTTTAATAGCAACGTGTCCGGTAATGGTACCTACCTTCAAATCTCCATGAGTGAGAATCATCAGCGGATAATCCTCATTGGCATAATTCGCCAAGTATTCGGTATGCCCAGGAAATGAAAACTCTTCCGATTGGATGTTGTTTTTGTTGATTGGAGCAGTTACCAGCACATCAATTTTGTTTGATGCTAAATCCTTCGTTGCGGCTTCTAAAGATAAAAATGACTTTTTACCTGCATCAGCAGTAGATTCCCCAAATTCGATATTCGAGTCATCTTCCCAAACTTCTACCAAGTTCGCACGCTTTGGATTTGCTTTACTCGCATCCTTTATTGCAAAAAAGCTAAAATCACTTACGGTTAAAGTCTTTTTGTAAGCCTTTACCAAGTTCAAATTTCCATAAACAATTGGTGTGCAAATGTCCATCATACGTGCATCGGAAAATGTTTTGATAATTACCTCAAGCCCCACGCCGTTATAGTCTCCAATGGAAACCCCAACTCGGATTTTACGATTTGGTTTTGTGTTCTTATTTGGATGCATAGTTATTGTCTAAGCGGAAACAGATTTGAAAAATTCGAATAATGATCGAACGCCAACTCCCGTGCCTTCAATTCCACGGTAGTTTTTTTCAGCGTGATTGAATGCCGGCCCTGCAATATCAATGTGAATGTATGGGTATCCTTTTTTGGTTTCTGTGTCTTGTGTAAAGTATTCTAAAAATTTACCAGCAGTTATCATTCCTGCTTCTGCACCGCCAAGGTTTGTAATGTCAGCAACCCTAGATTTCAATTGGTCTTTGTATTCATCCCAAAAAGGGAATTGAGCAAAACGTTCGTACGTCTTATTCCCGGCATCAACCAATATATCGTGTACTTCTTGCGGAGCATTTCCCATTGAAATCATGGCTTGATCGCCAATTGCTCTTGCCGCAGAACCGGTTAATGTGGCCAAATCCATTACTAGTTCAGGGTCGTAATTTCTTGCGTAAGAAAGCGCATCAGCCATAATCATTCGGCCTTCAGCATCAGTGTTCAACACCTCGACTTTCATTCCGTTGTGCATTTCAATTACATCCCCAGGAACATAAGCGTTTCCGCCCGGTCTGTTTTCCGTTGCTGGAATTAGAGCAACCACTCTAACAGGCAATTTTGCTTGAGCAATAGCTGCCATTGCGCCTACAACTGCTGCAGAGCCGCCCATGTCGCATTTCATATAATCCATTGACATTGCTGTTGGTTTAAGGCTTACTCCGCCAGTATCATAAACCACTCCTTTACCTACTAAAACATACGGCTTTTCGTTAGTTGCATTTTCCGGATTCCATTCTAGAATTGAAAATGTGGGTGGATTTGGAGAACCTAAGTTTACTGCCAAAAGGCCGCCCATTTTTAGGGCCTGAATTTTTGATTTGTTGAATACTTCAACTTTAAAACCAAGTTCCTCTCCCAAGTCCATCATGTCGTGAGCGTATTGCTCGGCAGTAAGATAAGATAGTGGTTCGTTTACGAAATCTCTTGCAATGCAAGTAGAGCTTATCACCGCATTTAGATGGGTGATTTCTGTGTCTGAAAGACCAACAATAGAAATGTCTTTAACTGTATTTTTTCGTTTATCAGCGTCTGAGAAGTATTTTAAGAACTGATAGTTGCTCAAACTGAATCCTTCTGTGAAAGCATACAACAGAGCTGAGTTTCCGTTACCTGAAACGGTAACCGAAGTTTGCTTTAGGGCATTTAATTTTTTACAAATTCCATGAGAGGCCAACCGAGCATTTTCTAACGTTTTGTTTCCGTTGTCGTCTTCTTTGATTTGGTAAACAAAAACATGGCTGTTCAATCTATTTAGATAAACCGTATCATTTTTTGCCTCAAATTGCGCTTGCACGAATTTTTGTTCGTCAGCACTTAGCGTGCTCAAATCACTTGCTGCTTTACAAATTAAAATTTGATTTTCGCCTTCACCTATGCTTGCTACACCTTTTACAATTTCTCTCATACCTCAAAAATTTTGAACGGCAAATGTAAGGAAAGGGCTTTGGGTTGTAGCTGGTTGAATCATAAGAAAACTTTAACGATGTGTTGAGCTTACCAATGAGCCTATTATTTCTAAAAACAACCCTTTACTCGTTTATATCATTGAAGTAATTGCTGCAGCGTAGTACTTTTCAATTTTGTTTTATGAAATGGCAAACCATCTTTTTCTCAACTGGGCTTCTTTTAAGTTCAATTATAGCTAATAGTCAGAATCACAGTATTAAACTCGGCTGCCTCTACGCCAATGATTTGGACGGAGAGGGTTTTTATTACAATGAATTCACACAAGCAGGGAGTTTTGGCTGGTCGCATTTTTCATCTATTGAATATGCTTTTGGGTTTAATGGTGAGAAGCATAGTATTTCAGTAAGTCTTGATGGCTTTGATACTCAAAATAGGCTCGACCCATTTAAAACCAATGAAAAACACTTGGCCACCATTCACAAACCATGGCTTGGCCTGATTCAAGTACGTTATTTAAGACAAGTACTAGATTACGAAGGATATACAATGAAAACATCGGTCGGAATTGTTCGGAGAGGTGGAACAGGGACACTTGGGATACATAGCAGTTGCTTTGGGCCTGGATTTAGTTCCAATTTTGTACCCCTGAATTCTAGTGGACTTACTTTGGGTTTGGAATTGAAAAAGCATATTAGCAAGACAATTTTCTGCTACGCTATTACAACTTTAGCATATTATTCCAAAGGAAAAACACATCGCAAAGTAGTCATGCAAGAAAAAATAACGGCGAGTTCAACTATAAATTCCGTTTACTTTAAATGGGGTGTTGGGTATCAGTTTTCGAAGAGGTCGGAAGATTGACCGTCTAATGTATTTGCCATTTTCGACACAAACTTCTTAGAAGTTCACTCAAATTGACAAACAAAACCAACACTCAAAAAAATCCCCAAACCAAAGTACGGAATGGGGACTTAAATGTGTATCAAAAAACGGCACTACAATGTACCTCTGTTCTCTTGTTCTCTTTCTATAGACTCGAATAATGCCTTGAAGTTTCCAGCACCAAATCCACGAGCTCCCATTCGCTGAATGATTTCGAAGAACAGCGTAGGCCTATCTTCTACTGGTTTTGTGAAGATTTGTAATAAGTACCCTTCTTCGTCAGCATCAATCATAATAGATAGCTTTTGAAGTTCACCTAAGTCTTCTTTCATCATATCTCGGTGCTCACCTAGTCTTTCCGGAATTGCATCGTAATACGCTTGTGGCGGAGGTGGTAAAAATTCAACGCCACGTGCTTTCAATTGAGCTACTGTTCCAATAATATCATTTGTTGCCACGGCAATATGCTGAACACCTGAATCTTCGTAGAAATCAAGGTACTCTTCTATTTGAGATTTTTTTGCAGCTTTTGCAGGTTCGTTAATCGGAAATTTAATTCTACCATTTCCGTTAGACATTACCTTACTCATAAGAGCGGAATACTCAGTATGAATTTGTTTGTCATCGAAGGACAAAAAGTTCTCGAAACCCATTACATCTTCGTACCATTTTACCCACTTATCCATTTGGTTCCAACCTACATTACCCACCATGTGGTCAATATATTTTAGACCTACTGGAGTGGGATTGTAGTCCGATTTCCATTCTTTAAAACCAGGCATGAAAGTTCCACTGTAGTTTTTGCGTTCTACAAACATGTGAACCGTTTCGCCATAAGTATAGATTCCAGCTTTTACGATTTCTCCGTCATCGTCGGTTTCAACGGTTGGCTCCAAGTAGGACTTTGCACCTCTCGAAGTGGTTTCTTCATAAGCCTTTCTGGCATCGTCAACCCATAAGGCAACTACCTTAACGCCATCTCCATGTTTTACAATATGGTCGTTAATAGGTGACGAACTATTTAATGGAGTGGTAAGTACCAATCTGATTTTATCTTGAACCAAAACGTAGCTTACTGAATCTTTTGAACCAGTCTCTAAGCCTTTGTAGGCAAGGGCTTGAAACCCGAAAGCAGTTTTATAAAAGTGAGCAGACTGTTTGGCGTTTCCAACATAAAACTCAACGTAGTCTGTTCCTAAAAGGGGTAAGAAATCCTGCGCACCTTCAAATATTTTCTCTAATCCGTAATCTACTGATTTTACTTCTTTACTCATACCTTTTCAATTTCCAATTGTAAAATTTCCAATTATCAATTTCAAGCTTTGCCTGTTTTTGATGAATGGACAATTGCATTTAAAATTTTTATTAGTTCTAAACTTTTTCCTAAAAGCTGGTTAGGTTTTGGGTAATCTATCGCCTCATTGCACAATGATAACCAGTAATTTGTTTCTTCAGCTTCCTTCAAAGAAATTCTCATTTTATGCGTAAAATCTCTTTTGCTTTCGGCACCTTGTGCTTCTCGTATATTGGCCCCTATTGAAGTTCCTGACCTAATAAGCTGGTTACTTACTGCAAATTTTTTCATTGAATCTAATTCTCCGCAAAACTCAATAATACCCAAAGCAAATTCAAACGACTTGGAAACCACTATATTTTCTCTTACACCACTATTTGAATTCGGATTCATTCAGAATTGATTCATTGAACATTGTTTCATTGAGCATTGAACTTTGCCTACATCCAAGACTTAAAATAATCATTATCAGCAATTTTCATGGCTTGTTCCGTAACCTTTAACGGTTTGAAGGTATCCACCATAACAGCCAATTCTTCCGTTTCTGTTTTGCCAATACTTCGTTCTGCGGCGCCTGGGTGCGGACCATGAGGTGTTCCTGCAGGGTGCAAAGTAATGTGACCGGGTGCAATATCATTTCTACTCATAAAGTCACCATCTACGTAATAAAGAACTTCATCAGAATCGATATTACTGTGGTTGTACGGCGCCGGAATTGACTGCGGGTGATAATCGTATAATCTTGGACAGAATGAGCAAATAACAAAGGTATCGGTTTCAAATGTCTGGTGAATTGGTGGTGGCAAATGGACTCTTCCTGTAATTGGTTCAAATTCGTGAATGGAAAATGCATACGGGAAATTGTAACCGTCCCATCCTACAACACCAAAAGGATGTGCTCCGTAGGTAAAGTCGTAAATAATGCCTTCTCTTTTTACTTTAACTAAAAAATCGCCTAATTCATCGTGCGTTTCTAGTTCTGCTGGTGGACGTAAATCTCGTTCGCAAAAAGGCGAATGCTCAAGGTGTTGACCAAACCAATTTCTGTATTTTTTTGGGGTATAAACTGGGCTATTCGATTCGGTGATAAATAAGCGATTCTCCGAACCATCGAAGTCCATTTTATAAATCATTCCTCTAGGAATAACCAAGTAATCACCATACTTAAAATCGATATTACCCATTTGGGTTCTCAATTTCCCAGAACCTTTATGAACGAATATTACCTCATCGGCATCACCATTTTTGTAGAAATAGTCTTCTGTTTTATTTGTAGGAGAAGCCAGTTGAATGGATACGTCGTTGTTGAATAAAACTGGAACTCTAGCTTCCAATTGGTCGGCAGTAGGGTCAACTTCAAAGCCTCTTAATCGCTGTGCTCTAACGTTTTTAGAAATGGCCGCAATAGGATTCACGTCTTTTTCAGCCCCAATATCCTTCACAATTGTTGGCCTATGCACATGATACATAATGGAAGACATTCCATCGAAACCAATGGTTCCAAACAATTCTTCGGAATACAATTCGCCGTTTTCTTTACGGTAAATTGTGTGTCTTTTACTTGGAAACTTTCCCAGCTTGTGATAAAATGGCATAGATCAAAAATTTGTCCCAAAAATATCGAGACTTTTTTTTGGCCAAAATGACATTAGTCAACTAAAAACTGACCAGCATGGGGTTAAAATCAATTTTGACGATAACCCAAATAAACACTTTGATACATTTGTGGTTCAATCCTAACAATGGCAGAAAAAGTACTCATCATTGGTTCGCTCGGGCAAGTAGGTCAGGAGCTATTCGAAACTCTAAAAAATTCATACGGAGATGCTAATGTAATTGCCTCTGATGTAAAAGATAAAGTCGAGCTTGAGGGAAGGTACGAAAAACTGGATGTTTTAGATAAGAATGCCCTTTTTGAATTGGTTAAAAAGAACGGAATTACTCAGGTCTATAATCTGGCAGCGCTACTATCCGCAACAGCTGAAAAACACCCTCAATTTGGCTGGGATTTAACGATAGAAGGACAATTTAATGTCTTAAACCTCGCCAAAGAAGGACATATTAAAAAGATTTTCTGGCCAAGTTCAATCGCTGTTTTTGGGCCAACAACACCAAAAGACAATACACCACAACAAACTGTAATAGAACCCAACACCGTATATGGTATCGGAAAACTGGCGGGTGAAATGTGGAACAAATATTATTTTGAAAAATATGGTGTGGATGTTCGGGGAGTTCGTTACCCGGGTTTAATTGGCTGGAAAAGTTTGCCCGGTGGTGGCACAACGGATTATGCCGTTGATATTTTTTACAGCGCTCTACGCGGAAAAGTTTTCAATTGCTTTTTGAGAGAAGATGCGGAGTTACCCATGATGCACATGGAAGATGCTATAAGAGCAACAAGAGAAATTATGGAAACAGATGCAGAAAATGTAAAGTTGAGAACCTGCTACAATATTGCTGCAATGAATTTTAACCCTGCACAATTAACCAAAGCAATTCAAGAAAAAATACCTGATTTTACAATTGAATATAACCCCGATTTCAGACAAGATATAGCCTCTACTTGGCCGCGTTCGATAAATGATGAACCTGCAAGAACAGATTGGGGCTGGCAAGAGAAATACAATCTTGAAGGTTTGGTAAATAATATGCTCGACAACTTAAAGGGAACGGTTTAGTATGCTTAGTAGGTTATTCTCGTTCTTCATTATTACTCTTTTGTTTTCTGGTTGTGCCGAAGAACCCGAAAAAAGAAACAAAGCAAAAAAGCAATCCAACTCAACCCAATCTGCTACTCAAGCTGCATTTACACCCGTAAACAAACCAACTTTTATTGCGGATAGCGCCTTCCGATACGTTGCTGAACAAGTTGATTTTGGCCCACGTGTTCCTGGGTCAAAAGCTCATGCAGAAGCAGTAGTTTATTTCAAAGAAAAAATGAATGGTTGGGGGTGGGAAACCAATATTCAGCGAGGAGAAGCCACTACTTTCAATGGAAAAAATATTGAGATAAAAAACATAATTGCTCGGAACGATACCTCGAATAAAAATCGTGTTTTGCTCATGGCGCACTGGGACTCTAGACCTTTTGCAGATAGAGATGATTCAAGAAAAAATGAAGCCATTGATGGTGCTAACGACGGTGCTTCTGGAGTTGGTGTTTTAATGGAAATTGCACGGATAATTAGCCAGTCCGACCTTAAACCAAATGTTGGCCTCGATATCATTTTCTTTGATGCTGAGGATTATGGTCAGCCTTCATCTATGATGAGCAGCCAAACCGGCGACACGTGGTGTCTAGGTTCTCAGTATTGGGCAAAAAACCTAACAGCCGGTTACACCAAACCGAAATATGGAATCTTACTGGATATGGTAGGTGCAAATGATGCTGTATTTCCTAAAGAAGGAGTTTCTATGCAGTACAATCCACAACTCGTGAACAAGGTTTGGTACCTGGCTCATAAACTTGGTTATGGCGATTATTTTATTCAGACAGAAGCCCGTGGAGGAATAACGGATGACCATTTGTACGTAAATAAAATTGCTGAAATTCCAAGTATAGATATTATCCATTACAACCCAGATAAAGGAGATTTTGGAGCGTTTCATCACAAGCACTCCGATGATATTTCGATAATTGACAAGACCACCTTAAAAGTTGTGGGAGACGTTGTCTTAGAAACTATCTACCGAGAATAGGAAACCATTTCATAAATACAACATTTGTAAGAAAATGTACAACTAGCCGAACCGGCACTGCAGTACGTTTGTTTTCAGTAATTCACTAAAACACATCTGCTATGAAATTAGGCTGGAACACTTTACGAACAATTGGAATTTGCGCCATTAGCGGAATCTTTGTTATTGGCCTTGGTTCCAATTCAAAGAGTCCAGCACCCAATGGATATACAGGTTCCCCTTTCGATGGAAAAACTTGTGGTACCAATCGAGGTTGTCATGGTGGTGGAACAACAACCGACAACAGTATGATTTCAACTGACATTCCAGCAGCCGGCTACACAGCTGGAACAGAGTATAACGTGACCGTAACCGTTACCCAAGCCAACTCATCAAAGTTTGGTTTTTCATTTTCTGCTCAGAAAGATGATGGTACAGAGCTCGGCTCAATTGCAGAAGGCCCTGGTACATCAAAAAATGGAAAATACATGAGTCATAAACCCACAACAACCTCTGGCTCTGGAAGTAAAAGTTGGGCGTTTAAATGGACTGCACCTGCTGAAGGAACTGGGGATGTAAAGTTTTATACTACCGGTAATGCAGCTAATGGCAGGGGTGATACCTCAGGAGATAAGATTTATCAAGCAAGTTCATCCTTCAAAGAACAGGATAAAGCCACAGACACAACAGCTAAACCAACTTCTATAATAGAAATCGCATCGAATGAAATTAGCCTCTATCCTAATCCTGCTCAAAACTCGACATGGATTACATTGGAGCAACCGGAATCGCTTAGCTTAATTAATTTGAATGGAGAGGTTGTAAAAACTATTGATGCTGAAACTGGAAAAACAGAGATTGATTTAACAGATGTCGATTTTGGTGTGTATTATATTGTAAACGAGGATAAATCCATTAGCAAAACGTTGGTGCGTTTATAGACAATCCGTTAAATCACTAGCATACTTTTAATATAGGCAACCGAGCCAAAATGTTGTAGTTTCAGTTTATCTAATTCATTAGCTATGCTTCAAAAACAACTAATCCTTTGTATAGTTACCCTAGTTGGTTGCTTTAATTGTTACGCTCAAACCTTTGCACCAGTAGGTTCTGTTTGGCATTACGAAAACTCAAGAGGAAAACCATTCAGTAACTATGATAAATACGAAAGTGTTTTGGATACATCCTTTCTGGGGTTCAACGCACAAAAAATCAATACGGATATTTATATAGCACAACTTAATGATACAGTCTTCATTTACCGAAAAGACCTTAATCAATTTGTAAAATTTTTCTATTACGGTGGTAATGTTGGAGATTCACTTTATTTGGATGCGCCGGTAAAAGATGAGTTTGGTCCGGAGGCTTATACAATTGGAATAACAGAAGTGAACACATTGTTTATTGACGGTAAAAACAGACGTTCTTACAAGTTTGACGGAGGCCCGAGCTTCGGCCATGAATTTATTGAAGGGATTGGGTTTACGCCTGTTTTCTTTCCGTTTTGGGGCGCAATAGCTACTGATTACTCCTTTGGATTACGTTGTTTCAATGGAGAAACAGTTGAGGATAGGTACAAAGATATTGCTTGTGATGCCGGAGATAGTGTCAATGTTAAAGAACCGATTCAGCGCCAACCTGTGTTTTCAATCTACCCTAACCCCGCAAATTCTGAACTTACCTTTTCGGTACATAAAAGCGTATCCATTCAGGTTTTTAACCTTGTTGGATTACAAGTAATGACAGTTGACGCCCCAAGCGGAATTAGCACCATTGATATAAGCGAATTAAAAAACGGTATTTACTTTCTCAAAATTCCCGGTAAACAAACAAGTCAACGATTGGTAAAGCTTTAAATCTTGGTCAGCATGTCGGTCTTGGGTAACTGCAGTCTATTCAGCTTTTTCTACTCTTAAACCAACCTCGGTTATTCCTTGCAAACTGGCATCTCGCATCGCTTGATTAAACGTAAACCTATACGTTCCCGTATCGGGGAATAGAACATTTCGTTGAAATAAGATTTGATGGGTAACCAAAGCTCCAGAATTTGTGCCCAACCATTTGCCATTCGCATCACAAAGTATGAATTGCAACGTATCTTTTTCGACCTGTTTAGAAGGTAATTTAAGCTCCGAAATCACGTACAAATTGCTGTACTTGTACTCATTAGTATTTCTCAAATTGAAGTACAAATTATAGTGCTTGGTTTTATCGGTAATCGCCACCTCAAAAGTTTGTGGTGCGTTTTCAACCCAAATACCGTCCGACACTGGCGTATTTTGCTCATAAACGCGTGCAAAATCACAACTAACGGACACAAATATCAAACTACAAAAAACTAATACGCGCACTTATTCCGACTTAGGGTTAGTGTTCGATGGAGTTTGTTTTCCTTTATTTCTCCGATTTTTATTCGGTCGATTATTGTTTTTGTTGCTACTGTTTTGCGGGTTCTGTTTTTTCTTTTGCCCGCTTTGCTTCTGACCGTTACTTCCTTTTTGATCTGGGTTGTTTCCGTTCGATTTATTCTGGGGTCTATTTCCTTTTTTCTTGTTACGATTTCGATTGTTGTTCTTTCGTTTGTCCTTATTGAACCGATTTAAATCGTCTTGTCCTACTACATTTTCATAATCGGGCAACTCTTCAACAGGAGAATCAATAAACGCGTATTGTTTCAAGCTTTCTGGAAACTTATTTTTCTTATTCATCTCCAAAATCTCTTTCACCGTTTCTAATTTCAGAGGGTGAAAAACTGCCGGCTCTTCTTTCGTGTTAAACCAAAGCGTTTTTTTGAAAATATCTGTTTTTTGAAGGAAAGCAATGCCCTTTTTGGTTTTCAACTTAATGTCACCTTCCGGAAATTCTTTGAGTGCATCTAAATAGGAATCCAACTCATAATTCAGACAGCACTTCAGTTTACCGCACTGGCCTGCAAGCTTAATAGGATTAATAGACAATTGCTGATAACGAGCCGCAGAGGTAGATACTGACCTAAAATCAGTTAACCAAGTTGAGCAACACAGCTCTCGACCACAACTTCCTATTCCACCAACACGCCCTGCTTCTTGCCTAGCGCCAATTTGCTTCATCTCCACCCGAACTTTAAAGGTTCCGGCAAACTTTTTAATCAATTCGCGAAAATCAACACGCCCTTCAGAGGTGTAATAAAAAATAGCTTTAGTGCCGTCTCCCTGATACTCAACATCAGATATTTTCATATCTAGTTTTAACTCGGCCGCCGCTTTCCGCGCCTTTACCATGGTTTCGTCTTCTCGTTTCTGAGCAGCTTGCCATGTATCAATGTCTTCTTGAGTAGCAATTCTAATTACCCTACTCACACTATTAATGCTTGCCTTGGGATTTTTTCGTTGCAATTGAACCCTAACCAATTCTCCAGTTAGAGTAACTGCGCCAACATCAACACCATGAGAAGCTTCTACAACTATGGCATCGCCAACGGCAGGGGTTATACTTGTACCGTATCGATAATATTCTTTTCGAGTGTTTTTGAAACGAACTTCAACCAACGGAACAGAATTAACGGCGCTAGATTCCATACCGGCCAACCAGTCAAAAACGTCTAATTTTCCGCAACCACCTGAGCTACAATTTCCGTTGTTTCCACAACCAGCAGGTACACCACCCGAACTACCGCATGCTCCTCCAGAGCAACTTCCACACGCCATGATTAGTATATATATTGAGCGTTAATCGTTGTAAGCGACCAACAACTAGGGTTCTACAATTTTCACAAAGTTATTCAAATCACGATGCGATTCTCGGCTATTTTTTCGGATGAATCTTAGTTAAGATTATGAGCGAAACGTCCATCAAAACAATCTTGGGGTTACAGTTTCTTCCGATGTCGTGGCTAGCCTCTTCAAATGCACCAACGAATTCCTGACAGTTGGATGCCGTAATGTACTTTGAGAATTTTTCAATGAATCCATTCTCACTTTCATCAATCAATTGCAACTCTGGACCGCCAAAATTCATAATGAGACTCTCTCTAAAAACGTGCAATCCATAATTCAAAAAAAGTCTCAAATTTTCGCGATTTTCACGACTAATTTTATCCACCCACTTAAAAATTCCAGCCATGTCTTTTTTAAAGCACATCCGCATCCAAACGGCAAAATTATCGTGGTTAAACTCTATCTGCTTATCGTGCCGAATTAACTCGAATGCTTTATTGAGATTGCCTTCGCTAAGGTGAATTATCGTGTGTAATTGTTGGTCAGTTAACTCATTATCGCTAGCTAAAGCTTCTTTCATCGAAGCCTTGTCAATTGGAGAAAACTGCACCAATTGACATCTAGACAAAATTGTTGGTAAAATGCGCTCAGTACTTTGCGCCATTAAAATGAAAATGGTCTTTTCAGGTGGCTCTTCAAGCAATTTCAGCAATTTGTTTGCAGCCGATTGATTAATGCGTTCTGCCATCCAAATCAGCATAAACTTATATTCGCTTTCAAATGGCTTAAGGCTTAGTTTTTTCATAATGGCAGAACTCTCCGCCACCGAAATTCCTCCCTGAGCATTAAGTAACCCAATGTGGTGGTTCCATGCATTGATATTCATGTACGGCATTTCCAAAACCGCTTCTCGCCACAAATGCAAAAAATCATCGCTTTTGAGTTTATCCCCTTTTATCGATTCCGTTTTATTTACAGGAAAAGAAAAATGAACATCTGGGTGAGCCAATTTTTCAAGCTTTATATCGCCGGTTGTATCTGGTTGATCTTGCCATTTTCCGTTTTTGATATGCTGAATAATGGTCTTTACATACGCAATCGCCATTGGCAATGTACCACTACCTTCTGGCCCGCAAAACAATTGAGCATGCGGAATTCGACCATTTTTTAGCGCATCTAATAAATGTGCTTTAACCTTATCGTTTCCGTAAACCTGCTCTAAATTCATCTGGCTCAAAGGTAGAAAAAGCCAAATTTCGGGTGGTATATAGCCGACGATTAAATTCCGAAATTATCTTTGTGTAATTCATACTAAAAACGACGATGAAAACTTTACACGATTTTTCCTTTGAGAATAAAAGAGCATTAATTAGAGTTGACTTTAATGTTCCTCTCGATTCGAACAAAAAAGTAACCGACGCCACTCGTATTGAAGCGGCTCTTCCAACAATTAATTATGTGTTAGACAATGGGGGTTCGGTGGTTTTGATGTCTCACCTCGGAAGACCAAAAGGTGGATTTGATGCGTCGTTTTCGTTAGAACACATCGTGTATAAACTTGAAGAATTAATTGGTAAAAAAGTTGAATTTGGTGGCGACTGCATAGGTGCTAATGCAATTGAAATTACTAAGAATTTAGCGGCTGGTTCAGTTGTTCTATTAGATAATCTTCGCTTTTACGAAGAAGAAAAAAAAGGCGAAATTAAGTTTGCTGATAAGCTGGCTGGGCATGGTGACATTTATGTAAATGACGCCTTTGGTACTGCTCATAGAGCGCATGCTAGTACTGCAGTTATCGCCAATAATTTTATAGGCTCCAGTTGCTTTGGTTTATTGATGCAAAAAGAATTAGAAAGCGTAAGAAAAGTGATGCTTAGTCCTTCAAAACCATTTACCGCAATCATTGGTGGAGCAAAGGTTTCAAGCAAAATCTCTATCATTCAAAACTTAATGGAAAAGTTAGATAATCTAATTATCGGTGGTGGAATGTCATACACTTTCGTGAAGGCCATGGGTGGCGAAGTTGGTAATTCGTTGATTGAGGAAGATTACGTAAAAGAGGCAAAAGCCATTTTGGATTCAGCCGAAGCAAAAGGTGTTCGTATTCTAATTCCAGAGGATTCTGTTATTGCTGATGCGTTTAGCAATGATGCCAATAAAAAAACGGTACCATCTTCCGAAATCCCAACTGGTTGGATGGGACTGGATATTGGTGAAACTGCAATAACCCATTATGCGAAGTGTATAGAAGTGTCTAAAACCATTTTATGGAACGGCCCAATGGGTGTTTTTGAGATGGATAACTTTCAGGATGGGACTAAAAAAATCGCTTATTCAGTTGTGGCGGCTACCGAGCGCGGCGCATATTCTTTAGTTGGAGGCGGAGATTCAGTTGCCGCAATCAATAAATATGAATTAAAAGAACATGTGTCTTATGTTTCTACTGGTGGTGGGGCATTGCTTGAACTTATTGAAGGTAAAGAACTGCCTGGAGTTGCGGCTATAGAGAAATAACTAATCGAAACTATTTAGCAACGGCTCAATTGGCGGAGCTGAAATACTATCGGGGTTGATTTCAAAATCGGAATACCAGTCCGAATCTTTGAATATGGGTACAATGAGTGGTGCAACGGATGCCGTTGGAGAATATAAGTACGATTCTGCTTTCAACCTTGTGGGTATGAACTGCCAACGTTGATCTAAAGCTTCAACTACAATGAGACAAACACTAATTATTATTCCCATTTTTAAAAGTCCAAACCCTGCACCACTCAGTTTATTAATAAACTTCATTGCGACCAGGTTCACTACCTTTTCGAGCATTTTGGCCAAGAAATAGACTCCACCAAGAATTACCAAAAAAGTGACAATGAAAGCCGCGAGTTGCATGGCGTTTCCGGTAAGGTCTATGTGTTCACCAAGAATTGCAGCGGTTTTGTGCGAAAAATGAACTCCACCATAAATACCTAGAATTAACCCGACTAAGCTGGCAATTTCTATAATCAAACCGCGAGTAAAGCCTTTGTATAGTCCGTACAAAAGGGGTACAGCAAGAATTATGTCTAGCGTATTCACGATTTCAAAAATACCCTTCGAGGGTGCTAAAAAAGTTGAGAGGAAAGTATCTTATAAAGTGCTTAGGGTTAAAAACCATATAATTTTGCCTCGTGGAAAATCTTAAACAACGCTGGGCAAGTGCAACAGATAAGCTAGCACCCGATTTTGGAACCGATCTAGACTTACAATCGATTCTTTTTATAATTGGGCTTCAAGAACTTGGATTTGTAAAACACAAAATCAATAAGAGGCAAAAACTTGAGGTCTTACATATTGCAGTTTGCAGATTACTGAGCGACTACGGTTTTTACGAATTTGAAGGCTACGATAACGACAAGTGGCCTCACTACACGCGCACTAAAAAATTGCCACAATTAAAAGGAGGTGATCAAGAAAAACTGCTTCAGGAAGCAGCAATAAATTACCTAGAAAAAGTTTACGATTAATCTATTTCGCAAGCACCTAAAACGAAAGTCTCTTCCGTAACTTCGCTGGTTTCGAGTGTAATGAAACCCTCTGCACACAGCGTATCACCGGTCACAATTGTACCAATATCTGGCCCTTCACCGGTATCTCGTTCCACAGTATTGTATTTTTCAATAAATACACGTAAAACAGATGGATTTTCAAATTCAAAATCAGCCTTACCTACACCGTCAGTAAATTGGGTATCTGCTACATTACATTCCACGGCTACATCAGGTCGCTGAACGCAGAACACGACAATTTTAGCTTCAGATATGGCGGTTCCGTTGCTGTCTAAAACAGTGATTTCTGCCTTAGGTGGAGTCACTGGGGGTTTACACGATTCCAGGGAAACAGCCACCATTAATCCTAATGCAGCTACCAAACCAACATTTGAAATTACTTTTCCGTAAAAGTTTTGCATAGAATTCTAATTTTACTTTCGCAAATATAGGAATTATCAATGCTGAAGATGCGTTGGACTTTCCAGCATTAATCTAAAGAATTATGAAGGGTATTTATTGGTTTTTA
Source organism: uncultured Flavobacteriales bacterium (assembly GCA_937121175.1). GTDB lineage: Bacteria > Bacteroidota > Bacteroidia > Flavobacteriales_G > Salibacteraceae > UBA6770. The sequence goes on from CAKZKD010000002.1 coordinate 63,016, forward strand.
CTTTCAATTATATTAACCTCTTGTTTTTTGTCAGGAAAAAAAAAACAAACTTCAAAAGAAGAAATTGTTGCTTTAGAGACTAATTATGGTACTCTAAAAGTAAAGCTATATAACGAAACCCCTAAACACAAGGCGAATTTTTTAAATCTTGTTGATAGTGGCTATTACGACGGGCTATTGTTTCACAGAGTTATTCCGAAGTTTATGATTCAAGCTGGTGACCCAGACTCAAGAAATGCTAAGCCCAATAAAAACCTCGGTAACAACGGCCCTGGATACACCATTGAAGCAGAGATTATAGACACTTTTATTCATAAATATGGTGCGCTTGCGGCGGCTCGAACAAGCGATGAGGTAAACCCTGAAAAACGCAGTTCGGGCAGTCAATTTTACATCGTAAAAGGCAGGAAATATACTGATGGTGAAATGAAAAGGGTTACAGACAACCTTATTCAGCAACGTAAGATGGCTGCTTTAAAAAGGTTTTTATATGACCCAAAAAATGAGGCATTACTTCGCAGGGCCCAAAGCTACCAAGGTGGAAGAATGATGGTGAAATACGATAGTCTAATTCGAAGCATTGAACCGCAAGTTCGGGAACAGCTTGGCACAGATTCTATCGTTAAATTTACCGAATACCAAAAAAGGACTTATACAACACTAGGCGGTGTGCCGCATCTCGATGGTGGCTACACTGTTTTTGGAGAACTTGTGGAGGGTTTTGATGTATTAGACAGTATTTCTGGTGCGGAGCGAAATCATTACGATCGCCCAAAAAAGGATGTAATCATTTTGCGAGCAACTAGAGTAAAAAAATAATGCTCTTCTAGTACGATTTTGGGCCGTCCTTAAGTACCACGATAATATAGTCTGCTTGCTTTTTCCAATCCTTTTTAAACTCAAGGTTATCAGATTCAACGGTACTAATTACTCCTATTTCAAGCTTTTTTGAAGTGTAATGATTCAGCCAATAAACAATTCCACCAAAATCCTTTGAGTGGAAGTCACCATTGTAGTGCAAAAACAATTTCGTGTCTTCTAGATTTTTACAGATACTATGCGCCATGGTAGCATCTTTCAGTGCCTGAGCAGCAACAATTTTTTTAGTATCCATTCCGTGAGACGCTCCAAAATCACTTTTGATGAGTTCTTTGTACGGCTTAACTTTATTGTTCATCTCAAATGGAAAAGGGTTCATCAATAGTCGTATGCTATCAGTAGCGATTGAATCTAGATAATTTATCGAATTGAATGCTGCAATTTTAGCCAGAGTTCTTGGAATATTACTAGCAACAAAAGGCAGGTTTTTTTCTTTTGCTAGGTCTAAAAGCGGAAGATAATCCGATTTAAAGTTGGGCCACAAGTCGGCTTCTTTAAACAATTGGGTGGTATCAATTATCCCTTGAAGATATTCGTCGATAAGATTTTGATTGTGTCGCTCGAGCATTTCAGCCCCCATCATTAGGGGCTTTTTTTCACTTAACTTTTGGGCAAGCAACAATTGAATCTTGTGAAGTGTTTGGTCGTTATGTAGTTCACCAAAGAGGATTATGTCCTGTTCCTCCAAACCATCAATCATTGTTTTTATTTCAACCGGCTTGCCTTTACTAGTGTAAACAGCGTAATAAACTGAATCTTGTGCCATGCCTGCTGAGGCATTTAAAACGACTAAAAGACACAAGACTTGAACTATTTTCATTTTTACGATTTGAACACAAAAATATTCGTTCTTTTGAGACAGTTATGAGCCAGATGTTGTAAGGGTTAAAGGCTAATTTTCTTTATTTTTGGGGTTCGTCGCAAAACACCAACGGTCTATTTTAATGGGCGTTAAATGAGTAAATAATAATTATTATGAAGTGCTTTCTTTTCACCCAATTAGTAGTCGTAATTGTTCTTTTGAACGTTGACTTGCATGCTCAGGACTTACCTTATTTGTTTAAAGAAAATGGGGAGGAAAAAATTGATAGGGAGAAGTACGGTGAATACATTCAAAACCACCCTTATAATAATAGAAAGCATATATCCAAAGCAGAAATGAAAGCTATGGATAAGCAAGACCGACCAGATTTAGCTTGGGAGCAAGAGTTTCTTAGAACTGCAGATCCACTAACTGGTAGGCCAATGTCGGAAAGGCTTTGGCCAATTTTGAGAACAATGCATGCAAAAAGTGCAAATGTTAGTGCAGCTCCTGGTAGTTCTCCCACAAATAAGTGGACAGAAAGAGGCCCCAACAATGTAGGTGGCCGCACAAGAGCATTATTATTTGACCCGAATGATGCAAGTAAAAAGAAAGTATGGGCAGGGGGAGTAACCGGTGGCTTATGGTGTAATAACGATATTACTTCATCAACCTCTTCATGGGTTGCAGTAAACGATTTTTGGGCAAATATTGCAATCACATGTATAGCGTTTGATCCAGTCGCTAACAATACTATGTATGTGGGTACCGGCGAAGGCTGGGGAGGCGGAGGCACAAGCAGTAGAGGGGCTGGAATATGGAAAACCACAAACGGAGGAACGTCATGGACACAACTTGCTGGCACGGCAGATTTTTACTATGTGAATGATATTGTTGTTAGAAATGAATCGGGTACAGGAGTGGTATATGCTGGAGTTACGAGGGCATCATATAAAGGAACTTTCCACGGTACAAAGGAGGGGTTGTACCGCTCTACTAATGGAGGAACCTCATGGACTCAAGTAATGCCCGCAACCTCAAGTGGAGTATATGCTGCTGCCGACATCGAAATCGCGAAAGATAACCGCATTTGGGTTGGCTCTAGGACAAATGCTTTTGGTAGAGGTGGTGGGGCCGTTTTGTTTTCAGACAATGGTACAACCTGGACAGCAACGACTGTAGTTACTAGTGGGGAAAGAGTGGAATTAGCATGTGCTCCATCTGACAGCTCCGTCGTATATGGAATTGTGGAAAAATCGAATAAAGTAGAAGAAATAATCAGAACAACTAATCGTGGGACTACCTGGTTGCTTTCTAGTTCCTCTTCTAGCCTTACAGAACCAAGCGATGTTGATAACGGCATTCCTAACACCGACTTTACTCGAGGACAAGCTTTTTACGATTTAATTGCAGCAGTAAGTCCAGGAAACAAAGACACGGTAGTTGTAGGAGGGATTGACTTGTTTATGTCAACAAATGGTGGCACTACTTGGAAACAGATTTCTAAGTGGTCGAATAATAATAATTTAAGAAATTTAACCTGCTCTAGAGTTCATGCAGATCAGCATCAATTGGTATTTAGACCAGGCAAATCCAATGAAATGATTGTCGGCAATGATGGAGGAGTTTATTACTGTAGCAATTTAAAAACAGCCGAGACCAATAATAATTTCTCGGCAAGGAATTCTGGCTATAATGTTACCCAATTTTATGCAGGTGCAATTCACTCCACTGCAGGATCTAATTCCATGCTAGCTGGGTCACAGGATAATGGAACTCAACGATTCTCCTCTGCAGGAATGAATGCTACTACAGAAGCAACTGGTGGAGATGGGGCTTTCTGCCATATTGACCAAAGCAATCCAACACATCAAACGACGTCCTACGTAAGAAATTCAATTTACCGTTCTACTAATAGTGGTTTTAGCTGGACTAGGTTTATTAACGATTTAAATACAGGAAGTTTTATTAACCCAAGTGATTATGATGACAAGCATAATATTCTGTACACTAATAAATCGAGTTCTAGTTTGTATCGATTTTCTAATTTTACTGGGGCTTCAGTAACTAATACCACCATAACAATAACAGGTAGCACAAATAGCTTTACTGCCATTACGGCTTCTCCATACAGTGGTTCTACTAGCACCCTTTTTCTTGGAAACTCTGGTGGCCAACTGTTTAAAGTTACGAACGCAAGCACAACGCCGATAGTATCAAATATTAATGCTTCGAATACTGTTCCTGCGAGCTCCATTTCATGTATAGAAGTTGGCGCCTCAGAAAACGAATTACTGGTTACTCTTTTTAATTATGGAAGGGTTTCAGTTTATTACACCAGCAACGGCGGAACGACCTGGGTTAGTAAAGAAGGTAATTTGCCTGATATGCCTATTCGATGGGCACTTTTTAATCCTAGGAACCGTAAAGAGGTTATCGTGGCAACTGAACTAGGCGTTTGGGCTACCTCAGACATTTCAGTATCGAGTCCAGTTTGGGTGGCCTCAAATAACGGTTTAGCAAACGTAAGAGTTGATATGTTGCAATACCGTGCCTCCGACTCTCTAATTATGGCATCAACCCATGGTAGAGGAGTTTTTACTGGACGATTTAAGGCTCCAGTGGTTACACCTGGTGGCTTACCTGTTGCAAAGTTCGGCGCAAACAAACTTTCGATTTGTTCAGGAGAGTCCATCACTTTTTCGGATTCTTCTACAAATGGCCCAAATACTTTAATCTGGACATTTACAGGTGGCTCGCCTTCAACATCTTCTGCTTCGAATCCCAGCGTTTCTTACGCAACACCTGGAACGTATGCTGTGAAACTAAAAGCTACCAATGCAAATGGAACAGACAGCTTAACGAAAACTGCTTATATAACGGTTAGTGCAGCACCTACTTCAGCACTTTCAAATTTCCAGAACAAGTGTTCAAATGAACCTCAGTTTGCTCTTTCAGGTGGAACCCCTTCTGGAGGAACCTACTCTGTAAACGGAGTCGCTGCCACTACTTTTAACCCTTCTTCTTCAGGAAGTGGAACTTATACTATTAAATACAAGGTTCAAGCAAACGGTTGTGCCGATAGTGCAACTCAAAACCTTACGGTTCTTTCTGCGCCAAACGTTTCAGCTGGCATCGCACCTATCGTTTGTGAAAACAGCCCAACTTTCGCTCTTTCAAATGGAAATCCTGCCGGAGGAGTTTACACTGGAAATGGCGTATCAAATGGCATGTTTAATCCGGTCACAGCAGGAGCAGGGTCGAGTAATATTAAATACAAAATGACCGGGCCTAATGGTTGTGCCGATAGTGCTCAATTTGCATTAGTGGTGAATGCCAAACCCAATGTTGTTTTAGCTGCTGCAGGTCCTTTTTGCTCAGGTGGCACTCCAATTACACTAAACAATGGAACACCTGCCGGAGGCAATTATTCTGGTCCCGGAATATCTGCTGGTTCATTTGACCCAAGCACAGCTGGGATAGGAACACACAACGTAAAGTATGTATTCACTAATAGAAGTAATTGCTCTGATTCTGCGACCACCACAATTCGTGTAGATTCTGGCGCGGTAGCCTCATTGTCAATCCTTAGTGATGTTTGTATGAATGCGGCTCCTTTTGCACTCACTGGTGGTTCACCAATTGGCGGAACGTATGCCGGACCTGGTGTTACCAATGGTATGTTTGACCCATCGGTTGCTGGCGCAGGCACGCACACTATATCTTACACTGCCTCATCTTCGTGTGGAACGAGTACCGCCACACAATCGATTAACGTTGATTCAATTCCAAATCTTACTGTTTCAGACTCAATCAGGGGCTGTGAAGGAGAAAGTGTTCAATTTAATGCTACTGGAGCTAACGGTTATAGCTGGTCTCCAACAACTGGGCTTTTGAATCCCTTGGTTGGAAATCCATTACTTGTATTATCCTCCAATATTACTTATACAGTAACTGGAGCCCATCAGAATGGATGCTCTGTTGAAAAGACGGTACGAGTAATTGTATCCAAAGTACCTGCTGTTCAGGCAAACCCTGATATGAATATTTGTATCGGTGACACTTTCAAGCTATTAGCTTCTGGGGCGCTTAACTACTCTTGGTTGCCTAACGCCGGACTCAATAACTCATCTATTGCCAACCCTGAAGGAGTTGGAACTGCATCTGTAGTTTACGTGGTTACTGGAACAAATTCTGATAATTGTTCGGCAAAAGACACCGTTTCTATAGATGTTAAACCTCCATCCAATGTTACCCATGCACCAATATCTGATTTGTGCGTTAGTTCTGATCCAATATCTTTAGTAGGAGGTACTCCGTCCAATGGCACTTATAGAGGTACAGGTGTAGTAGGTAATAATTTCGACCCAAAAATTTCTGGGCTTGGCACATTTACTCTAAGGTATTCGGCAAATGAGCCAAACAAATGCAAAGCAACAACTTCGGTTAATATTACCGTATTGCAAAGTCCAACTATTGTTTGGAATATGCCTACTGTTATTTGTGAGAATGGCGGTGTGACCATTTTAACCTCAACTCCATCCGGTGGTACATACAGTGGTACTGGAGTGACTGGAACTTTGTTTGACCCAGGTGTTGCGGGAATTGGATTTCATGAACTGTCTTACGATGTAACAGCTTCGGGTTGCTTGGCCACTGAGCGTAGAGAAGTAGAAGTTGTGCCGGGAAGCGATGTTGATAGTATTACTGGGCTATCTAATGTTGTGAATAATGGAAAATACAATTATCAAGTAAACCCTATTAATGGGGCAAAATATACTTGGGACATTACAGGAGGAAGCCTAATTTCTTCAGCTAACAATATTTCTACTGTAAAATGGGGAACCGGAAATAGCGGTAAGGTCGTACTCATTCAAACCAATAGTTTTGGATGCTCCGATACTACAGAGCTCTCTATTAATATAAATGCATTAGCTGTGGGTGAAGAAGTTGAAATTGGTGGTGGAATAGTTTTGTTCCCTAACCCCGCAGACCAATCTGTAAAATTGAAAATCAATGCTAAGAATGCAGATGATGCAGTAATTCGCCTATTCAATAATTCAGGTCAAATAGTTATAGATAATTCAAGTATAACGCAAACAAACAATGAATTCCTACTTCCAACCGCTGAATTGCCAGCAGGTTTATATCTATTGAATGCTCAGTTAAATGGCAAAACGTACAATGCTACCTTGGTAGTTAGTCATTAAAACGCTAATACTATTGGCAAATCGAAATTCTCGGTTTTGAGTACTTTGGGTTAAAACTAAAGGCTACCTGTTCTTCCACCATCCACTGGAACATTAATTCCGTTGATGTACGATGCGGCAGGGCTACTCAAAAAAGCGATAGCATTGGCCACTTCTTCTGGCTCGGCAACTCGTTTCATAGGCACTTGATTTTTCATTCCCTGCATTACAGAGTCAACATCAGAGCCTGTTTTCTTGGCTTTGTTTTCGATAATTGAAGATAGCCGAACAGTGTTGGTTGCACCCGGAAGTACATTGTTTACCGTAATGTTAAACTGCCCTAACTCGTTCGCTAATGTTTTAGACCAATTAGCAACAGCACCTCTTATGGTGTTTGAAACGCCTAACCCATTCAACGGAATTTTTACGGAAGTAGAAATAACATTAATAATACGGCCATAGCCCAATTCCTTCATTCCCGAAACCACTGATTGAGCAAGTACTTGGTTACAAACCAAATGTTGATTAAACGCAATTCTAAACTCGTCAATATTCGCATCAATAGCCAATCCTCCAGCAGGACCTCCCGTGTTATTTACTAGAATATTGAATTGATTTCCAGCGCCAATAAAACCGTCAATTACTTCCTTTAAGTCGTCCGGATAATTGAAGTCTGCAACCAAATAAGTATGGTTTTGATTGTTATCAGTAGGAAGAACTTTAAGCGCCTCTTTTAGCTTGTCTTCATTTCTGGCCAAGAGTGTGACTGTGGCTCCCATTGACGCAATTTCAGTTGCTGTTGCCAGTCCAATTCCTTGTGTACTTCCGCAAACTAGGGCGGTTTTCCCCGTTAAATCAAGATTCATTATTTCTGAATTAAAATTTTATTAGAGGTCGTTTTTCCATTTGTAGTTACGTTGACCATATAAAAGCCGGCAGGTAATTCCTCTACATTTAGTGTTGTGATACCATTAGGCTCTGACAGCCTTTGATTCAGTACTTCAGCCCCATAAAGGTTTACCATTAAAACCTGAGCGTTGTCTGAATTAAGCACTAAAATATTGAGTTCTCCAGCAGTCGGGTTCGGAAAAACTTTAATACTTGTCGTTTTTGTTTTTTCAACTTCATCAAAGCCAGTGGTGAGCTCTTCTCCATCCAAAAACTCATGACCAACACCATCTGAGCTTGTTGTGAACTCCCAAACATCGCTCCAGTCACTTGTTACGGAACCCCTGTTCATTCTAACTCTCCAATAATGGGTTGTGTTGTTTTGTAAATTTTCAACTAAAAATCGAGTATCATTCCCATTTGGGTTTTCATCAATATATTGATTTGTAATTGTAGCAACAACATTTGAAAACCTGTTATCCGTTGCGATTTCACACTCATACGAATCTGCATAAGGAACAGATTTCCAATCTAAATGAACTGATGAAGAAACACTGTCCATATTGTTTTCGGGAAACTCTAACACCGGCGTGTCTGAAAATGAGCCGAAAAAATTAATGTTATCAATGAACACATTGTTTCCGTTTGAGTTTTCAATCTCAAATTTTATTAGCAAATTATCTACTAAATCGGCCGGTAGGAAATTCCTAATGGAAACCGCCTTCCAATCACTTGTAGAGGAGGGGAAAAAGCTACCCGATTGAACCTTTCCATCAGCAAGGAAATCAAGGGAGGTAGAATATCGAGCACTCCAAGTGTTTCCACAATCAGCGCTTACCTTCATCGTCAATATACCGTTGTTTCCGGTTACAGACGCATCTCTATCCGCTGTTGCTACATCAAATCTAATTTCTGCATCAAAAATATTGCTAAGATCATAAGCTGGACTAATGACCCCTTCTATCATTCCGGCCATATTTGTATAATTCAGAATTCCTAAGTATCCTGTTCCTGAAGCACCAGTTCCCTGCATTTTCTTCCAAAACACCAAATCGTTGTCTTCGTTTTCTGGAGTCCAATCACCATTAATTACATCCTTTTCATCCTCAAAATCATCTTCGAATGGCAAGAAGTTCCCTACAGATCGATTAACTACTACATATTGCATAAACTCCTTTGTTTTGGTGTCAACACCGTTGCTAACCGTGAGTGTCACTTTGTATGAACCCATTTTATTGTATTTGATTACAGGGTTTTTCGAGGTTGACGTACTTGGGGTTCCTCCTTCAAACTTCCAATTCCAAGTGGTCCCTCCATAAATAGTCGCATCCTTAAATGCTATTTCTGTCCCTGTGCAAACCACTCTTTTATCACTTTCAATAGCCACTTCATCTAGGTCTAGAACACCAGCTTTCTCGTTATTCGTTTTTGAAACTAAATCATCTCTATTTGCGATTCGTGAATTAACAGCAGCTTGCATTCTTGCTACTTGCCCTTTGGTAAACATCGTTGAGCAGTAAGAATAATCCATGTGGTTTTGAACGTTATCAAGAGAACCACAAGTTGTCCCATTTAAATTACAGCTTGTCCATCCTTCGGTATTTGGGGTATCTCCAACTCCGTCATCATCACTGCAATTCTGTGAAACCCCAGGATTATTTGTACCACCCCAAGGGTGAGGTAAATTCAACCAGTGCCCCACTTCATGTGTTAAAGCCCTACTTCTTCTGGAGTTGCCTGTTCTTATACTTGAAAAGTAGTTATACAACAATATTATTCCGTCTCGGGCTGGCATTCTGTGAGCCCCTGAAGGTAAAAATGTGTATCCAGCTGCTCCACTTGCGATTGATTTGACTATCCAAATGTTCATGTATGTGTCTCGAGGCCAAACATTAAGCTTTGAATTTTCACCCGCATTTTCAGTTAATGGGGTATTAATTCTGTCAATTCCAGTTGTAGGGTTTCCGTTAGGGTCTTTTCGTGCCAACCTGAATTCAATTCGAGCATCCCCCATTATGCCTTTAAACGCCTGAACCGTATTGGCTTGGTCCGCATTTTCTAATTTGAAGTCTTCGTTCAAAATGCGCATGGCATCATGAACTTCCTTATTGGTAATGTTTTCAGGGCCATCTTGATGTAGAATGTGAAAAACAACGGGTATGATGTAATCGTAATCTGCCGCACGAGAAGCGATATTCTGATTGTTTTGAATAAACTCGGCCGTGAACTTTTCAAGTTCTTCTTCCGCTTTGGTAATATCATCGGCTAACTCTGGGTGTTCTTTTTTCAAGTTCTCATTGAGCATCATATCGGGCTCTGTGAACGTATGATTGTGCTGTCCGAAAACCAATTGAATTGAAAATACTGCGATTAAAATTGTTAAGTAATTCTTCATAATTAATCCCCTTAGTGTTATTTTTTGAAGGACGGCAAAAATACCATTTTCATTTTCATAACATTTGACGACTAAAAAGGGTTTGTTCCTTCGGCTCTGTTTGTCATTTTAATTACTTTTATTTAGCATTAAATAAGACAAAAATGAAAGCGCCGTTTAATTTAAATAAGTGGATTGAAGACAACCGTGACATACTAAAACCACCAGTAGGAAACAAAAATTTATACAAAGAGGCAGGAGACTACATTGTAATGATAGTAGGCGGCCCGAATGCGCGTAAAGATTATCATTACAACGAAACCGAGGAGCTTTTCTATCAACTAGAGGGCGATATAAATGTGCGAATTCAGGAAGAAGGCAAAGCAGTTGATGTGTCAATAAAAGAGGGTGATATGTTTTTACTTCCTGCGAAAATTCCGCACTCACCAATGCGGTCGGAAAATTCTGTTGGGTTAGTTATTGAGCGCGTAAGAAAAGGAACTGATATGCAAGATGGATTGCTTTGGTTTTGCGACAACTGCAACAACAAATTACACGAGACATATTTTCCATTAACGAATATCGAACAAGATTTTCTACCTCGATTTAAAGAGTTCTATGGTTCTGAAGAAATGCGTACGTGCGAAAATTGCGGAACTGTTATGGAAACAGACGAGCGGTTTGTTTAGGTTAGTCGTCTCGGTATACTTTACCGCGTAAGCCCTTCTTTTCGGAGCGTATTTTTTTGCTTTTTAAACGTTCCAAATTGGCGCCTTTACTTGGCCTTGTTAGTTTTCTTTTCTTTGGTTTCTCAAAAGCTTTTTCAAACAAGGTGTCCAATTTTTTAAGCGCAATTTCTTTGTTCTTGAGTTGTGATCTTTTGTCTTCGCAAGCAACTATCAACTCTCCTTCCTTCGTCAGTTTTTTAGCGAACGCTGTTCTAATGGTTTCTTTCTCAGGTTCCGACAATATTTCGGATTGCTCTACATTAAACCGCACCTGAACCCTTGTTTCAACTTTATTGGCATGTTGCCCTCCTGGTCCGCTACTTCTAGAAGTTGTGAATTGGAGTTCTGAAAGAACTACAGAGCTAATTATTTTTCGGTGGCGCATGATAATGATAAACAGTCAATAAACTCCTAGGTTTGTTTGGTGTGCCCAGGATATTTTAGTCAACTCCTAGGTGGAGGTTTTTATAATACTTGTCCTATGATGAGGTTAAGGTGGCTTGGATGAACTGCATAGGTCAACATTTAAAATAATTCCTTAAGCACACGCTCTTTATAACTCGGGCCAATTGGTATTTCCTCTTTGCCAAGTTGAAGCATACCCCCTTCCAAGGCATTTACTCTATGTCTGGCAATAATGTACGATTTATGCACGCGAATAAATTTGTCGGAAGGCAGCTCTGACTCTAGCTTTTTTAAAGACCCTAAAGTCATTGTTCTGCGTTCGTTTGTATAAAATGCAACGTACTCCCTCAAACTTTGGATGTAGTTTATCTCGTTAAAAAAAATACGAAACACTTTGTGTTCTGATTTCACCACCAGGTAATCTTTTTCAGGCTTTATCTCAGTTTTCAATCCTTCATTGGTATAGGATACTAACGTTTTTGCTTTGGAAATAGCCTTTTCGAAGCGTTCAAACGAAAAAGGTTTCAATAGATAATCTGTTACATCCAATTCGAATCCATCAAGCGCGAATTCCTTATAAGCAGTCGTGAATATAATTAATGGCCTTTGGTTCAGTCCATTCACAAACTCTATCCCAGTCATTTCGGGCATTTGAATGTCTAGCAAGAGTAGATCTACTTTTTGGGTTTTTAATGCTTCAACTGCATCCGACGCATCTGAAAACTCACCAACAATTTCTAGCTCTGGAATCTTTTCACAATAAACTTTTACCAGTTCACGTGCTAGTTCTTCATCATCAATTATAAAACACTTCATACTTCAATGCTCAAATTTACGGAATAGGTATCCTCTCTTTTTTGAACGTTCAAATCATAAGAACCTGGATACAATAACTCCAACCGATTTTTTACATTCTCCAGCCCTATTCCTCCTACAGTATCTTTGTTAATCGTTTTTTGAGGTACGCTATTCGTAATTTCTAGAATTACTTTCTCGGTATTAGTCTGCAAGTTTATTCTAATGAAACCCGTATCTAAATCCTCTACATGGCTGTGTTTAAAAGCATTTTCTAGAAATGGAATAAACAACAGCGGTGAAATCAAAACCTCTGGGTTGGCTTGCGAAGTATCTAACTCTATGTTTAGTCCCCTGCTATCCTTGAGTAACTGCAAACTGACAAAATGTTGGATATAATCTATTTCTTTTTGAAGGGTTACTTTCTCGAAGTCGGATTCGTAAAGCATATAGCGTAACATTTGAGATAGAGACAATAAACTCTCTGGTGTCTTCTCGGATTTCAATACACTCAAAGAATAAATATTATTAAGCGCATTAAATAAAAAATGCGGATTAACCTGAAACTTTAAGAACTTAATATCGGCCTCCAATTTTTCTTTGGCAATCGCTGCCAATTCTTTTTCTTTCAATCGACCGTATTCAGCGATTATCCACAAACTATTTCCCAAAAAAGCAATGAGAAGAGGCATTATTTGATTGAGATAGCGTGTCGTTTCAATAATAATATTCATTCGCTTCTCTGGAGGTTTTGCAGGTAGCTTTGAGCCCAATTTTCCAGGACTCAACCATGCTTTCCACGGACTACCGTCCAAATAAATTAGCTCTCTGGTTAGGTAAATGAGTACGACACCCGCCACAATAAAAAATAACGTACGCTGTCCGAAATAAAGTTTAGGCAATAAGCCATACATGTTGACACAAATAATGAGCACGATGCCAATAAGACTCAACAATCCCTGCTGTATAAAGCGGTAGGGCGCCTCCATGGCGTTGTTCACTAAAAAAGAAACTAAAAGCCACACAAAAAACCAAATCAAAATTTGAGCAATGACTTTGCTAAGTGGAATTTCTTTCATTAAGTAAAAATGGTACAAGAATTAACGCGCACGGCATTTAATAAACAAATGCAGCATTTATCTCAACAAAAAGGGTGTATGTATTAATGAAAATAATTTTTGAATCCCTAAATTCAAAAAAACAACCATTTTTATAGATAACCCGATGCACTCAATCGAGAAGCTTCATTTGCAATATAAATCGTCGTAATGTACACTGCAAAAACAGAAATAAGAGATGGAGTTTGTATCTAAAGTTATTGAAGAACAGTGTTCATTGACAAAATAGCCTAGTTCGTTGATTACATTTTAAAGGTGTTTTAATAAAAAGGATATTGCACACAATTTAAGTAATGCTAAACGTCCTAAATAACGATAATGCTTGCTAAGAACGGGAATACAATATGGAATTTAAATAACAGTAAGTATGAATAAGAAAATTAGCGCAATAGTCAGCTCAATTTGCCTATGCTGCCTGATTTCAGCAGTGCAAGTTGGGTGCAAAAAAGAAGACCCAGCACCCATTGAAGTAATGATACCAGAGCAGGACCCAGAACCTACTCCGGAACCAGAAACAGATTCAACTGTGACGGACACTGTAGATAGGACTCATTTACCCTTTGGCGGCTCATTTGTATTGCGCCGTGATCAAGGTACAACAGCTCCTGAGCTTTCGCACCTATGGCTCTGTGGAGTTCCGCAAGATGGAGCCGGAAACTCAGATGCCTCAGATTGGACGAATGCTGATGGAACTTGGGATTACTTTAGGAAACCTCAAGTAGAAGGAAATGTAACTTGGTCGAGTGAATTTAAAGTTACACTTGACGGAAATGGTAAACGAATAATTACAGGTAATGCGTTGCCAGATCACCCAACCGGAATATTTCCAATTGAGCGCACAAGTGCCGCTTTTCCATACGATCGAAATCCAAATACCATTGAGGCGCATACTGTTTCTTATACTTTCCCTGCTATACCTGAAATAGCATCAGAACCGGGCTGTGTTACCTATGGTCCTTCTGGAATAGCTTTGTCTGGAAGTGCGATTTACCACGGAGCTTCAACCTTGGCAAATGATGCCGCAGCTCATGAAATGTTAGACCGATTTGGAGGGCACACCGATGGAACAAAAACGTATCATTATCATTTTATGGCAGATGATTTAGAGAATCATTTGGCGCCCCACACTTCAGGCCACTCTGATTTAATGGGATATATGATGGATGGCTTCGGAATATATGGGCCTTATGACGAGGATGGTAAAATGTTGTCATCAGAGGACTTGGATGAGTGTCATGGACATTCACACCCGGTAATGTGGGACGGGCAGATGGTAGATATTTACCACTACCATTGGACCTATGATTTTCCATATACCATTGGCTGCTTTAAAGGCACTAGGCTCTACTAGACAAGAATTTGTTGCGTAAAAAACAAACTACATGAGAAATATTCTACTCTTTTCGATACTTATTGCAGGCCTTTTCAGTTGTAAAAAAGATGAAGTACCAAGCATAGTCTTACCCGATATTGAGCCCGTCATTGAACCTATTCTTGAAACAACAAAACCTAATATTCTTCTGATAATTGCGGATGATTTAGGCAAAGATGCTATCAAAGGATTTTCTGAAGGGTCGGTAAAACCAACAACCCCAATTATTGACGAAATAAGAACACAAGGGCTTTCGTTTACAAATTTTTGGACCTACCCGACCTGTACACCAACTCGGTCTTCAATAATAACCGGCAAATATGGTTACCACACGAATGTAAAAGGCGCAGGAGATGTTATGTCGTCCTCAGAAGTCGTGTTACAGAAGTATATTAATGATAATACAAGTAATAGTTATGCCACTGCAATTGTAGGTAAATGGCACCTGTCGGGAAATTCGGCGGGAGTTAACCCAGAATCGTTCGGGATAGATTATTATGCCGGACTTATACGCGGTACTGTTGATGATTACTTTCAGTGGCAATTGACTGAAGACGGAGCCACCAGTATGCAAACCGATTACACAAGCACGTATTTCACAGATCTTGCTATCGATTGGGTAAATACACAAACTAAACCTTGGTTTTTATGGCTGGCATACAATGCTCCCCATACACCCTTTCATGCACCTCCAAGTAATATGCATACTCAAGGAAACTTACCTACTTACGTAGCCGGAATGGATGCTACGCCCCATTACATGGCAGCAATAGAGGCTATGGATTACAATATTGGACGGCTTTTAGACAGCATGTCAACCGTAGAAAAAGAGAATACCATTATTATATTTATTGGAGATAATGGAACACCAACACAAGTTGCTCAAAGCCCGTACAGTAGTACCAAAGTAAAAAACACCTTATACCAAGGTGGGATAAATGCACCCCTGTTTGTTTCAGGCAAAGGGGTTTCCAGAACTGGAACGGATAAGAACTTACTTTGCAGTACCGATTTATTCTCAACTATTGCTCAGCTTTCAGGCACTGGCACTTCTAACATTCATGACAGCAAAAGTTTTGCCTCCTTGTTATCCGATAATTCCGAAACTGCAACTAGAAATTTTCAATACTCCGAAATGGATAATGGTAGAACCGATAAATGGACCATTAAAAATGAAACGTATAAAATTATAGCTGATGCTGGCGGCACAATAGAGATGTATAACATTAGCACCGATCCTTATGAGAATAGTAACCTATTGTCGCGGACATTGTCTGCCGATGAAACAAGTGCTAAAAGCAGCTTAGAAGCTGAGCTTTCAGTTATCAGAAAATAAAATTCAGAGCATCTTTTCATATTTAGAAGCTTAGCTATGCGCATTAAATACTTAATTCTTCTTGTCTTTACATTATACAGTCTTCGGTCTTTGGGGCATAGTGCAATGGTTTCGACCACGGAGTTACGTCAACAAGATGATAAGACTTGGCAGATTAGTGTAAAAGCAGCCTTAACAGCGCACGAATTTGCGGTTACGCAACACTTCGGAAGAGGTGCTTATAAAGACACATCTGATTTTAAAAAGCTACTAATTCAGCATGCTTTAGCTAATTTATCAGTTCAACTATCAGACGAGAAATCCGCGGATTTAATTCATGGAAGAGTCCAGTTAGGGCATGAAAGCATTGTAACTTTTGATTTAAATAGTTTACCCGAAGAACTGAATTCCTTAATAATTCGCAACGAAATGTTTAGGCAGTTAAAAGGAAATCAAAATACATTGACCGTTTTGTTTAATGACTCCTCAAAACAACGCTTTATGCTATACGAAGCAAAGGGTTTCAAGCAGGAAGTTACTTTTCAGGAAAAAGCAGCGAAAGCTACCGAAAGTGAAGCGGAAAACAACCAAAAAACACTTGTCATCGTGTTGAGTGTATTGGTGTTGATTCCTTTGGGTTTGATTCTCTACAAGAAGTATAAGATTTGATTTGAGGGTTAGAATGACCATGTTCGTCTTTGGAATGTGAATCTAAGTTTTGCATCATTAAAACACCAAGACGGTGTAATTAACCCAAACTTTCTTTGGTTGAAAGCCCTGATATTTTTAAAGTCGCCCAGACTTAAAAAATCGCTAGAACTTCCAGAATCAAGTTTGGCACAAGCTTGCTTGCCCTAGCGTCACATAAAAAATACTGGTGTTCTAAGATAATGTAGGAACGTCGTCATTCCTGCGCAGGCAGGAATCTTAAAGATTACTTTAGATTCCCGCTTTCGCGAGAATGACGGTACTTTAAAAATGCTGTAAAATATCCCACATTTTTCTACAACATCACCTAAAAAGCCCGACGTACAGACAAGATTATTCCGGACAACTTTTTCGGCTTGGACATTTTGATAACCTCCCAGGTTATCAAAACCTCTTGGACTCTGCTCGTCCAATCGTCCTCGCAAAAAAAAGCCCGAATATCAAACAAGATTATTCAGTACATTTTTCCACTCGGACATTTTTATTGTCCCCCAGACAATAAAAACCTCTTGGACTCTACTCGTCCAATCGTTGTCGCAAAAAAAAAAGCCTGACGTAAGTCAGGCTTTTTTTTTGCTCCTCCTCTTGGACTCGAACCAAGGACCCTCTGATTAACAGTCAGATGCTCTAACCAACTGAGCTAAGGAGGAAAATTCGAGCGGCAAAAGTAATTGTTTTTATAATTCGACAAATCTTTTTTAAAAAAAATCAATGGACATTTTTAGTCCTTGCGCCTTAGGGTATATTTGCAGCCTCAAAATTAGTGGTATGAGTAAGAAATATAATGTGTTCGGAATAGGAAATGCTTTGGTTGACATTGTTACTGAAGTAAATGATGACTTTTTAAAAGAGCATAACATCGAAAAAGGCTTAATGACTTTAGTTGATGAGGAAAACCAAACACGAATTTCCAATGCCATTAATATGGAATCGAGTAACATGCAATGCGGTGGTTCCGCTGCAAATTCAATAATTGCCGTTTCTCAGTTTGGTGGCAGTAGCTACTACTCATGTAAAGTTGCCAACGATGAATTGGGTAAATTCTACAGTAAAGACCTCAAAGAAAATGGCGTACACTCAAATCTTGATCACCAAGAATTGGGAAATGGAATTACTGGGAAGTGTTTGGTAATGACCTCTGATGATGCTTCAAGAACGATGAATACTTTCTTGGGAATTACTGCTGACTATTCAAAAGCTGAGATTTCTGAAGAGGCATTAAAGGATAGTCAATACTTGTATATAGAAGGTTATTTAGTGACTTCCGATAATGGGCAAGAGGCTATGAAGCACGCTAAAAAATTAGCTGAAGAAAATGGTGTAAAAACCGCACTTACCTTCTCTGACCCTTCAATGGTAAAGTACTTTAAGGAACCAATGAAAGCTGTTGTTGGTGCTAGTGTAGATTTATTGTTTTGCAACGAAGAAGAGTCTATGCTTTACACTGATACAGATAATTTAGACGATGCGCGTGAAGCTTTAAAAAGTGTTGCCAAACGCTTTGTAATTACTCTTGGTGAAAATGGGGCAATGATTTTTGATGGTGATACTTTTATCGATATTGAGCCTTATAAAGTAAATGCAATTGATACCAATGGAGCAGGAGACTTGTTTGCTGGAGCATTTATGTACGGCATAACCAACGGAAGAAGTTTTGCGGATGCTGGTAAACTAGCCTCTTTAGCTTCATCTAAAGTTGTTGAGCAGTTCGGTCCAAGACTGGAGTGGCATCAAGCAAAGGATATTCTTAATCACCTGCAATAATTCTGGAGTAAGATGCTGAAACCGGTCCGTCCGAAAGGCGGGCAAGTTCAGCATGACGTTTTAAGCTTATTTGGTTTTTTAAAAAAGCTCCTTTTCGATATTCTCGTAACCCACATCGGGTGGCAGGTTTTCTTGCATTGCTGCATCAACAGCTAATTTATCGCAACGTTCGTTTTCTGGAATGTTGGCGTGCCCTTTAACCCACTGAAATTTAACATTGTGGGCAGGGTAAATCCTAAGAAAGCGTTTCCATAAATCAACGTTTTTCTTTTTTATAAAGCCTTTTTTCTGCCAATTCCAAACCCACTTTTTTTCTACGGCATCAACCACATACTTGGAGTCGGAATATACCGTAACATCGTGTTTTTCTCCTTTTAGTGATTCCAGGGATACAATAACTGCTAACAACTCCATTCGGTTGTTGGTAGTTTTGCGGAAGCCTCCAGATAGCTCTTTTCGGTGCACACCTGCAAGCAACACAACCCCATAACCTCCGTTTCCAGGATTGCCTTTGGCTGCGCCGTCTGTATAAATTGATATTGTTGCGATTGCTCTAGCTTAGCCCGCTAAAGTATGTGCTTTTTTGGATAAAAGTTGTTCAGTTGCTTCCAACATAGCTTGTGCATCATAAGCACATTCACGGTACAATTCAGTTTGAGAACCATGTTCCACAATTCTATCAGGAATACCCAGTCGCTTCACTTTAGCGGCGTAGCCATGGTCTGCCATAAATTCTATTACAGCACTTCCTATTCCACCATCAACACAGCCATCTTCAACTGTAATTATTTTGTTGAACTTTCCAAAAACCTCATGCAACATTACTTCATCCAGAGGCTTTGCAAAACGCATGTCATAGTGAGCGGCAGAAATACCCTTTTCGTCTAATATTTTACAAGCATCAACAGCCAAATTACCAATTGGGCCAAAAGTCAGAATTGCCAAATCATCACCTGATTTTACCTTTCTTCCTTTGCCAATTTTAATTTCCTTAAATGGCTTTTTCCAATCGGTCATAACACCGTTTCCTCTAGGGTATCGAATAACCCAAGGAGCAGCATTTTTTTCTAATTGTCCGGTAAACATTAAGTTTCGTAACTCTTCTTCGTTCATAGGAGAAGAAACAATCATGTTTGGAATACAACGCATGAAAGGAATATCATAAGCACCATGATGTGTTGGTCCATCTGCGCCAACCAATCCAGCACGGTCTAAGCACATAACAACGTGTAAATCTTGAATAGCTACATCGTGCACAACAGAATCGTAAGCACGTTGCATAAATGAGCTGTAAATATTGCAAAATGGAACCAGTCCTTGTGTTGCTAACCCAGCCGAAAACGTAACAGCATGTTGCTCGGCAATACCCACATCGAACGAACGGTCAGGCATTGCTTCCATCATAAACTTGAGTGACGAACCAGAAGGCATTGCAGGGGTTACGCCCATTATTTTGTCATTTTTTTCAGCCAACTCAATAATGGTATGTCCAAATACATCTTGGTACTTAGGTGGCTGTGGACTTTTAGGTACAACCTTTACGATTTCACCGGTTTCTTTATTGAACAATCCTGGTGCATGCCACGTAGTTGGAGAACCTTGTTCCGCAGGAGTATAACCTTTACCTTTTGTGGTAAGACAATGCAAAATTTTTGGCCCAGGAATGTCTTTTAAGTCTTCTAAAACTTTCTTCACTCTTATGGTATCGTGGCCATCAATAGGGCCAAAATAGCGCCATTGTAAAGACTCAAAATAATTAGAGTTTTTAAGCAATGAATGCTTTACGGCATTTTCTACTCGTGCAGCAATTTCTTGTGCATTTGGGCCAAATTTCGAAATCTTACCAAGAAGATTCCAAACCTCATCTTTTACTTTATTGTAAGTGTGGGAGGTACTTATGTCGGTCAAATATTCTTTGAGTGCACCAACATTTGGATCAATTGACATACAGTTGTCATTTAGTACGACAATCATATTCGTGTTTTCAACCCCACCATGATTTAGACCTTCGAATGCCAATCCCGCTGTCATTGCCCCATCACCAATAACGGCTATATGCTGTTTATCTAATTCACCTTTATGACGACTTGCTACAGCCATACCTAAAGCCGCAGAAATTGAAGTGCTCGAGTGGCCTACACCCATTGCATCGTATTTGCTTTCTTTTCTTTTTGGAAAACCTGAAAGCCCTTTATATTTTCTATTGGTATGAAATGTATCTCTTCTGCCAGTGAGTATTTTGTGGCCGTATGCTTGGTGGCCTACATCCCAAACTAATTGGTCTTCTGGGGTATTAAAGACGTAATGAAGGGCTACTGTTAGTTCAACAACTCCCAGGCTAGCACCGAAGTGTCCGCCTTTTTGTGAAACTAAGTCAACAATATAATCCCTTAATTCAAATGCAATTTGAGGAAGGTCTTCCTCCTTAAACTTTTTCAGGTCATCAGGTGAGTTAATCTGACTTAAAAGTGGACCCGGTTTAATTTCCTTTTCCATAACTGAGCGTGTACTAGACGGCAAATATACTATTTCGGATACCGCTGTACATAAATACAAACCATACAAGAATGGGTTCAATTCATTATTATTGTCCGTATGAATTTTTTCAAAATCAGCCTTTTGTGTTTCTTCTCGCTTTTTGGTCTTTTTAGAGAAGGGTTGGCCCAACCTGAAACAATTTTAGTACGAGACACCTTTGCATCGAATTTAATGGAGATGCGCTATGTGCTTAAAGACAAACCAGACATAAAACACGGAAAGTATATGCACCTCTTTTATGGGGGTTTATTGGTTCAAGGAAATTACCACGTAAATAAAATGCATGGCAACTGGATACGGTTCTATAGCAATAATCAACCTCACATTAAGGCAATGTTTAATATGAACAAAGCACATGGAAAATGGACTTTGTACTATCCAAATGGTCAAATTATGTCAAAAATCCAGTTTAAATTAGGTAAAAAGGAAGGGCTTTGGCAGGGCTTCGGTCCTTCTGGTTATACCTCAAGCATGGCTTTGTATAAGAATGATGTTCTATATGAGTTTCGACAGTACTACGACAAATTTGACGCTGAAGGGAAACCAATTTTAGCTCAGAAAACAAAAATTCAATTTAATGGCATTGACACTATAAAACACGAACACAATTATTACGATAACGGCCAGCTATTTCGAGCAAGCAAATACATTAATGACTCATTAGACAGCGCACAGGTTACATATTATAAACCAGGCTTAATGTGGCAAAAGTTCATATATGAAAGAGGAAAACTAATTGAAATTCCATGGTATAAGACCCGGGTCGGTACAGATTTGGACAAAGGCTCTTTTAGAGAAGGAAATGGGGAATTAAAAACATATGATTATGACGGAGAATTAAAGGGTACTTTACAATATAAAGGCGGGCTAAAAAACGGTAGGGCTCTATTCGTAAACAGAGGTCTGAATTGGGCTGAGGGTTATTTTACCAACGGTAAACGTGCAGGTAAGTGGTTGTATTTCAATCCTAAAATGAACTCTAAAGACCCAGATGTTGAGTACAACTTTATTTCTGAATCAGAAATTCATATGACGTATTACGGTGGAATAAATTCTGGTAGATGGGAAGGTCCATTCATTAACGGAAGAAAGCACGGAACCTGGCGGCTTTACAATGTTTATAATGAGGTTATTGCTGAGCATAAATATCTATATGGATTTCGTCATGGCATATCCGAAACTAGACGTTCGGGAGGAGCACTGGAATCAAGGGGTGGATATTTTTATGGAATTAAGACTGGCACCTGGAACTACTACAATAACCACAACAGGGTTGTCTTTGATATAAAATACGAACAAAATGTTTCTGCAAATGAGGAGTATCTCTCCACTGTGAATGAAATTGGAGATAATTACGAACAAGTCTATTATGGTGATAAAGCTAAAATCGGAATGTCAGGTTGGTATAATGGAGGTGGAGTTTACACCACAGGAATTTCAAATGGCGTTTTTTCTGGTTGGCGAATAAATAAAAATGACAACCGAAACATAAAGCCAATTCCTTCTCAAAGAACTGAATTTAACATTAACGCAATCATCTATCCTGCCGATATTGGCTACCTTGATCTAGATATGAATTTTGAAAAAAGGCTAGGCGCTGAAATGACCTCAGAAAAAAAACGTGAGAAAGGCGACCCTGAGTATTTTCTTCCTGGTGTTTACATGATTCGTTATAACCTCGGGTATTTCGGAGAGGTTATTGAAGTTGAGATGCTTCGTAAATTGGGATTAGAAAAAGAAGACGAACTATTTGATTTAATTGAAAAATATCGATTTTTTAACCCTACAACCTTTGAACTGTTTCCTACAACAGGTGATGAAATTTTTAGAATTGGAGTTGTGGTTAACTATCGAAAGTAGATTCTATTTGCTGAATTATCTGCTCCTTTTGCAAAACCCCAGATTGCCGCCAAACTGATTTTCCATCTTTAAAAAGCATCATAGTTGGAACACCTCTAATCTGATATTTGTCAGCCAAAGCCGCGTTTTTATCTACATCAATTTTTATCACTCGAACTTCTCCTTTCAGTTCCTTTGCCACTTCTTGAATAAAGGGACTCAACATTTTACAGGGTCCGCACCAATCCGCAAAAAAATCGATGAGTACAGGTCTGTCTCCATTTACTATTTCTGAAAAGCTCGCCATTATTCGGTAATTTTTGATTTATCAAATTGTACTGCCCATAAACCTCTCAAATCATTCAATTTATAGCCAATTGCTTTGTCCATAGGATATGTATTCAGTATAGTTTCATAAGTTTCTTCTCGCATTGAAACACCTGGTTCTCCGTGGCAATTTAGACATAACGGTTGAATAAGAATTGGGTGATAATAAGCAATAGTATTGCTGTCAATTAAAAAGGTAAAAGGGCTCAGTTTTTCACCTGCACTTTGAGCACGTTCCATTAACTTAATCAAGTGTTTTTCGTTTTTTGAAGGTGCATTTTTTCGGTTTCTCGTTCGTTTTGCAATGCGTCGAATTTCTATTCCTTCATTTTGAGCAATGGAATCTACGATTGGATTTGCCATCAATTGGCAGGCGAATATTGCGCTATCAATTCCCTTAGAAGCAATTTGTTTTTTTAGCTCTGTAGAAAGTGCCTCAAAACTCTGTTTTGAAAAAGTTTGGCCGAAGGCAGAAGCCTTTTCCAATTCCGCCTTTGATAACTGCGGTATGTCTTGTTTCTTTCCTTCATTTGAACATGAAGAAAAAACCAAAACGAATAATAAAATAAAATTTCTCACTTTACTTTGCTACCGGGTAACCAGCAGCCTTCCAGGCCTCAAATCCACCCATCATATTGTAGATTTTGGTATAGCCCGATTTTGCCAGTTTTTCAGAGGCATTAGCACTACGCCCGCCCATTTTGCAATACACATATACCGGCTTATCCTTATCTATACTACTTGCGTTTTTGATAAACTCACCTTTGGTTATATCAATATTTTGAGCCCCTTCTATGTAACCTTCTGCTACCTCGGCCTCAGTTCTCACGTCTAGTATTATACCCGGTTGTGAGGCCATCAACGACTTTATTTCTTCAACTTCAACGTCGTTTATTCGTTTTTCACCTTGATTTTCTTCACCAGAAGTCGCGTTTCCACAAGCGACAAAAAACAAAGAACTTAGTAATACTGTAAATAGAGTTTTCATAAAGTTATTTTGTGCAATTGTACAATAGAATTTTTGGCTCAACTAGTAACTAAAATCACATTTCTCTAATGAATGGTCATTATTTCCTCTAGTGATTTTCGTTTTATGTCTGGAACTGTAGTTCCTTCTGCAGGGTAGCCAACTGGAATCAACAAATAAGCCCGTTCATTTTTTGGTCTTTCTAAAATTTCAGCCAAAAAATTCATGGGGCTAGGGGTATGGGTCAAAGAAACTAAACCTGCCATATTTATGGCATTCAACAACATTCCTGTTGCAATACCTACCGACTCATTCACATAATAATTGGTCGCCTTTCCACCTTCGGATTGCTCATATACTTCTTTAAAAACAACAATTAACCAGGGCGCTATCTCTAAAAACGGCTTGATATGGTCTGTTCCAAATTTTTTAAGGTCTTCTAGCCATTCTTTGCTCATTCGTCCGTGATAATTTTCATACTCCTCTTGTTCTGCCGCCTCACGAATTTTCGATTTTATTGCCGGATTCTTAACGGCGCAAAAATGCCACGGTTGTTTGTGTGCACCACTTGGAGCAGTTCCAGCGGTTTTAATTATGGATTCAATTATATGTTGTGGTACATCCTTATCAGAAAATTCCCGTACCGACCTTCGTGTGGTGCATTGCGAATAAAACTCGGTTATTCGTTTTTCAGATTCCGCTGCAGAGAGTTCTTTGAAATTAAGTGGAATAAAGGATTCTGAATTTTGCATTTTTGCTGCTAAAATAAGCACTAAAAGCTCATGAAAAATATTGCCATCTATGCTTCAGGAAGTGGAAGTAACGCGCTTAAAATAATGGAGCATTTTTCAGAACACCACCTGGCTAAAGTGGCGCTAGTTATCACCAACAACTCTGCTGCTGGCGTAATTAATCACGCAAAAAAATTCAACGTACCATGCACAATTCTGGAAAAGAAAGACCTAAAATCTCCGCAATGTCAACTAGAAGTGCTGAAGCATCATCATATAGAACTTATTGCTTTGGCCGGATATTTAAAACAAATTCCAGCAGAATTAGTACAGGCTTTTCCGGAACGCATTCTAAATATTCACCCTGCGCTTTTGCCAAAATATGGCGGACAGGGAATGTACGGCCTGAATGTGCATAAGGCCGTTCGAGAAAATAACGAAGAGTTTTCTGGTCCAACCATTCATTTAGTGGATGAAGAGTATGACAAAGGGGAGATTCTATTTCAGCAAAAAATAAAATTAAACCTAACAGATACACCAGAACAAATAGCCTCTAAAGTCCTAAAAAGCGAACACGATAATTATGCAACTATCATCGAAAAACACCTTCTTCAACTATAATCCACAAAATTATTCGGTGTAAAGTTCATCTAACTCGTATGCAAGCATATAGATAAAGTTAATTTTGCAAAAAATTTAATACAAATACTATGGATTTAAATATTTCAAACTATTCTGATACTCTTTACGAAATTGGTATTCAATTCGGAACAAAAATTTTAGGTTGTGTTGCCGTTCTAATCATCGGTTTTTGGATCGTTGGCAGCATTATGGGAATTATCAAACGAAGCTTTGAGAAAAGAGACGTTGACCCATCGTTAAGACCTTTTTTACTAGGCATTATCAGTACTCTTTTTAAAGCCTTAATTGTAATCAGTGCGCTTGGTATTCTAGGAATTGAAATGACCTCGTTTGCTGCTATTATTGGGGCTGCAGGTTTAGCAGTTGGTATGGCGCTTTCTGGAACACTCAGCAATTTCGCTGGCGGTGTTATGATTCTAATTTTCAAACCTTTTAAAGTTGGTGATGTTCTTGAAGCTCAGGGGTACACTGGGTCTGTGCGAGAAATTGGGATATTCAACACCATTATGAATACTCCAGACAACAAAACCATCATTATTCCTAACGGAGGTCTTTCTTCTGGTTCCATGGTGAACTACTCTACTGAAGCTCAAAGAAGAGTTGATTGGACGGTAGGAATTGGCTACGGTGATGATTACGATAAGGCGAAAGCTACAATGGAAAAGTTCATTTCTGAAGATTCAAGAATATTGAAAGACCCAGCACACTTTATTGCTTTACATACATTGGCAGATAGCTCTGTTAACTTAACTGTGCGAGCATGGGTAAATGCAGCAGATTATTGGGGTGTTTACTTCGATATGAACGAAAAAATTTATAAAAACTTTGGAAACGAGGGGCTAAATATTCCATTTCCACAAATGGATGTACACGTACACAACGCAAAATAAAACTGTAATGAAAAAAATAATTTTAACCATTAGTTTGGGGCTATTCTCAATTGCTGGTTTTTCACAAGACACTAATGCAGCTGAAGGCCCTTGGACTCGTGAAGGTTTGTTTAACCTTTCATTATCTCAAACGGCTTTAGTAAACTGGGCTGCTGGAGGCCAAAATTCTTACTCTGGAAATGCTTTAATAAAATATTCTGCAAACTACAAAGAAGGTTTGTGGAAATGGAAAAATGACCTGACTCTGAGTTATGGCGGTTTATCTCAAGGTGATATCCCTTGGCAAAAAACAGATGATAGAATTGAGTTTAACTCAAAGGTTAGCCGAGATAAGAAAGAAGGTGGAGATTGGGCTTATGCATCTTTCCTAAACTTTAGAACGCAATTCGTTGACGGGTTTAAACTTCCAGATGATTCCACTCTTATTTCTACTTGGATGGCTCCAGGTTACTTAACCATGGGTCTAGGTATGGATTATACTCCTAATGAATATTTCTCTTTAAATATTTCACCTATTGCAGCAAAATTCACTTTTGTTGGTAATGCCCTACTAGCTGACGCTGGTGCTTTTGGTGTTGAAGGAGCTGAGTATGATTCTACTGGAGTTAAAACTAAAGATGGGTCAATATACCGTTTTGAACTTGGGGGTAATATTAGCGCTCAGTTCAAAAAAGAAATTGCAAAAAATGTTGAATTGGATACTAAGTTGAACTTGTTTTCTAATTACCTAGAAAACCCAGGAAACATTGACGTAAACTGGGATTTAATGTTGAATATGAAAGTGAACGATTGGCTAAGTGCAAGTTTAATTTGTAACTTAATATACGATCACGATATTGATATTGCGGTTGACACTGACAATGATGGGGTTACCGATGCTGTTGGTCCTAGAACTCAATTTAAAGAGGTTCTTGGTGTTGGTCTCAATATGACGTTTTAAATTTAAATTTGACCCCAACACATGGGAGTCAAATCATACATAGCAAAACATTATGCAGCCTTTTTGGTACGAAAGTCCAAAAAGGCTGTTTTGCATCCTGCCAAATCGCAACAGCTTGTTTTTGAAAGCCTAATTATCACTGGTAAAAAAACAATCTTTGGTAATGACCATAAGTTTGATGGAATAAACGATTATACGACCTTTAAGAAAAACGTTCCTTTAAGGGAATACGAAGAGCTTCAGCCTTATATCAACCAAATGATGGAAGGAAAGTCTGATGTATTGTGGCCAGGATACCCCATTTACGTCTGCAAAACCTCAGGAACTACCTCTGGGGCAAAGTATATTCCCATTTCTAAAGAGTCTATAAGCAACCACATTAACTCCGCAAAACTTGCACTGCTTCACTATATTGTTGCATCAAACAACGCCTCTTTTGTTGATGGTAAAATGATTTTTCTGCAAGGTAGTCCTGCTTTAGAAACAAAAGGGAGGGCGAAACTAGGGAGACTCAGCGGTATTGTTGCGAATCATGTACCTGCTTACCTCCAAAAAAATAGGCTTCCAAGTTTAAAAACCAATTGTATCGAAGATTGGGAGACCAAAGTGGATAAAATTGTTGAGGAAACTGAACATGAAGATTTAAGGCTCATTAGTGGAATTCCATCTTGGGTTCAGATGTATTTTGAAAAACTTATTGAAAAATCGGGAAAACCAAACATTGAAAGCATCTTCCCAAACTTTTCATTATTTGTCTATGGAGGCGTAAACTATGAACCTTACCGTCCAATATTTAATAAACTCATTGGGTCGAATATACCTTCCGTAGAAACCTACCCCGCGTCTGAAGGGTTTATTGCCTTTCAGGATGAACAGCCCCATAGCGGTTTATTACTAGTTGTGGATAATGGAATATTCTATGAGTTTATTCCAACTGCGGAATACGGCAAAGAAAACCCGACACGATTGCAGCTAACTGAAGTAGAGTTGGGAGTGAATTACGCTATCGTTTTAAACACCAATGCTGGTCTATGGGGTTACGTAATTGGCGATACCGTAAAGTTTGTATCAAAGAACCCATACAGAATTGTAGTTACGGGTAGAATTAAACACTTTACTTCAGCGTTTGGCGAGCATGTAATCGGAGAAGAAGTAGAAATGGCAATGAAAATTGGAACTGAAGAAGAGGATTGTATCACTAAAGAGTTTCATGTAGCGCCACAAATAAACCCAGGTTCTGGCCTACCTTACCACGAGTGGTTTATCGAGTTTGAAGAAAAGCCTAAAGACCTAACGAAACTGGAAGGTGCTATTGATAGAGCCCTTCAAGAACAAAACCCGTACTACAAAGATTTAATTGCTGGCAAGGTCTTAAGACCCTTAACTATTAGAGAATTACAACCTGATGCTTTTTTAAATGCTATGAAATCGAGAGGAAAATTGGGTGGACAGAACAAAATTCCGCGGTTATCTAACGACCGAAAATTTGCAGAAGCGTTAGCAAATTATAAATAAATGGTTCTAGTTGGGTGGGCGTTTCATTCCACGTACTTTTGCAATCCTAAAAATTAGTACCATGCTTAATCGAATAATAAAGTTTGTTTTAATTGCTCTGCTTACCGCTCTTGTAGCCTACGAATTTTACCAAGGACACATTGGAAATGGCATAATGTTCATTTTATTAGTAGGTCTAGTAGTTTTGTTACTGTTTAAGCATGAAGTGAACCTAATTGCCTTCTTGCAAGTGCGCAGAAATAAATTTGATAGCGCAAGAAAAATACTAGCCTGGGTAAAGAAACCGGAGCAAATGCCAACAAAACAGCGTGCGTATCATTATTTCTTGCAAGGATTAGTTGAAAGCCAGAGTAATGCAATGACAAAGTCTGAAAAGCACTTTAAAAAAGCGTTGAATACAGGACTTAGTATGGGTCATGATATTGCAATGGCTAACTTAAACCTGGCAGGAATAGCAATGGCTAAAAGAAGAAAACGTGAAGCGCTGAATTATATAGCTCAAGCTAAAAAACACGACAAGGCCAAGTTACTTAACGACCAAATCAAAATGCTTAAGGGTCAAATGGGTAGAATTTAGCCCTCAACCATTAACAGTTGCGGGTGAATAAGTAGTAACCCTATACCTATAAAAAACACTGGTTCTTCGGCTAGTTTTGAGCTATATACATTATTGTTATGGCTGCTATTCACCCAAATGTTAGAGTACTATTAGTTGAAAGTGACGAGGTAAACATCTTTGTCATGGAAAAAATGATTGGAAAACAATTTCACTTGACTGTTGCCAGAAATGGTGTTGAGGCATTGCACTTTGCACATAAAAAGAATTTCGATTTAATCCTTACAGAGATTAGATTAGATCACAGTATGGACGGAACCGAGGTAATGGAAGAACTAAGAAAAGATTCTATGTACGAATCCGCTGAAATTTGGGCTATTACTGGGGTTGGATTACCAGAAGATGAAGAATATTATAAAAACCTTGGCTTTGACCAGTTTTTCCAAAAACCTACGGATCACAATTCAATTATTGATTCAATAAAGGAGGCTTTACCTGAACTGGTGCAAGCCTAGCCTAGAAGGGTGAAATGGTGAACCCTATTGAGAAGGGCAATATCTCATGTCCCTTTTCAGCCTCAAACAATCGTGTAAGACTGTAATAACCGACTAAACCAATTCTACCGTAACCCAATCGTGTGGTAATTCCGTATCGAGTTTGCGTAAGTAATGGCTGAATGAAATTGCTATATCTACCTTCTTCTGTTCTTGTTGTGCTGTAAGAACCTAGTCTGAAGCCCGCCTTGAAACCAACAGACACCTTCCAGCTATGGCCTTTATCATTAGGTTTTGACCGGAACCTCAACTCAGCGGGTACATCGAAGTAATTAGTTGTATATGAATTCCTTTTGTAGGATGAATCAGCTTTTATTGGGGCAAAAGACGCATATTCAAGTCCAGTTGCGGTATCAACATTCGTAGTGTAACCATTGTTGAAATACTTTGCATGGGAATATCCAATTCCAATAGCACCACTTAACACCTTAGCTTTAAATTGATGGTCGTAGAAAATTTGAATGTCGTTTCCATACCCAAAACTAAAATTGACACCAGTAGGCGCGTTAACCACACCAGCGTAATTAATATCAATTAAAAAATTATCCCTTTTAATTGGACGATTAGCAACCTTGGAATCACTATTAACTTTTTTCTCCTCTTTTTTTTCGGGCTGTTTTTCAGTTTCTTGTGCAAACAATGATACTGAAGCCAGTAAAAGTGTACTCAAAGGAAGTAATAGGCGTTTTTTCATAACTGGACGCAAAAGTATATTTTATCGAACGTGAGGTTCAATTAAAAAATTGAAATTGTAGATTGGCAAACGGGGTAAACCAAATCTTATTACGTAACGTTATATTTGGAATATGAAACAACTACAACTTATTTTACCCGCAACAACTCTCGTTCTATTTGGACTACTAACATCTTCTTACGCTCAGAATGTTGACCTAAAAACGTATGGTAGGTACGACTCAGTATCTGTAAAAGCATTTGGTACTGAATATGCCTTTCCTTGGGTTGGTGGTTTGAACACCCCACAATTTTCTGACATTGATTTAAACGGAGACGGAATAGATGACCTTTTTATTTTTGATAGAGACGGACAATGCGTCCGCACTTTCATCAATCAGGGAAAAAAAGACACAATTGGTTACGACTACAGTTTCGACTATGAAATTGGTTTCCCAAAAATGACCGACTTCGCACTATTACGTGACTTTGATGGAGATGGGAAAAAAGATATTTTTTCAGCTGTTCCCAATTTTGGAGATATTAAAGTGTTTAAAAATACATCGACTGGCCCAGCGCCAAATGATTTTTCCTTCTTACCAATTAAATACAACAGTCCTTTTAAGGCAGGCCAGTATGTAGATTTTATTACGTACAAATATTACCCCCCACAAGGTGGGTTTATATACACCGACGTATATAATGGGTTTACTGACATACCAGGAATAACTGACATTGATGGTGACGGTGACATGGATATTCTAGCTTTTGGAAGCGGGGCGAACTCAATAACCTATTACAAAAACCTAAGCCAAGAAAAC
This sequence comes from uncultured Flavobacteriales bacterium, assembly GCA_937121175.1. Classification (GTDB taxonomy): domain Bacteria; phylum Bacteroidota; class Bacteroidia; order Flavobacteriales_G; family Salibacteraceae; genus UBA6770. The sequence continues at coordinate 94,345 of CAKZKD010000002.1, forward strand.
AACGGCAATAATGATAGCCTAATATTTGACTTAGAATCCACTTGCTGGGGACATTTTATTGAAGATGCTTTTTCATTCCAACTCTATTTCGGTAGTTGTAAAGGCGGGGCTATTCCTCTCAACAAAAGCAACCCAATATCTAATGGAAGAGGAAGCCGGCACGAAGGTTCAACCATACTAATTCAGGATATGGATGGTAACGATTTACCTGATTTAATTTTGGGAGATATTTCCTACAATAACCTGCTAATGGCCTATAATAATGGAACCTTGGCGGATGCCAGATTAACCAGTCAAGACACGGCCTACCCAAGAAATAATACATCAGTTGACGTTCAAACATTTCCAGCAGCCTATTATGTTGATGTGGATAATGATGGGGTAAAAGACCTGATTGCCTCTCCAAATGCGGAAGCTGGTTTCGATAATATTAATGGCGCCCAGCTGTATAAAAATAACGGGTCAAATAATAACGCTTCACTTCAGTATCAAGGCAATGATTTCCTATTTAAGGATATGATAGATTTGGGAACCAACGCACACCCTCTTCTAATTGATGTAGATGGTGATTCATTGAATGACTTACTTGTTGGGAATCGTGGAGTCTTTTCAAGAATAGGAACTTATGAAAGTAGAATTGCTTATTACAAGAATACCGGAACAAAAACCGACCCTGCGTACACTCTAATTACAAGAGACTACTTGCTCCTTCCCAGTGCTTTTGATACAGGCCTATGCCCTGCCGCCGGAGACCTAGACAATGATGGAGATATCGATTTGCTAATTGGAACCGAGTCGGGAAAACTTTACTATTATGAAAATCAGGCTTCTAACCCATCCGATTCCTGCCTTTTCAGCCTTAAAACAACACCTTTTTCTAATCGTGTTTTTGGTAATGAAATCCGTCCAGCATTATTCGATGTGAATAAAGACGGTAAACTGGATTTGATTGTTGGCAGTCAAACCCCTGAACTAGTGCTATATGAAAACGTAGGTACTACATCTGCTCCTGATTTTGACCCATCAATCACCACCTCAAGAACCAATGGGTTTGCCGGGGTTTACTCCGAAAAATATCGTAACGGGTATTTGTCCCCATTCATGATAAGTCTTGACTCCAACGGGGCTATTGACCAGCAAAATGGAAAAGATTATTTGTTTGTAGGTACAGGTTCGGGGTACCTATACATGGTTACGGATATAGACCCAAGTAGTCGAACAAGTGCGGGTACGGTTGATAGTATCTTTTTATATACAAGCAATGTAAGCTTAGCCGGGTCTGATATTACTGGAGACGGCAAATCTGATGTGATTTTTGGTCACAAGACTGGGGGATTATCTATTTTACTTAAAGACGGTGGAAACATAATAAAACAACCCCCCGCCGAGCCGGAAGACACACTAAATGTGGATGTTGAGTCAACTAAGTTAGACCCTAAAATAAAAGCATTCCCTAACCCTACAACAAATACTGTTACCCTTAATGGTTTGGATAATGACGAAGTAACTCATGCTCAACTTTTCGATATTGAAGGAAAATTAGTTTGGGAGAACTATAATGTTCGAAATGATGAACCAATGAATCTCGAAGGAATTCAAACAGGAATATACTTTCTGCAAGTTGAGTCTGCTTCAATATCCGAAATCGTGAAAATTGTCAAACATTAACGGCTAAAGGATAACCAAACCCCGGTCGTTCCTGTCTATTTTTGTGTTTGCCTATGTGGAACACCGTAAAAAATAGACTCCATTTAATAACTGGGCCGTGCAGCGCCGAAAGCGAGGAGCAAGTACATACCATTGCCAGACAATTGTCTGAAAAGGGTCTGGTAGATACATTTAGAGCAGGTGTTTGGAAGCCTAGAACTCGGCCAGGAACCTTTGAAGGGGTTGGTGAGGTTGCCCTATCTTGGCTAGCCGATGTGCAACGCGACTATAAACTTAGAGCAAGTATTGAGGTTGCGAATGCTAGTCATGTTGAATTGGCCTTGAAATACGGAATTAATAATTTCTGGATCGGAGCCCGAACAACAGTGAACCCTTTCTATGTTCAAGAAATTGCAGATGCATTAGCAAATACCAATTCCACCGTTCTGGTAAAAAACCCTATTCACCCGGACGCGGAACTCTGGTCTGGAGGAATTGAGCGAATTCAAAAATCCTGCGGAGAAAAGGTTGGGGCAATACATCGGGGTTTTTCTTCTTTCCAAACATCCCAATATCGAAACATCCCAAGGTGGGAAATTCCGATTGAACTCAAAAGGAGATTTCCAGATTTATTTCTAGTGTGCGATATAAGCCATATTGCAGGTAAAAGAAGCTTATTACATGAAGTTGCTCAAAAGGCAATTGACTTGGGTATCACTGGTTTAATGATAGAAACTCACCCTAATCCTACTGCAGCATTAAGTGATGCCAATCAGCAAATTACGGTAGAGGGCCTGCAGCATATTATTGACACCCTTGTTCAGAAAACATCTGGAATCACGGATGCAACATTTTTAAACCAATTAGAAGAGCTCAGGGCACAAATAGACAAGATTGACGAAGACATTCTAAATGCCATTTCATCTCGGCTTAATTTAACTAAGGAAATTGGCACATACAAAAAAGAGAATAACGTTACCGTTTTTCAACTCAATCGTTGGAACGAAATACTAGAAACTAGGGGTGAGAATGGTAAAAAACTAAACCTCGACAACGCATTCGTTCACAAACTCTACGAAACAATTCATGCGGAATCTATTAGACTACAAACCGAAGTAGTAGAACAAAAACTACCGCGCTAGGCTCATAATTTTCGTAAACAAATCTGTTTCAAGGTATCCTTCAGAGATAGTAGCCTGTAATTCATGTTTTTCAATAGCTTCAGCGGTTTTTTCACCAATTGCTAAACAGATAGTATCCGGACGCACCTCATGGTGTTCTATATAAGCATCAACGTTACTTGGGCTTGTAAATAAAATCAAATCGAAGTCTGTAGGTGCAATCCAGTTATTTGGAATAGTGTCGTAAAAAACAATTTCTTGAACGGTATTATTATCCTCGTCCGCTTTTTTAAGCGTTCCCAAAGTGTGCTTTCCACAAGGAATTAAAACTTTAGCTCCATTTGCAATGGATAAAAAATCTTCAGCGATAGCCTCGGTTTTCAAGCTGCTAGACCCCGTGTAATCTACCCTGTCAGTCCATTTTTTCACCTCTTTTGAGGTTCCGGTGCTTAGTCCAGCAAATTTGTAATTATCTTGTTCCAGCTCAGAATAAGTCTGAAAAAACAACTTTGCACTCTTGGGAGAGTTAAAAAATATCCAATCTGTTTTTGGCAATGCTGGCAGAGACTCAACTGCTTCCAACATAATTTGTGATGATGCAACAACATCAAAACCTTCAGCCAAAAGGCTTCTTACTAACCATCCACATTCAATAGGCTCTCTTGTAATCAGAATACTTTTCATGGCGGCTAAATTAAATTATTCAAAACTTTTTGAACCAATTTATCTGGGTTAGAATCAAAAAAATGAGTGTGCTCAGGTATTTCGTTAACAGTTTTTGCAATTGACGACCAAACATGGTAGGTATTACCGTCTTTCTCGCAGTATGCGCCTAGTGGTAATTGACATCCTCCGTTCAAGCCTTTCAATATTCCCCGTTCAACGCCAATGCATTTTTGAACCTCTTCGTTGTTCAGTTGATGGAGTATTTTGTCCAGTTCCGTGTCTTCTTCTCTTATTTGTAGCCCTAAAACACCTTGCGCTGGAGCAGGAATGAACTCTTTAATATCAAATTCATATACTTCGAGGTCAGAAACATCTAACTTCAACCTAGCAATTCCTGCTTGTGCAAGTACGATGGCATCAAATTCTCCTTTTCGTAACTTTTCTATTCTTGTTGGGACATTTCCTCTAATGTCTTTTAACCCAATGTCTGGTCGATATTTTTTTAACTGTACTTTTCTTCTCGCAGAACTGGTGCCTACCAAAGCATTTTCCGTTAACTGAAATTTTAATCCGCTTGTCTTTTCCTTTCTTATCAAAAGAACATCCGCCGGGTTTGCTCGGTAACTTACTGCTCCAATGGTTAATCCAGCTGGGTTTGTAGTTTCTAGGTCTTTGTGTGAGTGAACCGCTAAATCAACTGATTTATCTAACAATTGATCTTCAATTTCTTTGGTAAAAAAACCTTTTCCTTCAATTTTATCAAAACTTAAATGCTGAATAGCATCACCTTTTGTTTTAATAATCTTTATTTCTACTTCGTGCCCTAATTTTTCTAATTCAGACCGGACGAAGCGTGCTTGCCAAAGAGCCAAATCACTACCTCTTGACCCAATTTTGATTCGTGCCATAATTGATTTTATATTTAACGAACCTTTTCGTTCAACAAAATTTCTTTTGCCATTAGCATAGGGGTACTCATGTATTTCTTTTCCATGTAATGCATCACCTTTTCCAAGGTTTCTTTAGACGAATTATCCAATTCATCAATATCTTTTGCAAAAACCTCTTCTATAGCACGGCGCTTTATTTCTTTGATTTGCTCTGGCACTTTACGCATAGCCAATTCTACCTGTCTGGTTTTGTAGGTTCCTGTAAAACTCTCTAATTGTTGTTTAATCAAATCTTCGCATTGCGAAAGATGCGCTTTTCTTTTTTCTAAGTTCTCGGCGGCAATATCCTTCAATCCTTCTACAGAAATGTATTCCAACGGATAACCTTTCCGAACCTTTTCAGAAACATCATTGGGTACTGCCAAATCAACTATTACCGTTGGTTTTCTGGTAGGGTTGAGCAATTTAAAAATCTCCTCAGTTAGTAACGCATTCTCTGCTCCAGTACAAGTAAGAATTGCGTCAAACTCATGAATATGGTCGCCTAACTCATTCAAGTCATAGGCTACTCCTCCGCACTGTTGCGCTAAAACCTCGGCCTTTGCAAGTGTTCTATTATATATATGGAAATTAGATGCCCCTTGTTTCTGTAATTTCTTGACTAATGCTGTGTTCGTTTTACCCGCTCCTACTACCAAAATGTTGGAGTGATCAACTTTAATTACGGCTTCTAATTTCTTGTACGCAAGATTCACCACCGAAATAGGGTTACTAGCAATTTCTGTTTCAGTATAAATTAACTTACCAGTTTCGACTGTTTTACGCATCAAAATCCGCATGAAATCACCATTGAGTTCATTTTTACGGCATAATTCATACGCATTTCGCATTTGTCCTAAAATTTCTCGTTCACCTATTACCAATGAATCTAACGAGCAGGCAACCCTAAACCAATGATAAACAGCCTCAAGATGTGAATACACATAGGCAGAATTCAAGGCGTTCATTAGTTTATCTTCATGGAAAGAAGGATAGAGTGTTTCTAAAATTTGTTTAAGAAATTCGTTACTCAATGAGTTGTGCACTCGAATAATAAGTTCAACTCTATTACAGGTAGTAAGAAAAATCAATTCTTCAATACCCAGCTCCAATATAGGCTCAAGGCGCATTCTCTGGTGTTCTTCAGCAATGTGAAAATCACCCAATTGATCAACGCCAATATTATTGTGAGTAAAAGTTATAACATGCAGTGCGTCCACGCGTAGTTGTACAAATTGAATTCCTTACAAAGTTGTATTTGCCTCACGTTATTATTGTCACAGTATTGTCACAGTGTGTTATTCAGATTAAATCTAAATAAACAAGTAGATTAAACTATTTTAAATATTTAAAATTGAGTTACTAGAATAGCTATATTCGTCAATTGAATTGAAAAACCTGCCTGATTTCAGGCATTTTTAAACAAAAAAATTACAATTATGAAAAAGTTAATGTTTTTAATGGTAGCAAGTTCTTTGGTATTTGCAGGCTGTAAAAAAGAAGGTTGCATGGATTCTAAGGCAACGAATTATGATGCGGAAGCAAAAAAAGATGATGGGTCTTGTGTTTTTCCTGAACCACCAATTGTGGAACCTGCAGTTGATACAGAAAAGCCAAAAGTTTCAATTACTAAGCCCGCTGCCAGCGCTAAAGTTATGGCTGGGTCTGATTTAGAAATGGAAGCAACTATTACAGATAACGAAGGTGTTGTTTCTTGGGATTATAAAATTGTAAACGGAGCTACTGAAGTTGGGCCTACATCAGCTACAGTCACCTCTGCGGCTTCTGTTACTGGAACAGCAACTTATTCAGTTCCTCAAGATTGGCCGGCTGGAACGGCTACGATAACTATAACCGGTACTGATGCAGCAGGAAATGTAAGTGATGCTGTAACTGCTGATGTTACTATCGAAGCTTATGTTGCTCCGGATACTGAGGCTCCAGTTATCGGAGCGTTTACTCAAAAATGGCCCTTAACAGGTGTTAGCATTAGTGGTGGAACCGGAAATAATAACGGAGTAAAAGTAATGGTTGATATTTCTGATAACATGGAAATCGATAAAATTACACTTAACTTGTACAACACAACACAATCTACTATTATTGGTACCAAAGAGTATACAGCTGTTGGGGTAAAAACTTGGAATGAAGAATCTCAGTTAACATATACCGGGGCGGGTAACGCCGGAGATGAAGCTATTATTAAAGTAATTGTTACCGATAAAGCTGGCAATGAAGCCACACTTGATGGCACAGTAAAATACGCATTAGGTAACTAATTGTCTCATGAAATACTAAAAACCACTTCAATTGAAGTGGTTTTTTTTTGCTCTAAAATGAACTTTTATTTATAAAGGCGTTATTCATAAAAAAAGCCCTTAACTCGCAGCAGAATTAAGGGCTTGAATAAAATATGACTGTTGTCCCACTAGGGCTCGAACCTAGACTCTTCTGGACCAAAACCAGACGTGTTGCCAGTTACACCATGGGACAATTAAATGGTGCTTTTTTAAGCGCGGCAAAACTAAAAAAAATTGAAGTAAAACAAAGATTTTAATTCTACTACTACACTTTATTTAAATTCGCGGCAAATTATGAATAACATGAACTTTAGAACCTTAGATATTATTGGTGGTTGGATTGCCTTTGCAATTGCAACATTTACCTACGTGTCAACCATGGAACCAGCAGTTAGCTTTTGGGATTGTGGTGAGTTTATCGCCTGTGCATACAAACTTCAAGTGGGTCACCCTCCTGGGGCTCCATTGTTCTTGATGATTGGACGATTCTTCTCCATGTGGACTGAACCTGAACAGGCTGCATACATGGTCAACTTGATTTCAGCATTGTCATCTTCATTTACCATTTTGTTTTTGTTCTGGACCATTTCTGCACTCGGTCGCAAGATTTTGAACAAAACATCTTCTGAGTGGAGTACCGGAAAAACAGTGGCACTATTAGGTTCTTCAATGGTTGGAGCATTAGCCTACACGTTTAGTGATACGTTCTGGTTTTCGGCTGTTGAAGCTGAGGTTTACGCGATGTCATCTTTATTTACGGCAATTGTTTTTTGGGCAATCCTTCGTTGGGAAAGAGTTTCTGAAGAGCCTGGGGCAGATAGGTGGCTAATTTTTATTGCTTATTTAATGGGCTTGTCTATTGGAGTTCACCTTTTGAACTTGCTAGCTATTCCTGCAATTGCATTCGTGTTTTATTTCAAAAAATTCAAACCTACATTAAAGGGTATCGGCGTTACGGCGGCTGCATCCATTCTAATTTTAGGTTTTGTTCAAAAAGGCGTTATTCCTGGCTTGGTTACAATGTCAGGGAAATTCGAATTACTGTTCGTAAACACACTTAAAATGCCTTTCCATACTGGGGCTTTTGTTCATGTTATTATACTTATGGCAGCCGTGGTTTACGGACTCATCCTTACTCACCAATCTGGTGACAGAAAGTGGAAAATGATGGGTGTTTTAGTTGCTATTGCACTTCTTGTGGGTTCATTTACAACTATGGGAATGGCTGCTGCTGGAGTTATCATTGGAGTATTCATAATGGTTCCGAATATTCCAGACCGTGCAATCAATACTGGACTACTTTGTCTTTCTGTTATCCTCATTGGATATTCATCTTACACTATGATTCTGGTTCGTTCGAATGCAAACCCACCAATGGACGAAAACAATCCAGAAAACATGTTCTCTCTTTTAAGTTATTTAAATCGTGAACAATATGGGTCGCAACCTATTGCTTATGGACAGTATTTTAATACTCCATTAGACAATAAAAACCCATACACAGATGGAAGCCCAACTTATTTTCAAGAGTTTGACGAAGGCAAATACACCAAAAGTGCTCACCATAAAAAGACTCAGCCTAATTATGCATCTGAGTTTATGACTGTATTTCCAAGAATGTGGAGTCAGGAGCAACGTCATATTGCGGCATATAAATCTTGGTCAGATTTCAAAGGAAAACCAATGCGTTACAAGGTTTATGGTGGAAAAATGGAGACCATCAACAAGCCTACATTCGGTGAGAACATCACGTTTTTCTTTTCGCATCAAGTTAATTGGATGTACTGGAGGTATTTCTTTTGGAATTTTGCAGGGCGCCAGAATGACGTGCAAGGTCACGGAGGTGTTATCGATGGAAACTGGATAAGTGGAATAGATGCTTTTGATAGCGTTCGATTAGGAGACCAGTCTAATTTACCAGAAAGCATTGCCAGCCATCAAGCTCGAAACGTATTCTACTTTTTACCATTCATTCTAGGTTTGATTGGATTATTCTTCCAATTCAATTCATCAAAAAGAGACTTTGCATTAGTAACTATGCTTTTCCTCTTTACAGGCTTAGCGATTATAGTGTACCTAAACCAATACCCATACCAACCTCGGGAGCGAGATTACGCCTATGCTGGTTCATTCTACGCTTACACAATATGGATAGGACTTGGAGTATTGGGTATTGTCGATTTGTTGAATCGAAAAATGAAACTAAATCAAGCCGTAGCAGGTGGTTTAGCCACGGTAATTTGCTTAGCTGCTGTGCCAGGTATTATGGCCAAAGAAGGTTGGGACGATCACAATCGTTCAAATAGATATACGGCTCTTGATTTTGCCAAAATGTATTTGGATTCTTGTGACGATAATGCTGTGTTGTTTACCAACGGTGATAACGATACCTTCCCGCTTTGGTACGCACAAGAAGTTGAGGGCTATCGAACGGACGTTCGTGTGATTAACTTAAGCCTTTTAAATACCGATTGGTATATTGAACAAATGAGTAGAGCTGCTTATGATAGCGAGCCTACACCTTTCACGTTAAAATCTCATCAATACAGACAAGGTACTAGAGATTACATTCCGGTAATTGACAGAAACAAGGAAGAACGTTACGTTGATGTCAAAAAAGTAGTTCAATTCTTCTCAGACGATAAGAATCAAGCTTCGATGGGTAATAACCGTAAAATGAATTACTCTCCTACCAAAATGTACAGCCTAGCCGTAGATAGCGCCAAAGTTGTTGCAAACGGAACTGTTCCGCCAGAAAAAGCTGGTGAGGTTTTAAGCGAAATCAAATGGAAAGTTGGTAAAAACTACCTCTTGAAAAAAGACCTTTTGATGCTTGACTTATTAGCCCATTTCAATTGGGATAGACCGATTTATTTTGCAATTACAACCGGTAATGACGCATACATCGGTCTGCAAGGTCATTTTCAATTAGAGGGGCTTACATACCGTTTAGTTCCGTTTAAAGGCACAAGCCCCGATGGGCAAACTGGTTATGTAAATGCAGATAAGATGTACAACAACTTGATGAACAAGTTTAGCTACGGAAATGTGAAAGAAGATGGTGTTTATGTGGACCACAACATTTTGAGAATGTGCATGAACTTGCGAAACAATTTTGCAAGATGTGCAGATGCTATGCTTCAGCGAAATCAGACCGATAAAGCGGTTGAGTTATTGGATAAAGCCGTTCTTGAAATGCCTAATCATAAAGTTCCGTTTAACTACTTTATGTTACCGATTATGGAGCTCTACTTTAAGTCTGGTAATTCGGAAAAAGCAGAGGCAATTGCCAAGGTGATGGTTGACCGTTACGAATCTGAATTGGATTATTACTTGAGTGTAAAATCTCAGTATTACAAGAAAATGGGTAACACTCCTCAGCAGAGTATTAGTATTATTTATCAAGTTAGTAATTTACTAACGCGTTATAATCCTAACGGGGAATTAGCCAAGCAAACTACTGAAGTCTTTAGTAGGTTGGAAAAAGAGTTCTCAATTAAGTCTTAAAATTAAGCCCCAATTTGAAATTCAGATTGGGGCTTTTTTATGATTGTTTCTGTTCCCGATAGCGCTCAAAAATTATTTCCAGGAGTGGTTTTCTCTGGTGATAAATCAAAAAACACCATTTATTTAACCTTTGATGATGGCCCGGTTCCGGAAGTTACGGCTCCTATTCTTGACCTTCTTAAAAAACATATGGCTATTGCAACCTTTTTTGCGGTTGGCGAAAACGTGCATCGTTACCCTCAATTGCATCAACGAATACTCAATGAAGGTCACCAAATTGCCAATCATACATACAACCACCTAAGCGGTTGGAAAACGAACAAGGAGGATTACTTAAAAAACATCGAAAAGGCTGCTGACCTAATCGATAGCCGATTTTTTAGGCCTCCGTATGGAAGAATATCACCAAGTCAATTAACGGCTCTTAAGAAGGCTAATTACAAAGTTATCTACTGGAATATCCTAAGTAAAGACTATGACAAGACGGTAACACCTGAGGAATGCACGAAGAACGTTTTGAACCATCTGCAGAATGGCAGTATTATTCTGATGCACGACAGCATCAAAGCCAAAAACAATGTGCAGGAAAGTTTGCCTACTATTTTAGATGAAATAAAGAACAGGGGCTTTAAATTCGGTCGGATTGACCAAATTTGACCTATTCTTCGGCAAAGTCAATTAATTCAAAGTCGAGTCGCTTGCGGACTAAATCCGCATCTTTTACTTTGATTAATAATTTCTGACCAAGGTTTATTCTAGTTTTTGTGTTGTTGCCAACTACCTGGTAATTTTCTTCATCGTAGGTAAAATAATCACCGCTTATATCACGCAGACGAATCATTCCTTCGCACTTGCTACCATCAAGTTCGACATAGATTCCCCATTCGCTCATTCCAGAAACAATTCCTTCAAATTCTTGCCCCTCGGTGCCTTGCATATAAAGCACTTGAAAATATTTAGTGGACTCTCGCTCTGCATTTGTGGCTAGTTGCTCCATTTCGCTAGAATGCTTGCACAACCCTTCTAACCACTCATCATCCACTTTGTTTTTACCCGCCAAATATTGAGTAAGTAATCTGTGTACCATCATGTCTGGGTAGCGTCGAATTGGAGAGGTAAAATGGCTGTAGTAATCAAACCCTAAACCGTAATGACCAATGTTTTCGGTTGTGTAAACCGCTTTAGCCATCGTTCGGATTGCCAAGTTCTCAATCGTGTTTTCTTCCCCTTTTCCTTGTACTTCTTGTAAAAGTGCATTCAAGTTTTTCGCAATATTTCCCTGTCCAAAGGAATAATCGTATCCAAACTTTTTAATAAAATGCGAAAAGGTTTGTAGTTTTTCGGGGTCGGGTGTATCGTGAATTCGGTAAACAAATGTTCTTGGTTTTTGATTTTTGTCCTTTGGTTTTCCAATGGACCTTGCAACCGTTTTATTCGCCAAAAGCATAAATTCTTCAATCAACTTATGGGCATCTTTCTGAACTTTAAGTAGAACTCCTTTTGGTTTTTTCTTTTCATCCAAATCGAAACGCACTTCTACTTTATCGAAAGCAATGGAACCCTCTTTTAGTCGAATCGCCCTTTTCTCCTTTGCAATAGTGTTGAGCAAGCGCAGCTCATTCTCAAAGTCACCCGATTTACCTTCTAAAATCTCTTGTACTTCTTCATAGGTAAACCTACGGTCTGAATGAATTACAGTCCGCGCAATTCTGTGGTTGATGATTTTGTGATTTTTATCCAACGTAAAAATGCAACTGTAACAAAGCTTATCTTCATTTGGCCGTAAACTGCACACTCCATTAGACAACACCTCTGGCAACATAGGAATAACTCGATCCACTAGATAAACGGATGTTGCACGAGAAACCGCCTCTTTTTCTATTGCAGATTTTGGCTGCACATAGTGCGTTACATCAGCAATATGAACACCAATTTCTAATTTATCTCCTTCCAATTCTCGAATTGACAAGGCATCATCAAAGTCCTTTGCGTCATGCGGGTCGATGGTAAACGTTGTTACTTTTCTAAAATCTTCTCGTTTGGCCACCTCTTCCTTTGTTATGGTTGTATTGATTTGAGCAGCATCATTTTCTACGTGTTCCGGAAAGCTTAATGGAAAACCATAGTCCGCCAAAATGCTGTTCATTTCGGTGTCATTTTCGCCAGGGTTGCCAAGAATTTCCAGCACTTCACCAAACGGAGAATTTGCTCCATCAGGCCAATCCGTAAGTTTTACAATTACCTTTTGGCGATGGGTTGCTTTGTTTAGTTTGTTCTTTGGAATAAAAATATCTTGATTCATTTTAGAATCCGAAGCCATGAAAAAGGCAAACTTTTCGCTGACTTCAATTGTACCAACAAACTCAATTTTCTTGCGCTCTAATACATTCGTAACTCGACCTTTATGTTTGCCATTTTTTCCCGGAACCACCTTTACTTCAACAGTGTCACCATGCAATGCTCTATTAGTATCTTGATTCGGAACAAAGACATCAACATCCATCCCTTCTACAATTACGTAGCCCGAACCCTTTTGAGTAATATCGATAGTACCTACAACCATCTTTGAAATAACATGTAATTGAAATCTGCCTGGCTCGTCTTCTAAAAGGGCGCCCTCTTCCACCAACTTGAACAAGGCATTTTGCACTTGTTCCTTACCTCTATTTGTATTGAGGCTTATTCGACGAGCAACTTGTTTGTAATTGAAAACTCTGTTTGGATGCTCGTGAAACGCGTCAAGAATTAACTTCTTTATAGAGTTTGGCTGCCCCTTTGGAGATTTTCTTTTACCTATTCGCGCGTTTCTTCTTTTTCTTCCCAAGTATTCTTAGATTAATTCTAAATTGTGGTTTATAACAACCATTTATCGTGTTTGATTTTCTTAGTAACGAAGGAAGCCTAATTTTGGGAACGATTCATTGAATGCGAAATTTTTTCGCTAACAATATAAAAAGTGATATTAACATGATTTCAGCAGACATAGAAAAACAACTGAACGAACAATTACGACTAGAGGCAGAAAGCTCTCAATATTATTTAGCTATGGCCTCCTGGGCAGAATGCAAAGGATATAGTGGAACGGCTGAGTTTTTATACATGCACAGCGATGAAGAGCGTTCTCACATGATGAAAATTCTCCGTTACATAAACGAACGAGGTGGAACGGCAATAATTCCTGAATTGGCTCAACCAGCAAAAGAATTTGAATCGCTTCAAGCAATTTTCGATGATTTATTGAAACACGAAGAGCTAATTACAAACAGTATTAATGAGTTGGTTTTTAGGTGTTTAGAATTGAAAGATTATACTACTCACAATTTCTTGCAGTGGTATGTAGCCGAGCAAATCGAAGAAGAGGCCTTAGCTCGAACCATACTTGATAAGCTCAACTTAATCGGTAACGATAAAGGTGGTTTGTACTTATTCGATAGGGATGTGGAGAGTATAAAAGTTCAAAGTGCAGCTTCGAATAATCCTGCGTAATTTTGAGGGCTGTGAACGCCCTTTTACACGATAAAATTGAAATTATAAAAAAGTGTTCCTTACGAAAAGTTTGGAACCTTTTTTTGCTTTATATCTCTTTTCGATACAGTCGTCTGGTTGGAAGGGTTAACATTCTTGGAAAACCATTTAGTATGTCTTTTGAGCCAACCACCACTTGCAATTTAGGCTGCCCAGAATGCCCAAGTGGCTTGCGTCAATTTTCAAGAGACACAGGAAATGCACAGTTGAATCAATTCAAAAACTGGTTCAGCCAAGTCACAGGTAATCTGTGGTACCTCACGTTTTATTTTCAAGGAGAACCCTACCTGAATAAAGATTTTCTGAAAATGGTGTCTCATGCGAGCCAAAATGGTGTTTACACGGCAACTTCAACTAACGCACATTATTTAACCAAAGAAAAATCGATAGAAACCGTTAAAAGTGGCCTTTCAAGAGTTATTATTTCAATAGACGGCACTACTCAAGAGGTTTACGAACAATATCGAAAACGAGGAAAGTTAGACAAGGTAATTGAAGGAACTAAAAACCTGATTGAAGCTAGGCGTGAACTGAAAAGTCAGACACCTCATATCATATTTCAATTTTTGGTGGTAAAGCCCAATGAACATCAAATTGAGGATGTATTAGCCTTAGGAAATGAACTTGGGGTTGATGACGTTCGTTTTAAAACTGCTCAGGTTTACGACTATGAAAACGGAAATCCGCTTTTGCCAGATAACGAAGAATATTCGAGATATAAGAAAGGTAAGGACGGCAAATATCGACTCAAAAACAAAATGCTTAATCACTGCTGGAGAATGTGGCAAGGCTGCGTGGTGACTTGGGATGGTAAGGTGGTTCCTTGTTGTTTTGATAAGGATGCTACTCACCAATTAGGTGATTTAAATACCACTGACTTCAACTCGCTTTGGAAATCTGATGGTTATAACAATTTCAGGACTTCGGTGCTCACCGCTCGCCATCAAATAGACATTTGCACCAACTGCACAGAAGGAACTCAAGTTTGGACTTAACTTAAATTCCTGTCGGAAATTCGTTTGGATTAAGCTCAATAACTTTATCGATGACCTTACATTGGGGACATTCGTGACATCGGCCAAATTGCCACGGGGCAACGATTTTTGGATATCTACAACTCCAAGTAAGTTTCAAAAGGTCTTCTGGAATTGAACGCATTACCTCAACTTTAGACTTTTCTTTTAACGGAAATTGTATCTCCAATTCACTGGCAGATTTTCCGGTATGCAGCCTCAATATTTTTTCAATTTTAGTTAATCTATCTTCAAAACCAAGCTCTGCATAATCGTCCTTGATGGCCCCTTCAATAAAAACTTGGATGGTTGGTTTAGCCTGAATAACCAGGCTCGCCGCAAAATTTACCACTTCGCTATCCCATACTGGCGGAGTCATTCCAAGTGATGAATAATCGATTCGTAATTCGCGAAAAGCGAAGTTTTCAAGTCCGTTTTTAGACAGCCAACCTAGAATTTGCTCCGTTGCCATCGCTTCACGAGTAGTTCTATGGCCACTAGTTCCGTGTACCATATCTATTCGAAAAACAAGAAAGTTTTTGTCTGGATTAGACTTTAATGTTGAGTACAAAGCCGCAGTGCTATCAATTCCACCAGATAGTGGAATAATGCCGAAAAAATCGTCTTGGTGGTAGTCCAATTTCATGTCTGCTAACCTAGTTCTTTTTTGAGAATTATAGCAGAACATTTACATGGCGGTTCACCACACAATTGACACTTGTATTTTTTTTCTTGACTGTCCTCTGACCAATAATTCGTAACGGTATCAATAATTGAATAGCCTGAATTTTGCAAAATTGAAAGCATTGGAGCTTCATTTTCGGATTGCCAAACGGTTGAAAAAATTTGTTTTGTTTGATTGGCTAAGAACGCATCACCACGTTCCAATAAAAGCTTACCAATCCCCGTTCCCTGGCTATTTGGCTTTACTGCAGTCATTTTTCGATATCCAATTGTTTTAGAATTTGAGGTCTGTTTTTTACACCAGTTTTCATCTAAAAATAAGTACGATTTTAATTCTGCTTTTGCAATGACTTGAACAATGGAAAACCCAACAATTTCTTTTGATTGTATTTCTACAAGTACCTTGGTATTTGCATTCTTATTATACTCAACTAACTCTTTTTTAGTGAGGTAGCCATCACCAAAACTCATGGACGCCAATTGCAGAATTTGATTCTGTTCAGTGTGTGAGAGCACTATGCGTGAAGTATTCCTTTCTGATTGAGAATAGGTAGGTTTACTAAGTACTCTTTGCTCAACGAGCCTGAGGTAAATACAAACTTTTTATCAAAGACCTTCCCGTTTACGTAAAAGCTTATCCAGTATTCATTGGCTATTCCAATTAGCTCATTGGGGATGGATTCTATTTGTTGGACTTGACAGGATGGTATTTCTTCAAAGAATCTTCTGAGGGTGCTTGTCTTTACTGGTTTTTTTTTGACTTCTCCATAGCCCTTGCTAACCACTAAAACATTTTTAATTGCTTCATTCTTTTCGTTAAGGATGTACACCACCCAATTATCTTTTCCTTCTGAATCAGAGTAAGCTACCGCGACTTTAACGTCGTTTATTTCTGGAAAATTTATGTCTTTTAGCATTTTTCTAGAGCGTCTCTTCTAGCCATTTAAAAAACTCGCGATGCCAGACCACTCCGTTTTGTGGACTCAAAACCCAATGGCTTTCTTCTGGATAATACAAAAATCTACTTTTCAACCCCATCGAACGTGCGGCTGTAAACGCTTCCATTCCTTGTGTTTCTGGAACCCTAAAGTCCTTGCCTCCATGAATAACCATCATTGGAGTATCCCAGTTTTGCACCTTTTTATGCGGAGAAAATGCCTCGTAACTCTTTGGTTTTGGAATCTTCCAGTAAGGTCCGCCGATATCAAAATTGGCAAAAAACAGCTCTTCTGTGCTTCCATACCAACTTTCTAAGTTGAACAACCCACAATGAGAAATGAACGATTTAAACCGCTTTTCATGCACTCCAGCCAAATAATATACACTGTAACCGCCATAACTAGCACCAATTGCGCCTAATCGAGCATTATCGACGTAAGGTTCTTTAGCCACTTCGTCAATAGCAGATAAATAATCTTGAATGGATTGCCCACCCCAATCTTTACTAATTTTTTCATTCCAAGCTTGACCAAAACCAGGTAATCCCCTTCTGTTTGGTGCAACTACAATATACCCTTGAGCAGCCATTAACTGAAAGTTCCATCTAAACGAATAGAACTGAGAAACCATACTTTGAGGGCCTCCCTGACAATACAATAGCGTTGGATACTTTTTTGACGAGTCGAAATCTGGTGGGTAAATCACCCATGTAAGCATTTCTTTGCCATCGGTAGTTTTTATTCTTCTCGATTCAATTTTACTTTTTGAGATGGAACCATATTGCTCATTGTTTACTGTTGTAACCGCAACTTGCTCCTTTGATTTTCCGTCTAATAGAAACCACTCCGTGGCTCTATTCATACTCATTTTTGAAACCAGCAAATTTTTGTCGAGTACAATCACCGAACGATAATCAGCCATGTCGTTTGTTACAGAAGTAATTGTTGTTGCCTTCGAACCATTGTGACTTAATTTCCACACCTTGTAAGTGCCTTGGTCTGGCGAAGTAATCCAAATTTCATTCTCAGCGCCAAACGCAAACCCCGAAACCGTTATGTCTTTTTCCACCGTCAGATTAACTCTGGTTTTGGTGGTAAATGAGTACAACATCAAATTGTTTTTATCTGATTCATACCCATCTCTTTTCATTGACAAATACGCCAATGTTTTACCATCAAGACTCAATACTGGGTGACTATCGTACCCCCGATTTTTAGGGGTGATATTAGTCGTTTCTTTTGATTCTAAATCATAGCTGTATAAATCAGAATCTGTGCTTTTTGCATACTCGAATCCGTATAATTTTTTGCATTGATAAATAATGGTTTTTCCGTCTGGCCCCCAAATCAAATCCTCTGCTCCACCAAATGGTTTTGTTGGCACGTCATAAGGCTCATTCCCCTGAATATCAATAAGTCCTTTACCATTTTTTGCATCTGAAATAGAAGCGTATGCAGCGTGTGAATGTGTGTTATCGTTCCAACTGCTCCAATGTCTAAACATTAAGTCATTGTATAGTTTAAAGTTACTTTCTGGTAAATCGTCGTGCGATTTTCCTTCGCCAATTGAAAGAGAATAAGTAAACAATATTTTATCTCCGGAAGGACTGTATTTTACATTACTAATTTTATTCTCGAACTTGGTTGTTTGTTCGGCTGCCGTCCCATCTGGGTTCATTTCCCACAATTGCCCTTTGTGAACGTAGCCAATTTTACCAGAAACTGGGTTAATAATGATGTTTCCAATACCACCTTCAATATCCGTTATTTTTTTAATCGCTTTAGTTTTCAGATTTGTGGTATAAACCTGTTCCTGCCCTTTGTTTTTGGCTAAGTCGTAATGCTTTACGGTATAATAAATATTTTCTTGTTTAGTATCTACCGCGGGCGTTCCAACTCTGCCGAGTTCCCACAATTTTTCTGGAGTAAGCGGTGTCTGACTATTTGCCATATTTCCAGCGAACCAAATTATCAATAGGGTTAAAAATGTCTTTTTCATATTTCAGATTTTGTAGAATTTAGGAAAGCTTATCGGCCAACAACTTCATTTCTATCGCTGGTGACATGCGTTCATAGAGTATTCGATATACAGCGGCACAAATTGGAATAGCCACTTCAAACTTTTTGTTGATTTCAATAATTCCCTTTGCTGCATAGTATCCTTCAGCTACCATGTTCATTTCTATTTGAGCAGAGCGCACTGAATATCCACGTCCAATCATTCCTCCAAAGGTTCTGTTTCTGCTGTATTGGCTGTAGGCTGTAACTAATAAGTCGCCCAAATAAGCAGAGGTTTGCACATCTCGATGCACGGGACTAATTACATCAACAAATCGGTTTATTTCTTGAATGGCATTGGAAATTAAAACTGCTTGAAAGTTATCTCCGTATCCAAGCCCATGGCAAATTCCGCTGGCAACAGCGTACACATTCTTCAAAATTGCAGAAAGCTCTGAACCAAATAAATCTTCCGAAACAGTGGTCTTAATATATCGGCAAGAAAGTAAGTCTGCCATATTTTGAGCATGTTTCTGGTCTTCACATGCAATGGTGAGATACGATAAGCGCTCCAAAGCAACTTCTTCCGCATGGCATGGACCGCAAATAATTCCTATTTGGTTGTAAGGTGTTCTGAACTGTTTGTGAATGAATTTTGCTGGAATAGCATGGTACTCTGGAACGATTCCTTTTACCGCAGAAAAGATTATTTTTCTATCTAAACCTTCTTTATCAAAGTCCACAAAAACGTCGTTCAGAAAAGCAGATGGAGTAGCAATTATTAATATTTCGCAAGCATCAACTACCTCTCTAAGGTTAGTGGTAACGTTTACTTTATCTCCAACAAAATGCACTGAAGATAGGTAGTTTGGGTTTCTGTGAAACTTATTGAAGTGCGCCACGGCGCCTTCGTTTCTCATCCACCAATGAAAAGATTCAACGTTTTCTGATAAAATTTTTGCGAGAGCTGTAGCCCAACTTCCACCGCCAATTATTCCTACTTTTTGCATTAAATCTGCTCCTTATCGGCGTAAGATTGTTCCTTTATCGCCTACTATTATTGAATTTGATTCATCAATAATAAAACAATCGTTGAAACGAACGCTCTCGTCTGCGATAGGAATTTGGGTCCAGGTCATTCCAGAATCTATTGATTCAATAACCTTTCCAAGGTTATTATCATCATCTCTCCCTGCTACAAGGCCAACTTCATTTAGAAAAGAAATCCCCCCATTTTTTGTATAAACAGCACGATTAAACCACTCCACCGAATTGACACTAAACAGTACAGAGTTTTCACCAGTCACAAAAGCCCTTGAATTAGAGTAGTAGTACAAATCTGTAAAGCCAGTTAACTCTGGGTTTTCAGTTGACAAACCTATTGCCTCCCACGTAACACCATTATTCACTGAAAGATATACTGCATTTTCACCAATAGTATAAACAATGTTTTTTTCGGGAGAAGACATTGCATATAGTGTACGTTGCGCAGTAGAAGACCTTCGTCCTCTATTCCATGTTTCGCCGCCATCGTGTGTAAAAAATATGGTAAGCTTATCACCGCAAATCAACCCAGTGTCTTGGTCAAAAAACAGAATGTCGTTTATCGTGTAGTTAATACTAGACTCAGGAATATCGGAAAATGAGCCCCCAAGATCCGTTGATTTTTTTATTAAGCCGTCTTCACCACAAACATAAATTGTGTTCTGAATAATTTGCACACCTTTCAACTTAGAAGTTGTGTTTGCGTTTTTTAGCGTCCACGTCTCACCGCTATTTTGCGATACTAGTACAGCTCCGTCTTCACCAATGGCTGCACAGTTAGGTCCATCACAATCAACTTCTATTAAGTTTTCGTTGGTTCCTGATTCTATTGAACCAAACGGGTAAAGTGTTCTGCACGGTGTGCAATCTCCACCACAATCTACCCCCGTTTCTCGTCCGCTTTGAATACCATCGGTACAATCTGAACAAGGTCTGCAAGGGCCTCCACAATCAATGCCTTCTTCTTTTTGATTTTTCTTTCCGTCACTACAAGTTTTTTTACAGCTTGATATAGAAAAACTCAAAAAAACGAAACTCAATAAAGCAATTTGGTTCAGTGTCTTAAATCTCATGGAAACAAACTTAGCATTATTCATTTTTGAAAACGATAGGTCTTGATAAACGGTTACTCTTTTTAAGAAATAGTAAGGTATAGAAATGCCACAACACATAAATACCAAACGTAAAAGGTAGCTTCCATAAGCCAAGTTTTTGTAGCGTTAGCAAAGTATAATCCTGCCAATAGCGAAAACCCCAAAAAGGAACCCGCAACCAAATCACTTATACTATTTGCTGAAAATGCAGACGAGAAAACCCACATAGCTGATAACACTATTACCAAAACCAAATGGTTTTTGATGATGATTTTATTTACTACAATTGATTTTAAAAAATAACGAAAACCAATAATTACCACTATTAAACACCCAATCAATAAGGTGTACTGGGGTGTGTCAATAAAATCAAACTTAGGAACCACAAGTTCAAGTTCAGAAAGGCCTCGTGGATGGTCAAACAAATAATTAAGGCTAATAAAAAAGTAGCTCGGTAGCAAAAACCCAACAATACTCATTACAAAACCTTTTATCTGAACACTTCCGGAATATAAATAGGCGAGAAAAACAATTGGAAAGGCCCAAATATATTCCGAAGAAAAAACCCAAAGTATGCCGGCGGTGAATGAGGCTTCCAGGATAATCATGTTCGCTTTATTGGCCCTCTGAATGTCTAATGCCCTGTCTAATAGGCGAATAACTAGTAACGAACCGCAAATCCATGGAGAAACAACTCCTACGTTACTAGAGCATGTTAAAAGCGCTAAGGTTAAAATAAACGGGAATTGGTTCGCACTTTTAAATAGTCTGTATTTATTAAATACATGCTGTGTATAGCCTGCGGTAAATAATAACAAGGCTGTGCCGATTGTTGTGTTTAGCCAATGAACACTAGTGATTGGTTCAAAATATGGAGTTAAAATGCTTTTGCTCGACCACTGTTGTGTTTCCGAATTACCGACGGTTGCCATTACAACAAACGGAATTGCATAAACGAGCGCTGTAGTAATGCTTTGTGGTGTATTTTTTCTAAGCGCCCGTGGTAACATGCGCCAAAGGTAAAAAGCCCATTTTCATATACACTGTTTATCTACAAATTATAAATTTGCCTTTCTAAAGAAGAGATTTATGGATTGGAATGAAATGATATATAGCCTTGGTGATTTTTTTTGGTGGGCATTTGAAGGACTAGAAGCTCTTGGAAATCCATTTAATTACTTCCTTATGTGTATTGGTGGTGGAATCATTTTAGCGTTAATTGCTCAACTGATGAAGTACGCTAAAGAAAATAAAAACACTCCTTCTGCCGAATAATTAAAGTAGGTCGTTTCCTATATCTTTACGGTAGAACATTTTCTCAAATGATATGAGGCGTGCCATTTGGTAGGCCTTTTTTTGTGCTCCTTCTAGCGAATTACCAAATGCTGTACAGGTCAAAACGCGACCTCCAGAACTTACCGTTGTGTAGCCTTTAGTTTGCGTTCCAGCATGAATTAGTATTCCATCCTTAATCTTGTCCAGCCCTATGATTTCTTTTCCCTTTTCGTAAGATTCTGGATACCCACCAGAAACAAGCATAACTGTTACTGCAGTTTGTCCGATTAAATTCAATGATTTGGACTGTAGCTTTCCCGAAGCGGCATCTATGCACAGGGCAAGTAAATCTTCGTCAACTCTTGGCAACACAACCTCTGATTCTGGGTCGCCCATACGCACGTTATACTCAATAACAAATGGTTCGCCATTTACATTTATGAGGCCAAAAAACACAAAGCCGCTATAATCATAGCCTTCATTTTTTATGCCTTTCATCGTAGGCTCGATGATACGTTCTCTCACTTTGGCGAGAAACTCGCCTTGAGCAAATGGGACCGGTGAAACCGCACCCATTCCGCCAGTATTCAGCCCTTTATCTCCGTCGTGTATTCTTTTGTAATCTTTCGCTTCTGGGAGAATAACATAATTATCACCATCAGTAAGTGTAAATATAGAGAGTTCAATTCCCTCTAAAAACTCTTCAATTACAACAGACTTTGAGGCGGTACCAAACTTACTTTCTGTAAGCATTGCCTTTAGTTCGTTTTTTGCTTCTTCTAGGTCATTGATAATCAATACTCCTTTTCCGGCAGCCAAACCGTCTGCCTTTAAAACATAAGGTGCCTTCATTTTTTCTAAAAACAGATAGCCGCTTTCTAGAGTCTCCTGAGTGAAGGTTTCGTATCCCGCAGTCGGAATGTCATATTTCTTCATGAATTCTTTTGCGAAATCCTTGCTTCCTTCAAGGGTCGCTGCCAATTTATCGGGGCCCAATACATTAACATTTCTAAGGTCTGTATCTGCTTTTATTTGATTTTTTATACCCGCTACAAGTGGCGCTTCTGGGCCCACAACCACCAATTCAATGTTGTGTTCGATAATGGTGTTTTTAACTTCCAAAAAATCTTCTGGGTTAATATTGATGTTCGTTCCGAATTGCTCGGTTCCCCCGTTACCAGGGGCAATAAATAGGTTGGTAAGGAGCGGACTTTGTTTGAATTTCCATGCAAAGGTGAATTCTCTTCCGCCTGAGCCTAACAGCAATACATTCATGGGTAGTAATTTGAAATCAAAGGAATAAAAAAGGGGTTATTAATCGCTTAATAACCCCAACTGCTTTTCAGTATTTATTGACAATACTAGCCTTCTCTTTTAATGCTACATCCCAAAGCGGGTGTGTTATCTGGGTCAATGTCTTTGCCGTTAATGTGATTAGTAAGTGCGTCGCGCAGAAATGTTTGTTTTACAGCATTCTTGCTATCAACGTTATCATCAATTTTACCGCTGTAAATCAACTTCAATTCTTTGTTGAATAGGAAAACATGGGGTGTCGTTCTTGCACCAAAGGCATTGGCAAGTTTAGAATCGTAATCAAGTGCGTAAGTCATTTTATATGCCATTTTTTCTGCTCTTGCCTTCATGTCCTCCATATTATCTCCTCCCGTCGGTCTTTTAGCCTCGTTAGAATTTACTAAAACTGACCCTATTTTGTACGACGTGCAAAGTTCAGCTAACTCATTATAGCGACCTTCCCATCCTTCTTTATCTCCAGTACCAACCACAAATGGGCAGGTGTTACATGAAAAAATAACCAAAAGGCCATTTTCTTTTTTAATGTCGTTTAGTGAAAGTGAATTGTCAGATGTTGTTTTCATCATTACATCTGATAATGGTGCCTTTGCTCCCGCAGTAAGCGTTTTAAAATCGTTCTTTGGATTCATAAACGCTAACATGGTTAACGTTAATACCTTAATACCGATGATTAAATACTTCATTTAGTTTCGTTTAGACTGCCTGATTAACGGGCAAAACTAAAAAAGGTTTGCATTTCAACCGATTTTTTAACCTTTTCTCTCTTGGCAAAGTTCTAGAAGAATTCCCCCTGCAGATTTTGGGTGAATAAAAGCAATCAATTTATTGTCAGCTCCCTCCTTTGGTTCAGGATTAATAAACTGAAACCCCAATCCTTGTAACCGTTCAATTTCCGTATAAATGTCATCAACCAATAAAGCCATGTGGTGTATGCCTGGTCTGTTTTTGGTGAGGTACTTAGCAATGGCGCTTGAATCGTTAGTAGCTTCCAATAACTCCAATTTAGACTCCCCTAGTTCATAGAAAATTGTGTTTACCGATTCGCTTACTACAGGCTCTTCCTTGTATGCTTCTTTACCGAGTAGCAATTCAAATGTTTTTCTCGCTGCAGTTGCATCGTTAACAGCTATTCCTAAATGCTCAATTTTCAATATTGCCATAATACTTCTTCATTCGTTCTACATTCACCTCATTGTCAATTGGTCTTCCTTCAAATATATGCTCGACTAGCTGATTGGTGTAGAAGGGTCCCAATAAAACTCCTTTACTGCCTAATCCATTTAGAATAAATAGATTTTTATGCTCTGGATGTTCACCCACTAACGGCCTTCGGTCTTTGGCTCCGGGTCGCATACCTGATTCGTGATTAATAACTTCGTATGGTAAGTTGACCAAACTTTCAAAGCGTTTTTTGAGCTCTTCTTTAGCACCAAGGGAGGGTTTATGGGACTTATCCTCCCAATCGTAAGTTGAGCCAACTTTATACAAATCATTTCCAATTGGCAGAATAAAAAAGCCTTTGCTTAGCGTGTAATCACATTTCAATTCAGTACTCCTAATGGTAAGTATATCTCCTTTTGTGGCACCTACAGTTGAATAGCCAAATTCTTGGTTCTGCTCTTGGTGCCCTCTTGCTAAAATCAGTTTTTCACAAATTACTTTTTTACCATGATTAAGTTCAATTTGTATCGCATCATTGTGACTAATATCAACCACATCACCTTCTAAATATTTATTGTTTTCTCGAAGGAAGTCTTTTGAACACTGAAGAAACACAGGTAAATCTACGTTACCGGTAAATTTGGTCTGCGCATAGGGCAGCTCATTGTTTACACCTTCGATTAGCTCTTTTAATAACGGTAGTTTAATATATTCTCGAAACTTGTGGTCTGCTGCTTTACCTTCCCAATTATTTATGGTTTTAAAGTTCTCAAAGAACTTAAAATAAGGCCGTTCGTGAAGAAATTTTGTATTCAACTTTTCTTCAAGCCTCTTGTACCTCTTCAATGCAAAAGGAAGCACTTTATCAGCATTAAAGCCCAATGTGGGTTTTCGAAAAACAACTGGGTTGTATAGGCCTGCAGCAACCGTACTTGAGCTGTGCTGGTGATTGTTGTCGATTACTAAAAAGTTTTTTCCTTTTTTCAGTAGCTCAAACGCAAGAAGACTTCCTGCAATGCCTTGGCCTATGATTACAGTTTCGACTTTTTTCACGATGCAAGGTTACAAATTGTGATTCTAACTAAAATAGGTTGACTCGATTATAAATTTAAATGTGTTTAGGCTTCCTTTTTTGCTTCAATTCTTGATTGAAACTCTTATTGATAAGCCTTATTCCATGGAACTCCAGATTTAGTGCTCTTCACTTTTTCTGAATTATGTTACAGTAATCTGCGCTCTTGATTAACACTCTTTCCAACGTAGAATTTGGACGAGCTTACACTTTTAAGAATGTTCGTAAATGCAGGACCTTAAAATTGAAAGCCCCTTCAATTTCTTAAAGGGGCTTTTTATCTGTGGAGAAGATGGGAGTCGAACCCACGACCTCTTGACTGCCAGTCAAGCGCTCTAGCCAGCTGAGCTACATCCCCATTTCATGTTGGCAAATTTAATCTTTCGGTTGGGTTTTTGTTTGCGAAAGTCCGCCTTTCTCGATACAAATCATTAGCCTATTAATGGGGGCAAGTGAATCACTCGAAATGACATCCTTTTTAATTTACTTTTTTAATGCGCCGCCAGCCAATTATCTCCTGTGCCGCTATCCACAACAAGTGGAACCGAAAGTTTAAAGGCATTTGCCATTTTTTCTTCAATGATTGGTGTTAGTTCTTTCAGCTCGTTGTGTGGAACATCAAACACCAATTCATCGTGCACTTGCAACAACATTTTTGTTTTGTAATTACTAGCCATCAAAAAGGACTGAATATCCAACATTGCCAATTTAATAATGTCCGCTGCGCTGCCCTGAATTGGCGCATTAATCGCTACACGTTCTGCTTGAGAGCGCACCGTTCCGTTTGCGGAGTTAATGTCTCTAAGGGGTAAAACTCTACCCATAATAGTTTCACAATATCCTTTTTCTCGGGCCAATTCTATCGATTTATCCATATAGGCCTTTACCTTAGAATATTTGGTAAAGTATGAATCGATTATCTCTTTTGCTTCGGTTCTAGAAATTCCCAAATTCTGGGCTAATCCGAATGAACCTTGACCGTAGGCAATTCCAAAATTCACCGCCTTCGCCTTTGAACGCATTTCGCGTGTCACTTCTTTTGGGTCAACTCCGAAAACCTTTGCAGCGGTAGCGGCATGAATGTCCTCACCGTTCTTAAATGCTTCTATCATACCTTCATCACCACTTAGCGATGCCATAATCCGCAATTCTACCTGACTGTAATCGGAAGCTAATAACGTGTGCTTTTCGTCTTTAGGAATAAATGCTTTCCTGATTTCACGGCCTCTTTCTGTTCTTACGGGAATGTTCTGGAGGTTTGGAGCCTCAGAACTTAATCGACCTGTGGCAGCAATAATCTGATTGTAAGTCGTATGAATTCTACCGTCTTCGTGAACCAACAAAGGAAGTGGGTCAACGTAAGTGTTGCGCAACTTAACCAACTCACGGAAATCGAGAATTTTATCTACTATTTCGTGATTCGGTGCATATTTCTTTAGTATTTCTTCGTTGGTCTGATACTGTCCGGTTTTGGTCTTTTTGGGTTTGGCATCAATTTTCAAATGGTCAAATAACACCTCGCCTACCTGTTTAGGAGACGCTATATTAAAATTTGTTCCAGCCAATTCATAGATTTCTGCTTCTACTGCCTGAGCATCAATTAGCAACTTCTGTGATAATTCCTTTAAACTTGCCGAATCTAATCGAATACCCTCTTCCTCCATATCGGCTAATACACCCAACAACGGAGATTCAATTTCATGGAACAATTTTTCTAAACCAGCCTGTTCCAACATGGGTTCAAAAACTCGTTTTAAACGCAAAGTAATATCTGCATCTTCACAAGCATAATCCGATATCGACTCCTGTGGAATGTCGCGCATCGTTTTTTGATTTTTCCCTTTGGGGCCAATCAATTCTGAAATGGGAACGCAATTGTAATTGAGATAAACCTCAGCCAAATAATCCATTCCGTGTTTTCGGGTATTGGGTTCTAAAACGTAATGCGCTAACATGGTATCGAAAAAAGAACCTCGAACACGCACACCATACTTTCTTAAAACAAGCACATCGTATTTTAAATTCTGACCAGTCTTTTGGGTTTTTGTGTTTTCAAACAACAATTTAAACTCATTTACAATCGACTGTGCTTCTTTTTTATCTGTAGGAATTGGAACATAAAAAGCCTCAAATGCACTAATAGCAAAAGACATTCCTACCAATTCTGCCTTCAGAGGGTCAATTCCGGTAGTTTCGGTATCAAAACAAAAACTGTCTTGATAAGAAAGCACCTGAATCAAAGATTTTCTTTTCTCTTCGGTATCAGTAAAATGGTATTCATGAAAACTAGTAGATAAATCATTTCCAGAACCCTCAGCCTCAGTTTCCGTTGCATTTGAATCAGTCGTTGATTCTTGAATACCTCCGCCAAATAAATCCATTTGTCCGTTAGTGGATATAACAGGTTTGGGGCTTGAACCAGAACTAATAGAAATTGTTTCTCCCAAAACCTTAGTTGCAAGATTTCTAAATTCCAATTCGGTAAACAATTCGCGCAAAGCATCCTTGTCAATTTCTTCCATAATGAGTTTCTCTGGCTCAAAATCCACAGGTGCATCTAATAAAATCGTTGCGAGTTTTTTAGAAAGAAAGGCTTGCTCTTTATTTGCCTCTACTTTTTCTTTCATTTTGCCTTTTAGTTCATGTGTATGCTCGTACAGGCCTTCCATAGAGTCGTATTGTTTGAGCAGCTTGGCAGCAGTTTTTTGACCTACACCCGGTATTCCCGGAATGTTATCAACCGCATCTCCCCACATACCCAAAAGGTCAATTACTTGTTCTGGCCGACTCACGTCAAATTTTTCGCAGATTTCGGGAATACCCCAAACCTCAGCTGGCCCTCCACCACGAGCTGGGCGGTACATAAAAATATTCTCTGAAACCAACTGACCAAAATCTTTATCTGGTGTCATCATATAAACAGTATATCCTTCTTTTTCGGCTTTTTTGGCTAATCCCCCTATTACATCATCGGCCTCATAGCCAGGTGCTTCAAGAATGGGAATTCGAAACCCTTCAATAATTTTTCGGATGTAAGGCTCCGATAACTTAATGTCTTCAGGGGTAGCGTCTCTATTGGCTTTATACTCTGAATATTCTTGAACTCTAACATTTGGTGATTTATGGTCAAATACCACAGAAATATGGGTAGGCTTTTCTCGGTTAAGCACATCAAGAAGTGTATTTGTAAAACCAAAAATTGCAGATGTATTTAACCCTTTGGAGTTTATTCTAGGGTTTTTAATAAATGCATAATAAGCTCTAAAAATAAGTGCATAAGCATCAAGTAAGAATAGTCGTTTATCTCCGTTTTGTTCCGTCATTTCTTCAAATTGTAAGGCTTCCGAAATTAAAGAAATTGATGGTACTTATTTGCCTCAATAAATGAATTGAGATTGTTTTCTTTGCTATTGGAATGACAAACAAACAGTTGGCATATTTCTTAGGGCTTACAGCAACTTTTTTGTGTGTTGTTTTTTACTTGTTCAAGGTTGATGGCCGCCAAAACCCCAATTGGATTAAAACAATTGAAAGTGATGGATTGGGGTATCATATGTATCTTTTGGCAATAGCACATAATGACTTTGAATACCAATTTGCAGATCAACTAGATTCAGTTTATCCTGACGGTGTAAAGAGTAAACTTTCTTATACCAGAAACCAAAGAAACTTTACAAAATACTACTGTGGTGTTGCGCTTATGTCTGCGCCTTTTTTTGGTTGCGCGTTCGTGTTTTCAGCAATCTTTAATTTTCCAGTGGATGGTCTTTCACTACCATTTCAATATGCAGCTTTTTTAGCGGCTTTAAGTTACTTTTTGGCTGGATTATGGCTAATTAATAAACTACTCGTTGGCTTTAAGGTACAGGCTTTTTCTTCCTTCTTGGTATTGTTTGGAGTCGTTTTCGCCACCAATACGATTATCTACATTTTTAAGGAGCCTGGGTTGTCTCATGTTTATGTATTCTTTCTGCTATCGCTTCTTTTAGTGTTATTTCAATGGGTTGTTACAAAACGCAACTGGGGTTTATTATACCCAATTGGTTTGATTTGTGGGCTAATGGCAGTTGTTCGACCTACTTCAATTCTATCTGTATTTTTTGTTTTTCTACTTTTTCCAAATTCTTCAGAAGCTAAATTATTTTTTAATCAACTTCTCGCTCATTCTAAAACCGTACTAATTAGCTTGTGTATAGCCCTAATTCCAATTGCCATACAACTGGTTTTTTATTACTTACAAACAGGAGATTTCATCATATATTCATACGGCGATGAAGGATTCGATTTTATTCACCCTGAAACCTTCAACTTTCTTTTTAGCTTTAAAAAAGGCTGGTTACTTTACACTCCCTTTATGGTCCTAATACTTTTAGGCGTGAGGTATTGGTACAAATTCTCAAAATATAGGCTGCTCGTATTTAGCGCCACTCTTGGCATAATAGTTTGGGTACTATCCTCATGGTGGAGTTGGTATTTTGGTGGAAGTTTTGGGATGCGTGCAATGATAGATTTTTATCCCGTTTGTTCAATTGCCATAGGTGTTGGATTGAAGAACATTAAAAAAAATTATTTTACATTCCTCACAGCTCTTTTTGTACTTTGTTGTGCTGCTTTAAACCTAACTCAAGCCTATCAATACAATGCTAATATTTTAGACGCAGAGCATATGTCCAAAGACAAATATTTTCAGGTTTTCTTGAACACCTCAGACAATGTAAAACACATTACTGCAAATCAATTTGACCCTTTTAGAATTTTAAATCCAATTGACAGTACTGTGCAAGCAACGGGAAGCTACTCGACAACTGGTTGGAATTGCGACATGACTAATAAACTCTTGTTTAAGGACAAACAGTTCTTGAGTCCCATTGAAATCATTGATAAGGTATCGCCGTACTCTTGTGGGGTTGATATTATTTTTGATAGTGTGCTTTCCCGGCAACATAAGATTGTTGTAAAAGTTGAAGCCGAAGTTCTAGCGGGGACCAAAGTGCCAAAAGGGTTAGTGGTAGTAACTAGCAGTGGAGATGATGGAGGGTGGTATGGAAGAAGGCTCGCTTCACAAGTTCGTAAAAAAAACCAGTGGAGTTCTATTTGCTTTTTGTTTTTGGTCGGTGATGTAAGCAACACTGTAAAATCAATTAATACGTACATCTACAACCCTGAAGAAGAAAAAATATTTGTTTCAGGTATAAAACATACTGTTTACTATTGTGTTGATAAATCAGAACATGAACAAGCTAAGTATAATAATACCAGCCTTTAACGAGGCTAAAACTATTCACCTAATCTTGAATAAGGTTCAAGGGGTAACCCTATTGAATAATATTGAAAAGGAAATTATTATTGTTGATGACTGTTCGACTGATAATACCTTAAACGCAGTTGAACAGTACAAGCTAAATAATTCTGAACTTAACATTGTTTTCTTCAAACAAGAAAAAAACAAAGGAAAGGGTGCTGCTTTGCATAGGGGAATCAAAGAAGCGACGGGAGACTATTTAATTATTCAGGATGCTGACCTCGAATACGACCCAGAAGAATATAACCTGCTTCTAAAACCCGTATTAGATGGTTTTGCAGATGTCGTGTATGGTTCAAGGTTTCTTGGTGGAAACCCCCACCGAATTTTGTTTTTTTGGCATAGCATAGGAAATCAGTTTCTCACTTTTCTATCCAATATGTTTAACAACCTTAACCTAACTGACATGGAAACGTGTTACAAGCTTTTCAACACCAAAATGATTCAAAAATTAACGCTGAAAGAAAATCGTTTCGGTTTTGAACCTGAGGTTACTGCTAAAATATCACGGATTCCGAATGTTAGAATTTATGAAGTGGGAATTAGCTACTATGGTCGTACCTATGCTGAGGGAAAGAAGATTAACTGGAAAGATGGTTTTCGTGCGCTGTACTGCATAGCAAAGTACGGTATTTTACGTAGTTAAATACCGAAAATCCTGTAGGTTGGTCGATTAATAAGTTGTTTTATATTTGCACCTAAATTTAAAAATTATAAAACCATGAGAAAATTAGTAATGGGATTAGCAGTGTCCTCGATGATATTAACTGCATGTAACAAAGAACCGGAAGTGTCTATGACTGTTCCTTCTACTGGTGAAGTAGGTGTAGCTGTAGCAATGACAAACAATTCGGATGTAAAGAAAGTATATAATGCTCAGTGGAGTTTTGGTGACGGTGGTGCTGCTTCTACTTGGAATGCAAGTCATGTTTATGATGAGCCAGGAGATTACACAGTAACCCTTACAGCAACAAACAAAAAAGGCAATATGGCTACAAGCCAAACGCAGGTAGTTTCTGTTACTGACAACGGAATTTCGGCGTTAGAAGACAAAATGGAAGAAGAAGCGCTTGCTTCTGACGCTTGGTGGTCAAAAGCAATCGGAACGTGGAAATTTTCTACTGGTTCTATCAACTTCGTAGATTGCCAAACTGCAGCAAACTCTCTAAGTATTTCTGGAAATGCTCAGGCTCAAAAATTCATGTTCCACATATTTGGTGGTGGTGATCATGGTAGCAGTGGAGATTCTTATTACACAGATGAGTATTCAGATAGAAAAGATTATTCTTTCAGATATGTTGATGACACTCACGTTTGGGTTGGAGGTTACGAAATGCCTTATACAGCTACAACTGGAAGCAGCCCACATGCTGATGCTACTATGAGCTCAGGAATTTATGAGTACACTAACACAGGTACAGAAATCACACTTAGAAGAGTTAACACTGATGAGATTAACTACTTCGATGGTACTAATACTAAGTATTGTGAGGATAAGACGACTTTCACTTACAAGCTAATTAAGCAGTAATTGACTACCCCATAAAACAAAAAAACCCGACTCAAATGAGTCGGGTTTTTTTTGCTCTAAACTTTTTTAAACCACTAAAAAACCATTTCAGGAATATCCCCTTCTACCAGTAGCTTTCCTTCTGTAGCTATTTGAATTTCTTCTACCGAAACTCCGGGTGCTCGTTCTATTAACTTAAAACCACCTTCTGGTAAAACTTCTAATACGGCCAGGTTCGTAACTACCTTCTTTACACATCCCACACCCGTTAATGGTAAAGAACAATCTTTAAGCAGCTTAGATTCGCCTTTTTTGTTGGTGTGCATCATTGCCACAATAATGTTTTCCGCAGAAGCGACTAAATCCATTGCTCCACCCATTCCTTTTACCATGCGACCTGGAATTTTCCAGTTTGCAATGTCTCCATTTTCAGATACTTCCATTGCTCCTAGGATGGTAAGATGAACATGTTGCCCTCTAATCATTGCAAACGAAGTTGCTGAATCGAAAATTACAGCCCCTTTTTCAAGGGTTACCGTTTGTTTTCCAGCGTTAATAAGATCTGCATCTTCTTCTCCTTCAAACGGAAAAGGCCCCATACCTAGAATTCCATTTTCGCTTTGAAATTCCACATCAATTCCTTCAGGAATGTAGTTCGCAACTAAAGTGGGTATTCCAATACCCAGATTAACGTATTGCTTGTCTTGCACTTCTCTTGCTATCCGTTGTGCAATTTGTTCTTTATTTAGAGCCATAACTGTATGTTCTTTTCTAGTTTGTTTCAAAATTAAAAATGTAAAGTGAGCGGATTGAGTCTATTAAGCTAATTGGAACCTCTTGGTTTTCAATTCGAATTCTATACCCTTCCTTATCTAAAATAACATTCTTCATGTTTCCTGAACTCTTATTCAATATCATATATCCTTTATAATTACCCGTCCTAAGTTTGAATCTTTCAATTTCATTAAACGACTTCTCTACATGCATACCATCAAAGGGTAAAAAAAGAATTTTACTAGCATCAACACCTGAGTTTAAAGCAAAATTGTACGTGTTTTCCCAACCAAAAAAATCTAGAACGAGTAATTCGTCTGGATTAAAAACAGAAATAGTTTTTTCGAGTAAAAAATGCACTGTTGAGTCCCTTAGCTTTGGAATGGGTTGAATTTGGTTGAACGAATAAAACCTATTTTCAGACATAGCGCTGGTAATACTTGACGGTGCTTCCGTTTCAAAAAAGGGGTAAGGTTTAAGGTATAGTCTATTCATATAAAATGGGTAGGTCAGCCCTGCGGTAATTAGAATAAAAACAAAATAATTCGATTTCCATTTTGGTATTAATAGCCCAATAAATGGTATTATTAGCAATGCAAGCGTAATACTAAATCGATGTTGTAAGAGTAAAGTTCCGTTAAACGCCTTGAAAATATATACGCACAGAATAGCGAAAAATGGTAGCAACCAATTTCTTTGATCTATGTTAAAATGTGAGCGAAGAAGCTTATATACAGTTAAGATACTAAGCGGAATCACTAAACCAAAAGGAATTAGTACCAATAATGATTGAGGGAAAAAAAGGAGTCTTTTATTTTTTTGTAGGAGGTTCAAATTATCATTTACTCCGGCTAACTTGGTGTTGTAAAACGTTGCATAATCGACAGAATAGAGAATATTCCCGTATTCTATAAAATTACCCACCATCCATATAAATGGAAAAATCATAGCGGTTAACCAAAACCAAAAAAGATAATTCCATTGCCTATACATCGCAATAACTACAGAAAATAGAAAAACCAATACCCAGGCTTCATATCGCATACCTGCTGCTACTGTCAATAAGAGGCCGCCAAGTAAAAAACATCTTTTTTTATGGTTTTCATCCTGAAGGGCTTTAAGAATAAACCACATGCTCATTGCAACAAAAAAAGCATAAGGAACACCAGCAATAGGTTGGAAACTATTTCTAAAGATTATCGGACTAAATGTAAAAAGTACTGCGCTTATTATTGCAGCATTTGTATTTAATAGTCTTTCTGTAAACCTATAAACAGGCAAGGCACAAAAAGCTCCAAAAATCACAGTTATTACTATCGGCCCAAAGACACGGTCAGAGCTTATAAAAATTGATAACGATAAAAAATAGAAGTGAAATGGTGCCCAAACACCGTGGTCCATCCAATACGGTGCGTCAAGCCATGTTTCTGCGATAAGTGCTCTTGACACTGCATCTGAATCAACTATTTCAACATGATTGAGAAATAGTAGTCTTACTACAAATGCAAAAGCCACAATTATCCATGGCGTCCATCTGCGGACCAAATAATCTTCTATTTGTAGTTTAACCACGTGAACGAACTGTGCGTTGCTCTATTCTTTTTTCGTAGTTCGTGCCTTGAAAAATTCGTTGAACAAAAATGCCCGGAGTATGAATATGATTTGGTTCTAATTCACCGACAGGAACTAACTCCTCAACCTCAGCAACGGTAATTTTACCAGCCATAGCCATCATAGGATTAAAGTTTCTTGCCGTGGCTTTAAAAACTAAATTGCCCGCTGTATCGCCTTTCCACGCTTTTACAAAAGCAAAATCAGCAGTCAAGGCAGATTCCAAAATATGTGGTTTACCGTTGAATTCGCGTACCTCTTTTCCTTCACCAACTTCGGTTCCGTACCCAGCTGGGGTAAAAAACGCTGGAATTCCTGCTCCACCAGCTCTACATCTTTCTGCTAGAGAACCCTGTGGAATTAGATCAACTTCTAATTCTCCGCTCAACATTTGTCGTTCAAACTCATCGTTTTCACCTACATAGGAGGAAATCATTTTCTTTATTTGACGATTTTGAAGCAACAACCCAAGGCCAAAATCATCGACACCCGCGTTGTTTGAAATGCAAGTAACCCCAGTTATTTTTCTTCTTACCAACTCAGCAATAGCATTTTCGGGGATTCCACAAAGGCCAAATCCTCCGAGCATAAAAGTCATATTATCTTCAACTCCTTCAAGGGCCTCTTGTACATTGGCCACCACTTTATTCATTGCCATAACTGCATTTTTTGTACCTCAAAGGTAAAAATAGAACCCTAATTTGGGCTATGAGAAAACAATTAGATTAATTCCAGTCAGTTGGAGTGTCCCTGTCGTAATAATCCTTTCCGGTTGGAATTTCTTTGTCGCAATCTAGATTAATATCCATTGGTTCTAGTGGTTTTTCGAAGTCGCCTTTACTTATATCAAGGCTTTCGTCATCATAAACCTTATTCATATAATACCCCCAAATTGGAAGGGCCATATTAGTACCCATTCCCTTGTTGAGGTATCTAAACCGTATAGCTCGGTCTTCCGCTCCTACCCATACTCCTGTTACTAAATCTGGTGTAATTCCAATAAACCAACCGTCCGATTGGTTTTGAGTTGTACCTGTTTTACCTGCAATCGGAATAGAGTAAGGAATTCCGCCGTAAGGTCTAACTGTTTTAGGTAACCGTAGTCTTACTGCTGTGCCTATTTTTCTTCCATCATGGCTACTACGAACCCCAACGGTTGTTCCTTTCATAAGTTCTAACATCAAATAGGCGTCGCGTTCGCTTAGCACCGAATTGGTTTTACGCTCCACCAAGTTATTGTATATCTCATTTCCATTTTTATCCATTATCCGAGTCATAAAAACAGGTTCTAGGTATTGCCCTTTATTGGCAAAAGAAGCATAGGCGCCTACCATTTCCGCTAAAGCCATATCGGCCACACCCAAGCATAAAGAAGGTACGGCATCCATTTCACCTTTAATACCCGCTTTACGCACAAAATTTATCACCGCCTGTGGACTTACTTGTTTCATTACATAAGCGGTAATCGTGTTTAATGAGTTCGCCAATCCGTATTTTAATGAGACATCATATCCATAATCTCTCCCTGGGTTATGCGGAGTCCAAGGTTTCAATAAACCGTACATTCCTTTTTCGAAGGTATGCGGTACGTTTGGCACCATATCGCAAGGCGACATACCAATGTCGGTTATAGCTAGGGCATAAACAAAGGGTTTGATGGTTGAACCAATCTGCCTTCTTCCTTGATAAACGTGGTCGTATGCAAAGTACTTTTTATTGATTCCACCAACCCACGCTTTTATGTACCCATTATGAGGATTAACGGACATCAAACCAGCGTGTAAAAAGCTTTTGTGGTACCTAAGTTTTTGCTTTGGGCTAAGCACAGTATCAATTTCTCCAGACCATGAAAAAACCTTTGTGGGTACCGGTGTATTGAAGACATGCATAATAGAATCTTCAGTCATGCCTTCATTCCTTAACTCTCGATATAAATCGGTTCGTTTGATTGCTCCATTCATTAAACGCTCTATCGTTTTATCGCTAATTCCATTGGCAAATGGTGGGTTTTTGTTGTTGTTGATGTGCTTCCAAAAGTCTTTTTGTAACTCTGCTTTTAAATGCTGGGTAACGCCATATTCAGCATATTTCTGTAGTCTAGAGTCTATGGTGGTGTAGATTCTTAAACCATCGTGATATATGTTGTACGGTTCTCCATTTGGTTTAGCCAATTTATAATTTCCATCCTTGTCCTTTGCTTTGGTAAGCTTATGCAAATGCGAACGCAATGCTTCTCTAAAGTATGGTGCGGCACCATCTTTATGGTCCACTTTTTGAAAGTCTAACACCAAAGGAAGTTGCACTAAAGAGTCTCTCAATTCAGAAGTAATCACCTCATTTCTAACCATTTGACCCAATACAACATTTCTTCTTTTGGTGCTTAGTTCCAACCTGCGATTTGGATTAAACAACGATGGGTTTTTGGCCATTCCCACCAAAACGGCCGCCTCATTAATACTGAGGCTATCGGGTGTGGTATTAAAATACACTTGTGCTGCTGATTTTAACCCTACTGCATTATTCACGAAATCGAAACGATTTAAGTACATTGTTAAGATTTCATTTTTGGTGTACTGTCGCTCTAATCCAATCGCAATAATCCATTCTTGTAATTTCTGATTTATGCGTTCAATTTTTGTTCTAGGTCGCTCACTGAAAAGCATTTTTGCTAACTGCTGAGTGATAGTACTTGCGCCTCCCTTTGTGCCCATAAAAACAACTGCACGAAACAGGCCACGAGCATCAATTCCGCTGTGTTCGTAAAACCGTTCATCCTCAGTAGATACCAAGGCATTGATTACATGTGGAGAAATTTCCTCAAAGTCCATTTGGCTTCGATTTTCGCTAAAATATTTACCTAAAAGCTTACCGTCGGCTGTGTAAATTTCTGTAGCTAAACTGTTTTTTGGGTTTTCTAACTGCTCAAAAGAAGGAAGCGCTCCAAACACTCCAAGAGAAATCAGATACATGAGTAAGCTGAATAAAACAATTGGGGAAACCAATAAAAGCCAAAGCCACAATAACAGCTTTCCGCGAGTTAATTTTTTCTTTTTTTCTGGAACTTTTTTCTTCATGAAGCAGAAACAAAGGTATTCCATTAAAATTTCTTCAAAATCTATTAATCAAAACCTTTTAACGAAAATAATGTCAATAATAGACGCTCTAATGTGCAAGTTGGAATACAAACCTATTGGTTGAACCTAAATGTGACCAACCTTAGCACTTCGGAATGGTATATTTGAACACTATTTGATTTTATGATAAAAAGGGGAATCGCTGTTTTTGCAGCACTAGTTTTAGTTGCCTTAGGCAGCGCACAAAAAAATTCTACAACCGAACCAACTTGGATGGAAAGCATGCAGAATCCTGCCGCTAACTTTTATGAAACTCAACGATTATTCTACGATTATTGGTCGGATAAAACACCCGGTAAGGGCGACGGTTACAAGCCATTTAAGCGCTGGGAGTGGTTTTACGAACTGGAAGTAGATGAAGATGGAAACCTTCCGGATTACAATGGAATTCAACAATCGGTGCGTGCGTTTAGAAGAAATTCGTTATCAAAGGATGCTGGAACGGCTTCCGATTCACTTTGGACCATAATTGGCCCTGTTCAAAAACCTGTGGCTAGCTCAGGGCAGCCTAATGGTATGGGTCGAGTAAACGCAATCGGTGTGCACCCAACAAATGATTCCATAATTTTTGCTGGTACACCAAACGGTGGAATTTGGCGGTCATACGATTTTGGGCAAACATGGAAAAGCAACACAGACACGCTTGCTACTATGCAAATTTCAAGTATAGTTTTTGACCCGTTGAACCCACAAATAGTATATGCTGGAACGGGTGACCGAGACGTAACCTCAAGAACGCAACGAGGTGTTATTAAATCTACAGATGGTGGTATAAGCTGGACAATTTCTAACGCTGGAATGGGAAATGTGGTCGTAGGTAAAATGATAATCGACCCAAAACATCCAGATACACTGCTAGCTGCAACCAGTGGAGGTATATACAAATCAACCAACGGTGCTATTTCGTGGTCCCGAAAAGGTACTGGAAATAATGTAAAAGACATCGAAGCCTGCCCTGTTGATTTTACACGACTTTACGCAACTGGTGGCGGTACCATGTATTACTCTCACGACAATGGAGAAACCTGGACACGTTCAACTGGATACGGCTCTGGAAGCAGAGGAGCTATTGCAGTTAGTGCAAATCGACCCAATTATGTTTATTTTATTCAAACCTCGAATCGGGTTTTCACTGGACTTTATCGTTCTACCAATTATGGAGTAACATTTAGCACACAATCTACCACGCCTAACATAATGGACTATGACATTAATG
Source organism: uncultured Flavobacteriales bacterium (assembly GCA_937121175.1). Taxonomy (GTDB): domain Bacteria; phylum Bacteroidota; class Bacteroidia; order Flavobacteriales_G; family Salibacteraceae; genus UBA6770. The sequence goes on from CAKZKD010000002.1 coordinate 133,180, forward strand.
GTAACGGAACTGGCGGACAGGCATGGTATAATTTAGACATATCGGCTAATCCAAATAACGCTGAAGAAATTTTAGTTGGTGGAGTGAATATTTTTAAATCCACCAATGGGGGCGTTTCTTGGAGTAATGCTGCACATTGGCTTGGGGCGGTTCATGCAGACCAACATGTGTTTGAGTTTACTGCATCCGGAAATTATATGATTGTAGGTAACGACGGTGGTGTGTATTACACCGAAAACGTTGGAAGAACATGGATTAATATTTCTGATGGTTTACCCATATCAGAAATCTACAAAATAGGCCAAAACAAATTCAACGAAGAAGAGGTAATCTGTGGTTACCAGGACAACGGAACGGCAATTTACAGAGGAAACAATAGCTGGACAACAGAAATTGGCGGAGACGGTATGGAGTGCGCATTCGACCCTGTAAATTCCAACTATGTCTATGGAGAACTATACTACGGAGCTATTCGACGGAGTACTAACCGAGGAAGTAGTTTTAGAAGTATCACAGGTAGCATTTCGGAGCAAGGAGCTTGGGTTTCACCATTTGTTTTAGGAGAAGCCGACCCGAGAATAATGTATGCTGGTTATGTAAACGTTTATCGAACAAACAATGTACAGCAATCAAATGTGCAGTGGCAAAACATTACCCCAACAATAGCTGCGGGAACCGGAACTACGTTTAGAGTAATAGAAAACAGTCCCGCTGACCCTAATATACTTTACATCGTAAGATCTGATAATCGCTTTTATCGATCCGATAATTGCACGGCGGGCTCTCCTACCTGGGTTGATATTACAAGTAACCAGCCCATTAGCGGAACCACCTCTGATGTTGAAGCGCATCCACTTGACCCAAACATTGTATATATAACCAAAGGAAGTAAGGTGTTTGTTTCAACGGATAAAGGGCTGAATTGGACTGACATTTCACAAAACCTGCCCAGCTCAACTAAAAGAACTATTGTTTACGACGAATACAGTCAAGGTGGGCTGTATGTTGGCGGAACTCCAGGAGTATATTACATCGACTCAAACCTCACCAACTGGGTAGATTATTCTCAAACCTTACCCGGCGATGTTTCGGTAACCGAACTCGAAATTGCCTATAACCGTAACTTTCCTGCCCAATCGAAACTAAGAGCAGCTACGTATGGTCGTGGGCTTTGGTCGGCGCCTTTGTTCGATGTTGATGGTCGATTTACGTCTTTAGAGTTAACTGGTGATTCAGGTGCATTTTGTATAGGGGACACCCTATTATTAAGCGCAAAATCATCTAAAAATGCGGCCGATTATTTATGGAATATTCACCCTAATTCGTATCAATTGGTTAACGGAAGCGCACTAAACGACCCAGAAATTGAGTTGGTTTTGTTAACGGATGCTTTTTATTCTGTGGATTTAACGGTTTCTAATTTCTTTAACCGCGATTCGGTGATTAAAAGAGATTATTTGTACGCTGGCGTCAGTACTGTAGCGAGTTGTAATACTACAACAGGCTCCACTTCGATAAACGGTAGTGGTGTTTTTGAAGTTTCAGCGAATAGCCAAACCTTTAACTCAAACGGATTTGACGGCACCAATAGCACTTTGAATGCTTCATGTGAGGGTGTTTTTATTTTGAACCCGGACAGTACTTATCCCATTTCAATAAAAACAGGCGCTTTGGTGGCTGAACACATTCAAGTTTATATCGACTATAACGATAATGGTTCTTTTAGCGATCCTGGAGAGTTAGTACATACAGGTTCGGCTAATACTCAATTGCACAACTTTTCTTACACAGCTCCAAGCACACCGATATTAAATGAAAAGCTTTTAATGCGTGTAATTAGTGACCGACAATTAATTACCGGTTCTTGTGGAGTTTTGTCGCACGGAAACAGTATCGATTATGGAGTTGTTTTTGACCAGCCTGAAGTATTTGTTTCGTCGAATACATCATTGCTTTGCCCTAACGAAGAGGTTGAATTTAGTTATACCAACAAGGGCCGTGTTTCTTCGGTTAAATGGGACTTTAGGGCAGGTGCAAACCCACAGTATAGCACGAATTTCAATGCTGCATCCACTAGCTATTTGTGGGGTGGCCAAAAAATAATATCACTTACCGTGAACGACAATTTTGTTTTTTACGACACCGTTCAGGTCCGTTTTTCACCGTATGCAAACTTGGTTGTAGATTCCGCAAATAGTGACCTGTGTGAGGGTGGAAATGCGATAATTCGACTTATTGACAGCTCTGGCGCTACCAACCCAACTTACCAGTGGTTTCAGAATGACCAGCCCTTTTCGGCTCAGGGTGATACGTTGTATAATCAACGATTATTTAATCGATTTATAACCATTGATTATAAAGCAGTTGTAAGTGATTCATTTTGTGTTGATACCTCAGAGGTTATTACCGTTGGGGCGATTGAAAAACCTGTACCCTTAATGAGCCTTTTTAACCCTCAACAATGTGAAGATGAAAACACCTTTTTGTTTGAAGATAAAACCACTATGTACACCTCAAATTTCAATCGTTTTTGGACGTTAAGCGATGGCACTTCATCTAGCAACCCTACACTAAACCACCAGTTTGCCGATACGGGATTCTACACTGTGAATCTAGAAATTGTTGCAGATAACGGGTGCCGTGCAACTGTGGCTTCTAGCTTGCGTATTCACCCGAATCCAAATTCTAGTTTCAGCTCAGCCATAAATGGGGTTGATGTTTCGTTTACTCCTCAAGACACTAATTGGGCTATATACAGTTGGGATTTTGGTGATGGTAATCAGTCCACAGATAAGTTTCCAATTCATACTTACGCACCCGACCAGCAATATAACGTTGAACTAAAGGTGGAAAGTCAAGAAAATTGTTCAACCACATCACAATCTGAGATTGGTATTGAAAAGGAACTTTCTACTCACGAGCTCTCAAAAGCTGGCTCGGTTAACGTTTTTCCAAATCCATCAGACGGAAATTTCAACCTTGCATTTCCAGAAACAGGTGTCCATTTTGTAACCTTGTTTAATGCTATGGGAGCAGAAATAATGCACGAGACCGTTCATGTTTCTGGCACCGAAACGTATAGTTTTCAAATAGTTGCATCAGGCATGTATGTGTTGAACGTTCAAGGGCCTTCTGGACGAACCATACGTCAAATTGTAGTAGAGTAAAAAATTCAATTTTCAGTCTGTAAAAATTGCAATCGTTCTATTATTGCATTCAATATTGATACATCAATGAACGAAGAAAAGCTAGACTCTATAATCTATTTTTTGATGGATAAAACAGTGCGTATTTCAAAGAAATATTCACTAAAACGCCTTAAAGAAGAAGGGTTTGATATTACCATTGACCAGTGGGTAATTTTACTGCGAATTCACGAAGAAGAGCAGCAAACCCAAGTAGAACTGGCAAAGGCTGTGTTTAAAGATACCGCCAGTATTACACGTATTTTAGACTTACTGCACGATAAAAAACTCGTGCGTCGAATTCCGAATGAAAACGATAGAAGAAAAAGTTCACTCACGCTAACTTCAAAAGGAAATTCTTATGTGAATCATGCTAAAAAAGTGGTGTTCAGTATTCGCGAAGAAGGAATAAAAGGCATTGACCCAAAAGATATTGAAACGGCTAACCGAGTGTTAAGGAAAATGGCTGAAAATATGGGTTAAAATGAGGGCGCAAACAACATATACTGAACTCTTACCTTCAACAGATTTAGCCGAGTTAATAGATTCTTTTTGGAAACACGAAAATCTATCAGAGCACCAAGAAGAAACTATCATTTTCCCTGACAGCTTTGCCAAGTTAATTATTGTGGTTATTAATGGTAAAATTCAGCGCTACTTTTTCACTGGAGTTTGGACAGAACAAAAGGCATTTATGGTACCGCCACGCAGTATGGTTTTTGGTTGTAGGCTTAAGGTTTTAGCGCCTGAATTTTTATTTAACCAGTCTTTTTCCCAAATTAAGGATGCCATAAAACCTGTGGAATTAGGTTTTTTGAAAGTACAACGGCTAGATTTGTCAAACTTTGAAACATTAGTAAATCAGTGGCAACACGAACTTAGGTTACAAAGAATAAATAAAGAAATCGGTTCCAACAAACTGCGCCTTTCACAATTGTTATATACTGCGAAAGGAGCTTTATCTGCAACAGAAGTTTCCGAGCAAATTTATTGGTCGAATAGACAAATTAACAGATACTTAAATAAATGGCTCGGACTCTCGCTAAAAAAGTATTTGAATATTCAAAAGTGTTATCAATCTTATATGCATATTAGAAATGGAGAGTTACAACCGAAAGAAGATTACTTTGACCAAGCCCATTTTATCAAGGAGGTAAAAAAACACACTGGAGAGACTCCAACTGAGTTGTTTAAAGAACAAAATGACCGATTTATACAATTAAAAAATATAAAGGAGAAATAGGTTTGCAAAAAATCTATTTCTATGAAAAATTTATATCTACTTGCGGCTTCAGGTCTAGTTTTAGCTTCTTGTGAACAAGAAGCTCCTACAAACTTAGAAACTGATTCGAAAACAGAAGTTGTTTCGAATCAAGTATCACAACAGATCACAACTAATTATGCGGTTATATGGTCATGGAAAACTGATGACGCCCAATTGGTTGAAGAAAACTTACCTAACATTTCAAGCGAACTCACCAAAATGTGGAAGAATAATGTTGTTGAAAATGCATATTTCAACACAGGCGATAACGATAAAGTTGGCGATTTTCCGAACGTTGCGTTCTTTTTAAAAGCCACCTCAACAGCAAACGCAAAAAGTATTTTAAACGAACTGATTGTAGTAGAAAAGAACATCGCTACTTACGATGTTTACCCTGTGGGTGATCTTTGGCTTGGGAAAAAAGAAGGTGTCAACTATACGCTACCTGGTTCAAAAACATTTGTAACAGTATGGTCCACCCTTGCAAAAAAGCCCACCGATGAATTGGTTTTAGCACAAAACGACAGTATTATGGAACTCTGGAATTCAGGAAAAATTGAGAATGTTTACTTCGACATTAAAGGAACCCAAAACTCAAATTCAGTAACTGATTTCGTATTCTTTATCAATGCAAAATCGGAAAATGAAGCAAGAAACTTATGTAATGCACTACCTTTTACCAAAGAAGGGGTAGCTAGTTATGCTTTGTTCCCTTCAGGCGTTTTTTGGATGGGAAAAAATCAGTAATCTAAAAACTCGCTTACTATGAAAATGCTAAAAGAGGAAATCTATTTTCCCATTATTGTTGCCATCCATTTTGTTTTTTGGGCCATCGATTTGTCAATGTACAATGGTGGTTTTATAGAGGTTTCTTCTGACACTTTATTATTTGGAGAATTAACCAATATAAAGGGCTTAAATATTCACAGAATATTAGGTGAAGTGTTTTCTTCATGGGTAGTTACTGTGTTTGCCTTCAACTTTTTAATGGCAACACGGGCAAAATGGGTAGAGAAACTCTTCGGAGGATTGGACAAAATGTACTTGATACATCGGCGCTCAGGGATTATAGCGGTGACTTTGCTCCTGGCTCATTTTGTTGTTGTTCCAAGAGATTTAACCGCTTTCTCACCAGGTAAACCACTCGGTTTTTATGCTTTGATATTGATTCTAATTGGAGTTATCCTATCGGCAGCTCCTATTTTTAAGAAAAAAATACCCTACCATAAATGGATAAACATACACAAGTTAATGGGCTTGTTTTATGTAATGGGTGTAATACACGGTGGTATGGTAAATAGCTTGATAAAGGAGCTACCAATTACCCGAATATATGTGTTTGGGATGGCTTTTATCGGAATAGCTGCTTGGGTTTATCGCGCTTTTCTATTCAATTTATTTAATAAAAAGCTACATTATAAAATCTCTGGAATTAGCAACCTCGGTTTTGGGATGACGGAAGTAGAGTTGGAACCAAAAAGCAAAGCACTAAACTTTCTGGCCGGCCAATTTGCATTCTTCAATTTCCCTTCTATAAGTAAAAAAGAGCAGCATCCATTTACAATTAGCAGCCACCCCCATCAGGACAAACTACGAATTACAGTAAAATCATTAGGTGACTACACCAAGGATTTAGATTCAAAGATTGCTCTTGGTGACGAATGTTTTGTTGAAGGCCCTTATGGACATTTTTCTTCCAGCTACATTAAAGAAAAAGAACAAGTTTGGATTGCTGGTGGAATAGGGGTGACGCCTTTTCTTTCCTTGGCAAAGGATACATATACCAACAAGGTACAATTATATTGGTGCGTTAAAACCAAGGAAGAGGCTGTTTATGTTCAGGAATTAGAAAAGGTAGCCGCTGAAAACCTCAATTTTACTTTTACGGTTTGGGCATCAGATGAAATGGGCTATTTAACCATTGAAAAATTAAACCTGACTAATCACAAAGAGAAAGGCTATCTAATTTGTGGACCCTCACCTCTTAAAGAGGCTTTATCAAAACAATTAAAAGGTAAAGGGGTTTCCGAGGGTAACATTTATGACGAAGAGTTTGCGTTTAGGTAAAAACAAAAACAATGGAGATTATTACAGTAATTATACTATTCTTGATGGGCGCCCAATTTGGAGTTGCGTTAACCTCCTCAATTATTGTTCACCCCATAATTGTTCATGCAACACGAAAAACAGCTATAGAAATATTCAAACCGTTCTTTGACAAAACACATAAAGCAGTCCTTTACCTTTCGATAGCCGTTTCTATTTTGGCACTCGTTTTCTCCTACTTATCAGGAAACTGGTGGTGGTTTGGGATTACACTGATTATGCACCTAAACGGCCCATATACAATCTTCTTCATGATGCCATTAAACAACCGATTAATGGCTGCTGATGTTGACCCAAATTCTGACCAGGTAGCAACGGATATTCAACAATGGGGTAAATTGCATTCAATTCGTACTATTCTGAATGGTTTAGTTTTTATTTCATTAATTGTAATTTTTGTAAATAAATAAAATTTCTCTCAAAAGCATCTATTTATCATTCCCCCCGTACGGCTGGCTCGGCTTTTCTTTTTTCAAGAATTTTTCTTCGTCGCACAGAATAGCTTTCTCTCTTCGAAGTAATTCTTTCTTTACTTTTTTGATTTCTTTTTTGTTGTTTTTGACCCCGGTGCTGCTAGCAACTCCACTCATAGCCAGCTTACTCCAATAATGAAATATTTCTTTTGATGTATCTCGTTCCGTGTAAATAAGTCCTTTTTTGGTGCGAAACCATCTTGGGTTTTTGGTGTTTACCACCCGGTTCGCAATAAAGCCTTTCATAACCATTCCAAAACCTTTTTTTATCGTGTCTTCTTTATTCAGAAACGTTACGTGCAGGTCGTTGTACAACAATCGCATATCGCCAGTACCAAAATCATTGTAGGCTTTAAAATCGATTCCTGCACTAATTACATTTCCGCTTTTTACCCCAACAAAAGCAGTGTGAGTAAGGTAGTTATTCAATGTTCGCGCATCGAATTCACCCATACTAGCATGGCCTTCAAACAGGCCATTTGGCTCATAGTTATTAAACTCAAACGACGCACTTAATTGACCATCTCCCATTAATTTTCCTAGTGCATTTAGCCGAGTAAGCTCAGCGGCTTTTTGGCTTTTGTGGTCATTAGTAATGTTTGATGCGCGCGCACTAAGGTCAGTAAAGTAAATCTTGCCTGGTACGGCACCGTTTTCTGCAATTTGAATGTGAGAAACCTCACCCTTCCGCAAAACGATTCGTTTAATGTTTAACCCCATTTTTAAACTATCTAATCGCTCCTGTGGCAATGGAACATAACGTTGCTTAAACGGAAGGCGTTTGTCCTTAAAATTCCGCACCCAAAGGCTATCAATATCCACCAGTGAAACTGACAAATTATTTTCGTACAATAGTTTTTTACCCTTAAACCCCGTTAGGTTAATTTCACTTGTAAAAAGCTCTAGTCTGCTTTTTTGCCAGCCCGCTTTTTGTCCGAACTGAAAAATTCCATAGTTTGGATCAAGCCGTGCTTTTTCCAGTCTCAGTTGTTCTTTTTTAGAATCATATTCAAGAGAATCTAATTTCAAATTGTAATAGCCTTTGAGTACATCGTACTCAAAATCACCGAAACTAAGTGCGAGTTCAACTAATCGAGGTTTATGTTCTTTCGGATTGGGGTTTGGGTACTCTAAACCTTCTGCATTTACATTGAGATTGTTAATGACAATTGGCTGGGCTGAAGTATCGTTAAAATCCCAATTGATAAATCCATTTTTCACTTTTAACGACCTTAAAATCGTTTTGGCAATAGCAGAACTGTCATTCGAAAAGCGTTCTTTTAAACTAAGCTCCCGGCTCACAACATCTTCCTTATTGTGAAACTGAGTAAACTCCAGTTTTGGGTTTATGGCGTATATCCCTTTCAAATCCAACACTTTATCTTTCGTAATCGCCAGTGGTTTGATGCCGTCTAATTCTACCAACCCCATCGTTCCTTCTACAAACAACTTGTTTCTATTTTCCTCTTTTACCATAAAGCTTCCTGCAACTTGGTGCAGCTTTAAGTTTTGGTTTTCGGTCGAATAGGTTACTCGTTCCACCGTAATATCATTCAATGAATCAGGGAAAATTCGTTGAACTTTAAACATGTCAATCGTGTAGTCTTGTGCGAAACCAAGGTTGTTGTCTGTGTTTTTAGATTGTGAATTAAGGCGCATGTTTTTAGACCTAAGGTTGTATTGCTCGGCAACCAAACGATTTTCATTTTTTGACTTGCTATTTTCCTTCCACAACACACTTAAGCTACCGTTATCTATTTCTAGCGTGTTATAGGCAAATTCATTGGTTTTCAGTACATCCAATACTAGCTGTTGAAGCTCTTTTTCTACCTTTTGTTTTGGCGCTGTGTCCTCTGTAGAATATATACTCAAGAACGTTTGTGGGTTGCAAATTTCTATGTTGTCTGCTACTATTTTTTGTCCTAAATTTTGGCTGTTTGGTGAGAATCCTTTAACATATATTGATTCTATTTTTTGTTGAAAAACCGTGGCTTGGACTTCGGAAATGGTATGAATTACAGGGTCAATTCTCAAGGATTTTATCTCGAGCGTCGAATCTTTACTACTGAATGACAGTTCCTTCGTTGTGGTAATTGATTTACCTGATTTTGCCAATAAGCTGAGTCTTGAAACCGAACTTGACAATTCTTCATAAGCCAATTTTGTTGCTGTAGAATCGGTACGAATTAAACTGAAGTTCTTAGCCAATACTGTTGCGTTATTTACCTCAAATGTGGCTGAATCGTTCTGCATTCGTTTTAATTCAATTCCCATGGCTTGCACGTTTTCAATAGCTATTTCGTTAAGGAATTTTTTGTCCTGTTTTTTTCTCAGGATTATATCCAATTTATCCAACTTGGCATTTTTAGCAATTAGCCTTTTATGGTCCACTAATTCTGCGTATTCGAACCCAGTCAAACTCAAAAGCCCTAGTTTAATCCTGTTTTCATTATTGTTCTCTGGCTGTAAGTTAAAATCGGCAACTAATAGCTTTTTGGCTTTTGGGTTTACATTTAAACGGCTCCAAGAATAGGTCACTTTTGAGAAGGGATTAATCACCCTCGTTTTACCACTAAATACTGCCGTTTTTTCTATCAATTCAGAAAAGTTTGGTTCTCTTTTATTCACCTCACTCCAACTAATATTACTCGCTGATACATCCGTATTGGTTATTTCTCCATAACTAATCGATGCATCTCTAGAATTTGTAAGCAGAACTGAAGCATCCAAAATTGAGAGCATTTTGGTAGATATAGAATCCAATTCATAGGGCAGTTTTTTGCTCCTGGTTCGCATGCTGTCGGGTAGTTTCGTAAACATGGTATCATAGGATAGACTAACTGTTGGATGCTGAATGGTAACCTCATCTAATACCGTTTTTCTGCCTTCTGAAATACTGGTTAGGTCAAGTTTTTTAATGGTGATACCATCCAATAACAAGCGTTGCATTTGAAGCGCTTGAGTAGGATTTTTTAGTTGCTGTTGTTGCTTCATTTCATTTGGGCTTATCTCTACAGCTCCACATTTAAACAACTCTGTAATCGACGAATAATCAATGTCTTTTATGCTTATCAATAGCTCTTCTTCTGGAATTTGGTGCATTAATTCATGCACAGAAAGCCTGTAATTATCCTGTAAACTGCTCAATTCAAGTTTATCAAGAATGCTAGTGTCTACCTTCGCCCCTTGGATTTTAAGTGATATTCCGTTCACCAAATACGTTTTTCTAGACTTACCCCGATTATCGTTTACAGCAATGTTTCCTTTTGTAATTCGTGTGGAATTCACAACAATTAAATTCAACCATTTTTCAAGTTCATCAATTTGTTGTTCCGATTTTGGTTTTTGGCTTTTATTGATGTTTAATTTTATGGCTGGCCTCTCTATAGAAAGAGTTTTTACCAAATATTCGTTATCTAAGTATGCACGTTCAAAATCGACGCTCTTCAACTTTAACGCAGGCACAAAAACGTTTAATTGATTTTCTGTAATACTATCCGCTTTTAAGGGTTTTACTCTCAAATTATAAAACTCAATTTGATTGTTGATTGTTGAGATTTTAAATCGGTCGAACGAAATACGGTGAGAACTATCAGGCAAAGTAAACTGTTGCTTACCTGAAAAAAACTCTACATCATCTGTAAAAAACAGCTTTGCATTTTCTCGTGTTCCTTCTTTTACCCTAAAATTTTTGAGCTTGAATGAAATGGGGTCAAAAGTAAATCGTTGCGATTCTCCTTCTTGGAACAGGGAATAGTCGGTTCTTGCATCAACTACTTCAAAAGAATAAAGTTTCAAAAGACTTAAATACTGAGTAACGGTTTGATAAATATCACCTGAGATTTGTGCGAACTTAATCTTCTTATCGCTCGTCTTTTTTTGATGAATTCTTACCGTGGGTTCTGTAACTTTTAGCTGCTTAATAAATAGCTTTTTGTCTAAAAATATTTCCCATTCTTTTTCCAATTGTAAATCTACACGGTTGATATTAATTCCATAAAAAGAAGACAGTGAACTGTCAAATTCTGCTGAAAGCTTTGCTGAATCTGCCGGATATATTCGAAAATTGAGCAAACTAATGCGCTGGGTAAAAATATTAAACCTTAGTTTTTCGTAATCGAGTACGTATTCCTCTTTACTTGATTCTTGCAATAAAACGCTCAGATTATTGCGAACCACCTCATCGGTATAGTTATTTATAGCCTGCCGTACAGGTAGTATTGCACCTAGTAGTAACACCCCTAAAAAGGCGAATAAAACCCAGTATTTTTTCCGTATTTTTTTCAACGATGCAGTATCCCTAATCTCTCAAAAATATTGTTATACCGCCCCGTAATTATTGCGTTTACAAGGTTTTACTAATACCTTTTTCTTAATAATATTGGCATTCTTAAAATAATCCTTCTTTGAAAATTTTAATCGTAGATAATTACGACTCGTTTACTTATAATCTGAAGCATTACTTCGACTTGTATTGCGATTCGGTAACGGTGTTACGGAACGACGATACTTTGCTTTGGAAGGCCATTGAAGCTACCGACCGAATTGTACTTTCTCCCGGCCCAGGTTTACCAAAAGAAACCACCAACTTATTCGAAATTATTAAACGTGTTGAGGGTAAAAAGCCTTTGCTGGGTGTTTGCTTGGGTCATCAGGCAATTTGCGAATTTTTTGGTGAAACAATAATTAATTTAGATGACGTTTTACACGGAAAATCTACTCCGTTGTTTCAGCAAAATCAAGATGAATTATTTGAGGGTTTACCCGCAAAATTTAATGTGGCTCGATACCACAGTTGGTCTGTTCAGGCTTTTGATTCCGATAAGTCAGTATTCGATATTACAGCTACAGACGAAATGAATCGACCTTTGGCTGTAAAGCACAAATTAAAAAATATTAGAGGTATTCAATTTCACCCAGAATCAATACTAACAGAAAACGGAAAAAAAATTATAAACAACTGGATAACAAACTGTTGATTTAAAATGAGGATAGTAATATTTTGTCTGTTTATTATAATTAGCACTGCTGGGTTAAGTCAACTAGAAGTGCGTGGTACTGTAGTCGATAGCGCTACTCAACAACCGGTTTCTTATGTAAATGTTTGGTTAAAAGGAACCTCAAAAGGAACCTTGACCAACGATTTAGGCAACTTTAAACTTGACGTAGATTCAACGCTCGGCGATAGTATTGAGTTCAGTTTAATTGGGTACAAACCTCAACGTTTTTCTATTCATCATGTTCCAAAATTGCGCCCTTTTTATATTGAGTTAGTTGCAAAATCTTTTGATTTAAAAACTGCTATTGTTACCCCATTATCTGCTCAAGAATACGTTCGACGTGCAATAATTTATATGGAGGATAATTACGATACCAAAGGCAATTTTGGTCGATACTACTATAGAGAAGTAATCAAAGAAAACAACAGTTTTAATCGTTTTTCTGAAGCGGTTTTAGATTTATACCAACCCCCATTAAACTCTAAACCGAACGACACAGCAATTATTAGATTAAAAGGCGGACATGTTTTAGACAACCGAGAATACATCCAATTTATGCGAGATTATGTAAAGAAAAAAGTAGATAAGAAAAACAAAAAACGTGAACGGAAAGGTGAAGAAACCAAAGAGTTTACAGACGCTACTCAATACATTTCATTTTCTAACCCCTACATTTTTGTAGATTCAAACTTTACCTCCAAAACACCGAGTTTTTTAGATTCAACGCATTTCGATAAATACACCTATCAGTTCGAATACGGTTACGAATCAAATGGTCGCCAAATGCTTTGTATTAGCTTTAACCAGGAGAAAAAAATTCACGAAACCTATTATTCTGGACTGATATACATGGTAGATTCATCGTACGCTATTGAAGGTATTGATTATGGCTGGAACGAAAAGGGAAAAAAGAAATTAATTCCTGCATACGCAAAGGCTGCACTGTGGGCATATCGTCTTCAAGTAGATGAACCTGATTTTCAAGCAAAAATGCGCTTTAGAGAGGATAACGGTAAATGGAATATGGACCATTTCTTCATTTACTTGCAGGGGAGATTAACTAAGAAATTCTTTTTTGACGACAATGAAACCAGTCTGTTCAACATCAACCAGAGCTTTGTGTTTATTGAACCAATCGATAAAATTGATGAAGACTTACCTTTACTGAATCGTAAAAAAACTGTCCATGGCCAAATCAAAGACAGTAACCCAAATATCAACTGGAAAAAATACAGAAAACTAGAGCCAGAGAACTTGAAGCAGGAGTAGGTGTTTACAGTAAACAAAAATTTAGCTACGCAAACTTCAAGTGCTTCACAGTATGTCCATTTTCCTTGAGTTGATTTAAAGACTCAATACCAATTTTAATATGGAGATTTCCATAGTTTTTACTCACTTTTTCGTCGGTAGATTGCGTTTTTACCCCTTCCGGTACCATGGGTTGGTCCGAAACTAATAACAAAGCTCCACTCGGAATTTCGTTGGAAAAACCAACAATGAAAACCGTGGCAGTTTCCATGTCAATTCCCATGCAGCGAGTCGTTCTTAAGTATTCTTTAAAATCCTCGTCAAATTCCCATACTCGACGGTTGGTAGTAAAAACCGTTCCCGTATAATAATCCTGTTCGTTGTCTCTGATGGTCGTTGAAACCGCTTTTTGAAGGCTAAATGCGGGCAATGCAGGCACTTCCTTAGGTAAGTAGTCGTTTGAGGTTCCTTCGCCTCTTATTGCCGCAATTGGCAATATAAAATCGCCTAATTGATTTTTCTTTTTAAGACCACCACATTTTCCCAAAAATAACACCGCTTTTGGTGAAATACTACTCAATAAATCCATGATTGTCGCAGCGTTTGCACTTCCCATTCCAAAGTTTATCATGGTAATGTCGCCGGAAGTGGCAATGGGCATTGCAGCCGAAGTATCAATAATTTCTGCTCCGGTTAAATCACAAAAATCTTTAAGGTATTTTTTGAAGTTGGTGAGTAAAATGTAAGACCCAAATTGGTTTAATTGTGCTCCTGTATATCGTGGTAACCAGTTTTCGGTTATTTCTTCTTTTGTTTTCATAGTTAAAGTAAACGTACGAAAAAGAAAGTTGTTTTGTGGTGGTACGAGATTGGATTGCTACGCGTTCCAGATATTCCTCGTAGTCTAAATAAGAAACCCCGCTCTATCGAACGGGGTTTACTACCCTTAAGTGGGTCATACTGGATTCGAACCAGTGACCTCTGCCCTGTCAAGGCAGCGCTCTAAACCAACTGAGCTAATGACCCGTGTTTTAACCAGTGCAATTATAGTGTTTTTCTAAACCTTCTGCCGGCCGCTGTTTTTAAATAAACCTCGCGTTTTCGCGCTTCAATGCGTGTTTCAAAAACCTCTGCGTAAATTACCTTCCAGGGCATCTTTGATTTTGTCGATTTTACTTTTCCGGCGTTGTGTTCTGATAACCTCTTCTCTATATTTGAAGACATTCCCACATATTGAGAGCCATCTTTTAAACTTGACAATACATATACTTTCATACTTCAAGCGCTCCCCGCCCGGGCCTACCGGAACGGTCGGACGGGTAAACCAACTGAGCTAATGACCCGTTTCCTAATAGTGCAATTATAGTGTTTTTCTAAACCTTCTGCCGGCCGCTGTTTTTAAGAAAGCTCTCGTTTTCGCGATTCCATGCGTGTTTCAGAGCTCTCCGAATAATTATCCTCCATATATACCTTTGATTTTGGTGAATAGTTCGTGATTTCAGGTTTTAAGTACTTATTTCTTACACCTTTGTGAAAATTAAAATTCAACAAAATTCATTATCATGAAACAATTTATTACAATCTCAATTCTTATTTCATTTTCCATCCTATCGTTTGCTCAAACTGCAAAAGAAAAGGCTGCCCAGAAGAAAATTGACAGGCTAGAAGCCAGCGCTGTACCCAGTATGTTTGAAACAAACCCTATGGATGTTGATGGCCAAGACAAAATTAACTTTATGTTATACCAAGATGCGGTTAGTGCTTATTACACCAAAAATTACCGACCGGCGATACTTCATTTGCCTAATGGTGAAAAGAAAACTGGATATGCAAATGTTCGCTTATTTCCGGGTGAATTAAATAAATATTCACTCATGTTTACTGAGGGTGAACGTACTGCTCCTAAAATGAATAAAAAAGAAATAACTACCATGGAGCGTAAAGATGACGGTTTAATAAAGGCGGTGATTACCTATGAGAATGGCTTTGAAGATATAGTCACTTTTTCAAGTGCCCAAGGTGGTAAAAACATTCTTAGCCCTTACTATAAAAACGGCTCTGTAGAGCTTATGACATGGCCATACGGTTTAATGAGAAGAGTTGACCAATCTAGGCTATTTCTGATTGACCTCAACAGCAAAACCTTCAAGCAAGACTTTATCTTTATTCAGTCCAAAGACTACATGATGAAAACACTTAAAGCCAGTTTTATATACAAATGTGATGCGGTAAAAGCAAAACTTAAAAATTGGTCTGACGAGGACTACTCTGAAACGGGTTTGTTTGAAATTTTGGATATTTACGACAGTAACTGCGGCGGAAAATAACTGATTGCTCGAAGACTCTTGAAGCGCTACTTTAAATAAGCTGACTCAGATTTGCAAACGAGCTTGAGAGCTCAGCGAAGCTAATCTGTGACCGTATCTTTTGATAATTGTAGCAGTTCAGAAAGGTTGAACGATTACCGGAACGTTAAAAAGCACTCTTGTTAGAGTTTCTGGGCGGGCTCATATTTAAGTCTAATGTTCAAAAACTGGCTTCGTAATTTAAGCTTGCTCAACTTTCAATAACCCTTCTTGACCTGCATAATCCCTTGCACTGCTGTACAAATAATCTTCTGGTTGTTCTACTATACCTTCCGTAACTGGATTTTGATGTATGTAATTGATTTTTTGGTCGATAATGGTTGGGTTGTCTAATTCTATGGGAAGATTATCGTTGCGCCATAACTGGTAATGCTGTTTTTTACTGTTGGCTACTCCTGCTTCTTTCATTATTGATAGTAGCCAGTCTTTCCTGCTTTCTGGTTCGTCTTGGATGGCTTTTAGTATTTCTTGACTCGTATGCTTTTTCATATCTCTTAGTATGCCCGATAGCTTATTCCCTTCTCTAGCTCTGACTACCAAATGAACGTGGTTGCTCATTAAGCACCAACTAAACAGCTCTAAGCCTTTTTCTTTCTGACAATATTTTAAACTGTCTACTACTATGTCTTTGTAGCGCTTTCTTGTAAAAACATCGATCCATTCTACGGTACTGAAGGTTAAAAAATACAAGGCGTTTTCATCCTTTATGCGATAGCTCGTTGTGCCTTTACTCATAAAACTAAAGTATGGTTTGTTCTGGTAATTACAGTTGCCATAAAGCTTTTCTAATTCTTTGTCTACTGCAAAGAATAGACAGCTATCATATGACAACTTGATTCCTGCTTCTTAATCGGCATATGGCAAGGTGGGGGGGAGTCTAAAAGTGGCTTTATTAAGCAGATTGGCAACGCAATTAATCATCCCGATTGGCAAATAGACGACGAGGTAACTGTGTACTATCCTAAACCAACTCCAAAGGATAAAGACAATAAACAGTACCCTGATATAGGAAGCCATGCTCTTAAACAAAAAGGGTTTCCTGCTATTAATCCAATTTTAATTGAGGTTTAATGTCCTTAATTTCGAAGCGTTTCTTAGCAATGTCGTAATGTAATTATATAATCCAGTCTGCGAAGGGTACTCAACTGGCAATGATTCTATTTTAATCTTATTCTATGGCTATCGACAAACAAATTGCGCTAAAGCTTTTATTTGAACATTACAGAACTACTCTTGCTGCTATTGCAATAGAAGAAATGACTGACGATGAAGTGATTTTTGAACACGATATTTGCCTGCACGGTAGCAATATCTTTGATTTAACGTTGGGGTTGTTGGGTATTGATTTGACCGACAGTAACTATGATTATTACTACATTCCTTTTTTAGATATCGTTAAGAAACACCTGCCTAAAAATGGGGTAAACAAAGAACTTAATCTCTACCTAGAGTGGCTTACTAATAACAAACTCCCCAAGACCTAAAAAATTCGCTCTCTTAAAAAACTCTTTTGTTAACCTCATTTATGGGTTGTGCGGTGCAATGGAAAGGTGGGGGGTTAATGTAAAGAAGAGTAATTTGAATATTCTTTTGAATAAAACATAAACCAACCTCTGCTAATTTTTACAATTCCATTATTTATATCATAAAAACAATTTATTGAGGTTTCAATTGTTTCGCTCGGTTGATAAAGTAAGACCATTTTTTCTTTAGAGAGAGTAGACGTGTCAGGTATGTTGGTATATAACAACATACTTAAATCACAACTATCAACAGTTCTTACAGCAAAAATATTATTCAATTCAAGGTCACATAAAATTTTGTGACAGCTCAATAATATTGAGTCTTCCTCTTTACTTCTTTCAAATAAATTATACCAAATATTAGAGACTGGTTCATCATATTTTACCAAATTCAATGCGCTTGGATTTTTGCTTTCAAAATTCCGAACATAATATGATTTTTTTTTATTAAACCCCACAAATATCTTGTCATAACCTCTTGTAACCGGCACAATATTAAAACCAAAATATTTTTCATGAATATTGGAAGAGATAATTTTTTCCTTAAAACTTACCGAACCTATTCGCTCTTTTTTATTACACGAAATAACCACTAGAACAAATGCTAAGTATATTAGTTTCATTGCCCTACCTTCTTCCCTCAGAGCCTCCTACAAAACCCGGCTTAGAAATACCCTTGCTTTTATTCAAGTCGATCCTGTAATTCATTCCAGATTTCCAACCAGATTTAATGGCTTTCTGATCTGATTTAGAATCTAATGACCAACCTTCATTAAATATTAAAGAATGAACATTTGATCCAAAAACCAATTCTCCATGTGAGTACCCCATTTTTTCCCCGCTATACCCCCATAACCAGTTTCCAGCATCCATGATATTGTAAGCTATCATTTCAGTATTGAAAACTAATAAACGAGGGGTAGCATCAGCTTCATTTACACTATAAATGTCTTCTCCTCCTGTCCCCATGCCTCCCCATAATTGAGATACAGCGTAATCAAATTGCCCAAAAGAAGAGCCAATAATGAAACCTGGTGTTGAACCTAATACCATTCCATCAAGTGGAACTCCAGAATTATCCATAAACCAATTTACATTTTCTTGATTAACAAAATCAACTAAATGATCCCCAATGCTTGAACCTCCAATTAGATCTTGATCATTTTTTGGATCGTTAAGGGTTACCTCTGTCTTCTTACCTGTTACTGAGTTTTCTACAAAAAGGTGATGTTCTTTATCGTCTGTTTTCTCATAGTTAGTCACATCACCTTTTTCATTTACAGTAATATTATCATCAACATCACCATAACCCTTCCAGTCAACCTTTGAAGTTGGGCTATTTGCATAATATGCATAAGCCGATTGCCACGGGTATTTAGCTTCCCAAGGATCAGTAGACATAAATTTCCCTATCAACGGATTATACATTCTGGCGGTAAAATCGTAATGATTTTTATTTCTGTCTTTATGGGGTACAGACGCAAAAGATTCGTCGGAGATGTAAATGTCGTCAAAATAATAACTCAATAGCCCCGGGTACAGGGTAGTAATACAATTGGGTACAGTAACTCGTATTCTAATTTCATCCATTGTAGGTGTAAACGTGTAATCGTAAGTTATTGGCCCTGTATTGCCATACGAACCTGCATCTACATTTTGCAAATGATTCCAAGTTGTAGAACCTGTATTACGTTGCTCTATTACCAATGAAGGTGCCATGAGTATAGACATTGGCAGCCCCGAAAAGGAGGTTATTGTCTCATATGTATAATAAATAGTATGTGGGCTCCCTGTTTTGCGCACGATAATAGCAGGTGTGCTGGCCACTGTGAGTGCTGTACCATCTGCAATGGAATTATCGCAAATTATGGGCAAGTTTAACTTCCCTTGTTTGTTATCTATTGGCCCCCTGTAACTACTAATTGTATTGGATGTGCTCCAATTAGTAAGGCCTTCATTTATTTTTACGGTATATACATAAGCTAATAAAGCGTTAGACGCGCCATTTGAGCTTTCCAGCCTTATTCGGGTTTTTACGCCAGAAATAATGTTGTTTTCTGTGTAGGTATGCTTACCTGTAATTGGAGTTATGGTGGCTATATTGACCCAAGTAGCACCGCTTAGGTATTCCCAAAAAACTTGCAAATTGCTAGCCGCATTACTCGCGGGTTTTTCAATTTCTAAAGACAGGGTGTATTTTTTATTAGCATATATGTCTATTTCTTTTGAGGTCGCTCCGCAATTGTTGCTAGATGTAGCTAGCTTCATTCTTGGTGTTCCTGCATTGTTTTCCCAAACCGCACATGGTTGACCACTACTTTGTCCTGCTGTCCAACTGTTCATATTAGCCGCAGTAGCAAATGATTCTTCAAAACTTGGCGCATCTGAAAAATCATCTTCCCAAAGATAATCAGGTACACTAGTAAATCCTTTTTCTTGCCATCCAAATTCACTATTAGCCTCCATGTTGTTGAACCCAAACCGATATTCAGACTTTTCTCTTTCTTGCAACGGGGTAGGTACAAAATTATCTATGATGAGTTTAGTATATTTAAAGTTTCTAAACCGCACCTTGGCATCTACGTTGGGGTTTCGGATAATACCTCTAAAATAAAGTGCCTTTGTTGCACTATTAATACGAACAGTGTCTCTTACTGTTGTCCACGCTTGATATGTTATATTGGTTGGAATCTCATCAAATGCGTTTCCATGGAAGGTTAAGCCAATTCCTTTAAATTCTGCGTTCTGCATTTTTACTTCAAACTCAACTACCAGTGTGTCAAAACTTGAATTTGAGCCCGAATAGGGTAAGTCGTGTACGTGCATTTTAAATCGGGTATAATCTATCGTGCCTCCATTACCTCCTGTTGTTCCGGTTGGGTAATAGAACTCTAATTCTCCACCAGTTGCGGTTTGGTTATAGGCTTTTACGTAATCGTATCCATTAGCGGAGTATAAATCACTGTTTTTACCCCAAACATTGTCTTCTGGAGCGTTTCCTTCAATTCCTTCGGCATCATAGTGCCAACCAGCGTCAAAGTCATAATTAGTTGAAAAAACGGGCTCAGAGCCATGGGTAACTACACCATTATTTCCAGCATTCTGGTCAATTTTTGTTACTGCATGTAACTTTGCAAAATTTTCGTAGTCTTTGGTATTCGATACTTTTTTGGTGTATCGTTCTTCCATTACCATACCATATGGGTAGTAGTCAGACTGTTCCAATACATCCGCCTCATCTCCGTTTGCTGGATCCAAAATTCTACGGTCGCTAATTACCGTGCGCACATTACCCAAGTGATCATTAAGCTCGTATAGCGTATGTCCTGCTGTGTGCTTAGCAATAAGTGGGTTTTCTTGTTTTACATACTTCTGGCTTTGCATGGTGCCTAGTCTCGAGCTTCCGTACATATAATGCTCCGCGAGTTCAAAATCGTAAGCATATTCGAATGTGTATGGCATATCGGTTCCATGCCGGTTTGGTGTAATGCCCAATATTTCATCTTTAACATCCAAACCTAAATCGGCAATTTCAGCAGCCCTTTCTAATAATTCTGCAAAACCGTAGTTGGGATTTGCTAGTATCCAATCGGCTATGGCCATACTTTCATTTCCGTAATAATCGGTTCTGTCAACCAACAGTTGCACATACTGGCTAGGTTGCAACTCATACTGCCGAACAAACAAATCAGGTTTAGATTCGATTGTATATAGTTCTTCTTCGTTTATTGGGTCTGCGTATAAGTGATCAACAAGCAATTGAATGTAATCCTCGTTGGTGTATAAAACTTCTTCTACAAAGCCTTCATACAGTTCACCACTAAAGGCTTCTGGTTCATCCTTCATCCAGTCTTCATTAAAATAGCGTGTCGGTGGTGGTTCCTCTGAATTAGTTATTTCTTCAAAACGCATAAGCGCCTCATTATCAAACTCTTCTTGACCCATATTTAAACTTACTGGGTCTTGGTTCATTTCCTCAATGATAACGTTCATCAATCGTTGTTGAAAAGCATCAGTATTTCTAAAAACTTGTTTAAACTCTTCTGTTCGCTCAGAAAAAAATAAATCTGCATACATGTCTTGGTAACTCTCGTTTAAATGATAAACCAATTCGGTATTATCATTCAAAATTTGAGCAATATCTATTTCTGGATCATCGCCAAAACCAAGCAACTCATAGGTGTTATTTATAAAGTCTGTTCTGCGCCCTAAATCATTGACTACAAAATCTTCTTTTAACTGTCCATGGTCATATACCGAGCCTTGAGGTCCTTCTAAATAAATCAAAATGTTATCAACCAGATGGCTTAGGTTCTGTTGTGTTTTTACGATTTCTAATTTTCGGTTATACGTAGCTAAATTATTTCCTTGGGCATCCCTTATATAATATTCAGTGTGTCTATCTGCTAGGGTGAATTCTATTGCTGGCACCTGATCTAAAATTGAAAACTCATAAATCGAAGCATTCGTTTCTATATCGTTTGCATACCACAGTGATTTGTAATACAAATACTCATCATTATCGAGAAATCCAATATGAAAACCTTCAAAATCGCAGGTATAAAACTTTTTGAACGTAAACTCATCCATATGATTGGTAAACTTAAATTTAACCTCATAATAGTAGCAGTCTCTATGTTCACCATCAAACCTTTTTACTTGCTTGTATAGTCTGTGCCCTAATGGGCCGTATTCAAACTTCATATCCATACCCGATCGGTAATAATCTGGGTCATAGAAGTACATTCCACGAGTGGTTACAGAGTCCACCTTACCGATAGGGTTCCACATTATTTCGGTACGTTCTCTTGTATCTTTAGTGAGGTTGCCAATAGCATCGTACTCAAATTCACCGTTCTGTTTGGCTGGTATGGCAAACTTATCTTTTATCGTATTTAGTCTATTGTTTTCAAGTCGGTTTTGTGAGTCATAATCATAACCATACTCCAAATCGTTTTCAATAACCATGTCGTAGTCACCAGCTGTAGAATTATACAAAGGCTTCTTTCGTTTTAGCCTAGTAAGGTTTCCGTTACCATCAAAGATGTATTCTCCAAGTTTTTGATCCACCGTCAAAATCGAAGGATTATAAGCAATGGTTGGCTCTTCATAATGCTTTATCCGATTAAGTTGATCGTATCTGTAATTTTTGAGGTATTGCTTGTCAACTCCATCGTCTGAATACTTTACATCCATTGCAGGTATGTTGCCATTATACAATGAGACTAAGCCTGAGTTAGGTTGCTGTATCGTTGTTGTTACATTGGTGCCACCTACTGGTTCATAATCTGAATTACTTGCTGATTTATTGTAGTGCAATACATACGCAAAAGCATCTTTGGCTTGCTTACCGCTCTGGCCATCATCTTCTACAGTAAGGGTTGGATAGCTTCTACTCATATCAGAAAAACCATTTACTTGCTTAATCCAACCTTGAAGAGTGTAAGCATAATCGATTCCTTGTACCGCATTTTTATCTAAAGATGTTCTAGAAAGGGGGCCATGTAAATAATATTGATACGCGGCAGCCTTATGGAATATGAGATCATCTCTACTTACCTGGACCAGATTAATCCTGTTGTCCGCATCATACATGTATCTATGGATAAGCATATCTTCTTTTCCAACCTGATATCTTACCTGCTTAACATTTCCGCTAATTAGGTCATAGTTGTAGTCAACGCGTTTTACTACACTCATGCCAACATCATTGATATGACGCCAAAGTGTTTTTACGTTTCCAGAAACATCGTAACTATAGTAAACTGCATTTTCGTAGCCCGTAATTGCGCTAGAGAGACCAAAATCTTCGTAGTACATCATAACGGACACCCTGTTTATGAGGTTTTCTTGTAGGTCCGTTACTTCGGTAAGGTGACTGAGCTTTTCATTGTAAGTGGTTTTAACCACATGCTTCCTACTTGAACCAAGAATAGTAAGTTTTAAATCATCATATAGTCTTACTATATTATTGCTGGTTTGATAAGTAGTTAGAACAATAGGGTTAGTTAACTCACCGGTCTCGGTAACTCTAGACAAGCCATCATAAATGGTATAACTGCGAGCTGACCGTAATTTCTGTTCTGCATTCTGAGACAACACAATTCTCCCAAGTTTATCGTACCAGAACTCAGTAACTCCAGCATCCGGAGTGGTTTGTTTTACAATCTGGTTTAGCGTATTGTATTCATACTTAGTAGCTAGTTTATGGTTGGGTTGCAAAAATCCTGTTCCACCATCTCGGTTAGTTTTAATTTGTGCCAAAATAGTTGGGTCTGCCTCATAATACTCATTAGGAGTGTTTTGGTTCACGGGAACCTGGTTCATTCCAAACTTTTGATCAATTCCTTCCGGTGGAATTGTTTGTACAAGGTTTCCAGCCTGGTCGTAGTAATACAGTGTATGATTATAGATATCTGTAGAGTAAGTATAGGCTAGCATTTCGCTGGTTTGGGCGCATTCCTTGTTTATTTTATCATACATTTTATCCTTAAGGTCTTTTAGATAAGCCAAGTAATCGTTCTCACCTTTTTTGAGAGCGTCTTCATATACTCTTTGATCACAACCCCATTGGGTTTCTGGCCTATATCCTATTGGGTTATCCCAAAGCATTGCGTATGGAATTTCACATACCGTCCCCAAGTCATATGAACTAGAGCCTTTTATTTTTTCTACTCTTCCATCACTCAATTCAACCTCCAAATAAAACTCAAAGACATCCCCTTCCTCATAAATTATTGGTTCAACGCTTTTAACCAATTTCACATCATACATGGAATAACTCCAGTTATACATTTCATATTTTAAGAAAATGTCCATGTACCTATCTTTTTTAGTACCTGCCAGGGGAATGGGTAGGGTATTATCATTTGTGAAGTTTTGATGAATCCAAAAGGTTCCGTCATAGCCCAACCTTGTTCTAAGCCTTCCGTCGAAATTTCGAGTAGGGTTAATATGAAGGTCGTCAAAAAATGTGCAGCTCACGTCATTGAATGTAAACTCCCCTTTACTCCAACGCTTGTGAGTGGCGCATAGATGAGCAGGCAAAGGAGTAGGCGAGATAAATTGCGGAAACAGGTCTTTACTGCTAATTGTTACTTTGGCCGGAGTACTACTGGTAATTTTATCTGGAAACTGACTTGGTTCAGCTGTGTCCTCAAACAACTGTTTGAAAATCTTTAATAAATCATCAATTCGTGCAGATTCGTCGGTACTCGTTTCAACAACAAATAAATTATTCATTTCACCAACGTAATCTGCCTGAGGCTCTACAACCTTCGTTGAAGCAGTATCATAACCGGTTATATTGGTGTCGAAATACATTTGAATATCACTTGCGCTTATTTCAAAACCCGGGGTAGCGTTACTGTCTAAAATATAATTTCGAAACTCCGTGACGTACTTGTCATAACAATCGCATGTAATGTCACTTTCGTCTTCACAAACCATAGGGTTTGCTCCATAAAAATCAAACCGCTCTATCAACACCGATTCAACAGCCGTTCTGCTACAACCGGTACAAATACCATCACCGTACTGATCATAATCTATATAAGCAAATACATCTCCCGTTACCATTACTCCTTTATAGTCTTCATAACTTAAATCAAGACCTGTATGAAAGTTCAGGTAGTTCTTCAACATATTTCTATAATGCGCTTCCCATATTGCTTTGGGTAACTCATCTTTTCCACCTCCATTATAATTTGAAAATGATTTTGGAGTAATTACCTTCTTCACAAAGTCGTCGAGGTGTGTTGCTAAATCAACAACATTGAATCGTTGGTTATAGGCAGGGTTTTTTCCAAACGATAGTCTTTTTGGGTCAAGCTGGTATAACTGATTCGCCGAAAGAAAAACAAATTGGTAATTATCTGAACCAATCGAAAACGTAAACTTAAAATAATATCCTCCAAAGTTTTTATCGTCCAAAGCCAATCCTTTTTCAAACTGCTTTGGAAGTGGCTCCACGTTAAACGCACTAACAGCATTACAGGTGCCTGCGGTGTTTAATGTTGGTATTCTATCTGAAGTTTCAACACCATTTAATAGAGCTGTAACTACAGTCATCTTATCTGGGGTAAAGGAGTTAACTGCGTTGTTCCAGCTGGCGCAGTTTTTCGAACCATTGTATGCGGCAAGCTTTGCAACTATTCCCATTAAATTTGTGGTGGGCATACAGTCAGAAACAGCAACAGTAATAGGCAAGTGCCTATTATTGTGCAGTTTACTTAGTGGGTTGATATTATACGGGTTCATTGGAAAGCGCACAGACTTATCGTCCGTTGATGCGTAAGCTCCTCTTCCGATTAAAACCTCATTAATATTGGTAAAAGGAGCGGGGTTACTGCCAAAAAACGGGTCGGTGTCTGGGTTTACACAATTAGGTAGTAAGTCTTCAATGAGGTCTTTTACAGAAACATAATTGCCGCTTGCCAATAATACTGCGTCATCTTTGTTCGGGTCCACGGGATTGCTAACACCGTAATGTCCTTTAACTATACTATAGTTGTTGCGAATTTGATACTCTAAATGGGCCTTGCAGCTTGCTTCTAAATTTGTGCTTGTACTATCTCCTATTCTACCGGTAAGTATAGTCAGATCTGGAGGCGTTCCTAAAGAAATCCCCAGCTTAGAGGAAACAAGGCCTAGAACAGACCCTGTTTTAGAGTCGTGTTTTGGAAATGGGTTTTTAGCACCAACCTCACTTGAGAGACCCCACTGCGAGCAGGTATGACAAGTTGGGGCTCCATCATAAATTCCGCTCATTAGGTAATCTCTATGCGCAAGGTAAAGTCGCTGAAAGTTCATCCAATATTGCTCTGCTGTTCCAGAATTATGTAACATCTTATAAATGTGACACTCTACTGGTGAAGTACAGTTTGCGTATACCGACTTATTCATGGAAGTTACGTAATCCTCTAACAGGTCTTTCATATCCTGAGCACAAGTAAAATCATCAATGGAAAACCCCAATGCCATCATCATCGCCATTTCTGCCAAACTAAAATCTACCGTTGCAGAGCAAGTTCCAGATGTTTGACTAAAGGAATAATAGATCGTTAACTTATCCTCCATATTAGTATAAATCCAATGATTTGGATGTGTTGTTGAACTTAAAGAAGTCATCAGCGGATCTACATCTAACCATGTAAGCGTATTGTGCAATTCTATTTTATCGGTTGTGTTTCCTGTAAATTGGTTCATTCCGTTATTTAAATGCCCCAAATCCTCAAGTGTTTTTGTAGACGAAAGTCTTTTTTCAAAAAGTAGGTTCATCGGATTATTAACCACCTCACAAGCCATCAATCTACAATATAAAGGATGCATCTTTATAAGGTCATCCATCCATGATTCTTCATACAGATTAATGAAGTCATCAATATCTAATTCGGCCGGATTAACCTTAGACCCTCGAAGTGGGTATTTATTAGAACTGCTGTTCCATCTTGAGAGTGGTTTTCTAGTAGAAATATTTGCCTCTCTAAAGTGTTGGTCTAAACACTGGTATGGATACTCAATGTCTTTTACACTTCTACTGTAGTACCCCTTAGTAGTTGGCTCAAGCCAATCAGAACAATTACAGCTGTTTACGTCAATAAGTTTTATGTCGTCAAAGGCAAGCTCAACTTCTCCGCATCCTTGAACTTCGATGGTAATATCAGAGCCTTGAACCCAATTCGGCAAAAGAGTTGACATCGTTTTCCATAACGGGGTGGTCCCTGGCCAATGTGGATAATAGTTATAATGCAGCGGATAAACATCTTTGGTATAAGAACCATAGGTTATTCTAAAATAGGCGCCTTTAGGCAACGCGCTACAGTTGAATAAAAATACATCTGAATACGAAAATTCAAAATAAACATCACCGGTTGGGGCGGATGAAAAAGAAACTCCTGTTTTTTGATAAACTGTGGTGGTATTCGTGCCATTATACTTCACCAACAAATAATCTGTTCCTGGGTCCTTACTTGACTGAGTATACGACAAGTTCGAATAGTTTGAACCAAAGTCTGCAACACTATTCGTAATCAACCCACCGGCTACAGTTGAACTAAAATTACCACTTTGTTGGAAGGCTGGTTGTTCAAATTGGTCAACAATAACTTCGGTTGTTGTGGGTGTAATTTTATTGAAAATCGAAAAAACTCCTGATGCGGAAACCTTTTTTGCATAAACACCCACATCCGGAACCATGTCTTTTCTTAATGCGCTCTCATATTGAGAACACTTGGTAAGTTCCTTAACGTCTTCGCATTTTTCAAAGTCCGCTTTCTCTAAAGATTCCTCAGTAAAACTGTATAGGTCTCTAACGCAGTTATTTGTTTTAAGAGTTTCCACATAGTTTTCCAACAGAGCTTCCATTGTTGCATCTCTCCTATTGAGTAGAGTTAGTTTTTTAACCAGTCTGTGCGTTCCCTTATTAAGGCCTAAATCTTCAGAAATATTAAATGTTGCCGCAGTTGCTCCACAGCCAACCTTTGAAAATAAAGATGAGCTTACCGTTGTAGATCCTTGTTTTAAGTTCGGCGTTAAATCAACTACAGATTTGTCTGGTTTGATTAAATACAGGTCTAATTTGTAATTACAATTATAACACCAGCCTGCAGATTTAGAATCTAAACAAGCATCAATAATGTTTTTGGCCAGTACTGAATAGTTAACCGTTACCTGTGTACTGTTCTTATCTATGTACAATGGATGACTGTATATTAAAACATTACCATTGGTGGATGGAGAATTTAAATCAGGATTTATTTTAGGAGAAGAACCTGTATTAAACAATACTTCTGGAATTTTCTTTGGAATTGGCTTATTATCAATCTCCAGTAACGGATCCGTATTTGTATTCGAAAGTATTGCGGTTGCAACAGTTCTTCCATGACCGTCTGTGTAAGTAACCGTTGATTGGTTGTTTGGATCTGTAACTACTGTTTTCTTGTAAAAATTGGCCTTAGCAGCATTGTTCCCAAACAATATATCTAACTCACTTTGTAGTGGCTGAGCATACTCAAACTTTGTTGTGTGTCCGTTGCCTTGTGCATACTGTTCTCCAGGGGCAGACTGAATTATTGGTCTAGCGGGACCAAACCCAGATAGTTCTGTATAGGAATAAGAATAGCCTTCGGCCTGCGGTAGGTATTCCTTAAACTTCTGATCCAAAGTGGAAGAGCTATAATATTTTTCACTAATACTGGCTGAAGAAAGTTCTGGAACAGTTGCTACCCCATACCTATCGTAGTTGTCTTTAATATATGAAGCACTACCTGTAAATTCAGTCGCATCAACTCTATATTCAAAAACATGATTTTTCCCTCCCGAACTACAAGTAGATTGTGCAGGGACTGGTAACGGCTGAATTACTGGGTTTCCTTCGTAATCGTATAGTGTTTGTGCTAAAATCGCCATTCTTTTACCTTGCGAACTTTCTTCGGTTAGGTTGGTCATTACCATTCTAGATTTACCGGAACCATCAAAAATATTGAGCACATCTTTTCTCATATCGTCCTCTGCATATGTACTTTCTACGGTGTAGTTTTTGCCCCCCTCAGGGTATTTTGTGGTGTTATCAATTACAAACTGACCATACTCCCACTTGCCATATACCAACTGATCTTCGTAAACGGTAAACTTAGTTATAGGGTCATATTCAATTCGTGGTCTAACCCAACGATATCTACAAACTAGCGTACCGTCGTGAGCAAACGTATTTCGTATTCTATATTTATCTTTCCCTGTTGTAATTCGGGAGCCATTATTTTTAAATATCGCCTCTTGGTTTAAAAGTGTGGCTGAATACGATGAAATCCTAGAATCGATAAACACCCACTCCAACTCAAAGTTTCGTGGATTAGGATAAGTTCCCCCGTCTCTGCTGAACTCTGCAAGGATATAGCTCTTATCTGTTTCCGAACATGCAGTTATTCCCGGTGTACAGCAAGTTTGACGCAGTGTTAATTCATCTGCCAACCCAATATCAGTGTCAATTCCATATTTTTCTTCTACAATATGCAGCTCCAGTTTAATGCACTTAGGCACGTCAGAATAATCAACAACATCGTTACCATCCTCATCCTTAAACTTGAAACTTACGACCCCAAGTTTAGAATAACCCGCTTGAAAATAATAGTAGGTTTCATCGTTTTCTGTATCCGCTTTGTCATTAGAAAATTCAATTGATAGGTTTATTGTGCTCAAAATACCTGTTGAAGAATTATTTCGTTGATCTACTTCAATGACTACAGAGCCTTTGAAATCATTTGTGGCAAAATCACGATTTATTTTAAGGACAATGTAGTTCTGTATTTTTATCTGGTGGTAGTCTGATAAATGCCCATTATTATACGAATCAACATCTACTTCTCCAAGATAATTTGGAAAACTGTGATTCACATTATATTCAGCACTAACAATTTCATGAAGTTTCGGTGGATTTGGTGTTGTAATAGGGTGGGTTATTACGGAAAACTCTTGGTCATCCGATGTATCAAATGATTGAGCAACAGCGGTTGAAAATAACGCCAGAAGGGTTATGGTTATAAAGATGCCTTTCCTTAAATTAGTTTCTAATAATTTCATAATCAGAGTAGATTGTGCTTAATTGAATTGATTCTTCTGTTTTATTGTAATACTTGCTTCTTTTAAAATCTAATGGATTAATAATTCTTGACTCTGACAGAAATGTCACGACCGTACAGAAACTTTTTTTGGCGTTTAATTCTGGTTCATATATACTTCCTTTAGCAATAACCCTCTTTAACCTTCCGGTTAACTCAGACTGTTCAATTATTATAGTCGAAAACTGGTTGTTTTCTATACTAAACGAGTATTTTTTAGTGCCATTTGATATGTTTAATTCCGTATTATTACTTTGCTTGAAAACCTTTTCAATGGCATCTAAACTTGTTAAAGCACTCTTTTCATGAAGCCCTTCTAAGGGCTCGTTTGAATAGATAAAACGTTTCTTTCTTTTGTCAATGAATACATATTCATTCGAGAAGGCAAGAGCTGCCCAATTGGGATTATCCACAATCATTTCACCGTTGTAATATGAGTAAGTATAACGTTCTGCTCCAACTTCTTTTTGGCAACCATCAAGTACTGAATAGCTCAGTTCTATTTTCAATGCAGATTTTTTTTCACGATAGGCTTCATATAAGCTTTCAAGCTCAGCACTAATCCTGATAGAATCTTTAATTGTTTGGCCTTGAGTGCTTACTGTAACAAGCAAAAAAGGCAAACAAAGCAATCTGTAATAAAACCTAAACATTACTTAATCATTGTGTGTTTTTGATACTCTTTAATCAGCTTAATTCCACGCTGGGTTTCACGTTTGACTCTAATTAAGTTCCCCTCTTTATCATATTCATAAAAAGTTGCATAATTATTTTCATCCAGTTGTGAGCGTAACTTATGGGTTTGATTATCATAGACATAAGCAACTAAATTTGAGTTTACCGGATGAATTCTTAGGTCATCGAAATAATGCCCATAAGCGCCACCACTAAACGTGAATTTGATTCCGGTTGCTCCTTTAGGGATGGTAATCTTAGCAACCGCTCGTTGCCATCCTTCGATAATCGGCGTGCCATTAATTTCTGTCAAACAATTTTCCGTGTTTAATACACTAGTTCCACTCATGCATTGAACAGTTAAACTGGCATCGTTTAGAACATCCCTATGGATAACATTACTACCGTTACTGTACACATAGCCTGTCCTGAAAGCTTCTTTTACCCATACACTTAAATAATACTCCTTACCCTGTGTGGGATTAAAACCCATCTTTCTGTATTCTGGACCAAGAAATTTTAACGCATCAATTTTGCTTTTATATGCAGTTTCTTCAGTGGGGTTAGAATAATTCGGGTTCCAAATTGGAACCTCAATAGAAAGCGAATTCACTGATCCTGTAGACTCTGTTAAAGTTGGGGAAACTGCTTTGAAATAATATTGAACACCTGCTTTCGTTTCAGTCACTGACGTCGCGGCGTTTGAAGGTTCATAATAAGATAGCCCAGAAATAGAATTACCTTTCAGGTATAAACTTTTCTTACCTGTGTGTGCTTCTTGTTCAGATAAGTTAGACGCATTAATAAGTTCAGACAAACCAAAGTGTTCAAATAAACGACCATAATAAGTAGTTCCTTTTTCAAAATCAGCAAACGCGATTTCGCTTTCCTTGGCATTATGAGCAACCGCTCTAGCTTTCTCGTGTCCACCAAAATACTCTGATGAGAACAACCCCAGAGCATCTTTTTCTTCTGTGGCATACCCTAGAGTAGAGTACTCAGTTACTTCACTCGTTTCTACCCAGCCACTGCCTGCAAATAATATGTTTTCTTCTAAACTATTTGCTGTTCCAGAATAGGACTCAGCCCAATATGGTGTGTATCCATTTTGAACCCCTTCTATTTTTAAGTTTATAGAGCCGTTTCCGTTGTTTCGATTTTGAACATAGCTAAGTTGTTTATTTACCCTGAAACTTCCTAGCATTCCATAAATAAAAGGGTTGGGTACAATGTTCTTCGCGTAGGGGTTGGTAACTCCTCCACCGTCCAATACATCAGTTCTCCAATCGTCGATAAACGTTTTTACTGATACACCAAGAACTTTAGTATTAAATGTATTAGATGATAAAGGGTTTTCATTCAAAACCGTTGTTTCTTCAACGTTTTTATCCAGATTGTTCCTTCGACCAGAACGAACAATTTTAACATAGTAACCTTCCAGGTCAATTAAATTACCCTCCATATCTATAAAAATAACTATGTCTTGTTTACTAGCATCAAAACTTCCACTGGGTATAAAACCACATCCATGGTCTTTTAAACTGTCAGGATGTCTCTTTACAGTTTGTGTATTATTAGTATAACCATTCCCTTTAAGACTTGGACAACCTACCGTATGGTGTGAATTACAGTATTGCGGTTGGTGACTGGTGAACGTCAACCCACCAAATGGACTATTTGTATTTAAGTGGTGGTTCGCGAGGGGTAATTGATTGTCCAGGTGTGTTTTTACATTTAATCGGTCACAGTTGTGATATAAGAATACATTCAGCATTCCAACAGTATCACTACCCCATGTTGTTACATCTCCACCTATTTCATCCACTTCTAGTTCATTTCCTCCAATAAATGTGCGTTGATCACTAATGGTGTGCCCGGGATGGATAATAGAAGTAAAATTATCATTAGAGATTACGTATCGTACAAAATCAAACAAATAACCCCCATTGTCACACAATAAGTTTGATACAAACTGAAGGATGGCTGGGTGTTCACTATTACAAATAATGTGGTTGTATAGCTCAGGGTCCATCATAATCGCTTCCCAGAACTCTATGTTACGGTCCACGAGTCCAGAAGCGAAGATACTTTTTAAGAATTCACGTAACGCTACATTGGCGGGGTCATACAACGCCCGCATAAACTCACATGTTCTTCCGCTTTGAAGTACAGATATGTAATTACTTAAATCAGTGGTAGAAATAAATGTGGATGGGTCAGCCGTATTAACAGGAAACAACTGCAACAAATGACACACATCATGGTTATCTGCAAAATCGGCTAATGGGGCTGAGGTACTGGCTTTATAAAATGCGTCTACATCTGCAACTGATTTTTTAGTAGCATCTGCAAGCTTACTTCTAAAGGTTGCTCCACTTATGGTTCCTAAACAAGGTCCAGTTTTACCATCGTCTGATTTAAATCCAGTTACAGACGTATTTGTAACTAGCCCCCACTTCCACGCATGCAGTATGTCTTGATAATCAATAACATTTAATACGTATCCTTTTGTAGAATCAATGCTCTTTAATTTAGTGTTAAAAACCTCAGTTTCAGAATAAATAATTACTTCATCGCCCGGAACAAAAACACCTTTTTCCATGGCGTGACCAAAAATGTTTTTTGTCGGCCCAGAAATTGTTTTGGCTGATGGCCAGTTGATTTTATTTTTTTTCAATAACGTCCACTTTTGACCATCAATAAGTCCTCGATACAAAATCTCTTTTAGCTTTTCCTTCCCTTCGTCTGAAACACAACCATTCGATACAGTTACTGGGGATTTTGCTTTCTCAAAATATCC
This sequence comes from uncultured Flavobacteriales bacterium, assembly GCA_937121175.1. Classification (GTDB taxonomy): domain Bacteria; phylum Bacteroidota; class Bacteroidia; order Flavobacteriales_G; family Salibacteraceae; genus UBA6770. Next base: position 166,437 of record CAKZKD010000002.1, read on the forward strand.
TATGTTTTTATACGCTGGACCCATACGATCATTGGTTTCTACCCAATAAGCAGGTTTCTTGTAATCGTAAACCTTTTCCTCAAATTCATTGGTCGTGCTAGTCATTATGACCTTGCCTGTATGCCCGTCATACAGTTCGTTTTTGGTGTAAATTTTTCTGTTCTCGTCGTGTTCAATAATTTCTTCCAATATTCCATATTCTTGGATTACCTTAGATACTACGGCATTTCTCACGGCTAGAGAGTTCATGGTTCCGGGAGTAAGTGCAACCGGAATCACAACTGGTATTACGGCAGCTAGAAAACCATCTAGGTTCGCAGAAAGAGTCGGGTTTCCGTCTTCGTGCTGAATAAATTTTGTATCTATTGTAATGTCCATTTCTTTACCCAAAACTTGCGTTTTGGTGGTGCCTATTCCTTCGAAGCCACCTGTTCTGGTTATCATAGGAACTTCATGATTCAAACTGCCATCTGAAGCGTTAATCCGGTATTTATACTCTTTACCTGAAATCAATTGACTTTCAACCGCATCATCAATATCTACAAAGTGTTTTTCAGCCTTCTTTTTCCCGTGCATGTCATTTAAAATAAAGCTGTACCCTTGGCTAGCTGCATACTTATCATCTCTACCAAACCCAAAAATGCTAGTCAAAGCAGAAAGCTCATTCTTTTGGGCGTCTTTATCTATAGTCGTATAACTAAACTTAAACGGAAAGTCCTTTGCCGTGTAAAACTCATGAACCACATAACTTTGTGCGCTCTTTGCCAGCCGGTTATTGCTATCGTCAAACCGATTTATACTTTCAACCTTTACTTCAGAGTATCCTACCGTTGCTGGTGGAACCACGGATTCTCCAAACGGTAATTCTTCAAGGTTTTGCCAATTAGTCGCAAAAAGTGGGTGCTCTTGATCTCTATAGTAGGTGGGTTGTCTAAATGGGTTTTCGTCTCCTCCAGCCATAGGTTCATAACTTGCAACACCACTGGAAATGCGCTCACCACTGTCTTCTACTCCATTATTATTAAAATCTTCCCATTTTGTATAGGTATATTGTTGGCCATATGAACTTGGTTTATCTAACCCTCCATTTGCAGAACTAAAATCCCAACCATCGGTTAACTTCACCTCTTTTACTCTATGACCTCCTCCGTATTTCTTATAATTAGGGTTGTTTAGCCTAATAAGGGCGGTATTTACATCAAACTTCTTTGCTACATTCTTTGTCAAATAATAATTTATTGGGCCTGAAAACATTTGGTACAAATCCGCAACAACCGCGAACAATTGCTTTGCTAGCGCTACGATAGCGCCGTCGCTTGGGCTACCGCCAACACCAATATATTCTTTCAGGTTTTTTTCGAAAAAGTTTAAGGATGTTAATACTATCGGGTTTAACTTTTTGACTTTAACTTTTTCTAGCTCAAGCTCCACCCAACCGGCGGTCTTTGTTCCGTTTTTGAAGGTTCCGTAACTTTTGTAATTAGCATACCCTTTTACTTTTTCATATCCGTTGCTTCCCCCAGCATCAACTCTAAAACTAAAATATAGAGAGCCAATATCCTTAAACATGATTCCCATATACTTAGCTAATTGGGCTTGATTAGCAACGGTGGAACATGGTATATTTTCTAATTCATCTGGGAGCTCGAAAAACAAATATTTCTTTTGTCCTTGGCCATACAATTTTTCATTATAACTAAATCCGCCTGTGCTAGTATTTGCACATGCACCCGAAGGCTTATCGTATCCAGCGCCAATAACTCTAATCATTTGCATAGCTCTTTTGTTTTGAACGTATGCATAATCATCCGACTCGTACTTTATATCTATTGTTCCGCCTGTTGGAAGGTTAACCGTTGATAGATTCCAAGAAGAGGCTAGTGAGCTATGATTGTTAGCATTTTGATTTACATAAGGATAGTCTTCCCACAGGTTATTATTTGCATTTGGTAAATTAAAATTTGTTTCGTTCGCATCTTTATAACTTCCCCATCTATCCATTTTTCGACTATGATATACTGGGTTTTCTGCGTATTCAAAACCGTATTCAGCTAACCCCAGAACCGAACTTGACGGATTAATTTCTCCATGACCAATTTTTATTTTTTTTAGCGTAAGCTTCCCTGGGCCTGTTTTCGTTGTTGTGTTATAATTTTGGTGATTAAGAATGTTTTTACATAGTGAATAATCATATTCGAAATGGATGGTTTTAATTGGAATTGCGGTATTCTGTATACCATTCGACGAATTTAGATACTCTGCCTTTGAGTATAATTTTATAGATTCTAATTTTCTCTGTTTCTGCAAAACGTCTTTTCCTCCACCATGTTTTGCACCTAGGCCATCCTTTCGGTCGGATGACAATTCAAAAACAGCAATATAATTTCTAGACTCAACATACTTTAAATACCAAACTTCTTTTTGACCATAAACGAAACTTCCTTTATCGTCATTTTCGTTTATCAAAAACCCATCACTGCTGCTCGCGTTATCATAAGGAGTTCTCCAACCGTAGTTACTTGATGTTTTCTCCCATTTAAAGCTTACAGCATTTCCAATATCATCATTTGTGATTCCATCTCCTGTTACATCAACATAATTCGGAGATAAATAACCCGTTAATAGGTAAGAGTGTGCATAAGCTGGTGTCGTTGTTTTTGAAAAAAAACGATCTTTTCCATTCTTATTTCCAGAAGTAATATCTGCCGCCTGATAGTTGGTTAGATTACCTATTCTAGATCTTCCAGAAGCATTGAATGCATATTCTTCTTTACTTGTATTGTAAGCAGGAATTCCATATATGTATCGGGACCCGTCTTGTTCTAAATGAGTAATTTCTGAAATGTGGTGTCTTTTTCTTACCGTTCCTGCTCTGGGCTCACCTGACCCTGAAACTCCGTTTGTGTGGTTCTTAATTGTTTTATCTAACCCAGCTACTGTTGCCTCTTCTGCAGTTAAGTAACTGATTAACTTTCCTCTTGGTACCCTTGAATTCTGCTGGGCCTTACTTCCTTTGTTATTTATTGACTTAATTCCTCCGGATTTTAATTGGTTAATTCCATTCAACGGAAAGGCAACCGCTTCATCTCCACCATTTGAAGTGAAAAAAGAAAGGTCCATTGGTGTTATTTCACCAGCTTGCTTAAAGTAAGCCTTCTCAAACAAATCTTTTTCCGCATTATCGATAAATGAATAGTCGTTAAGTGCTGTGGCGTTCCATTTACCACCGTAATCTTTTGTCCAAAAATCTACAATGTTACCACCGTATTTTGCTAGATTTCCAGTTCCTAGCTCTAAACCAAGCGAAGCTCCTGCTTGCTGTTTGTGTTCAAATTTTGGATCGCTTGCTACCCCAACATCATTTCTGAATGGTCGGAAAGACCCTGCGGTTCCTTGCCCAGAAACATTTAAAATATCATAGCTTAAAAAAGATGGTGGTAAATTTTCCATCATCTCATTGTAATTACCGACATCACCATCGCGTGCAAAATCCAATACAGTTCTAGATTCATCAAGTGCTCTGTCTAGATATAAAAACCCATAGGCTTTGTCGTCGTCATCTACTCCGCTTTTTAGTCCTTGCTCATTATATTCACCTGTAACATACACCTCAGGGTCAACTCCATACACAGCACCCCCAACAGTAACTTTAAACGCACCAAATGCAGTGTACATTTCTGGCTTTGCGGTTGGCGCATAAGCTGCCATACCGATAGTCACAGAAGAATTCGCACTAGCCAACTCTATTTTGGACGGATCTGTTTCTTTATCTTCTGCTTCTGGTGCGCCCTCCTCAACAGGTGCATCATTTGTTTCTGAACCATCATCCCCTGAATCTGAATCGCCTTCTGTCTGTTCTTCGCTGCTAGCTTGAAGTGATGCCGCCAAAGAAAAAGTAGTTGACTGTGCCCTTGAATTGTAATTTAGACCTGCTTTAGCCGTACCACTAAGTCCACCTCCAAAGTCTTCTGTCAATGTTAGATTTAAACCTATGTCGTAGCCCCCTTTTCCGGAATAGTTTAAGAATGAAAGTTTTGCATTATCACCTTTTCCTATACCAACACCCAATGAAAACTCTGGGCTAATGTAAAAACCTTTATAATTATTGTAACTTACCTTTCCCCCAAGAGAAGCGAAATCAAAACCAAAGATTTCCCCATTAATTCCTCCCGAAAAACCTATTTCTCTGCGCTTCCTAATATTCAAGGACTTTTCAATAGTTTCTCCATTAAAGTCATCCGGAAAACCACGTACAGATCTGTTAATTACTCCTGGGTTAATATTCCAGCCAAGACCAACCCAACTGGCTTCATCTTCCATTCCAACACCAGCATGATATGCAATGTTTATTGGATAGCCTTCAACATCCATAAGAGGAATATTGTACGTTAAGTCTCCAGAAAATAAATCCACCATTTGGTTGGTCGTTACAGGTTCGAACGAACTCATCTCTGGTTGTCCAGGTCCTCCGGTTAATGCTTTTATATCATTAACTGGAAGTATTGAAAAAATGAATACGGTCAGTAAAAGAAAAGAAATCTTTTTCTTTCTCTTAGATAAGTATTTTAGGGATGTTATGGATTTCATCTGCTTCAAATAAGTAATTGATTATTCCTATTCCAAAAATCTTGTCATTATAGACAAGTGTTAGGCTTTTTTTTGCTTGAGGTACTCCTTTAAATCCAGCAACTAAATTTAAAAATGGAGCGGTCTCATAATTTCTTTCCAAATGAGTCATGGAACAATAAGTCGTATCTTTTTGGTCTGCCACAAGAAGAATTTGTTCCTTGATATCGGTACTCATATGCTGCAATTTGCCAAAATAATCCGACGTATTTGTTTTAATTTTTAATGGGTGAACTCCTGATTTTCCTTCAATTCGTACGTGAAACACATATTCGCCCCTTAACTCATTAAGCTGACTTTCAAATTTTTCTTGGTTATTGGCACTAGTATGGTTTAAAAAACCGCGTGATATTCTAAATTCGTTCGGCATAAATTTGGCCGAAATGCTCACTTTATCAAACTCTTTTGTTTTAATATAATTCGAAGCGTTCTTAGTAAACCAGCTGTTTAAGTCTTCAATGTATATCGTACTTTCTATCGATTCTGAAACACAACCGTGACTAAGGAAAACCAATGTTAAATACGCTACTATCTTCACTTACCTTTGTATTTACTGTTCACATATTCCAAAATTTCATCGGTTCTATCATAAGCAACAGAATTAGTTAATACACCACTTCCTGCCTGCTTATCTTTCCCAAGAATTACTTCAACCTTATTTTCTTTAGCATAGCTTTTTAAATACGAAGACAATTGTTCCCATATTTGACTGTCGTACTCTTGTATTGCTTGCTGCATGGAACTCGAGTAGTTTTCGTCTCTTTCCTTAATCAAATTCATTAAAGATTTATATTCTTTAGATATTAGCTCTAACTCCTCTTTATTCATGTTTTCTGCATCTTCTCTCATTTTGACAGAAATGGCTTTTAGGCTATCCATATTGATTTTGAAGGCTTTTTCTGCTCCTTTTAGTTTCCTTTCAATTTCTTGCTTGAACTTAAAGTCATTGAAAAGGCGTTCAGATTCAACCACCACTATTTCTGTTTTTTGATAATTGTAAAAAACAACCGCTGCAATAAGTTGTATTTGTATAACAGCAATAAACACAGCAAGTAATCTTATTTTCATTATTTCTTATTATAAATTGCTGGATCGAGGTAAGTAAAGTTTATACTAATTGACCCATCTTGAAATGATTTGGATTGGATTTGGATTTTGTACTTTTTCATATGCTTTAAACCTCCATCCTCATTTAAATCAATATCAAAATAGTTGGTTCCTAATTTCACATTTAACGTTGATTTTTCTCCTAATTTTAACTTTCTACCATTAGGTTTAAAAATATTTATCATAGCGCTCTTCGTCTGAAAGTTTTCCTGCCATTTCAGTTTAACAACACCTAGCACGTATATACTTGGTTGACCGTTGACTTTATTTAAATCTAGGTAATCATCAGAAACTAATATTGGCTTAATTTCTTCGTCCGTTAAATAGAACTCCCAAATTTCTGATTTCGCAATTTCTTGATTTCCAGTTATTGCTACAACCTGCCAAATGTATTTTTTCGTAGAATCTAAATCTCTTGCTATCGCAGGATATGAGAGTGTTGTGGTGGCATTGTTTTCTATTTGAAACAAGGATACATTTTGTTCCAATGCTTCTATCTTTTGTTGACCTAATTTTAATTCCTTCAATACAACTCTGTAGGTTAAATTGGATGAGTTACCCAAAAAATACCAACTAAAAGGTGGTCTTTTTACATATACCTCATCTTCGTTGTACGGATATATGAGTTCCAGTAATTGGCTATTTACAACTGAAACTAGCTCACAACTTTGCAGTTTTTCTCCTGAAACCTCAAGATCAAAACATAAATTATAGTCCCCCTCTGGAAGAATTCCGTTTTGCCTAAAAAAAACACCTATTGAACTTGTAGTGTTTTCAGAAATAGTTCCAATTATATTTTTACATGAATTAAATCCTTTATTTATTTCAATTTTTGCTTGAGCATTGTAAACTTCACCTCCGTCACTTTTCACTAGTCTTGCTGTAACTGTACCAGATAATTGCTCTTCCGAAATACTGTTAATAATCATTGGGTCAAAAACTGAACAGGAGGTTGTCTGAGTAGAATTCAATACACCAGTGTTTACGAGTGTAACTTTTTGCCCTTGCGAAAGAACAGAACAGAAAACCCCTGCAAGGAAAATACACGTTCTTAACATTATTCTCATTCTTATAACTAGTTTAATAAATTTGTACAATAAAAATTTACTTCTATCAAACCAATAGAATAACCCAGAAAATCAATTTTGAAGAAATGTAAAATAGTACTGACTGGAATCATAGTTTGGTTCGTTTTCTATCCTGGCAAATCTAATCAAAATATTTTTTCTCGAAATGTTTTTTTTAATTGTAACCAATTAATGGGTCAAACATCGAAAAAAATCAATGATTCTTTATCAAGAAATTCAATTGAAGTCACAAAAAATAGGTTGCAATTTCATAACATGAATTGCGATAGTGTAAATATTTATGCTGTTAAAATTAACATGGATTCATTGCTAAACAAAAAGAGTTTTGATACTACATCCATTGCAATTCAGAGGAAAAAAACTAAGAGATTTAATGTTTTAGAATATGATATAATTTTTGTGTTTAGAAAAAATTATATAGTTACTCTACAGAAGGGAGAAGATTACTCAGATTCATTATTCAACGGAGTAAAACCTGTTAGTTCTGCATTAATTAGTAAATACTTATCAGGGAGTATTGCTTATAATTCTTTTTATAATGAACGGGATATTCCTTCTAACGGAACTCCTGCTGGATACAGTCAAGAGCTATTAATTAACGCATCGTTAAAAAATTTAGGCATTCCCTTTCAATTAACTTTTGGTGCTAACGATTTTCCGTATTCATCTTCTCCTAATTTCTTTAATATTAAACTGGATACCGCAGCGCTGAAATATATGAACGCTCCAACTTTACCTTTTAATTCAACTTCTGAGTTAAAGGATTCTCTTATTAAGTTTTCTTACCTGGAAGATAAAAAGATAAAAATTGACGAACAAAAAAAGAAAGATATATTCTCAAAATATGAATCACCAAATATGGATTTTGTAAGTTCTGGTGATTCACTGGAATACACATCAAAAATGAAATTAGATAACGAGGACATAAAACATTGGAGGTTAAAAGACAGAAGAAGGTACAATAACCTAAATAAAGATTTAATAAAACGTAAAAAGTTCAATCAAGATAGAAAGGCATTGATAATTAATGATTCACTTGATACGGATTTTAGTAAGTTCAAAAATGAAAGGAAAAATTTATTTGCACCAATCCAAAAGGAAAAATTTAGCTATTTAAAAAACTTCAAGTCCTTAGAAATAGGTAGAATATATCCCAGTTTTTCGAAAACAACAGTGGAAAATATTTCTCTCGATGGAATATTAACTTCTTACAACGTAAGTAAATCAATCAATATCAAGGGTTTTATTGGTAAACCGCCAATAAACGGTTTTCAAAAACTAAAACAATCTTCAGGGGCTACAATTGAATTCACAGGATTTAGAAAAAATTCGATAACCCTCACTTACATTAGAAACAGCAGACCAACAAGTTTTTTAAATATAGAAGATGTATTCGTAAAAAAAACAAATGATGTATTAGAATTAAGTGACAAAATCAAGTTGAATAAAATTTTTTCTATTTCTTTTTCAATAGCTATGTCTCAAGATAATTTTTCACCTTCTGATAGTACCTTCTCATTAGTGTTAAAAGATAATACTGCTTATCAAAGCTACTTACATATTTCCCCTTCAAAAAATAGTAAATTAAAAATTGGATACATTCACACAGATAAAAATTATATGGCACTGAGTAATCCATTTCTCTGGTCAGGAAATGATGCCTTAGTAGTTTCTGCAAGTCAAAATTTATTTACCAATAAAGTTAAAGTTTCTGGGGAATATGAATTGGGGCTAAGAGAGCGACCTAATTCAACTGAATCGAGGAGAATTATGTATAAATTAAATGCAATTACTAAGTTCAGAAAGCTTCCTAATTTATTTGCAACTGTTTCTCCTATGGTCAATACCCAAAACCTTGACCTTACCAATGAAACAATTAACTTGCAACAAAATTTTATTTCTGGTGTTTTTGGTTTATTTCAAAATTTGAAGTTAAAAAAAATCTTTTTTGGTTACAGTCTTACACATAATGTTCTGCAATCTCAAAATTCATTAGAATCAGGAGTAAACTCTTTTAGCAACAGTTCTTTGGGTACAAACTTTTCATGGGAAAAATTTCAAATTCAGGAAACTTTTACCCTATTCAAATACGATAAAACCAATGGTGAAGGTTTAAATTCAATTGTTAGTTATACACTAAAATCAATTAAACTTTCTATTCTTAATGATTTTCAAAGTACATCGATTATTAACTTTTCTAGGCACCAATTAGGAGTTGGTTTTACTATTAAATCAATTGCTACGAGTTTTTATCTAAAAGGTGGTTTTGTTTCTTTTAATGGCGATAATAGTGCGGTGGGAAGTACATCACTTTCATACTACTTCTAATCCAAACTCGGCTTCACTTTAGAACCGTCAATTTTATACTCTTTTCCATCTTTAAAAAGAATGCGAACCAATGTTGTTCCATCGTTATTGTAGCGTGTCCAGGTGCCATTTTTTAGACCATATTCGTATTTTCCTTCTAACTTTTTATTACCTGAATCATAGTAATAAATGTGCCTTCCTTCTGCAGAACCTGATTCGTATTTTCCTTTAAACCGAACAGTTCCATCAAAATAAAAATGTTTCCATTCTCCTTCTCTTCTACCGCTAATGTATTCTCCTTCTTCCTTGTGGTCGTTTAGCTTATATACCCACTGACCTTCTTCTAATCCTTCAACAAATTCGCCCTCCGAAACTACCGTGTTTGAATCTGAATATTCTACAAATGGCCCATTTTCTACTCCGTAATAATAAACTTCATCGCGCCAAACGTTTCCGTTTTTATAGTACCATGTCCAACGGCCATCGTACAATTCGTCCTGAGTAAACGAACCCTTTTGTTCGACTTTTCCATCGCGGTAATAGAAAACCCATTCCCCAAATTTTTGACCGCGTTTATACTCTCCTTCTGCCCGCTCAGTTCCGTCTTCGTAATACTCTGTCCAGTGGCCTGTTTTAATACCATCTTTATCGGCCATTCCGATACCTAACAAATTTCCATTTCTATAAACACTGGCTTGTGTAACCTCTCCAGTAGAATCGTATTCGCGACATATACCTTCTCGTTTTCCTTGGCTGTTGTAATTGCAAATGGTGGCTACCTCTCCATTTTCATGAAATGTTTTTCGTATGTCTAAAAAGTCAACTTCTTCCGCATTCAAATCTCTTCGACCGCTAATGAATTTTTCCGTACTAATTAGTAATCCAATTTCATCATAGGTTTTCCAATAGCCGTCCTTTTTTCCATCCAAATAAAAGCCTTCTGTCTTTATTTGTTCATCCGGATAAAACGTTTTCCAAGGACCTTGTTTTAGTCCATTCTTGTCTTTACGATTGATAAATTGACGATTGTAAATAATATCGTTTTTATACTCAATCAAAGCTATTATTTCGCCTATTTCATTGTACAACGTAGCTACTCCTTCTCGTTTTCCTTTTACATATTCTGTTTTCTGTTCTATGCGCCCGTCTTGAAAATAGGTTTGTACTCTGCCATGCAAACTATCGTTGATATAAGGTTCCGATTTTAGTAGAAATCCTTCTGGTGAATACGTTTTTTGAATGCCATATTTTCTGTTTTTGTAATAGGCAACTTCTTTCTGAAGTACTTCGTTTTGATCATAAAATTTCCAAAGTCCTTCTAATAAAAAATTTTCTCTACCACCTTCACTTTTTAGAATTCCATTTGGGTAATAATTCTTCCAATACCCCTCCGGTTTTCCATCCAACAAATACCCCTCACTTGCAATTTGTCCGGAGGTATGTTTGTATTGAATAAATTTTCCATTGGGTATTGAATCTATTTGTTGTGCTCGACAATCAACCATACCAAAGTAGATGAAACAAACTGAGAGGCTAAAAATGGTTTTGAACACCATAAATAATTATTATAAAAAGAATTTTAAAAGATTTTACTATTATTATTATCCTGTTGATAGTGTTTGTAATTCCTTCTCAAATTTATTGCTTTTTGAAGTTGTAAATAGTTAATAACACACAATGAACATAGAAGAAAAAAATATACCTAACAAAAGACTATAAATTTTGCGTTTGTGAACAAAACGCGGTTTTTAGATCTAACCACTTTTTACTCATAAGTATTTTATTTTTTTGATGTTCATCAAAGCAAATTTTATGATGGTAAATAAATATAGGAATCAATAAATAATGCTTGACTTTTCCAAAAAATTAGTCATCCAATATTCCTTTCAAAAAACCAACATATTTCCTTCATCATTTATCAACCCTTATACACATACTTATGAGCTATAATTTCTACTAATTGTTCAAAACTGTATGAAGTACAATTAACATATTGATATTTAGTTTTTTAGGTTGATTATTTGACTTTTTAACTCTTAATTATGATTCTTATTAGGAACGTAATTCTCAAAAAGTTCGCTGTATTTTTGTTTAAAATAATAAGCGATGAAAGTAGCTATTGGAGGTGATCATGCCGGGTTTGATTTAAAGGAAGTTTTAAAAAAGTTTTTATCAGAAAAAGGGTATGAAATTTTAGACAAAGGACCTTTTAGCGATGAACGTTGCGATTATGCAGATTTTGCTCATCTAGTAGCTGATGCAGTGGAAGATAATGATGTTGATTTCGGCTTATTAATGTGCGGTAGTGGCAATGGAATTAACATGGCGGCTAACAAACATCAAGGTATTCGTTCTGCAATCTGTTGGACACCAGAAATAGCCTCGCTAGCCAAACAGCATAATAACGCTAACATTTGTACTATACCAGCACGTTTTGTTTCGGAAGAAGAAGCAATTGAAATTCTTACCGCATACTTGTCTGCGGAATATGAAGGTGGAAGACACCAAGCTCGGATAGAGAAAATTCCGGTGAAGTAATTATTAAAGAATGAAATTTTTCTTTTTATCGGTAATATTTTTAGGTTCAACATTCTTAGCGGTTAGTCAGGATAATTTCAACGATTCTTATCGTGGCGATAAAGGAATTAGAATTGGTTTTTATAACGTAGAAAACCTATTTGATACGGAAGATGACCCAGTAAAACGCGACGATGAATTTACCGAATCAGGCGATAAACACTGGAATAAACGTAAGTACATCATTAAAATAAACCAAGTAGGAAAAGTAACTACTGCAGTTGGCGGTTGGGAAGCTGTAGAAATAATGGCGTTTTGTGAATTAGAAAATCGTCGTGTTTTGGAGGATGTTTTAAAAACAGAATCGATGCGAGACACCGATTATGAAATTGTGCATTTTGAGAGTCCCGACCGAAGAGGAATTGATGTAGGATTTATTTACAGACCAGATAAAGTTACACTGCTTCATTCTGAAGCAATTCCCATTGTTTTTCCTTGGGATGAAAATTACAAAACCAGAGATATTCTATTTGCTCGCTTAGTGGTTTTAAATGCAGATACTATTGATTTTTATGTGAATCATTGGCCAAGTAGATGGCGAGGCCAATTAGAAACAGAAGAATCGAGAATGCATGTTGCTAAAACCTTATTGCAACATAGAGATACTGTCAGTAATCCTCAAAAATTAATTGCTTTAGGTGATTTTAATGACTCTCCAATTGATAAGAGTATAAAGGATGTTTTTAAAGCTGAAATGGATACCAGTAAGCCGGCTGATTATTACAATTTAATGCATCCGTATTTAGACAAACGAGGCACCAATAAATTTCAAGGAGAATGGAGTATAATTGACCAAATAATTGTTTCCAATTCGCTGTTTAATTCAACAACTAGAATGCAGTTAAAAGAAAAAAAAGCCAATATATTTAATGCTAATTTTTTATTAGAACCTGACCCAAAGTATGAAGGAATGCAATTGAATCGGACTTATTTAGGTATGCGTTACAAAGGCGGTTATTCAGACCATTTACCCGTTTATGTTGATCTATCGATACTGGATTAATAGTAAGAGTTGGTGCTGAGAATATAGATAATATAACCAACCCCAGAAATTACGTGAATTCCAAATATTGAAAACAGTAGATAAATTTTCCAGCTGTTACTGCCTTCAGCTCTTTGTTTGAGCAGAAACAAAACGTTAGACACGAATAATACATATACACAGACCACATTTTGCCAAAAGAAATTACCGTGATCCATACGGTGACCAATTTCTGCAACAAAAGCAGAAAGTAGAATTCCGGCAACCATCAACCAAAATGAATAATTGAAAGGTTTGAACCGAATCACTTTTGGATAAAGAAAAAGCGTACTTAGCGGCAATATAAAGGACATTAAATAGGCAATAGGTATATAGGTTTTTGGTATCCAAAGCCCTAGAACATAAAAGGGTGTTGTTAATTGAATTCCCGATGTTACTTGATTGGTTGCACTTAATTGAAAAACATAAATCAAAATGTATTGGGCGGCTATGAATAATGCTCCCGCTGCCAAAGGAATTATTCCTAGCATTGCGTTTTTGAGACCAGTTTTTTTAATATTTCCAAGCAAAAACAACCCAGTTACGGGTAAGTAAACAAATAGGAAAGAAGGTTTTATTATTATGTTTAGAATTACTAAAAACGTTAACAATAGGAGTTGTCTTGTTGAATGTTTTTGGGCTCTAAATAGTTCCAGTTGTTTCCAGAATAGCAAGATGGCAAAAGGAAAAACGAGAATCATTGTCGAGTTGTGCCATGCTATAGGCACAGTACGGCCTAAATAATAACAACCCAGTTCACCTACGCCATACCAATCTGGAATAGAAAAACAGAAAAAAAGCACAAGGGATATCCAGGGAATTTTGCGTGGGTTGAGGTCTAATTTATATTCCTTAGAAAAGTAATTCAGTGCACTGCACGTAACGATGTATTTGAACATTGTAGCAGCAGCTAAAACCAAAATAGCCACTGTAAGCACTGAATTTTTGGTAATCGTAAAAAAGGTAAGAACGTTAACAATGAGGTAAAACAAAAAATTGGCAGGATAAGGGTGTGTTCCTTGCTTAATTTTTAGGATATGTCCAACATGGGTAAGAATATCATTCGGAACAAAAGCAACAACGTAATTGATTATAAAAACGGCTAGAAGAAAAATGAAAAAAGCAATTGGATATTTCGGATTAACCTTCACAGGTTACGAAGATATATGGATTCAATTATTGACTGCGGAGAGAGTAAATAAAAAAAGGAGAGTAAAAACTACTCTCCTTTTTTCTGAGGTTCCGAGCGGATTCGAACCGCTGTAGATGGTTTTGCAGACCACTGCCTAGCCGCTCGGCCACGGAACCGTTTAGGCCGCAAATGTAGTATAATGAAGTTTTAAAATAGGTTAAGAATTCAACTATCTTCTTATTGTAACCTCAACTGCTTTTAAATCAAAATGTAAAGGTGGTTTTTGTTTTTTTACAGTTACCTCTACGGCAGTCACAGCTGCGTGTGTTTTTTTTATGGAATGTGCAATTCGCTCGGCAACGTGTTCTATCAAATCCGAAGGAACTTCCATTTCTTTAGTTACCAATTCCATGATAGAAACGTAATCGACAGTATCATTAAGATTGTCAGATTTACCAGAAACACTTAAATCGGTTTCTATTTTTAAGTCAACCACAAAAGTATTTCCGGTTATACGCTCTGCAGGTAAATGGCCATGACGTGCATGAAAACGCAGGTCCTTTATAGAAATAAAATCAGGCATTCTTAAGTGCCTCAACTTTTGGTAACCCAGCATCTATTCGAGAAAGGACCTCATCCTTACCCAGAATTGCACATATTGCTGACATACTTGGTCCCATTCCTTTTCCAGTAACCAATAATCGAAAACCGGGCATTACTTTACCAAACCCATACTCGTTAACTTCAAGGTAATTTTTGAACTCAGTTTCGATGTTCTCTTCCGTAAAATCAGTGATATTCACAAGAATTTTTCTCAAGCCCTCAATAATAGCAGGAGTATCGTCTTTCCATTTCTTTTTAATGGTTTTTTCGTCGTAATCTGATGGAGCTTCAAAGTAGAATTTATCAGCCATCATTTCTTCAACAAAACCAGCTCGCTCTTTCATTAAGCCGCAAACCTTAGTAACGAAAGGTTCATCAGCATCAACTCCTGCAGCTTTTAGTTTCGGCATAAGTAAAGCACAAAGCTCCTCATCGGTTTTCATGCGCAGGTATTGCTGGTTAAACCACTTGGTTTTATCGGTATCGAATTTTGCTCCGGCCTTTCCTACACGTTCAATTGAAAACGCATCGACAAGTTCGGTTAGCGAAAACAGTTCTCTCTCGTCTCCTGGATTCCAACCCAAAAAGGCGAGCATATTAATAAATGCTTCTGGAAAATATCCTTTTTCACGATAACCGCTAGAGGTTTCCTTGGTTTTAGGATCTACCCACTCTAATGGAAATACAGGAAAACCCAATCGGTCACCGTCGCGCTTACTTAACTTACCATTACCGTCGGGTTTTAGTATTAATGGCAAGTGAGCAAATTCTGGCATGGTTTCTTCCCAGCCAAATGCCTTGTACAACAAGAAATGAGTAGGTGCGCTTGGCAGCCATTCTTCACCTCTAATTACATGTGTAATTTCCATTTTGTGATCATCTACGACATTTGCCAAATGATAAGTTGGCATACCGTCAGCTTTTAATAAGACTTTATCGTCGATATTATTGGTATTTACAACCACCCATCCACGAATTAAGTCGTTCATTCTCAGCTCTTCGTTTCGAGGTGCTTTTAGTCGAATAACATAAGGTTCACCCGCATCAATTTTCGCTTGTACTTCTTCAGCAGAAAGCGTTAGCGAGTTTTTCATGCTGGTTCTGGTAATGCTATTGTATTGAAAATTTGGCATTTTCATTTTCTTGGCACTTTCACGCACAACGTCTAGTTCTTCTGGCGTATCAAAAGCGTAATAGGCATTTCCGTTCTCAATTAAATCATAAGCGTATTTCGCGTATCCTTCCTTACGTTCACTTTGTCGGTAGGGGCCGCATGAACCGGGATTACTTGGCCCTTCGTCCGGAATTAATCCGCACCATTCTAAGGCTTCTTTTATATAATCTTCTGCACCCGGTACGTAACGTGTTTGGTCGGTATCTTCTATTCTTAAAATAAAATCTCCACCGTGTTTTTTGGCGAATAAATAATTATACAAAGCGGTTCTTACACCACCCATGTGCAATGGGCCAGTGGGGCTTGGAGCAAAACGAACACGAACTTTTCTGGACATAAAAAATGCTTTTAAATTTTGGTCTGCAAAAATAATCTTATCCCTTAGTTCACCGTTAATTAGTACTAAATCAAAATAGCAGTAGTAAGGCGCTATAAATAGTAGCTATATTCGCTAGTTGACAAAAAATAGAAGTGAATACATCGAATAACATACTCAAAGAAAAACTCGGCCAGTTTATTCGTAAATATTATTTGAACCAACTCCTTAAAGGCGGCTTAATTTTCTTGACTTTATTCATCGCTTTTTTTGTCGGAGTGTCTGTTTTTGAGCACTTTGGGCGTTTTTCTACAACAGTCAGGACTGTTTTATTTGCTTCGCTGGTTCTGTTTAGTTTGTTTGCTTTTTGGAAATACATTGCTGTATCGGTTTTCAAGTTGTTCAATCTTGGGCGGCGGATTACGGATAAAGAGGCAGCTGTGCTTATCGGAAAACATTTTCCTGAAGTAGAAGATAAATTACTAAACACGCTGGAGTTACAGTCAACGGCTACTACTGGAAGTAATGCGTTGGTTATTGCAAGCATCGAACAACGAGAAAAAGAACTATCTCCAGTTCCTTTTTCGGGAGCGATAGATTTTAAGCACAACACGAAATACGCAAAATACACTGCAATTCCAGTATTCATTTTGCTTATTATTCTCCTAATTAGCCCTTCAATCATTACAGAAAGTACCTCTAGAATTGTGCAGTATAATACGCAATTCGAGGTTCCAGCACCCTTTAAGTTTAATGTAAATGAGTTACCGCAACAGGCAATTCAGTATTCCGATATCGAAATCAATTTGGTATTGGAAGGAGATAAAATTCCGAATCAATGTTTTGTAAAATTGAATAATGGAGCTGCCTTGAAAATGGTAAAGTCTGGTAAAAACCAGTTTTCGTTTACTATTAGAAATATTGAAAAAACAACCGAAATTGAGTTTACTACCGGCGAGTTTAGCAGTAGAAAATACTTTGTTGAGGTAAAACCAAAACCGGTAGTTGAGTCTGCAGAAGTATTGGCTGTTTTTCCAAACTATTTGAAACGAAAGGAAGAGTCTTTCTATAATATTTCTTCTTTATTAATTCCGGAAGGAACAATATTGAACTGGGAGGTAAACACAAAGAATACACGGGAATTTGTTGCGAAATATAATGGCGTAGAAATAGAAACTACCGCCAAAAACGAAAAGACGTTTGTATTAAATCAACAGGTAATGGAAATTGGTGAGTTGGTGTTTTATTCTGGCAATAAGGAAACTGGAATAGGGGACAGTAGTATTATCCGAATACAGGTAATAAAAGATCAACTACCTATGATAACCAGTCAGCAGTTTACGGATACGTTATCGTCTAAACTGCTTTATTTCAAAGGAAACATCAATGATGATTATGGGTTCTCTTTTCTTCATTTTGTTTACGAAGACAACAAAGGACAATTACTAAAAACAAAAATATCAGTACCTTCAAACACTAAGGAATACGAGTACTACTACACTTGGAACCTAGCACAACTGGCAGACTCATCACTAAAACCAGGCGACAGTTTCAATTATTATTTCGAAGTGTATGATAACGATGGAGTAAACGGACCAAAAGTGGCTAGAACAACAACCAGAGAATACAAAGTACCGAGCAAAGAAGAAATACAAGAAAAAGCCAACAAAAAGGATCAAGAAATTAAGAATGACTTGGAGGCTAGTATTGAAGAAGCAAAGAAATTGCAAGAAAACATAGATAAGCTTAATAAAAAATTGCTGGAGAAAAAGTCAATTAGTTGGGAAGAGAAAAAGGAGATTGAAAAGCTATTGAATCAACAAAAAAACCTCCAAAATCAGTTTGAAAAAAGTAGAAAGGAAAACGAGAAAAACAACTTCAAACAATCTGAATTTACCAAAGCAGATGAACGAATTTTAGAAAAGCAAAAGCAACTAGAGCAGTTGATGGAAAAAGTGATGGACGAAGAAACCATGAAGCTGTTAGAAGAATTGCAAAAGCTGATGGAGAAAAATGACAAACAAAAACTTCAAGAGAAGTTGGATGAGTTAAAATTAGATTCAGAAGATATTGAAAAAGAGCTGGATCGTTCTCTAGAACTGTTTAAGCAATTGGAGTTTGAAAAAAAGTTGCAGGAGTCTATTGATGAGGTAAAGGAATTGAAAGAAGAACAAGAAAAACTACAAAAGGAAACCGAAGAAAACGAATCGAATAAAGACAAGGAAAAAACCGACGAATTAGAGAAAAAGCAAGAAGACCTTAAAAGTAAGATGGATAAGCTCGAAAAGAAGCTTAACGAATTAGACAAAAAAAACAAAGACCTCGAAAAGCCGAATAAAATGCCGGATTTGGAAAAGGAAAAGCAAGAGGCGAAGCAGAACATGGAAAAGGCCCAGGAACAGCTGAGTCAAGACAAAAAGAAGGATGCGGCAAAGTCTCAAGAAGGTGCGAAAGACCAGTTAGAGCAAATGGAGCAAAAGATGCAATCGGCTCAAGAGAAAATGCAGCAAGAGCAGCAACAAGAGAACCTAGAGGCGTTAAGAAGGCTTCGACAAAATTTGATGCAACTGTCATTTGACCAAGAGGAGCTAATTGAAAACATTCGAGTTACGAATCCAAGAGACCCCTTGTATGTGCAATACACCAAAGACCAAATGCGCTTGTCTGATAATTCTAAGATGATTGAAGACAGTCTATTTGCGTTATCGAAACGAAACTTGAACATAAAAGCGGCGGTGAACAAAGAAATTGCAGCGATTAATGATAACATGTCTAAGGCTATCCGGGCGATGGAAAGTCGTCGTTCTGGAGAAGTGATGAACCGTCAACAATTTGTAATGACATCGATAAATAACCTTGCCCTGATGTTAGACGAAAGCATTCAGAATGCGCAGAAACAGCAATCGAGTAAAAAATTCGGCAAAAAGAGCTGTTCTAAACCCGGTTCAGGAATGCCAAAAATGGGAGACATTAAAAAGCTTCAAAAGCAACTTTCTGAGCAACTCAAGAAAATGCAGCAACAACAGAAAGAACAAGGTAAAAAACCAGGAAAGAAACCGGGTAACAAAGGTGGAAGAGGAACCCAGGCGGGTGAATCTGCAGCAAAAATGGCGGCGCAACAAGCAGCTATTCGTGAACAACTTAGAAAACTAAGTGATGAACTTGGAAAGCCCGGTCAGCAAGGAGGAGCAGGAAATGAATTAAAGCGTTTGCAGGATTTGATGGAGAAAAACGAAGAAGATTTGGTGAACATGAAAATTGATCAAGAAACCATCAATCGCCAAGAAGAAATAATGACTCGATTGCTGGAATCTGAAAAAGCGGAAAGAGAGCGCGAATTCGATGACAAAAGAGAGTCAAAAACGGCCCAAGAGATTAATAACCCACCAGCAGAATTTTTAAAATATCAAGAAGAAAAGAAGAAACAAGTGGAACTTTTAGAAACAATTCCACCGAATTTGAAACCTTTCTATCGGAATTTAGTAAACGAGTACTTCAATAACTATTAGTATTACTTCCTCATGAAAAAGGGACTAAGTATTTCAGCTGATTTAAGCAACCTAGAGCGGGTTGAAAAGTTTATTAATTCAATTCTTGATTTTGAAGAAATTGATGAACGGCTTCATGGAAACATCATATTAGCCGTTACAGAGGGTGTAACGAATGCAGTAGTTCACGGTAACCAAAATGACCAACACAAATCGGTTCAACTTGAATACAACAGCACAAAAGATGTAATTGGATTTAAGATTAAGGATCAAGGAAATGGATTTGACTATAATAATATCCCAGATCCTACACTCCCGGAAAACATTGAAAAACTATCTGGTAGAGGCGTTTTCCTTATTTCAAGCCTTGCAGATAAGGTTGATTTTCAGGATAATGGTTCAATGTTAGAAATGCACTTCAATTTAGTCCTCTAACTAAAACAGATGATTAATTTTTTTACTGAGGAAATTGATTTTAACCTCAAAAAATCAGATGACATTAAAGTATGGTTAGTTAAGTGCGCATCTATTTATAGTGTTGATATTCAGATAGTTAATTATGTTTTTTCCGATGACAATTATGTTCTAGAGGTAAACAAAGAACATTTAAATCACGATTTTTACACCGACATTATAACCTTTGATTTGCGGGATGCCAAAGGACAGCCAATAGAGGCAGATATTTTTGTCAGTATAGATAGGGTTAAGGATAACTCCATAAGCCTAGATATACCCTTTGAAACTGAATTGAACAGGGTTTTAGTTCATGGCCTTTTACACCTTATCGGATATAGCGATAAGAGCGAAGAGGAGGCCTTGGAAATGAGAGCACAGGAAGACAAATGCCTATCTTTGCTGTCTCAAAGTAAATAGTGATTCGAACGTCTTTTGTTTCACGTGAAACATTCAGAATAACATGCTAGATAAGTACGATGTAATTGTTGTTGGCGCAGGACACGCAGGCTCTGAAGCAGCTTCGGCTGCGGCGAACCTTGGTTCTAAAACTTTATTGGTTACTATGGATATGGGGCGAATAGCTCAAATGTCTTGTAACCCAGCTATGGGTGGAGTTGCTAAAGGTCAAATTATTCGTGAGATTGATGCGTTGGGTGGTTTGTCTGGAATTGTTTCTGATAAATCGGCTATTCAGTTTCGTATGCTGAATCTTTCAAAAGGACCAGCAATGTGGAGTCCAAGAACACAGAATGACCGACAGCTTTTCAATATTGAATGGCGCAACCAACTGGAGAAAATTCAAAACTTGGATTTTTGGCAAGATACAGCCACGAGAATTATTACGGAAGGAGATAGGGTTGTTGGAATAGAAACCGGGATGGGAATAAAGATTTATTCCAAAACTGTAATTCTTACTAGCGGCACATTTTTAAACGGATTGATTCATATTGGAGAAAAGAATTTCGGTGGTGGACGAGCTGGTGAAAAAGCATCTTACGGTATTACGGAATGTTTAAATGATTTGGGTTTTGAGTCGGGTAGAATGAAAACTGGAACACCACCAAGAGTTGATGGACGTAGCCTAGACTATTCTAAAATGGAGGAGCAATTTGGAGACCCAAATGTTACCGGCTTTTCATACTTAAGACCACAAACCTTAAAAGAACAGCGTAGTTGCTTTATAACTTATACCAGCCCCGAGGTTCACGAACTATTAAAGGAGGGTTTCGAACACAGCCCAATGTTTAATGGCAGAATTAAATCGATTGGACCTAGATACTGCCCTTCAATTGAAGATAAAATTAATCGCTTTGCAGATAAAGACAGGCACCAATTGTTTGTTGAACCAGAGGGGTGGGATACTGTCGAAATTTATGTCAATGGATTTAGTACTTCTTTACCCGAAGAAGTTCAATTGAGGGCCATGCGGTCAATAAAAGGATTCGAAAATGTTAAAATGTTTCGGCCGGGTTACGCAATTGAATACGACTATTTTCCGCCCACACAATTGACGCATACCCTAGAAACCAAATTGGTAAAAGGGCTGTTCTTTGCGGGTCAAATAAACGGGACAACGGGTTATGAAGAGGCTGCTTGTCAGGGCTTGATGGCAGGTATTAATGCTGATGCTGTCGCAAATGAAAAAGATCCATTTACGTTGTCTAGGGATGAAGCATATATTGGTGTGTTGATTGATGATTTAATTACTAAAGGTACGGAAGAACCCTATCGAATGTTTACCTCCCGAGCTGAATATCGAATACTTTTAAGACAAGATAATGCAGATATACGGCTTACGCCAATTGGCCATAAATTGGGTCTTGCTAGTGATGAACGATTAGCTCTATTGCACAAGAAAGAAGAAGGTACTCGGTCAGTTTTGAAATACTTGGATAAAACATCAGCTGAACCCGAATTATATAACGAGTATTTGGCCTACGTGGGGTCAGCTGCACTTAAACAAAAGGTAAAGTTGCGTTCTGTTTTGTCTCGACCTCAAGTAAACTTATCGGGAATAATTGAAAGAGATAATGGTTTACAAGATTTAGTTCGTGATTATAGCGGTCTGGGAAAAGACATTGAAATTCAAGCTGAAATTACAGTAAAGTATGAAGGCTATATTTCTAAGGAAAAAGAAATGGCGGATAAAATGAACAAACTAGACCAATTCAAAGTACCTGAGGATATCGACTATTTTAAATTTTCATCACTTTCAATGGAGGCTCGTCAGAAGCTATCAAAAATAAAACCTACCAATCTTGGACAAGCTAATAGAATAAGTGGAGTTAGCCCAGCGGATATTTCCGTACTTATGGTGTACTTAAATAAATAATTTATTGAAATTTTGTTTCACGTGAAACAGGGTTAACCTATTGATTAACAACCACTTATTACTTACTTTCGTATAAAATAATGTCCTCCGGTGTTATTTTCATCATAACTCGCACCGGGAAAATCGTCAGCATAAAGGGTGTCATTTCCAATTAATGCAAACCTCACTTCGTCGTTTAAATCGAGCTTCTTTGAGTTTTCCTTGAATGCGCGAATCGTTAGACTGATACTACCATCAGGGTTAACGTTTTGTTGCTCTATACTAAATCCAGTTTTATGGATTTCTTCACCGTTGATGTAAAAGAATAGCTTCCCTTTATCGTTAAACTCAAGTTCTGCTGTGTAGGTGTAACTCGAGGCTAAACGCGTTTGAGTTTTATTGGTTAAAGCATGAAGTCGGTTAGTAGTATGGGACCAAGTATATTGGCCTTTAAAGGCCTCTAATTCTCCTGTGAGTTTGTCTTTATTGCAAGAGGTAGAAACGATTAATATAATCACGTAAGTAAAAAGCGTTTTCATAATTAAAGCCTTTGAATATTGTTTTTTAATACTTCTTTTCATGGTTTTCAATCTAAACTATTTTATGCTTTCCACGCCTTGTTTTTGCGATAGAACCCACCCAGCGAAGATTAAATCGTTTTCTGAAACACGCATTTTTTCCAAGACATTTTCATCAGGAATAAGGTAAAGGTAGCAAAGAATATTTCCAGAATCATTAAGTGTGTTTTTGTTGTGTTTCGGCTTTAATACAATGCGGCTCAATAGTCCAACTCCTGAATTAAGAGGTTTGGTTAATCGAATGATATATGCATCAAGTTGATCATTTACAACAAACCGATCTTCCAAAATACCGGCAGTAGGTAACATGGTTTTTAGAAAGTCGAACTTTTTTAGTAAACTGTATTTTTTTGATGCCCCAATTCGAATTCGAACTCCCTTGTAGTTCGCACTTGACTTTACCCGAGGTATTAAGAAATTGAGAGGTAAATAGAAAGGTGCAAAGTAGCCTTTAATAATTTCGAATCTACTCATGGAAAACGAAATATAAAGAAGTAAAAACCCATACATAAACAATCCGACTGAGGCTCTCTGAGAACCAATATTAGGGCCTTCCATAAAGCTATTAACAAGATAGGAATACATAAAAATACCAAGCAACCCTGTAATTAAAAAGTACTTGAGTTGATCGTTTCGAAGAACAATTTTAGGGTTGTAAAAAGTGGAGATGTTTAGCGTGTTGTTGCAGTACACAAACCAAACATGAACACTCAGAATAAGAAAAATATCGGTTAGCCATTCGTATCCTTTTCCCGACCAATGAAGCAGCCAAAAGTCATAAAAACCATGCATGGTTGCAGCCAGCAAAAATGAAATAGTAAAGATAAATAATGGTTTTTTCACTTTACCATATTCTATAAGCATAAGCCCATATCCAATAGTTGATGAAAATACCATGTGACCAACAGCAGCCATTAACGCACGACCATTGATATTGTACAAAGAGCTCTGCTGTATGTAACCCAGGTTCTCGACAAAGGCGAAGCCTAGCGCCGATACAGAGGCATAAAGAATGTAATCGAACGGTTCGTTAATTGCCTTCGTAAAACGCAGCATAATCAGTACTGGAACTATTTTTACCAACTCTTCAATGACCCCTATATTTACAGTCATTCTAAAGAAACCTTCAACTGGATAACCTGAAGGGAAAAAACCGAGAACATCTCTTAAAAAATCTCCAAGAGGGTAAATCCAATATATGGTAATCATACTCATACCAAGAGTCATAAGAATGTGAACCCATTTTTCAGGCTCATACACATCAACACGCCTTAAGTAAACCAACCACACCAGAAGAATAAATAATGCCGCTATAAAGCCTAAAATGTGCACCTTAGAAAGGTCATGTAACACTACTTCTTTGATGTATTTTCCTACAGCACCATCTCTGAAATAAACTATTCTTTTCCAGAAAGAATCTAAGTAATGGGATGAACGGCTATCGTAAACCATTTTGGCTAACGAGTCGGTTTTATTATAGTAATAATGGTTGTGTGCTTTTAAGTTATAGGCTTTTTTTAGTTGAAAAGAGTCCGAAATAACACCATTCGAGAGCAGTGTGGTTTCCTGGCTTCGGTCACGTTTCTTAGCGGCGAAAATGGTTTTTGCGAGTACCAGTTTAAAAGCACTGCTGTTTTTATTACTAACGCTATCTAGTTGAGGAAAAGCTTTTCGTGTTTGTTCAAGGTCTGTTAGGTGGTAGGCTAACATCGTTCTTGCCAAGTCCTTCAAGCTCGAATCATTTTTAATCAGACCCTGGTAGTGAAGAATTAAGTTTTTTGACTCATGAAAAGTGGCAATCTGTTTTGGCCGATAAGCTGAATTGCCCCTTGATGTTTTAATGTAATCTGTAAATGTACTGACGTACATAAAGTTCAAATTCACATTGCCCGGGCTTCGTCTAACAGTGTCACGAAAAGCATCCGCCAAAAGAAAGTAGTTTTCATATTGTTTACGGTGGTTTATTCTTTTTTCAATGGTACTTAGGTTTGGCTCTTCTGCCAAAGTATGCACTAAAATCAGAGGCCCAGCAACAATAATTATTAAAAGTATCGCGTGGTTGTATAGCCAATTCTGTAGCGGTTTATTTGTCCTAGTTCGCTTGTAATTAGTAACAATGTTCCGAATCAGCTGGACTAAAAGTACGAGGCCGGCAAGGTTTAAGATTAGAAATAGAATCGTACGCACATTCAATAGTAACGAATATTGGATAAAAAGGTAAAATCAAAAGGATAATGTTTCACTCAGAATTATGTAAAACCAACCAACTGGTTTATTCTTGTGAATTTACTTTCCTAATCGCCCCCTCCAAAATTCCATTGGAGTGATGACCATTTCTTTAATACCGTACATTTTTTCGTAAATACGTTTTGTAGTTTGCAAAGAAATGCGATCAAACTCAGGAGAGTTTAAGGCCTCATTGATAGATTGGAGTACCAAAATAGAGTTTTCGACTTTAATCGATTCGCGAAACTCTTGATTTAAGTTGTAATAAAAATGGAGAAATACATACACTTTTTTGGGTTGAGGCTTTTTGTTCGTGCTAAAATAGTTTAGTAAAATTTGGACAATTACTGCACACTGTTCGGCATTGGGCTCTTTCCATGTTAAGGCAGAATAGGCATATTGAAAAACCACCAAGCTGCTATCGGATAAAATCCGCTCAAGTAGCAGGACATCTTGTTGAATATTGAAATCATAACGAGTTATGAGATGTTGCGCGATGGTAGCTCTAATTTGAGCATCCTTATGGTCAAGGCCACGAATTAATCCATTGCGTGCTATGGTAGTTCTTGAGTCTTGTAATACCGCAGATGCATAGTTCGCTACGTCTTTATTTTTAGTTTTTAATAGTATATTAATTACAGCGTCGTCGATTTTTGTATCGTGGTCGCGGCCTATAAACGAACTGAGTATGTTTAAGTATTCGGTTAATACGTTGGGTGGTAGTTTTTTTTCGGTTAAGGTTTTAAGAATTGATTTTTCTACAAGTCCGCAATTTTTTCTCCCGTATAGCATCAACTCAAACATGATTCGAGTTGATCCTTGTTTTGCCTGTTTTTCAATCTCTGAATTTGAGAAGGCATCCCATCGGTCGGTAATGGTTTCTATTATGTGTTCGTCTTTAATTCGTTGCAGAATGTACAAACTTCGGTTTCGTTCGTGCGGATTTTTCGATTCACTTTTTTTTAAAAACAAGTTGCGATGTTCGCGCAACAATTTTTCATCAGTGTTTTCTAAAATTTCGAGAGCTAAAGCACTAAGTTCAGGTTCTTTCTTTTTCACTACTTTAATCAGGTAAGGAAAAGCCTCGTTTTTTTTGGGGGAGATTAACCCTCGAATTACTGCCCTTTTACTTGAGTTACGGATGGTACCTCGAATACCAGGGCAGTGAAATAATGAGTCCTTTTTAATGAGTTCATTTACCAAGTCTTCGGTCTTATAGTCTTGGTAAGTAGCCACCAGAATTTCTTCAGTCTCGCAAATCGGAATTCTACGGATTGCTATTCCTTCTTCTGTAGCTAATCCGTCTGCACTCCTTACTTTAGGGATTTGTGAAAAGCCAATGAAAGGAAGGTTGCAGAGTGTCATAATTAGAAGGATCGTAAGGAACAAAAAGTACTTTCTGAGCGGATCCATTGTTTTTAATTAATCGAATATCGAAGGTAGGTTTTTCGCTCAACAGAACTTCAATTGGACTACAAAAAGGTATGTACGGTAACCAAAAATCGAAATGCCCATTTTTTCTCGATGGAATGACTAAGTGAAGTATGTTGGGTTAATCGAAAAATAACGTTCGATATATGTTGTTTATAGACTGACATTGAAGTCGAATGGATTGTAATAATTACCTGATTAATTTTGTTCACGTAATCACAAGTTTAAATTCATGAAAAATCTTCTTTTTATTATTGCATTGCTCATCTCCTTTTGTACACAGGCCCAGACTTTCGAATATGCCGATACTAACAGTGGAAAGAAGGTTTTGATAATTACCCAAAATGGAGGAGAGTTTATTGGTAAAATAATTAAGCAAGACGCTAAAGAAGTTCTTATTTATACCAAAAAACTAGGAGAGGTTTCTATTCCGAAATATCAGATAAAAGAAATAAAGGAGATAGAAAATGATGATATAAACGTGAAAGGAGACTACAAAGGAAATCAAGTTTTTGCAACAAGATATTTGGGAACGACAAATGCATTGTCCGTGGGCAAAGGAGAAAACTATGTAAAATACTCCTTAATCGGGCCAGATGTAAATTTCGGTGTAACGGATAATCTCACCATTGGGGTAATGACCTCTTGGATAGCTTTACCGATTGTAGTTACAGCAAAATATTCCCATCAAATAAATGAAAACACACATGTTGCAGGTGGGTTAATGGTAGGTAATTTGGGCTGGGCATCACTAGTTGAAGATGTCGGTTTTAATTTAGCGTTAGTTCCGTTTGGTGCAATCACAAAAGGGACAAGAAGAAACAATATCAATTTTGCATTGGGTTATGGGAAGGTTTGGATTGATGGCATAGGAGCGGGTGCGGTTGTTGGTTCTGTTGGAGGAATGTCTAAGATAGGTAGAACTACAAGTTTTGTTTTTGACTCAATGATTCTTGGTTTAGCCTCTGTTTCCGGTACGTCAATACAGGGTGGGCTAACTACAACGCCAGGTTTTGGATTAATTTTAACACCGGGGCTAAGATTTCAATCTAAGGAAGATGCTGCATTTCAGTTTGGTTTTAGTTTAGGCGCCTCGGACGGGGGGGTCAGTCCAATACCATTACCAAGGTTTGCTTGGTTTAGAAAGTTTTAGTTTCCACCAAAAACCGAAACGCCCATTTTTTCTCAATGGAATAATCTTCAATTCCTGCTTGCTCAAAAACGGATTCTAATTCTTCTTTTGTAAACGCCCGTTTTATGGCTTGTTTTCCGTCGCGTTTTACGATGTCTGAAAAAGGCATAAAAAACGATGTGAACGAGAATAGTCGGTAGGCTAATGAGTTGCGTTCGAGCTCGCTAAAAATGATGGTTCGGCGAACGTGGTGTTTAGCCGTTTTTAGAAAGTCAACAAACCCCTTATCCGAAAAATGGTACATAAAATGGCTACTCAATAAAACATCGCAATACGGAATTTCAAATTCTGGAGCTAGGATATCTGCTTGCACGTATTCCACCTGAATTTGAGGCGTATTTTTAGCCAAAGCGTAATCCAAAATGTGTTGATTTCCGTCGATTCCAATAAGCCGTGCTTTGATGTTTTTCTGATAACACCAATTGGCAATTTTTCGAAGATTATCTCCGCCACCGCAGCCCAAATCAATTACGGTTAGATGATTTTGGGCATCTTGTAAAACGGGTTGAATCGCCTTGAATGTAGCGTTGGTATTTCCCAATAATTTATTGATTAGAGAAAGGCCGTCTAAGGTTTTTTTTAGGGGCTTACCTCCTAAATTGAGGTTATCCATTTGCTCTTTTTCGCTACTGCGGATTTCGAGCATTAGGCTGGTTTTTTCTTGTAAAGCAATTCATAGATTTTTGCTACGAGCCAATTTCCAGCAGGATAATACAAAGCAAAAAACAAGGCCATTCCAAGGCTGAAATTTCGAACATTGAGGTATTGGTCCATTAAGTTGTTCGGGTAAGCGTATGAGCTTTCAAATAGGTATCCACCGAACTCTAGCAAACCCATACTTACTAATCCGTATGCATATTGCTGGTGAAAAGGCAATCCTCTTAGAATCAAAGAAATTGGAACCATGTACAAGAGGTAAACTGTAATCACCTGCCACCAGTAGGTAAATCGGGCGATTTCCATAATAGTTCCAAAGGTGTCCATTCCCATTCCCCAACAGAAATACACAATAGCGTAAATGGCGATTAAGCGATTATCGGCGTTTAGTTTTTGTTTTGCGTAGGTGATAAATTCTTTAATCATAGTAATCTATGTCGTCATTCCAGCGAAGGCGGGAATCTGTATGTGTGTTTTGTTGTTTTGAATAAAGCAAGTTTTTTCGCGTCCTTCCCTTTTGGGAAGGTGCTCCGTTTTTCCGGAGCGGAAGGGGTTTAGGTGTTCATTTTTTCCGTGCGTTTCGTTAGTTGAACTCGAAAAACCCCTTCCGTCGCTACGCGCCACCTTCCCAGTAGGGAAGGACTCACTCGGACGGAAATTTGGTTGAGCCAAAATAGAAAACGCTCCAAAATTACCATGATGCGAAATGGAAATAGAACATTGCTCTTTTTTACCTAAATGAAAAACATACGGAACACCAGCGGTGTCTTTTTCTACGTAAAATTCTTCTTTTGGACAGCCGTAAAATTTGGAAACGGATTGCAGTAACGCAGCTTTCGTTTGGCTGCTTTGTTGGTTTTTATCGACCTCAAAAACAGAAGAAAACAAGGTGGTTGATTTATCAATTAAATTACTCTCTTTCTTTCTCGACGTCATTCCTGCCCTGCGTTCTGAAGGGTAAACCCCGGTGGGAACATGAGTACAAATAGTATAAATGTAGTTTGCGGTTGCTTCCGTTTCAGTTATAAAAACAGCCCCATTAACCTCCACAACTCCATTCGTTTCAGAAACCACTGAACACCTCAACTTTTTTGGATTAAAAAACCGTTCCGCGGCTTCTTGAACGTAAACTTTGTACGCTGCTTCTTTCATGCTCCACAACCGCCAAACCGTTTCAAAGGGTTTCGTTGACGTATGAATTATAGCCTGTTCAGAAGAGGTAAATATCTTATCCAAAAAACCACGACGTTGCCAATTGCTCTCAGTAGCAGCAAGTTTTAAATCAACGATATCGTTTCCTATTCTATGCACAATTAATACTTCTTAAACCTTAGCGGTAATTAGAACTACGTCATTCCCGCGAAGGCGGGAATCTATAGAAAGCAGAATAGAACTAAGCCAAGATTCATAGGAGATTCCGTATAGAAGATTCAATTCAATTTCGTTTCTCAATTGTCTCATCTAATCTTACGGAATGACGAATTAGAATAATAAATAATTAGCGACATAAAATACTCCAAACGAGTCAATACTTCTCCTCAAGTTTCGTTTCAATAATTTCCAAGGCCGCTTTTACGTTTAGCATTTTATCCATGGATTCGTTGTCAATTTCAATGTCGAATTTATCTTCGATATCCAGCACTACATCCACCAGATTGGCGGAGTTGATTTTTAAATCGTTGATAAAATCAGTATCTGCATTTAGGCTATCAAAAGCCTCTTGATTCTGAATGTAGGGTTTTACAATTGCCTTTAAATCAGTAATTAATGTATCGTTTGTACTCATTTAATCTTCAAATTTTTTGAACACCACACAAGCGTTCACATCACCAAAACCAAAACTAGCTTTGGCTACAATGTTTATATTTTTCCGAACGATTGTTCTCGGAATTTTATCCTCCGAAATTAACCCAGTTATGTCTTCGTTAAGGTCTTCGCAATTGCAATTCGGGAAAACAAAATCGTTTCGAATTTGCAGCACACTGGCCACACTTTCTATAGACCCAGCAGCAGACAAACAATGCCCGACCATTGACTTTAGCGAATTGATGTAAGGGAAATCGCTTCCTTTTAAACTCAGAGCTTTTGTCCAATTTTCTATTTCTGTAAAATCTTTACTGGTTGCGGTTAGGTGTCCATTGATAGCACCAATATCGGTGGCCTGTATTCCAGCATTGGAAATCGCATTGGAAATGCATCGTTGCACAGCCTCTGAGTTGGGAGCAGTCATGCTACCCTCGTTTCTTTGGCCGCCAGAATTTACTTCACCACCTAAAACCTCGGCATAAATCTTAGCCCCACGTTCAACTGCACTTTCTAAAGACTCTAAGACCAAAGCGCCCGCGCCACTTCCGGGAACAAATCCTGATGCCGAAGCACTCATTGGCCGAGAGCCATTTTGTGGCATTTCGTTGTGTTTGTAGGTCAACACGCGCATGGCGTCAAAACCGCCCCAAACATATGCCCCGTGGTCGCTTGCACTGCCAACTAACATTCGTTTTGCTCGCCCAGCTTTTATTCTATCATAACCCATTAAAATAGCTTCGGTTCCCGTTGTGCAAGCCGAAGAGTTGGTCGTTACTTGATTGCCTAAACCCAATATTCCGCCCAAATAGGCACTTACGCCACTGGCCATGGTTTGCGCCACGACTGTGCTTCCCAAACGGCGCACTTTTTTGTCGTCTAGTTTGTAGATTGCTTCCCGAAATTTTTCGACTCCTGAAGTTCCTGCACCGAAAACAGTTCCGCTTTCAAAATCAACGTCTTCAGAAATGGATAACCCGGCATCTTTCCACGCGTCCATACCTGCCATACAGCCATAAAGAATTCCAGAGCTGTTGAAGTTTTTGAGTTGTAATTCCGTAAAGTATTCGCGTTTCAATTCTTCTGAAATTGCTGGAGTACCACCTATGCAGCAGGAGAAACCGAGTTCTTTCAACTCAGAATAATATTCAATACCCGAGGTGCCGTTTTGAATGGCATTAGAGAAGGCTTCTAAACCAACTCCGTTTGGCGATACAACTCCCATTCCTGTTATGACCACTCGGTTTTCCATTAAGCTTTAATCATTCCCGCTATCTTACCTCTACAAATTAATTCTTCTTTTTCATTGAAGAGTTCTACATTGCATTTGAGTTTGTTGAATCGGAAATATTCCTTGGTGCTTTTTACGGTTACGGTTTCGTTTGGAAACACGGGTTTAAAGAAATCGATTTCGGATGAGGTGAGTCCAATTTGAGCATCTTCGACATTTCCACCTTCTGAGTTTACCAAATAAACTCCAAGGCAAACGACTCCAATTTGTGCCATACATTCGGTTAAGATTACACCTGGAGTAACGGGGTTATTTTTAAAATGTCCTTGGTAAAATGATTGATTGGCATCGAATCGAAACGTTCCTACAACTGAGTTTTCGTCAATGGACAGAATTTCGTTCACAAACAAAAAAGGAGCCGAGTAGGGCAGTAATGCTATGATTTCTTTACTGGTCATTAGCTTAAATGTTCTCCGCCATTCACTGGTATCACCGCTCCGTTAATCCAACGGGCTTCGTCTTTTGAGAGGAGGTAAACCACGTTCGCAACGTCCTCCGGTGTAGTTAATCGTTTGTTTGGGTTGCGTTTTTTAGTGTGTTCAATCAATTTTTCACTACCCGGAATCATGCGTAAGGAAGCAGTATCTGTTACGCCTGCCTCGATACAATTTGCATGGATTCCATGAGGGGCGAACTCCAACGCTAAGTTTCTGGTTATGGCTTCTAATGTTGCTTTTGCGGCAGAAACAGCAGCATAGTTGGGCCACGCCTTTTTGTTTCCTTCACTTGTAAAGCTTACTATGCTTGCTTCAGCAGCAAATCGGTTGTTATCGAAAAGGGATTTCGTCCAGTCGTATAAACTGATGCCCATACTTTCAATAGTTAAATGAAAGTCGTCGTTTTGCAATGTTCTTGCTTTGTTGGCAATCATTGGTTTTAAGTTTCCTTTTGCCACACTGTGCACCAGTACCCGAACCGATTTTTGAGTAAGCGCATCACACACTAGTGTTCTGTTTTCTGGCTTTACAAAATCCAAATTAAACTCTAAAAGCTCTACGCTATTTTCGGTGGCAATGGTTTGAAAAGTAGTTTGAATTTTGGTGGTGTCACTTTTTCTGGCTCGATACACCAAGCATAGATTAAGTCCGTGCTGCGCCAATTTTTTTGCAGTTGCTAAACCCAGCCCGCTTGAGCTGCCAAGAATTACCGTCCATTGGTTTTTACCTTCGAATTCTTTTACCATTTCAACAATATTCGTTGTGCCGTAAAGCCAGGGCCAAAACTCAGCATTAAACCATATTCACCCTGTGCTACGCCTTGTTCCATGAAACGCTCGAGCACATACAAAACGGTGGCGCTTGACATGTTTCCATAGTCTTTCAGAACTGCTTTAGTATTGTCTATATTTTTTCCAAGAGAACCGAAAAGCTCCTCTACGGTTTGCACTATTTTTTTTCCGCCAGGGTGAAAAATTAAGTTGTTTACGTCTTCAATTTTTAGGTCATTACGCTCTAAAAACGGGTGGACAATTTGTGGGAAATGTTCGGCAATTTTTTCTGGAACCTCTTTATCCAGAACCATTTGAAGGCCGGTGTTTTTCAACTCAAAACCCATCATGTGTTCGGCGTTGTAAAAGTGATACATTGCTTCGTCTAAGATTTTTGGACCCGTTTCGTCTTCGTATGAAGAAAGAATGGTGCACGCACAACCGTCTCCAAAAATGGCCGCACTCACTATGTTTACCATCGAATAATCGTCCAATTGGAACGTTGAGGTTGGAGATTCTACCGCAATGACCGCAGCGCGTTTGTTCGGATTCGCTTTAAGAAAGTTGTTGGCGTAAATCATTCCTGAAACTCCTGCTACGCAACCCATTTCTGTAACAGGAAGACGTACAATATCTTGCTTCATTTCAAGCTTGTTGATTAGGTAGGCATCTACCGAAGGAATCATAATTCCAGTGCAGCTAACGGTAATGATGTAGTCGATATCTGTTGGAATAAATTTCGCTTTTTTTAAGGCTTTTAATAAAGCACCTTCGGCCAGTTTTATGGTTTCTCTTTTGTAGATTTCGTTTTTGTCTTCAAAAGAGGTTTTATTAAAAACTTCTTTGGCGTCCATAATCGAGTAGCGTTTATCTACCCCTGCGTTTTCGAACAGTTTTATCACTTTACGTTGAAACCGTTCTTCTTGGCCCGATAACCACACTTTTAGAAAAGGAATTATCTCTTCTGTTGTGCGTGTGTAGGATGGCAACTGCGTTGCGACTGATGTGATGTTTACGCTCATTTTGTACTTCTCAGAGGAATTAGATTGGAAACAACTGAAGTCATAAAAACACCGTCATTCCGTGAGATTAGGTGAGACATGCCGATAACTATCGGAAGAGGAACGAAATTGATTCGAACCTTCTGTTCGGAATCTCTAGAATTATTATCTGCCCCGCTTTGTACGGGATAAACTCCGGCAGGAATCCGTTTATTAACTTCAATAGATTCCCAACTCGTCGTACCTCCTCTCGGGAATGACGATAGGGGTGTAAAATCTGTTTCTCGTTTCATTTTCTAATTATCCACTCGTAGCGGAATGCCCAGCGCCAAGTGATTGTGCTTTTAAATTTTAGTTTATCCGAAAAAGCCTCTAAATCTAATCGTTTAAAGCCTCTCAAGATAGAAATTAATCCGTCGTTTTTTACCATTCGGTTGCTTATGAAAAGCGTTATCAACCAAAAAAGAAGGTACGCTAATTTGCTGCGGTGCAAGTCGTTGATTACCACTCCTAGCTTAGATTTTTGGTGGATTTTAGTTAAGAATTCTTCTGCAATAGTATCTTCAAAATGGTGTAAGAACAGTGTACATAGGGTAATGTCATACGCTTGCTCAGGAAAATTTTGGTCGAGGACATCTTGTTTTTTGTAGTTAATTTCTGGGTAGTCTTGTGAAAGTTCAATTGCGTAATCTATTGTAGCTTGATTGGCGTCAACTCCTTTTAATTCAAATTGAAATCCATTTTGTCTAGCCCATTTTGCTAATGCTCGAAGCATGTCGCCGTTTCCACAACCCATGTCAATGAAAGATACTGGTGTTTCTTTTTTGTGGTTTTGGAGTAGGGTTTTTACTCCGTTTATCGTGATTCCGTTTCCACCTAGCAGTTGGTTGATTTGGGCGATTTTGTCTAAGGTTTTTATGAGGAGGTCCCCTTCCATTTCTAGGTCGTCCATGATTTCGGATTCGGTGCTGCGGTATGTTGTGTTGGGGAGCATTCTAAAAATTCAGGAATAAATTTAGTATCACTCCGTCATTCCCAACTTGATTGGGAATCTCATTTTGGCTAGAGGGTGGACCCGTTGACCCATGCGTCAATACTAGTGACTGGTTAAGGTCTTGTTTTAAGTTCCACTTTCTTTTGTCTTGAAACAAAAGAAAGTTCGCAAAGAAAAATTCAAGGCTCCTGAAATTCTTTAAAATTTCTACGTTCGAGTTATTCTGCGCTTGCAAACTCAACTCGCCGCAGCGAGTCTCAGACAGACAAGCTTGGGCTACGCCACATAACCCAAACTTGAAAGTTTTTGCAAGAATTTCAAAGGCCGGAAGCCTAGTGATAATTTCTTTTACTAGTAGTTTAAATCTTATGGTTAAACTAATGGACTTCACACGTTCGTCATTCCTGCGCAGGCAGGAATCTATAGCATACGATAGGCTTCTAGTGAAGTCGGGGTTGACTAAGTAGAACAAGGTATCCCTATGGGTTAATGTAAATACCATTCCTAAAAACTTGCTTTCATGGGTTTGCCGTGTGTGCCTTTTATAATGTAAGGCAATACAAAAGGGAATAGGTTGAGCAATATCATTAGGAATTCTGAAAACCAGCCCAATCGAAATAACCTTGCAATGATATGTCCTGAGCGCAATCGAGCACTGAATTCGTTGTTCCAAGCTTTGGTGTAGTTCGTTTCTAATTGGGAACGAGTGGCTATTTTTCCGTTGGAAAAATCAACAATGCGTTCTGAGGCTAATTGAGCTGAACGGATTGCCATACCCATTCCGTTTCCGGCCAACGGGTGAATCATTCCTGCACTATCTCCAACCATAATGATGTGATTTTCAACCGGATTTTTTCGTTCAAAAGAGACCTGACTTATGGTGAGTGGCTTCTCAAATACAAGCTCGGCATTATTTAGAATATCTCGTAAAAAAGTGTTTTTACTGAGAACATTTTCTTGGAAGTCAGCTACGTTTTTGTATTTCTTAAAGTTCTCAAAATCGGCGAGGTAGCAGATATTTAGGTTGTTGGTTTCGACTTTTGAAACCCCGCAATAACCCCCGTCAAAATTGTGTAATCCAACGGCCGTATCTGGAAAGGTGCCTTTGTAATGAGCTTTTACGCCCAAAAACGGAGATTTGCGCTTTATGAATGCACGATTGAGTTTTACATCCATATTGGAACGTTTGCCAAACGCTCCAACAGCTATTGGAGCATGATAGGTCTTGTCTTTTGTCTCAACTTTAAATTGGTCGTTTGTAAAGCTGATATTGGTGACTGTTTCTTGCGTTATTGTTGCTCCAGCTTTCTGCACTTTTTTTGCCAATTCAGCATCAATGCAAAATCGACTTATGCTAAAACCACCGAGCGGCAAAGTCGTGCTAATCGAACGACTGCCGGGCGTGCTCAGTGTAAAATCGGTAATGTTTTTTGCGCCAAACTCAAATGGGTTAAAACCCAAAGAGTTGAGGTAAGGCAGTACTTCGTTAGAAATGTATTCGCCGCACACCTTGTGTTTAGGAAAGCCGTTTTTTTCTATCAACAAGACTTTTAATCCACTCAACGACAAGTGCAAAGCGCTGCACAAACCGCCTAATCCTCCGCCTATTATGATTGCATCGTATCCCATTAAAATCGCTGGTGCAAATTAGTCAAACTCCACAACGGGAAAATGACACCGAGACAACAATATTTCAATTAATGGAATTAATTATTTCTCCAGTTTTTCTCTGTTCCAGTCCGATAAATTAACGGCTGCTTCGTACGTGGTTTGAAGAAACTCCATCAACATTTTTTCTGGGTTTTCTGATTGTTGTACGTCTTCATACTTTAGGAAAAACTCACCCATTTCTTCGCTGTAAAAAGCTTCTTTGGGCAACACTTTTTGTTCTCCAAATTTGCTGTCACTTGGGTATGCGTAGGCATAAAACGCGGGCATTGGTGAATCTTTTGAGCCGGGCCAAAAACCAGCACTGCTTACCTCTTGCGAATAAGCTTCCTGCATTACATCCAAAGGCATATTCGGCATACCGCCTTGGTGCAATGGAGCAGAATTTCCAGAAAAACGTGTAACTGCCAAATCAAATGCACCCCAAAATAAGTGAACAGGACTGCATTTTCCAATGAACTTGCTGCGAAAAGCATTGAAAACGCAATTTGTTTTAATCATCGCCCTCCATAGTGTATTTGCTGCTTTTGGGTCGTAAGTTTTGTTGACCGTATTTTCTGCAAAAGGAATCGCAGGGTCCATTTCGTTTGGTGCTCCGTGAATTTTAATATCAATACCGATAGTTGATAGGCTTTGGAACAATTCGTTGTAGAAATCTGCAACCGTTTTGGACTGTAATTTTAGTACAACAGCATCGGTTTCTGAACTTTCAATTACCAACTCGTGTTTTGTAAAATCGAACTCTATCTGAAACAGTTTACCCTCGAAAGAAATCGCTTGGGTAGAGTAACCCTTTGGAGTGATATACAAAGCAGCATGCCACGAATGATTTTGCCACGGCATGGTGCTCAAACGAATTTTACCTACAATTTGTAGCCATTGATGTAGGGTTTCGAAAGTGTCCTGAATTTCAAGAAAATTCAAGACTGGCCATTGTGTGTTGTTTGTGTGTTTCATGTTATTTTATTTCTTCATGTCCATTACTGTGCAAGGCAAAACGCCCTTTTTCTTTTGGGTGAACCACTTCAACTTCTGCCCACGGCCAGCCACCGAATTGGGTTTTTCGGTAGTCTTGCATTGCCTCGTTAATTTCTTGGTCTGTATTCATTACAAACGGACCGTATTTGGCAACAGGTTCACCAATTGGATTGCCTTCCAAAATTAAAAAGTAAGCGTCTTCACTGCCGTTTTTAATCGTAATGTCTTCACCAGCTAACGCCACAATTGCGTGATTTGATTCAATGGTTTGCGCATCAATATCTATTGAATTTCCTTTGTAGAAAAAGATAGAACGGTTTGCCGAAGCACTCGTTTTCTTCAATGTCCATTGAGCGTCAGCTTCCATTTTAACGGTGTAAACTGCTACCGCATTTTCAGCCTTAGCTGCCCACGAATCTGGTGTAGATTCCAATGCTTTTACGTCGCCAATTTTTCCAGCGATTACGTCCACATAGGTTTTACGGCCTTCTTCATCGGTTTCTTCCACTTTGGGAACATCCTCGTTCCACAACATTTTGAAATGAGGTTCCACCATTTTGGAAGCTCTAGGTAGATTCAACCAAACTTGAAAAATCTCCAAAGGATTCCCTTTGTTTTCGTTAACCAACGGAAACATTTCGGAATGCTGAATACCTTTTCCGGCGGTCATCCACTGCACGTCTCCGCCCATAAAACGTCCGGCTGCACCCAATGAATCCGAATGGTCAACGACACCTTCTTTGTTTATCGTTATGGTTTCAAATCCGCGATGCGGGTGATAGGGAAAGCCCGGAATGTTAGTTCCGTGATACATTCTCCAACCGTCTTTTATGGTAAAATCTTGACCTACATTTCTGCCTTTGAGCTCGTCGAAAGTTACGCCCTGTTTGGAGTCGCCAGCAGGATACTCGTCTCGGTGATAAGCACAAAATAAAAATGGGTCTTGGGTTTGCCAGGGGAATCCTAAGGGTTCAATTCGTACTATATTTTTCATCGTTCTTTAATCTAAATCTTTTGTCAAAGCTCGTCACTTCTTAGCTCAAATGCCTTAACCTAGATTAAGAAATGAAAGCGCTGGGTTTATTTCCCTTTGGCGATTTGACCCCTTATTTTGCTCAACGCTTCTGGAGTTATGCCTAGGTACGAGGCAATCATGCGTTGGGGAACGCGGTTAACGAGTTTTGGAAATGACTTTAAAAATGTGCTGTAGCGTTCCTGGGCCGAAACACTCATGAGCATAATCACTCGTTTTTGTAAAACAGCAATTCTACGCGCGAGCAAGTTGGCGTTTTCTCGTAATTGTTGTTCAGATAAATCGGCTAGCTTAAAGCATTTTCGGTCGAACACAACAATTTCTGAATCTTCTATACAGTCGATAAATAGCTCGGCAGGGTGGTTAAATTCTTGGGAGTCAATATCCGCAATTATCCATCCTTCTGAGGCAAATGAAAAGATGTGTTCCTTACCTTTTTCATCAATGGTATAGCTTCTCAACAGACCTTTTTCAATATAAAAAGCCAGTGAACTTTCGTCTCCTTCGCGCAACAGCATCTCGCCCTTTTTAACGAAACGAGTTTTTGCGTTTTTATCGAGGTTCAGTATGTCGTTTAGGCCTTGCAAGGGTGTTTTGTTTTAGAGGTAAACTGTGGCTTGCAAAATAAGAATGTTTAGGTGTTGTTGGTGTTGGTCTTAAAACCAAAAAGCCCGATTCCGAGAATACGGAACAGGGCCTTTATTTATTAGGTGGTGTATGAGAATATGAGAAAAATCAATAACATATTCCGAAGTCGTCATTCTGAACTCGTTTCAGAACCGACGAAGGAGCTCAGCGGAGCTAATCTCGTTATTCACGGCTTCACTTGAGATGCTGAAATAAATTCAGCATGACCCCACTATAGTTTAGAACAAGAACTTTTTAAATCCAAAGCAGAACCTAAGCAGCCTGCTTAGTTTTTTTAGCCAATTGAGCCACCCGTGATTTTTTAGCTTCAGATTGCTGACCTGTTTCTGCATAAACTTTAGCATCGTTTAGCACAGTATCGAGCGTTTTTCCCATTTTCTTTTCCATCATACCGTTCATCATGGTACCCATTAATCCTTTTGAGCGAAACTCTGCTTTCATAACCAATTTGGAATGCGTATCGTCAATAGCAACAACCGTCCAATCGTTAGCAGCTTTAGTTACGAATGAAGGCATTCCACTATTTACTTCGTAAGCCAAGTTCATTTGTTGTGCATTGTACTTAGTAAGCGATTCACTTATAGAACTAAACCCTTTGACGTTTACGTCACAAAAGCGCTCGCTGCATACCGCCCCTTCAAATTCCGATTGACCTTTTCCTGTTGCGTGGTCAACGTTTGACGACCATTTATAGACTTCAATAAATCCGGGCCCAACCATTTTCCAAAGTTCTGCTGCCGATACGTTTATAGTAATTTCTCTTTCTAAATCAAATCCTTTTTGTGCCATAGTGTTTGTGTTTAATGTGAATAATGCAATGCTTAACCAGAGTAATCGTTTCATAATTTTTAGTTTTAAATTAACGATTCAAAGGTCTGACTATCAACCTGTAAACACTTTCTGTAAAAGGTCGATTACTTGCTGATTTGGGTTAATCGAAAGTTCTTGGGAGAAGTAGCGTACTTTTCTGAAAAGCTGGCAGAAAAGGTAGTGATGTCTTGAAAACCGACATCAAATGCAATCGCCGAAACAGAGTCGTTGTTGCAAAGTAACCGTAGTGCAGCTTCTTCTAATCGTCTGGTTTTTATATGCCGCGCTGGTGACTCGTTGTACACTTTTTTGAATTCCCGTTTAAAGGTAGACAGCGACATATGACAGATAAATGCCAGTTGGTCTAGCGAAAGTTGGTTAAACATATTTTTTTCTATCGTCTCTTTAAATACCGCATTTACAGGACGAAAAATATCGGAAAGCAGTTTGCGAATGTTCTCATGGTTTTGAGATTTTAGCAAGATAAGCATTAGCTCTTTGAGCTTTAATATGCCCAACTCTTCGTCTAGTGCTTCAGGTTGTTCAAAGTACAGCACTAGGTTGCTCATATATTGCTCTACCAACTGATTACCAATAAGTTTTTTGGGTGGGGTTGGTTTGTTAGGCTGGTTGGTTTGACTCCCCTCCTTTTGAATAAAAGAAGGCACTTCGTTTTTGTAAATGGTTTTGAGCAGTTCAGGATAGAGATAAATGGCAATGGCCTCGCATTCTTCAGAACCCTCAGCCGCTACATATCGCTGAACGTAGTTGTTGCAGTTTTTGAGCACCGCTTCTTTTTCGCCAAGGTCAATTTTTCCGCGTGAATCAAAACTTTGCATGCTGCCCTGCACCATGTAAAAGAAACAGGCAAAGTCTTTTATGGCACCGTCCATATCCATTGGCGGCCTAAACCGAGCCTTTTGAAACAAAGGCATTCCCTTAAACTCAATGATGTTACTTTCCAGAATCATAGGGCAATGTTAGGGTATTGATTGGAGTTGGACTTTCTGAAAAGGGTCAAAATGTCGGAGTATAATAGAAATAAGTTTTAACAGAAGAACTATTTAGGTCACAATTTTAATCCCTTGGTTATTCAAGTATTTTTTTTGTTGTCGTTGACTTTGAATCAGAGTGAATTAACGTTTTAATTAAAGTGAAGTTAATATCGCTTTGTTCTATGTACGCATAGGTTTGGGGCGGAGAAAACTTTGGTAGAATTTGTCTTAACATTTTCAAGGACACGGATTGATTAAAAATCTGTTTTACTTCTGTTAATTCAATGCCAAAAGCTTTTGTTGAGTCTCCATAATACATATTAAACTCTTGTTCTGTTATGCCTGTTTTCTTACTATGGTTAGCCCAAAGAGATTTAGGGTTTGACTCTATAATATGTTCAATTTTACCGATACCCCAGAGCTCTTTTATTGGTGTCGTAACGTAAATAAGAATAACACTGCCTTTGCCAGCTTTTTTTGGCGCTGCTTTGCGCAACTCCATGGTTTTTTCACCACTTAAAATTTTTTCAGCAAACTCCGGTTTTACCGAGATTAACAATAAACTTTTGTGTTTTGTTATCATTGCTTCATGCCCTCCGCATATATAGAAAGGAAGGTTTTTTGAGATATTTTAATTGGGGATAAAGGCATGAATTTTTTTCTTTCAAAGTCGCTAAAGATAGTTTCTATTCTTTTTAGTGAGATGTTCTTTTCAAAAAGTTCTGTGTCTGAAAAGATAAAAGCCATAATGTTTTCTTTATCCCCAGCTGTTTTAGCAATATCCGACCACTCATAAATACCTAAGTCTTCAAATTGCTTAAAGAGTTTTTTTGGTTTTCCAATGAAAACCTCATCAATATAAGAACATGCACATATACAACCTTTGGTTTTAGTTGATTTGTTTTCACTAATGTACCACAGAACTCGGGAAGGTGCTTTTAATATTTGTGGCCTTGCAGAGCGGTAATAGACATTTTCTCTATTTAACAAGAGCTCATATGTCGGTTCAAATAAAGAAAGCTTCTCCTCTGACTTATCATAAAAAAGCTGCTCTGCCCATTGTGGCTTTATTGACACTATGAAAGTTGGTATTTCAAGGTCAAATATTTTAAGTGGGAATAACTGTCTTTCAAGTTGGTAATTGTTTTTAAAGTTATTATCCACCTTAGGGTTGCTTTGTTCATTATTTTCTGCATTTATTTCATTTAATTGCTTAATCCCCTTATAACTTCGTTTTGACCAACTGGAATTAGCTACAGAAAAATGAGCGTCTTTTAGTAATTTCTCAAATTCATTATCTAATTGTTTTTCAGTAATCTTAATTAGAGTTCTATTTTCTTTTAAGCTAGTAAGTATTGCTTTGTATAATAAATGTTTAATAAGTGTTGATTTTATTGTGCCCTTTAAAGCTCTAATTATAGGTATGGTAAGCTGTCCCTCTTCCGT
This sequence comes from uncultured Flavobacteriales bacterium, assembly GCA_937121175.1. GTDB lineage: Bacteria > Bacteroidota > Bacteroidia > Flavobacteriales_G > Salibacteraceae > UBA6770. The sequence continues at coordinate 208,601 of CAKZKD010000002.1, forward strand.
TCTATCATAAACAACTAATGCTAAATTTTTTTCTTCTCTTGTGATTGAAACAACTTCAAATTTTTCTGGAAAAGAGACGGCATCTCTAATAATTTTTTGCAATACGTTTTTCTTTTCGTTTGCCTTTAGAAAAATATTAATGTATTGCTCTATGTTCTTGAATGTGATACAACTTGAATTAATTTGAGTTCCAATTAATCGTTTTGGTTTGTACTTGGCCTCCTGGGTAATTTCATCTATGTATGTTATGAATTCACTTGGCCTTAGCAGTATTAGGCCATACTGTATAAAAAAAGTTTTATTATTAAGTAAGTATGAGTCTCTAGTAATGAAGTAAGCCGCGCCTCCAGTGATTGCGTATGCTAGGTGATTAATATCTGAATGGTCATTGTCATTCTTTAATTTGAATTCTTTTTTTAGGCCTGATACAACGGAATTAAAATCTTGTTCATTACGAAAGGGCAAAAGTTGAAAATTAGAAATGTGCTTTCTATTTGCTTCTTTTATATCATTAGTTGAACCCCTATTTATTTCAACATAAATTTCTCGAGTAACATATAACACAGCTTCGCTTGTTATCCAATCACTATTCAGCGCGAGGCTTTCTTTTTCTCTTTCTTCTTTAATGTCTAGAAAGATATTCGTGTCGATTACCGCTACAGTCTTATTTTTTAGTTCATAATCTGATATTTGAGATAATAAATCATTTGTGTTTTGGGGGAACCACCAAACAGTTAATGGAAGCCCTTTTTTACTGCGCCCCACTTTTTCTTTAATTGGAACGAATTTGCACTTCTCCCAGAAAGCATTAATTCCATAATCATTTCTACAGCTTAATTTAATACCGTCATATTGCTTTGTATTGTTTTTCAAGTACTGAATGAGATTATAAGCTATGTTGTTGCCTCTAAACGAATTATTAACGCAACAATGAACGATAGTGACCTTATTGTAGGATACTCTGTAGAGTAAATAACCTTGTAGTTCTTTTGTGTTTTTCTCAAATGAACCAAATAGTTGATTTTCGGAGGCATACTTTTCGAATGCCATTTTCGGCAAAAAACCTAGTGTTTTAGAGTTGTCATCCCCTAATTTCACAGCACTATGAAACTCTTCACTATTGATATTATTAATGGGTTGTATATCTAGTAAACTCATTTTGAAACTGATATTGTTGTCAAATTTAAAATCTATTGTTAATCTCTTCGAGGACTACAACATTGGTGGTCAAATTGACGTCTTTTACAATGAATTTGGTGCCACTAATAAAAACAACTTCTTTTTCAGATTTGGAGAAAGTAATGTTCTTTAAGTCTCTGGAACGGCTATTACTGCTAGTGGATATTAGAAACTGAAAGCCTGTTTTATAGTCAGACCATCGACTTTTGTCTTTATGACTTGACATGTAGTCATGGCATGTTATTGTACTCCCAATATTTTTGAAATAATACTCCAAAGCTTTTTTTACCCCACCATCTGGATTGTTTACATCTCTGTAAACTCTATCGTTGTTAAGCGCCGGCAGCTTTAAAAGAGCACTATTAAATAATCGAATATACTCTTCAATATCTTTGTCTAAATTTTTTGGTGAATTCCTTAAATTAGAGTTGACAGGGCCATGTATACTATGGTTTGTGTACATATAAATTATTGAAGCTTCTTCGGCAGATAGGTCATGAAGCTTAATTGCTTCTAAGTTCTCTCCAGATTCCGTTGAAACACCAAATTCATGATTTTCAAGTTTTTTTAAAAACGCTTCATGTCTTTCTTTATATGGATTTCGTTGCTCTTCACAGAAAATTGCCCCATGGTCAAATTCAAGTGATTCTTGTAATCGTTTTTCATTTGCCTCATCGAAATAACTAAATAGTGCTTCTAATTTAGAATGTCTTGATTGATGCATACGAGTGTAATTGAAAATTTCCCTTTTAAATATTAAGAGAATAAGTTTGGATTAACTGTTCTGATTGAACCAAACTAAATTACGAAAAGTGAGCCTGTATTTTACCGCTTTCTTCAACAATTGTGCGCTAGCGAGCGGCTACAAAAACCGCAAGCCGAGTTCTCTTTCAGCGTATTCCCACAGTTGTTTGCCTATGGTTTCGTCTTGGGCGTAAGCTGAGATAAAAGCTGGGGCTGGTAAACCTGTCATTTCACCTTCACCGTTTGGTCCAATATAGCTTCCGCCTTCGATGTGTTCGGTTGCGGCACATAGGGTAGAGTAGGCTCCTTGGTTGGCGCTCATGTGCGGAAATTCGTCAATCATTTCGGGTTTGTCGGTTCTCAATAACTCCGTTTTACTGATACCTGGGTGTGCTCCGACGGAAAGAATGTTGAGGTTGTTTTTTTCCAGTCGACGTTGCAGTTCTAAGGTAAAAATGAGGTCGGCTACTTTGCTTTGTCCGTATTCGCGGAATTTATCGAAGGGCTTTTCGAGCTTAAGGTTATGAAAGTCTATCACACCATTTTTGTGGGCGATGCTACTTAGGGTAACCACGCGGCTATTGGGGGTTTGCCTTAGCAAAGGAAACAAGTGCGTCGTAAGGGCAAAATGAGCCATAAAGTTGACGCCAAATTGCAATTCGTAGCCGTCTTTGGTTTTGCTGGCGGGCGGAAACATAACGCCTGCATTGTTTATTAATGCATCAAGTCGGTTGTGTTTTTCGACGATACTTTTTGCGAAAATGGTGACGGAGGCGATGTTCGATAAATCGACAATACCGGCTTCTACCTTGGCGTTGGGAACGGTGTGTTTGATATCCGAAAGGGCTTGTTCAATTTTATCGGCATTTCTACCGGCTAAAATTACGTGGGCGTTTTTTTGTGCCAATTCGAGCGCAGTTTGAAACCCCAATCCGGTATTGGCACCGGTAATTAGGAATACTTTGCCCGTTTGGTCTGTAAGGTGTTTTGTTGTCCAATCCATATTGTCGTTTTTTATAGTCCGAAAGTTACTTTGGCGTGATAGGTATCCATGTATTCTTTCATGCGTTTCACTTTTCCGTCTTCAATAATAAACAAGAAGTGGTAGTAGTTTTCGTAGTTAGAACCCATGGCGGTTTTTGCTTTAAACTCGGCTTCGGCAGCTACTACATTCCCTTCCGAAATCATAGAGGTGGTGTTAAAGTCTGCGCCTTCTGGGAACAATTCGTCTCCTTTAAAGAAGCCCAAAAAGTATTCGGTATCGTGTTCTCCGCCTGTGGCTAGGTATTCGGGTTTACCAATAATCCACCAGCTAAAATCGTCGGTAATCATCGTTTTCAATTTATCTACGTTAGAGACGCGCATGGCTTCGATAAATTCGGTTACGAGTGCCTTGTTTTCGTTCAGTCCTTCTTTGTACTCCTCAAGGTTATCTACTTTGGGTGTTTTGGGTGCTTGCTCTTGTTGTTGGGGTGCTTGGCAGCTGACTAAATTAAATACGAATGCTAGTGCTAAAGTTCCTGTTGTAAATTGTTGAATGTGTTTCATGTTCATTTGTTTTTTGTTATTGTGTGGTGCAAACCTAGTCACAAAGCTTTACTTTTGAAAGTAGTTACACGAATGTGAAGTAATAACACTTTTGTTAGTAATGTTGAAAAACAACACGTTATGAGAGAAAAAACTTTAGAAGAATATTTAAACTGCCCTTTTCACTTGGCTATGAACACCCTAGAAGGCAAGTGGAAGTTTGCGATTTTGTACGTTTTGTTGGATAAAGGCACGTTGCGGTACAAAGAATTGGAACGGGCTATTCCGGATATTTCGACTCGAATGTTAGTGAAAGAGTTGAAGCATTTAGAAGCCAAGGGCGTGGTGAATAGAAAGGCTTATGCCACGGTTCCACCCACGGTAGAATATTCGCTGAGCACTATCGGTAAAAGCTTAAAACCGGTGATTGATAGTATCTCTGACTGGGGAAAAATGTATGCTAAGGCTGTGGGGTAGTGGTTCAAGGTTATAGGTAACTTGTGGCTAAGGGTATATGCTATTATCTTCTCGTTCTGCACCTCCTTAATTCTGATTCAGCAAGTTATTTGTGCTATCAATCGTAAAAAAGCATATCAACACTAATGCTTGGTGCAAAAGGAACTTTTTTCCAGTCGCCTTGGCTAGTAGTTCTGAAATAGCAAGATTTGCCTGCCGCTGCACAATAAAACAGCCCGCCTTGTCCTAGGTTTTTTACGTATTCCAAAGTGACTAAAAAATCGGATTTCACCCAAATTTCGAAAGGGTACAAATCGAAAATTATGGTCGTGTCTGTTTCTTTCTTTGAAGCCGTTAAATAAAGCGGTTCAGTAAGTATGTTTTTAAAACGTCTATCGTGTTCAACATTATAAATATTAACACGGAAGAACAGCGAATCGTAATCACTGCGACCAATGTTTACGTAGAGGTTTTTTAATCTTGAATGTTTATTGTTTCTGATTTTCACACCCAATTCATAACCTAGAGAGTCCACTAGTTTTCCAATAATTAGCTCTGAATCAGTAGTTACCCCTTTTCGTTTTAGGGTAGGTTTGGCAGATTTAATGATTGCCTCTTTTAAAGGATACGACTTCCGCTCAAGGGTAATGATTTTCTTTTCGCGGGCTTTAAAATCGGCGATACTTATAGAAAAAGAAAAAAAACCTATGGAGGAAAATACAAGGCTATCTGAGTTTTTTTGATTCGTTAAATAAATTGTAAATTTTCCATTGATATCCGAGACCGTTCCAACGTTATTATTTGGAACCCCAATGTTTACATAAGGCGCAGGAGCTCTTTCTTCAGTCATTACTGAGCCACTGTAAAACTGGGACACAACCAGAAGGGGTTGTATTAGCGATATAACTAGGGCTAGCTTTTTCATTGTAATTTAAACTCTCCTAAACACCTTCTTATAACTCGAAACCACATCAAAAAAGTACACGAGTTTAAAGGTTAGGGTGTTTCGCTGGCCTTGGTCAAAAACAGTTTCCAAGTTGTTGAAGTACGAGGTGCGAATGATTTGCTCGTCGTGCTGCAAGTTGTTTTTGTAAACGACATTAATAAAGCTGCCTGGGGCAAATTGCCAAGTGAATATTAAGTCGGTATTGAAAGCATTGAAGTTAAAATCAGCGTTTTCGGTAAAAGTTGGGTCTGGAATAATGTAACCCTCTTCGTCTAAGTCACCGTAATAATCGTACAAGCCATAAGACCAGTAATGACGAACCCTAAGCGTTAAGGCAAGGTTGTTTTTGAATAAGTATTTTCCTTGCAGAATATTGGTTAAGGTTCTAACATCACGGACGCCGTATTTGGGTGTCCCGTTAAAGGTTCCAGCATAACCTTGGCCGTTTAAGTATCTAGAATAATTAGATTCTGGTCGAAGAGAAAACTTGTCGCTGATTTGTAAAATAGGTTCCACACCAACCTCAAAATAACTGCCTTCCACGTAATCTGTAAAGTAGGAGTGACCATAGCCAATTTCGGCGTCAAGAGCAACCTTTTTGCTGTAATCGGTTGATACGCCAATTCCGTTGTAGTAATACTCTTGTGTAATAAATTTTTGTCCGGGACTACGTGATTCAAACAAGTCGATACCATCACCTAGTTGAGCGTCAATGTTCAAGAAAAAGGCATTAAAACTGGGAAGAATAAATGCTAAACGACCCTCATAACTATTCTTTAAAACTTCACCAGTGGTATAGTCTTGCTGCATGGTATAGGTCAGGCGATTGTAATTGCCATTTAACTTCCAAAATGGATTGTATTTGTTGTATTGTAGCTCTAGAGCATGCTCACGAATGTTGGTGGCAAAGTTTACTCCAAGGTCATTGGGGTTAAAGTTCGGTGATTTATTTACACTTTGTAAATCGAATTTAAAGTTCCCTTTTATTTTACCAAAACCAAGGGTATAACTGACTCCGTCGCCTGGGTCTTCGCTAAATGCATGTGCCGACAAATTGCCGTCGCGTTGAGAGATTTTTACATCCCCATTTACGGCGTAGTTCGATTTTTTATTTATCAGGTTTAATCCCAAAGAAGAAACATTGGCGTCAATGAATGGGCCTTCCCTAGAGGTGTTGAGGTTAATGAAATAAATAGAGCTGTTGTTCTTTAGATTTTGGTCAATGGCTACAATGTTGTAATTGACCAATGGGTTGGTTTGCACCTCTCTTTTTTCGCCTGTTTCGGTATTTTCTATGGTTGCAGTCGTAGGCGCAGTAATGGCGTTCATAATACCAATTCCAAGGCCGTTTTTATTTCGTCCCGAAACCTTGGTTACGTTAATCAACCGAGCCGTATTTGGGTTTTCAATTGTCTCGTTTGAGTCCACTTGGTCGAAGGCCTTTAAATAGTCTTCAGGCACTCCACCAATTCTTCTGGAATAAAACAAATCGCCCAAGTTGAACAAGTCCACACCTTCCTGAAAAAACGGTCGTTGCTCTTCAAAAACCACCTCAAAAGCACCTAAGTTTTTTACAATATTATCCGACCGTACTTGCGAGAAATCCGGCAGCAAAGTCATATCAAGCGTAAAGCTTTCATTAAGGCCCACTTTAAGGTCGGCACCTGCCCCAAAGCCATAACTAGATTCTGCGCCTTCGAATTCTGCAAAGGAAGAAACGTAAGGCGAAAGAGAAATACGGGCAGGGTCTTTTATGCTGTCCAGCCCAGTTAAATCGCCCCAATAGTTGATTTCGGTTTCGACTTCTTTAGGTACTAAAGACCATTGTAATTCGGTTCGACTGCGGCGGATTTCGCGTAGAAAATTGATTTTCCAGAGCTGTTCTTCCCCTTTCGGGAAACGAATGGCATAGTAGGGGATTTCTATTTCCACTATCCAGCCGTCGTCCACAATTTGCACGGCGCTCTCCCAAACGGCATTAAAGGCTTCGTCGGAGATTCTAGAATCGGATTGAACTCCAGATGCTGAAACCTTGAACGTAAACGCGTCCAGTTTTTTATTGTACGTATCAAAAGACACCGTAAAATGGTCAGCATTCAAACGGTCGTCGCGTTCGCCCAATTGGGTCATAATGCTATCGGGGTGTGGGTCGTAGCAGTAGCCGAGAATGTAAATATTGTTGTCGTCGTATAAGACCTTTACATCCGTTTTAAAAATCGGTGGTTCGCCCTCTGTCGGGTTGAGTTCTTTAAAACCGGTGGCAATGCCAGCATTTTTCCAGCTGGTTTCATTGCCCTTACCGTCAATTTTTATTTTCTCCTCAGTTCTTGAGGCTTCTAGGGATTTCCCTTGACCAAAGACCCCAATAGAAAATAAGGACAGAATAAATATGTAAACAGCTTGTTTCAGGGAATACGGCTTTGGGAATTAAATCTCCGCAAAAGTACTGAAGGTTTGTATTTAAAGTTAAGTACATGTTGTTAGTTGCTGGTGTTCGCTTTTTTATGATTGGAATCCAAATTTCTTCCTCAGAATTTAGGTCATTGTTTTTATAGTTTTTACCCAAGACTTCAAAGTGTGGTCTATCGTCTATCCCATAAGGTGAACTTGGCAACCATTCCCAGAAAATGTATTGAAAAATAGAACTGTCTGAGCTAGAGCCTTTGTAATCGAATACTGCGTACATACCGCCAGGCAAAGTGAACGACTCCATTCCGCTTGGGATATTACTGAAACTTTCGACTTCTACTGTCGCCCATTTTTCAAATTCGTTCTCAGGATTGAATTTATCGTAGTATCCAGAGTTATAAACTTGCATGGAAATTTTATCTATTGACGTACGATTCTCTATGGTTTTAATTTTTGGTCCAAATTGCTCCCAAAGTTGACTCGTTTTATTATTGGTCAAACTCATTTTTAAGTGGTTACCTATTAGTTTTTTCTCAGATAAAGTTTCGATTCGTGGAATCATGTTTGGGAAATATAGAATTGAGTTTTTTGCGAAACCGACTAAAATGTTCCGGTGAGACGAATTTATAAAAAACCTTCAACCTTCTTTTTTACACCTTCACTCCTCAAATTTTCACCTTCGTCGGTATTGTCTTTCAGAACCTCTATGGCTCCCATTGATTTGCTTCAAAATTACAAGCTATGAAAAAGGAAATATTAGGATTTATTGGAGCAGCGTTACTTTCAATTGGAGTTCAAGCTCAAATCAGTGAAGCAGTAAAAGACTCATTACAACAAAAGTTTACCGAATTTGCAAAAAGCTACAACTGCAAAGGAGTTGGAGTTGCGGTTCATTTTAAAGATGGCAGTGTTTGGGAGTATGCGCATGGCAATTATGGAACCAAGGCTTTGATACCAAACTTACTTTTTGAGGCGGGAAGTAACACAAAAACCATGGTTGCAGTTCTTACTCTGTTGCTGGAAGAAGAGGGCAAGCTTTCAATTGATGATTCGATAGGTAAGTACATTGTTCCTACTGTAAACGTAAACGGACAAATCACAATCAAGCAGCTATTGAATCACACTTCCGGCGTATTTAGTTTTACCGAACACCCAGATTACTACCCTAATGTGAATGCAAATTGGTCGTACAAGTTGCCAGTAGATTCGGTATTTAAATATTTTGTAGATACACCAAAGTTTGCCCCAGGGCAAGGTACGCGCTATTCCAATACCGGCTATCTGTTGTTAGGGAAAATAATTGAGGCCGTAGAAAACCAAAATTTAGAAAAAGTAATGCGCTCCAAGTTGTTTGACGCAAACGAATTGGATGACTCGCACCTTGCCTTTTACGAAGAGCACAACAAAACGCACCTTGGTGTATGGTTTGCGAGTGGGTACGACCCAGAACCGTCTGTAAGTTTCTTAAGTTCTGCTTGGGCGGCAGGTGCAGTTATTTGCACACCAAAAGATTTATCGAAATGGGCTTATTACTTGTACAGTGGTAATATTCTATCAGAAAAATCATTTGAAAAAATGAATGAAACCATTCCTTTTGGAAACGGAGAGCGTTACGGTTTAGGTATGATAAAAAGAGAAATGGGAGGTCATACTTATCTCGGTCATGGTGGCCAAACGTTACAAACCAGTACTATGGATTATAGCGTTGACGGCGATTACAGCTTGGTAATAATGAACTTGGAAGATGATAAATGGGGCGAAACCATGGGCATGCGTGCTCGCATGTTGTTGATGCTCGAAGATTACATTCCTACAGTTGAGGTTCCAATAGATACAGCAGAAGAAACGGCATCAATTCACGAAGCCAATAACGGAGTGCAAGTAAGCGTTTACCCGGTTCCAGCAACGGATGTTGTTACTGTAGAATTAAGTAACCATGCGGCCTTTACATATCAATTGATTGATGTAACTGGACAATCTATAAGGCACGAAACCAGCAAAGCGGGAAAATTAGAGCTGTACAAAAGTGAACTAGGAACGGGTACGTTTTGGATTCGAATTTTAGACGAAAAAGGACAACTAATTGTAAAACCTATACAGTTTCGTTAATTAGCTTCGCGACAAGAACTGAGATTATGACACAGTGGTGGAAATACATATACGATAGTAGAAAGCCTTACCTAATTGGTTTGGCTGTTCTGCTAATTTGGATGGTTTTAATTTGGGGAGTAGGTCAATTGTACGGAGACCAAAACGAATTCTTTTTTGATTGGTATAATTTGGTTGAATGGACGGTTTTATTTCTGCTGATTTTAACGGCTAATTTCTTAACGAAATCCTACATGGGTGAATCTAAATTTTTGAGCAACCCCTGGTATATTGGGCTGAGTTCATTTTTGGGTTCTGTTTTATCGGGAATCGCAATTGGATTTTTCTTCAAAGTAATCACGCCGCTTTGGGGCGTGAATTACGACATGAATTTACAATGGTTCGATATTGTGCTTCCTTCGTCAATTACGCATATTGTAATGTTCACGTTCATTGGAATCTTTGTAGGTATCTACTTTGCACAAACACAAATTCTGAAGTACAGAAATCAGCTCGAAAGAAAACTCGCACTTGCAGAACGAGAGAACCTAAAAAACACCAGTAAGTTGAGTAAACTCAATGCAATTCAAGCCAATGTGAATCCACATTTTTTGTACAATTCGCTTAATTCAATTGCAGCATTGATACGTACAAAGTCAGATAAATCGGAGGATATGGTAATCGCTTTATCGCGTTTGTTTCGTTATCATATTATACCAGACCAAGCGCCTTTTGCAACTTTGGAGCAAGAGGTGGAAATATTGAAAACCTACCTCGAAATCGAAAAAATCCGTTTTGGAGAACAATTGAATTATGACATTTCTGTAGGCGAAAATCTAAACTCTATTCAACTTCCTAGACTGTTGTTGCAGCCAATTGTCGAGAACGCTATTAAGCACGGAACTTCTAAGGTGGAGTCTGGAACAATAGAGATTAAAGCTAGAGAAGAAAACGAAAACTTAATCGTAGAAATTTCAGACAACGGCCCGGCATTCGGTGGCGATTTAAATTCGGGGAATGGCCTAAACACAGTGGCTAAAATGCTGCAGTTGTACTATCCAGAAAAGCACGATTTACTGATTACTTCAGCGCCGAAAAAGCAAGTAAAAATCTCTATTCCGATACAAAAATGAAGCAGTTGAATTACGTAATTGTAGAGGATGAGCCATTAGCTATTGAGCGTTTAAAAGATGTGCTGAAAGCTTACAAGAGTTTAAATTTTATAGGCAGTGCCACCAATGGAAAAAAAGGCAAAGAGTTGATAGAAGAAACTCAACCCAACCTTATTTTCTTAGATATCGAAATGCCCGTGCTCAATGGTTTTGAAATGTTGGAGCAGCTTAGTAACAAACCCAGGGTTGTATTTACCACTGCCTATGAAAACTATGCATTGCAGGCATTTGAAGAAAATTCGGTGGATTATTTATTGAAACCTATTGAAGAAAGGCGTCTTGAAAAAACGATTAATAAACTCCAGCAGTTAGAGGCTCCGAATTACGATTGGCAAACCATTAGCGAACAATTATTGAACGCCAAACCAGACAAAAAATGGACCTCAATAACCGTAAAAAGTGGAAGTGCACTTAAAATATTGGCCATCGATACCATTGCGTATTTCGAAGCGGAGGATAAGTACGTTATGATACACGATTATGACGGGAAAAAGTATTTATTCGATAAGCCACTAAAGGACTTGGAAGACCATTTACCGGAAGAGTTTATGCGCGTGCACCGAAGCTATATTATAAACTTTGAGGCCATTGACGATATTCGAAAAAACTTCCGTTCACTGTTTGTTTTTCGATTAAAAAATAAAGGAAGAGTGGAGATTACCTGTGGTAGTTCTTACAGTAAAGAGATTAAATTCCGATTGAATATATGAGTTTCGATTAAGTTTTCTACTTTCCGCTCATGAAATCTATTGCATTTACCCTTGTCTTTTCAGTACTTTTTGGATTTACCTATGCACAAAACCAAGACTCCATTTTCATAAAAAGCATTTATAACCATGCACTAACCGAAAGTCCCGCGCACGAAAACCTGCGCACACTCTGTAAAGACATTGGAGCACGAATCACAGGTTCTGCCGAAGCTGAAATGGCTATTTATTGGGGAAAACAACTCTTGGAAAGTTATGATTTCGACACCGTGTATTTGCAAGAAATTACCGTGCCGCATTGGGAGCGAGGCACGCAAGAAGCCGCATGGATAATTAATGAAAATGGCGAGCTCAAAAAAGTAGATGTCATTGCATTGGGCGGTTCGGTTGGAACTCATGGTGTTCTAGAAGGTGAGGTGATAGGTGTAGAAGGAATTGATGATGTAGAAAAGCTAGGAGAAGCAAAAATCAAAGGCAAAATTGTGTTTGTAAACAAGCCGTTCGACCAAACTCAAATCAATACCTTCAAAGCATACGGGGCTTGTTCGAATCAGCGTTGGAGTGGAGCAAAAGCAGCTTCAAAATATGGAGCAAAGGCGGTGGTGATTCGCTCATTAGCGCAGTCTAATGACGACCACCCACATACGGGGTCAATGGACTATAAAATGGAAAATAAAATTCCTGCGGCAGCCTTGAGTACCAATTCTGCAAACACTTTATTTGATTGGTTAAAACAAGGAAAAGTGCGCTTAAAATTAGAAATGGACTGTCGGTTTTATGAAGACGAAACTTCCTACAACGTCATTGCTGAAATTTTTGGAAAAGAAGATAAGGTCATTACCTTCGGTGGTCACCTCGATAGCTGGGATGTAGGCGAAGGGGCGCACGATGACGGTGCGGGAGTTATTCATTCAATTGAGGCGCTGCGAATTTTAAAGCAGCTGAACTACCAGCCAAACCATAAGCTGAGATGTGTGCTGTTTATGAACGAAGAAAACGGAAATTTTGGTGGCAAAGGCTACGCTAAATGGTGCAGCGACAATAAGGAAGAACACATTTGCGCTTTAGAAAGCGACAGGGGCGGTTTTCAACCACTTGGTTATGACGTTGTAGGCTCAGCAGCTCAATTGAAATTCGTGCAATCGTTTAAACCACTAGTAAAAGATTACCGACTGTACAATTTTGAATTTGGTTATGGGGGTGTGGATATTGGCCCACTAAAAAAACATTATCCGAATATTTTACAGCTTGGATTAAACCCAACCTCCCAACGCTACTTCGATTTTCACCATGCCGAAACCGATGTTTTTGAAAACGTCAACAAACGAGAATTGGAGTTGGGCTGTGCCAGCTTGGCAACGATGGTTTATTTGATGGATAAGAATCTCTAATTGAACATTTTACCAAATAAGTTTAATAGTTGTTAAGGCTTATGCCTAAGTTGGTAAAGCTTATATCTACCTTCAAGCTTCTCGATACATTTGACAAAATTTTAATATTCCTACTATGTTTTTTAATTTAAAAAAGTCAAAAGTTCTTTTTCTAGTTCTGGCACAAACAGTACTTCTTTTTCAAGCAGGTGTTGCTCAGTACGATTTTGCCATTGATAGTATAAAAATTATAGACCCTGTAGGAATAAATGCTGGTGATACCATAAACTACGGTACAGCCTTAAATATGGTAACAATTGATATTGTAAATGCAGGAACTAATACAATCCCAGCAGGTACACAAACCAGATTCATATTTGAGGTTGAAGGGGTTACTAGAAATTTTAGTGGGTCTTTATTGTCTTCGCTTGCTCCCGGAGGGAGAGAAAAATATTTTGTCAATTGCTCCCCAGCGGGCTCCAATTTAGATTACCCAAATAAGAATGGAGGATTTGATATTTGTGCCACTTATTCGAATAGCAATGATAATAACGCTGCCAATAATAAGTCTTGTACTCAGTTTGCCATGAAAAATGTGCCTCCGCCAATGGCTGACGTTATTGTTCAGCCTAACAGTATCCAAATTTCTAATCCAACGGGTGTAAATCGTGGAGACAGCATTCCATTAGGGACCCAGTTCAATGAGTACAGATTCGTTATTGAGAATGCAGGCAATTTAGCCGTACCTACTGGTGACACGTTGAATTTTGAATTTAAGTGTGGAATACATGACACTGTTGCTACAATTGTCTTGACGAACGATTTTGTTCCTGGAGGTACATCTACAATTACAGTAAATGCTACGCCATCATTGTTTAATCTAGATTTTCCAACCACTGTAGGGCCATTTGACCTCTGTGCCACAGTTTCTACTAGGTCTGATACAAATAAGAGTAATGATAACTTTTGTCAACCATACTCTATGTTTAATCCTAACCCGCCATCAATCACCAATATGTCTCCAGTGCAAGGTGGTGTTGGTACTTCCGTTACTATCTCTGGCCTAAACTTGGACACAACCTCCCTATCGGTGACTTTCCAATCGGGAATAGCCGCAACAATTATTTCTAAAAGCCCTACTTCGATTGTACTAAATGTGCCTTCTGGAGCTCAAACAGGAAATGTAACGGTAAACTCAAACGGCGTAGTTCTTAATGCAGGTAATTTTACTATCGTTCCCACTACACCACCAACAACGATTACAAGTATGAACCCGAATACGGGTGCAGCTGGAACTGTTGTTGAAATTAGGGGAAGCAATTTACCAACCACAGCTTTTAGAGTTGATTTTTTCAACGCTAAAACTGCCACAGTTATATCAGCAAGTGACTCCCTTATAAAAGTTGTGGTGCCTACAGGCGCAGTTACTGGCAACGTAGAGTTAGACTCGGGAGGAACTAAGTACAATTGTGGAATGTTTACGATTGCTACAGGTGGTGGTGCAAGCCATACAATTACGTCCTTTAGTCCACTTTCAGCAGCCGTAGGTTCGGAAATCACTTTACTAGGGACAGGGTTTAATACAACCACATCTGCTAACACCGTTTTGTTTTCTGGAGGTTCGAATGCAGTAGTGAAAACCGCAACTGCAACCGAATTAGTTTTTGATGTACCTGCAGGTGCGCAATCGGGACCTATTTATGTAATAATTGCCAGTTCGAGTGTATCGAGTGCAGACCCCTTTAAGTTGGTTGTACCAGGAACCCTTTATATATCTGACTTTAATCCAAAGAAAGCTGCTGTAGGCCAGGATATTACCGTTAAAGGTGACCAATTCAATTTAACACCTATGAATAATACAATCACATTTGCAGGAAATGCAGTTGGTACAGTAAAATCGGGCACTGCTAAAGAAATAGTGGTAACAGTTCCTAGTGGTGCGATTGATGGAATATTTACTCTTGATAACGGAACCGCAACGGTTTCAACTCCTGTTCCATTTGAAGTGGATAGAGACCCAGTTATTACCTCCATTTCTCCAGAAGAAGGATTAGCAGGCAGTTCTATGAAAATAATTGGGTACAACTTTAGCAAAATTGATACTGAAAATAAGGTCACTTTTGGGTCTGTTGACGCTGGAATTCCATTTGTGAATACCGATGCCACGGAGTTAGAAGTAACCGTGCCAGCTTCATTGTTAGTAGGAGAGCAACGCGTTAGATTGTTGGTTAGCGGATTGAATACAGTCGAAGCACCCAAAAAATTCAAGGTTATTGAAGATGTTAATTCAATCGATGAAAATGGATTTAACGGAGTTGGATTATCTGTTTACAGCAATTCAAACGGCTTAAATATTCTGATAAAATCGAAAGACGTAATGACTGAAGCCAAGATTAAAATAGTTGATTTGTCAGGTTCGGTTGTATTTGAACAGGGATTTTACGCGGAAGGAAAAAACGAAGTTTTACTTACTAATGATTTGAATCTGGATTCAGGTACTTATGTAGTTTCATTAGAGAGTGATAACCTAGAAGGCGTTAGAAAGAAATTTGTGGTTACTGAGTTTTAACCCCCGGATCACTTCTAAAGCTCTGTCTATACAAACCTGTTTCATTCTGATAATCGCTTAGCTTCCTGAAAGTTATCTTTGGCAAAGTGCAATGAAGAGCCGCAATAGTCCAAGCTTGAGCGGGGACTTCTTCTCATATTTGTATTCAAATTTTGGTTGTTATGAAAAGGATTGTGTTTTTGATTGCGCTCTTAGTTCCTCAATTTATCCATTGTCAGTGGAATCTACTGCGATATAATAATGACCAACAAAGCATTATGGCACTCGCTGATACCAATAATCTGGTTGCTATAACAAGTGGTAGCGCTCGATTTCATTATTCATCTAATCAGGGAAAAACGTGGTCTAGTTTTCAATCTCAATTTGAATACAGCTGGTTCTCAGACGCCCATTTTCCTTCAGATAATGTTGGCTATGCTTGCGGTGGAACAGCTTTCGGAAACTACTCTAACGTAATAGTAAAAACCACCGATAAAGGTCAAACATGGGATTCGGTTTCTGCCAATCAATTTTGGCAAACAGGCAGTATGACCCTCCACAAACTCCACTTTTTTAATAACGACACGGGCATGCTAGCAGGTGAAGTTGGTCTATTCCTTAGAACTTTTGACGGAGGAGTGACCTTTGAAAAAGTAGATTCAACGGTATCACGAAATGTAAATGAAATTCATTTTACCGAAAAAGGAAAAGTATTTATTGGAGTTCAAAAAGTACTGCCAACTGCTGAGGTTCGGTACACTATTGAATTGTCAAATGACTTCGGAAATACATGGCAAACGGTCTATAGTGATACGATGTCAAATACCAACGGAATTGATCACAGAACGATAAACAAAATACAAATGGTAAATGCCGTGGTAGGTTATGCTGTTGGTGGAAATGGACTTTTCTTAAAAACTGAAGACGGAGGTAAATCATGGGCTAAAAAAATACTACAACCAGAAACTAATTTAACAGCACTTTCATTTATTTCAACTGAGGTAGGGTTTATTAATAATGCAGGAGGAATCCATATAACCTATGACGGAGGTGTTAATTGGCAAGCCCAAAAAGTATTCCCGCTGGATATCATTTATCAAATTGAGGCACTGAACGAAAGGGTGGCATACGCTTTTGGTACAGACGGGATTTATAAATTAACAGATATTGGACAACCAAATTCGAATGGACTCGAAAATGAAACTAATAACGAAGCCATTAAAATATTTCCAAATCCTGTGCATGACAAGCTTTTTCTTACTGGTGAAATGAGCCGGGACATTAAAATTTCAATCCTAAACCTAAACGGGCAAGTGGTACAACAGGAATCTCAAGCATCCTCAGAGATCGACGTTTCTGCGCTTTCAGCTGGCCCCTATACACTTCTCCTAAACGATGATAGTGGCGCGAAAAAATTATCGTTTATAAAGCAATGATACACGGATAAATACGCGAACATGCAAGGCTATTGGAAGTTGCAATGTTTCTACTGGGCGGAAAAACCCAAGATCTCAGTTTTTTATGGAGAATATCCGGCCGAATAAGAATCAGGACTTATCCCAAAGCATAAGCTCGTTGAACAGGCCATTCATCTTGATAGCCTTTTTTCCATTTACCAGTGTTAATTTCCTTATCGGTGGATAAGCAATTATCTAAAAGGGATCTCATTAATTTTTCGTCCATGTCTTGGCCAATGAAAACGATTTCATTTTTGCGGTCACCAAACTCAGTATTCCAGTCTGATTCTATAGTTTTTTGATTTTCGATAAAGGCAAGCTGTTGGGTACGACTTTCAAATGGCATACTAGACCACCAAACTCCTGCGCTATCTGCTTTCAAGGAACCTCCAGCCTGACTCCAAATTAATGCTTGCTCAGGTCGAGATGCTATCCAAAATAGCCCCTTACTTCGTATAATATTCACAGGGAACTTGTGCTGTACATAATCCCAAAATCGGTCAGCCTCAAAAGGTTTTTTGCTTCGGTAAACAAAAGAACTAATCCCATATTCCTCGGTTTCTGGGGTGTGGTCTTCTTTATTGAGTTCTTCCATCCAGCCAGCACTCTGCTCGGCTTCCGCAAAATCGAATAGCCTAGTATTCAAAATTTCTTTTGGCTCAACCTTGCTGTAGCTGGTCTCTAAAATACGAGCTGAGGGGTTCAACTTATTTATGGCGGCCTTTAATATTCCAAGTTGCTCCTTCGAGACTAAATCTGTTTTGTTCAATACAATGACATTAGCAAACTCAATTTGGTCCGTTAGTAAATTCACAATCGTACGGTAATCATCTTCGATGTCAGTAAGTTCTCTATCCATTAAGGTTTCGGGACTTCCGAAATCCTTAAAGAAATTGAATGCATCAACCACGGTTACCATGGTATCTACAAAACTAAATCGAGATAAATCGATACCATTTTCTTCATCGACAAACGAAAAAGTTTGCGCAACAGGAATGGGTTCACTTATGCCTGTACTTTCAATGAGCAAGTAGTCAAATCGATTTTCTTTTGCCAACCGCTCAACCTCTACCATTAAATCTTCTCTAAGTGTACAACAAATGCAACCGTTACTCATTTCTACTAGCTTCTCTTCTGTTCGAGAAAGCGTGTTTTCGCTTTTACTAATGCAGCATCTACATTTACCTCGCTCATGTCGTTAACGATAACGGCAACTTTTAACCCCTCTTTATTATGTAAAATATGGTTGAGTAGAGTTGTTTTCCCTGCTCCTAAAAACCCGCTGAGGACGGTTACTGGTAATTTCTTGTTCATCGTTAACTGATATAAAGCATTATTGAGCTGCAAGATTAATCTAAAGAACACATAAATGCAACGTGGTTGCATTTGTGGCTAAGTTTTATTAAAGGGTTTTGATTTTCAGAAAAAGGCATTCTTTTAATCATTCAATTCCTACATGAGAATGAAAAATGAAAAACACTTAAATTGCACCGATAAATAAGGTCGATGCAAATGGATCCACAGCACAGAATATTCGAAATCATTAAACGCCAAATACAAGGTGAAGACTCCATTGGAAATGTTGTAGGCAATGTTTTAAGTATTAGTCAAGATGCGGTTTACCGCAGATTTCGTGGAGAAACACAACTCACCATTTTAGAACTCAAAAAACTCTGCAAACACTTCAATATTTCGCTCGATACGCTTTTTGAGATCAATAAAAACAAGGTGATTTTTGAATTTCAGCCGTTAGACGAATTCGACTTTAGCATGGATTTGTACTTAAGGAGTATGAACCAGGCGCTTTCAGACATAAGTGCACATAAAAATCCGAAATTGACCATTCTTATCAATAATTCACCCATTATGCAGCTGCTAAATTATCCTCATTTGGTGCGATTTAAGCTGTTCTTTTGGGCCAAGAACTATTTGCAACTCGAGGAATACAAGAATCAAAAGTTTAAGTACGATAAGATTTCTTCCGAATCCTTCAATATTGGGTACGAGTCCTTGAAAATGTACAATGCAATACCCTCAAAGGAGATTTATGATGTAGAGTTGCTTGGAGGTTTTGCTCGCGAGATATTTTACTACTACGAGGCAGAACAATTCGAAGATTCGAATTATGCAATTTACATGCTCGAATTACTAAATCGTTTTGTTGACCATTTAAAGGCTCAAGCAGCTGCCGGCAAAAAATTTGTATCCACGCTGGAGGCTCCAGCTATTGGAAACGATTTCGAAATGTATTTGAATGAAACCCTAAACGGGAATACGACAATAGTTTACGAAGCACAGGATTTCGAAGGGGTGTATATTGGGCACAATCTGTTAAACTCGGTGCACACAACTGATCGCGCTTATGTTCAAGATACCATAAGCACCATTGATAAACAGATGTCGAATTCGAGTATTATTAGTGTTGTAAATGAAAAACAACGCAATAGTTTTTTCGCTCAAATAAAACGAAGGATTGACACCTACAAAAAGAAGATAGAAATCGACCTAGAAATGGAGTGATTTTTCGCCTTTCAGAATCAAATTAATTTCCCCTTCCTTTCATTTTCTCATTTGCGTTTTACGCAACTAACCATTTCTGACTTGAGCT
Organism: uncultured Flavobacteriales bacterium; assembly: GCA_937121175.1. Taxonomy (GTDB): domain Bacteria; phylum Bacteroidota; class Bacteroidia; order Flavobacteriales_G; family Salibacteraceae; genus UBA6770. Next base: position 227,812 of record CAKZKD010000002.1, read on the forward strand.
ATTCAGTTGAAGCGCAGGATTTTCGTGCTATAGGTTTGCCTTATCAAAACGGAAATCATGATAGCACATACATTCATTTTAAAGGTTGCCAAAGGGTTAGTTCTTACTCACGGTTTATTTTGCTTCATAATTTGCCAAGCACAAACCAACCCGTGGATAACAGAGCAAAGCGGTAATAACCCGTGGGGCGATTATATTGGAAATACGCAATCGAAACAAACCAATTCGCCAGAGGCGAATGTTCAAATTAATGCAGATTCTGCCGCAAAAGAATTGAGCAAATTACTTGCAGCTGATAGTATGTTGAATTCATTTCAGGAAGCGGAAATCGCAACGTTTTTGGTGCGAAATTCAAAAGATTCGGTGGTTTATTTTAATGTCAATGACACCATTTTAAGGTTGAACACGAAGGGTCGAAAATTTTTCAGAACGCTACGAAAGCAAGGAAAAAAATCACACGAAGCAAGGTTAGCACTTGGAATAGGAATTGGCTCCGCAACTCTAATTAGTGTGTTTGCGCTTCCTTTTAATTTGATTGGGTCTGCAATTCCAACACCGAAAACAAGGGCAATAATTAATAAGTTCAAAACGGACAATCCGCATGCCACAAAAAAAGAAGTGAATGCTTTTAAGCTGGGCGTTTCGGCAAGTAGGTTCGATAATGCATGCACAGGAGTTGCGGTTGGCATTGGGGCTAATATCGCCTTGATAATTGGAGTAGGAACGTTTGCCCTGTCCAGCTCATCGTAAAATTTTATAACAAATCGTTGACTCAAAATCAATGTGTCAATACAATTCAAAACTTAAAAATTAGAATTATGAAAAAGACAGTATTAATAGCGGCAACACTTTTTAGCCTTTTGTTTAATGGGACATCTCAAACAAAAAAATCCATTGCGGTAGGTAACCCTTCTGTAACTGGGCTTCATGCAACTCCAGAGATTGCGGCAAAACTGATGCGCCTAGAATTAATAAAACTCAAGACCTATTCTGTTTACGATGAGTTCGACATGCAAGAGGTTTACGAAGTGGATCCTTCATTTAAGTCAAATTGTTTGAGTAAGTCCTGTTTAACTAAAATGGGAGAGGCGCTCGATGTGGATTATGTAATCTCTGGAAGTATTGACTTGTTGGCGAATAAGATTGTAATCGCCCTAAAAGTCATTGATGTAAAAAACAAAACCATTTACAAAAGTGCTATGCGTGAATTCGACAATCAAGAATTGGAACTACAGCGCATGACAGAGATTGTATTGAAGGAAATGCACGATATGGAAGTGAATAAGGTTCTGGTCGAACGTCTTAAATTCAACAACGAGGTAATCACTACCGAGGATGTTGGCAGAATCAATAACTCAGGGCCTCGTGTTGGGTATTCACTAATGACGGGAACTTTCCATGAGTTCGCAACTAGGGGTGTTGAACAAGGGGGCTTAGATATTTTTCCGGGAGTGAGTATGATAGGCTATCAATTTGAGGGTCAATATGTGGGAACAGAGAGTTTTTCAGCACTGATTGAAGGAATCGTAAATATCTCTGGGATGGAGCAAGGATTATTCATGCCATCGATTTCTGTTCTAAACGGTTTTCGCTTTGGGCGCAAAGGTTGGGAATTTGCTTTTGGTCCGAGTTTCGGATTAATTAGAATGTCAAAAGGTTTTTTTGATAGAAAAGGAATATTGGGCGAAACAGGAATGTATATCAGCGAACAAGACTATAAAGAGTCGAAGTTCTATTCAGAAAACCCAGATGTCTCAGCAATCGACCCGTCATACAATTTTAGCACAAGCCACATGGACAATAGAGGAAATACACAACTTAACACCAGCTTTATTTTAGGTGTGGGAAGAACCTTTCGTTCCGGAGCATTAAATATTCCAGTAAACATTTTTTATTCAGCACGAAGAGGGGGAGGTTTTGCAGGAGTTAGTGTTGGATTTAATGTGATGAAAACGAAGAAGAGTATTAACGCAACAAGTACGAGGTAGGGTTGTAATTTGTAAAACAAAAAAGGGGCTTTAGCCCCCTTTTTTGTTTCATTAGAATTCTAATCAAATTCTTTTTTGACTACTATCAACTTTAGATAACCCTTTATTTTTGTACGTTCAGGCTGTTCAGTTATATCTACTCTAATCGAAATCCTTTTTAATCGGATACCTCAATGTGTTCGAACGCCCGTAAGCATCTTGATTATTATCGAAAAGTTGTTGAGTGAATTCATGCGGAATAGCCGAGCCTTTTGGGTGATAGTATTCCTTCAAATCAACCCCATAGTAGGTGGCGTTTTCAGCCGAACGCCAATTTAAAAAGTCTGATGAATAATACAAAACATCACCAAGGAGGTAAAACGCATTTTTAACGAAAAAGGGAAGAATAAATTTCTTGCCACTCATATAAAAAGAATGGGGTTTACCCTCAACCATAAGCTTTGCAAAACCATCGGAGTAATAAAAGTGTTGATGACCAAGAGGATGATGACCAGAGGAAACTACTTTGTTTGTAGTGATTTCTTTTCCCTCCCATTCTGTAAAAAATTGCTGAACATTTGCGGGTAATTCAGAATAACTGTATTCTGTGATTTTGCCTTTAACTTGCAAGTGTGATTTGTGAGAGAAACCAATGAACATATTAAAAACGAAGACAATTAGCATTGGGATTCCAGCTATAAAAAAAGCGGACTTAGTTTTCCAGTCTATTTTGTAAAACAGAAACCCTAAAATGATACATAGTGAGTAATACCAAAGCGCACATGTGTAAAAAAGGAATGACCCAAATGTGCCACCTCCATAGCTAACTCCAAAAAGAAACGAAGTAAAAACGTAGGCGATCTGAATTCCGATTCCAAGAAGTAGAAATGCTAAAAACAAACTAACTTTAGTGTATGAGCTCTTCATTTTATTGTGTCTCGGTTACCAAAGGCACATTGTAAATGTAGGCAAAACCTTAGTTTGAAAGGAGTAAACAAAAAAGGCACAACACTTTCGTGCTATGCCTTGTTGTACACCCGGAAGGATTCGAACCCTCAACCCTCGGAACCGAAATCCGATATTCTATCCAGTTGAACTACGGGTGCAATTGAGCAACAAAAATAAACCGAATTCCAATTTACCAGTCATCCTTTTCAGACGATTTCATAGTTGATACGAAATCATCAATTAGCCGCTTGATTTGGGTTTGAATTTCTACTGTTGATTTTTCTTTGAATTTGTTCTTCAACTTCTCTTTAACGTGTTTATTCATTTTAAACTCAATTAAATTAGTTTGAACCACTTCCTTATGCTCGCCTGTGGATAAAATATAGTTGTATGTTATATTACTAATTTCATACTTCAACTTGTCGTCTTTACAGCTTACAATAAATTTAAAGTTTAGCGCTGGGTTGTATATTCTCCAGATCATTGATTCTAGGTCAACCTCACCCAGTACAAGATTGCCAGTACCGACAATTTGATTAGAATTACTGCCACTTAATTCGACCATATTGTCACCAGATTTAAGGGTAGACACCACCCATAATTTGGATTTTTCATAAATTTCTTTTTGGCTCAACCCATCAAGTTGTATGACATTTGTGTACGCAACCTCTCCTTTTTCATTGGTAGGAAAATCTTGAGTTCTAGCAGAGAAAGAAATTAGCAAAAGGCTTACAAAAAGAGTGACTAAGTTCTTCATAGATTATAGTTTTCAGAAGATTTGGATTCTAAATTTCAAAAGTAATAGGTTGCTTTGAATAGTTCAAAAAATTAATCTTGCTACAGATTCGATAACGCTCCTAGAATGATGATTGTAAATATCAAATTTTGAAGTCAGCTAAATCTGTGAGGTTTGAGTTTACGGACAACCCCCTTGAATTTCCTACTTTTGCAGCTCTTTTTTAAGAAGCAATTAGCATGAAAAAATATCCAGAATATAAAACCTTGGATTTGCCTAAAGTGGCCGACCAAATTTTAGAGACTTGGAAAAACGAAAACACCTTTGAGCAAAGCATCGAATTGCGCAAGGATGAAAAGCCATTTGTATTCTATGAGGGACCCCCTTCTGCGAATGGCCTTCCGGGAATTCATCACGTGATGGCGCGCGCCATAAAGGATATTTTTTGTCGCTATAAAACCCTCGACGGTTACCAAGTAAACCGTAAAGCGGGTTGGGACACACATGGCCTTCCAGTGGAGCTCGGAGTAGAAAAAGAACTCGGAATCACCAAGGAAGACATTGGTAAAACCATTTCTGTAGAAGAGTACAACGATGCTTGCCGAAAAGCCGTAATGCGCTACACCGATGTGTGGAATAACCTGACCGAAAAAATGGGCTATTGGGTAGATATGGAAGACCCATATATCACTTACAAAAGCAAGTACATGGAGTCGGTTTGGCATTTGCTTAAAGACCTCCACGGTAAAGATTTATTGTACAAAGGCTACACAATTCAACCATACTCTCCAGCGGCAGGCACAGGATTAAGTTCGCACGAACTGAATCAACCGGGAACCTATCGCGATGTAAAAGATACGACCATAGTTGCACAATTTAAGGTGGTTCAAAACGCTGCTTCTGAAAAACTCTTTGAAAAAGCAGGAAACGAACTGTTTTTCTTAGCATGGACGACTACTCCTTGGACACTTCCTTCAAACACAGCGCTTACGGTCGGTAAGAACATTACTTACGTTTTGGTAGACACTTACAACCAATATACTGAAGACCGTATTTCAGTGATTTTAGCTAAAGATTTATTGGGCAAATACTTTAATCCAGAGCACGAAAATCAGACATCGGCGGATATTAAAATCTCCGGTAAAACATTACCCTACACTATCAAAGAAGAGTTCAAAGGGGCTGATTTATTAGATATTCAATACGAACAACTATTGCCATTGGCTTTACCGTTTGAAAACCCTGAAAAAGCGTTTCGAGTAATTGCCGGAGATTTTGTGACTACAGAAGACGGTACCGGAATCGTGCATACTGCTCCAACTTTTGGTGCTGATGATGCCATGGTAGCAAAAATTGCAGGTGTTCCGCCATTATTGGTAAAAGACGACCAAGGAAACTTGGTTCCTTTGGTTGATTTACAAGGGAAATTCATTGCTTCTGCCGGTGAATACGGAGGAAAATACGTCAAGAACGAATATTACGACGATGGCGATGCTCCAGACAAATCAGTTGACGTAGAAATTGCGATTCGACTAAAGGAAGAAAACCGCGCATTTAAAGTTGAGAAATACGAGCATAGCTATCCACATTGCTGGAGAACCGATAAACCAGTACTCTATTATCCGTTAGATTCTTGGTTTGTAAAATCTACCGCCGTTAAGGATGAGTTGATTGCCAACAACAAGAAAATCAATTGGAAACCTGCCTCTACAGGTGAAGGAAGATTTGGAAATTGGTTGGAAAACCTGCAAGATTGGAATTTATCTAGAAGTCGTTTTTGGGGAATACCAATTCCTATATGGACCAACGAAGACAAGTCTGAAATGAAGGTGATTGGTTCTGTGGAAGAATTGAAAGCTGAGATTGAAAAGTCAGTCGCCTCGGGTGTAATGAGCTCGAATCCAATATCGGGTTTTGAGGTCGGTAACATGAGCGAAGACAACTACTCGAAGATTGATTTACACAAGCACATCGTTGACGAAATTGTGTTGGTTGACGCTAGTGGAAACGTAATGAAACGCGAAAGCGACCTGATTGATGTTTGGTTCGATTCAGGCTCTATGCCTTATGCACAATGGCATTATCCATTTGAGAATAAAGAAAAGTTTGAGCAGAATTATCCTGCTGATTTTATTGCTGAAGGTGTTGACCAAACAAGAGGTTGGTTTTTTACTTTGCACGCTATTGCTACAATGACGCATAAATCCGTAGCCTACAAAAATGTTGTTTCCAACGGATTGGTGTTGGATAAAAACGGTCAGAAAATGTCTAAACGATTGGGCAATGCCGTTGACCCATTCATCACTTTAGATAAGTATGGGCCTGATGCCACGCGTTGGTATATGATTTCGAACGCACAACCTTGGGATAATCTTAAGTTCGACTTGGAAGGAATTACCGAAGTGCAGCGTAAATTCTTTAGAGCACTTGCGAACTCGTATTCTTTCTTCGCATTGTACGCTAACGTTGACGGATTTACATTCGAAGAAGCGGATATTGAAATGTCAGACCGCCCAGAGATCGACCAGTGGATTATTTCAAGACTAAACACATTAGTTGAGAAAGTAAAAGCCTCAATGGACGATTTTGAGCCTACAAAAGCTACTCGATTGATTCAGGAGTTTGTGGTGGATGACTTCTCTAATTGGTGGGTGAGATTATGCCGTAAACGATTCTGGAGAGGAGATTACTCTTCAGATAAAATTTCGGCTTACCAAACAATGTATCAATGTTTAGAAACGGTTGCAATTTTGGCAAGCCCGGTTGCACCATTTTATGCGGATAGATTGTTTAGAGACCTCAATTCTGTTTCTGGAAAAAGCAATGTTCAGTCGGTACATCACACCAGAATTCCTGCAGTAAACAAAGCACACCAGGACGAGGCATTGGAAGAACGCATGGCAATTGCTCAAAAAACCTCCTCTTTGATTTTGGCTTTAAGAAAAAAGGAATCGATACGAGTAAGACAGCCCTTACAGCGAGTTATGGTTCCAGCTTTGGAAGAAAAATTCAAAACACAACTGAAGCAAGTTGAACCGTTGATTTGCGGTGAAGTGAACATCAAAGAAATTGAATTGATTGATCCAAATAACGATTTATTGGTCAAAAAAATAAAGCCAGATTTTAAGGTACTTGGACCTAAATTCGGAAAGCAAATGAAACAGCTTTCTGGAATAATTATGAAATTTGGTCAAGCAGAAATTAACGAGCTGGAAACCACCGGAAAAATCGGAATTGAGTTAGATGGCAATCAAGTTGATTTGACAAAAGATGCTTTTGAAATCACGTCGCAAGACGTGCCGGGTTGGTCGGTAGCATCAGACGGAAAAATTACCGTTGCATTGGATATCAATATCTCGGAAGAGTTGCACCATGAAGGTATTGCAAGAGAGTTGGTAAACCGAATTCAGAACTTACGTAAAGACAACGGCTACGAGGTTACAGACAGAATTAATGTGAATATTGCACAAAATGAAATTTTGCAGTCTGCGGTAAAAAATAATTTCGATTATATTCGCACAGAGACGCTTACGGACGCGCTTAACTTTGCCGATAGTTCATTGCCAAACGGACTCGAAGTAGAATTAGAAGAAGGTCTAGTAACGCAATTGCAAATAGAAAAAATTTAATCCCTAGGATTATGGCAGACGAAAAGAACAGATATTCAGACGCTGAATTAGCAGAATTTAAAACGCTAATAGAAGGCAAGCTAGAAGAGGCGCACAAAGATTTAGACGAACTTTCTTCAACAATGAGTTTGGGTGAAGACCATGGAACAAATGATACTTCTCCAACATTTAAGATGATGGAAGACGGTTCAGAGGTACTTACAAAAGAAGAAACGGCAAAGTTGGCATTGCGTCAGCAAAAGTTCATTACTCATTTGGAGCATGCATTAATGCGTATTCAAAACAAAACTTATGGAGTTTGTCGAGTAACGGGAAATCTCATAAAAAAAGAACGCTTAAAAGCTGTTCCGCACGCTACGTTGAGTATCGAGGCTAAAATGGCGCAACAGAAATAAAATGAAATAGATTCAGAAATTGACAAAGTCCTCTCACAAAAGAGGGCTTTTTTATTTACAAAATGGATAGAAAAACCATAATCGCATTAGTTGCTTCAGTAGGCGTTTTAATCATTGACCAATGGAGTAAGGTATGGGTAAAAACCACTATGTACTTAGGTCAGGAATACAACGTTGTCGGCAATTGGTTTTACATTCATTTTACCGAGAACAACGGTATGGCCTTCGGAATGGAATTCGCGGGTGAATACGGTAAGCTTTTTCTTACCTCCTTTAGAGTCGTTGCGGTTTTCGGAATACTGTATTATTTGATTTACTTACTTCGGAAAAAGGACACGCATACAGGTTTTATTTTGTGTGTAGCCTTAATATTTGCAGGCGCATTGGGTAACATTATTGACTCGGTTTTTTATGGCATTTGGTTCAACGATTCGTACCACCAAATTGCCTCCTTTATGCCCGAGGCAGGTGGATATTCGAACCTCATGTATGGTAAAGTGGTTGACATGCTTTATTTTCCATTGATGAGCGGTGTTTACCCAGATTGGGTACCCATGTGGGGCGGAGAACCATTTATGTTTTTTAGGCCAGTTTTCAACGTTGCCGATACAGCCATTTCAACAGGAGTTATTTCGGTAGCTGTTTTCCAAGGAACTTTCTTTGATAAGAAAGAGGAAACTGAAGCAGAAGTTACTCAATAGGTTATCTGCTGCGTGTAATTAAACTAGGACCTTAACTAACAAACAATTATTCCATTTCGGAACCACCAACCCTACGAACAACCCATTAATTAAACCAAATTCCAAACAGAAAGTAACTAATAAGTAACTAGTCAGAAGCTTTGCAGAGCTAGCGGTTCGAAGTTCGGAATTGCATTCTGCTATGGCAGAATAAAGCACGAAGAACAAGAGAGTCGCGTTGGCTTGCCAAGCTCCTTTCAAAGCTTCCATGCGTTTTTGCATTCTTTTGGGGCAATAGCCAAAAGAAAGAGCCTAGCCGGCTTGAGGCGAAAAAGATAACTATTCAGTATCGTATTCACTAGTAATTCCAATTAAGAACCACCAACCCTACGAACAACCCATTAAGTAAACCAAATTCCAAACAGAAAGTAACTAATAATAAACTAGGGGAGAAGCTTTGCAGAGCTAGCGGCTCGAAGTTCGGAATTGCATTCTGCTTTTGCAGAATAAAGCATGCAGAACAAGAGAGTCGCGATGGCAAGCCAAGCTCCTAAGAAAGCTTCTATTCGTTTTTGCATTCTTTTGGGGCTTTAGCCAAAAGAATGAGCCTAGCCGGCTTGAGGCGAAAAACAATAAAACTAACAGTCAGTTAATCCACAACTTAAACCCAAACAAACATTGTACTTGTTAATCCAATTGAACACGAGCATACAATTATTATTTTTACACTATGCACAAACTAGCCTTAGTTTCCAATGTAGATGTTTTCAATGAATTTTTACCAGCAAAATTAAATTCCAGTGTTGAAGTTACCCAGTTCAATGTTTTCGGACTACTAAATGACGCATTAAAAGAAGGTCAGCAATTTGATATTATCCTATACATTGTGCCGTACGATTTTGAAGAGGACAAATACTTTCATGCATACTTAAATGAAAATAAGCGAACACCCATATTTATGTTGGGAAATGACGAAGGTGGCCGGCTAAAACTATATCAAGACAAGTTTGGAATAGAAGGTTATATGCTAATTGCAGAAAAGATGGTGAGCATAGAAGCAAACCTAAAATTGATTATTCAGAATAAAGTAAAACGTAAAAAAGTAAATCCAAAAACGCGTTTTGGTCTAACTACAAAAGAGGTGGTACTGTTAAGGCTCTTATCCAGTAAAAACGGCAAAGATGATGTGTGTAAAATGATGAACCTTTCTGCCCGTCAAATTGAACGCATAAAAAAGAGTGCATTCGAAAAAATAGGTGCTAAGTCCGATTTTCAAGCAGGGGTCTGGTTTAATCGCCATTATCTGTCTAAATAATGTCGTTTTTGCGACATTAGCCTAAAACCATAAACAACTAATAAACAACAACTTACCACCTTGTTTTTCCGGTATTATTTTTTTGTTATACGTTTGGAGCGTTGAATTAATAATCAATTAAATACCATGAAAAAACACATCATTTTATTGCTCTTAGCTGGAATCATTTTCGGCATTTCCCATCTATCCAATGCACAAAACAATTGGAGCCTGAACGGTTCCGATATCTATAACAACAACAGTGGAAATGTTGGGGTGGGTACTATCCTGCCAAACGCAAAGCTCGAAGTACAATCTCCGATACTTGCCGATTTTATGGATGAAAACGGAAATCAAACATGTTTTGGAATCCCCGGATTAATAATAAATGGATTAGATGATATTCAAACGTATTCTCAAGGATGCATCAACATTCCAGCAAATTTGTTTGAGGCTCGATTGTCCGATGCTTTTGGCGCAAACGATTTGAAGGTAGTTATCGATGGATATGGAAATCTAGGATTAGGGCATAACATTACACCTACCGAATTATTAGATGTTGATGGCAACATACGAATGCGAGCGGGTGCCCAAACAAACTATGTAATATCTGGAGACCAAAATGGAGTAATGAATTGGACAGACATAAACACATTATTACCGCCAACCCCAGCTTCATTGTGGGAACCCATGACTAATAGCTCGCCCGGAGTAGGCCACATCCGAAACAAAGAAAACGGCGAAGTACACATTGGCAACGTAGATTATGCTTTGTTTTTTGACCCATTTCTTGGGCCGGCGCACTATAAGTACATGTCAAACCTTGGCGATGTAGGAATGTTTTTTGGCCCTACTTACGAAGAGGCTACGGAGGAGTTTGAAGGAGGCGCATCAGAAGAGCCCGGATTGGTAATTGGCTCAAGAAACCATGAAAACGGTTGGGCAGGGTTACGTATGGATTGGGACGGTAATGTTTGCATTGGATGCGACAATACTGAAGGCTATAAATTGGCCGTTAACGGCAATATGGTTGCCGAATTGGTTCGAGTAAAGTTAAAAGGAAATTGGCCAGATTATGTATTCGAAGAGGGTTATAAGTTAGCTCCTTTGACTGACGTAGAGGCGTTTATTCAAGAAAACGGACATTTACCAAACCTACCAGCAGCCAAAGACATTCAGAAAGAAGGAGTAGATTTAGGAGAAATGAATCGTTTGTTGCTCGAAAAGGTAGAAGAGTTGACCTTGTATGTAATTGATTTAGAGAAAAAAATATTGGAGGTCAAATGATTAATTGGCTTACCAGCACGTTGCTCCTTTTCTGTTGCTTGAACCTGTATTCTCAAGATAACTCTATGGTACTGGATTCTATAGAAACATTTTTTCCAAATTCAATTGGAATAGGATTATTAACTGGTGCTTCAAACTCAAAACTAACCAACAAGTTTGGGTTTTATCGGGGGGTTTCATTGAACTACTCTCGATTAGTTGGATCAAATGATAAATTGTTTACACTTTCTCCTATTTCAGAATTGGAATATTATTACACAACTAGCACGGCAATTGAATATATGGGCAGGTCGATTAAGGATGCAAATTTATTGATTAAGCTTGGGGGAGCATTATTTGTTGGACGAAGTAAACTAAGACCTTTTTTAGAGTTATTACCATACATGAAAATTAATGCAAGTCCGTCCAAGGCATGGTTATTCGAATCATTAGGAAACACTAAGGTACCCATGGAATATGGTTTTGAAACTAGACTTGGCCTTAGATACACCATTGCTAAAAGGTATAGTTTGTCGGCAAATGCACTTTTCAGAAGTCGTATAATGGAGATGATGAAATTAGGAGGTATAAACAACCCAGAAGTATCACTAATACAAATAGGAGCCAATTATGAGTTTTAAGAGAATATTCTACGTGTTTTGCACGGTATGTTTTTTTAGTTTTTCTGTTAAAGGCCAAAACCAGCTTCAAAATGCTGACTTTGAAGCAGGAAATGTTTACGGTGTTTATGAGCTAAAAACGCAGTTTTCAACTACCGGTGGATGCCCTTTTTGGGTTAAGCCCGATGAACATAAATATTCCTTTACGGCTACTTATTCTGACTTCCCAAAAAATATGAATGGAGTGAATGCTAGTGGAGTTCAAGCCTATCAAGGTTCAGCATTTTTACAAATGTTATATGACATTAATTCAGGTTCATTTGGCTCCACTTTAACCGAAAGAAGTTACGGTATTACAAAACTGATTTTGCTCAATAACTATAGATATTCATATTCTTATTGGTTAAATGTAACAGAAGTTGGTAAAGTAGATATTAGTAAATTAGGTATTCGATTTTCGGAGACCCTACCAGAAATAACGAAAATCACAAAAGGTTCAGAACTTAGGGCAACAGGAAACACTCAAACAGAGTACTTAGACGCATACCAACAGAGCGCAATACGATCAAGTGAATGGATTCAAGTTACTGGTCAATTTGTTGCCGGACGTGTTTTTTCATATTTAACAGTAGGCTATTTTGGAAATCCAAATGGAGAAGTGTATGTTAACGTGGACGATTTTTCAATCGAAAACCTTGGACTTGATGAAGAAATATGCGATCCTACCGAACTAGTGCAAGATTATTCCTATACACATTCAAAGGTGCACGAAGCACAAAATTCTCTGCGATCTGGATTTAATGTTGGTGCAGGAGGCAGTACAGGCAATGTCATTGTTAACCCCAACAACAAAGTATTAAACAAAGCTGGAGGACAAGTATCACTAGAGCCTGGTTTTGAGACAGAGTATGGAGCGGATTTTTTGGCTTATATAGCTCCATGTGATGTTTCTCCTTGCGATGACATTCCGCCGACTGACCTAGAGGAAATAACGTTTGAATTATGTGGTGGTGGGTCGAACAAAATTAATTCTGGCTTTACTTTCGGTCCTGGAGGACATTTTAGTTGGTCTCCGTCAACTCATTTAAGCTCCAGCAATAGTCCAAATCCAGAGTTTAGAGCGCCAATTGGTTCTGGCACCATAACCTACACGGTTACTTATTCTAATTTTTGTGGAGTATCTGCCTCACAACAGGTAATAGTCAACTATTCTAACCAAACATCAACGCCTATTTTTTCAGTTTCCAATCAAATTGCGGATGAATACGCTTTTGAAATGGACTGTCAAGCATCCTCTTCAAACTCAGAATGGATGGAAATATCCGTTATCAATAGCACAACGAACAGCGTGGTTTATACTACGGGGCAACTCCACGAAGGAGTGGATTACACCAATGGTTTTTACGCATTTCAAGCACCACTTTATACGCTAACTTCGGTATGTAATGATTACATTGTAGAAGTGAAAACCAAAGAAATATGCAACGATAACGAGGCCACCGTACAGTATGAGTGGAACAGAAGCTCTTATTGCAACCCCAAACCCCAGTTAATCAGCACACCTACCAATTTCTCACCTGACGGTGATGGTGTTGAAGACGAATATTGTATTGAGGTTTGTGGAGCGGATGAGTATTTTGTTGAGGTTAGAAATTCAGGAGGAACAATAGTTTATACCAATTCGGTGAATATTTTAAGCTCTAACCTCTGTATTTGGAACGGAGGGTCATCACCTTCAGGAACGTATGAAGTGGATATTACCCTTTTTTCTTGTGGTACAGGAATAGCTCAAACGCCTTTTACAATAACTTTAGCTCGATAATTATGAAGCAACATTTCAAAAACTTATTGGTGGTGTTAAGCATTGGGACTCCATTCTTATGCTTCGGACAGTGGAATAAGATAAATGATATCAGACTTGAAAACCAAAAATTAATTATGGTTGATTCTTTGGAAGGATATATTGGAACTTCTTATGGGTTGTACCAGACTCTTGATGGTTGGTTAACCGTTAAGAATATTTTACCTGACTTTTTTGTAAGAGGTTTTGATGTGGCACCCGACGGGTCTTTGGCATGCACTGGGGTAGACCTAGTGTATATGGAGATGGGCTACCGCGTAAGTAGTAATCAAGGGAATTCCTGGCAGAAGCACAACAATTCCATTATGGAAGGTCATTCAGAAATACGATTTTTCGGAGTTGATTCACTGTTCGCCCAAGAGCGGGGAAAATATGCTTCATTTTCTTATGATGGAGGAAGAACTTGGCAAATACAGTTATTGGACTCTGGTTTTTCTTCTGTATCTGATGTAACAATTATCAATAAATCTAATTTCTTATTAAGTGTAAAAACCTTTATGAACCGGAAAAAGAATATTTTCAAATCCAACGACGGTGGTAAGACTTGGCGTATCAAAGAGGAATTTGACAATTATGGTGTTCTAGAGTTTGAAGCTCATCAAAACACCGTATACGGCGTTGGCCAGAATGGATTGTTAGTCAAATCTAGTGACCAAGGAGAAAACTGGATTGTGTTACCAAAAATCAATGATTACACATTGATAAAACTCGATTTTATTCACGAAAATTATGGGTTTGTTGTTGGGGGTCAAATGTCAATTTATCCATTATTTGGTGTTATTTATAGAACAGTTAATGGAGGATTAACTTGGGAGAACGTTTCTCCAGAGGGCATTAAAACATCGATAACCGGGCTGGATATGGTCAATGAAAACCTTGGCTATGCGGTAGATAACAACGGCGTAATTTACAAAACCACCAACGGCGGTGGTCCAGCAAAATCGGATTCGGTGCCTAAATATGGTAAAGATGGAAAATTATGGGATGGCACTAATGGAGGCAACCCAACAGACACAACAACCAACCCAACGGATACGTCAAATAATGGAAGCGCAAGCGGTGTATCTAATTTCATAAACGATAATTTATCGTTAGAAATCTTCCCGAACCCAACCACAGGCAAGGTCAATATACAGCTAGTGGGTTCTGCAGAACTAACTAACGAACCCGTTCAGTTGGTATTAAAAGACGGAGCTGGCAAAACGGTGCTTGAATCAACTATGAGTTCTACTACTAAAACTATAAACCTATCCAGTTATGCAAAAGGGGTGTATTACCTGCAACTCAATGCCGAAAACTGGAATACTACGAGGAAGGTGGTTAGAGAGTAGGGTTTCAATGTCAAATTGAAAAATTGATAATTGACCAATTGACCAAATGATTACATTGTAGAAGTGAAAACCAAAGAAATATGCAACGATAACGAGGCCACCGTACAGTATGACTGGAACAGAAGCTCGTACTGTAACCCCAAACCCCAGTTAATCAGCACACCTACCAATTTCTCACCAAACGGAGACGGTGTTGAAGACGAATATTGTATCGAGGTTTGTGGAGCGGATGAGTATGCCGTTGAAATTATTGATATAATATCAAATACCACAATATTTTTTTCAGGGGTTACGGCAATTGATAATTCCAATATTTGTATTTGGGATGGAGGTAATTCAGTTTCAGCCTCCTATCAAGTGAAACTTACACTTTATGCATGTGGAAACATTAAGAGTGTCACACCCTATTCCATCACCTTAGCTCGATAAAGATGAAGAAAACTATTTTCATAGTATTATTTTGTGTTAGTTCATTGTCTAGTTTTTCTCAATGGAGAAAATTGAATGAAACGGCACACAGTAACACAAGACTTACCATGGTTGACTCATTAAATGGATATATGAGTACTTCTAGCGGTCTATTAGAAACAACAGATGGCTGGGCTACATTTACGAAAGTACTTTTTGATTTTTTTGTTCTTGACTTTGACATAAACCAAGGAATACTGGCTTGTTCGGGTATTGATTTGGTTGAAAACAAGGTGGGTTATAGAGTCAGCTTAAACAATGGGAATTCATGGAATATTAAGAATAACAATATAAGAGAAGGGCATTCAAAAATTAAATTTTACAATGGAGACAACATAGTAGCTCATGGTGAAAGAACTAACATATACATTTCCGTTGACGACGGAAAAACATGGAATAGCAAGCATGTGGACTCTAGTCTAACCGGGATATTTGATTTAGTGGTAATTGATAGTAGTTGGATTATTTCAACTAGCAACCACCATAATCGGAATCGTGAAATTTATTCGTCGATTGATAATGGTGATAGTTGGACAAAGAGAGCTGAGTATCCTGTTAATGGAGTCTTACGTTTTACTGAAGTTGACAAAACGATTTACGGAGTTGGTCAAAAAGGGATGTTTGTAAAGTCAGTTGACAAAGGACTGAGTTGGTCAATTGTCCCAAATAACATTGAACAAGATATATTTAGACTAGATTTCATTTCAAAAAACACTGGTTTTGTTGCAGGTGGGGCTGGAGCTACCTACCCCACTTATGGAGTAATTTACCGCACCAAAGATGGTGGCCAATCATGGGATAATATTTCGCCCAATGGTATCAAAACAGCAATTTCAGGAATAGACATGATTAATGAAAACCTCGGCTTTGCTGTGGACTACAACGGCGTAATTTACAAAACCACCAACGGAGGTGGCCCTGCAAAAACCGATTCGGTGCCTAAGTATGGTAAAGATGGCAAACTATGGGATGGTACTAACGGAGGCAACCCAGCAGATACAACCAACCCTACAGACACCTCCAACAGCGGAGGTGTAAACGGTGTTTCTAATTTCATAAACAATAATTTGTCGTTAGAAATCTTCCCCAACCCAACCACAGGCAAGGTCAATATACAATTGGTGGGTTCTGCAGAACTAACTAACGCACCCGTTCAGTTGGTATTAAAAGACGGAGCTGGCAAAACGGTGCTTGAAACTAGTATGAGTTCTTCTTCTAAAACTATAAACCTATCCAGTTATGCTAAAGGGGTGTATTACCTACAAATCAATGCCGAAAACTGGAATACTACGCGGAAGGTGGTTAGGGAGTAAGGCTGGTTCTCTGTAACTTGAACCAAAATATAATTACCTATGCAATACGGCATTAATGTAAAGAGTTTCCATACAAAGTACTTGGCAGTATTGCTGGTAATTTGTTCACAGCATCTTTTCGCACAGCGCGATTCAACAACACATCAGCACCGCAACAATATCATTAGTGCTCAAGTGAGCTATAACCTATTCGATGCTGCCTCGCATTGGCATGTATATACACTCAACTATGAAAGAACTACCCGGTTAAAAAACATAAGCTTAGATGTTGGGTTAGGTTATATGGGAGGCTCCAAGTTTGATGTAAAGTTTGGGGCAGCGTGCAGTGCAGTAAAATGGAAAATTACGCCAGTTTTTCGTGCAGGGTTTCGGCCTTACGTAGATTTTAAACCCTCCCCAAAATACAAATTAGAACAGCTGAAGGATGGTTATCATTTTGGTTATCCATTGTCATTTCCTTTTGAACCAAAGGTTTATAGTTCAGTTGGATGTCGCTTCAAACTTTTTGAAAGGCGGTTTATAACCGAAATAAACTCTGGAATACACTACGGTTATAATTTTAGAGGGGGCGCCACATGGAGCTCCGTCCTCGATGTGAATGTGGCGTTGGGTTTTGCCTTTTAGTTGGACGTTAACACATCAAAATAGCAGCAAGAACGGAATTACGTGCTTGTGTGTTTCAGATTTCAACTATTGAGAAGGCCTTTGAAAGAAATGAAAAAAAACCTAGGATTCATTTATATCATGTGTTAGAATACTAATTTTGAGGCTCAAATTTTTGACATGAAAGAACTAGACAACGCACTTAAGATATATAAGAAAGAAGGCTTCGAAAGCGAAAAACTAATTACTGCTCTTGTAGAGCTAAGAGAAGTTTTTAAAGCAGCAGGAAACCCTACCCTTACTAAGGTTACGCGTTTTGTTTACGAGTACATTCAAGAACACAAAACATTTGATATTGATGTTTTTGAAGAAAGAAGCGAAGACGATGAATCGAGCTTTGAGTACCTACTAATGTTAATGGAAAAGCCCGAAAACCCGATTAATCTTGAAGAAATTCAAGAGTACAAAGCGTTGTTGATAGAGGCTAGATAATTTAATGCCCAGAATCGGCATCTTTACGTTACTGCTCAATTAGCACTTTAGAGACAGCCTTTTGTTCTCCATTTTCGGAAACAACGTATATAAGGTAAACACCATTTTGTACTTGATTTCCATTCTGGTTTAGCATATTCCACGTCGCCTGACCACCGTTTGATGTAATGCGTTGAACCACCGACCCTCCGATGTCAGAGATAACAACCTCCGAATTATTTGTTAAGCCAGATATTCCTATTTGACCAGAGTACTTTGGGGGCACAGGATTAGGGAAAACTAGAATATTATCTAAATTTTCATTTCCAATGGTCGCGTCTCCCCGATAACTTATTATGCCTTTTTCAGTGGCAATAAACACTTCGCCAGTTTTTGGCAAAATCGCTATGCTGTTTACGTTGTTAGAATATAATGGGGAGTTTTCTTCAGTGAAATGAGCCAATTCTTGGGTGCCATCCGCAGACATTAAATATACCCCTGCACCTCGGGTCGAAAACCATTTTCTATTTGCAGGGTCAACAACAATATCGGTAATAAACTGGTTTTCAAAAAGCACTTGCGTTTGTCCATCCTGTTCAATTAAAACCTGGGAACCGTCAATTGAATTCTGATTCAAGATATCTCCAGCGTTGTAAAACACGGTCAAACCAATATTAGTTCCTATCCAAATATTTCCGTCGGCATCTTCAGCCATTGCTGTAACATCATTACTTGCCAACGCTCCACTTCCCCCTCCTTCTTGAAGTACTAAAAAGTCGTCATCTTCAAAGTTGCCAAGTGTTCCTTGATGCCCTAGAACATAAATTCCAACACCGGGCCTGTTTTGCCAAATTTGGTTATTGGAAGTTGCTAAAAGTTGATTAGTTCTTATTGCAACAGCACCGTCTTGGTTTTTATAAGCATGCCATACGCCATCTGCAGTAAGCACTTTAATTGGGGCGCTTACTAAGCTATTCGATAGCCATAGATTTCCATTTGCGTCATATTGGGCACCAGTCACAAACGTTGCCTCTGAGTTAGGCAGCTCTTCAAGCGGACTGTTTTTGAAGTCGTATCTTGTTTTTAATAACCCATTTTCTAACAACAGAACGCCATTGTTCATGCTAGCTGCGGCTAGCACAGAAGTATTTGTAGGGTCCACGGAAACATTAAGAATATCCTCAATAGAATCTAATGCAGAAACAGTTTTTGAAGAATACAGAGTCCACTCGCTGCCATCGAATACGGAAACCTCTGCTCTCGTATTAGTTCTTACTTGAATGTCAGAATGGCCACCGCCACTCACGTAAATTTCATCAAAGGAGTAGTTTAACCTAAATGCCTTGGTAGATACCGGACCCTTGATAAGCAATTGTTGAACATCAAATGGGTTTGTGCTTCTCAGCAAGGCATTTTCTAGTGTTCCGGCCCAAATTTCACCCGCAGTACTATACTTTATTGAAATCGGAAATATTCCTTTGTCGTTATAAGAAAAGACGCGCTGGTGCTGGCTGCTTAGATCTCCAGATTTGTACACTTCAACACTAGTACTATTTGCAATCGCAACATAATTATCTGTAATGTGGAGGTCATTATAATCTTCTTGCATTTGGGTGAATACTTCTTCCCATCCTGTTGCTGTCTTTTGAAAAAGCTTGTCATTTTGAAACCCTTCAACCCTTAGGCTCACAAATAATTCACGTGAGTTACTTCCTATATGTCGATAGGTTGGAATAGAGTCATTAAAAAAGGGGTCTTTTAACCAACTTGAAGGGTCAAATAAATCTAAATCAAGGTTTGCACTATACACCCCAGAGTCTGTAATAGCCCACAGTTTGTTTTCGAAAACTGCTGTCCCATTCACAAACAAATAAGCTCCACCCTCTCCAATTAAGAAGGTTTCTTTAATCTCGTTACGCTTCACATCGTACTGTAAGACACCAAAACCTGTACTTACATAACAGATTTCGTCTGTATAAAAGTTAAAGTGGTTGATTTGTTTGTTGCCAATAATAGTTGATCGCTCTATATCAACAACCGGAATAATGGCAGTACCAGTAATTACATCAATTACACCATTTTCGTATCCCACAAATAGCGCAGACCCTTCTCCAGCGCTTCCTATACTTGAAGCTTTAATGCCAGATAGCCCGTTTATTGTACTCAAACGATTAATGGAACTTTCGGTAGGCTCTACAGAAAAGACCCCAGATTCTGATGCTGCGTAAACTTTGTTGTTTGCCAATTCCACAAAATCAACCCTACTGTAAGTAAGGTGGTCTTGCCACTGACCAATAGGAACTGCTTGTCCGAAGGCAAAGTGGCTTGAAAGTAGAACTGTAAAAAGGGTGAAAAATCGCATAATCGTATTAGAACAAAAGTATTCGGTTTTTATTTTAAAGTGGGTTAAATACTTGATTTGAGGCCAAGCCAAAAGGCTATTTTTGCGGCAATATGGAAGAAGAAAAGCCAAAAGGGGTTGCCATACTAGGCTCCAGTGGAAGTATCGGAACTCAAGCATTAGAAGTTATTGCTGCTCACGCTGATAAATTTGTGGTTGAAGTACTAACTGTAAACAGAAATGCTAAACTGCTTATTGAACAAGCAAAGCAGTTTAAACCCAACGCTGTAGTAATTGCCGATGAGTCCAAGTTTGAGGAGGTAAAAGATGCACTCTGGGACGAAGACATTAAAGTTTTTGCCGGTTCCAATGCCTTAGCTCAGGTAGTTGAAATGAGTGAGATTGATGTTGTGCTTACAGCGTTAGTGGGCTATGCCGGATTAAAGCCAACTTTAGCGGCAATAAATGCGGGTAAAAATATTGCTCTAGCCAACAAAGAAACCTTGGTTGTAGCCGGGGAAATAGTAACTCAATTGGCGCGTGAGAAAGGAGTGAATATCTACCCAGTTGACTCTGAACATTCTGCAATTTTTCAGTGTTTGGCAGGAGAGTTTCACAATAAAATTGAGAAAATATATCTGACCGCATCAGGAGGCCCATTTAGAGGTAAATCAATTGATGATTTAAAATCGGTTACGAAAGCGCAAGCTCTCAAACATCCCAATTGGGACATGGGCGCAAAAATTACTATTGATTCTGCAAGTCTTATGAACAAAGGCCTAGAGGTGATTGAGGCTAAATGGTTATTTGCGCTGGAAACCGACCAAATCGACGTAATTGTTCATCCCCAGTCTATAATTCATTCCATTGTGCAGTTTGAAGATGGAAGTATGAAAGCCCAAATGGGATTGCCCGATATGAAACTTCCTATTCAGTATGCGTTGGCATACCCGAATAGAATATCGAGCGATTTTCCACGGTTCAATTTTATGGATTACCCTACACTTACTTTCGAGCAGCCCGATAGAAAAACCTTTAGAAACCTTGATTTAGCATTTCAAGCCCTTGATAAAAAAGGAAACGCCGCATGTGTTTTAAATGCAGCGAACGAAGTCACCGTTCAAGCATTTTTGGAAGATAAAATCAAGTTTTTGGACATAGCAGCCATCAATGAAAAAACGATGGAATTGGTTGATTTTGTTGGAAAACCGAGCTACGATGACTACGTACAAACGGATATCGACGCCAGAGTGCGTGCTACAGAACTCGTTTCCAAAGGTTTGGATTAACCTTTTTTATCCAGTACCCTGCATATTCATCGCAGAATATTTCGTCACCTTGAACCAAATGCGCAAATTTGCGCGCTCAAAGAATAATCCATGGAAGAAATTTTAATAAAAGCAGCACAATTCTTTTTGAGTTTGTCAATTCTTATTGTACTGCACGAGCTAGGACACTTTTTACCCGCTAAGTATTTCGGAGCTAGAGTAGAAAAGTTCTACATGTTCTTTGATTGGAAGTTTTCCCTTTTTAAGTTCAAAAGAGGCGAAACCGAATACGGAATTGGTTGGATACCCCTTGGCGGTTACGTGAAAATTGCCGGAATGGTAGATGAGTCTATGGATACCGACCAACTTAAAAACGAACCAGAATCATGGGAATTTAGAAGTAAACCCGCCTGGCAACGACTTATTATTCTGATGGGTGGAGTTACGGTAAACGTGATTTTAGCCATGTTTATTCACTCTCTAGTTTTATTTGCCTGGGGCGAAAAGTACTTACCGAACGAAAACCTTACTGATGGAGTTTGGGTTATGGATCCAATTGTTGAAGATATAGGATTTCTGAACGGAGATAAGATTTTAGACATCAACGGAAACAAAGTAGAGCGTTTTTCAGCTATTACCGGCGAAATGCTTTTTGGCGGTAACGTAAGAGTAGAAAGAGAAGGTGGCGCAGTTGAATCCCTTACTATACCTGAGGATTTCATTGAAAAGCTGATTGACAACAAGAAAAAATTGTTGTTTTTATATCGAATGCCCTTCATTATTTCGGCTGTTCCGGAAGAGAGTCACAACCTTGAAGCTGGTTTACAACCCAAGGATATTGTAGTAGCTATCAACGGTGAACGGTTTAATTATTTTGATGAATACAAGGCACAGTTGCAAGGCTATAAAGGAGCTGAAGTTACACTTACCATTCAGCGGGATGGAGAGGAGCTAAACAAACAAGTCACCATCAACGAAAAAGGTCAAATAGGTGTGTTAAACACGTTATTGGGTCTTGAAGATTTACAGAAACTAGGTTACTACGAATTAGAAACGAAGGAATTTGGATTTTTTGCTGCTTTTCCGGCAGGTGTTGCCAAAGCAACGAACCAAATCAATGGTTATTTAAAACAACTGAAACTAATTTTTACACCAAGCACAGGCGCATATAAAGGTGTTGGCGGTTTTGGTACAATTGGCGGTCTTTTTCCTCCGGTTTGGGATTGGCAATCGTTTTGGGAAATCACCGCTTTTTTAAGTGTAATGTTGGCAGTAATGAATCTACTCCCGATTCCTGCTTTAGATGGGGGGCATGTAATGTTTACCCTTTACGAAATGATTACGCGTAGAAAGCCGAATGAGAAGTTTTTAGAATACGCTCAAATGGCTGGAATCATTTTCTTGTTAGCCGTTTTTGTGTTGGCAAACGGTAACGACGTACTTAAAATGTTCAATTAACGAACTGCACGTTTTCAAACCACAATTTGCTGTGAACAAAAGCCTTATTAATAAGGCACAAAGCTTGATTAGGCCTGCTAATTTTAGCCTATGATTTCTACGATAAAACCTCGTTTACTATTTACCGTTTTGGTGCTTTTTTCGGCAAGCCTGTTGTTTGCACAAGACGAAACCTTAGGAGCGTTTCAAAACAAAGTAGCCAAGTTTAAGGACGATACTGTTTGGACACCTGCGGCGCAACCAACTTTAATGGTCATTCCTTTTGAACCTATGATGTACCGTTCTAGTATTGACCGAAGTATTGGCCAAACTGATGGCACAACCTACAAGCAAATTGTAGGGAATTTCCGTAAAGGACTCGATAATTTATTGTTCATAGAAACGGATGCGCAGTACAGAGTAATTCGATTGTTGGTAGATGATGAAGATCGAAAAAAAGACCTTTATACAGTTTATAGTAAGTCAAGCGGGGAATACCGAGTGTTACAAAAAGAACCAGAAGAAGCTCCGAAAAAGATAAACCTGCCTAAGCTCAAGAAAAAAGAGGAAGAAAAACCAAAACCACACGGTACAAGAATGGAAAACGGCCAAATAAAAAGTGATAATGACGGTCAGGAGCGTTTTATGGCTCGAAAAATTAACGATGAAGAGCTGTTTACATACTTACACGGAAAGTATGGGTCGGTGTTGTATGTATTCATCAATCAATTCGATATTGGACCAATGGCTGGGTTGGATTATCGAGCATTTGAAGGCGACGAATATCAGCGAGAAATAAAAGTGCATTATTCGATTTATACCCACGAGCATGAAATTTTTTCTGGAGTGGCGCGCACTTATTTTTCAAGTACGGTGAATAACCAAAAAGATATCATTGTAGAGAATATGCCTAACTTGGCGCGGCAAATAGCAAAGAGTATTCCGGTTCTAATTTCGTCCGAAAAAGCTAAATAATGGGAGTTAATCCGTACATTCTAATCATAGTTTTATGTGGCCTGGTTATCGTTTCCTATCTATACAATGTGTTGGCTAAGAAAACCAATATTCCTTCTGTCATTATGCTCATCGGAACAGGGATTTTAATCACCCAATCTTTGGATTATTTCGATAGCCCATTGGAGAGTACAAACTGGTTTCCAATACTTGAGTTATTGGGAATTGTTGGTTTGGTTATGATTGTTTTGGAGGCGGCATTAGATCTGGAATTAACTAAAGAAAAATGGCCAATCATTTGGAAGTCATTTGTAGTTGCGCTTTGCGCGTTATTTGTTACGTCAGCAGCTTTCACCTTTCTTGTACAGTTCTTTTTTGTAGCCGAATTAAAAAGCGCTTTAATATATGCGATTCCGTTGGCTATTACAAGTAGCGCCATTGTAATTCCAAGTGTAGTAAACCTTACTGAGGAGCCAAAAGAATTTTTGATTTATGAGTCAACATTCTCGGATATATTGGGCATTATGACCTTCTATTTTGTTTTGCAAGGTTACAATGCACCAGAAGGTGAAAGCATTGCAAGTGCAATCTTGCTCAACATAGGCCTAACTTTATTGGTAGCTATTGTATTGAGCTATATTTTGACCTACGTTTTTCAAAAAATCAATTCGAATACCAAGCTGTTTCTCTTGATTTCTGTGCTTATGATGCTTTATGCGGTAGGTAAATTGATGCACATTAGTTCGCTGCTTATCATTTTGTTTTTTGGCTTGCTGATTAATAACCACAAACTGTTTTTTATTGGTTTTATGAAGAAGCACGCTAACGATGAAAAAATTGCTGAAACGCTCGATTATTTTAAAGTTATTACGTTAGAAACCTCCTTTGTTGTTCGAACATTTTTCTTTGTTGTCTTTGGCATGAGCATAGCAATAGCCTCATTAATCAACATTGAAGTTCTCATTTTGGCATTGATATTCCTGGGCGTTCTTTTCATTATTCGCTACTTGTTTTTTAGGCTATTTGCCAACTCATTTATGTTACCCTCGCTCTTTGTTTCACCTAGAGGTTTAATCACGATAATGCTCTTTTTCAGTATTCCATCAGAATACTCGGTTTCGTTGTTCGATAATGGCGTTTTATTGTACATGATTCTTATCAGTAGTGGAATAATGACATTAGCTTTGCTGACTAGAGATAAAGAAGAAAATTTACCGGGAATCTTAAAAGCAACAAGCCGTTTTATGAAAGACTCACAGGAGTTTAAAGTGGCTCACCCTGTAGATATTGAATCTAAAATTGTTGCTCACGAATTAGAGCAAGATGAAAACACAAATAATAAAGACGAAAACAAAGATTGAACATGAATATTTCTGAAACATTAAAGGTACTAGGAATAGAAGAGCTGAACCAAGGAACCAGTACAGGTAAAAATTGGTTGTCAAGTTCGGACTACATATCTTCATATTCACCAATAGATGGAAAGTTAATTGGTAAAGTGTCGGTAACAACTGCTGATGATTATGAAAAAGTAATTCAAGAGGCTCAAAAAGGATTTCAAGAATGGCGTTTGATTCCAGCGCCAAAACGTGGAGAAATTGTGCGTTTGTTTGGCGAAAAACTAAGAGAGAAAAAAGAAGCGCTCGGAATGTTGGTTACCTATGAAATGGGTAAATCGTACCAAGAAGGTTTGGGTGAAGTTCAAGAAATGATAGACATCTGCGACTTTGCAGTTGGTTTGTCTCGACAGTTGTATGGGCTAACCATGCACTCCGAAAGACCGGGACACAGAATGTACGAGCAATGGCATCCTATTGGTGTTGTCGGAATTATATCAGCGTTTAATTTCCCTGTAGCAGTTTGGTGCTGGAATACTGCACTTGCCTGGGTCAGTGGCGATACTTGCGTTTGGAAAGCATCCGAAAAAGCACCATTGTGTTCAGTAGCTTGTCAAAAGCTATTTGCCGAGGTATTGGAGGAGAATAATTTACCAGAAGGATTGTGCTGTATCGTCAATGGCGATTATAAAGTGGGTGAATTAATGACCAAAGACACACGAATTCCTTTGGTTTCAGCAACGGGTTCCATCCGGATGGGAAAAATAGTTGGCGCAGAAGTAGCCAAACGATTAGGGCGCTCTTTACTTGAATTGGGAGGAAATAACGCGATAATAATTACACCTGAGGCTGACATTGATATTACTGTCATAGGAGCTGTATTTGGTGCTGTAGGTACTGCTGGTCAACGTTGTACTTCTACCCGAAGATTGATTATTCATGACAGCATTTACGATACAGTTGTCGATAAGCTAAAATCTGCGTACCAGCAACTAAAAGTTGGCGATCCATTGGATACGACAAATCACGTTGGTCCACTTATCGATACTGATGCTGTAAAAATGTACAACGATGCTTTGGAGCAAGTAAAAGCTTCTGGAGGAAATATCTTGGTGGAAGGCGGAGTGCTTTCTGGTGAAGGATACGAATCTGGGTGTTACGTAAAGCCTGCAATCGCAGAAGCGAAAAACGAAATGCAAATTGTTCAAGACGAAACTTTTGCTCCTATTCTTTACGTGATGAAGTACAGCGAATTGGAAGAAGCAATTGCTATTCAGAATGGTGTAAAACAAGGTCTTTCTTCAGCTATTATGACTACAAACATGCGCGAAGCAGAGCGGTTTTTATCTGCAGCTGGTTCAGATTGTGGTATTGCCAATGTAAATATTGGAACATCGGGCGCTGAAATTGGTGGAGCATTTGGTGGAGAAAAAGAAACTGGCGGTGGCCGTGAGTCTGGTTCTGATGCATGGAAAGCATACATGAGAAGACAAACAAACACCATCAATTATTCAACAGAATTGCCATTGGCACAAGGTATTAAATTCGATTTTTAGAACTCGAATCTTAACCCTAAAAGGCCTCCTAGTCTCGTTGCTGGGAGGTCTTTGTTTTTTAATGGCGCTATGGTTTGCTGTCTTAAATTCGGCTGAACCGTTAGTGCCATATTAGGCTTTAAGTAATATCCGAAAGTCAATCCAACATTAAAAGCCAATGTGGTTTTGTTTGCAAAATCACTTCCCGATAAGCTCACTACTTGATTTGTTTCGTTGTCAAAGAACTCACCACGGGCATTCACTAAAACCCCAAGGTCTAAACCAAAACTACCGCCCACAAAACACTTTTTTATGGGATACTCATAGCCGATAAACAGGGGGATATATGCGTACTGTAATTGGTAATTCATGTTGGACGAAGTATTGATTACAACGTCTTCAGAAGTTGTAGTGGTATCGTAAACCGTTGAGAAAGAAGTGTCAAGAGAGTACTCAGGGGTTCCCGATTGAAATACGATATCAGAACCAACAGGAACACGAATTACCGGAGTTTTAATGAGCGTACTGTCTATTCTGTCAATAATTTCTCTTGAGGATATGTCTTGATTAATATTGGTCTTAATAGTGGATGCTTCAACCGTTAGGTTGCCGCTCAATTGATTAAAATTAACACCAATTCCAGCTACAACTCCTTTGTATTTTATACCACCAACAACACCAAGTTGCAAGTCGTTCACTGTACCGTAATCGAGCCGGTAAGATGAACTTCCATCTTGAATTTCGGTGTTTTTTTGCTTTAAAGATGAATGATAACCTACTACAGGGGTAATGAAGTATTTCAGCTTAATTTCATCTTTTACAGGAGAACCAAATTCTGTTTCATAGTCGTCTGGCTCATCTGCAACCTCCATTAAACTCAGTTTATCGGAGTTTGATTCAAAAGGAATAATTGCGGAAAGAGGAATTATTGAAGCAATTGCATTT
The DNA here is from genome assembly GCA_937121175.1 of uncultured Flavobacteriales bacterium. Lineage (GTDB taxonomy): Bacteria > Bacteroidota > Bacteroidia > Flavobacteriales_G > Salibacteraceae > UBA6770. The sequence goes on from CAKZKD010000002.1 coordinate 255,211, forward strand.
TTGTTGGTAGAATTTTCCTCAACGGCGATAAAATTTTGAGACTCTGGCCTCATAACATTTGATTTATCATCCTCTTCACTTGTAAAGCTACTTTCGATATTTTCTGTATTATAAGCTATTTCAGGTTCCGTAATATTTTCAGAATTTACCTGCTCAGGTTCTAAATCGACTAACGACTCAATTGGGACAGCAACAGCAACAGTAGGCTTAGCCTTTTTTTCTTCTATTTCATTAGGTAATGGCGCAACTTCAGTATTTGCTGAAGGATTATTATACGATTCAATTACTTCAAATTTCGGAGCATCAGTTCTTTCAACTGTTTTTCCGTTTGAATTAGGTGTGACGGTTTCATTTTCATTATTTAATTCAATTGCTGCTTTTTCCAACTTAGGTTTAGTTAAACTAGGTTTAGTGGCACTCAGTTCGCTAATCATCGCAGCGGTTTTCTTGTTATTTAAATTATCTGCTTTGGGGGCGAATAAATATACGCCAGTCGCAAGAGTAATTAGAACTGCACTTGCGCCTACACCCCACCAGAAAATGAAGCCTCTTTTTTTCTTTCGTTGATCTATCATAGCGCCCATTTGATCCCAATACTTGGCATCAAAAGCTACATCTCCTTTCGGAAATGCCGCGCGTGATAAATTATCTATGTCGTTATCTATCATAATACTAGACTTGATACAAATTTCAATGAGCCTTTAAGCACATCCTTTAATATTTTTCGGGCATTGTTTACGTGCCATTTCGAAGTTCCTTCTTTCATTCCCAAGTTATCCGCAATCTCTTGATGCGATAACCCCTCCAAAATAAATAGTTGGAAAACCTCTTGAGTAGTTGCTGGAAGATTCAGTATTTCTTTTTTTACCAATTCAAGGGCCTCGGCGGAGTACATTCCATCCTCGTCTAACTCAATTTCATGTATCCCATGTTTCTCCAAGGTTTCGTCCTCGGCAACTTCAACATGTTTTTTACGCGTTTGGTCTTTTCGGTATTCATTAATACAATGATTAACGGTTACCCTTCTTGCCCAAGCCATAAAAGGCACCTTTGGATTTTGTTTTTCTACGTTTTCAAGAATTTTAAAAAACGCCTCGTTAAGAAGGGCCGCTGCATCATCTTTGCTGTTAGCAAACCGATAGCAAATACTAATTAATGGGCTAAAGCAAAACTTATAAAGCTCTTCTTGAGCTTTTCTATCGCCTTTTATACAGGCCTCTATCAGCTGCCTATTTGGATTCATTAATGCTTTCGCTTCCGCTTACTTCTTAAGTAGTTTTATACTATAATCTTCGCTTTTTGAGTGGACGTTTAAAAAATAAATACCCTTTGGCCAGTCTTCGGTACTGATGATATTATCTTGTTCCGTAGTTAAATTGAAATCTCCAATTTTTTGTCCCAGAGCATTAATTAACTCAATCTGGGTGTTTTCCAGGACATCAATATTTAGTTGATTCCTGAAGGGGTTTGGGAAAGCCACAAGAGTACGAACAGGTGCTAATTCTTCTTTACCCACAAACAATTCAGACCCAATACCGAGTTGATTTCCGGTAATCGAAACATCGGTAACCTCTTCGGTGGAAGCGGATAATTCTACTTGTATTGGTGTGGTCGGAATTCCACATTGGTCTAGCCACACCAAATATTTTCCAATTGGCAGGTTTCTAAATTCAAACAATCCGTTCGAAGCATAAGTGTGACTGATTGGGTTTTCATTTTCATCGAGAAGTAAGATTCCAGTGCCTGAAAAACCAGGCGTTTGAAGTTCATTTGCTATAGTCACAGTACCCGATATTTTGCCGTTTCCACTAAGTTGTTTTTTGGCAATGAGGTTGATTTCTATACTGGATGGGTTTGCTGTGTGCGGACCAATTGAAAAACTGGAATTACCTGACCATAATACCCCAGAAGGATAGTAAGTAGCAACAAATCCATCATTATTAGATTTAGGAATAGCCTTAAGCAAATACTCTGAAGGTACTTTTTTGGGGAATGTGAATAATCCAGTTCTATCCAATGAAACGGTATCAACGAAAACCATTTTTTGTTTCGTAAAATCGTATTCATACCTCAAGAGATAAACCTGACTGGATGTCATTATTTGGCTATTGAATTTAATAGTGCCCGAATAATTATTGGGTGGAGGCGGACAATAGTTGAAATTAAAGTCGAGACTATCTCCGGGAGAAAATGGGAGAGAAAGTTGCTGATTAGTTCCATTACAGTCTGTGAGTTCAACAAATACATTTCCAGCCCCAGTGACAGAAACTTGACGCGCAAAAAAGCCGTTTGAATCTACTAAAACAGAATCCGTGGTGCCGCCATTAATGGTATATCTGACCATTATTGCAGAAAGCGGTTGTGGACGGTTAAATACATTTCCTTTAATTACAAAATGTTGAACTGGTGGAGTGGTTACGCAACTATTTATGTCAATATTGATGACGGTGTCGTTTGGAGTGAATCTGCTTTGGTTTTTTGCAGTGTCAGTTGGGATACACCTAAAGTTAGTGTACGAAACTTCAATGAATCCATTTGAAAGAGAAGGATAAATGGTTACCTCGTAATGGCCTAGCGAATCAGTAAATGCAATGGTATCATTGTTATTACTATAGGACACCTGAACACGCATTCCAGTACTTACAGGAATAGAACCACTGGTAACCGTTCCTTCAACAATAATTGGAGCGGCAAAAGCGCCGCTCCAAATTAGTATTGAAAGTAGAAATAGTTGAAGTTTCTTAAACAAAATACTAGTGCTTAGTTACTTTGAATGTTTTAGCAGCATCAGCAGTCTGAACCTGAATAAAGTATGTACCTGAAGTCAAGTCTGACATTGGTACTTCAATTGTCTCAGCATCGTTAGCAGAAATAGAATCAATAGTTTTACCTGTGATATCAACAACTGTAACAGAAACGTTAGAAACGCTTGTTCCTAAAGAAATCGTAAGCTTATCTGATACAGGGTTTGGAAAACCAGACCAAGCAGAAGAAACGATTTCATTGATGGACTGAACTACTTCAACATCAGTAGTTACACCAGCAGAGGTCACGGAAACTTTTACACCTTCTTCACTAGGTTTTTCAGCACTTAAAGTAACATCGGTCGTTACTGTAGTTAAACCAGGGATTTCAGTATAAACTGTGTAAGTTCCGTAAGCAAGGTTTTCAATTTTGAATTTTCCATCAGCAGCAGAACGAGTGTAGGCAACAGGATTTCCGTTTTGCATTACCATTACTTGTGCGTTTGCAATTGGGTCGCCTTCAGCAGCATTTTTGTTTGCTCCTTGTGAAACAAGTCCACCAATAAAACCAGGGCCGCCAGGATTGCTGCCAGACACTAGGTTTATATTGTGATTGTACGTTTGGTTACCACCTGTAGGTATCACAACAGCGTTAGACCAGTTTAATGCACCCGTAGCATAAGTTGGTAGGTGATTTCCAAAATCAGGGTCAGCAGCATTTAAGTATGCTTTAACCATGTGAGTACTGTTGCTATCAGCAATGGTGAAAGAGTATGTTCCACTGTCGCTTGGGCCTACAACCACAGTATCAACAGCAGTCAAAAGTCCGTTATCGTTTTTGATAAGTAAAGCAGTCGCGCTACTTGCTAACCCACGCAAAGGAACGCTAACGTTGATGTTTCCTGAAACTGTAGATAGGGCTGGGGTTGGTGGAGGTGTTGAATTGCAATAATTGAAATTCACGATTACTTGTCTTCTTAGTGAAGAAATGGTCACTGAGTCTTGCAGTGTATCGCCTTTACAATCGACTGTCCAAACCCAGTAAGTTTGAGGGTCGTTATAGGTGGAAATAGATACGGAATACCTACCCTGTGCTCCAGGGCCACCCGATGTAAAATCCATTGCGTTATAAAATCCAACATTTCCACCAAGCGAATCGACATAGACCGCCGAGGTGTCACCAGCCTTCATGCCCAATAAAGTTCCCGTAATTGTTGCGGTGTACTGTGCATTTGAGGTATAAAAACCGAACAAAGCCACACAGCTTAAAATAATTGTGTTAAGAGTTTTCATTTTTTTTGTTTTTAAAGTTTTAGTAAATATAAAGTTAGACGTCTTTCAATAGAATGACCGTAGGTTTAGAAAAGGTTTGGTATAAAGCTTAAAAAAATTTATTGCACTGATTGTCAGTTGTTTAAAACTGATACCGCAAAGAAACTTTACCACCAAGACCTGAAATGTTTTGGGGTTTTATGTCTTTAAACGCGCCAACAAGTGTGCTGGAGTAAATAGGTTGACCAATTACCGAAATGGTTGGAGTAATATTATAACCAACTCCAACCGACAACTGGTAACTTAATGTTATATGGTTTAAATCCTTTGAAGTGATGATGGTTTTTAATTCTTCAGATTCTTGGTTATACTTAAAGCCATTATAATTAGACAATACACCCAGTTGGATACCCACATTGGCATATGCAAAAAAACGTTTGTATTCAATTTCATAACCAACTTGAACAGGAATGCTCACATAGTTCAATTGATAAGCAAGAGCAACGTTGTGATCGGTAGTAGTTGAGTTTTGCGAAACGGTTGTATCGTATTCAGTCACAAAGTTTGAGTCAATGTAATAAACAGCTTCTTCAATTCCAAAGCTCGAAGAACCAGCATTGTGGGTTTCCTCATATTGATAATGAGAAAAAGTTGAATCTACACTTTCCAAGTAGGTATTGGACTCTATTTGGACTTCTTCGGTTGTCGTTTTGTCAGAGAACTTGTAAGAATAGGTTTTTGATAAGTTAGAAACACCAACTCCAGAAGCCACCGTAAATCCTTTGTGCTTTATACCAACAACAATTTCTCCACCACTTAAGTTAAATGAATTGTATTGGGTTTCAAATTCTTCAGGAATGGTGTTCTGCTCGAAATTACCTTGTTGCAATTGTAAATAATAGGCACCACCTTGAATGAAGAATTGCATAAGTGATGTTTTTTTCACCTTCTGACCGAACTCTGTTTTGTCAGTAAGAAAGCTTTGGTCGATTTCATTAAATAGCGGCTCATTCAACGAAGAAAGTGAAATCGATTTTAATTTTTCCATTTCAATTTGAGAGTTATTCGATACTACGTCCGTTAAAATTGAATTATCAGTAGAAGTTGGCGCTTCTTCAATATCCGTTTTATTAGACAAATAGGACTCCTGAGCAATTCTTAAAGCGGAATTTTTTTCGGAGTTGAACATCGTTTTGCGAACGCTTTTTTCAGAATGTTTAAAACCGTTGTTTACAGAATTTACTGTTGATTTCACTACAACAACCTCTTCAACAGTAGTTTCCGCTTGTTCAATATCCGATTGCTTCTTTAGATTAGTAGGATTTGTATTTGCCACGGTAACAGTTGCTTGCGCTAAATCATTAGAAACCAAAGCTGTATCTTCTAACTTAATCGAGTTAGAGCTAAAGAGAAATGGAAAAGTAAAAACAGCAATAAAACCCAAGGCTTTTTGAATCCTAAAACCACCAGAAGTGGTTCCGAGTTGAGCTTCCATATCTTTCCAGTACGCGTCTTTATACGTATAATTTTCAGAGCGAAAAGCGGACTTAAATAGCCTATCTATTGGGTTTAGGCTCATAAAGCTATTCTACTAATTCTATTCTGTGAATCAACTATCATTTCCTTCAATTTACCCCGAGCATTATTCAAATGCCATTTTGAGGTTCCTTCCGAAATTTTTAGAATTTCTGCAATCTCTTTATGACTGTAGCCTTCTAGTATGTATAGTTGAAACACTTCTTGAGAACTAGCGGGAACTTTCTTGAGTAGTTCCTTGAGCTTCTTTAGTGTTATGCCTACGTGATCTTCCTCTTCTATTTCAAAAGCGTGAATGCTTGGCTCACGAACGTATTCGTCGTCGTATGAGAGCACCTCGGGTTTAGAACGCAGTTTCCTATAATCGTTGATACAACAATTAATAGTTATACGTTTTGCCCATGCTTCAAAAGGGATACTAGGGTCAAGAGATTCTATGTTCGTTAAAATTTTTAGGAATGCGTCATTTAGAATTGCAACTCCATCTTCTTCGTTGTTTTTGTAACGCATGCAAATATTAAGTAAGGGCTGAAAACATGCTTTGTAAAGAGCCTGTTGAGCCATTCGCTCGCCTCTCTTGCACGCCTTTAAAACCTTGTCTTTTACTACTATTCGCATTTGTTATTTGATTATTTTTCTGGTATCGATAAGAAGACCATTTTCAAAAACATTTACTACATAAAATCCTCTTTCCCAGAGGGTCGTATGTATTATAGACGATGAAAAGGGAGGAAAGGTTGCCTCAAAAATAATTTTTCCTGATATATCAATTATTTGTATTTGTTTCTCATGCTTATCGGTTACCGTATAATTGATTTCATTTTGGAACGGGTTTGGAAAGAGTTCAACGAAACCTGTTGTAGTTTCAATTTCGCCCTTGGATAGTATTAGTTCATGGGTCACTTCTTTTTTATTAACTATAATTTTCAAGTCGGTTGCTTGCTCTGAATCATTAATAGTAATATCGATAGGGTTGGTTGGTAAACCAACTACATCGGTGTAAAGGGTGTAGGTTCCTTCAGGAATATTATTAAAAATAAACGAGCCATCTTCCTCACAATTTCCTACGTCAATTATTCGCCCAATTGAATTTTGAAGGTAAACCGAGTGATTTTCTTCCTTGTTTTCACGAGTATCCAACACAAAACCAGCAATACTAGAATTACCGTAGTTTAATGCCATAGGGGCGACGGGTATATTAATGATTTTTACTGAATCATTACCAAGTGATATGATTGAACCCTGACTCCAAAGTGGAGATCCTCCATAATAAGATGGCCTTGCAGGAGTGCCTTTATTTGGGGTGGCTTTAATTAAATATTTACTGTCTCTGTTTAATAAAAACATGAAGGTTCCTTCAATATCGGATTCAGTACTTGCAAGAAATTCTAATTGCTGATTTTGTTTGTTTTGTTGATATAGGCGTAAATGAAAGTCATTTTTTTTCATTTTCAATTGGTTGTTAATTACCCTTCCTGTAAGTATTTTGAAGTTTCCGCCGTTGCAATAATTAAAATTCAACTCCGTGGTGTCTTCAATATTGTAAAATGAACTTTGTTGAATTTCTTGGTCATCACAATTTGTAGTGATGGCATAAAGAAGCCCACTAGATTGAGCTGCTGAAACTATTGTTTTAATGTACAAACCATTGCTATCTGTGACAGCGCTATCAGCAATCGCTTGCGGCGAATTGAAACAAAATTTGACCTTTTGATTGGGCATTGGCCTTCCTTGGTATGTAACAATTCCTTTAACTGTAGTTCGTTGAACAGAGGCACAGCGGTTAAAAACTATTTCGAAACTAGTAGATTGGGAATTATACTCTTTGAAGGCAGAAAGAGTGTCACCAAGGCAATTAATGGTAAATGCGGCAAATACGCCATTCGAATTGTTTGCCTGAAGCAAAATGCTATACTTACCTAGATTATCTGTTGTGGTATATGTTTGAAAACCAGAACCAGTGAAATAAACCTTATGGAACCCTACTGGACTGTTAAATTGATTAACGAATCCCTTTACTTCTAATGTCGTTCCTGAAACTACCTGAGCAGCAATAGTAAAAACCAAAAAAATAGAATATGCTATCGTCTTTTTCAACTATATAAGGTGTAATGGGTATTTTATGATACGGCTCGAAAAGAATTAGGTTGGCTATCTGGCAGAAACAGTTATGTTTTGAGTCAATCGAAACTGAATATCTTCTTTTAGCATAGGAAGTTTTTCTTTTAAGCCAAACAGATTTAGTGATATTAGACCTGTTCCCGTAATTAAATAAGACTGAGAGTTACTTCCTACTTGCATGTTCGATGTGAGTTGAATGGGCAATTTTTCGACAATTCCATTAATAATGGCCACGCAAGTTATGGTTGCAGGAGTTTTACTTACGCTTATAGCATTGAGTTCAAAGGGATCTAAAACCATTTCAACAATAAACGGAGCGTATTCAGCTTCTTGAAGTGCTTCATCAAATTCTAAATTGTCCGACTTTATAGTAGTGGGGTCAAAAGTTAGTGTGGATAAGTTTTGATTTGCATCAATAACTACTTGAGCGTCTTTAGTTACCCCATTTATGGCAATATTATTTACATCAATTGTTTTAATTTCTAGAGAAACTGCGCCGGTTTGAATGCCGACCTGTCCATTCGCATTAACTGAAAAAAATGTAATCGAAAGAACTAAAGGAAATAAAATTAGGTGTTTCATTTAGCAAGAAAAATTTAAAGCGTGTCAGTAAAGGTATGTAATTGCGACTTATAATTTGTACACGTTACCGGGAAGGCTTTTAATTACACCTTTTAGTTCAAGTTGTAAAAGACACGTTGCTAGGTTGCTACTTGAAGAACCGATTAATGCTGCTATTTCATCTCGTTTTAATGCGCCTTGTTCTGCCAACGCGCTTTTAATTTTCAACTCATCTTCGGTTAGGTCAATTAATAACTCCATTTGGGTGGTTTTTTTGTTTGGCTCCATTTCCCAACCCATGGCTTTAATAATGTCCTCTGCTGATAAAACTAGTCCTGCAACATTTTTTTGAATCAACAAATTACACCCCTCAGAAAAAGTGTCATTTGCTTTTCCGGGTATTGCAAAAACATCTCTATTGTATCCAGATGCTTGGTAGGCTGTTATCAAAGCACCACCTTTGCTTTTAGACTCAACTACTAGTGTTGCATCTGACATTCCTGCAACTATTCTGTTTCTTCTTGGAAAATTTTCTCGGTTTGGAATCGTCCCACTAGTAAATTCAGTAAGAAGGCCTCCATTTTCCTCCATTTCTTTTGCAAGTCTTGTATGCTCTTTAGGGTAAACCTTGTCTAATCCATGTGCGACCGTTCCTATAGTTTGAATATTATTTTGCACTGCTGATTGATGTGCCTGGGCGTCAATTCCGAAGGCTAAACCGCTGCAGATTATAATATTATAATCTTTGAAGCTAGTTACAATTTGATTTGTTATTTCCTTTCCATAAGGTGTTGCCCTGCGCGTACCAACAATGCTTAGAACTTTGTCAGCGTTCATGTTTACAGTTCCCTTCGAGTAAAGAACAATAGGATGGTCTGGGCAATGTAATAATCGCCTCGGAAAACTTTCATTTTGGTAATAATGTACCTGTATGCCGGTGTCAGAAATGAATTTCAATTCTTTTTCTGCCTTCTCGAAAACAGCTTTATTTGTCAAAGAATTAACAGCAACAGAACCAATATCTGGAATTTTGCGAAGTACACTCTTTTTCTCCGCAAAGACTTGTTTGGCTGAACCGCAGTATTTAATTAAGTTTTTGGCTCTTTTCGGACCAACACCGTCTAATAGGGAGAGGGCAATTTCGAATAGGTAGTCGGATGAGATGGTTGAAAATATTTAAGGTTTATTGATTTATTCTTTAAAACCCACAATTATTGAAACACAACCACTTGCCGGAATGTCTGTCATATTTTCAGAGTCTTCTGGAGCGATAACACTTACCATTAAATCCTGAGTTGAATTCACTCTAAAATCCCAATTATTTTTTCCAGCATCAAGAGAATTAAACAGCAAATTGCCGTCATTATCCCTAACTTTAAAGTGAACGGAGTCTCCTAATACATTATGAGAACATACCATTAAACGGTAATCGAGTAGGGAGTAAAAAGTCATTATTAAACTAGCGGAATCTCCCTCAAATAAGGTCGCATTATTTATTTGGCCATTGTTAGTAAATGGAGAAAGGTTAGGTAAGCATTGTTTTTCTGTAAATCTTTTACATTGTGCATGTGAACTTGAAGCAAAAAATGCACAAACAACAAAGCAAAGCGAAAAACTGAGGACCAATTTACTCATAGCGCAACCATTAAATATATTTAGTTCTTACTTCACTAATTTCAGTGACTATTTGTTTCAAAACGCCATCGGGGTATTTATAAACTTTTTTGTTTCCAACAACTTCTAAGCCGTCAACATCAACAGTTTTTACTTGACGCTCAATTTTAACTTCAATTTTATTAAAGCTTTTTTGAAGCTTCTTTAAATCTTGAGTCATTTCAGCTAAAATTTTAGGGTCTTTAAAAGACAATAGATATTTTATCAACTGTTTGAGTGAAACTCTTTGTTCCGCAATTCTATCAGCCAGTTGGTCTTCAGAATTATCGATATCAACTAACGAACTAGCAATATGCAGTCCTTCAATCCAGCCACCAGCAGCAACTAATGCGGCAACGCTTTCTCTTTCGTTTTCTTTAAGTTGAGCGTTTGCTTCCCAATACGAATCAGATAGGTACTTTAAGACAGAGTCTTCATTGTTAATGTGCTGCTCAATAAGCTCGATAAACTGTGCAGTAAAAATATTGCTTAGGCTTAAGTCTTCTGAAATTTGTTGAACCGCAGAAAAGTATTCAAGGCAATCTTGCTGTTGTTTAAATGAATTCGCATAACTCAAATCCGCCACATAAATGCCCAAAGCAATGGCTTTTTGCACAGATGTCGTGTAAGATGATACGCTTGAAGAAGGGTTTAAAAAACTCTTGTTGTAAATAGCCCCAGATTTCTTTAAGATTCTAGCGGTTTCAATAGGTGAGGGCAATGCAAAAAACACAATTTTGGCTCTCTGAAATCGAGCTTTATCCTTTGTGTTGACATCTAAATCAGGGTCAACAATTTTTTCTGTAGGTGGTGTTTCTACGTGATCGTTATTGCTACAAGAGGCAGCAAAAAGCACTGTTAATACCCCCAAGAGGATATGTTTATATGCGTTCGTCATTTTTAATCGCTCTTTAAAATTCGCCATTCTAGCAAATGTAGTAATTATTACAGTCGAGTCTTTTCACATCATAAAATGATACTAAGAGTAGGCTAAAACCTTGTTATTATTGCGAAATGAAATTTACAGACACCCATTGTCATATTTATTCTGATCAATTTGAAACTGACATTGAAGATGTAATTGAGGCCGCTCAGAATCAAGGTGTAGGTCGATTTCTACTTCCTGCAATTGATGCTTCTCATTCAGAAAAATTAGAGAATCTTGCAGCGAACCACGACAACGTTTATCCAATGTTTGGCCTTCATCCGTGTTCAGTAAACTCCAATTATTTAGACGAACTAACGGTAGTTGAAAATCAACTTTTTAGCTCAAAAAACACCAAGCAACCAGTTGCTGTAGGTGAGATTGGCATTGACTTGTATTGGGATAAAACCTTTTTAAGTGAACAAAAACAGGCGTTAGAAATTCAGGTGAACTGGGCAAAGAAACTGAAATTGCCAATTGTAATTCACGTTAGAGATGCTTTTGACGAAATATTTGAGGTCATTGACGAATTAAATGACGATAACTTAACCGGCGTTTTTCATTGTTTTACGGGTAATGTTAACCAAGCAAAACACATATTAAATTATGGAGGATTTAAACTTGGAATTGGAGGAGTGCTTACCTTTAAAAATTCTGGCCTTGATAAAGTGATAGAAAACATTGATTTAGAGCATCTTTTACTTGAAACCGATAGCCCATACCTTGCCCCGCACCCACATCGGGGAAAAAGAAATGAGCCGAGTTATATTCCGTTGATAGCAAGAAAGCTAGCAGAAACAAAGGGAGTTTTAATTGAAGAGGTTTCAAGAATTACAGAGAGAAATACTAACGAAATCTTTTTTCCAACCGAATTGTAAAACTACTTTTGAATCAATAGAAAGACTGGACAATTGAACGCATCAATACTCATTATATATACAGGTGGCACCATAGGGATGATACAAGACCCTGTGTCTATGGCGTTGCGTCCGTTTAGCTTGGAGCATCTTTTAGAAACTATTCCAGAATTACAACGATTCAATTTTAATATCCATTCAAGTTCTTTCGATGAACCCATTGACAGTTCGAATGCTACACCTGAATTGTGGTCCAATTTAGTTTCCATTATTGAAGAAAACTATAGCCAATACGATGGCTTCGTAATTCTGCATGGTACAGACACCATGGCCTATACCGCTTCGGCTTTGAGCTTTGCACTGGAGGGCTTGTCTAAACCTGTAGTCATTACGGGTTCACAACTACCTATTGGAATGTTACGAACGGATGGAAAGGAAAACCTAATTTCTTCTATTGAAATTGCTGCTACCTTGCCACAGTTATTTGCAGAAAAACGAGGAGAGGTATGCATTTATTTCGACGGGTTTTTGTTTCGTGGAAATAGAACCATAAAATCGAGTACTCAGCATTTCGAGGCATTTGAATCGCCTAATTATCCGCCACTCGCCGATGTTGGCGTTGAGGTAAAGTTTGAGTCCGACCATTTTTTACCTAAAAGAGAAGGAACTTTCGTACCCCACAAATCATTTTCGGATAAAGTAGGTGTATTGTACCTGTTTCCTGGAATTACTAGAGAAACGGTAAAAGCGACTTTTTATAATGACGAGAATGAGCTGTATATTTTAAGAACGTACGGCTCAGGAAACGGACCCTCCGAACCTTGGTTTTTGAATTTAATTGAAGAGCAGGTTTCAAAAGGAAAAATAGTTTTGAATATTACACAATGCGATAGAGGTACGGTGCACCAAGGAAAATATGAGGCAAGTGGCGCATTTAAATCGCTTGGTGTGGTCGGTGGTTTGGATATGACATTCGAGTCTGCCGTAACGAAGTCTATGTTTTTGTTGGGGCAAAACTTGAGTCAAAAAGAACTCAAACAAAAATTAATAGAGCCGCTCTGCGGTGAACTTTCAATATGAATTTTTGGAAATCACATAAAAACGCAATTCTAATATTAAGCGCTCTCGCTTTTGTGTTGTATGCGAATACAATTTCGCACGAATTTGTGCTGGATGATAAAATCGTAATCACTGAAAACCAATTTACCAAACAAGGTTTTTCTGGAATCGGAGACATTTTTAGCCACGACAGCATGACGGGTTTTTTTGGTAAGGACAAAAACTTGGTTGCTGGTGGTCGTTATCGCCCGTTGAGTATGGCGGTGCACGCAATAGAATGGGAAATATTTGGGGAGAACCCCACCATGTATCACTTTATCAATGTGCTTTGTTATTTGCTTACAGGTGTTCTTTTATTTTACGTCTTATTGATTTTTTTTCCAGCTAGTTCAACTGTATCAGCGGGAATCGCATTTGTATCAACGACGATTTTTATTGCACACCCATTGCATACAGAGGTTGTCGCTAACATTAAAAGTAGAGATGAACTTATGAGCATATTATTGGCCATAGCGGCATTCGCTGGAGTCTTAAAATGGTTACAAGAAAAGAAATCGATTTGGTTGGTTGTTTCTTCTGTTCTCTTTTTGTTAAGCCTACTTTCGAAAGAATCATCGGTTGTATTTGTAGGCCTCGTTCCGTTAGCCATTTATACGCTAATGCCGAAAAGAAGTATAAAAGATGCTGTAATGGCTGCCCTTCCTTTTTTGTTAATGACCCTGGTGTATTTAGCAATACGTTTTGCTGTAATCGGGTCAGCCAAAACCGAAATTGCCAAAGAATTGATGAATAACCCATTTTTGAACGCAAGTAGCAGCGAGCAATATGCAACCATTTTCTTGACTCTAGTTTATTACTTAAAACTTACGTTTCTACCTCATCCATTAACTCATGATTACTACCCAACTCAAATACCAATTGTTGAGTGGGATAATGGTTTGGTTATCGTTTCGGTTTTGGCGCACATTGCGCTAATTATTATTGGTTTGATTGGCCTCAGAAAGAGAAACGTAATTGGTTTTGCTGTTTTTACGTACATAGGTGGCCTTATCCTTTATTCCAATATTCTTTTTCCGATAGGCACATTTATGAACGAACGGTTTTTGTATGTCCCTACCATCGGAATGGCTGTGCTGATTGGTTACGGGCTATCAAAATTGAAAAACAAAAAATTGTCAATTGCCTTGGCATCGGTAGTTGTTTTGAGTTACGGATTTAAAACAGTGGATAGGAATTTTGCCTGGAAAAGTGATGAGACGTTGGCATTAACCGATGTTGAAATATCATCTGAAAGTGCAAAATGCAATATGGCCGCTGGGTTAGCAAAAATTGATTTGGCAAAAGAAGAACGTTCAGATATTAAGAAGAAAAAACACCTTGTAGAAGGTTTGGGGTACCTAAAAAAGTCGCTTGAAATTTACCCAAATTACTTTCCACCAATGATGTTATCCGGAAATGCGTACAGTATGTTAGATGAATATCAGACCGCACTCGGGTTTTATAAAAATTGCCTCATTTTAAGTCCGGGACACAATCATGCGTTACAGAATTTACAATATGTTGCTCACGAAGCAACTACGGACGGTCAATATCCTATTGCTGAAGAAGCATTGCTGTTGTACTTAAAGCATGATGAGGCAAATGCCTCGATAAACGAAAAGCTTGGAGAATTGTACGGTAAAGACTTACAGCAACCCCAAAAAGGGCTACCGTATTTATTAAGAGCGAACGAATTGAATCCAGAAGAAGATGGAATTGTTCAGAAAATTGGAGTCGCGTATGCAATCAGTGGAAATAATGAAGAAGCCATAAAATGGTTTGAGAAAGGAGTTCAACTGGACCCCGAAAATGCTCGACTTTGGTTGAATTTAGGAGTAGCATATCAGTACGTAGGTCAGCTAGATAAAGCGCAGGAGTACATGAATAAAGCATTCGAATTAGAGCCAGAATTAAGGAACAGTTGACAATATAAAATGTCATCAAATGTTTAAGTACTGCGAATAGGCTTTTAAGATTGCAAAAATTTTGTAATTTGCGCCCGCTTTAAGAGGTAACTCCTGTTATTTAAAGCACAAAGGAGAGGTGCAGGAGTGGCTGAACTGGCTCGCCTGGAAAGCGTGTAAACCCCAAAAGGGTTTCGAGGGTTCGAATCCCTCTCTCTCCGCTGAATAATGAGTAATTAATTAATTGAAATAAATAAGTAAACAATTCAAACACTAATAGATTATGAATAAGCTATTCTCAATTTTGGCTGTCTTTGCCCTTTTAAACTTCGGGTACGTATCCAATTCTTATGCTCAAACTGAAGAAGCATCAGAAGAAGCAACTACAGAAGAAGTAACTGCCGATGCTGGTGGTGAAGAAATGACTGATTCGGCCGCCGAAGCTGCAACAGAAGAACCAATGATAGAAGAAGAACCAATGGAAGAGGCTGCCCCTGCAGAGGAAGAAGTTGCTGCTCCAGAAAAAAGCTTCCACCAAGTTGTAAAAGATAAATTTATCGCGGGTGGCCCTGGGTTTATGTCTTTCGTTTTGGTTTGCCTAATTCTAGGATTAGCAATTTGTATTGAAAGAATTTTGTATTTAACAATGGCTACAACAAACACTAAGCAGTTAGTAGAAAATGTAGAAGCAGCGCTCAAGAGTGGAGGTGTTGAAGCCGCTAAAGAAGTTTGTAGAAATACAAAAGGGCCTGTTGCCTCTATTTTCTATCAAGGTTTAGATCGTTCAAGTGAAGGAATCGACATGGTTGAAAAGTCAGTTGTAGCTTACGGTTCTGTTCAAATGGGATTGTTAGAAAAGGGACTTTCTTGGATTTCATTATTTATCGCACTTGCGCCAATGCTTGGTTTCTTTGGAACGGTAGTAGGTATGATTGGTGCATTCGACGCGATTGCTGAAGCGAACAACATTTCTCCGGGTATTGTTGCAGGAGGTATTGGAGTTGCACTTATTACAACGGTATCTGGTCTATTAGTAGCAATGGTTCTTCAAGTATTTTATAACTATATTGTTGCAAAAGTTGATTCTATCGTAAACGATATGGAAGATGCTTCAATTTCTTTGGTTGATTTATTAATCAAGCACCAAACTAAGTAATAGAAGGATGGAGAAAATTAGTTCAATTACATTATATGTTCTTCTAGCTTTAGGCGCATTAGTATTTTTACTAGGCGTTGCAGGCGAGAGCTATGAGCCAATGATTTTCGTTGCTTATATATTCTCAATTGTTGCAGCTGGAGGAGCTTTGGTAAGCGCAGCTCTAGGAGCGGCGGCTAAGCCAGAGTCGATTAAAGGTGCAGCTATTGGAATAGGTGCAATGGTTTTAGTTCTTGGAATTTCTTACGCTATGGCGGACGGAACAGTGCTAGAATACTACCCTGAAGGAACTACTGAAAGTGCTACTAAATTATCTGGTGCTGGATTGTACGCGTTATACATTCTTACATTTTTAGCGGTAGCGAGTGTACTATATTCAGGAGTAGCTCGTTACATTAAACGATAAAGGAAAAAATTATGGCTGGAAAAAAAGCTCCACCCGAAATAAATGCTTCTTCGATGGCGGATATCGCCTTCCTACTGTTGGTGTTCTTCTTGGTTACCACAACCATGGATACCGATTTAGGACTGTCGAGGCTTTTACCTCCTCCACTTCCGGATGAGATAGAAGAGCCGCCAGACATCAAACAGCGTAATGTGTTTGAAGTATTGGTAAACTCAAATGACCAGGTGATGGTCGAAGGTGATGTAATGCAAATTTCTGAACTTACGGAAGCAACTAAGGAGTTTGTAAAGAATCCGAATAACGATTTAGATTTACCTGAAAAGGAATTGAGAACAGTTGATTTCTTCGGAAATGTTGAAGTTTCTAAGCAGGTAATTTCTCTGCAAAACGATAATGGAACTTCCTACAATATGTACATCCAAGTTCAAAACGAATTGGCTCGTGCATACAATGAGCTTAGAAATGAGCTTTCAATGGAGAAGTTTGGAAAGACGTATGATTATTACCTAGAAACAGGTGATAAGCCTAAGGTAAAAGCTATTCGTAAAATCTATCCGCAGCGTATTTCTGAGGCGGAGCCTAAAAATGTTGGAGGAGTTGAGTAATGTCTAAGTTTAACAAGGATAAGGAAAAGTCAACACCTCAAGTTTCCACAGCTTCGTTGCCAGATATCGTTTTTATGTTGCTCTTCTTTTTTATGGTTTCTACTGTAATGAGAGAAGTGGATTTGAAGGTGAAAATGGAACAACCTGAAGCATCCGAAATCAAGAAATTGGAGAATAAGAACCTGGTAAATTACATTTACATTGGTTCACCAACCGAAGCTAAAAAGTACGGTACTTCCCCAAGAATTCAATTGAACGATGCTTTCGCTACAGTTAAGGATGTTCAACCTTACATTGAAACAAAACGTTCGGAAGTTAATGAGGAAGAAATTCCATTATTAACAACTTCGTTAAAAGTGGACGGCGATACTGAAATGAGAATAGTTACAGATGTTAAGCAGGAGCTAAGAGAAGCACAAGCTTTGAAAATTTCATATTCCACAAGAGAAAAAGTGGTTAAGTAATTACCACACGATAAATACTATTACAAAAAGGGGCTTTTAGCCCCTTTTTTTGTACTACAACCTTAAACCAGCCGTTCGCCAGAACAATATCTTTGACGAGTGTTAGGTAATCGATTATGTATTCTGTTTGTTTTAGCGGTGGTGTGCTTTGCTTCGTTCAATACTACTGCACAAACATCTTCCATCGAAAAACCTGTTTCAAGTTCAGAGGATACTGTTCGCCTAGATTCTCTGTCTATTATTTCCAGCACGTTTTCACTTAAAGATGAAAACGGAAATACAATTGATACTAATCTTTACACGCTTGATAACCTAAATGGACTGCTCATTTGGAAGCAAGATAAGTTGACCAACGAAGTGAATGCCAAAGCAAGCTTCAAGACTTTTCCATTTTCTTTTTATGCTCCTTATGCTCGAAAAACGTCGAAAATGATTCGCGGCCAAAACTTTGTGTCTCAAGACCCTTTTCGATATACGGTTCAACCTAAAACCACTTCTGAATTAATGGAGCTTGGTGGGCTCGAAAAGAGTGGAAGTATAAGTCGCGGAGTTGGTTTTGGAAACAATAGAGACCTTAGTGTAAGTTCAAGTATGAATCTTCAGTTTTCAGGGAAGATTGCAAATAACCTATTTGTTACGGCCGCTATTTCTGATGAAAACATCCCTATTCAACCAGAAGGAAATACTCAGCAATTGCAAGACTTCGACCAAGTTTACATTAAGGTTTATAATGACCAAGCAAGCCTTACCGCAGGTGATTTTAGGTTGGAGTCAGGCAAGAGCTATTTTATGAAGTACAACAAAAAAGCACAAGGGCTTACCTCAAACCTAAAAGTCGAAATTCCCACCACAAAAGATTCAGTTCCTCACGAAATGGATATTAAACTGAGCGGTGCTATTTCTCGTGGAAAGTTCGCTCGAAACATAATTCAAGGTGTGGAAGGTAACCAAGGTCCATACCGTTTGAGAGGCGAAGAAAACGAACCGTTTATCATTATTCTTTCAGGAACTGAGCGCGTTTACATTGATGGAAAGTTGCTTACTCGTGGACAAAGTGAAGATTATGTTATTAATTACAATACGGCGGAAATCTCTTTTACTGCGCGCCAATTGATAACCAAAGACAAGAGGATTATTGTGGAGTTTCAATACAGCGACCAAAACTACACACGCACTCTTTTCCAGTTTAGCGACGAATACAAGTACAAAAAATTGGAATTAAATTTTAATCTATACTCTGAGCAAGATGCTAAAAATCAAAGTTTACAGCAGGATTTGAGCGATGAACAGAAACTGATTCTAGCCGATGTTGGAGACAGTTTAAATCAAGCATTTTCAAATAGCGCACGGCAAGTTGAGTTTTCGGATAATGAAGTGCTTTATCGATTAACCGATAGCCTGGGATACGATTCGGTGTATGTGTTTTCAATAGATCCTGATAGCGCTAAATGGCGAGTTACATTCACCAACGTTGGTGCTGGAAACGGAGATTATATTTTGCTGAACTCTACTGCAAACGGCAGAGTTTTTCAATGGGTAGAACCATCCTCTTTTGGTTCTCGAGGAGATTATGCTCCTATCGTGGTTTTGTATAGCCCCAAACAAAGACAACTGATTTCCCTAGGCGGTAAATATGCATTTTCGGATATCTCCGAAGCGACTTTTGAAGGAGCAATTAGTAACAACGACGTAAACACATTTTCTAATGAAGATACTCAAAATGACATAGGCTATGCCTTTAAAACAGATTGGAAAAAAGGGTTCCGATTATCTGATAAGAATAAAGGCTGGGTGCTTAGTCCAATTGTTGGACTAGAACATTGGGGTCAGAATTTCACAGAAATTGAACGAATTCGGACCGTTGAATTTTACAGAGATTGGAACATTCGGAATTTGAATTTGACCAACGAACAAAACATTTATCACGGTGGATTATTATTGGAACAGAAGAAAAACACCAAAATTCTTTATAAATATGAAGGGTTTGAAGCCGAAAGCGATTTCAACGCCCAGCGTCATAACTTGAATGCAGCGGTAAATTACGAAGGTATTTCGGCTACTATAGATGCAAGTGCCATGGAATCCGGAGGAACACTCTCTAATACTTCTTTCACGCGCCATAAGGCATTTATTAAGAAGAAAGTGGGACCAGTGAACATAGGGTACAAAGACGACCGTGAAGACAATCGAATAAAAGATATAAAGGCCGATACCTTGAGTGCGGGAGCCTACCAGTTCTGGGAGCGGGAGTACTTTACACAATCGTTGGATAGCGCTAAAAATTTCTATAAAGTGTTTTTTGGACATCGTGAAGATTATGCCTCAGCGGAAAACGAAATGAGAATGGCCACTTATGCTGAAAATTACGGTGCAGAATACCAATGGAAAAGCTTTAGACCTTTTACGGCCGGAATTAAAACAGTTTATAGAACCCTAGAAATTAGAGACCAACAACTGACTGCAGAAAATGCGGACGAAAGTTTTTTGAGTAGAGTAGAATACAACCTCCGATTATGGAAAGGGGCGTTGGTTGCTGGTTCATTTTACGAAGTAGGTTCAGGACTTGAAGCAAAAAGAGAATACAAATACATTGAGGTACCGGCCGGGCAGGGACAATACACGTGGATAGACGCAAACGACAACGGCATTCAAGAAATAAACGAATTTGAGATTGCGGTGTTTAATGATGAAGCCAAATACATCCGAATTTTCATACTCACAGATGACTATGTAAAGGTTTTTACCAATCAGTTTAACCAAACGTTGAATATTAATCCGAGCAGAGTCTGGAACAACAAAACAGGTGTACTCAAACTGCTTTCCGCTTTTTCGAATCAAACGGCGTACCGAATGGATAGAAAAACGCAACGCGATGATTTTGATGCACGGTTCAATCCATTGCCGGATGTGGGAATAGATTCACAGCTGGTTAGCTTGAACTCATCGTTCAGAAACACTATTTATTTAAACCGTTCTCATCCTGTTTTCGGTTTAGACTTTACTTATCAAGACATAAAAGGAAGAACGTTATTGAGTAGTGGTTTAGAAACTAGAACGAACGTATTTCGCTTAGGTAGAGCCCGTTGGAATATTACAAGAATGTTCTTGCTGGAAATCGAAGGAAAATTCGGAGAAAAAACCAGCGAAGCAGACTTTGTAACCACTCGAAATTTCAATATTGATTACTGGAGCACATTACCGAAACTGACCTTTCAACCAGGAGTGAGCTACCGAATTTCTTTATTGTACGAATACAAGCAAAAAGTAAACGCACCTGATTTGGGTGGAGAAATAGCGATACACCATAAAGCGGGAATTGAAAGTCGTTTTCAAAAAGTAGGAAAAGGAAGTTTATTGTTGGAGGTGGCTTACATTCAAATAGAGTATGATGGACTTATAAACGGGTCAATTGATTACGAAATGCTTGAAGGGCTGCAAGCTGGTGATAACGGTACATGGCAGGCAACCTATCAACGAAACATCGGCAAATACTTACAATTGAATGTTAGCTACAACGGTAGGTCCTCAGAGGGTTCAAGGTCTATTCACACTGGTACGGTGCGTATGCGGGCTTATTTTTAGTTGTTGAGCTGAAGAATTGAGGAAGGATCACATTGCTCTGTTATGATTTCACCTACTTATTCGGACTTAACCACCACTCCATTATTCCTTGCTTGACAAGGAATCTATTCTACCGTTTCAATCCAAAAAACTTCAGAGAATTACGTTGGATAGATTAGAATATTTGGGATTCAAGATATAGATTCCTGCTTTTGCAGGAATGACGACTTACGGTTGTTTTTTTATTTAGTACTATTTTAATCTAAATACGGCCGCCTACCCAATTTCCTCATTAAATACAGTCGGTTTGTTTTCGACCCTATACCTCCTATAAAACTGCAATACCAAACCAACAAATATGGCCGTACCCGCTATAGTCAGCGCTAATTGGCTGGATGAGGTTGAATCGGCCCCCATTTCTTCAACGGCATCAATTCCATAGAAGTACACAAAAACCACCGTAATACCATTATGGAAAAAGTGGGCAATGATTGGATACCAAAGCGACTTACTCCAATAGAATAAATAACCAAATAATACACCTAAGAGCATGCGCGGAAAAAAACCACTGAATTGAAAATGGATAGCGCTAAAAACAATTGCCGATATCCAGATCGCCGAATGGTGATTTTGTAGTTTCTCAAAAAGAAGTTTTTGAATTAAGCCTCGAAAAAGGATTTCCTCAGCTAGTGCAGCAACCAAGGCAATCACGATAATATTTACTGCTAAATCTCCAATTGTAGGCATTTGTAAAAAGCGTTTGACGGTACTTTCAATCTGTTTTTCGTACTCAACCATTGCATCCGGAAGAGGAAGAGACAAGTTCCACTCTGCTATTAAACCATTCAATGGAAAAAAACTAATGACCATTAAGCTTACCAGAAATACACCTAAAAAATTTACATTCTTTTGAAGCTGCAGATAACTCGTCGGTCGTTCTTTAAGAATGTAAATAAACAGGAACACAGGAATCATGTACGTTCCAAGGCTGCTGAATACTTGAACTATTTTTAACCCTAGAACTGCGGTGTAATTTGAGGCGTTTTGTAATTCAGCAAGGCTCAAATCGAAAAGGAGTATCGCTAATCCGTACCCGATTAATGAGAAAAAAATGAGGCAAACAAGAATGAGTACAATGAGCATTACCAATTTGGAAACAAACGACATACTTCTCATAAATGAATGTTTAAGGCCTACTTTTGCAGGCCAAAACAAAGGTAAACTTTGGTAAAGATAGCAGACATAGAGCTCGGAGAATTTCCATTATTGCTTGCACCCATGGAGGATGTTAGTGATCCGCCGTTTCGTGCCTTGTGCAAAAAACATGGTGCTGATGTTATGTACACCGAATTTATTTCGAGTGAAGGTCTAATTCGGGATGCGGTAAAAAGTGTTGAAAAACTGGACATCTACGAATACGAACGCCCAGTTGGTATTCAGGTTTTTGGAAATGAAATATCCAGCATGATTGAAGCCACCAAAATCATTGACCAAACCAACCCAGACATTATTGATATCAATTACGGATGTCCAGTAAAAAAAGTAGCTTGTAAAGGCTCTGGAGCAGGTATTTTGCAAGATATTCCTAAGATGATTCGATTGACCAAAGCCATTGTTGATGCTACAGATAAGCCCGTTACGGTGAAAACTAGACTAGGCTGGGACGATAATACGAAGTACATAGTTGAGGTTGCCGAAGCTTTGCAAGATATTGGCATTAAGGCAATTTCTATTCATGGCAGAACGCGTAAGCAGATGTACAAAGGAGAAGCTGATTGGACACTTATTGGGGAAGTAAAAAACAATCCTAGAATGCACATTCCTGTATTTGGTAATGGAGATATCGATTCGGGAGAAAAAGCCGTAGCTGCAAAAAACAAGTATGGAGTTGACGGAATAATGATTGGCCGAGCTAGTATTGGGTATCCGTGGATATTTGAGGAAATAAAACACTACATGGAACACGGTGTAAATCCTGAACCACCAACTCTGGAGCAGCGTGTTGATGTTGCTCGAAAACACGTTCAAATGTCCGTGGACTGGAAAGGACCACGTTTAGGAATAGTAGAAACTCGAAGACATTACGGGAATTATTTCAGACACATTCCTCATTTCAAGGAATTTCGTTCGAGGTTGGTCACAGGAGAAACACTAGAAGAAATCGAACTAACTTTGGACGAGATTTTGGAAACATTTTCTGAGCCAGTATAGCCGTACCAATGGTTAAAGACTTAAAAATAGAAGACTTTACATACCATCTTCCTGAAGAGAAAATTGCTTTGTATCCGTTGGATAAGCGTGATGAAAGTAAACTACTTCAATTCGAAAATGGGGAAATAACAAGCAATCATTTCAAGGATTTAGCAGAATTCCTTCCTTCGAAATCGGGGTTATTCATGAATAATTCAAAAGTTATTTATGCTAGACTCAATTTCTTTAAAGAAACAGGCGCGAGAATCGAGGTTTTCTGTCTAGAACCATCAAACACTGACCCAAGCACTGCAATGGCTGCTCTATCAAATTCCAGTTGGAATTGTTTAATTGGAAACAAGAAAAAGTGGAAAGGTGAAGTCCTGGAAATGCAGCTTGAAGGAGACATTACCTTACATGCTGAGTTGGTTGAATCTAGAGATAACAATGTTGTTGCATTTAGTTGGAATGGTCAATCGACATTTGCGGATATTCTACAACTTGCCGGTAAAGTTCCACTTCCTCCCTACATGAACAGAGAAGCGGAAGCGGAAGATTACGACAGATATCAAACGGTTTATAGCAAAATTGAGGGTTCAGTTGCAGCTCCAACTGCTGGGTTGCACTTTACGGAAAATGTATTGAGTTCTTTGAAGCAAAAGAACATTTCGGTTGATGAGTTCACATTGCATGTAGGGGCAGGAACATTTCGACCAGTTAAATCAGACACGATTGGCGAGCACGATATGCACCGTGAATATGCAGAAGTGAGCAAAGAATCGTTGGAGTGCCTTCTGAACTTAGTGAACGAGAACAGACCTATAATTTGTGTAGGAACAACAACCCTTAGAACGTTAGAAAGTTTGTATTGGGCTGGTGTTAGAGTACTCACAGATAAAGGAATCGACGTTGAACAATGGGATCCTTACGAATTAAAAAAGACATTTAATCGTCAAGAAATTTTGGAAGCGTTGATGCATAAATCAACAGAAACTAATAACCGATTGTATTTTAAAACAGGAATACTCATAGCACCTGGTTATCCGTTTCAGTTTATGAACGGGCTGATTACTAATTTCCACCAACCCAATAGTACTTTGCTCCTATTGGTGGCCGCTATTATTGGCAACGATTGGAAAAAGGTGTACGACTTTGCATTGAAAAACGATTACCGGTTTTTGAGTTACGGGGATAGTTCACTATTGTGGTTGAAATAGCTTAATCCTGTCGCAAAACATTCAACAGCACTCCTGCCAGCACCAAAGCAATTCCTACAAACATTCCCCACTCGTATTCTACACCGAAAATAAAAAAATCGAAGGCAAGGGCATAGAAAATACCCGTGTATTTCATGCTTGTAATAACTGTTGCTTTGTCGGCGTGCAGTGCTTTGGTCATAAATACCTGTCCGATTTGGGTAAAAACACCCATCAAAATTATGGTTAACCAATCAATGCCTGCAGGCCAAACCCAACCGTTTAGGGAGAGTAGCAGCATTATTGGAATAGCAACTAGCGGAAAATAAAATACTATTACCACAGGTCGGTCAGTTGCGCGAAGCACCCGAATACAGTTGTATGCCAGCCCTGCAAAAATGGCTGATGCAATTCCAGCCGCCATGTACATTGGTTTTAGGTCAGGATTAAATCCTTTAACTACAACGATGCCCAGAATAGACAACCCGAAATACAGCCAACGCTTTTTGGGCATTGGTTCGTTGAGCATTTTAATAGCAAAAACGGAAGTAAAAATGGGGGATAAGTACTGCAAAACAGCTGCAGTTGAGATTGGCAAGTTTTGAATGGTGAAAAAGTAGAGTGTTAATGCTATGGTGCCGAAAAGGCCGCGTAGAATCAGAAATTTCTTGTTCACCCCAAAAGGAGATATTCCCGCTTGAAGAATTACAACCAAACTCAGAGTCAAGGATACGATGGATCGGAATAAAACGATTTCTGTGGTTGGTAAATGCACGAGATACTTTACACAGAGCTGCATTAGGGCGAACCCTAAAACAGAAATCATCATGTATTTTACGCCTTGAGACAAGGCGGCAAAGGTGTACAATTTGACGAATTGGAAAATGCGGTAGATTGAGACATAAAAACAGTCCTATTCTTTAACCAATAGTTTGAGTGAAAGCTATAAGGCGTTGATTATCAGGGTTTGGTTATAAACATATAATAGTTAATTAATACCTTTGTATATATTAGAATCCATTTTAGGATCGTTTCACCTTCGCACTATGTTAAATTAAAAACTAAATTATTATGAAAAGAAAATTAATGTTTGCTACGCTTGGTTTAGCGGCGCTATCCACGGCTTTTGTTTCGTGTAAAAAAGATGAAGAGGAAAAACCAGAACCAGCGGCTCCTGTAACTGCAACTTCTACAATTAAAGGTAAAATTATGGTAAATACCAATTTACGTAATGATACTGCGGGTATTAGCAAAACTGCTACTACTTATGATACTCCAGCTGCAGGTGTTGGTGTAACTGCTCAAATAGACACAAGAGAATGGGTTAACAACGCAGTTTCTGGTTCTGGATCTAACGGATATGAGTACCCAAAGAAAACGTACACAGCTACTACTGATGGTAATGGTGAGTTTTCTTTAGATGTTGAAGTATCTGAAAAAGGTGGAACGGTTGAAATTTATTTCTCGGACTATTTTGCGGTTCAAACTACTGCTGACTCTGTAGATGTGAATAAAGTATTTAGTGAGCCTATGAAAACTATTACTGCGCTTCCAGGTGTAACAAAGCAATATAATTTCGAATTAAACTAAATCTAGAAAGCGATAGATATGAAAAAGCAATTTTTAATTGTGGCGCTTTCAGGTATAGTTGGGACAACTTTTGGACAAGATGCAGCTCCGGCTGAAAAGAAATCTTCTTCAAGTTCTGACCCAATGGTTAATAAGAAAGGCCACGTTATTCTGCCAGAGGCAGGTGACATAGGAATAGGAATGGACGCAATTCCATTTTTTAGGTACGCAGGTAATTTGATGAATGCAAATACGAACAATAGCCCAACTACAGGCTTTGCTCGTGTGCAAGAATCAACTATTCAAAACACGCTTTACGGAAAGTATTATTTAGAAGATAATATGGCCATTAGAGCAAGGTTGAGAGTTGGGTATAATACCAGAAATCAGAATGCTTATATACGTGAAGATGGTGTTGGTTTGAATATTCCGGATGCATTTGTTGAGGACACGAGAGTTACCAAAACAAGTCAAAATGCGGTTGGTGCAGGTATTGAAATGAGACGAGGTCATAATCGTTTGCAAGGTTATTATGGTGGTGAGGCTATTGTTAGCTGGGGAAGCACTAGAGATAGCATGACTTACGGCAATGATTTGAGTGCATTAAATGCGACTCCTACAAGCACAAATTTTATTGGATTGAACAATCAAAACAGAAGAGTTCTTTCAAGAAAATCTGGTCAAGTTTTTGGCTGGGGTGTACGTGCTTTTGGAGGTGTTGAGTATTTTCTTGCTCCAAAAATTTCAATTGGAGCTGAATTCGGTTGGGGTTTGCAAGTAACTAATTTCAAGGATAATGAAACTACTTACGAGCGTTATACCACAGAATACGAAGTATATACCATTAATGATGGTAGCACTAGAACGATAAATTTAGATACCGATAATTTCGACGGTTCTATAAACGTTTTCTTCCACTTCTAGGAAGTAAAAAACACTAAAATTAAAACCCCTTTTCGTTCATTCGGAGAGGGGTTTTTTGTTGATTTTGAGTTAAATATTGAATTGACAAAGATTTTACCTTACCAGTGAAAATAAACCCCTGAATAACAAAGCAACTTATGTTGAAATTCCGCTGCTTGTGGGGTAAGATTTGGTCAAAAGAAGCTAAAGCTCTCATTACTAAACGGGGTATCAATTGGTAAATGAACTAAGTCCTTGACGCAAATCTGCATAAGGGCAAACACCAAAACAGAAATCATCATGTATTTTATCCCTTTTGATAAGGCGGTAAAGGTGGTTTGGATTATTACAAGTAAAAATCTTTAGTCAAATTATTTTCAACCACTCCTTCAACAATTTAGAATTCCTTAGTTACTCGTTCGTAAAAAAAATGGAACCACTCACCAAAAAGAATACTGTTCGCAGAGACAATAATTATATGATTGAATAACGAAAAACTTTTACTATGAAAAAGACCATTACTACTTTGCTGATTTCTCTTTTAATTATATCCGGTCATGTTGGCTATTCTCAATTCGAAATTTTTAGCGATGACTGGGAAAGTTATTTTCAATTTAGGCCTCTAAACTGTATTGAATGGGAAAATGATACAGTCCTATGGGTTGGGGGTACCAATTTTTTAGGGAAAGTTCAAAACAAAAAGGAGATCGAATTCACGACACAAAACTCAAGCCTAATAGACGACAATATACAGCACTTAAAATACAGAAATGGGGTTTTGTGGCTAAGTACACCTTCTGGTTTAACTAAATTGCAAAACGGAGTTTTTACTCATTATTCAACTACAAATGGGCTATTGAACAACTCAGTTTTGGCCCTAGATATTGATTCTAAAAATAACGTTTGGGTTGCAACGCCATCCGGAATATCCATGTTTGATGGTTCTACGTTTAACAATTATCCTTCTATCAAAGCTACAAACTTGGCCATTTCTGCTGGTGACACAGTTTATGTTTGTGGTAATTCTCTACGAACTGATGGTCAAGCAAACGATATATTCTATTATCACAGTGGTACTTGGAATACGAGCTCAATTGATAATACCCCTTCCGATTTGGGAATAGTCAAATTGCACTCTACTTATCTGCGAAATGTTTATTTAACCTCAGTAAACAAGGGTGCTATACAAGTACAAGGCGAAAAGTTGTTTGGTAATTCTCGAGAATTAAATTTTTACAAAAACCAAAACAACTATGCAACGCTTGTATCAGAAAATTTAAACGGTTTATATGTGTTTTATGAGAATCGGTTGGGCAATATTGGTGGAATAGTGAACTGGGATGGAAACGATTCTACAATTATTGGTGCAGAAGATGTAAAATATTTAGCGGGGTATAAAAATAAGCTAGCCTGTGGTTTTCAAAGAGGGGTTCGTATTCAAATCAAAAACTCAAAGGAGCTTTACGAATACGAAGAACTAGATCTAAATAATATTAAAATGGGTGTTAATGGAGATGGAACATTATTCAACTCCGGTAACTATTATAATTACCCAAAATTTGAAATTGGAAAAGAACAGATTTCGGGTTTAACCAGAGGAAATATTTGGCTGGGAGCTAAAGAAAAGTCAGGATTAAAAAGATTTGCTGGCAGTAATATTCAATCCGGTTTTGATTTTTGGTCCGGTACAATGCGTAATAATTTTAGGGTAAAAAACAGACGTCCAATTGTAAAAGTTAATAAGTCCACGATTGATTTTCACATGAAAAACTACAATTCGGCTGGATATTCAATACCACTTGAAATTAAAAATTGGCCTGCAAACGGGGATTCTGCATTGGGTGAAGCTAAAAACTTAGCACCTTTTGTAGATGCCAATTCCAACGGATATTATGATCCTGAAAATGGAGACTATCCATGTATCAAGGGAGATCAAGCAATATATTTTATTTTTAATGACAATGAAAACGTTCACACTGCTTCGGGAGCGGTATCATTATTTGTTGAAATTCACGGAATGGCGTATTGTTGGAACTCTTTGGCAGACCCCGCTCTTCAAAATGCCGTATTTGTAGATTACACAATTATCAATCGGTCGAAAAATGATTATGTATCCTTCTTGTTTGGTCAAGAAGTGCACTCACAGCTTGGCAACCCATCGGACGATTTTGTTGGCTTTGATAGTACTTTGCAATGCGGCTATACCTATAATTCAGATTTAGTAGACGAAAAGTATCTGGGTTACCAAACATTTGAATCAAATCCACCGGCTATAGCCTATGGGATTATAGACAACAGAGCGGGTTCTTTTGTCTCTTTCAATGATAAAAATGGCGTTAATGGCATTCCTCGTAATGGTGTGGAATACTTCAACGTAATCACCGGCAATTGGCGAAATGGAGACAATATCAAGTATGGAGGAAATGGCATATCTTTTCAAGGCCAGAAAACAAAATTGATGTTCACGGGAGATCCCTTGGCAAATACTGGTTGGAACGAAATAAAAGAAGGAAATACCCCAGGTAACAGAAAGACTATCCTAGCCTCTCAAGAATTGTCATTAAACTCTGGTGACCAAAAAACGTTCACATTAGCTTTTGTATTTGGGCAAGAAGTTACTCCAGGCTCAAACAGCCACCTTCGAAATATTACATTGGCAAAAGCAAATTTCGCCGCAGCAAAGAGCTATATTCAAAGCCAAACTTCAAGTTGTGACTATTCTTCTGTTTGGGCTTCAAATAATAATGCAAACAGTTCCACTTCAGACACAGAATCTGGTTTCTATACATTTCCAAACCCAACCTCAGGCTCAATTAATATTAGGTCTGAAGAGAATTTGGTAGAAGTACAAATCTTGAGTACTGCTGGTCTATTGTTACAAAGTTTTAATCAGCAATCAAGTTTTAATGAATTAACACTACCTCTGGATTTTACTGATGGTTTGTATCTGGTACGCTGGTTTTCAGAAAACGGAAAAACGGGTATAAATCGTGTGGTGTTGAACCACTAACTACCTCTTCTCTCGATTAAAATACACCTTGTAGAAATACATGTCCTTTTCAGCGTCGTAGCCTCTTTCTAAAAATTTATCACCAGAATTTGCGTCGTTGAAATTCATCTTGATTTGAATATTAGTATCCAAATCAATTACGTTTTTAATCTTTCGCTTTTCCTTTTTTAAGGTGTCTTCTGCAATCTCAAATCCATCTATGGTGTCTATTTGACGCTCTTCTTTATACACCTGTTGGTAGTCCTCAAAACGGTCTTTTAATTCTACTGGAGAATCTTTAAACAGTTCATCCTTGAATTCATCCATCGAAAATTGCTCTTGATGGGCGATGGCGTCAACTGATTTAGCCATAAACATGGCCTGATCTTTTGGGTTGCCCTCGGCACGCACTACTTCTTTCGAAAAATCTTTGCACAGGTTGATTACGTTTTTTGTCAAGAAAATATCGTTTTTATCATCTTCGAGCCCTAAAAAATCGTCCTTCCAATATTGTGTATCGTAGTTGTTTTGATCCACTATCATTACTCGGAACCCTGACTCCTCTTCCGTATTGAAAATTATACAACCCTTATCCAATTTCTTTACATCGATACCTTTTTCTAGGTCGAGCATTACAAAGTTCCCCTTGTCCCTTGCTCGAATGAAAGTGTCTTTTTGTTCCGATTTAAATATTCCAACGGCGTCAACGAGCTCACCTTCAAGAATAACATCGCTAAATTTTGCTATGTAAACTTCACCAGATTTTATATGAGGATGTTCAGACTGGTTGTACAAGTGCTTGAGCATATTTACCGAGTACAAATGAAATTTGTCGGGTTCTTGAAAAATGGTTCTGGCATAACTGAACATTTCATTCATGTTTAGGTCAACTTCATGTTTGAATTTGTACAAATCTTCCGATTTGAATGGCTTTAAGAAATACTTAAAAAGAACATCTTCCAATTCTTCATGCAAATCATACAGACCCATTGAAGGTGTGCACCCTTCCTCTTTAGACTTATTCCCAACGGCATGAACCGAAAGCATATCCAACTTCGCTTCTGAAATCTCAATCATGTTCTAATTTTTATTTTTCAATGTATCCAAAGTTCAATAGGGCTGTCAGTTCGAGTGATTCCAAAAGCGGCTTGCCAATTTTGAAATTGTATCGAGAACGAAGACCTTTTGAATATCGTTTTCAATTTAATTTTTTTGCGATTGCCTCGGCAACTTTTTCACCATCAATTGCAGCGGAAACAATACCACCGGCATAACCACCCCCTTCACCACAAGGATATAAGTTTTCGCATTGGGGGTGTTGCAGGTTTTCTGAATTTCTTGGAATTTTTACCGGAGAAGAGGTTCTTGATTCTACACCTAATATTTGTGCTTCGTTGGTGTAATATCCTTGCATTTTTTGGTCGAAAGCCTTAAAGGATTTACGCAATCTTTTCCCAATGTGTTTTGGCAACCATTCGTGCATTGGCGATGATGTAATTCCGGGTATGTACGAACATTCGTTCAATTCATTTGAAAGTTTTCCTTCCGTAAAATCAACAACCCGTTGAGCCGGAGCAGCTTGTGTTTTTCCGCCTGCCGTCCAGGCTGCTTTTTCTAAGTATTTCTGAAATTCTAGCCCTGCCATTACACCATATTTTTCATATGACTTTAGGTCCTCTAATTCAATAGCAACTACAACCCCAGAATTGGCATATCGAGAATCTCGGGTTGAAGTGCTCATGCCATTCACCACCAATTCGTTTTGAGCAGTTGCAGCAGGAACAATAAATCCGCCCGGACACATGCAAAAAGAGTACACGCCTCGGCCATTTATTTGCTCAACAGCTGCATATGGAGCGGCAGGTAAGTTTTTGTCTCTCTTACCCTCGCAGTGATACTGTATTTGGTCAATAATCGGTTGAGGATGTTCCACTCGTACACCCATGGCAAAAGGTTTTGCTTCTAACTCAAGCTTTTTTTCTTGGAGTAAGTAAAAAATGTCTCGCGCTGAGTGGCCTGTTGCTAAAACCACTGCTTCTGCCTCAATTTTTTCTCCACTCTGGGTAATTAATTCTTTTACTTTATTGGAGGAAAGTTTAAAGTCTGTCACTCGGGTTTGGAACAGTATTTCACCTCCTGCTTCAAGAATGGTTTTGCGCATGTCCGCAATAATTTTAGGCAGTTTGTTAGTGCCAATATGGGGATGTGCATCCACTCGAATATCTGTAGTTGCACCATGCTCAATAAGAATATCTAAAACTCGATTGAGGTCACCGCGCTTCTTACTTCTGGTATAAAGTTTCCCGTCAGAATATGTACCGGCTCCACCTTCACCAAAACAATAATTTGAGTCGGGGTTGACAATATGCTCCCGGTGCAAAATGCTGAGGTCTTTTCGGCGAGTAGAAACGTCTTTTCCACGTTCAATGACGATTGGTTTTAATCCTAGTTCTATAAGTCGAAGAGCCGCAAACAGTCCTGCGGGTCCGCTTCCAATGACGGCGACACGTTTTTTATCTTTTACATTGGGATATATCCGTTTTTTTACCTCTTGGTCACTTGGTTCTTCATTAATAAAAACAAGACACTTCAGTCGATACAAAACCTGTTTGGATCGCCCATCAATTGACCTGCGGACAATTCGCACTTCAGAAATTTCCTTCCTAGGAATATTGAGCTTTACGGCACAAGCATCAGATAGAAGTCCGTTATTATTAGCCACGTTCGGCAATACACCTATTTCTATTTCTTGCTGCAATTAATCTGTGGTATTTACACTAAAACTGAACGTCCGAAAATACATCATTCAGCCAAGGAGAGGGGTTAAACACATGCATGTTTACAAATCAATTTAAGAGTAAACTTTTGCGCCAAAACTCCGTTTAATTTAGTGGCTTTCAGTTGGGCTTTAATAACACCTTTGCATAAAATTACCTAACAAAACGACTATGGAAACAAAAGACAACAACTCCTCAGGAGTACGGCTTTGGATAATTTTTGGATTGTTTATCGGCTTAATTGTTGGCCTGATTGTTTACGAGGTGCGTCAGTATATAATTGCTAAGGAACAACGAGAAAATTTTGAAACCGTTCGGAAAATGCAGTCTGAGCAAATTAAAAAAGTTTACGAAGAAAATTTGAACATTGAGGTTAAAGAAGAGCCTACACCAATGGACACTGCTGCAATAAGCGATTCTCTTTAGGTAGATCGGTTAGTGTAAAGAGCTATTTCTCTCTCCTTGTTTATTTCCAGGGCCTTCCAGTTCTAATGTAACGTGTTCAATACCTTTTGAACTAAACAGTTTACGAATTTCCAGCTTTAAATTTTCACTGTTTTCAATGCTAAATTCGCTAGTGTAAAAAACATGCATACTTGCAATATTGAATTCGCCATCTAAAGACCAAACGTGTAAATCATTAACCTTTTCGACGCCCTCAATATTTAGCGCTTCTTTCTGTATTTCTTGTACATCAATATCATTAGGTATTGCTTGCAGAAAAATATGCATGATGGATTTTAAGTTCTTTAGTGCATTAAACAAAATATAGCCCGCAATGCACATGGACAAGATTGGATCTAGAATATACCAATTGGTGTAATAGATGATGATTGAAGCAACCAAAACTGCTACCCAGCCCAAAACATCTTCAAGAAGATGTAACATGACTGTTCGTTGGTTCAGTGATTTTGAATTTCCTTTGAGCCTAAGCACCGCCAAGCCGTTCATAACCACACCCAAAATGGCAAACCAAATCATTCCAAGCCCATGCACTTCTTCTGGGTTTATTAATCTGGGGATGGTCTGGGTAATAATAACCACAGACCCCGTGGTAAGAATTACAACATTGAGCAACGCTGCTAGTGTTGAAAGCCTGCGATAACCGTAACTAAATTTTTGGTCGCGTTTTTTATCTGATAGTTTTTCAAAGTAATAGGCTGCACCAATGGCCAAGGTGTCACCAAAATCGTGAATTGCATCAGATAGAATGGCAATGGAATTGGTCATTATTCCACCAATAATTTCAATAATGGTAAAACTCAGATTAAGAAAGAATGCAACTTTTAAATTTTTGGTTATTGGGTGAACGTGCATGCCAGCATGGTGATGGCTGTGGTCATGGTCGTGACTACAATTCTCTGAATGTTTATGCTCGTGCTCCGCCATGTTTGACAAAGGTAGAGTGTACTGGTTGATTTTCATCCATTAACCTCAGTTAACAACCAAATTAAAATTCCGGTTGAACTTTTTTCGTTCGGTGGTGTATCTGCCCATGATTACTACAAAAAACAAATTGGACGTATCTACTATTAACGACGAGCAACTGATGGTTTCTATAACAAATGGAAACAATCGAGCTTTCGATGAATTGTATAAGCGCTATGAGAAAAAGATGTTCTATTTCTTTTATCGAAAGCTGAATAATAATCAAGAAAAAGCAGAGGATTTTTTGCACGACTTGTTTATGAAATTGATTGAGAAACCAGAGTATTTTAATACTTCAAAATCATTTTCTCCATGGTTTTATAGTGTTGCACACAACATGGTAAAAAACGAATACAAGAAAATGGAAGTGCGAAAAATTATGGATTCGGAGTCGGATACGCTTCGGATTGTGGCTTCGGATAAAAGCCCGATGATTTCTGCTGAAGATCAGTTGTTTAAAAAACGATTATACGAAGAGCTTGGAAAATTGAACGCAGACTCAAGCACCGCCTTCTTAATGAAATACCATGAAGGGTATAGTATTGAAGAAATTGCGCAGACGCTCGGAATTAAAGAAGGAACGGTAAAGTCCAAATTGTTTTATGCGAAACAGTTGCTCTCTGAGAAACTGGACATGTTTAATCCAAAAAATTAAGGCGATGGAAGTGAACTTAGATCGATATTTTGAATTAGAAGAAAAGTTGGAAACAAATACTATGAATGCGGCTGAAACGAAGGAATGGGAGCGTCTCAACAAAGGGTTGATGAGTAATAGAAAAATTGAAAATGCACTAGAAAATGATTTTGTTCATCGTGTTACGTCCCAAGTGAAATTAAAACTTGATACCGCCTTTGATGATAAGTTTGGTACAGACTCCATTCGTGAAGTCAAACATAATAATGTCATTCCTTTAGATGTAGTAAAAAGACTTTGGCAGCCAACAATAAATTGGGCCGCAATTGCATCCGTTGCGGCTATTTTTGTGGTTGTATTTATGCTTAAGCCAAATACACCAACTCAAAGTTCTTCAACCACATTATTAGCTGACACTTCGTATCACCAAAGTGTTGACACCACAAATAGTTTTAGTGTCGATTCGCTACTTAATTAAGGGTTAAAAAGCTTTCAACAAAAAGGCACATCAAGGATGATGTGCCTGTTGCATTTAGGGTTATTCGTATTTAGCAGTATTCGTTGAATGCTGCGGTAAGATTTTCAGCAATCATTTCTGCCGGTCTTCCTTCAATGTGGTGACGTTCAATAAAGTGTACCAATTTACCATCTTTGAACAACGCCATACTTGGCGAGCTAGGAGGGTAAGGCAACATGAACTTTCGTGCTTGCTCAGTTGCTTCAGCATCAACACCCGCAAAAACAGTTGCTAATGTCCCTGGTTTTTTATCATTTTGAACCGCCATTTTAGCAGCAGGACGCGCGTTTGCAGCAGCACAGCCACAAACCGAATTCACTACAACCAACACAGTTCCATCATTATTATTTAACGTAGCATCTACTTCGCTTGCCGAAGTCAATTGCTCAAACCCAACGCTCGTTAAGTCTTCTTTCATTGGTGCTACTAATTCTGGAGGATACATACTTATTATTTTAAATTTTCTACAATATTAGCCCATATTACAATGGGGCATTCGTTAAAGTTTCTTGTCTATTTAATGTGCGAAATACGCAACATATTAGACATTCCTTTTCTTGCAATTGGCATACTGGCAATGTGTACCACATAGTCGCCAAATTGGGCATAGGTATATTCTTTCAAGAAGAGTTTGATTTCATCAATAGTGTGGTCGGTACTTACAAATTCGTTGTAATAAAAAGATTTTACACCCCAAACGAGGCTAAGCATATCCAAGATTTTACGATTTGCTGTGAATACAAAGATGAATCCGTTAGGTCGGTAGCTAGCGGTTTTGAAAGCCGTGTAGCCTGAGAAGGTCATCGTAACTACACCGGTAGCTTTGGCTGCTTTGGCCAACTGTGCTGCACTGTTGCAAATGGAGTCAGTAATGAACCGTTCAGGCACATCTTCAGGAAATATTTCGGTATTGTATATCTGTTCTGATTGTTCAATGCGCATCACAATTTTCATCATGGTATCAACCACTTCAACTGGATATTTTCCAACTGAGGTTTCTCCACTTAGCATTACGGCATCAGCTCCATCTAGTACTGCATTTGCAACGTCATTAACTTCGGCTCTGCTAGGTGCAAAACTGTTTATCATCGACTCCATCATTTGAGTCGCAATTATTACTGGCTTGGCTTTGTTACGACATTGTTGAACAATGCTTTTTTGAATCAATGGAACTTCCTCTAAAGGAATCTCAACGCCCAAATCGCCACGAGCAACCATTAGTGCATCGGCCTCTTCGATTATACGTTCAAGGTTTAAAACGGCTTCTGGTTTTTCGATTTTGGCTATTACCTTACTCGATTTTCCTGCTTTTGCAATTCTTGATTTTAATTCAATTACGTCGTCTGCGCTGCGCACAAAAGACAAACCAACCCATGGTATATCATGTTCCAAGGCAAACTCTAAATCGACCAAATCTTTTTCGGTCAAACAAGGCATCGAAATTTTGGTGTCTGGCAAATTCACCCCCTTTCTCGACTTCAAAAGCCCCCCAAAAATGACCTTCGCTTCAATAGTAGATTTGTTGTCGGATGAAACAATTTCAAATTTGAATTTACCGTCATCCAACAAAATGTTCTCGCCTGGCTTTACATCTCTAGGGAAGTTTTTGTAGTTAATCCAAATTGCACCATTGTTTGAATCATCGGTTGTGAACTGGAGAATATCGCCAACAGCAACTTCTCGCCCTTCTCCCATCTCGCCAATTCGGATTTTCGGTCCTTGCAAATCAGCCAAGATTCCTGTGTGAATTTCGAATTCTTCGTCAATACTTCTAACCCGATCAATAACCTCCAAATGGTCTGCATGGGTTCCGTGCGAGAAATTAATTCTGCAAACATTCACTCCAGTTTGGATGATTTTTTTGAGTGTTTCGCGAGAACTGGTTGCGGGCCCTATGGTCGCAATTATTTTTGTTTTATTGTCTAAGTATTTCATTATTCCATCAATAAATTTTGCTTTGAGCGCAGTTCTTTAGGATTCACTTCCACTGCAGAAAGCACTTCATTTAGCGAACTAAGTTCGGCTATAAATTCTTTTTTCTTTGACCGTTCGTAAACTCCGTCAACAATAATAAAATAGTCAACGTCTTTCCGTTCGGGAATTAACAATCCATGATTGCTCCGATTCGATAATAGGTAATAAAACAACTCTTGATGTTCAATAGAGTACGTGTAATAAGAAAACTCCTGTGATTCATCACTCGAAGTGATAATATAAGGTTCCTGTTTTACAAAATCGAACTCAAATTTTTTGTTGAGCGCCCAAGCCAATCTGTAATCTTTAAAATGGCAATACAAACCTATCAGTTGAAAATCATAGTCGTATTCAAAGCCTAATGTTGCCATAGTACAATATTATGCTATTTGAATGGTCAGAAACAGTTCAACAACAGTAACTACAAACTATTAACGTTTAAGAAATATTCAATTCCTGTAATGCTATTTGGCTGGCTAGCTGACTAGCTTCTTTTTTGCTTTTTCCAGTCGCAGTTGCAGTCGATTTCTTGTCCACTAATACTTCAGCTTTAAAGATTTTTTTATCCTCTTCATTGAGTTCAGTGATAATAAACTCCAAATGATTTTTTTCCTGTTGTGACCATTCCAAAAGGTTGCTTTTAAAATTTGTGGTTTTCGCTATTAACACCGTTGGGTCAAGGTGTGCAATTATGAACTGTTGAACCGCTTTTTTTGCCACAATCAAATCAGTGTCTAAATAAATAGCACCAATAAATGCTTCAAGACAATTTCCCGGTATAGAAGTGTTTACCAGAGTTATTTTCCCGTCTGTTTTGATAAGGTCATTCAATCCCATTTTAAGGGCGCATTGGTTGAGGTTTTTCCGGTTTACAACCTTCGCTCTCAGCTGCGTAAGAACACCTTCTTGTTCATCTTCGTATTGCTCCATAAGCCACTCGGCAACAACTAAATCAAGAACGCTGTCGCCCAAAAATTCTAGGCGTTCGTTATTAATTCCACTTTTTTTATTTCTAGTTACGGACCGATGAATTAATGCTTTTTCATAAAGCGATTCATCATTAGGATAAAAGCCTAATAAGTTGAATACAGTTTGGGAAAATGGAGTGTGATTTTTCTTTTTGGAAAAGAACCCAAAAAGCTTCACTTAGCCTTTAAATTTTTTAACTAGGACAGAAGCATTGTGTCCACCGAAACCGAAAGTGTTGCTTAAGGCATAATTAACTTCTCGCTCTTGTGCTTCGTTGAAGGTGAAATTCAATTTAGAATCCAACTCTGGATCGTCTGTAAAGTGATTAATTGTTGGAGGCACTACATCGTGGTAAACTGAGAAAATTGAAGCGATTGACTCAATTGCTCCAGCCGCTCCCAGCAAGTGACCCGTCATTGATTTGGTTGATGAAATATTTAAGTTATAGGCATGGTCTTTAAACACGCGTTGTATTGCTTTAGTTTCAGCAATATCCCCCAATGGAGTAGATGTACCGTGTACATTTATGTAATCAACCTGATCTACATTGAGGTAACCATCAGAAAGTGTGTTGCGCATAACGTTCAATGCACCTAGTCCCTCTGGATGAGGAGCTGTAATGTGATGTGCATCAGCAGACATTCCTCCACCAATAACTTCGGCGTAAATTTTTGCGCCTCTGGCTTTTGCGTGTTCGTATTCTTCAAGAATCAATGCACCAGCACCTTCTCCTAGCACAAATCCCTCTCTGTCCTTATCAAAAGGCCGTGAGGCTGTTTCTGGAGAATCGTTCCTTGTGGATAAAGCTTTAAGCGCATTAAAACCACCAATTCCAGCTTCAATTACTGAAGCCTCAGAACCACCAGTTACAAATGCATCGGCTTTACCTAGACGGATATAATTGAATGCATCAATGATTGAATTTGTTGAAGAAGCACAAGCCGAAACCGTACTGTAGTTAGGACCTCTGAATCCATGCTTCATTGAAATTTGACCACTTGCAATATCAGCAATCATTTTAGGAATAAAGAACGGATTGAAACGAGGTGTTCCATCACCTTCAACAAAGTTTTGAACTTCATTTTGGAACGTATGAATACCTCCAATACCTGAAGCCCAAATGACCCCGATACGATCGGGGTCTTGAGTTTCTATACTTAAACCAGCATCGTTTATTGCCTCTTCAGAAGCAACCATAGCGTATTGTGTAAAAGGATCCATCTTTCGTTGTTCCTTTCTGTGAATAAAATCATTCACGTCAAAGTTTTTCAATTCGCAGGCGAATTGAGTCTTAAACTGAGATGCATCAAAACGTGTAATAGGAGCGGCGCCACTTACACCGTTAACTAATCCATTCCAATACTCATCGGCATTGTTTCCAATAGCCGTAAGAGCACCTATGCCTGTTACTACTACACGCTTTAATTCCATACGCTTACACGATTAGGTTATAAAAATCAATAAAAATAGGGGGCGATTACTTTACGTTTTCGCTAATGTATTTTACAGCATCACCAACAGTACCAATATTCTCAGCATGATCATCTGGAATAGCAATGTTGAATTCTTTTTCGAACTCCATAATAAGTTCAACGGTGTCTAAAGAATCTGCTCCTAAGTCATTTGTGAAGCTAGCCTCTTGGGTAACTTCTGATTCTTCAACTCCTAATTTATCTACAATAATTGCGATCACTTTGTTTGAAACGTCTGACATTTTAATTCAGTTTTAAATTTTAAATTTATGTTGCAAAGAAAAATATTTATTTAAATATAATCAATGTTTTTTTATTCCCTGATAACCAGTATTTTACGGTTAAAAAGCACTTTTAAATTGTTTTAAGAAACGAATATCGTTTTCAAAAAACAGTCGAATATCATCTACACCATATCGGTTCATGGCAATTCGTTCTATTCCCATTCCGAAGGCGTAACCCGAATATTCATTTGGGTCAATTCCACAATTTGTAAGAACATTTGGGTCAACCATTCCGCAACCCATAATCTCTAACCAACCGGTTCCTTTTGTAATTCGGTAATCCGATTCGTTTTCTAAACCCCACCACACATCTACTTCTGCGCTAGGCTCCGTAAACGGAAAGTATGAAGGCCGCATTCTAATTTTAGCTTTTGGCCCAAAAAATTCACTCGCAAAATACTGCAAAGTCTGCATTAAATCGGCAAAGCTTACGCCTTTATCAATATAAAGTCCTTCAATCTGATGGAATATGCAGTGGGAACGGGCAGAAATAGCTTCATTCCTAAAAACTTTTCCGGGAGAAATTGTTCGAATTGGAGGCTTTCCACCTTCCATAATTCTAACTTGAACCGAACTGGTATGCGTTCGCAATACGAGGTCGTCTTCCCCTCCTTTATTTTCGACAAAAAAGGTGTCCTGCATATCTCTTGCTGGATGTTCTTCCGGAAAGTTTAATGCAGTAAAGTTGTGCCAGTCGTCTTCTACTTCTGGTCCTTCAGAAATGGAAAACCCGATACCGGCGAAAATATCAATGATTTCTTGGCGAACCAATGAAATGGGATGACGAGCACCTATTTCTTTATAATTTCCAGGTAAAGTAAGGTCATTAATTGAGCCTTCATTATTCGATTGACCTTCAACAGAAGATTTTAATTCTAAAATTTTTTCTTGAGCGAAGTTTTTCAGCTCATTCAATTGCTTACCAAACTCCTTTTTTTGTTCGTTCGGAACAGATTTAAAAGCACCAAAAAGTTCTTTTAATATTCCTTTTTGACCCAAGTACTTGATGCGTAATTGTTCTGCTTCATCCGCAGATTTTACGACTACTTTTTCGAGTTCTTGCTTGTATTGTTGAAGTTGTTCTAGCATAATTCAGCGGCGGCAAAAATAGTAATCTTCATTGTGCAGCCAATCTTTGGTATTCTTTTGTTAAGCCGTTTCCAATGTGATTAAAGTAATCTCGGGCATTATACCAACTCGGCCAGGAAAGCCTATGAAACCAAACCCACGATTTACGTATAAATATTCGTTACCTTCTTGGTACAAGCCCGCCCAGCGCGGGTAGCGGTATTTTACCGGACTCCATTTTATAAAACCTGGTATTTCTACACCGAATTGCATCCCGTGGGTGTGCCCACTTAGCGTTAAATCAAATTGCTTTTTGTGTGGTCTTACTTTTTCATCCCAATGGCTTGGGTCGTGTGAGAGTAATACTTTAAAATCTGCATCCGTATTACCAATTGATTTATCCAAATCTCCAACTTGAGGAAAAGGTGGTTTGCCCCAATTTTCTACTCCTACCAACTGTATTTTTTCGTTGTTTTTTTCAATGAAAGCATGTTCGTTTTTTAGGAGTTTAAATCCCATTTGTTGATGCACATCATCCATTAGTAGTTGGTCGTTTATTCTATCTTCTTCAGTTGACCACTGCCGATAAATGCCGTAATCATGATTTCCTTTGGTGGAATAAACGCCGTATTTCGCCTTCAATTCTTTAAAGACATCGATAAAAGGAAGCACTTCGGTTGTTTTGCCGTTTACCAAATCGCCTGTAAATGCAATGAGGTCGGGTTGAAGTTCATTGACCATGGCGACACCTTTTTTTACTTCTTCTATGTTATCGAAACTACCCGAATGAATGTCTGATAGCTGTGCAATTGTGAATCCATGAAACGATTTTGGAAGGTTGTGGAATTTTAATGTTACCCTACGAACTTGGTAGGCATATTTACCAAACGTGATTCCGTTAATCATTGAAATAAATGGGATTCCAGCAATAACAAGCCCGGCATTTTTTACAAACTTTCTACGCGTTGGGTGGTAGGTAATTTCTTTCTTTTGAAGAAGGTTGACACCAAGAAAGGGTAAACCAATAAGTCCATCAACTAAAACAATTAACCCAAAAATTATTTTGCCAATCATCATTGAAAACGAAGCACCCATGAGCCAATTTTGCATTGCACTTGGGAAAACAGGTGGATTATACAATCGATAAAATACAGCAATCAACCCCGCAATTACTAGCAGCTCAGATATAAGAACGCCAAATTGAATTTTTCTCCAATAGCTTGTGTCTTTGTACCAACTGCGCAAGCGCATGTAGCTGATAATGGTTAGAAAAAGGTAAATGCCAATGGCGACTAAAAAAGAAAGTAATCGTGGGTTCATATTCGCCACAAAGGTGGGCTGAAACATCAGAGTCAATTGTTAGAAATAATTAAATCAGGTGTTCTTTAAATGGCCGTTTTCCTGCACGACCCAATTATATTTGCCGCCATGCACAATGAATTGGAAGCGATATCGGCCGATAGCAATCTCTCGATTGAAAACCTAACCGATGCATACAACCGTGAGCATTCATATCTAAGAATTTCGTTAATAGAAAAATGCAACTTGCGGTGCACCTATTGTATGCCTGAAGAAGGTGTTCAACTCTCGCCGAATGCATCTATAATGTCCGCTGAAGAGGTTTTGGGAATTGCAAAATCGTTTGTAGATTCTGGAGTAACCAAAATTCGTTTGACGGGAGGTGAGCCATTACTACGCAAAGATTTTGACGTTATTTACATTGGCTTATCCGCCCTTCCAGCGGAAATAAGCATTACGACCAATGCTGTTCTCTTAGACAAATAT
Organism: uncultured Flavobacteriales bacterium; assembly: GCA_937121175.1. Lineage (GTDB taxonomy): Bacteria > Bacteroidota > Bacteroidia > Flavobacteriales_G > Salibacteraceae > UBA6770. The sequence continues at coordinate 297,829 of CAKZKD010000002.1, forward strand.
TTGCCGATTTTTAAGGAGAAAGAGATGAAGAGTATCAATATTTCATTGGATACTTTGAGCCGACAAAAATTCCGAGACATTACACGAAGAGATCAGTTTCAAAAAGTGTTAGATAATATTTATGCAGCGCTTAACGCAGGCATTCAGCCAAGAATAAATGTGGTATTGCTCAAGGATTTTAATGAAGATGAAATCACCGATTTTATTGAATTAACTAAAGACTTACCAATTGTAATTCGATTTATTGAGTTCATGCCCTTTGAAGGGAATCAATGGAAAACGGAGAAACTAGTATCGCTCTCATCTATACTGCAACAAGCTGCCGAAACATTTGGAGCGGGTAAAATAGTTCGTCTGCAAGATAAAGCGAACGACACCTCAAAGAATTACCAGATCAAAGGCTTCAGCGGAAGTTTTTCAGTTATTAGCACCGTTACAAATCCATTTTGTGATTCTTGTAATCGTATTCGATTAACTGCAAATGGCACCATAAAAAACTGCTTGTTTTCGGACGATGAAGTAAATATTCTGGAAGTATATAGGAAGACCGAACCAATAATGCCCTTGGTAAAAAAAGCACTGAACGCTAAACATTTGGTACGTGGTGGTATGCAAACACTTGAGCAATTCTCCGACCCGAAAAAAAACCAAGCCAACCGAAGTATGATACTTATCGGGGGGTAGGCTCGTCTGCGGCGAGAATATGGAGGTTTGAACGTTGAATTTGGCTCGGTTTTAGCGAGTCAAATACCTTTTGTAGTTTCAATATAGCCGAGGAGTAATTTTCTTTGCGTTTGCATTGTTCAACTCTGCGTTACAACATCTGCGTTCTCTGCGAAATCAGCGGGAGCAATCAACTTTACATGAAAGAGATTCTGAATACCTACCTCATACCTCAAGCTTTTCTATCCGGATTCGATAACCCCTTATCAAGCACCAGATCGGCAGCTGTGAGAATGAAGGAAACAGGCCTCTAGTTACAGACCAGTGAGGTGTTTTTCGCTACAACTCCCTCACCATCAAACTCTCCGCAAAGTCTTTGAGAATTTTTTTACGGCTATCATCAGCAGAAATGCTATTTAGTGCAATTCCTGCGTTAACATAAAAGGTATTCATGTCAGCCTTGGCTCTGTTCCGAATATCAAGCGCATTAAATACCGTTTTCACTTGCTCAATTTTTTTAGAGCCATCAATGCTTGTGCTGTTGTATAAATCAACTAATTCTTGCCGCTGAGTTTCATTAGAAATGGAGTAGGCTTTTGCAAATAAATACGTCTTTTTACAAGCTAAAACATCACCCCCAACTTGTTTCCCAAACTTTTCGGGGTCGCCAAATAAATCAAGAATATCGTCTTGCAGTTGAAAGGCAATTCCAAAGTTTTTTCCGAAATCGTACATTAGGTTAGCATCATTCTCTGAAGCCCCAGCCATAATCGCTCCTATGCGCAGGCTTTCTCCTAATAGCACAGCGGTTTTGAGTTCTATCATCCCCAGATAATCATCTAGGCTCACGGTTGGTTTAATCTCAAAATCCATGTCCAATTGCTGACCTTCGCATACCTCAATTGCGGTTTTATTGAAGTTGGAAAACAAGGAATGGAATTTTGAATCGGTATTTTTACTCAAGTATTGGTAAGCTAAAATCATCATGGCATCACCTGAAAGAATTCCGGTGTTTTCATCCCATTTTTTGTGCACCGTGGCATGGCCTCTTCGAAGTGGTGCTTCGTCCATTATATCGTCATGAACTAACGTGAAGTTATGAAAAACCTCTACCGCAATAGCTTGATTAATAGCTATTTCTGTGTCAGCGCCAAATAATTCTGCGGCAGCTAAGGTGCAAACCGGGCGCACTCGTTTTCCGCCTAATTCCATGATGTATTGAATAGGCTCGTACAGTTGTACGGGTTGATTTTTAAACTCAGTGAGTTTTATTTTTTCTTCGAAGAAGTTTCTTAGCTCTTCAATGGAGTGCTGAGTAGTTGCCATTTAATCTTTTAGAAGCGTGAGTAGATATTTTCCGTATCCACTTTTAACCAACGGCTGGGCGATTTGTTCAAGTTGCTCATCATTTATAAAGCCCATGTGCCACGCAATTTCTTCTATACACGAAATCTTCGTGCCTTGTCGTTTCTCGATAACTTCAACATATTGGCTTGCTTGATTCAGTGAGTCTATAGTGCCAGTATCCAGCCACGCTGTTCCTCTATCAAGCACTGAAACTTTTAATTTTCCTTGGGCGAGGTACTCCTTGTTTACATCGGTAATCTCGTATTCGCCCCGTGCAGAAGGCTCCAAGTTTTTCGCAATGTCAATCACCGAATTATCGTAATAATACAGTCCTGGAACGGCAAAGTTTGATTTAGGATGCTCTGGTTTTTCTTCTATGGAAAGTGCAGTATAATCTTCGTCAAAATCAACAACACCATAACGTTCTGGGTCAGATACCCGATAGGCAAAAATTACTCCTCCGTCTGGAGTAGTGCATGAACGAAGCTTTTGTGGTAGCCCAGAGCCGTAAAAAATATTATCTCCAAGAATTAAAGATGCACTGTCTTTTCCTATGAATTCTTCTCCAATTACAAAGGCTTGCGCTAGTCCATTAGGAACTTCTTGAACAGCATAACTAAAACTACACCCAAGTGCAGAGCCATCTCCAAGCAAACGCTCGAATAACGGTAAGTCATGAGGTGTACTGATAATTAAAATATCTCGTATTCCGGCCAATAAATGCAATGAAAGCGGATAATAAATCATTGGTTTATCATAAATCGGCATGATTTGCTTGCTTATTGCCAAGGTAAGAGGGTGAAGACGAGTTCCAGAACCTCCAGCGAGAATAATTCCTTTCATGGGTTTAATTTAGAAGCACGAATTTACTTAAACTCAATTTTACAGTTGAGCCATTCGTCATCAATTAAGGTTTTGTGTTTTTTATAGAAGTTGATTGCAGGTTCGTTCCAGTTCAGCACTTGCCATTCTAAGCGTTTTACACCGGCCTTTTCAGATATAGAAATGAGTTCTTTTAGCAACAAACTACCTATGCCTTGCATGCGTTCACTTTCTTTTACAATAATGTCTTCGAGGTATAAACAGCGCCCTTTCCAAGTGGAATATTTAGTGTAATACAAAGCAATTCCGGCAACTTTTCCGTCTTTTTCAGCTACCAAAAAATCGAAGATTTTATTTGACCCAAACCCGTCTTCAAGCAATATTTCTTCGGTTACAATCACCGCATTAGGCTCGCGTTCGTATGCAGCCAGTTCTTTAATTAGGTTTAATAGTTCTGGAATATCCGAAGGGGTTCCTTTTCGTAAGTGAATGTTGTTTGAACTCATGTGGTCAAAATTAACTTCAATTTCCCATAATCAATCTTTGAATTATGCCTAGGGTCGCGGGGGATTTTTTCAATCAATTTGATTTCGTCAAACTCGAATGATTTTAGCAATAGTAATAACTCCTTTTCACCCATTTTCGATTCCAATATAATTGCGATTTTAGAATTTATTTCCAGCATAGTTCCCATCGTAACTCCCATAATTTGTTGCAATTGATTTTCGATTATAAATGGACTAATCAGCTTTCCATTTTTAGAAATCAGTTGAGCACACCTGCCTGTTAAATACAATTCGCCGTTTTTAATAAAACCAGAGTCTCCAGTGCGATGCCAAATTTTATTGTATTCAATTATTTTATTGCGATTAAATGCTTTTTGGTTGTTGAAATAAGCAGCCAAAACGTGATGCCCCGAGACAATAATTTCTCCGATTGAACCATTGGAAAATGAATAGTTTTCTAACGATTCGTTTTCAGAAAGGGTGATAACTTCTTCAGTGCTTTTAATGATTCGAACTTCTGCATTTGGATACAATTGACCTACAGGTAATCCGCTATCTAAAGTCTCATTTTGACTCAATGTTTTTGCCGAAATAGAGCTAATGGGTTCAGCTTCTGTAGAGCCATAAGCAATAATGGAATCTGTATCCGGAAAAGCATTGCAATACAATTTCGCCTCAGAAGGAAAAACTGGCGCTCCTCCTGTAAATAGCTTTTCAAGCTTGGGCAGTTTAATTCTGTTTTCAACGCTAAATTCAGCCAAACGTTTTATAAAAAATGGTGAGGCAGTAATTCTAGAAACGTTGTTTTTAATCAGCTGGTTAATGATTTTTTTGGGGTCTAAATTATTGGGTTTGGTTTGCTTGTAATCGGCAATGATTGAAGTGCAACCAACACCCAAGTTGACAAAGAGGACAATGGGTAAAATTGGCATATCAATATCGGTTGGTTTTGGTTGTATTTCATGAAGCAAAGCCTTGAACTGTTCGTTCAAAAATACATGTGAGCGTAAAGCTGCCTTTGGTGTTCCTGTGCTGCCTGTGGTAAACGTGATTAGGGCTGGAGTGTCTCCAATTAGGTCAAGCGGAGCAAGCGTTCCATATTCTCGTTTATTTGGATTTAGTTTAACCGGAATCTTGCGCAATTCTTTGGAAAAGAGAGCAAGCAAACGAACTTTTGTTCCTGCAATGAAACCTTTACACTGGGCAATTTCGCAACAGATATCAAGGCGTTTTTTATTTACCCATTCGTCTAGAAAAACGGCTGTGGCACCAATGTAAAACAAGGCAAGCACTGTTCGGTATAAATCAATACTCATGGGAATAAAAACCAACACTCGGTCGCCTTTCTGAATTCCTTTATTTTGAAAATATAGCGCTGTTTCTTGAACCTCTTTGCTCAGTGTGGCGAAGGTGATTTCTTTGTTCTTTTCAATAATAGCCTTTTGGTTGGGATAGGCTTCTGAGGCCTCAAGAAATAGGTTTACGATGTTCATAATTCCATGCCGTAAAGTGAATAATTCTTATAGAACCCTCCGTCCGTAGCGTATTTGTCTGAAATAGCACGAGAGGCATTATCCTTAATCATAAACGCATGAATCACTTTTTTGTAGCCCATTTTTTTTGCCAATTGAACGGTTTTACCCGCTAGATAGCTACCGATTCCTCGAAAACTGGAGTCCTTTTTTCTGGCCATTGATTTCACAATTAAAGTAGTTGGTGGTTTTTTAGATTCAAAATGGTCAGGAATCGAAAAAATAAAGGCTTCAATTTCTTCGGATTTATTTTCAACTATCCAAACCAATTTTGGGTCAATAAAAGCCTGAATTTTCTTGTACTTAGCAACAAATTCGGCAACGGATATTGGGGTAAATAGAAAATTATTGGAGAAGGCTTCCAAGCTAAATCGCGCGAGCTTTTCAAATTCGTTTTCAATGTCCTGCATGTACAGGTTTCTAAAAACAGCACCTTTTTCGGTAAATATTTTTTCAAATTTTTCGAGTTGATTGGTGTCAACGTTTAGTTTTTCGTCCAAGTTAGAGAAGTAATCCGAGATTACTGAAAACCCAGCCTTTTGAAACTGTGTATTGTAATAATCGTGGTGATAAGGTTCCATAAAAAAGTTCCGAAAGTCGTTGTTGGAGCTAAATCGGTGGCTGTTCCATGTTGAACCCTCCATAGGGCCAAGGAGATATTTATAGCCTTTTTCTTGTGCAAGGGTTTTGGTATGTTCCAATAATAGTTCGCTTGTTTCTGGGTCGTTTTCACATTCGTAGCTCCCAATGCAAGCCGCAGGCATTTCATTGTACTTAAGCTCTGGGTTTTCATAAAATGCAAATCGGCCACAAGCTTCGCCGTCCTTTAGCAAAACATATAATCCTTCCAAAAATGTTTCAACTGGGTCGTGACCAAGTATAAACCGTGGGCTATTTTCCTTGTACAATTTCTTTGGCAATTCGCTGAATAGCTCGAAGTTGGGTTCTCCAAAATTTGTTTTTATGAATTCAAATTGGCTCATGCAATGTAGAATTCTTTAAGTGAAATTAAAACCAGTAGTGCACTCATTGGAATGGTAAAGTTATCCCATCCGTTGTGAGAAAATGCTTCGGCAAAAACAGAAACTAAAGCTACCGAAATAGCAGTTATTATCGCAACTGAAACACCTGTTTTTTGTTGAAGAATTAGCAGCGCAAATGATATAAGAAAGGCAACAAAAATGAATGCCAAGGAGCCTGCAACCGTCTTTGTGTGACCCAAAATGACATATGGCTTCCAACGGTATTTTTTACCTGCCAATGCAGCTGCGGGGTCAGCAAAAGCAAGTACCAAAATGGGCAAATAATAAAATGAGTGTTGGTCGTAATATTGGTAAACCAAATAGCAGATATAAACCACTATGGGAAACAAAAAGCTGCCTCTAGTTAGCCGTTTTACACCATTTATGGAAGGCAGTAAATTGAAGATTTGACTTATAATTAGAATCAATAAAAAGCTAGCACAAAGCAGCATTACTAGCCAATGATTTTCAATTAATGGAGGAAACAACATGGTAAGCAGACCTGTGGACAAGTGCACGTATTTGCGGGTAAGTTCTGGGTGTACTTTTTTTACGTGATACAACCACTCAGCTGTGGCAAATAGCACCAGAAAAACACCTGCTAGGATTATTGTATTTATTAGGTTTTGATTCATTCTACTACTTTAGAATATCGAGTAAAGCATGATTCAAATACAGTTTTTCTTTTCCTAGTTGTTCACTTTGTAGAAATCCTGCTTTTTCTAATTCCATTAAATAGTTGCCAACAGTTTTTAAGTTTCCAATTCCAGCTTCTACTAAAAATTGCCTTTTTGTGTAGGGTAGATTAAATAAAATTTCTATTAAATCCTTTGAGTAAACTTTGGGTAGTTTTTGCTTTATTTCTTTTTCATACTCGCTCATTTTTAATTCAATAGAAGCAATTCTTTTTCTGTCTTCAAGAGCGGTTTGCTCAACCATATCCAGCATGTAAATAATCCACTCCTCCCATTTGCCTTTTTCGGTTACCGCTCTCAGTTTGGAGTAATATTCGTTTTTGTTTTCAATAATATAGCGACTCAGAAAAAGTGCTGGAAGCTCTAATAAGTTGGTCAATTTTAGATAAAGTAAAATGATAATTCTACCCGTTCTGCCATTTCCGTCTAAGAATGGGTGAATTGCCTCGAATTGATAATGAATGATTGCCATTTTTATTAATGGGTCAAGTGAATCGTTTGCGTGAATAAAATCCTCAAGGTTTTTGAGCTTGGCCCTGATAACCGACTCGCCTTCGGGCGGGGTGTAAACTACTTTTTTTGTGGCAGGGTTCATTAACTGAGTACCTGGAGCATTTCTTATTTCTGCAGTTGATACTTTAATTATCTGCATTAGTTTAATGAATAGATTGGTAGTTAGAATTGGCTTTTTATTCATGGCTTCTACACCAAACCACAGGGCATTTTTATAATGCAAAACCTCTTTTACGGCTGGGTCGATAATCTTTTTTTCGGCAATTGTTGACTTAAATAATTCGTCTTGAGTGGTTATAATATTTTCAATAGCAGAGCTTGCCTGTGCTTCTTGCAGCTGAATGGTATCAATGAAAAGAGAGGGGTTTGGTAAATTGGTTACCGCCCCTTTCAACTCTGAAAGTGCGCGACTTGCAGCGATTGTTTTTTTTAGAATTGTCGGTGTTTCCACACTAATTTTAAGTGGCAATTCTGGTAAATCGTTGTACGGTATTTTAGGATTGTATTTCATTGCATCTGCCCAAGGGCGTTTTTTACACTCGAAAATTAAACGAGGGTAAAAATAGGTAAAAATTACCCCCGTTCAAGAAACAAGGGTAAATATTACTCTCGTTGATTAGCTCGGTTCCTTTTTAAAATCAAGCCTAAACCCAGAATAAAAGAACCCCTTGTCAATTTTCGTAAGTCGGTTAGAAGTTTCTGTATTATAGACTACTTGGTCATTAACCTCAGCAATTTTTCGTTCTACCATTAAATTCCAGTAGGCAATTCTAGCCTTAGGGCTTGAATGTTCGACAATATCTGATGCAACCGCAGTGAAAATTTCCGGACTCATGTACTCAAAAATATTGGACAAATTAAATTTATCGAAGGAGCCATGCACTTTAAACGCCTCTTCGGCAAAGCCCTTAAATGTTTTTAGGTTGTTGACATTTTTTTTAATGGTTTCAAAGTTTTCGGGACGAGCATAATGTGGTAGTTCATTTTCAAATTTGCCCTTCATGATAAAATTCAGGAAGTAGTTTTTTTGACAATTTTTAGCGCTTAAATGCTTCTTTGCGGTTCCAAGAATAAAAGTAGAAACTGGTATTTTTACTTCATTCAAAAAAGCAGGGTCTCTCCCAAATCGACCCATAACGAACTTGCTGAAAAACACTTTAAAAAGCAAACGCCAGCGCCAGTTGTTCCAGCGCTTATCAAAGAATTTTTGTTGTTTGTCTTGCGATTTTACACGGAATAAATCGCTTACATTTTGTTTTGATTGAACCAGTGGCAACACTTTCTTTCGGAACAGTTCAAAGTATTTTTCGAATTTGCCTTCGTAGATAATTCCGTTTTCTATTTGGGTGAGGTTATTGTCCCAATAATTTGCAGATTCGATTGGCAAAGCACCTTTTACACTGGTATATAAATCACCTCGTTTGGTACTTTTTGAAAACCCAAGAAACTGCAAAAAATCGGTGTAATTCAGCGATTTAAAAGCTGCCTTTTTAAGCTCAATTAAGTGCAATTGAACTTCGTTTATATCAACAGCTAAAACGAGTTCTGGGTTATTCATGAGCAGCGAAAAGCTATTGTCACCAGCCGAGCCAATCGAAAAAACACGTTCTCTGGGTTGTACGTTTAACGCTTCGACTAGAATATCAGCATCCTCCCAGCAGTTGGCGTATCGAATAAAATCGTGACTTGTTTTTTCTAGCTGTTTACTCATTCGTTACGATTTTAATTTTTCCTGTTGCACCGTCCATTTCTATTTCGTCACCCGTTTTTAAGGTGCGCAATAATCCCGAAACACTTACAATACAAGGTATGCCCATTTCTCTTGAAACAATAGCAGAATGACTTAACAAGGAACCACGTTCAACAATTATCGCCGAAGCGGTCGGAAACAGGGTAACCCAACCTGGGTCGGTACTTGAAGTAACTAAAATATCGCCATTTAAAGAATCTAATTCACTCGGGTCCATAATCAGTCGAACCTTGCCTTTCACTCTTCCAGGGCAACAGCCAATTCCCTCCAAATCCCCTTCAATGGGTTCCATTTTTTCGGTAGAATAAATGTATTCGTCTGTAAAATTATAGCCGTAAGTAAAGAAACGTTCTTGGGGGATTGGTTGGTTTTTATAGCCTTCAAATTCTTGTTTTCTTGCTTCGATATTGGTTTTTAATTCTGAATTAAACGGTGTTTTGTCAAGTGCCTTTATTTCATTCAACTCTAAATAAAACACATCTCGAGATTGGTCAATTTTACCTGCTTCTTGCAATTGAACTCCTATAGCGGACATCATTTTACGCACCATTCCAAAGCCTCGCGTTCTTTCGTACCGCAAGTTTTCTCGGTTGCTTACCAGCTCTCGTGCTTTGTTCAGCACCACGTTAAACCACCACTTTTTCAGTCCAGAATTAAGTTTGGATTCAATCGTTTTTTCGGCCTGTTGTCTTAGGTCTACATCTATGGTTGAATTTGTTTTACTAGCTGTTATGCCTTGTTGAACATACGATTTCAGGATTTTCAGAAACAATAATGGGTCTTGGTGGTATGATATGGTTTCTAGTTTCAATTCACCGACACATCGTTCGCCAAACTTGAAAATATAGGCATCAATTTTTTGTTTGATTTCAGGATATTGACCCTTTTCAAGTGCGTCCCAAATTTCTTTTGGGTTTTGATTTTCGAATAGCAGCTTACTCTCTGAATTAGCTGTAATAAGCGAAGCCAGTTCTATACTCTTATGGATAGGCTCTACGGAGATAATATCTTGGCTTCCGCATAATAAATCGTTGTGAATATTAGGTTCTTCTGGGCAGATTTTTTGCGTTTGTTTTTGCAACATTCCAAACCAAATCATGGCGAAAAAATCATTGATTAGCGGTGCCTTCCAAGCCAATAAGAGTCTTGTTTCAAAGGACTTGTATTTGGCAACAATTTCGGGTATTTCAATTTTAGCAAAATCATAACCCTCATATTCAGCCATAACACCATTTAGGTGTTTCATAAAACGTTTGCGTTCCGAACGCAGATTGAACTGTAGATAAATCATTCTAAAAACCATAAAAACAATGCGCAACCAAGCTTTGCCCTTATTCATTTTATAGTCTTCTTTTAGCTCGAACCGCTCTTTAACGCCCATCATGTTTTCCATGAATTCCGCGTTGAGCGAGTAGCCAGGAACCATGGCCAACATTTTATACCAAGCCAAAAGGTTATAATATACTCGTCCGCGCACCAAGCCGAGGGTATTCTCAAACACTTCTGAATGTCGGTCCAATTCAGCTTTACTTACGCCTAATAATTCAGTGAATTGCCGATATACATGCTCGTACATTTTTATGATAAACGAGTAGGTGAGTGGAGTCGTAATTCCGGGGTAAGATTCTATGATATTGCTGTTGTCCCAAAGAATGTATTCTCCCTTTTCGTGGCGCGTGGTTATAGGGCGAGTTTGCAACAAATAAATGGTGTCTTCAAAAATCGCGAACTCAATATCTTGCGGAGCATTGAAATGTTGCTCTAGTTTACCGAGCAAATCAGCCAATTCCAATAGGTTTTTATCACTTACCGTAGATTGGTTTTGAAGTGCTTTTTCAACTTCATTTTTCACAATTCCAGAACCGTCGACATTGCTTTCAAAAAGGTGCGTTTTGGTTGCAATGTCACATTGAATTTCTTGGTTTTTTATACGAAAAGTGTCGGCATCCAATTCACCAGACACAAGTCCCTCTCCTAATCCATAAACCGAAGAAATTACTGTTGTTTCTTTGTCACCCGAAACAGGGTCAAGGCCAAAACCAACGCCAGAAACTTGGCCGTTTACCATTTCTTGAACGATAACGCCAATTCCGGGATTTAAGGTCAATCCATTTTCTTCACGGTAGTTTCTAACCCGTTCTGAATTGGCAGATGCCCAAACAGCTTGAATTTTTCCCTCAATCTCTGAAGCAGGAACATTCAGAAACGTTTCGAATTGGCCAGCAAAAGAGAATTTCGCACCGTCTTCGTCTAAACCAGAAGAACGAACTGAATATTTTTTTGCCTTAAAGTCGTTTCCGAAATAGACCGAAATTTCATTCAGAATTGCTGCAGAATCTACGTTTTCGTTTTGTTGAACTGAAGCAGGAATTACACACCAATTTGGAATATTACATACTAGCTTTTCAAGCGCAAATAAGTTTTTGGCTTTCCCTCCAACCTCATTTACAGGGAATGAAACCGACTTTTTATGTGCAATAAACTGGTTCAATTCAATAAGGCTTTTAGCATTGGAATTCCGCCCAATCCTAGGTACATAAGAGCCGTCCAAGCAGCAGAAGAATATTCAATGAATTTGCTCATTTTTTCTGTTCGATTTTGACTAAATACCCAAATGAACCCTGGCAGAGAAAAAACGGCAAATAAGCAACTAAAAACTATAATTGAAAGGCCGCCATAACCGGCGTAATTGGCTGCGCCAATGGCAAGTAAAAGAGTGGTGAATAATAGCGCCAACCAAATAACTACTCCTCCTTTGGTTCCGTACATTCCGGTATAAGAAACTACTCCCTCTTCTTCGTTTTGTTCAGTTCTGATTTTACGTCCAAATTCAAGCACCAACCCATTCATGTAGGATACTGAAAAGAACCAAAGCAGCCCAAAATGAGCAGAACTTCCTTCGAGTAGCCAATCCAATCCGCTCGAATAAATATCAATTAGCGGAATGATAAACATATGTGAGGTTATGTACAGAATTTGTCGTTTTTTAAGCCATTCTGGAACAAAAAACTCAACCGACATGAGCAGTAAATAAGCCAATACAACTCCGTAGAGAAAGAGCATATCCAGCTGGAAAATGGCAATGACGGCCACTTGAATTACGGCTACAATCCAACCTATAGTTTTAAGTTCTTTGAGTGAGATTAGTCCACGCGGAACCGGCAAATATTTGCGGTAGAGGGCATCGTCCTCTTTGTCTTTAAACTCGTCGAAAATGCGAACTAGAAAAAACAACGTTACCGTTGCAAAAATGCCAATTAGAAAGTCTTGAGTGGAAATAAAGCCTTCAACTCCACGGCAAATTCTAGAATAAGAAACCGCCGAAAAAGTAAATGCGGTTATCATCAAACCGTGCGCTAAAAAAGGAAAGCGCTCTTTTTGGTAGATGTAAAATCGTTTGAAGAAAGGGAGGCTATTTTCTTGCATTCTTTCTTCCAAAAATTTTGTGTGCTTTAGTAAAATGACCTGCTGACATAGCCGCTGCAATTGAAATTTCGCCAGCTAAGGCAACTGCGCAGCATATTTCTGCAAATTTGGTTGCGTTGCCAACACCAGCGCAATTCATCATTGCTAAACACTCGTTTTGGGTAGCTAATCCAGTGCCTCCTCCAACGGTTCCAACAATTAGAGAAGGAAGTGTAAGTGACACATATAGGTCTCCGTTTTCTTTAACCTGCATTCGGGTAATGCCAACTGATGATTCAGAAACACAGGCAGCGTCTTGACCACAGGCAATAAATAAGGCAGCCAACCCATTTGCAACATGACCTTGCGCACCAATGGCACCACTTTGCACTACGGCTAGGGTGGAGGATTGCCAGTATTCTGCAATTCCTTCTGGAGTTGATTTTAAAGTTTTTTCGACTACTGCTTTCGGTAAGTTGACTTCTGCAATTACTTTTTTACCGCGAGCACTACTAAACGAGAGTGCGGTGGCTTTTTTGTCGCCAGAATAATTGCTTTCTATGTACCATTCGATAGGAGTAATCGGAAAGTTTTCGAGAATAAATTGGCAAACGTTGTCTGTACAAATGGTGACCATGTTTTGGCCAGAGGCATCGCCGGTGAAATAGCTAAAAGTTAGAATCACGCTATTTCCCTCAACGTGCGTATGCATTTCAGAGAGTTGGGCGTAATTACTTGACTCGTTTACCACGCGTTTAAATTCCTCCATATTTTCATGCACCCATTTCACAAAAATCCCATTTTCAGCTAAAGAATTAAACTTAAAATAAGGACTTCGCTGAACGCTTTGGGCTGTGCTGATTGTAGAGATTCCTCCACTTAATCGGCAGGCTTTCATACCTCGATTATACGATGCCACCAATGCACCTTCTGATGTTGCCATGGGAACAAAATATTCACCTTTGGCGTTGGTTCCGTTAATTAGAATTGGGCCAGCGAGCCCAATAGGAATTTGCGCCATTCCTATGAAATTCTCAATATTTCCTTTCAATTCCTCTGGAGCTTCCATTGGTTTTGGATTGGAAATTTCATTCGTTTTTATACCTTTTTCTTTTAGATATGCCAATCGGTTTTCTTGGTCTGTTTTGGAATAGCCAGCCGGAAAAGGGGTTGTATCGAGTTGCTCAATTTGTTCGGGCGAAAGCGGAGCCAATTGCTTTATAAACTCTTCTGGAGTGTATTGCTCTTCAATTCCTTTTACGACCTTCTGAACTATTTTTTGATTGTGTGACATTCACTGAGTTTTATGAATTCAAATATTAAGTTTCTAAAGATAGCTTTACTTGCGAATATTGCAACTGAACACCGGGTTATTGCGATAATCAAGAAACGCTTGCAAACTCAAAGTGAAGCCTCTTTACATGTTCGGTCACGCTGCTTTTATTTCAGAACCTCATCCCAAATTACAACATAAAGCTATAACCCTTTGCGGAAAAGCACCCATCAATACGGAATCGAATTGGTTCTAATAATTTTTTAATTGATAATTATACGACCGGACGGCTTAGAAAGGGAAGCTACAATTTGGTCTAAAGTAATTTGATTTTTCAGCAAATCGATAGCTTTATCAACTTCACCAGCATCTTGGGCTTCCTTTAATTCTTTGGCATTATCGGATTTCATTTTAGCTACATTTTTTAGCTTAAACGAATAAATTGCTCCTTCAACCGCACGCTTCAGCTTGGCGGTTTCTTCGGTTACAATAATCTGGTGTTTACTCCAATCATGAAGTTCATATCTAGATGCGAGTAATTCCGCGGCGAGCCCACTTAATTCGGTATCAGTATCGTTGATTATTGAAGTTACATTCCAATTATCGCTGGCTAGCATTTCCTCCATTTTCGCCAACAATTTTATATGAGTTGGTTGTACAAAATCCATCTCATCGCGTTGTATTTCGTGAATAATGAATTGGGCAACATTTACCTCTAACTCTTCCTCTTCTTTGTAGAAAGTAATCGATTGGTCGCCATAATTGAGAAGTATTCGTAACAAGTCTTTCTCTTGAGCATCTATATTGTCACCAAGACCAACAGCTCTATCCTGTTTGTTGTCTTCAAACCCATACAGTTCTTCTTCGGGCGGCATTTCTGGTGGAGGCATACCACCACCAAAGGATTTGTTTTTTTCTTGATGTTTTTTTCTTCGAACCTTATTGAGTTCGTTAATCAGCACTTTTTCAGATACATCCAATAAGTTGGAACACTCTTTAATATATACAGAGCGCGAAATTTCTTCTGGAATAAGTGCAATGGTTGATACAATGTCTTTTATAAGCCCAGCACGCTTTATTGGGTCACCTCCGATTTCCGAAAGCAACATGTTGGTCTTTGTCACTACAAAGTCCTTAGCATTCTTATTCAAATAGGATTGAATGTCTTCCAGGTCGTTTCCTTTTGCAAAGGAATCTGGATCTTCCCCTTCTGGAAAAGAGACCATTTTTACATTCATTCCTTCTTCCAAAATCATATCAATACCGCGGAAGGAAGCGCGAATACCTGCAGCATCTCCGTCGTATAGGAGGGTAATGTTGTTGGTGTAGCGTTTTATGAGCTTAATCTGGTCTTGGGTTAGCGCGGTTCCTGATGATGAAACCACGTTTTTTATTCCCGATTGGTACATTTGAATTACATCAGTGTAACCTTCAACCAAATAACAATTGTCCTCTTTAATAATTTCGCCTTTGGCAAAATAAATTCCATAAAGAACAGCACTCTTATTATATATGAGTGATTCCGGACTGTTTAAGTACTTTGGAATCTTCTTGTCTTTAAGTAATGTTCTTGCTCCAAAACCGAGAGGTCTTCCTGAAAGGTTGTGAATAGGAAAAATTACTCGACCTTTAAATCCGTCGTAAAATTTCTTGTCTCCTTTAGACGATTTTTTTATAAGCCCACTCGACTCTAAAAACTCCTCTTTATAACCGCTTTCAATTGCTGTTTTGTAGAAGTACTCCCATTCATCTTTGGCATAGCCAAGTTTAAACTTGTCAATAGTTTCTTCCGAAAACCCTCGCTCCTTGAAATAACCGAGACCGATAGATTTGCCTTCGTCTGAATTATGCAAGTTTTCTTGAAAATGTTTTTGAGCGTATTCGGTAACAATGTACAGGCTCTCTCGTTCGCTTTCGGCTTGTTTTTGTTCGTCAGTTTGCTCTTCTTCTTCCAGTTCAATGTTATACCGCTTCGCTAAAAAGCGCAGCGCCTCAGGAAAGGTAAAGTGTTCGTGTTCCATTAAAAACGAAGCAACGTTTCCTCCTTTTCCCGAACTAAAGTCCTTAAAAATTTGCTTTTCTGGAACTACATAAAAAGAAGGGGTCTTTTCGTTTGCGAATGGGCTAAGTCCTTTATACTGTCTTCCCGATTTCTTAATGTTCACAAAATCAGCAATGACATCCTCAATTTGAGCAGTCATTAATATTTCATCGACTTTGTGTTTTGGTATCATTTAAAACTAAAAAGGAGCATACAAAGATGCTCCTTTTTTAAAAAATAGGTTGTGTTGAATTATTCTACAATCACCTTTTTGGTAAACCGTTCTCCATCAACAAATAAATTTACAAAGTAGATTCCAGCATCCATTTGCTCGAAACTTAATTGCTCTTCAATATGCCCTTCTTTATTACTAAAGTCTTCAGACGTTACTTCATTGCCTAAAACGTCAATAACTGAAACGCTCATGTCAACATTTTTTCTTGTAAAGAATTTTAAAGTTGCGTTTCCTTTAATTGGGTTTGGCAATACTTCAAATGATTGTTCTATTTCAATTTTTACCGATTCAATTGAAACAGTTGGATCTTTTACTGCAAAAAACACAACAGTATCATTGGATGAGAAGTTTGTTTCAGCAACCGCTAAGATGAATATTAGCGTATCACTATTTAAGTTACTCGCTGCACCGGGGTCAATCTTCCAAGTAAAATCATATTGTTGGTTTTGGCCAAGAGGAGAGCCGTTTGCGTTGGTGCAATTTTCAGATGAATTATAATCCCAGCTTGCATAACAGGTTTGGCAGTCACAGAATTGACCCTCTGTCCAAGTAGTTTTTTTTGGAATCATATCGTCTCTCACAATTTCATAGGTAATGTCGAAATCGATTGTTCCTGAATTTTTAAGAGTTGATTTCGCTTCGTTCGAAAATTTATCAGGAGTAAGAAAAACGTAGGCAGTGTCAGTATCCAGCAATTGAGCGGATAAATCCACTGTATAAATTAGAGTAATTAACGATAGTAAAAGTCTGATTTTCATATATTTAATTTAAGATAAATTTAAGACACAATTATACGAAAAATCTAATATATTTACCGTCTTGAATTTTTAAAGAATAAAAACAAAACAAAAAACTATGAAAAAAATTTTACTATCGGTTGCATGTGTTGCGATGGCAGGATTTTCATTTGGTCAATTTTACCAAATACCTAATCCGAATGCTGGTGAAAATCCAGGTGGAATGAATACAGATCCAGAATTTCCTCCAGGTGGTGGTGGAGCAGCAGGTTGGACAGTTATTGCAGCTGGACCTCAAACAACGTGGACTGCTTCACAAAACATTCCGTTCAGTTTTTCTTTTGACGGTGGAATGGTAAACTCATACAAAGTGCATCCAACTGGTTTGGTTACTTTTTCTCAAATGGCAACAGTTGCCGCTCCTGGAGCACAAGCTGCTTTACCTACAACTAATATTCCTGACAGTACTATTTGTTTCTGGGGTATTTCCATAGGTGCAAATGATAATATTTTATCAAAAACTTTTGGTACAGCACCAAACAGACAACATTGGATTCAATTCAATTCTGCTGTTTCTGCGGGTACTCAAGCTGGTTGGGTTTATGGAAGTATAGTTCTTGAAGAATCTACTGGAAAAATTCACGTTGTCGATCAAAGAATACAATGTGTTCAAGGAACAAGTGGTTGTGCAGGAAGACCTGCATTAACAGTAGGTGTTCAGGCGAGTTCAACTAAGTTTGCTCAAAACGCTGCTTCTCCAAACTTTAATGGAACGGCTGGTAATGATGCTACTCCTGCTGATAACGGTTATACAACCTTTATTCCAGGTAGTCAACCAGCAAATAACATTCAGGTTACTGGCCTTGACATGACGCAATATTTAGTTCTGGGAAATGCTCCTTTTACGGTTAAAGGAAATCTAAGAAATTTAGGTTCACTTGCTCTTACTGGTCACGGTGTTTCTTATTCTGTTAATGGCGGAGCTGCTGTTTCAACAGTTACTGCTGGTCAAAATGTTGCTTCATTGGCAACAGGCACATTCTCTTCTTCTACCGCTTGGACCCCAAGTGCTGCTGGAAATTATAACATAAAAGCTTGGACAAGCCTTCCTAATGGTTCTGTTGATGGAGACGTTTCTGATGATACAGCATCTTTTGATGTTATTGTAGTAGATACTTTTATTCAAAGAAAACCTTTGTACGAAATTTTCACAAGTTCTACATGTGGACCTTGTCGTCCTGGAAACGAAAACTTTCACAATTTAACAGACCCAGATATTGGAAACTTTGTCTCAGTGAAATGGCAACAAGATTTCCCTGGTACTGGAGACCCATACGTTACTCAAGAATCTCTAGATAGAAGAGCGTATTACGGAATCAATTCTATTCCAAGAATGGAAATTGATGGTGCTTGGGATGGTAATGCTGCGTCATTTACCAACCAACAACACGTTGATCAAAAGGCTATTCCAGCATTTGCTGCTATCAAGCCAAGATTTGTAAGAGTAGGGAAGAAAATTATGGTAGACGTAGAAGTAACTGCAGTTAGTGACATTACTGGAGCTAACAGGTTAATGGTTGCTGTAGTTGAAAAACTTACTACTAAAAACGTAAAGTCTAACGGTGAAACTGAATTCGAACACGTAATGAAGAAAATGTTGCCAGACGTTAACGGTACTTCATTAGGAAATCTAACGAAAAACCAAGTGGTGAATAGATCTTTAGAGTTCACTTTTAATGGGGATTACAGGTTACCTGCTGATGGTCAAGCAGCTTCTATGATAAGTCATGGTGCTGAACATTCAGTTGAAGAATTTGATGATTTGGTTGTTGCAGTTTGGATGGAGTCTGGAAACGGAGTTGGAACTACAATTGTTCAAGCTGAAGAAGTTGAAGATTTTTGTACGACGTTAAGTGCTAACGCTTCTACTTCTCAAAAAGAAGGTTCTACTTCTGTTGCATGTGATGGCGAAGCTACTGCTGTTGCTCCAGGGCTTACAAATCCAACATTCTCATGGGATGACCCTAATGCTCAAACTTCTGGGGTTGCTACAGGATTATGCGATGGTAATTATACTGTAACCATTACTGATGAGTCTGGTTGTGAATTCTCAAGCTCAGTTAAGGTTACTAGTAAAGTTGAGATAGATACAACTACCGGAAATCCTGTAGGAGTTATTGAGAATTTATTGGATACCAAAGTTTCTCTTTATCCTAACCCTGCTAAGGACAACTTTACAGTTGCACTTTCTAACTTAGATAACAATGTAGAAATTTCTATTGTTGACCTTTCAGGAAAAACAATTGAAACTCATACTGGTGTTAACGGAGAGAACAACATTTCTTTAGAGCATGTTGCTGCTGGAGTTTACACTATAAACATTGCTACTGAATCTGCTTCTGTAACAAGAAGATTGATTGTTGAGTAGTATTATTCTTTAATTACTTTTGAAAGCCCTTCTCCGTTCCGCGGAGAGGGGTTTTTTGTTTAACAACTATTGGTTTACAATCTATATCATACAATCGACCACCCGGGTTTATTTATATGAACTTCGTTAATTGATTAAGATTTAGAAAATGAAAAAAGTATTAGCAATTGTCTTGATATTTCAGACAGGAATTTCAGTGGCCAGTGAAAGTGGTTTGTCGAAAGACACTACCAAATTAAGTATTTCAGATTCGATTCTAAAACCTGTTTTTGCAGATTTAGAGGCTGTTCGAGTGTTGGATGAGGTCTATACTGAATACAGTAAAACCAATTTCATCTCGGATAAGAATTATGTAGATACTTCTAGTGAAATAACTCGAGAATTTGTTGAACTGAATGACTCTGTAATTCGAGCCAAGCTGAATTCACTTGATGAACAGACTCCTTTTTCACTTTCGTACAATGAACGCGTCAAAGCTTTTATTAATCTGTATGGCAATAAAAAGCGTGTTCTTACGGCTAAGGTTTTAGGGCTTAAGGACTACTATTTTCCTATGATGGAAGAGATGCTGGATAAATACAACATGCCTTATGAAATGAAATATTTATCGATTGTAGAATCGGCTTTAAACCCAACAGCACGCAGTAGAGTTGGCGCTTCTGGTTTGTGGCAATTTATGTATAGCACGGGCAAAATATACGGCCTTAAAGTAACTTCATATATGGATGATCGTTATGACCCGTACAAATCAACTGAAGCGGCATGTAGATACTTAAGTTATTTAAATAAGTATTACGACGATTGGAACTTAGCGTTAGCCGCATACAATTGTGGCCCAGGAAATGTGAACAAAGCCATTCGCAGAAGTGGAGGAAAGAGAACGTATTGGGAAATTTATCCTTTTCTTCCAAGAGAAACTCGAGGTTACGTTCCTGCATTTATTGCGGTAAATTATGTAATGAGTCACCCCAACGACTTTAACATAAAACCAATTGCGCCACCTACTACGCATTTCGACAATGACACGGTGCATATACAAGGGCCTTTAGACTTTAATCATCTTTCAAAAACATTAAATGTAAGCGTAGAGGATATTGCATATTTGAATCCTGTATATAAAATGAATTACATACCGAACGACGGAAAAATGCATGTTTTGAAACTACCTAAAGATAAGCTGGGGATTTTTGTATCAAATCAAGATTCAATTATTGCAATGTATGCTCCTGAAGAAGATAAGTCTGAAGAGGTACTAGCAGCCCAAGAAAAATTAGAAGTATATCGAGTGAGAAATGGAGATTACTTGGGTAAAATTGCTAGCCGATACGGCTGTTCCGTTCGTCAAATTAAAGAGTGGAATGGACTGCGCTCTAACAATCTAAAAATTGGTCAAAGACTGACGATTTATACAAGAGGAAATGCACCCGTAAAGTCCAAACCCAAGCCAGTGATAGTTACTACCAAAAGCGGAAATTATGAGTATTACACCATTCGTTCGGGCGATACATTATGGGATATTGCAAAAGCAAAAGGCCTTACAACCACTCAAATTAAAACGCTTAACCAGAATTTGAATGAACGCAAATTAAAGCCAGGCGATAAAATTATCGTCGGTAAGAAAGGCTAATGGGTCAATTGAAAGCTTTCTTTTG
Source organism: uncultured Flavobacteriales bacterium (assembly GCA_937121175.1). Taxonomy (GTDB): domain Bacteria; phylum Bacteroidota; class Bacteroidia; order Flavobacteriales_G; family Salibacteraceae; genus UBA6770. The sequence continues at coordinate 318,450 of CAKZKD010000002.1, forward strand.
TGTACTGTGTGCTTCCACTCTTTTTTTGGGTTGCGAAACGGATTCCTCTGAGTTTAAACCGGGTTATTCGGGCAGTTATGGCGAATTATTAGTTGTGGTTCCACAATCTATTTGGGATTCGCCCACAGGCGACAGCATATTCACTCTATTTAATAAGCCCCAATTTGGACTACCTCAGCAAGAGTCGCCATTTACAGTTATTCACGTTAAATCAGAAAAATTTTCGAGTGTTCTTACTAGCCATAGAAATGTTTTCTACGTAGATATTGAGAAAAAATATACTGGACAAGAACCTACGTATGTATTGCAAAAAAACAAGTGGGCAAAGGGTCAAGTAGTTGTCGAATTTACCGCTCCTAATAGTTCATCCTTTATTGAGTTGTTAACTAAAGACATTGGTCACATTACTGGTCTTTTTGCAAATGCTGAACTCAATAGATTAATGTTGAAGAACAAAAAGTTTGGCAGTAAAGAATTGAACACTCAAATTCTTGAAAAGCAAGGACTAAAACTTTTTGTTCAAAAGGATATGCGAGTCGAAAAAAACAAAGATGGAGTTCTTTGGCTAAGACTTGAACGTGAAATGCCTAAAGGCGGATACCAGCATCAAATCAGCCAAGGAATTTTAGTGTTCAAACAACCATACACATCCAAAATGCAATTTTTAGATACCAATATACGGGTTACAATAGATTCCATTTTAAAAGCTGAAATTCCCGGTCCAAATGTGGGCGATTATATGGGAGTAGCTGATACTTACATTCGACCAGATTATAGAGAGTCGAACTTTAAAAATAACTTCGCTAAATCCGCAGTTGGATTATGGGAAATGAAAGGCAATTTCTTTGGAGGACCATTTTACGAGTTGACCATTTTACACCCTAATAAACAAGAAATCGTTTACGTTTACGGTTATGTATTCGCACCTCAATTTAACAAAAGGGAGTACTTGCGAGAGGTAAAAGCGGTAATGCACTCTATAACATTCCCAGAACCTAAGTAAAAAGTTCTTTAAGGACAGATAGGGATTTTAAATTAGCTATACCTTCAATGTGCAGTGCGTAATACCGAAGAATATTTTCTAAAACTACGCTGCGTTCCGGATTGTTCAATTCTACCTTAAAATTGAATCCATCCTCCAATAATTGTTTGATACGTTTACTATCACCGATTTCTAAATAATGTAAATGAACTGGCCGCAGAATGGTAAACTGACCTTCCGACAAATCAAAAAAGCTGCTTGTATGATCTTCGAATGTAACTGTAGGTTGAATACCAAGATACCGAGTAAATCGTAGTAGAAAAATCAAGTGAAAGTTGGCTTGATAACGTTCTTCAAATAGGTCTATTGAAGAAGAAACAAACTCAAATAAATTGGGATGTGCATCATTTTCTTTTAGTGATTTGGCAATGATTTCAGAAAGGAAAAAGGCGATAGCGGTTTGTTCCATATTAGTTCTAATCGAAACTCTTGGTTTCAAGGCCTTGACATTTCTTACTGAAGCTAAATTGGATTTTGGCGGTTTGTAGGTTTCAATTTCTACTTCGTTTAATGGAAATAGCTGGGCAAGCATACCTTTTTTGGCTCCTTTTGACCCTCTAAAAACAAAAGTTTCTAGCGCTCCTTTTTCGGTGAGCACCTTAACCATAAAACCAGATTCTTTAAACCTGATTTTCCATAAAAAAATTGCCTTTTGAGTAGCCTCCACTTAGTAAATACAATGTATCATTAGAATACGAATTTCAATTAAAATCCGTACTTATGCATTTAGATAATGAAATTTTTATTTAACATGCGACTAATATTAATGCTAGCGCTATGCACAGCTTCAATTGCATTATTTGCACAGCCGAATAACGGGTTTTTAACCTTAAATGGCGATACAAGTCAAGTAAACATTAAGTTGACCAAAACTCTCGGAAGCATTGATAAAACAATCGAGTTCTTTTTCGAAACCTGTGATAACAATGTTCGATTAAATAAAATGGGTCTGCTTACTTTTCCACAACAAGGAATTTCGGTGAGCTTAACGACTAATACAACTGGAAACGCTGCGAACATTCAGGTTGAAAAATTGAACAATCCAAATTTCTCCGACATATATTCTGTGCCAATTTACAGACACAATTCTTGGAATCATTTTGCTATAGGATATCATGCGATAGACTCAACAATGAGCATTTATTTTAATGGAGATAGTTTAGGAACCAGTGACTCAGTATTATTGAATTCAAGTGAGTTTTTTGTTGGTGGATTAGTTACCGAGTATTTTAAAGGAAATGTTGATGATATTCGACTTTCTGACGGTGTAATTTATGGTGCAAGTTACGTTACACCAACAACTCTAGTAACAAATGCCAGAACAGACAACCTCTTCCAGTTTGATGTTGAGCAATCTTCTGGTAAATTTATTTCCCTTGGAAATTCAATGGACACAGCTTACACGAGCAAAGGCACTTGGTTTATAGAAGAAATATCGGTTACGCCAGATACGGCTATCTGCAACGGAGACACACTGAAATTGTTAGCTTCCGGCGGTAGTAAATTCAGTTGGACGAGTAACAATAACTTGACCAACGATACGGTCTTCAACCCCAAGTTTGTTGGTAATAAGAGTGACACATTAGAGGTAAACATCTCAAACGAAAATGGTTGTTTTAGCATGCAAACAATTGAAATTATTGTTGATGAAAAACCAGTAGTAAGCCTAGGAAACGACACTACTATTTGTGATGGGGATGTTCTATTACTTGTTGCTGGAAACTTCAATCAATATTTGTGGTCGGATAATTCTACGGACTCTACCAATGCAGTTTCTACAGGCAAACACTGGGTTGAAATTGAAACAACTAAGGGATGTAAAAATGCAGATACCATTGTAGTTGATAATTACGCTATTTCTACCTTCAATCTGGGAAATGATACACTCCTGCAAACAGGATTCACCTACGAGCTAAAATTGCCTACTTACTTTTCATCCTACTTGTGGTCAACTGGAGAAACCACACCAACTATATTGGCTACTTTACCGCTTCCATACTCGGTTACGGTTACGGATACAAATGGCTGCACCGCTTCTGATGTAATTGCAATTAGCTATCCTCCGGTGAGTGTTACAGAAGAGAACTTAGAAAACCTTCAGGTTTATCCAAATCCTACAAATGGAATAATTACCGTTTCGGGATTTAGCAAAGACCAACAAACAAACATTGTGGTTTATAATAGCATGGGAAAACTCGTTAAAAGGCATACACCATTGAATCAAGAAGAAACCTTTGCTTTTCCAGCAGAAGCTCCAAATGGTATTTATTATCTGAAATTCGAAACTTCTAGCGAAGGTTCAAGTGCAGGAATTCAGATTATTTTGAGGCGATAAGTTCTCTTAAGTCCACAAAAGGGTCGTTGTAATTTGAGGAATTAATATGGCCAACCAACATTTTCGCAGTCTCCTCAGGAGTTTGTAACAGTCCCGTTTCTTTCATTTCAATAAAACGTTCCACCATATCGAACTTTTCCTTTGGAGTGCTTCTAATCTTTTCTTGCATAGGAGACTCAACTATTCCAGGAGCAATTGCTTGAATGGAAAACGCTTTTATATCGTTTATTTCAGCCTCTTCCTTTACCACCTCGGTCAACATATTCAAGCCTGCTTTAGTAGCACAATACATCCCCCAACCTGGATAAGGTGCAACAGAAGCGCCCGAACTAATATTCAAGATTATTTTCTCGGCTTCTTTGTCTTTATATGCATTTAAAAAGTTATTGATTAGAATAGCCGGAGCAACTAAATTCAGTTTATAGGCATCGGCTAATTCCGATACGTCCAGTTCACCGTGATATCCAATTTCGCCAAGTGTTCCAGCATTATTGATTAAGAATACTTTATCAGCTTTAAAATGATCGCCAAATCGCACCTTTCCCGTTGAAACCTCATCGGTTAAATCTACTTGTTTGTGCACATAGTTCGGGTGCGATAATTCGCAATTTCTGCTGATGCCAACTACATGATTATCTTCATTTTTGAGTAATTCTTCGGCTAAAGCCATTCCTAGGCCAGACGAAGTTCCTGTAATATAAAATACGTTCATAGCTTATAGTTCTATCGCTTGTTTTAAATCTGCTATTAAATCTTCGGCGTCCTCAATTCCAATGCTTAAGCGTATTAGTGAGTCTTTTATACCGTTTTTTTCTCTTTCTTCTTTTGGAATTGCTGCATGTGTCATTGACGCTGGATGGCCACACAGTGACTCCACTCCTCCAAGACTTTCTGCTAACGAAAATACTTTTACGTTCGATACAATTTTCTTTGCTGCATCATAATTATCGTCAATTGTGTTGAAGGAAACCATGCCTCCAAACCCACGCATTTGTGATTTTGCAATTTCATGATTAGGATGATTTACTAGACCTGGCCAATACATGTTGTCAATAGCCGAGTGATTATTCAAAAACTCAGCGACTTTTTCACCGTTTTCGCAATGGCGTTGCATTCTAATATGTAATGTTTTTATTCCACGAAGTACTAAAAAGGCGTCCATCGGACCACAAATAGCTCCTGACGAATTCTGAATAAAATAGAGTTTCTCCGCCAGCTTTTCATCATTTACAACCAAAGCTCCCATAACCACATCCGAATGTCCGCCAAGGTATTTTGTTGCAGAATGCATAACTATATCTGCTCCAAAATCCAAAGGATTTTGTAAGTACGGACTTGCAAAAGTGTTGTCAACTCCTAGCAAACAATTGTGCTTTTTAGCAAAATGGGCTGCTTTGTTAAGGTCAATTAAATTCAACATTGGGTTTGTTGGGGTTTCTACCCATACCAACTTCGTTTTTTCATTCACCAAAGCATCTAATTTCGAAAAATCATTCATTTCAGTAAAATGAAACTTTATACCAAACTTCTCAAAAACTTGAGTGAATAATCTGTAGCTTCCTCCATATAAATCGCCAGTTGATATAACCTCATCTCCAGGGTTTAGCAATTTAAGTATTGCGTCAATGGCCGCCATTCCACTGCCAAAACACAACCCATATTTTCCATTTTCAATGGCCGCTAAATTTTTCTCAAGAGCGTCTCGCGTCGGATTTTTGCTTCTACTGTATTCGTAACCTTGGTGTTCTCCTGGCCTTGGTTGATGATAAGTAGTGGTTTGATAAATTGGAGTCATGATGGCACCAGTGGCTGGGTCAGGGCTTAATCCTCCGTGAATTACTTTGGTTCCTATTTTCATGCTTACAATTCCCGTTTCGAATTCATCTCAAATGTAACGTTTAATGTAGTTTTTCCTAATTTGGACTTATGAACAAAACAGTCTGCTATAGCATATTATCGCTTTCAATAATTGGAATCTTTTCCTGCTCTGAATCCAATGAGGTCGTAGAACAAAAAGAAACTGGTCACTTAAAAATTGAGCAAATACAGCTAACCCATGAATTGGACAATGATTCTTATGATAATTCTGAACTTACCGTGCAATTGGAGTTTCCGAAGTTGGTTAGAACCGACTCGAATATGGTAAACACGATTCTGCTTCAAGAAAAAAGTCGTAGAATGAACAAGTCTGCAATAACAGACAGCATTTTTGAGGATAATCAAAGGGTATTAAGTCAATTAGAAACTGCATACCAACAATTTAAGCGCGATTTTCCTGAAATTGATACGCAATGGTATTTAGATAGAAAACTTGATGTCGTTGCCGAAGAAACTGACTATCTGACGTTGAGGTTTGAAGAGAGTAGTTTTCTAGGTGGAGCCCATCCAACCCAACTAATTTTCTTTACCTCTTATGATAAGAAAACGGGCAAACACCTATATCTAAAAGACTTGTTTACAAGTAATGAAATTGACATGCTAAAAACACTGGCTAAGAAACAATTCCTAAATCAGAAAGGACTGAAAATAGGTGATGATTTAGAGGCAAATGGCTGGTTTTTTCCAAATGGGGCATTTGCATTAAGCAGTAATTTCTGCAAAACGGAGAGTACTTTAATTCTATTTTACAATCGGTACGATATTGGCAGTTATGCCGCTGGTGCAACTCAATTAGAAATAGATTTGAAAAACTTAGTTGAACATGAGTCATAAAAAAAGGCAGTTGATTAAATCAACTGCCTGATAATAAAAAGGGGGCTCAACTTCACTTCTTCATAATAATTGCTTAACACCCAAAATCTAACTATGAAAAATCATGCTCACACCCCCTTTTTTAGTATGCTTGCATAGTATTAACGTAAAGGAATAGAAAAAGTTATTTTTGAATTAAATTAATTAACAATGATTAAGAAAGGGTCTATTTTACTGGGATTAATGATATTGAGTGCTTTGGTTTGGGCTCAAAATGCAAACAACGTAATTGGAGTATGGAAAACCATCGACGATGAAACAGGAGAGGCAAAATCTCATGTCGAATTGTTTATGAAAGGTGATAAACTGTTCGGAAAGGTGGTAAAAATTCTAAACCCAGCTAAGGTTGATAATGTTTGCGAATTGTGCGAGGACGAGCGAAAAGACCAAAAAATAATGGGAATGGAAATCGTGCAAAACATGGAATGGGATGAGGACGAGTGGGACGAAGGAACTATTCTTGATCCAAACAAAGGTTCTGTTTACGATTGCAAACTATGGTTGGAAGAAGACGATAAAAACAAACTGTACGTTAGAGGTTACATTGCTTTTATTTTCCGTACTCAGAACTGGTACAGAGTACAATAACGCTGCAGTTTGACCTTTAAAAATATAATAATAGCCCAATTTATTTGGGCTTTTTTTAGTTGTAACAGCGACCAAACGACAAGAGTTCCAAAGGTTGAAGCACCGTCCGTCCCGGCAGTATTAAGCAATCAACAAAAGGCTTTAGCACAGTCGCTCGACAGTCTTGTTAGCAGGCGTAACCGTCAAGGTATTTTTAATGGTGTGGTGTTAGTTGCAGAATATGGCTTGCCTATTTATTGCAAAGCCTACGGGTATTCAAACTTTAGAACAAAAGAGCTGCTCACCGAACACTCTGTTTTTCAGTTGGCTTCTGTTTCTAAAATGTTCACGGCTTCAGCCATACTGCTACTACAACAACAAGGGTACTTGTCAGTAAACGACAGTATTAAGTCTATTATTCCTGATTTTCCGTACGATGGACTAATTATTCGGCATCTACTTACTCACCGTAGTGGTTTACCTCGTTATATGGTGGTGAGCGATGAACATTGGCCACGAGACAGCATGCTAACTAATGAAGATATGCATGAAGTGATGGTAAATCATCCGCCCAAAAAGTATTTTTCGCCCGATTTTAGATTCAATTATCAAAATGTAAATTATGCTTATCTAGCACTTATTGTAGAACGTGTTTCAGGCATGAGTTTCGATAATTACGTTCGTGATAATATTTTTGAACCTCTTGGCATGTTTGATTCTAGGGTGTATTCTGGAAAAAAACAACCCGACATTACAGGTGCTGTTATTGGTCATATTTACAGACGCCCAAGAGTGGTTTTACCAACTGAAAACTATATAAATGGGGTAACTGGAGATAAAGGTGTCTATAGCTCTGTTTACGATTTGCTAAAATTTGACCAGGCCCTATACACGGATACTTTTTTAACCGAAGACTCCAAAAGACTTATGTTTCATCCTTGGACCCAGTGGCGAAGAGGGAAAAAAGACAGTTATGGTTTCGGTTTTCGCATATCTACATTCGAGAAAGATCAGTTGATATACCATCACGGATGGTGGAATGGATTCAAGACTTCCTTTATGCGCTATACAAATAGTAAACGGACGGTACTTGTTTTAACCAATAGAGACCGAAAGCTTTCTATTACGAAAGAAATCCAGCAGCTGCTGTTTCCAGATTAAGGATTAATCCTTACCCCAATTTTCGAACTCTTCCTTAGACAACAGTTCTGGAAAGAACATTCTCCGTTGATAACTTGGGTGAAGGTATTTTTTCCATTCGCTACCACCCGTTGCGGCTTTTACTTCCTTGCCATGTTCAAGATAATGCTCCGCTGTTCTTAAATGAACTAGCGGCCACTTAACATTGAAAATTTGGTCGAATTCTTTCATCAAGGCAATAAGCTCAGGCGTTTTCTCATCTTGGGGTAAGCTCAGGTATTGCTGCCATAAATTTCGTTTTTGATAACGATGGGCTAGTTTCCGGAACGTCTTCATGTACTTTTCTTCAAACTGTTTGAGTGTCAATGATTTTTTGCCGGTTTTATGATCAAGCCCAGCCATTTGCCAATAAATCCATTTGAACAGTTCATCATGATCTTCGCTGCCCTTTAGTTCATCTTTCTTTCGGTTCATGACCAAATTCCAAAGGTCGGTGCAGTAAAATTCAATTTCTCTAAAAGTGGCGGATTGAAAACCAGAAGCAGGGGTTAAAGTATGTCTAAACTTTCCGTATTGTGCGGGGTCCATACCTTCACGCATCACGTCAAAACTCATTTGTGCTACTTCTGTATATCGCTTAGCCCGTTTAATTTTTTCAAAAAGCACCGAACCGGAAACTCCACCTTCTGCAGTTGCCTGTTCCAATTCGTGGGTAACTAGTTTTAGTAGTAATTCTGTCACTTGATGATACATCAAGAAAATCATTTCGTCAGGAAAATGAGTCCTAGTTTTTTGAAGACTGAACAGCGCATCAACCTGAATGTAATCCCAATAATTTATTGCTTTTGCATGCAGCAAACCTTCAAGGTAGGCCTCAATGGGTTGCTCTTCGGTTGCGTACTTTTCTTCAAGATGTAGTAGTAGTTCTTCTTTTCGAGTCATAGTAGGAAATTGATGGGTCAAATTTGGTTTTTTCATTTCATGTAAATGCTGATTTATATCACTATTCAATTTGGTGTTCACTTTACCTTTGTTGAAATATATTAGATAATTATGAGACTGACTACTACTTCAATTTCCATTATTTGCACACTGGTTACAATTTCCCTAAATGCTCAGGTAAAAATCGAATTGGATGATGCACTTAAAATTTCATCGAGTACCATCTACAAAACAATGTCAGATACACTTGAGATTTCTCCAATTAAACCTGGATCGGCTGGAGCAAACGTTATTTGGGATTTTCGAGGAATAAATGGAGTATCGGACACCCTTAATATTGCCCCAGTAGGTAACTCGGATACTTTAAGTTGGAATTTGTCGAGTGCAAAACATAAATATAGATACAGGCTTATTAATAACAGTGAGCTAAGGCAAATTATAAGTTACCCTCAACGAGATTATGCAGTAAAATTTAAAACTCCATTGAACTATTTGGATAAAATGGAAGGGCCACAAATGAGCCACTGGTACGATACATCATGGGTAGATGGATATGGTAACGTAGTTTTAGACGATACAACGTTTAACAACTGTTTAAGGGTAAAAGTTACACACAGAGATTGGCATCCTGACTTTTCGGGTTATACTAATTATTACTATTATTTTACAGAGGGAATGGGTTCGTATGTTGCCAGGGTTGTGGTGACTGAAGCAAAGGAAACACTCGGTTTTCCACCAACTGAGGATTCAAGTTATACCAACTCAATTAGTGTTGTGAATATAAAACAATCCAAATTATTACCCAATTCTCCACTAAACCCAAATGCGGTTTTTAATCCGGTTGGGGTTGAAGATAATGCAGAGTTTGAAGGGTTTGTAGTATTTCCAAATCCTGCAACTGGAAGGGTGAATATATCAATAGGATTAATTGAAGCTTCTGAAATTAAAATTTACAATCTAATGGGTGCTCTAGTGCATCACTCTCTTGCTAATTCCAAAGAGGTTGAAATTGACGTATCAACTCTTAAAACTGGAGTTTACTCAGTTGTGGTAGGCACCTCCGATAAATACTACTCAACAAGGTTAGTAATTGAATAACTGACAATATGAATGACATTGAATCTCGCGAAGACATAGCCCACTTGGTAACCACATTTTACGATAAAATTAAAATTGAGCCGACCCTAGGTCCAATTTTTATTCGGGCAATTCACGATTGGCCAACGCACATTGAACACCTAACCGATTTTTGGCAATCGCAATTGTTGTTCAATAAACGATTTAGAGGTAACCCCGCAGAAGCTCATGTTAAAGTAGATAAAGCGGAAGGCCACTCAATTACACCCGAACATTTTGGGCTGTGGATGAATTTATGGTTTGAAACGATTGACGAATTATTTGAGGGGGAAATCGCGGAAAGAGCTAAACGAAATGCACGAAAGATGAACACCAATCTGTACCTTAAAATTTGGGAAGCTAGGCAGGTTTAATTAGTGTTTTATAATCCGCTGCCTGGCTGTTTTATTATCCGATGATAGTTCAATAAAATACACGCCACTATTAAGTTGTTCCAGGTCAACCTCACCTTCTTCTGAGTTCATTATTCCATTGAGTACTAATGTTCCATTCGAATTAGTAATTGTGTAACGAAGGTCCTCTTCCACTATGCCGCTAACTCTAACCTGAATTATCGATGAACTTGGACTAGGAAAAACTGTAAAGCCTATGGTGTGCTCCGCTATTTTAGCATCAATTCCAACCACATGAGTTCCTTCTCTAACGTCTCTACCACCGATTAATGCATTGTAGTCGGGGTCGATTTTTACGCTATCTGGTATTCTTCCAAACTTTCGGACAAAAGTTTCATTTGCTTGTGTAATTGGCAAATAAAAATCGAAGCGGTTACCATTCAAATACACTGCAACATTCAAATCCATATCGAATAATGGAGAAGCATTGGTGCTTTTCATTTGTTCAACATCAAAAATAATATTGCTGTTTATCATGTTGTATTTAAGTAAGTAATTTGGATGACCTTCTCCTCTGTACCAGTCGTCAAAAAATTCCTTTAAGTCTCTTCCGCTTGCAGATTCTAAATGTGATTGAAGTTGTTCGGTAACCGCAAAATCATAGGATAATTTAGGATCAGTAATAAAATTTCGGATTCCCGAAAAGAATGCCTGATCACCAATTTGATGCCTTAACGTATTTAACACCAATGCGCCTTTATTGTAGGTAAGCCTGCTGCTAAAAAGTATGTTGAAATTATTGGTGTCAACCGGAAATACAGAGCCGTTGTTGTTGGAAGTAACCCAGTTATTGGTGTTAATCTTCCATTGCATCCAATCTCTATCTCCGAATCCTTTTTCATAAGTAAGGGCTGTGAGATAAGTGGCAAAACTTTCGTTGAGCCATAAATCTTCCCAAGAACCGCAGGTAATTTTATTTCCAAACCATTGATGAGCCAATTCATGTGCAACCAAGGGTTGATTTAGGTCGTACATGTGTGACATAGTTTGATGTTCCATTCCCCCTCCAATACTCGTTTGAACATGCCCATAATGTTCCCTTTTGAAAGGATATTCACCAAAAAGTGAATCGAACAACTGAAAGGTTTCTCGCAAATGACCACTCATGTACGAAACCCAAGGTAATTGATCATCGAATATGTAATTCTCTACTCGAACCGTATCGTATGGCCAAATAATGTCTTGAGAGATATGGTTGTAATCTCCTATTGAAAAAGCCAATAAATAAAATGCCATTGGGTAAGTGTGTTTCCAATGTGTAACTGCTTTTGAGCGAGAACTATCTACTCGTTGTAATAGACCATTTGAAACACCAGTGAATTGTTTAGGATGCAATAAGTAGATGTCTGCAGAATCAATTTTATCCTGCAAAGTCATGATACAAGGCCACCAATAGCGCGCACCGTACGGTTCGCTTCTGGTCCATACATGTTTGTTGTCTGATTGAAAGTAGCTTCTTATATCGGCCCCATCAGGTGTTCCATTATAGACTATTCTTATTCGATGCTTAACTCCAGTAACATGGGTTCTACTTAGGGGAATAACCAAAAAATTGTTTTCTCGATACGATTTTGTGTTCAGTGTAAAATCATCTTGAACCGTTGTGACCCTCATCAATTTATTGGAATCAAAGTCCAACCAGAGTGTATCAATATTCTTGCTTACTGTATAAGAGATAGTAACATCACCATAAATTGTTTGTCGATTGGGTTCAGCATCCATGCGCATTAAAACATGAGTAACATCAATAAATGGTGCAGATGGGGCATCACTTCTAGAGGCAATTTCGCTTAATGGCGTTCTTTCCTGTTCGTGAAATTTTTGTTCTACATCATAAACATGCTGTGCAGAAAGAAAACAGCTTGAAAGGATGGCAATTATTGCAATTAATGACTTCATTTCGCAATTATAAGGCTTTAACAATGAGTAATTTGATACTAATAGACATATCTGTTTATTTGGTTGTGTAAATTTGATTTATGGCAATAAATAGAATTCTCCAGGCATTTTTAGTACTCCTTGTTTGCAGTTGTACAATCGAAAACCAGAACGAACTGGCAGAAGAATGGCGAGGCAATTTGCAACTAAATGATTCGATAAACTTACCTGTAGATTTTGGAATACACTTTTCAGAACTTGACTCCATTTTAACGCTCAAAAATGGTAAGGAAGATTTAAGTTATAGGATAGAAAGATCTAATGATGAAGGATTTCAAGTTAGACTTGAGCCCTACAACTCGGAGCTGTATTTCAAAGTAGATGGTGATAAACTCACTGGAGAATGGCGATACCTAGTCAAGGGTCCAGAGTATATAATTGGGTTCGAGGCTATACCAGTTAAAGACAGTCAAGTTGAATTTCGTTCGGAGAAAACTGAAAAATATCAGGTTCAATTTGGGGAGGGTAAAAATGCATATCCAGCAATCTTGCTAATGCAACAAGACAAGAATCAACTTCGAGGAACTTTTAAAACCGAAACAGGAGATTACCGGTTTTTAGCAGGTGAGCAAAACAATGAAACTATATCGCTTTCTTGCTTCGATGGTGCGCATGCATTCGTTTTCACGGCTACAATCAAAGGAGATAGTTTAATCAACGGTGTTTTTTATTCTGGAAACCATTATTCCGATTCTTGGACAGCTTTTGCTAACGATTCTTTTGAATTGACAGACCCAACAAAACTTACTAAAGTGGTAGCTGATTCTACTTTTCGATTTTCTTTAAAAAGTGCAGATGGAAGATGGATAAACGAGAAAAACTATGATTTAAATAACCGTGTGACGTGTATTCAAATTATGGGTACATGGTGTCCGAATTGTAAGGATGAAACAGAGTTTTTAAAACAAGTTCGAAGAAAGTACCCGAAAGATAAAGTACAGGTATTTGCAGCCGCTTTTGAGTATGAAAAGGACACACTAAAAGCATTCAACCGAATAAAAAAATATTCCGAGTCTATGGAAATGAACTACCCTATTTATTATGGTGGGGGAACCAGTAAGAATAGGGTCACAGATGTTTTTCCAGATTTGGATAAGGTTATTTCATATCCGACATTGATTATTTTGGATAAAAACGGCAAACCACAATTAGTGCATACTGGTTTTAATGGTCCAGCAACAGACGAGTACCAGCATTTTGAAGAAGACACCTACTCGCTTATTGATAGTTTAATCCTAAATTAGACGCATGAAATTTTTATTTACACTTTGCCTAGGCGTTCTGCTCTCACTATCATCAAACGCACAGTTTTTTGCTGCACTTACCGAACGTGTAGAAAAAGCAAAAGACAGAATTCTATTAATTGAAAAAGGTGATTTTGAATGCAACGATGATATTGAAAATTACTTCGAAAAGCACTGGACTTTCGGTAAAGGTATTGAGATCAAAACCGTTGAAGAGATTAATGCTTTATTAACCCCAGACGATGCTTTTAAATACATGGTGTTAACCGGCGATCGAAAAATGGAAGCAAAACTAAATGGGTCTTCTGCTGCGGAAGTTATTGGTATGGTTTTGTATTTAGGCGAAAATGCCATGGTGCGAAACAACATTAACATTGACCGAAAGTTTGTTTTTAAGGTCTCTTTTCCTTCTTGCGTGGTTAGCGAGGCTGAGGTTGTGTTTGTCTGTCAGCATTTCAATACGTATTTGGCCAAACCACAAGACAATAACCAAAAGAAAACGGTAATTGATAAAGAAAAAACAAAGAGCATTGAAAAACTCACTTTGTTGATTCCGGATAACTCAACCGAACTAGACATGGCCGCTGTAAAAAAGGCATACAAATACCCGGTAGAGTTGGTTTCTGCATCAGAAATTGCAACTAAAATTTTAACCCAAGCACTAGGTTTTGCCTATTTGAACATACTTTGGAGTGATAAGCGTTTTGCTTGGGAATCTGCAATAATTAGTTGTCAAAACGGTGAAGTACTGGCTACGGCTAAAAACGACTATTTCAAGGCATCCTTGAATAAAAAGAAGTGGGACAAAACAACTCAGCCCTTAGCCATTTGCCGAAGTAAATCTAAACTGGCTGCTTATGAAATTAAAATGTTGAACAAAGCAGTACAAACTGCACTAGAAGCACAATAATGAAAGCAGTAACTCTTCTATTCGGATTAATTATTTCTTTAGCCTCAATTGCTCAAGACACCGTAAAAACTGCATCTGGGTTACAAATAATTACCCTACAAAAAGGTGATGGCGAAAAACCACAAGTTGGCCAAGAAGTAAAGGTTAAGTATCTAGGTTTTTTAGAAAATGAGGAGGTGTTTGATGAATCGCCAGGGTTCAAATACGTTCTTGGAGATAAAACCATTATTCCGGGTTGGAACGAGGCTTTGCAACAGATGCGTTTACACGAAAAAGCCATTATTATTCTTCCGCCGCACTTAGCTTATGGCGAAAAAGGTAGTAGAGATGAGTATGAGCCGGACAAGTATTCTATTCCCCCAAATTCAACCATTTTGTTCGAAATGACTTTGCTTAAGATTAAGTAAAGAGGATTCCAATATTAGAAAAAGGTCAGCTGAACTCGTTTTGGCATCTCAACCACCGCTCTATCTAGATGCTGAAATAAATTCAGCATGACGCGTGAGATGGGACAGAACCCACTATTTTTGCAGCCTTAAAATCGAGACGAATATGAGTTTGCAATTATCTGAACAGGAAATAGTTAGAAGAGAAGCACTGGACAAAATGCGTGCTTTAGGAATAGATCCTTATCCTGCTGCAAAGTTTGATGTTAACGCCAACACCAAAGACATTCTTGCTAATTACAAGGAAGGTTCGGAAGATTACAAAGCTGTTTCGATTGCTGGTAGAGTAATGTCTAAGCGAGTTATGGGCAAAGCGTCTTTTGCGGAATTGCAAGATTCAGAAGGCCGAATGCAAGTTTACATTGCCCGCGATGAAATCTGCCCAGAAGAAGACAAAACACTGTACAATGACGTTTTTAAAAAGCTAGTTGATATCGGCGATTTTGTTGGTCTTAAAGGCTATGTTTTCACTACGCAAGTTGGCGAAACATCCCTGTTTGTCACCGATTTTAAAGTATTGAGTAAATCATTGCGCCCGTTACCCATCGTAAAAACAGATGCCGACGGAAACGTTCATGATGCATTTGTTGACCCAGAATTAAGATACCGTCAGCGTTACGTTGATTTGGTGGTAAACGATGGTGTAAAAGACACGTTCATTAAAAGGAATCGCATTATGACCGCCATGCGAAAGTTCTTTAACGACAAAGGGTATTTAGAAGTTGAAACCCCAATCTTGCAGCCAATTCCTGGGGGTGCTGCAGCCCGTCCGTTTATGACGCATCATAATGCATTGGATATTCCATTGTATTTAAGAATCGCAAACGAATTGTACTTAAAACGGTTGATTGTCGGTGGTTTTGATGGTGTTTACGAGTTTGCCAAGGACTTCAGAAATGAAGGAATGGACCGAACACACAATCCTGAATTTACGGTAATGGAAATCTACGTAGCCTACAAAGACTACAATTGGATGATGGACTTCACCGAAAAAATGTTGGAGACAGTGAGTATTGCAGCCAACGGAACTACAAAAGCTACAATTGGTGAAAACGAAGTAGATTTTAAAGCACCCTATGCTCGTGTGCCAATGCTTACGGCCATAAAGGACCACACGGGTTACGACCTGAATGGAAAATCGGAAGATGAAATTCGAAAGATTGCTGCAGACCTTGGTTTGGAGGTTGACGAATCGATGGGAAAAGGAAAGTTAATCGACGAAATTTTTGGTGAAAAATGTGAGCACAAGTACATACAACCCACCTTCATTACGGATTACCCCAAAGAAATGTCTCCATTATGTAAAAAACACCGCGATGATGATTCGCTTACTGAGCGTTTTGAGCTAATGGTAAATGGTAAGGAATTGGCCAATGCCTATACAGAGCTAAACGATCCTATTGACCAACGAGAGCGTTTTGAAGAGCAAATGAAACTCTCTGAAAAGGGTGATGATGAAGCTATGTTCATAGATCAAGACTTTTTACGCGCTTTGGAATACGGAATGCCGCCTACTTCTGGAATGGGAATCGGAATTGATAGATTGTGTATGTTTTTGACCAATAGCCCGAGTATTCAAGATGTCTTGTTTTTCCCTCAAATGCGACCAGAAAAGTTTGAAGCTGCAACTAACCCCGAAAAGGTTATTGAATTGACGGAAAACGAAAAAACTATTTTCGACATTCTCAAGGAAAACGATCGCATGAACATCACCGAGCTAAAAACTCAAGCTGGCCTTAGCGGAAAGGGTTGGGATAAAGGCATGAAAGGTTTAGCAAAACATGGCGTGACTAAGGTTGAGAAAACGGAAGAAGGTGTTTTTGTTGAGGTTGTGCATCAATAACTCATTTAGTAAAGAAGAAGCTTCTCATTCTTGAGTAGCACACCTTCCCGAAATACCTGAATAAAGTAAACTCCTGGCTTTTCCCGAAGTTCGATTTCATAGGATTCAGAATTGGAAATAACTTGTTGGGAAACTAACTTTCCAGTAACATCCACTATTCTTATTGAAACATCCTTTACAACAGCTTCAAACTCCAAATAGACTTTTCCGCTACTTGGATTAGGATAAATAGTTAATGATTGGGTATTTACAAGTTCTATATGAGAGACGGTAACACTAGTGTCGCTGGTGTCATTACTATTTGGCGTAGCACACGACTTCTTTTTAAATAATGTGTCAATTTGCGCAGCATCAAGCTCTTCAGAGTAGATGGCTAAATCATCGATACTTCCATTAAAATATTGAATTCCCTGATTTCGATTGCCAAGAGCCACATATTTATCGGTAGTTGAATAACCGGCATTTGGATTCACTATGGCATTTGAGTCCACGAGCATTCCATCAATGTATAATTTTACTGCGTTTTTTCCTCTTGTACAAACAAGATGATACCACGTATTAACTTGAGGAAGAGTTGAGCTCTTAGCAACATCAGGATGGTCAGGGTTTGGAGCAATAAAATCATCATAACTGGAAAAAACCCAGCCTGTTCGGCCTATATAGCTGTTAGTTAGTAATATGGTTTGATCCATTGGTGGGCCGCTAACTTGAAGAACGCACGATGCAGATCCACTACTTGGGTTTTGCGCAACATTTACCCACAAAGAATATGAAAATTCATCAAGGTTAAAATATTGCTGATGAGGTAAAGTAATACTTTGGTTAATGCCATTAAATGAATACGCACTATTGGTATCACCAAACCTATTGGTGGTTAAAGTTGCTGAGTTGGTAACAGCATCGTTTCCATTGCTAGTTTGGTCTTGTGCATTGCCATTGAAACAATGTTCAGATACTAAGGATTGCGCCAGTGTTGTATTGGGTAAAGTCAGAAAAATTGATAGTACAATTAATGAATAAAGAAGATTACAGATTTTCATAGAGTTGAAATTTGGTTTAAACTAAAACGTAAAAGTAAAAAACCCTGAAAAGTAGAGTCACTCTTCAGGGCTTTTGTAAAATAAAACTAGTGCAATCCAACCTAATTTCTCAGAACAAACCGGATGGGTATTCTATACCGTACCGCAACGTTTCTGTTGTATTGTTTAGCTGGTTTCATGCAAGGTAACGATTCAACAACACGTTTTGCTTCTTTTTTAAAACCATATTCAGTGTTGTTTTCAATAGTAACTTCAGTCACCTTTCCGTTTTCATCAACAATGTAATTTACTAATGCAGTACCTTGCTTTCCTTGATCTTTTTCTTGCCTTGGGTAACGCAGATTCTTATGAAGAAATACTTGAATCTTTTCGTTGTTGCAAGCTTCTCTTGCAACTTTTGTGGGCAAATGAGCACATTCGCAAAACAAGGGCAACATGCTTTCTGATTCCATGGCAACAGAGAATGGGTTTCCGGCAATATCAACATCACCTTCATCGGGTTCTTCATCAGAAAAATCACCAATATCATTTGGGTCGAAATTACTTTCTGAGCCGAGCATGTCAAGCAATTTGGCTTTATACCCATCGTCATCAATTACTTTAAAATCTGCGAAGTTTTTAGAAATCCTTTTTTTATTAGCAATCGGTTCGCTCAGTTCTATTTTTTTCGCCTTTCGAACTGTAATAGGAATTAACTCCGGCATTTCGGGTACTTCTAATCCAATACCTGTATCTACAATTACATATTCTTTACTTATCCGCCATTCAAAAGCAACAAGTGTAACCGAAAGGCCAATTACTAAGGCTAACCAAAAATGGTTGAGCACCTTTAAACGAGAAGGTGGTTTTGGTTTATCGATTATCGATTTTGCGATTTTTTGGTCGTTTTCAGGGGCTGGATTTAACGCTTGCTTTTTCATAAGTCCTTGTATTTAGTGAAACATAGACGTTTCTATACAAAGACTCTGCCGTGTTAATGAAATGTTAATCCGAGGGCTGAATTTCGTGCAATACTCTTTCAATCTGCACCATGTGCCTCACGTTATGACCAATAGCAAAACGAAAGGCATCGCCTGTTTTAAATCTAAAAATAGGGCCTAACGTGGAGGTTACTTTTCCTTTGTTGAGGTCGATTTTTTTGGCACGTTCGAGCAATTCAACAGTTGTCTGATTCATTGTAATAAACTCCTCCAAACTTCTGTGTTTTTTAGTCTTTGCCAATTTCGGTTCAAAAAAGAAAAAGGTTTTCATGGAGTTACTCAACGTTCCATCTTTTTTAGGCAAAATTCCGGTAGAGAATTTCTCACCGAAAAAACCCGGTTTAAATTCATAATCTTCCTGGGTAGGCGCAACTTTTTCCAACTCTGGAATCAATTTTTCAAGACGCTTTATGTAATGACCTGAGCTTAGGTTCATGTGTTCTAGGCATTCCAAAATTGACCAACGTTTTGGAGAAGGACGCTGTAGTAATTTATCTACAGGAAGAGGTGCAATTTGTGTTTCAGTAAAATGCTCAATCTTTCCAATCTCAGCTAATAAACCTTCAATGAGTTCTTGTCCGCTCATGGTTTTGTTTTCAAAAGTAGATTGCTTTTTAGGTGAATGTAATTGATATAGATCAAGATTTTGCTCTCAATCGACTAAACGTTTCTGGGGTCATACCTAAATATGAAGCAATGTGTTTTTGAGGAACCAATTGCAGCAAATGTTTAGAACGTTTTAGTAGCATGTTATATCGTTCTTCAGAAGTAAACGACATCATTTCCATTTCTCGGGTTGCACGCATGGTTAATAGCTCCTCCAATATTAATCGACCCCACCGCTCCATTATTGGGCAATTGGCGTAGATTTTTTGTAAGTCTGGGTGGCTAATCCGGAATAGTTGACTATTCGATAATGCTTGTATCGCCATTCTACTTGGTTTTCGGGTAATGAAAGATTCGTAACCACCTGACCAACTATGGTTATAAGAAAAACCGAGGCAAACCTCATTTTCTTCTTTGTTGAAGTAAAGTCGTTGAACTCCATTTTTTACAATGTAGAAGTAGTCTTCAATTTGCCCCTCGCGAGTAATGAATTCGCCTTTTGTGAACGATACTTCTTCCCACTTTGGTTGAATTATAGCCCAATCGCTATCTGAAAGGGCTATATATTTTGAAATTTTATGTCTTACTATTTGACTCAATCGACGAGGTTGTTTTCAATTAAATATTCCGCAATTTGCACCGCATTCGTTGCTGCACCTTTTCTAAGGTTATCGGCAACTATCCACATGTTTACTGTATTGTTTTGGGTGAAGTCTCTTCGAATTCTACCGACGAAAGTCTCGTTTTTTTGGTGTGCATTGATTGGCATTGGATACACGTTATTTCTTGGGTCATCTTGAACCACAATACCGGGTGCATTTTCTAGAATATGCACCAATTCTGTGTCATTGTATTCTTGCAAAAACTCAATATTCACCGATTCACTATGGCCACCAACTACAGGCACGCGAACGGCAGTAGCCGTCACCAAAATGTTATCGTCGTGAAGTATCTTTTTGGTTTCGTTTACCAATTTCATTTCTTCTTTGGTGTATCCATTATCAAGGAATTCATCGCAGTGCGGCAAACAGTTTTGGTTTATTGGATGTGGATAGGCCATTTCTCCTTTTATTCCAGCTTTTTCGTTTTCTAATTGTTCAACTGCCTTAACTCCAGTTCCGCTAATAGATTGGTAGGTTGATATGACAACTCGTTTAAGTCCGTATTGTCGCTCAAGTGGAGCAAGAACCATTACCAGTTGAATGGTAGAACAGTTTGGATTTGCAATAATCTTATGTTCTCTAGTAAGTTGGTTGGCATTGATTTCAGGTACAATTAACGGAATGAATTGACCCATTCTCCAAGCTGAGGAATTGTCTATAACAGTTGTACCAACTTCGGCAAATTTTGGTGCCCATTCCAACGAGGTAGAACCTCCTGCACTAAAAATAGCTATAGACGGTTTTGCCTCAAGTGCGGCCTGTAAACCTACAACCGAATACTCTTTGCCTTTGACAGAAATTTGCTTACCAATCGATTTTTCAGAGGCAACTAAAATGAGTTCAGTTATTTGAATGTTGAATTCTTCCAACACTTTCAACATCTCTTGGCCTACCATTCCGGTAGCACCTACAACGGCTATTTTCATGCTAATTTGTTAATGCATTTGTAAAGAATCTCAAAGGTAGGAATACTTACTTTTGAGCCTCTGAAAGTATGAAAAGAAAACTGTTCATATTACTGTTTTGTGTTGGTCTTGTTACAACTGGAGTGGCACAGTTTCAGGATAATTTTTCGGATGGAGATTTTACCACTAATCCAACCTGGGTAGGCGATGATTCGCTGTTTATTGTTAATGCCAGTAATGAATTACAACTTGCCGATTCTAACCTTTCAAATTCCACAACCTACTTAAGCACTGCAAGTAAAGCCATAAGTAATGCAACATGGGAGTTTAAGTTTAAATGCGGCTTTCCACCCTCAAGTTCAAATTTTGCAGAGGTACATTTGATTTCTGACCAACCTGATGTGTCTGGAAACAACAGCGGTTATTATGTCCAAATTGGAAGCGAAACGGGAACCACCGACAAAGTCACACTTTATAAATCTACCAATGGGAGCAAATCTTCCGTAATATCTGGAAGAGCAGGAACGGTAGGTAGAAATCCAGAAGGGTGGATTAAAGTAACTAGAGATAGTATAGGAAATTGGGAGTTGTTTCTAGATACTTCGGCATCTAAATCGGGGTATATTAGTGAAGGAACAGCTCTTAATACCGATCATATTTCGGGAAATTATTTTGGAATTCAATGCAAATACACTAGTGGTCGTCGGTACTTGTTTTTCTTTGATTCTATTTCTGTTTCTGGTACGTTTTACACCGATACTCTAAAGCCAACAATCACAAATCTATCCGTCAACTCCTCAACAGAATTGGAGTTAGATTTTTCGGAAAATGTGGAGGCGATTTCAGGGCTTTCTGCAGCTAATTACAGTGCCAATAATGGTATCGGAACTCCAAGCAATGTGCAGTTCAAAGGCACCGATTCATCAGTTGTTCAGCTAGTTTTTTCCACCGCTTTTACCAATGGTGTAACGAATCAACTTACCGTGCAAAATATCGAAGACAATAATGGAAATGTGATGGTGTCCTCTAGTAGAGGTTTTCAGTTTACTAAGCTAGATACCGCGGTTCTAGGAGACTTACAGATAAATGAGATAATGGCTGATCCAAACCCACCAGTTGCTTTACCGGCGAATATAGATTGGGTGGAGATCTACAATTCAAGTTCTAAGTCTTTTTCTCTGAAAGGTTGGACTTTTTGGGATAAAACAAGTTCAAGCCGAGACACTTTGCCCGATGAAGTTATTGCACCGGGTGAATACGTTGTTTTGTGCGATAAAGCAGATTCCGCTGACCTTGACCCTGTTAGTGGGCGTTTAATTTTAATGGAAGGGTTTCCGTCTTTAAATATTGATAATGAAATTGTTACCTTAAGAAACCAATTTGGAATTATAATCGATGAGGTGAATTATTTTAAGTCTTGGTACGGTTCTGAAGAAACTGAAGACGGTGGATTTACATTGGAAAAGATTAATCCAAACCATCCTTGTTCAGGAAGTTCAAATTGGAAGGCCTCAACCGACTTGACTGGCGGAACGCCTGGAAAAGTAAATAGTGTTTATGATCTTACACCCGATACAGAAAGGCCAACTCTGGTATCGGCCCAAATTATTGATTTGAATACGGTAAGGGTCACCTTTTCTAAATTACTGGATAGTGCGACGGTTGTTAATGCAAATTTTATAGGATTGTCAGTTTCGCAGGCCGTGGTTACAGGTGCTCGAAGCGAAAGCGCAACACTTGTTCTTAATTCCACTTTGGAGGAAGGTGTTGTTTACAACCTTTCAATGACCGGAGCATCCGATTGTTTTGGAAATTTGATTACCGACAATATGGTGAGTCTGGGAATAGGAAAAACACCTTTGGTTCATCAGGTTGTAATCAATGAGATATTTCCGGTACCCGATGTACAGATTAACGCTTTGTTTGAGTCCGAGTTTGTTGAATTACATAACACCACGACTTCATTAATTGGGCTTGATGACTGCTTTTTTTCAGATGTAAGTTCCGATGCCGCATTGTCTGGAATTATTATTGAGCCAAATGAATTTGTCATTATTTGCGAAAATTCAGCAGTATCGGAAATGTCTGCATACGGAAAAGCGTTTGGCGTTTCAAGTTGGCCATCCTTAAACAATTCAGGAGATATTCTCAGCCTAACTTGCAAAACTGAGGTAATTCATACGGTTGCTTATGATGATGACTGGTATTTAGTTGAAGGTAAGAAGGAAGGCGGATGGTCTTTGGAGCAAATTGATGCGAGTAATCCATGTGGAGGTTCATTAAACTGGAAGGGTTCGCTTGCAGAAAAGAAGGCCACACCTGGAAAAGATAATTCCGTTGCAGGTGTTCTTAAAGATGAGAATGCACCGGTTATTGTAGCAACAAATGCAATTAACGATTCTACTTTGTTGGTCGAATTCGACGAGAATATTTCATTATCCAGTTTTACCGATGTTGCCTTCAGTATTTCACCAACGATTGACGTTTCATTTGATTCGCTGCAAGGAAACAACGCTTTGGTTCTAAGTATAGGCAAAGCCATAACAACCAGAACGATTTACACATTGACCGTTGATGGAATTGAAGACTGCAACGGAAACAAATTGCTGGATGGAACAATTATGTTTGGTTTACCAGAAACCGCAGAGGTGTCTGATTTGGTGATAAATGAAATTCTATTCGACCCAAAGTCAACTGTATCAACAGATTTTGTGGAGATTTATAATCGAAGCGAAAAAATCATTGATTTAAACGGGTGGTTCATTGCAGATTTTGACATTAATAAAGACACATTAGATGGTTTTCAGGAAATAGCAACTAAACCAACATCAATATTACCAAACCAGTTTAGAGTAATTAGTAAAGAAACAAATGATGTTTTAGAACACTATCCTACCTCGGATAAAAATGTCTTTTTAGAAATTACCAGTATGCCTTCTTATCCGAATGATGAAGGAACGGTAGTCTTGCTTAATGACTCAGGGTTAGTTGTAGATAGGGTAGAGTATAACGCTGATTTTCATCACGTAATTATTAAAAACCCAGAAGGCATTAGCCTTGAGCGTTTGGATTATGAACGCCCTTCAACCGATGAAACCAACTGGCATAGTGCTGCCGAAACAGTAGGTTTTGCTACACCGGGAGTGGAGAATTCTCAATTTGTGACCGCAACTGATTTCTCCGAAAATGTAACTCTTGAACCACAAACTTTTTCACCTGATAACGACGGATTCGACGATGTTTTAAATATCAATTACAGTTTTGATGCACCTGGTGCAGTTGCCAACGTAGAAATTGTGGATACAGATGGACGTCAAGTTTATACACTAACACAGAACGAGGTGCTGGCAACCTCTGGCACAATAACATGGGACGGCGCAACTGATTCTGGTCTAAAGGCGCGCTCAGGCATGTACATTATTTACTTCGAAATCTTCGACGATAAGGGCAACACACAGCACTTTAAAAAGGCTTGTGTATTGGCATTGAAATTTTAATGTTAACGTAATGTACCTCAGCACAAAAAAGTGCTTTCTTTGCAAAAAATTTAACTAGATAAAAATGAAAAAACTTACTTCTTTATTATTAACGGTTTTTGCTAGCGCAATATGCTTTGGGCAGATTGTAATTTCAGAAATCAATTACAATAGCCCAGGAGTGGACTCCTTGGAGTTTATTGAATTCTACAATAAAACGAACGCTGGAATTAATATGACTAATTACACCATGAAAGCTGGTGTTGTTTATACTTTCCCAAATGTGACAATTCCAGCACATGGTTATTTGGTAATATCCTTAGATTCAGTTGCTATGCAAAACGGACTAGGCGTTACTACATACGAATGGACTTCTGGAAATTTGGTAAACTCTAGTGAAGATGTTGTTCTCGGTGACGCTTCTGGTGTCACTATTGATTCAGTAAAGTATGACGATGGTTCACCTTGGCCTTCTGCGGCTGATGGTTCAGGTCCATCTTTGGTTTTCTGTGATACTGCTTTAGATAATACTTTGGCATCAAGCTGGCAAGCGTCAACTTTTTCCCATGCTGGTGCTCCTAGCGTTATGGCTTCTCCGGGTATGGCTGATTCTGTGTGTTTTACTACGCCTCCTCCGCCAGTTGTTCCTCAATTAAGAGCAATTGGATTGGTTGCTAACGACAACGTTGTTGGAGTGCCTGATTCTATGGGTCTGAAGTGCATTCTAGCAGGTGTTGTTCACGGAATAAATATGGGTGGTTCTTCAACTCAGTTTGTCCTTTATGATGGAACTGGTGCAGTTGTCGTTAGAAAAAGTGGTGGTTTTACACCAAGCTATACAGTTTCTGAGGGTGATTCTATGGCTGTTGTCGGCACGGTTGGGCAATGGAATGGTTTAACTCAGTTTAATGCTGATACTATTTTAGCGACAATTACAGGAGGAATGGTCAGAACGCCTATGAAGGTTGCTAAGCCAGATGCTTCTACAGAGTCTCGATTAATTAGAATTGATAGTGTTACTATAGTAGGCGGTACATGGCCAGCACCGGGAAACAGCACAAACATTTCTGTTGAAACTCCAGCAATGGATACGATAACCATGAGGATAGATAGAAATGGAGAGGTTGATGATAGCGTAACTACTGCTCCAATTGGTATGTTTAGCATTATTGGATACGGTGGTCAATTTGACAACAGCTCACCATATACTTCTGGTTACCAGATTGTTCCTCAAGTAAAAGGTCACATTATTGAAGTGCCGGTTTGTGGTATTCCAACTGGAGCTGCTGCGGCTCAAGCTTCTCCTACTTCTGCGAGATTAACGTGGACATCAGGTAGCGGAACTTCAACTATTCAATATGGTGCTCAAGGTTTTACACCAGGAACGGGTACTATAGTAAATAACACTGTTAGCCCATATATTCTGAACAGTTTAACTACAGGAAATTCTTACGATATCTATGTTAGAGATACATGTAGCAACGGATTGAACTCTGGTTGGATTGGACCCGTAACTATTTCATTAAGTGCTTCTCCAACTATTAGTGATATTTGGAGAACAAGCTCAACGAACATTATGGTAGCTTATACAGACTCAATGGACAACACAAGTGCAACTTCTACTTCACGTTATAAAGGAATTGCAGGATTGACAAGTGTTGCGCTTAACGGTTCTAACGATACAGCAACTCTTACCTATGGAGCTCCATTTGCTAATGGTGTTCAAAACACACTAACCATTGACAGTGTCATGAATGCAACAGCAGTAATGCTTGACACGACTTATACGTATGAGTTTGTATATAATAACACTACACCAAGTATCGTAATTTCTGAAATTATGTACAACGATCGCTCAGGTGGCTTTAGTGGTGATACGCTTGAATATATTGAAATTCATAATGCTGGTGCAACGATGGCCAACATAGGTGGGATGGAAGTTATTCAAGGATTTAATTTTATTGCACCTGCTGGAGCAATGCTTCCTCCCGGTTCATATTTGGTAATTGCTCGTAATCGAGCGGCTCATGCAACTGTTTTTGGTAACAATTTGGCACTGGAATGGACTAGTGGTAGTTTGTCTAACGGTGGTGAGGATGTTATCATCGTTAATTCAGAAAATGACACCATTGATGTAGTTGATTACGATCCAAACTGGATTGGTGATGCAAATGGAAACGGTTCCTCAATAGTATTGTGTGATGTAAGTTCAGATAATAACGTTGGAAGCAGCTGGGGCACAGAGCCTGCATTGTTTGCTACGAGTGGCTATTTTGCTTCTCCTGGAGTAGCAAATACATGTCGTCCTCCATTTGTGGCGCCATTATATACAATTGCTGCGATTTCCACGGTTGATGCAGCTACAGGTGTAGCAGATAGTAACCAAGTAAAATGTACGGTTAGAGGATTAGTTGCTTCGAATCAGTACAGTGCTACTGGTGCTTCTGGACCTGATGTTCAATTTGCTTTAATTGAAGCAGACAACAGTGCTGGTATAACAGCGATTTCGTTTTCTAATTCTGTGGATTTAGGTTATAGCCCAACACTAGGCGATAGTGTACAGGCTTATGGAACGGTTAGTCAGTTTAGAGGTCTATTGCAATTTAATATGGATTCTGTAAAATTAATTTCTCAAGGACATGCAATGCCTGCTCCTGAAATGATTGATACAGTTGCTGAAAATAACGAATCAAGAATTTTACGAATCATGAATGTAATTGTTGCGGATACCGCTCAGTGGCCTGCTGCTGGTAGTGATGCAAATGTTGATATCGTGAATATGAATGGTGATACTATTACCATGCGTATTGACCAACACACTAATACAGTTGCCACTTGGATGGACGCTCCACTAGGAAGATTTAATGTTATGGGAATAGGTGGCCAGTTTAGTTCTACTAATTTGGATGGATATCAAATCTTACCTCGTTTCGATACTGATATTGACACAGTTATTGTTCAGCCAAATTGTCCTCCTCCTGCTGAAGTTACCAATTCAAATGTTACTGATAGTAGTGCAGACATTGCTTGGAACGGACCTGGTACAACTTGGAATATTGGATGGGCAAAAGGACATTCTTCTACAATGCCAACAGACAGCACAATGGGAATTACAGCTAACCCTTATACTTTGACAGGATTAGATACGAATACACACTACCACGTTTGGGTACAAAGTGTTTGTGGTTTAAATGTAAGCGCATGGGTTGGGCCAACAATGATCAAAACGCTTGCAACTGGATTAGAAGAAATCGCTAATGCAGAAAAGTTGGTTATTTTCCCTAATCCAAACAATACTGGCGTTCTTCGATTGAACATTACTACTGATGTTGTTATCAGAAACTTACTTGGGCAACCAGTACTTTCTGTAACTAATACTGATGAAGTTGATATCAATGAACTAGATAAAGGAGTTTATTTAGTTGAAGCAGCTGAAGGAGATACAGTAAAGCTTATCGTTGAATAGATAAAGTTTAATCTTTAAAAGTAAAGCCCATTTCTGAAAAGGAGTGGGCTTTTTTGTTTTCAAATAATCAATTCAGGTCGAATACTTATTATTGCAGCATACTGCATTAGTTGGATTATTCTGATACAAGCTTGAAACACCACAATACAGAAAAGGTATTTAGCGAATCTTTAGACAAACAGATGCTTGACTTATTAATTAAGTCAGTATTTGGAATAGCCTTTATACTGGGACTGGCCGCGTTCATATTTGGACACACTGAGTATGCTTTAATTAATGGAGTTTTAGCCGGAGTTTGTGTCGTGCTCTATCTAGTAAATCAAAAAGGTTTTTTTAAACCCGTTTTTTGGGTTGGTATTACCTCCCTATCTCTTACAATGGTATATTACACTTACCATTTTGGTTTTATCAACTCGCATCTTTATTTGCTTGCAGGCATAGTAATCTTATCGTATTTCAACAGAAATACAAAGTACGTAATTGAATTCCTATGGGGTGTTGCAGGATTGTTGTTCGTAATAGCTCATTATTTTCTAAAAAGTTCTGGTAAAATATCAGACCTAGGAGAATTGGAGGAATTGTTGTTTTATCCCAATGTGGTTTTATCTATGGTCCTTCTTTATTTGGCAACTAATCTTTATCGAAAGAAACAACAGGCGCAACGACTTGAATTACACGAATCTATTAAGGTAAAAGATAAATTACTTTCTATTCTTTCTCATGATTTGAGAACTCCTTTCGGCAATCTTCAGGGAATCATTCAATTAATAGAAATGAATGGGATTTCGAAGAGTGAATTAGACGAAAGTCTAGTGGATATTAAGGCGAACTTATCAGCCTCCCAATCAATGTTGGACAATGTATTGATGTGGGTTTCTACTCAACGTAAAGATTTGAGTATAAATCAAGAAGAGGTAGTTTTATGTAGACTAGTTGAGGAGAATTTTGAGTTACAAAGAACCAGGGCTAACCGCAAGGGAATTGAGCTAAAGTCAACAATATCCGACGTTAGAGTAACATCGGATAAGGTAATGTTGAATTCTATTCTTCATAATTTAATTTCCAACGGCATTAAATTTTCACCAAAAAATTCGGGTAGAGTAGAAATTGATATACAGGAAAAAGATAGCATGTATCAAATGTCTGTTAAGGACAACGGTAAAGGTATTCCTAAAGAAAAATTAAAAGGTCTGTTTACAACCCAAAAAAGTGAATTAGGCTCTGAAAACGAAGAGGGTTTCGGAATCGGATTGCAGTTGGTTTATGATTTGTGCAATCAACTAAATATTCAGATTAAAGTGGACTCAGAGCTTGATAAGTGGACAAAGTTCACGCTTAACATTCCTAAGTAAACCAACATTTTTATAGGGTTTAGCTAAAAGTTAAATCCAAAATGTAGTCCTGGTTCCGCAAAAAAGAACTTACCCCATTTATCGTCTAATACCTTAAACTCTGCTGGCATTTCCGTGTGATAAATCCGCTGGGTTATGGCCAATGACGGTTCAATAAAAAATCGGTCTTTAAATAGTTTGAAATGATACCCCAAGCGGTAGGTGTTTAAGATTTGAAAGCCTTCATCGATTTTAACTTCGTTGCTGTCCACAAAATTTTGTGTTGCATTCATTACATGAACCCCCGCATATAAACCTTTCCATAAAAACCTTTGATAAGCAACAGCAACACCAATCTCTCTTACGTAACCCGGGAATTGCTCTTCTGGTGCTTCAAAAGATTTACCATAAGGAATGCCTAAAGACCAAGCGTATTTCCAGGTTTTAAATTCCAATGAAACTACGTCTTTTGGAGTTAGACGGTAGCCTATATTGAGTTGCACAAAATCGGGTCGGTTGCTTTGAGCAAAATTGCCAAGCATAAAAAAGGTGCTACCAATAAAACACTTTTTGTAGGTACTATCTTGTTCTGAGTACTGTGGGAATATTGGATTTAACCAAACGCTACCAAATAAGATTACTGTTGTAATTTTTAATTTCATGTTGTCCTTCTTTACAATTTTGAAGGCCAAAGATGAAAATGAGCGGTGCTAAAAAACGTTCACTTAAGTTAAGAAAGTAGTTCTTAAAAAGTTAGCAATTGAAATTTTTCATTGATGGGGCTGCGAAGAGATACTGAACCAAGTTCAGCATGACCCGTAGCTATATGCCAAAACAATTAGCTTTTACTTTTTTTAATGATACGAGCGCGAAGCCTGCTCAAAGATTGGGGCTTTACGCCAATGAAACTCGCTAGTTGGTGTTGTGGAACACGCTGCATAAGATCAGGCCTTTTTTCGAGTAAACTCAAGTAGCGTTGCTCAGGGGTTGCTATTTTAAAATCGTCAAAATTAATTTGTTGCTTTGCCAATAATTCTTCAGATAATACACGGCAAAGGGTTTCAAATTTTGGAAATTTCTCAAAGATTTCTGCTTCCATGCTTGGGTCGGAAACCGTTAGAATACAATCTTCTGAAGTTGACACAAAATATTCGGAGGGTTGCTTGGTCAGCACGCAAACAGGGGTTAACCCCTCCATTTCGGTATAAAACGCTGTGGTTTTTTCTTCTCCTTCTAGAACGTAGTAGCTGCGTAAGCACCCTTCTAAAACAAAGTAACCGTCAGACGAGCGGTCACCTTCCGCAAGGAGAACGGTTCCTTTTTTTACAGTTTTAAAAATGTTGAGATCGACAAGAGCAGCTTTCTCTTTTTCGGTGAGCGCAACATATTTAGAAATAAAATCGAAAAGTAATTCTTGCATTGAAATTCAAATTTGAGATACAAACTAAGCATTATGCAAACAATTAATCGTAATCTAATTGACAGATTCTTTTAGTTAATTGGAATCCGTTTTGCTTGTATAATATGTCGCTCATTATGGAAAACCAAAAACCGAAGCGTATCTCCTAACCTCAGTTTAATAAGCTTAGAAAGCGAAATTGCAGTTTTTACGTTCTTTAAGTTTACTTCTCGAGACTCGTTTAGTAGGTTTTTAAGCGTTTCTAGCTGTTTAATGAACTGGTCCAGAGAAGTGGAGTTTAAATTAGAATTCGTTGGATCCATGGCTCTTGTAGCCTTCATTTTCTTTTTGCCATCTACTTTGATAACACCCACAAAATATTCTCCAAGTATTCCGCTTTTAAATTGAAGGTTTCCTGTTTTTTTATTGGCCTTCAGCAATTGCTTTTCAATTTCTGGGAGATAAAACTTTCCGTACAGGTTTAGGTGTTCAATGCACTCCAAAATGCTCCAGCTTTCAGGTGACGTTTTGTAGTTGAGTTGTTTGGCTGAAAGCCGTTTAAAAGACCGAATATCATTTAATGCAACGTTGGTTAAACGCGCAAGTTCTACGATTAATTTTTCTTGTTCAATTTTCATAGTTTTCCTTTTGAACAAAGCTGTATTGTTTCTAAAACTTTTGTCTTGACTGAAATCAAGATTTTCGGATTCTACTGAGCGTTTCTGGATTCATTCTGAGGTAGCGTGCAATGTACTTTAGTGGAACGTGTTGGAATAAGTTAGGACTTCTTTTTAGCACTCTTTCTAGTCGCTTCGCCGGAGAATCAATCAGCAAATCAACTTCTCTGTCCAGTTGCTGAACCAAAATGGTTTTCAGAAATTGAGCATAATTTTCACTTTCGTCAGTAATACGCTCAATTATGGCTCTAGAAATTACCTTGACCTTGGTTTGCCGGATAGCCTCAATGTATAATTCCGAAGGTACTTTATCAAAAAAGGAAGACATGGAGTTGAGCACGGAACCGTTGTAACTCAAACGAATTATTTTTTCTTCGTACTCTGATAAGTAAAATACTTTTACGGCTCCCTCATCAATTAGGTAAAGGTTGTTTTCTATTTCACCTTCTTGCAATAAAAACTCGCCTTTTTTGTAGGTTTTTTCCTTTGAGCTGCGCTCAAAAGCCTGCATGATTTGATAGGTAAAATCGAGTTTATTTATTTCGGGATTCAAGACTACTTTTTTTGTGCAATCAGAACAATAGAATCATTGGGCTCAAACTCTTCATACAATTCCATGGATAATATTTCAAATTTTGTTTCGAACTCTTTTTTAAGCTCCTCTTTGTTGTGGGAATTCACAAACATGCCTTTAAATTCTTCAGTGCCTTCACCTTTCCAAAACGAGTGACAGATTACCCCATTTGGGTTTAAGATTTCAGCCTGTCGTGCAACGGATTGAACCAGCTCTTCATCCGTTAAATGGTGAAGCACCTTGTTTGAATAAATCCCGTCAAATTTCACTTCTGTATCTAACGTCGCCGCATCCAATTCAATAAAATTACCTGACGGATTTTGTGCTTTCAAATGACTCAAAAAAGCTTCTGACATGTCTGAGCCAGTAACCTCATAGCCTTTGCTAAGAATTTGCCAATCCGTACCAGGGCCAGAACCTAATTCCAAAACTGAAGAACCTTCTTTTAGGAACTCCTTGAACTTGTTTACTAGCGGCTCACTATTCACGTCCTTAGCAGCGGCAATGTATTCTTTTACCGATTTACTAGAACTGTAGTACTCCTGTTTCATGATTTATTGGCTTTAAGTTCAACTTCAATATTCTTAAGTGTTTGAGCTATTTCCTGCAATAGAACAGTATCTCCTTTTGGAGTAGCAGGGCTAAGTCCAGCATCTTGTTTTAGTAATTGTCGTTGAGCTAAAACCTTTTCTCTGAAGTCTTTTGCTTCGATTATACCAATCAGCGTTAAATCTCCACCGGTACGATTGCCTTGCCCGCCTGCGGTTTCAATTTCTAAAATTGCCAATCCAAATATGCGAAGTAATGGGCCTTCTTTAAACGTCAAATCTTGAATATTCTCAAGCGGAATGGTCTTTTCAACGGTAAAGATTACTCCTTTTTTAAATTTTAAAGTTTCCTTGTTTAGTTGGCAATCCAAAGCATTGAATTGTTTTTTTGTCCAATAATTACCCAAACCTAGAATCCAAAAAACGAGAAATGCCCACCCAATGAAAGGAAATAGCCCAATGATACAGCCAATAACAAAAAAGTAAGTTTTGATTTTTGGGTTGAAGGAGGGTTTGAATATTAATTCTGAGTTTTCCATAGAATCAAAAATACGGTTAGAAAATGAACTGTGAAATTGAATAATAGCTACAAGCTATTATTCAATAGATAACTATAGTGACAAAGCAAAATTTAAAATCTGTTGTTTGCTCAAATAAATCTCAGTTACGGCTCAACGTGTACACTTTTCTCGATTTTTTGTACATGTTAGACTCCATGTATATACTTTTTAAGTAAAATGTATACATGTTTATTTTCTGTTTTTCTTCTGATTGCTCTTCGGGAGTTGTCTGTTCAGAACAGTTAGGTTGTATTGTTTTTCAATAGTGAAAACAGTTGGTGATTTAGAAAATAATTGCTTCTTCCTATTTTTATTTTAACCAAGATGCCCATTGCTGAAAGAGTTTCTAAGTATTTGCGAGCAGTCTGCCGTGAGACGTGCAAATCTGATTGAAGCAAGGCAATTTTTGAATATGGATGCCTAAAGAGATTATTAATCAAATCCTGACTGTACATTCTAGGTTGCTCTTTCCGAATTCTGAGCTTAAGTTCTTGCATTAGCTTTTTAATAGCTTTTATTTGGCTAACGGTCTGGATACTGGTTTCCTCAACAGCAGAAAGCATATAAATAAGCCATTCCTCCCAGTTTTTAGTATCTCTAGTAGATTGCAGTAATTGGTAATACTCACTTCTGTTTTTTAATAGGTATCTACTTAAATAAAGAATAGGTAGGTTTAGTAAATCTTGCTGAATGAGATACAGGATATTTATTATTCTACCCGTTCTGCCATTACCGTCATAGAAAGGATGAATGCTCTCGAATTGGTGGTGAATAATAGCCATTTTTATCAACGGGTCTATTTCCAGAATTTCAGCGTCGTTGATAAAAACTTCTAGATTCGACATTAAGGTTTGAATAACCTCCGGCTTTTGTGGCGGAATATAGACAACCTCTTGGGTCGCATCATTAATAAGCTTTGTCCCAGCTTGTCTCCTAAACCCGGCATTGTTTCCTTCTATTATTTCTTGTATATCTTTTATCAGTTTGAGGTTCAGTATTCCTTGTTCTTGAATTTTACTAAACCCGTATTTAAGAGCCTCAGCATACCGATATACTTCTTTAGAGGCCGGAGAGGGAAATTTAGATTCCGACGCAACACCTTGATATACCTCATCGTGGGTGGTTACAATATTCTCAATTCCAGAACTGTCTTTTGCCTCTTGAATCGAGAGTGTGTCTATAAGAATTCGCTCGTTGGGAATTGAACTGGCCACACCTTTTAATTCTGCCAAGGCTGCCCTTGCAGAGGCCAGCTTTTTTAGAACCGTTCGGGTTTCTAATAGATGGGCTTCTAAACCATCAGGAAGAATATTTATTGAGTAACTCATGGGTAAATTGATATGTACAATTATCAAATAAATATACACTTTAAGCGTGACGTGTACACTTTTTCCGATTTTTTGTACACGTCAGCTTCTACGTGTACACTTTTTTCGGAATTGTGTACATGAATTTTTCGTGTGGTAATTTGAAATTCGAATGCAACGCAACCATACAAATCTTTAAAATCAACGTCATTCCGGAATCGTTAATGAACAAAACAAAGAATGAGTTTTAGTGAATTAGATATCCGGAATCTCCTTTTTATTCGTGTTTTACCTTGGTAGATAACAGATTCCGTATAACTATCTTACAAATTTTCCTTTCGTCAAATTGTTCGATTACGCTTACGGGATGACGAGCGGAATGGAAGGCTTAGGTTGTTATAAGTTTAGATAAACTAGGAACTTTACTTTGTAAAAATGGCGAAAATGGTTGGCTATGCACAAAACTCCCCTGTTCATAGGTTAAGATGTGACTGGGAGTTTTTTTGTATGCGTTGGTATCAAATAATTGAATGGAATCAAAGAAAGGCCAATGTTCATTAAGATGTTTATAGCCAAGATTAAACCTAGATTCAATCTCCTTATCAGGAACAAAATGACCACCATTTTCAACCCTTATTGCGACTCGTTTTTTTGCTTGCTCAATAGAATCTAGACAAAAAAATATAAGCTCTAAATTGAAGTTGTTTTGTTTGAACTTTTCAGGCCAAAATAAAGGAGTTGAGTTAAATTTAGTTTCATAACAAAAATTTAGCTATTCTCCAATGGCCTTATCAACCTGAAACTCAAGCTCAGTTCTTGAAAGATTATGGGCCATCCTGTCTCTGAATTCAGAATCACGGAGTTGGTTGTAATACCTTAGGAATACTTTGTCGTAATCAAAAACCTCGGTATTGGAAGGAGAAAGAGCTTTAGAGAAGGAAGATTTGCCAGAACCGTTACAGCCAGCGATGACTAATAATGTTGGTTTAGACATTAAACTGAGGGGCAGGTTTAGGATTCTGATTGATTTTTCCTTGCCGTTGCTTGAATTCGTATACTTCTATTTCTTTTTGAATTCTAGGCATTTCCGCCTTCATTTTATTTTGAAGTTCTTTAATACGTTCTAGTACTTTTTCCTTAGAAGTCATATCACAAAAATACTAATATTGATTTAATTCAATTTTATGGGGTTGTACCATTTGAGTTCTTTAATTAAAATTTGTTCGTCAAACAAATATTTAAAATCAACGTCATTCCGGAATCGTTAATGAACTAAACGAAGAATGAGTTTTAGTGAATTAGATATCCGGAATCTCCTTTTTACTGGAGTGTCTAATGCGTTAAATAACAGATTCCGTATAACTATCTCACAAAATTTCCTTTCGTCAAATTGTTCGATTACGTCTACGGAATGACGGTTTGAATGGAAGGTTTGGGAATAAAAAGGTTTTAGAATAAGTGGTGGAGCGCAATGAAATGGCACCTAAAATCCATGCATAACTACTTGTTAATTAACTGTATAACGAA
Source organism: uncultured Flavobacteriales bacterium (assembly GCA_937121175.1). GTDB lineage: Bacteria > Bacteroidota > Bacteroidia > Flavobacteriales_G > Salibacteraceae > UBA6770. Next base: position 354,195 of record CAKZKD010000002.1, read on the forward strand.
GATTCTCATTCACGGAAATTCCATTTAATATAACAGTATAAATTCCTGGAGGAAGTGCAACATTAAAGTTTAATATCATGGAATTAACTTGGGTTTCAATTGAAGAATGTGCCGCTTCAAACACTTGCTTTCCTTCTGAATTAATTATTTGAATTTCCAGATTTTCACCTGTAATATTTTTAAATTCTAATGAAATTTGGTCGCCATTTCCCGGATTGGGGAAAACCCCAGCGTAAGAATTAGAAATGGTCTCGTTTTCAAAGCGCTTTTCGGTTTTAATGATTTCAAAAGTTTCTTGCTTTCCATTAAAGTCAGTTTGGGTGAGCCTAAAATAATTGGTTGCGTGTACCTCGGTTTCATACAAAACCGAATAACTGTTTGGTGTATTGGAATTGCCTGCGCCGTAAACTGTTTCAAATGATTCAAAGTTTAACCCGTCAGGCGAGTATTCAATGATAAAATAGTCGTTGTTTATTTCAGATTCAGTTTCCCAGATAACCTTTATACGATTTTCTGAAATAAATTCGCTTGAAAAATTAGTAAGGCTTATCGGTAGCGCTGGGCCAGGGCCGAAACAACATGGAGGTGAATTACAATCAGTGGAAGAACCAAAAGCTTCTGATGAATTCCTGAAATCTAATGCACCATCGGAACACATGCGGCCAACTCCAGTAATATTACCACTATTTCTACCAGTGATTTCGTTATCAACCTGAATATTCCCGTCTATTGTCCCTTCAAAACTGCCTGTGAACTCGAGATCACCGCTTATTAGTAACGCAGCACAATTGGCAACAGTAATAGTCCCATCGTTCTGAAAATCAGCATCGCCACCAACTACAATGGAATCACATCCATTTAGGGTTACGTTAGCAAAGTTTCTAATCTCAAAGTCACCACCTAAAATTATTTTCCCAGAAACATCAAAGTTTCCAGTTCCCCTAATGTCTAAATTATAATTGCTACCACCAGCATTGTCAGTAATGCTACCTGAATTAGTGAGGGTATAGTTACCGTTAAAAACCGTAATATTTTGGTCCATTGTCATTGCATGACTTATGGTTGCGGTGCCACCGTTGGCGGGAACGCCGTTTGTCCAATTTCCTGGAGTACTCCAATTTCCAGCAGAGGAGGAAGCTGTAACTTGCGCAACAATGCTTGTAATACACAGGAGTGGTATAAAAAGAACAAAAATGGTTCTCATAAATCTAAGGTGGAATCGGTATTTAATAATTCACTAAAGTACTAATTACTAGCCGAATGACCGAAAAACTAAATGGCTTTTTTATGGCACTTTCTCGATCTGGATACATTTTACCAAGCATCAAAAAACCCCAAATCACTTTCGCAATTTGGGGTTTTACCATTTTTTTATGAGATACTGAACAGCTATTTCACTGCACGAACGCCAACCGCGTTCGTGTGTTCAATTAAGCTTTCAGCATGACCGACCAACCTAATCAACTTAACCTTTAAACCCAGCCAACTTGTACTTAAAACGAATAAGTAGGTAGTACATAACTGGTACAATAACCAAAGTCAAGAATGTTGCGAAAGACAAACCAAAGATTACCGTCCAACTCATGGGTCCCCAGAACATAACGTTGTCACCGCCGAAATAAATATCAGGGTTCCAATCGGCTAGTAATTTAAAGAAGTCAATGTTCATTCCGGTTGCCAATGGCAGGAGTCCCAGAACAGTTGTAATTGCCGTAAGCAACACGGGGCGTAAACGAGTTTTCCCACCTTCCATTAAGCAGCGAATAACTTCTGCAACAGGTAGTTTCGCTTTTTCTTCCATACCCAATTCTTCTCTTCTTCGCTCCATTACCAAATTGGTGTAGTCAATGAGTACAATGGCGTTGTTTACCACAATTCCGGCAAGCGAAATAATACCAATCATGGTCATGATAACTACAAAGTCCATTCGGAAAATAACCAAGCCCATAAACACTCCAATAAGTGAGAATACCACCGAACCAACAATGATAATTGGTGTGCTCAAAGAGTTGAATTGAGATACAATGATTAGGAATATTAAGAACACGGCAATCATAAGCGCATTACCTAAGAAAGCCATTTCTTTCGCCTGTTCTTCTTGCTCACCAGTGAAATTAATATTGTTTTCTTCAGGAAGATTATAATCTTCCATTACCTCTTTTATTTCAGCAACAACTTCGTTCGGGTTATAACCATCCAACACGTTAGAGGTTATGGTAATCATACGGCTCATGTTCTTACGTTTTACCGAAGAATAAGTACTCGTTTTCTTAGCCGTAGCAATGGCAGAAATAGGAATCTGACGAATCTGACCATTAGTCTGGTCTCGGAAAGTGATTTTCTGATTCATCAATTTGTCCGCATCGTATCGATACTTGTCTTGCAATCGAACTACAATATCATAATCGTCTTCACCATCCTTGAAAGTAGAAACTTCCTGACCAAATAAAGAAGTTCTAAGTGTTGAACCAATTTGGTAGGTTGACACATTAAAACGACGTGCTTTTTTACGATCAACTTCAATCAAATACTCGGGCTTACCAACTTCAACATCCAATTTCAACTCTTCAATTCCACCAATGTTTTTTCCATTGATGAAGCTCTTGATATTTTCCGCTTGAGCAATTAAGCCGTTGTAATCGTCGCCGGTAATTTCAATGTTAATGGGCTTTCCAACCGGAGGTCCGTCAGAGTTTTTATCCACGGTAACTTGAATACCTGGAATCCCTTTTACAATTTTTCGAATTTCGTCCATAACGTCAGAGGTCATTATACCTCGGCGATACTGGAATTCAACAAAACTTACTGAAATTCTTGCTTTGTGTGGCGTATTTGCCATACTTGGCCCCTGCGCTGGATCAGACGTTCCTTCTCCAACTTGAGCAATAACCGATTTTACCAAAAAGTTGTTTCCAGTTCCGTGAATGTCTTCACCAGATGGGTCTTCAAACTTTTTTACGTAATCATTAATTCTTATTTCAAGCTCCTTAGTAATCTCGTTGGTTTGCTCAATATCTGTCCCAATTGGAGCTTCAATAAATATGTTTACGTATTGCGGTTGCCCAAGAGGGAAGTAAATCACTTTTGGAGGGAAAACGCCCATCATAACAAAGGAGAAAAACAAGAAGAAGATGGCTCCAAAGAAAAACCAAAGTGGATTTTTTCTTCTAAAAGCAAATCCTAAAAAGTTGTTGTAAGACTCCTCTAAAGCAGGCAATAATTTCATTTGAAACCATTTGGTCGCAGGAGAAAGCAAATAGAAATTAGCAAAAGAAATTACTCCGCTTATTATTAGTAAACTACCAAAAGATTTTGCGTCAATTGCACGCATTAAGAACCCAATTATGATCAATGAAAGTCCAATAATTGCCAATCGTTTTGGATTGGTTTTTTTCTCTTCTACCTTCATCAATACTGAAGTCAGTACCGGGTTAATTACCAAAGCAACGAATAACGACGAACCTAAAACTGTCATTAAGGTAATCGGCAGCCAGAACATAAATTCTCCCATTAGACCAGGCCAGACCGCAAGTGGTAAAAACGCTGCCAACGTAGTGGCAGTAGACGCGATAATTGGCCAAGCAACTTCACCTACACCATACTTTGCAGCGTCGATAGGGTTCATGCCTTCTTTGTCCATGAGTCGATATATGTTTTCGACCACCACAATTCCATTATCTACGAGCATACCTAAGGCTAGAATTAGAGAGAAAAGTACCATCATGTTTAGGGTAACACCAACGGCGCCCAAAATGAACATAGAAAGGAACATACTCAATGGGATGGCAACTCCAACGAACAATGCATTACGCAAGCCAAGGAAGAAAAGCAATACTAGAATTACCAGCAGCATACCGAAAATGATACTGTTTTCCAATTCCGAAACCATTCTTCTGGTTACATCGCTTTGGTCATTGGTAATGGTAATGGTAACGTCGTCGGGAATAACGTGTTCCTTCGCATTTTCTATAATTTTTGAAATACTTTCAGATGCGTTGATCAAGTTTTCACCAGCTCGTTTTTTTACATCGACCATTACAACCGATTTTTTGTATTCACGGGCATAACTTGTTTTTTCAGCCTCTTCAAAAACAACATCGGCAATGTCTCGTAAGTAAACAATGTCAAATTTTTCTTGCTTTACAGTAACGTCTTCTAGCTCAGCAGCGTTTTTGAAATCTCCAACCACACGAACCGTTCTTCTTAGGTCATCGTTCAGAATATCGCCACCTGAAATTGTAATGTTTTCTTGTTGAATTGCCGCAGCAATGTCGTTGAAACCAATTTGCATGGCCTCCATTTTAGCGAGGTCAACGTTTACCTTCATTTCTTTTTCGGTAACACCACGAACATCAACTTCAGTAATTTCAGGAAGCATTTCAATTTTATCTTCCAAGTATTCAGCGTATTCTTTTAACTGATCAACCGAATAATCACCCGAAAGGTTAATGTTCAGAATAGGCATCATTTCCGACATGTTCATTTCGAAAATGTTAGGATCTGCGGGTAAATCGTTAGGGAAATCAGGATCTCCTTTTGCGATATCAACCTTATCCTTAACTTTTCTCAAAGCCTCTTCAGGAGAAACACTAAAGTCAAATTCAATGAATATGGTAGAATAACCTTGCACTGAAGTTGAGGTCATTTTATCGATACCTGAAATAGATTTTATCTCTTTTTCAAGTGGTCGAGTAATCAATTTTTCAATATCAGCGGCAGAGTTTCCAGGGTAAGGAGTTCCTACGTAAATCTGCGGAATTACTACCTCAGGAAAACTTTCTCTTGGCATATTAATGTAGGTGCTAACACCCGCCAGAAGAATAATTCCGGTAATTACATATACCGTCATTCGGTTCTTGATAGAAGCCGATGAAAGACCGAACTCTTTCAATAAGCCTTTTATTTTATCTGTTCCCATTTTGTTATTTGTTAATGGTTAAGTACCGAATTATTTCTGAATTTCTACCAATTCACCGTTGCGAATACTTCGAGCACCTTTGTCAACGATTTTTTCACTTCCTCGAAGTCCAGATTTTATAAGCGCTTTTCCTTGGTAGGTCATTCCTACTTCAACAATCTGCTTTTTCACCACGTATGCGTCTTGTGTTTTGTTAACCACAAAAACGTAGCGTTTGTCGTTTGCTCCATCCATAACTAAAGAAGAGTTAAGGACCACGGCAGTATCTTGACTGAAATCATTGATGTTAATCAACGCCACCATATTTGGTTTTAGAATATTGTCGCTATTCGGAACATTTACCCGAATCTTAAACGTTCTGTTGTTTGGGTTGATGTAGTTTCCAAGACGCTCAATTTTTGAATCTCTTTCCATATCCAAAGAAGGAAAACCAATTACTACATCATCTCCCGCTTTCACTTTTCCGATGTAATTCTCAGAAATATCAGCCTCTATATACATGTTGGTTAAGTTCAATAATCGAACTATCGGCATGCCTGGCATTGCCATCTCACCTTCTTTTGGGAAAATTTCGTCCACAATACCTGCGAAAGGCGCGGTAACGTTTCCTTTAGCAATGTTAGCTTGCAATGCAGCCAAACTATTTTGTAGGGCATCTCTATTGTTCTTGGTTTGCAAGTACTGCATCTCAGAACCAATTTTTTGATCCCAAAGATTTTTAGTTTTCTTGAATGTAGTTTCCGCCAGTTCCAAGCGAGTTTTCAATTCAGCTTCTTGCTCACGCATGGCTTGTACATCCATTATAGCTATGGTTTGTCCTTTAGAAACTTGCTGACCCTCTTTTACCTTAATGGCGGTAATTGTTGCGCCTATTTCTGGATAAATCTGGGCGTTTTGATCAGAAGAAAGTGAGCCATACACTTGAAAATAATGATTGAAAGGCTCAACCGAAACATCTGCAGTAGAAATTAGTGCAAGTGCTTTAGTGGTATCCAATTCAGAAATTCTTAGCTCAATTTCAGCTAATCTAGAACCAATGGTTGACTTTACTCCTTTGAGTGAATCTTTCTCTATTTTAAGCATAGAAAGTTCGTCGGTAGCTACTTGTTGTTCAGTGCATGACATCATGAACAATGTTGCTAGAAAAAATACAGTTATCTGTTTCATTTTAGTGTGTATTAGGGTGTATTTAGTTTTCATTTCTATTTAGTTCCTAGGGCGTAATCCAAATCAGCTTTTGCTTGAATAACTTCGATTACGGTCATTATGTAATTCATTTGCGATTGTAGGTATTGGTTTTCCGTTTGTGTCAATTCAACACTGCTCGACATTCCTTCGGAATATTTTATTTGAGTTTGGTCTTTTATTTTCTTGGCTAACTCTAAATTTTTCGTTGAGTTATCCAATTTGTAAATCGCTGTTTCGTACGCACTTTTTTTGTTGGCCATGTCTAAGAAAAGACCTTCTTCCGTTTGCGTCATGCGCAAGTTGGCTTGTTCTAACCCAACTTTTGCTTGCTGAATTTTGTTGTGGCGAGCACCACCAGCAAAAATTGGAACGTTTAATTGAACGCCTAAAATTGCAGTAGGAAACCACTTTCCGTCGCTGGAGAAGTGATTGAAATCATTGCCAAACGAGTTCCCTTCGTAAACGAAGTTTCCGTAAAGCTTTGGGTAGTTACCCATTTTCTCGTTGCTCAGCGTTAGCTCTTGAGCTCGAAGATTAACTGTTGCCGCTCTATAATCAACATGGTTTTCAATATTTAATTTGGCATTTAAATTCGCCTCTTTGTCAGAAAATGGGTTCTTAATGTCATCCAATTTTTCGGTAAGTGTAATGTCTGTCTTTATTGGCATTCCCATAGTAAACTTTAGCATGTCCGTGGCTACTTTCTGCTGATTTTCGGTTTGCATTTTTAAGTTCTGGGTATTTAATAGCAATAACCTCAATTGGTCCACATCCTTCTCTTCCATAAAGCCAGCTTTGAACATTGCATCAGCTTCGTCCACCATTTTCTGGAGTTGTGTCTCGTTTGTACCAATAAGCTTTGCGTTTTCTTCTGAGGCCAGCACCATTCCATAGGCTTTGGTAACGTCTCTTGAAATTTCCGCCTGAGTTTTAGCTTGTTGTGCTTGAACCAATTCTTTATAGGTTTTAGAAGCCTTTAAACCCACTAGGTACGAACCGTCAAATAACAATTGAGTTGCGGTAATTCCAGCTTTCATGTTGCTCGGTAATCCAAACTGAAATTCTAAGAATTCATCGTCTGGCGCAGCAGGATTGAATGAACTAGCTGGGGCTAACTGAACCGGAATTTCTAAGAAGTAATTGTAGGATGCACTCGCGTTAATCTGCGGTAAACCCATTCCGGTTACTTCCTTTACACGCTGTTCCGCCTTTTGCACGTCCATCATGGCGCTTTTTGAGAAGTAGGAGTTCTCGGCAGCGTATTCTTTAGCCTCCTTGAGGCTAAAAGATGTCTTTTTATCATCTGCTTGCCCAAACAGCAAAGTGTTCAGAAATAGCGTGATAAATAGAGTTGTGGGTGTTTTCATTTGTCTATTTAGTTTGAGTGTTTTTTTACTTTTTCTTTTAGGTATTCAATTCCTTTCTCAGAGGCTAAACCACGAATGTGATAGCGGAAGGTTTCTAAATACACATCTGCAAAAGGAGTTCCTTCTGGAAACAATTCTTGGTGAAAGAAATCGTCCATTCTTGCAAGATAAACCCCCGTAAGAATTGGGATATTGAGGTCTGCTCTGTACAATCCCTGTTCTATTCCCCGTTGCATGTTTGACGAAACCCATTCCTTTACAACGGTCATTTTGTAATCTTGAAAGCTTTTCATGGCTTCCGGATAATACTTCTGAAGGTCATACATTACTGAAGGGTGCACATTTTTCAGTTGGTCTACGATTACCTTAGAAATTTCAAAGTTTTCGTCAATTGCGTTTAACTTTTGCTCAATGCATGCTTCCATAGCACACACTTCCATCTCATGATGATATTCCATTCCCCGTAGCACGAGTTCCTTTTTATCACTTACGTATTTGTAAATGGTTTTTTTAGAAACACCTAAGTGACGGGCCAAATCGTCCATAGTTACACTGCGTATTCCATATTTCATGAATACCTGTAATGCTCCTATTAAAATCTGTTGAAACTTGTCGTCTATTTTTTCCACGGCGCGAATGTATATGAAAAAAACACCATGGAAACGTTTTTAGTAAAAATAGTTTCCTTCGTTTCCGGAGTTTCTTTGTTTTTTTACATTGTAAGATGAACTGCAACTTGGTACTTGATTTAAAAGAAGTATCATAAAGAAACTGAGTAGCTAATGCCTAAACTTTCGAACACTGCCTTAAAAATGAATTGATTTATTGCCGCAAGGTGCGCATCGACAACCCTTAGAATGGTTATTCAAAAAATAACTCCGCGGTAACGCCATCCAATAGCACTTTACCTGTAGAAGTAATTGCCAGTCGATTCTCTGTTTTTTCAAGTAACCCTTTGCTGATAGAACTTTGGCTTTCTTTCATCAATTGCTCATCAGCTTTCTCACCAAAGTTCGATCTAAAATGCTGTAAATTAATGCCTTCAACGGTTCTAAGCCCAGTCAGAATAAACTCATTGATGCTGTCAATTTCTGAAAGGATTTCGGTTTCAGAATAGCTTTTACCTTTACGCATCGAGTCAACGTATTTTTTAGTGTTCGCAATGTTCCAGCTTCTAGAATTGCCATTAAATGAATGAGCAGAAGGCCCAAAACCAACATAATGTGTGCCTTTCCAATAACTAGAATTGTGTTGTGAACGATATCCTTTTTTAGCAAAATTAGATGTTTCGTAATGCTCAAACCCAGCAGTGTTTAGTGAAGAAACCAAGGTGTTATGTTGCATCACTATTTCTTCGTCAGACGGGATATTGACTCTTCCCTTAGCTACCGAATGAGCGAGTGGGGTACCCTTTTCAATGGTCAAATTATAGGCAGAAATGTGTTCAGGGTTAAGTTTTAAAGCTTTCTTGATGTTGCTTTTCCAATCCTTCAAACTCGAATTAGGTAAGCCATATATTAGGTCAATACTTAAGTTTTTGAAACCAACACCTCGCGCAATCGAAACACACTGTTCAGCTTCCTTACAGTTATGCGCTCGATTCATTAACTCCAAATCTTCGTTTTTAAAGGATTGGATTCCTATACTTAAGCGATTCACCCCAATATTATAAAGTGACTGTAAGTAATCTCTTGAAAGATTATCTGGGTTGGACTCGACTGTTATTTCTGGTTTTTCCGAAACGTTATAATGCTGTTTTACGCAGTCAATTATCGTATTTAATTCTCTCGTTTCAAGCTGACTTGGTGTACCTCCACCAAAATAAATGGTTTCAACTACTTGGTTATTGAGGTAAGCAGGTTTTGATTCAATTTCCGAGAGCAGTGCGGTTAAAAAATCAGCTTTATTGAGTAGGTGAGTAGTGAAGTAAAAATCGCAATAGCTACACGCTTGTTTGCAAAACGGAATATGAACATAAACTCCAGCCATTTTGGTAATTAGTTAATTTTTTTAATGCGATAATTTGATAATTCAGAGGGATACTTCATTATTATCTAATTGCCAAATTGTTCAATTATCAAATTAATTCTAAGCTCTATGCAGAGTAATTCGGAAAGTTGTCCCTTCATTGACCTTAGAAGACTTTACTATAATTTTACCGCTATGATATTCTTCTATTATGCGCTTAGATAGGGTTAGTCCAAGACCCCATCCACGTTTTTTGGAAGTAACACCGGGATTAAACACATTCTTTTTGTGCTGGGCTGTCATTCCTTTTCCAGTGTCTTCTAAATCCAGATGTATGAACTCATTTTCTTCCACAATATTCATAGTAATATTACCCTTACCGCTCATGGCATCAATGGCATTACGAACTAGATTTTCCATAACCCAGTTAAACAAAGCTTCATTCATTTTTACCAAGCGATTGCCAGAGGTGTGGTCTTTTATACTAAAAATAACTTTCTTAGAACTTCGCACTTCATGATAAGCAATAGCTCTTGTGAGTACTTCTTTTAAATCCAAAGGTTTCAATTCGGGAACCGAGCCAATTTTTGAGAATCTATCCGTAATAATTTCTAGCCGTTTTACATCTTTTTCTAGTTCGTTGGCTAGGGTCATGTCTTCACCTTTGGACTTAATGTATTCAACCCAACCGAGTAAAGAACTCAGTGGAGTTCCCAATTGATGAGCCGTTTCTTTTGCCATACCAACCCATACTCGGTTTTGTTCTGCTCGTCTAGAAGTACTGAAGAAATAGTAGCCAATCAGAATGAATAATCCGACTACTCCAAATTGAATAAAAGGGTAGTAGCGCAATTGTGTTAAAATCCAAGAGTCTTGGTACATTACATAACTTTCTTGGTCTTGAAGCATGATTTTAATCGGTGTATTAGCTGCTTTCATATCTTCAATTAATTGCTTTATTTTTTCTGGAGAATTGACAGCGGTAGAGTCAATATTTCCTTTGAATAGAATCTTGTCTTGGGTTGTATTTGTGACGACTGTTGGGACACTTGCGCTGTTAGAAACCACCTCGCTAATAAAGGACTGTTGCAAGTCTGAAAATGTCTGTTTTAACTCTTCAAACAGCCTAGAATCTTTATAGTATAAATAATCTAGTTGGTCGCCTAAATATTTTATTTCAATAGGATCGTAGAGCGCTTTCATTTTTGCAATTTCTTTCTGAATTGCTTTTTCATCTCCTTTCATTTTTTCAGGAAGATTCCGATATGCCTTTATTTTACCATCTGAGCCTGTTTGAATAACTGGAACTGTGGTATTGTCTGTTAAAATTTTGGTTAGAAATGGTAAGTCAACATTGTTGGAGATATTTGACAAGCGCTTATTTGCTTCTACCCAGAGTTCAACTTTCTTGCGCTCTTCTTCTCGGAGTTCGCGAAACAAACGTTCTGTATAGTTTACCAAACGTGCTTTTTTCTTTACCGCTTCGGCCCACAACTCGACTTGTTTTCGTTGTTCTTTGGATATGTTTTGAACCAATCGATTGGTATACCAGAACGATAAAGCAATGATTACAGCAGCGAAAGCTAATAAGAGCTTTTTCCAGTTTTGTTTTTGTCTGTAGATATCCATGGGGTGCTAAATTAGCTAGAGTACGATTATTAAACATATTCATGCTGAATTTATTTCAGCATCTCTGTTTATTCCCGTATGGGATTCTAAAACTAGTTTAGAATGACAGTAAGGGAATGGCGAATGTGTCTTGGGTACGTCATTCCATAAGATTAGTTAAGTTGGTTTTCTAAGAAGAAAACCAAAACGAAACTTCTGTATGGAATCTAAAAGCTTAACCCAAGAACAATTTAATCTTGATTTGTTGTCTGTTCAATTAACTCAATCGTTTCTTCAACAGTCTTCGAGTCATCAATGCAATAATCTCCAATCGCAGTCCTTCGCAACTCCGACAAAAACCCACCACAACCCAAAGCTTTTCCAAAATCATGGGCTAAACTTCTGATGTAAGTTCCCTTTGAGCAAGTTACTTCAAACGTACAATCAAGTCCATTTTCGACTAATTTGCTTGGGGTGATATCAGTTATTTTAAATTCAAAAATCTCAATTTCTCTAGCGGGTAAATCAGCAGACTTGCCTTGGCGAGCCAACTCGTAAGACTTTTTTCCATTCTTTTTTATCGCGCTAAAATCAGGGGGGAATTGTTGAATTTTTCCTGTGAATGGATTTGTTGCTTCCAGCAATTCTTCTTTCGAAAATTCTCGTGAAATTCCACTCGGAATTATCGCTGTTTCGAGGTCATAACTTGGGGTAGTGCCACCTAAGGTAATGGTTCCCGTGTAAGTCTTGGGCATGCCCATGTAATCGTTTATAGTTTTGGTTTTTTTGCCCGTGCAGATTATGAGCAAGCCTGTTGCTAGAGGGTCTAACGTTCCTGCATGGCCAACCTTGTGTTTTTTTACTCCAAGACATCGTTTCAGATTGTAGCGAAGTTTGTTCACAACATCAAACGATGTCCAGTTCAATGGTTTGTCTAATAAAAGAACGCTCCCCTCTTCGAAGTTTGGAAGTTCTGACATAGAAATCTTAAATAGAGAATGCGATAGCCACAATACCAGCTACCAAACAGTACAAAGCGAAGTATTGTAACTTACTTTTCTTCACCAATTGAATCATCCAAGTACAAGCTAATAATCCGCTTAAAAATGCAGCTATAAATCCTGCAATAAGAGCAACTGGCGCAACGGAGTCCGGTGCAGCCATTCCTGCTTGTTGCAACTCAACATAGTCTTTAACGTCTAATAACGTGGCACCTAAAATCAATGGAATCACCATTAAGAAAGAGAATCGAGCAGCTCTACTTCTACTTACCCCAAGCATTAAAGCAATGGAGATTGTAGCACCTGAACGAGATATTCCCGGTAAAATAGCAATGGCTTGAACGACACCAATTAGAATAGCAGGGATATAACTGATTTTTCCTTTTTTACGTTTGATTTTAGTGGTCATAAACAACAGCAGCGCTGTTATAAGCAACATAAAACCAACTAATAAGATGTTCCCGTCAAAAAACTCTTCTATTTCAGATTTGTACAGTAACCCAACTAATCCGGCTGGAACCATAGAGATAATGATATACAAAATGTATTGGCGGCCAGCATTCCATAATCTGGGTTCAAATAGTAATTTAATGAGCATCCAAATATCCATTCTGTAAATGATAATGGTACTCAAAGAAGTAGCAGCATGGACCACAATGGAGAATAATAGCGGGTCAGCCATTTCGACGCCCAGAATAACTTTTCCGAGTTCAATATGTCCCGAACTACTTACAGGCAAAAACTCGGTTAGTCCTTGAATAAGTCCGAGGATTATGGCTTCAATTATACTCACTTGATACTATGGAATTATTGTGCTTTTGGTCGCTTGAAAATGCCCACCATTACAATAGCAAATCCAATAAGAACCACAGTAGGTGCAACCGTAATTCTTCGGGCACTAAACACTTCTGGGTTAAAGACAGCGGGGTCATCAGAACCTCCACCAGACATTAAAATAAAACCAATAATTACAGTTGCTAATCCTGCGGCTAGCAAAATGTAATTGATTTTTTCGAATACAAATCCTTTCTCGTTTTCTTGACTCATAATATTAGCTGTAAAGTTTGTCTGTTTTCATGCGCAAGTATTTTCGCACTGCCAAACTGGTACTAATCCATGTAATAATAATTCCCAACAAAAGTACCATTCCAAACAAAGATGCAACCATTTCTACATCCTGAATTGCAAAAAGTTCAGGTAATTTTTGCTGTAAGTAGAACAGAAGCCCTATCAGTAAAGAGATAGAAATCATAGCTCCATAAATTCCATTCAAAATTCCGCGCCACACAAATGGCCTTCGAATAAAACCAGGTGTAGCACCAACCAGCTGCATTGTTTTAATAATAAATCGCTTGGAATACAGCGCCAATCGTATGCTATTGTTGATAAGTGCAATCGCAATAATTAAAAGCAAAAGGCTAAAAACAACAATGACCATAGAGATATTTTTGATGTTTTCACTCACCAATGAAACCAAATCTCGCTGATAAAAAACTTCTTTTATTCTTGGGTTTTTCAATAAATCCGCTTCAATCCAACTCAGACTATCTGGATTGGCGTATTCCGCATTCAACCGAACTTCAATGGAAGCAAGTAAAGGATTGTACCCCAAAAAATCAACAAAATCTTCGCCTAGGTCTGCCGTGAGTTCCTTAGCAGCGCGTTCTTTATCAATGTATTCAGTAGCTTTTACGTAATCGGCAGCATCCAAGGATTTTTGGAACTTTACAATGTCCACTTCCTTTACTTGGTCTTTTAGAATTACCGAGAAACCAATGTTTTCTTTAACATAGTTTGAAACGCGTTTCGCTTGTAAGAGTATCATTCCTAAAATTCCGAGCATAAAAAGCACCAAACTGATACTGATTATTGCAGTGAAATAAGACGAGTTTAATCGTTTTTTAGAAAAGCGTTCTTCCGCTGTAGCCATAGGGTTTAGAGTGTTCCTTGGTCGGCTAAAATAAGCATTTAATCAAGGGAGCTAAGGAGAGAGTAATGTTACTTTTGTACACTTTTTTGTAAATAAAATACGCCTTAAATTTTGGGTATGAACGGATACGATTTTAGTACTATAGAAGCGAAATGGAGAGCCAAATGGCAACAAGATGAGGTTTACAGAGTAGATAATAACTCGGACAAACCAAAATTCTATGTTTTAGATATGTTTCCGTATCCTTCAGGTGCCGGACTGCATGTTGGGCACCCGCTTGGCTACATAGCTTCCGATATTTATTCGCGTTACAAAAGAGCAAATGGATATAATGTATTGCACCCGATGGGTTATGATGCATTTGGATTGCCAGCAGAACAATATGCGATTCAAACCGGACAACACCCAGCAAAAACAACCGAAGCAAATATTACTCGTTACCGTGAGCAACTCGATTTAATTGGATTTTCGTACGATTGGAGCAGAGAAGTTAGAACCAGCGACCCTAAATATTACAAATGGACGCAGTGGATTTTTATCCAATTGTTCAATTCTTGGTTCAATAACGACGTTCAAAAGGCAGAAAAAATTGAAACTTTAATTTCAATTTTCGAAAAAGAGGGGAATGCTACTGTAAATGCTGCTACCGATGCTGAGGTTGTTTTCTCAGCCGAAGAATGGAAGTTGTTTTCGGAGAAAAAGCAGCAAGAAATTTTGTTGGATTATCGATTGACCTACATTTCTAACAGTGTGGTGAATTGGTGCCCTGCCTTAGGAACTGTTCTGGCGAATGACGAAATAAAAGATGGCGTGTCAGAACGTGGAGGTCACCCCGTTGAGCAGCGAAAAATGCGCCAGTGGAGTATGCGAATTTCTGCTTATTCAGAGCGTTTGTTACAAGGTCTGAACGATTTAGATTGGACCGATTCGCTTAAAGAAATTCAACGCAACTGGATTGGTAAAAGTGTTGGAGCGGCAGTTCATTTTCAAGTGGCAGACTCAAGCCATAAACTAGAAATATTCACTACCCGGCCAGACACCATTTTTGGAGCAACTTTTATGGTAATTGCGCCAGAACATGAGTTGGTCGGGGAATTGACTTCAGCTGAACAAAAAAGTGCAGTCGAAGAATACATAACCCAAGCCAAAGCTAAAACAGAGCGCGATAGAATGTCTGACGTAAAAAACATAACCGGTGTTTTTACGGGAAGTTATGTGGAGCATCCTTTTTCTGGTGAAAAATTACCGATATGGATTGCGGATTACGTTTTAGCAGGCTACGGAACAGGAGCTGTAATGGCGGTTCCGAGTGGCGACCAGCGCGATTGGGATTTTGCAAACCATTTTGATTTGCCAATTCCAGCCGTAATTGAAGGTTCAGATGTATCTGAGGGTGCGAATGAAGACAAGGGCGGCAAGCTGATTAATTCAGACTTTTTGAATGGCATGAAAGTAAAAGATGCCATTAAAAAAATGTTGTTCGAATTGGAATCGAAGGGCATTGGAGAAAAACAAGTAAATTATCGAATGCGTGACGCAGTTTTTAGCCGTCAGCGGTATTGGGGAGAGCCAGTTCCGATGTATTTCAAAGATGGCGTGCCTTATCCCGTAGCCGAAAAAGATTTGCCGATTGTACTTCCGGAAGTGGATAGATATTTACCCACCGAAGACGGAGACCCACCTTTGGGTAACGCAAAAGATTTTAATTATTCACCCGAAGGAGATTCCGAATCGTATCCCATTGAACTGAACACCATGCCCGGTTGGGCGGGAAGTTCTTGGTACTTTATGCGTTATATGGATGCGAACAATTCTAACGAATTTGTATCGAAAGAAGCTATTGATTATTGGCAAAACGTAGATGTGTATTTGGGTGGAGCTGAGCACGCAACGGGTCACTTGTTGTACTTCCGTTTTTGGACTAAGGTTCTGAATGATTTGGGGTTAGTTCCATTTGATGAGCCAGCTAAAAAGCTGATTAATCAAGGGATGATTCAAGCAGAGGACGGTCAGAAAATGAGTAAACGTTACGGAAACGTGGTGAATCCTGATGATGTTATTGGGGAATTTGGAGCAGACACACTTCGTTTGCACGAAATGTTTCTTGGGCCAATTGAACAACACAAACCATGGAATACAAAAGGGATTGAGGGCGTTTATCGTTTCTTGAAAAAACTGTGGCGATTGTTACATGACAACGAAGGTAATTTCGTGATTTCTGAAGAAAAGCCTTCTAAAGATGAATTAAAAACACTGCATAAAACGATAAAAAAGGTAAGCGATGACAACGAACGTTTTTCGTTCAATACTTCGGTTTCTACTTTTATGATTGCAGTAAATGAGCTTTCTGATTTAAAGTGCAATAAGCGAGAAATCATTGAGTCCTTATTGGTGTTAATGCACCCTCACACACCTTATATCACCGAAGAAATTTGGTCTAAAATGGGTCACGAAAAAAGCATCGTATTTGCCGAATGGCCAGTATTTGATGAAAGTCATTTAATTGAAAGTAGCTACGCTTATCCTGTTTCATTTAATGGAAAAATGCGGTTCAAAATGGAGTTACCATTAGATATGTCTAAAGAAGACATTGAAAAAACAGTTCTTGAATCAGACAATGCTGCTAAATATTTAGAAGGAAAATCACCCAAAAAGGTAATTGTTGTTCCAGGAAAAATTGTCAATATCGTTCTTTAATCTTACTAAATATTGAATTGATAACCCTCCCCTTCATCCCCTCCCGTTGGAGGGGAGTCAATCCAACCCATTAGGGGAGATGTTGAGAACGAAATGATAAGGAGAATGTAAAATTGATACTAGATTAAAAATGAAATACACTCTAACACTCACTCTATCGATACTCTTTTTATTCGTAAATGGTCAAGAAGTCGATACTACCATTGAAATAAAAGCTTTTACCGTTCAAGGAATTAGACAAGATGATTCCTTACAAAACCAACCTTCGAATCCCTACTTAATAGATAAAGATGAGGTTCAAAATACGGCCGTTCAATCTACTTCAGATTTACTAGATAATGCAGTCGGAGTTGACATTAGGAGTAGGAGTGGATTGGGTGTTCAGTGTGATTTGAGCATTCGAGGTGGTACTTACGACCAATCGTTATTGATGATTGATGGCGTAAAATTATCGGACCCGCAGACAGGGCATCACATGATGAATGCACCGCTTTTCATTGACCAAGTAGAACGGGTTGAGCAAATTAACAATGGAGGTTCACGCTGGTTTGGGCCATACGCATTTAGTGGAGCAGTAAACTTGATTACTAAAAGAGCAGACTCTAATAATATGCAGCTTCGGCTTACAGGAGGTGAATACGGGTATTTAGATGCAGGTATTTCTGGTTCGGGAGTAACTGAAAACACAAGTACGACCGTAAGTTTGAATAGACGCCAGAGCTTTGGTTACATCAGTAACACTGATTTTGAAATGAACAACTTGTTTGTGAGTTCGAATGTGGATGTTAAAGACATGACCTTCAAGTTTAACGGAGGTATTACCGATAAAGAATTTGGTGCACAGAACTTTTACACGGCTAATTTTCCTAGTCAATTTGAGGCGACAAGGACGTACTTCGCTTCACTACAAACCACATTGGATTACGGTAAGCTTAAGGTAACGCCGAGAGCTTATTACAGAAGACATTACGACCGTTTTGAGTTGTTTAGAGAAGGAGACAATTGGTATCAGCAACGTGGTGAGTTTTTGGTTTTAGAAAGAGCTCAAGATACGGTTCCGGGTTGGTACGGTGGCCCAAATTATCATAGAAGTGAGGTTAGGGCAGGAGAACTCAACTTGGCTTACACCTCAAAGTTTGGTAAAACCTACATCGGAGGAGAATACCGTCACGAATTGGTGTGGAGTAATAACCTAGGAGAGCCTTCAGATACTGTGGAAGATTATGGAAATGCGGTTTACACTAAAGCTGCTGATAGAGAAAATGCCAGTTTGTTTTTTGAGCATAATGTGCGTTTAAAAAAGTTTAGAATATCGGCTGGTTTACTGGCTAACTTTCACTCGGATTATGGAAGCGATGTGTTTCCAGGTGCTGACGTAAGCTATGAATTGACCAACAAAATGGATGTGTTTGCCGGAGCTAATCGAAATATGCGCTTCCCAACTTTCACAGACCTGTATTATAATTTGGGTGGAGCTGTTGGAAGTATTGATTTAGTACCAGAGCAATCTCAGAATTACCAATTGGGATTGAAATACAGAAACTCATGGTTCAGCGGAACAGTAACTGGATTTTACCGTCAAGGACAAAACCTAATTGATTGGGTACGATTGAATGGGTCAACAGTTACTGAAGCAGCTAACCTAACAGCAGTAAATTTTATTGGAGTTGAAACCGAAGGACGAATAAACTTGAAAGAATTGTACAAATCAAAAGATGCTTTTTTTAATGGATTAACGGTTCGTTATACCGGAATGTCAGCCGATCAATCTAGTGCAGGTTTTGAGTCGAATTATGTACTGGATTATTTAAAGCATAAACTATTTGTTGGTGTTGACCATTCGTTAACAGGACGACTAAGTATGTCGTGGAATATAAAATATCAGTACAGAGAGGGTGGATACTTTAGTGGTACAACAGAAATTCCGTTTGGTGGATATACATTGGTTGACGTTAGATTGTATCAGCAAACAAAATTGGCGTACTGGTTTATTGAAGTGGCGAACTTATTCAATCAACAATACGAAGATATTGGGTTTGTGGTGCAGCCTGGCAGATGGTTGAGAGCGGGAGTGAAATACAATATCGGATTTAAGAAGAAGAGTTAGCCATTACTTGGTACCGTTAAAACGGATAGTCCAAGGAATGCTGTCGTTTATTGGGTCAATTCCTGAAAGTGTAAACGAAAGACTAGTTGATGTATGTACATAAGACCCTGTTAGCGTAGTTAAGCCCTTTATTCTATCGACGCTTTGATTCGTAAATTCCGAAAAAGTAAAGTTATTGTTAGTTCCAATTGGACGAGAGTCAAACCCACCTCTTGGCATCGTTACTCTCATTCTTTTATGGTCAATGGCATAAATATCGCAAACTCCTTCATAGATTAATCCGCGGTCCGGGTCTGTTGAGTACTGCTCCACATAAGTTCCTTTAAATTGGCCTTGTACCAAGTTTGTGGTGAAAATTTTGGTTACATTTAAAAACCGAACCAATTCATCGCTGCCATTTTCTCCATTTACTTTAAGGGTAATCTTAAAGTCACTTTCGTAACCATAGGTATGTTCAGGGCTTGGTTGGTCCGAGAAATTTCCGTCTCCAAAATCCCACTCATACCCACTGGCTTTTTCTGAACAGTCCTTAAATTTTACAGGCTCGTTTACCTCAACAATGTCCTCTGGTAGCACGAAACATGCCACAGGACGCTGTTTTCTACAACCAAAGGTTACTATGGTAAGTCCAAAAAGAAGTAAATAAATACGCATTGTATCTGCAAAATTAGCCATAAAAAAAGGGAAGTTAACTTCCCTTTTTTGAAACTCTATTTAAAGGTGTTTTTAATAAAATTTTGAACGATTATCTACAATTCCAGCGTTTTCCTTTAATGCCTCAAAAACTTCCACATCAATTCTAGACTCGAAGCTTCTTGCCATCTCATCTTGAATAAAGGTTAAGTCAGTAGCCTCTGGGACTTCTGTAATTTCATCTACACGAACTACATAAACACCATTTTCTCCAACGATAGCTTCTGATATTTGACCTTGTGGCAATCCAAAAAGAATTCCCATAACTTTAGATTCAGGTCCGATTCCTGCAACAGAGAACATGTTAAAGGAAATTTGATTGGCCGACTGAAATTCTTTACCAATATTGCTTGCAGCTTCTTCGATAGTTGAAAACGAACCCAATTTACCTAAAATAATTTCAGATTTTTTCTCATTAATAACTTTAGTTCTAACTAGGTCTTCAACTTCAGAAAGTGGAAGGATTCCTTCTTCTTTAATGTTAGTGATCGCTGATATCACGAATTGATTTCCAATTTCAAATGGTTCAGAAACATCACCAATATTATTATCGTAAATCCAACGAATAACCGTACGAGGGTTTTCAACGCTACCCAAAGTTTTGTCTCCTTCTTTAATAGTTGTGTAATCGAAATTTTCGATTGTTTTGTCCTCTTCAAGAGCCGCAGAAAATTTCTCTAAATTATCGTTGTTGATAGAAAATGCACTTGCCTTATTATATACGTTATCATACGTTTCGTTACTTGGTTCTACCGTTCTCGATACATTAGCGACTTCAATTTTTTCTATATCTTTTGTTCGGTCTGTTACTTCAATAATGTGAATCCCAAATTGAGTTGTAACAGAAACAATGTCACCAACTTTAGTTTCATTCGAAAAGCATATGTCATTGAATTCTGGAACCATTCTGCCTTGTGTAAACCAATCTAGGTCTCCACCTTTTTGAGCAGAGCCAAAATCTTCGGAGTATTCTGTTGCCATTGCCGCAAAATCCGCCTTTTTGTTCAATTCGGTTTTAATACTGTCAACTAACGCTTGTGTAGCTGCTGTATCAGACTCTGGCTTCAGTGGAAGTAAAATGTGACGTGCTCTCACGGAATCAGAAACAGAGCGTGTTCCAGTTTTTTTAGTCAAAACATAGCTGCCATTTTGTAAGTACGGCCCATAAACGGTTCCAACTTCAGATCCGAAAAATGAAGAATCAACTTCAACAGGTATCTCCAGTTCAGCTAATAATTGAAATGCAGTTCTTGGTTCATCGGAGTTTTGAAAAACAAACAGAGTGTCATTGTCTATTGATGTAAACTCAGCTTTGGTTTCATTCATTTCAGAAAGCGTGTACTCAAAGTCTTTTTGCGAAGGCTCAACGGTAAAAATGGCAACTTTCGCGCCTCTCATAGTTTCTTCTTGCTTGTACTCTTTTTCGTTTTTGTGTGCAGAGTAATACGATTTTAAATCCGACTCATCAACGGTAACATCCTCATCAGGAATTTCATTGTAACTCATTCCAGCCCAAGTCAAATTGATTTTTTGATTGTCTTCCGCATTTTTGATTTTAGCATCTAATGAAGTACCGTGAATTCCTTCACCAATCAAAGTAGTGTATTTGTTTGAAATTGAACCCAGACTAATTGCTTCTTCAATTGGTAACCAAGATTCCTTTTGGTCACTTTGCATTACATTTTTAATGTAAAGCAAAACTTTATTATTGTCTAATCTACCAGTTTGTGGATTAACGAACTGTTCGTAAATCTGACCAGTTTGAGGGTTGGTGAAGTATTGCTTTAATACTGCATTATTCGGGTTGTTTTTAATTTGATCGAATAATTCTTCAGGGGCAACAGAAAGACCTAACGCCTTGTATTCCTTAAACAGAACTTTTTGTTGTATAAACTTATTCCAAGCCTGAATTCTTACACCTTCAAGTTGTTGTTGACTTAACGTTTGGTCTCCACTTAAGGATTGCACCATAGACTCAAACTCGGCGTATTCTACTTTATCACCGTCAATTACACCTACGGTCGTATCTTGTTTATTCAAAAGGTTAGTGTTTCCGCTCAACAGGTCACCACCAACGAACAAGACCATTGCAACACCAATGGTGCCTATTAGTAGTCCTGATCTCTTTCTAATGCTATTTATAACAGCCATTCTTTTATTTTCTTAAAATTGGGTTGCGAATATACAATCAATAATGGTTAATGAAAAATTCCAGAAATATTCGTAACAAATTAACAAACAGGTGATTAAGTCTTTAAATTAAACCCGCTAGATGTCAGATTCAATAATTCTGAGTTCAATCAGGTCAATTTTATTTTCTTCAACCATCAGAATCTCAAACTTATACGGAGAAATGTGAACAGATTCGCCTTTCTCAGGAATACGCTCTGATTCGTGAATTATAAGGCCGCCAAGGGTTTCGTACTCGTCGTTTAAAGGCAAGGAAAGATTGTATGTTTCGTTTAAATAATCAACCTCCAAACGGGCGCTAAACTGAAATCGGGTTTCGCTAATTATTTTCTCAATATGTTCGTCTTTGTCGTGCTCATCTTCAATTTCCCCGACTATTTCTTCAATTATATCTTCGGTGCTCAAAATACCTGCAGTACCACCAAATTCATCCAACACAACTGCAATACTTCTTTTGTTTTTTATGAGTACAGACATCGCCTCATTCGCAGTCATGGCCTCTGGAATAAGTGAAACTGGTAAAAGAATGTTTTTAATTGTTTTTGGTTTTTTCAGCAATTCAAATGAATGAACGTAGCCAATAATATGGTCAACGTCATCTCTATAAATCAGGATTTTACTCAATCCTGTTTCAACAAACATCTCGGTTAGTTTTTCTATGGATTCATTTTCTTCCAAAGCAATAACTTCTGTTCTAGGAACCATGCATTCACGAACTCTGAGGTCCGAAAAATCGAGTGCATTCTGAAAAATTTGAACCTCGGATTCTATTTCCTCTTTATTCATAACAGAATCGGTTGCCTCCTTTACAAGGTGGTCTAGGTCCACTTTTCCGAAACTAACTTCCAGTTCACTGGTTTCTTGCTTCATTACATTTTTAAGTAACCAATTTGAACAAATTGTAATGAGCCTTACAGGCAAGTACAAAATGATGTAAAACAATACAGTTGGAATAGCGAAAAAACTTAACGTTTTGTTTGGGTTTATTCTAAATAGCACTTTAGGAATAAATTCGGCAGTCACTAAGATTAGAAGAGTTGAAATAAGGGTTTGCATAATGAAAACACCAAAAGAGCTGCTAGTCATTGCGGATAGTGGCGGCTCGAGAATGAGGGCGATAAAAATCCCATATACGACTAATGCAATGTTATTTCCAACCAGCATGGTAGAAATAAATGCGCCTTGATTTTTAAGGAAAAAAGAATAGACTCTTGCAGAAACAAGGCCTCGTTTTTTCTCCAACTCAATTCTTAGCTTGTTTGAAGAGACAAATGCGATTTCCATTCCAGAGAAAAACGCAGAAAAAAGGAGGGTTAACAGTACAATTAACCAGGGGCTACTTTCCATTTTCAGATAAAACTGATTCGAAGATAAGAATTCAGCAACTAATTTTCTGGATTGCTGTTTTGATTGTTCTTATACAATGCCGCGTTGTGACGTCTTCGCAAATAGAACAGAATGAGCGCTACTACTGGCAACATAAAAACCATGTATTCAGGCTCTTGATCTTCAGGCAAGATGGAAAAAGAGTAAAAAGCAAACGCTCCTCCAAGCACGGCAACTGTTAGCCATACGTATTGCATTATTTTATTGTATCGTTCCATAATGGTTATTGAAGGCTGTCTTCATCAACAGCAATAGTTCCTTTAATATTTTTGATTCGGTATTTGGTAAATTGTTGGTTGGCTTCTAGGCCATCTCCATAGATAATCTCATCTGGAGTCGTGATTTTAACAAATTCTTCAGTATATATTTTTTCTTCTGCTTGTAGCCAAATTAAGTGCTCGGTGTTCAGTGTTTCCTCATCTCCATTTACAACCTCTACGTTGTGTTTAACCTCAACTCTTTTTTCATCAGGATATTGAATGGCATAATCGGCCTTTAAGGTAGATTCTACATGACCTAAGCTGTCGTAAAAGAACAAGTTTAATCCTTTTGGAAACTCCATATATGGTTTTTCTGCATTGGTCCATCGTTGCAGTTCGGGTGTTACTATTTTTAATCGAAGTACTGCACTATCGCTGTACAAGATCTCCGTGTTAATAGAAATTTCAACTGGTTTTGGCACGGACTCAACCAATTCTGGTATTTCTTCTGTGGATTCTGAACAGCCGTAAAAAAACATAGTCGCAGCAATTGCTGCGACTATGTTTAAAATATTATGAAAGGGCTTATTCAAATACTAGTTGAATCTAACGGTAACAGTTTCATTTATCCAGCCGCCAATTTTCATGGTACTACCTTCTTGTATGTTGTAAAAGAAACAATCTTTCTTTACCGGGTAACGACTTTTAGCTTTTGCGATTTTGTTATTCGCGCTCTGTCTTAGTTCGGAATCCTTAGTAGCTGCAACTTGGTACTTGTCAACAGCAGCCCAATACCCGCCTCTTTTTTCACAATCGTTTTCTCCCCATGAGCTAGCTCCACCTAAATAAGCATCACCAATCATCATATAAGCAGCACCAGAATTTGGATCGATGGCCAATGCTTTTAATGCTTTGCTTTTTGCACTTGCGTACTGCGCAGAACTTAAGTGACATAATCCAGCTCGTAAAGCAGCTTTTACTTTAAATGGTCCTCTTTCAGCCTCATCTTCCATTTCATCTGCTAATTTGTATGCTTCATCATAGTACTTAATAGCATTTGAGCAATCGCTTTTCTTTACATACCAGTTTGCTATACTCCACGCCGCTAGCGCAGAAGGTTCCTTTTCTTGTAGCTTTTTTGCTACGGTAATGTAAAAATCAGAATCTTCACATTCTTTTGTATTCAATAAAGAAAGGATTTCTTTCAATTGTTCTATGTTTTCCGGATCTTTTTCAAATCTTGGTTGGAACGCTTTAACTAAATCTTCACATTCAGCAACTTGTTTAAAGAATTCTAATAAGTTGTTACCAGATTTTTCATAATTCAATTTGGTTTTTTCCTTTTTACCGTTCTTCACATTGTAATCAGCAATCGCTTTTAACTTTGGATACAAGTTGATTACATCATCTTTTGTACAAAGTCCTTTTTTGAACATTTTGTATCGAGTTTGGTACATATACACCAAAGCGCCTGCTTCCATATTATTGCCTTGTAATTCTAAAGACTCCTCAAACATTGAATAAGCTTCAGCCACAGCACTTGGTCTGTATTTAGCCAAATCTGCTGCCTTGCGACCTAAAACAAAACCACGCTCTCCAAAATTCTCAATACGTGCATCGTAAACCAACATTAAGGTGTCAACTAACTTGTCTTTTAACTCCTTGTTCGCCTTGTTTGCTTTAATTGTTTTTCCGTACAATTTTGCGCCTTTTACGTAGATAGACTTTGAGCAAGTAGGACAAATTTGAAATACGTTTTTCCAGTATTTCAACGACTCATCAAATTGTTTTTGCTTGTAATAATCTTGATATAGAGACAAGTTTTTGATACACTCCAAGCTGTCTTCTGGAGTAGCTCCAAATTTTTGAGCTTTTGCAGCCGTTAAACTTGCCATCATCACTATTGCCAACATTAACTTTTTCATCTTCGTTTGTTTTAATTGTATTTGCTTCTCTTAAACCAGCCGTCAAATTTATGCGGGTTCATGGAGAGGCCTATATAAAGGTTTGTGAAATTTTCTTTAACTAAGGTTTTTCCATCCTGACCTCTAGAACCAATTTCAATGCCAAAGTTAAACGTGGATTGCATTTTGGTTTTTTGAAGAGGAATACCTATTCCGGCTGTACCCGAAACTTGGGTGAGCTGATTTCCTCCAAAGTTGAGTCGGGTGTTTTCGTAGGCAAAACCACCACGATACCTTATACTTTGGAAGAATTTTGCTACAGCATCTGTGTTCGCAACATATTGAAAACCAGCTGCGAACCTCGACATGTCGGATAAATCGACAGGAGTTGAAATTAACTCCAATTCCGTCCAAGCAGTGGAAGAATAATCAAAAGAAATTATCCAATTATCGTCAAAATAGAAAGCTAAACCACCGTTCAGTGATGAAGGCATTTGTATTCCGCCATCTTCGGTTTTTTCGAGAACCGTATCAATTATTAAATCGGACAAACCTGAAGGCCGATACGTGTAAGATAATTGCTGATTCGTAGCAAAAATGTTTGAAGATGGCGTGTAGTTGATGCCAGCAGAAATCCACGTTTCTTTGTACAGTTTCCTTTTGTAAATGACACCAAAGTCAAATGCAACGTCCTTCATATTTGTTCGATTAATCATTTTTGAACTGGTAACATTTGCATTATCAACAAAATTGGTTACCGCCCTAGAAGTTTGAGAAAAACCGAAATAGTAGGAAAGCTGCACTCCTAACATTAATTGATTTTTTTCGTTCATAATGGGCATACCGCCTATACCTCCGGTGGCTCTGTTAAACCCTCCTTCACCCGTATAGGTAAAATCGTAATCTCCTAAAATAGGAGAGGTTTGAGGGGCCGTAATATCATATCCAATCTTTGAATAAGGACCCATTGAGAATGCCGCGCCGAAGCGCTTTCCCATTGGAAAACCAAATGCTACGCCGTTAATGTATTGACTAGATACGTTTTGCGAAGAGCCAGGCGTTTCGACCTGTAGCCAATTAAAATTAAAATCTACTGCAAAAGTTGGGTGTCTAAGTCCAGCAAAGGAGGCCGAGTTTTTTAAGTTTAAATAAGCAGGGTCAGACAAGGCTGTTTGTGATTCACTCATTGCCTTATAGTTGGCAAAACTATTGGAGTTGGGGTCGCCGATTCCATAAAAGGAGTACGGCGAACTGGTCGTGTTTTGCGCAAGGGCAATGAACGGCAGTGAAAAAGTAAGAAACGCTATAAGAAGCTTATTCATTAAATAGTAGTACTTCGTTCAAACCCTCAAGGGTTAAGTTTGGGCGTGCAAAAATGCTATTTTTAAATGCCTCAGCAAAATAGTTGTGATCTCCTCCTGTTAAAACAACCTTTAATTCGGAATATTGCACGGAGTACCTTGAAATAATACCTTCTATTTCGCTTTGCATACCCAGTAAAACTCCACTGTGAATGGATTTTTGAGTGTTGGTGCCAATAAGCAATGGGTTTTCAATTGGGTTTAATTCAGGAAGTTTGGCTGTATAAAAACTCAGCGCCTGATAACGCATAAGCAACCCCAGACTTATACTTCCCCCAAGATAATGACCTTTTTGCGAAACAAAATCAAATTTGATGCAAGTTCCAATATCAATAGACATAGCGTTTTGACGGGGAAATTGCTTTGATAGTGCTATTGCATTCGCCAACCGGTCTAATCCTAGTGTTTTAGGTGTTAGGTATTTGTTTGTAATTGGGATTGGCGTTTTGTGATTGAAAATGAAAGATTTGGTTTTTGAAGCAAGCAAAAGTTCGATTTCTGGCAGTGAACCAACCACCGAACTTAAAATGGATGCGGTAATAGAGTGGTTAACTAGGATTTGCTCTAATTGAGTTTTTAGCTCTGGTGTTTCAACAAATTGGTGACTAATAAATGAGTTTTGTTCAAACAGGGCAATTTTAGTTTGCGTGTTTCCTATGTCTATGATTAAATGCACTGCTACAAAGGTATGTTAAGCCTCTGTTTTGCGAAGATTTTCTAATTGTTTAAATAGTTGGAGTCTAATTTGGATTTTTATTTAAATTTGCCGCCCACAAAACGGTGCCTTAGCTCAGTTGGTAGAGCACAGGACTGAAAATCCTGGTGTCCCTGGTTCGATTCCTGGAGGCACCACCGCAAAAACCCTTCGATTTTCGAGGGGTTTTTTGTTTTTCGTACTATTAACAATTTAAATAAACTACGAAGTCATGGCACCTGGAGGCTCCACCACAAAAACCCTTCGATTTTCGAGAGTTTTTTTATTTTTTGGAAAAGTATAAATGTTCTTATTGAACTTCTAACACAGTAAATTCAACTCTGCGATTTTCTTTCCTGCCAGCCGTTGTTTTGTTGTCTGCAATGGGTTTAGACGCTCCATAGCCTTTTCCCACCATGTTTTTTGCTGGAATCCCCTTTTTAGCAAGGTACGCAATAACAGAATTCACTCTAGCTAGTGAGAGTTTATTGTTCAACTCGTCGCTTCCAACGTTGTCGGTGTGGCCACCAAGTTCTATTTTCATCGTAGGATTTGTTTTCATAAGTTGATAAAGTTTATTCAGCTCAACTCTAGATTTATTCAACAATTCGGACTTTCCCGTTTCAAAATAAACGTTGTTTAGTTGAACAGTTACTCCCTTGATAATTGGGTCAAGATAAATATCCATTTTAATAGGTTCAATGTTGGTAGCCTCACTGTATTCAAAAGAAACGCTTTTGAATAAATACCCTCTAGTTTCAGCGTAGAATGCGTAATCTGAACCTTCTGCAAGCATTACCAAGTATTTTCCATCTGTTTTGTTTGATGTAACAAGAGCGGTAGTTTCTTCGGTTTCTAAATTGATGAGTTTCATAGTTGCTTCAATAGGCTTTTTGGTAATGTTGTCAAACACAAAGCCCTTAATGTAATTGCTCCGGTGGCCAAGTTTAAATTCAGGAGGAACACTGAATGTCCAAATTTTGCTGGTATTTGCCATAATGGAGGAGAGGTTAAACTCTTCTTTGCTGAAATAACCTGTTTTACCATTTGGTGAAACACACATAGAGAGCTGATTATTTTGGTCGTTTATTGGGTACCCTAAATTTCTTGGTGTTTGCCATTTTCCATTTTCAACATCAGATGCGTACAAATCGTATCCACCAAAACCCGGATGGCCCTTGCTTGCAAAAAACAAGGTTTGACCATTTGCGTGTAAGAATGGACTACCCTCATTATCGGCTGTGTTGATGGTTGCGCTAAGGTTTCTTGGCTCAGACCAATCTCCATTTTCATTCAAAATAGAAGTATAAATGTCTAAACCACCTACTCCACCAGGCCTATCCGACACAAAAAACAAAACCCGCCCATCGGAACTTAGAGTAGGTTGTGCCTCGTAATGCTTTGAGTTTAAAGTTGTACCCATATTTTTTAATTGAGTCCACGAACCATTTTCGAAGTTTGAAGAATAAAGGTCACAATTACCCATATTTTCTCTACTATCGCCGCAATAGCTGCAAATAATTGTGTTGCCGTTTGCCGAAATGGTGGCGGTTCCTTCACCTTCGGGTCCATTAATAGAACCTTCCAATTTTTTAGCTGAACTCCAATTTCCAGCAAGCCTTTTGGCAATGAAAATATCTTCGTTCTGGCTGCCTTTATAGCGCCTTGTAAAGATCATTTGGTTTTCATCTCCAGTAATTACGGGAAAGTATTGAAGAGCGGATTCGTCGTTAATACTCGAATTCAAGGAAACGGGATGAAACCTTAAGGGGTTTTTATAACCCGAAGCTGCAAACTCAACGTTTGCTTTTTCTTTTTTTATATTAAGAAGTTGTCTTTCTGACGCTTCTTGATGTTTAATTGCTTTGGAATAATGAACAGCAACAGAATCAAACTTACCTTGATTTTGATAAATACTTTTTAGACCTAAATGTGCAGCTAGGGCAGTTTTAGAAGTTGAATCTGATTTTAAAATAGTTGTGTAGGCATGTTTTTGAAGTTCGACCTCCTGGCCACTTTTGCTTAGTGAACGAGCTAATTGTAACCATGCCGAATTGTAGGTTGGGTCTGTTTTAGTTGCCTTTTTATACAATTTGATTGCGGATTCGTTGTCCATATTTGAAGAGGCCATCATGGCGTCTTTTAAGTAGGTTACTGCTTTTTGTCTTTTTTTAGATTGACCATTCAAAAGGAATGAGACGGATAAAAGTAAAGACAGTACGAGGACATTTTTCATGACTTGTATTTTGACCGAAATTATCACCTTGAATTGACGAAAACACGTACGGTTTAATTAGTCATTAGTCGCTGAATGTTAATATTTCTTCGACGAACAACCAGATAAGGATGTTGAAATTACTTATTAAAGTAGGCGGTATAGTACTGGCTTACTTGGGCTTGCGTCATTATTAATGCTTGCAAAACCGAGGTTGAGCAAGTAGGTGTCGTCTTGTATTTCTGTTGGCACGTAAATAAGTTCAGTAATTGAGCAATCAAATCTTGGGCTTTCGGGCACATTCCAAAATGCATGATGTGCCAATAATTTGCCACCGTCAACTTCTTTGTCCACGCTTGGTGTATCTATTAGCAAGTGCTTAATACCGCGACTTCGAACCTCCAAAGCTGCATCTTCAGTAAGATATGGTGGATTGCTGTTGCTGTATTGACGATTGATTTTTGAGTCGTAGTTCGGTAAGGTGCGAATTACAATAGCTTCGGGATTAGGGTTCGACTTTAATGCAGATACAATCTGATCTTGGGTAATTATTTCATCGCCATCAATTTTTTCCGGAACAATGCTTACTACTTCTGCTGTAAAGAAGAAGGTTGTGATGTGTTCGTTAACATTATGAACTTCAGGAGTGATATGACCTAAGCATTCGGTGTGGGTACTATGCCCATGAGGATTAAAACTGATATTTCTAAAATTAACCGAGCCACCTTCTTTCACCGCGCCTACAAATCCTTCACCTTTAACAGGTTCTATGTTCATAGGGTCAAGGTACCACGCTGATACACTTTTTGGAGTAGCGGAAATTTCAATGGAAATGTCAATTGGCTTCAGTAAATCTACTTTAAACTTAGTGCCGTTATGTTCAATTTTGGCAATCATGCCTCCAAAGCAACAACCTCTGTAATCTCAGGCATCATTTGGTTAAACAATCCTTGAATTCCATTTTTTAGTGTTACGCTAGAAGAAGGACAACCACTGCATGAACCTTTGAGAATTACGGTTACAGTTCCTTTTCCATCGTAAGAATGGTAATCGATTGCACCGCCGTCGCTTTCAACCGCAGGCCTTACATACTCTTCTAGAATCTCAACAATTCTTTTTTCTGTTTCTGTTTCAGGGGTTTTTGCTAGCAGAATATCTGTGTTTTCTGCTTTTTTTACCTCTTTTTCTGTGGTAATCGTTTTTGGGCTTTCCGTAAAAATATCTTGTCCAGCAGCTAAGAAGTTCTGAATGTATTCTCGAACTTCTCCAAATATATCTTGCCAATCAACCAAATCGTTTTTGGTGATGGTAATAAAGTCATTAGAAAAGAAAACTCCGGTGACGAACGGAAATGAAAACAATCGGGCAGCTAACGGAGCTTTTGTTGTTTCAGAAACATCGTGAAACTCCACACTTGAACCTGATTCTGTAAAAGCAACGCTACAAACAAATTTCATTGTTGCAGGATTCGGAGTGCTTTCTGCATAAACTGAAACCGGTATTTTTTTCTCTGTGGTATCCATATCTATTCGTAAATCAATTTGTACAAAATTAGGATGCATCGTAGTGAATTGATTTTATATACCAGTATTAATGTTATAAATTTGTAACCTTATGATTGCTAGACAAATATTTGTTTCTGTACTTACGATGTTGATGCTCCTTGCATCTACAAGAGCTTCGGTACACCAAATGATTTGTCTGCATTCGGGAAATGCAGAATATTCATTAACTGAAATAGACTGTTGTAAGAAAGATGCAGATTCCGAATCTTTAAAAAGAACCTGCTGCGAATTTTTTTCTTTCCAATACCAAACCGATGATGTTCTTCCGACCGCTGCAGAGAAGTCTTTTGACATAAAATTTACTTCAATACCATTCGTTGCTCACCATGATTTTAAATTGCACCTTACCAAAGAATATGAACGAAAAAACCACCAACTTCCTCCGCCAGATGAACTGAGTTTATACATTCAGTTCCAACGTTTTTTATGCTAGAATTTGTTTGACCAATAGTTACTGGCCAAACATTTTTAAACGCATAAATTAACACATGAAAAACGTACTATTAATAATCATTTGTAGCCTTTTGGCTTTTGTTTCTAATGCTCAAATTAGTGGGGAGGTATTTCCGGAAGGAAGTCACGAACACGGAAAAGGATTGCCTGGTGCAACCATTTATTGGGAAAAATCGCCAAGCGATGGAACTTCCACAGATGAAACAGGAGCATTTGTAATTCAGTCTCCAGCTAAACTACCGGCTAAATTGGTGGTTTCATATATCGGCTTCAAACCAGATACTATTTTAATTGAAACCGCTCAAAACGAGTTGCATATCGGACTCAAACCCAGTTTAAACATGGATGAGGTAGTTGTACAAGAGCGCAAAAAATCCACTTCTTATGATATGATGGACGCTAAGCACGTGGAGAATATCGGAGCTGGAGAATTGACCCGTGCGGCATGTTGTAATATTTCTGAAGCCTTCGAAACTAACGCCTCGGTTGATGTCGTTTCGAGCGATGGGGTTACAGGAGCCAAAAAAATTCAGATGCTGGGTTTAGATGGTATTTATACCAGTTTGCAGTTCGAGAACATTCCTATGGTTCGTGGTTTGGCGAACTTAGATGGCTTGTCGCATATTCCAGGAACTTGGGTCGAATCTATTCAAATATCGAAGGGAAGTGGTTCTGTAAGAAATGGTTATGAAGGAATGACAGGACAAATAAACATGGAGTTCTTAAAGCCAGATGATTTAAAAGAGAAGGTGTTTGTGAATTTGTACGGCAATATTATGGGCAGGTCTGAGGTGAATATTCACGTTGGCGATAAGCTGAATAAAAAATGGAGCACGTTGCTTTTGGCACATGGCAATATGAACCAGATTCC
This sequence comes from uncultured Flavobacteriales bacterium, assembly GCA_937121175.1. GTDB lineage: Bacteria > Bacteroidota > Bacteroidia > Flavobacteriales_G > Salibacteraceae > UBA6770. The sequence goes on from CAKZKD010000002.1 coordinate 386,511, forward strand.
ATTGGACAATAACAACGATGGATTTATGGATATAACCTTAAAACGTCAAATCAATATTTTTAACCGTTGGAAATACAAAGGAGAAAAATTTCGATGCCAATTTGGTGTGCGAGGAATAGTAGAAGAAAAGACTGGTGGCGAACTGGATTTTAATCCCGATAGTGATTTTGGAACTACCAATAAATATGGAGTAGGAGCTGTCGGAAATCACATTGAAGGGTTTTATAAAAATGGTATTCTATTCGACAAGCGTCCTTGGCGCAGTGTTGCGGTAATTACACGCGGAAGTTATCACCAACAAACCTTATTTGCTGGCCTTATGGATTACAAAGGTTCGGAAACCTATTTTTATTCGAATGTGATTTTTTCAGACATTATAAAAACGACTGACCATAAATACACTCTTGGGGCGAGTTATGTTTTCGACGATTACAATGAGGTTTTTAATGGAAAAGAGTACCTAAGAACTGAGCATGTACCTGGGGTTTATGGCGAATACACCTATACTCGAGAAAAGATTACTACAATTGCAGGTTTACGCTCCGATTTTCACAATTTGTATGGCACTCAAACCAGTCCAAAATTCAATTTTAAGTACAATTACGCTAAACGAGGATCCGCTCGATTTTCGTTTGGGAGAGGGTTTCGTGTTGCTAATATTTTTGTCGATAATAATTCAACTTTTGTAAGTCAACGCATCATTTCAATACAGCAAAACTTACAACCAGAAATAGCTTGGAATACAGGAGTTAGTGGAACTCAGATAGTAGAAGTTGCCGAACGAGATTTGACCTTACATGCGGAGTATTTTTATACAAATTTTGAAAATCAAGTTGTGGTGGATAGAGAAACTCCTGGAGCATTGAAATTTTATAATCTACAAGGAAACAGCTATTCTAATGCGGTGCAAGTAGAAGTGTCTTACGAACCATGGAGGGTTTTTGAAATACGAACCGCTGCCAAGTATTTGGATGTGCAAAGCACTTATGAAGGAGTACAAAAACAAGCTCCGTTAGTCCCGAATTGGCGAGGAATGGTAAGTCTAGGTTACCAAACCTTAAATAAGAAATGGCAGGTAGATTTTACGACTCAATTTGTTGGTATTAGTCGTATTCCAAGTACTATGGGTAATTCTGTTGAAAATAGCAGAGAAGAAACTAGCAATGCATATATGCTTATGAATACTCAAGTTACGCGTAGGTTTAAGCACATTGAGTTTTATGTGGGTTCAGAAAACTTGGGTAATTATAGACAACCAAACGCCATCATTTCTGCAGATAAACCTTTTGACTCAGAATTTGATGCTTCCATGATTTGGGGACCGATATTCGGTAGAAGTGTATATGCTGGGCTAAGAATGATGTTGTTTAAGTCATAATGTCTGTAAATCAATCCTTTAACCGCCATAATTACAGTCAATAAAAGTTAATTCGGTCATAATTTCAGTAGTTTTTGTGTTGGCAGTGGTGTTGTTCTAATCGAGCCAAACAGAAACTTTTAAAACTTAAATATTATGACACTTATTAGAAGAAAACCATTTGCAGTAAATTCAATTTTTGACGAATTATTCGACAACCCTGTTGCTAGGGTAAATAGTTGGGGCGGATCTACTTTTCCGGCAGTAAACATTAAAAAAGACGATGGAAAGTTTGAAATAGAACTCGCTGCACCTGGGATGAAAAAATCGAACTTTAACATTGAGTTAAATGAGGGTAGGTTAACAATTTCGACGGAGAAAAAAACAGAAAAAGAAGAAAAGAATGAGGAAGGAAATTATACCAGAAGGGAGTTTTCATATACCTCTTTTTCAAAAAGCTTTACATTACCTAACGAAGTGGATGAAGAAAAAATAAATGCGAAGTATGAAGACGGAGTTTTGGTGGTTGAGATTCCTCAAACCAAAGCAGAAATTAAAAAACCGAAACTTATTGATATTTCATAATTGGATTTTAATAGGTTAGAACAAAAAAAGGGGCTGCAATTGCAGCCCCTTTTTTTGTTAGAATATTTTTTTAACCTATTCCTGTATCTCTAGTCGGTTGAGCTGCACTTTTTGATAGTATGATTTTGGACTAACAATAATCGCATAAGGAACATAAATGGTAGGTATGGTTAGAATTGCCGTAATAATCCGACTAAGCCTCATTTTTCTCTCTATTCCGTATGAATACAAGTTGCCATTGCTTTCGATAATATTATCGATGAGTGTTCCGTAATTCTTTTTATCCTTTTTGTCGTAAACCTGAGGATAGTTTAAATCAAAGTTTCCTGTTTTGTTGCTTACAGAAGCAATAACAAAATCTCGTTTAGCTTTTTTCCATTTTGCTTTTTCACCTCTTAGGTCAGCTTTATCTCTTTCGTTATATATCCTTTGGGTGGCAAACATTACATAATCTTTTAGGCCGTCATGTGCTCTATGAATAAAGACTGATTCGCGATACCAAATAGCAGAACTACCACTAGACCACTTTGTTTTTTTTCTAATAGAATTAAAATATTCGAATTCACCATTTTCTGAAATCTTGAAATAAAATAGACTTCCTCTATCTGAGTGGTAAGTAGTTTGGGTGTTTCCATTTTGGTCGGTTGTTGTCACTACGTAATTGTGTATTGGTTCGCAGTAAACTGTTATTTCTTTGGTTGCTGAATTAGAGATAACCTTGCTAATTTGAAACACCTCGTTAATGCTTTCATTGTCTGTTTCCTTCTTTCTTCTACGCTTACTAATCAATGTGTTTTGACTATTAATTCTGTAAAGAAAATCTTCAGGAAATTTGGTGGTTTTCACCAATTCAGTTTTTGCTTTAGGCACGTTTACTCGCATGTAGAAAACACCATGCAATTCGTTACCTCTTTTTTCCAAATCTCTATCGGCGTAAAAACCAGTAACCAAAACATCGTTTCCATCAGCGTACCAATTAAAATCACCAACATTTTTTCTATCGTCAAGTTTAACTGGAACTTCTAGTATTTTTTCATTCTTGGGTTCGATCACGATTATCGATTTGTAAGAAGCATCCGCAAAACGATCTTTTTTTCGTTTGCCACTTTTTTTAGTCGTCATTACCTCTTCAGCTTCAATATTTATACTGGTAACAATTTGACCTGCATCAGATAGATATAATCTATTTGCAAAGGCTTGTTTGTTGCTGCCGAATAATTTTTTCTTTCCGAAGGTTGGTTTAAACGGCATATCAACTTTCCCTGACTTCACCAGTTTAAAGTCTTTATCAAGCTCCTTGTATTCAATGAATAGTTTTTCGCCTTCTGAAGCGTAATTCATTGTGGTTAATAGGATGTTTGGGTATGTGCCATTGGCAAGCCCTACAAACTTTCTTTCTCTCGAATTATAACTTAGCACTTTGGTAAACGTTTTTTTCTGATTTAAGTTGAGGTCGTATGTGCCAAGGTAAATTGTACGAGCCCCCTTTTTTCCAATATCTTTAAAAAAGAAAAGTATTTTTTTCTTGGTTATGACATAATCATACAGCGTAAAATCCTTGTATTTTTTTTGAAGATTTGGGTTGTCTGGAATTAGCTCCTTTGACTTTATTAAATGCATGTCTTCTTTGTCATACATTTTAATTGTTAGACTTGGTAATGTTGAAGCTTTAACGGGCATGGTCGAGTAGAGCATATAAACTATATTGTCAACCTCTCCTAGCATTTCCTCCATGTATATCCGGGGTTTTTTATGCTTGTAAATTGGTGAGGTTACCACTTTTGGATCCACCTGTGCATTGGTAAAAAGGAAAGAAGAGCAAAAGAGTACTACTAAAAAATGTTTCATAAATGTGAATTATTGAATCTGAGAATGAGATTAATTACCAAAGCCAAAACCTAATTTAAACGTCATTAGGATAGCAGGAAGAATAGCCCTGTATTCGGTCTGCACCAGTTGGGTTGCATATTGAGTATCGCTATAGATTGATGAGGTATTCTGAAACTGAACAGTTTCTATTTCGAAGCTAGATGATTTGGTACTTCTTAGGCCTATAGAAAAACTAAACTCTGCAATCAAATTAGCTGAAAGAATATAAGATGAACCATAGCCAATAAAAAAATCTAGATTAGATTCTTTAAAATTGGTGTTGAACCTTTCGTAAATGGGATCAGATGCTAAGCTAGAAAAGTTTCCTTGACCAGGTTTGTAAATCAAATTATACCGAAAGTTTCGTAAACCAAAGGTTACAAAATCGCTGTCGTAGGCACCGTTAAAATAGACCTGAGCTTCTCCCTTCCAAAATAGTCCAAGCCCATCAGAAAAAACATCCTCACTAATAAATGGGTCTTCACCGTATAAATTTAGCCCTACCTGTTTAATGTAATCATGGAATATAGTAACCCCACCAGCACCAGTGAGTACAAAATTGTTGGATAATATTCTGCCGTATTCCAAGGCAATTGCCCCACGTGTTACCGGGGTAATATTAATCATTATCGTATTTTTAAAATCAGACCCACCACCTCGGTTGCTTTTGGATTTTTCTTTGGTTTCGAAAATAGAGCCCTCTGGAGGGGTGTATTTGGCATCGACAGAATTGTCAACATCAAAAACCTGGGCTTCTGCTGCTACTGTTATTGTCATAGAGACAATAAGGATAGATATGATTTTTAAATTTCTCATAACACCTTTACGATACAAATATGATTGGACACTTTTTTAATTTGTTCTGTCAAATCCAAGCCCTTGAGTTTGTTTTCTGTAGGCAGAATAATTTCTTCAGAAGAGCTTTGAACAAACGTTCGAATAAAATTCGATTTGATACTATAACTTACATTGTCGGCTTCTTTAATAATGGCATTCATACAGCCAACAACATCACCCGAATCATCAAACATTGGGCTACCGCTATTTCCAGGTTGCACAGGAACGGTGGTTTGATAACCAAAAATGTCGTTATCGTATCCTGTTTTCGAGCTTACCTTTCCATCGGCAAACTTTACTTCTTTACCCATGCCAGAATACACCAGAGGATAGCCTAACGCAAAAACAGATGAGCCAACATCTTTTACCGATGAAGACAAAACATACGGAACTGGCGTTTCAGAATTGTAAGTACTGTCTTCAATTTTTAACAGTGCAAGGTCGCTGGTTTTATTTTTAATCACCAAACGTGTAGCGTAGGTTTTATTTAAAGCAGGAAATTCAATAAAAATTTTGTTGGCATCCTCAATCACATGATGATTGGTAATAATATACCCGTCATCCGAAATCAAAAACCCAGTACCTGAACCTTTTATGTCTTCGTCTTCAACTTCAATGGAACCATCAAAGCCATCACTTTCAAATTCCTTAACGCTAAGTTGATTAAAACGAGCAAAGCCATTTCCACCGACAATCATTCCAAGTCGGTCAAACTTTATTTTTTGAGGGGATGACTTATGTACTAATTCATCATTGATAAAATAATAAGAAGCATCATACTCGTTTTTTATTTTCAGCACATTCGAAGCATCTTTTTCTGTATTAATTCTAATTGTACTTAGCAAGTCTGCGGAAATTCTGTGAGAACCATCGACCATTTTTCCAACCGAAAAGTAAATGTCTTGTATGATGAAGTACGAGTAATTATCCCAGCTACTGTAATCGTAAATAAGTCCTTTAATTGGTGCATTTTTTTTATCTGAAGCCGGAGCAATTTCTAGTTCAATTTCATAAGAATTAGACTTTATTGGAGCTTCGATATATCTACTGGTTCCTCTACCAGAAAGGCTATTCAAGACAAATTTATTGTCCTCAATGTAAGCCTCATTCAACTCTGATTTATAGACTTCCCAATCGTTAGCATTTGAAGTAAAGTCTTCTTGGAACAAAGTGTATGAATTTCCAGACTCTGTTTTGAACGTCATTTTTTTAGTAGTACGGATGCCGTTCTTGTATTTCGCCTTAGTTTTTAAATCACCGTTTTCGTGGTACGAAGCCACTTCTCCATCCATTTTTCCATCGGCATTGAAATGCGCATTCTGCTGTAAGTTGCCATTTTTATAGTACCACCTACACGACCCTATATACTTTCTTTCTTTTCCTGCCGTGTAAATGCTGTTTAATAAGCAGCCTTCAAAAAATGTATTTCCGTTGTTGAAGGTTATCTTGATGCAATGTGCACCAGCGGAATCTTTTACAAATTCTTGGGTATAGTATGCAAACTTTTCTTCAGTAACTTCTTGATTCACATTAAGAAACACCTTTTCTTGCGAAAATGAATTGAAACCTAAAAGAGTGAATGAAATCGTAAAAAAAACGTGAGCCAGTACAGAAATGGTTTTGTGCAAAATAATCATGTTTATTGTTCTGCAATGTTAATGTTTAAAGCATTAGACAGCAAGTAATTGAATGGATTTGTTCTGGAGCAGGCTTAGTGCTAACATTTTGTTTTTAGCAAGCTTTAATGCGTTCAATCTCTACCCCTTTTTTATTACTCTATTTTTGCCAACTTAAATTACGTTCAAATGAATATTATTGTGCCTATGGCGGGTATGGGTAAGCGAATGCGACCACATACCCTTACAGTTCCCAAACCACTCATTCCCGTTGCTGGAAAACCAATAGTTCAGAGACTTGTAGAAGATATTGCGCGAGTTGCAGACTCAACTATTGATGAAATTGGTTTTATCATAGGAGATTTTGGCGATGCCGTGGAACAACAATTATTAGAAATAGCTTCTAGCTTGGGCGCAAAAGGCAAAATTTATTATCAGACCGAAGCACTTGGAACCGCACATGCTATTCTTTGTGCGAAAGAAAGTTTGTCGGGACCAGTAATCGTTGCTTTTGCAGATACTTTGTTCAGAGCAGATTTTTCAATGAATACTAATTCTGACGGGGTGCTGTGGGTTTCTCAAATTGATGACCCGAGCGCTTTTGGTGTTGTAAAGGTGAACGGCGAAAACGTAATTACCGATTTTGTAGAGAAACCAACAGAGTTTGTCTCAGACTTGGCTATGATAGGGATTTATTATTTCAATTCAGGAGGAACGCTTAGGGACGAATGTCAATTTTTAATTGATAATAACATTATAAACGATGGTGAGTTCCAATTGCCTGATGCGCTCCGTAATATGACAGACAAGGGGATGCAATTTAACCCTGGTAAAGTTCAAGATTGGTTAGACTGTGGTAACAAAAACGCAACTGTTGATAGCAATAAGCGAGTATTAGGTTTTATTGAAAAGGAATTGAGTGTTCCCACTTCTCTACAAACTGAAAATGCACAAATCATTCAACCTTGTTTTATTGGTGAAAATGTGAAAATTGTCAATTCAATAGTTGGTCCGCATGTTAGTATTGGTGATGGAACAATTATTGAAAATTCAGTCGTAAAAAACTCAATAGTGCAGTCAAATTCAGTAATTAAGCAAGCCGTAATGGATAATTCGATGATTGGTCATTTTGTGAAATACGAAAAGCCATTTGACGATTTAAGTATTGGTGATTACAGCACTTCAAATTGCTAAGTGAAAAATCGAGACGCAATATTTGGTCGCTTAGTTTTGGGTTTGTTTCTGCTGATCTTGGTGGGTTGTTCACCATCAAAGAAGTTGGCAAAACAACAAGCTGCAGCTAATAAGAACCGAGCCGAGCTTACTGAAAAACAAGAAGTACAACTAAAAAACTACTTTTTTGAGGCCAGCAGAGAAAAGGCATTAAGCAACTTTGCGGCAGCGCAGAAATATTATGAGCAATGTCTAGCAATTGACCCAAACCACAGCGCCAGTATTTTCGAGTTAGCGAATATTTATCAAGCTCAAAAACGAAATGCAGATGCAGTGCTCTACTTAGAGAGAGCAGTGGTAATAGAGCCGGAAAATAAATGGTATTTGCAGTCTTTGGCCATTATGTATGAGCAAACCAAACAATACCAAAAAGGGTCTAAAACCTACAACAGGTTGAGCACTCTTTATCCGCTAGAGTTAGCTTATTATGAAGGGGAAGCCCGTATGTTTCTATTTCAAAATGACTTGAAAAAAGCATTAAAAGTTTACGACAAAACAGAAGCTCAGTTTGGAGTATTGGAGCCAATGAGCATGCAAAAACAGCAGGTTTTGTTAAGTGTAAAAAAATACGATTTGGCAATTGAAGAGGCACAAAAACTGTTAGAATCTGCGCCTGGCACACCAAAATATTACAATAACTTGGCTGATGTTTACAGAAAAGCTGGTCAAAAAGAAAAGGCTAGCGACACGTATAAAAAGTTGTTGGAAATAGACCCTGAAAATGCTTTTGTTCAGCTGTCTATGGCTACTTATTACATGGAGGCTGGAGAAAAAGAAAAAGGAGAGCAGTTGCTCAGAACCGCTTTCAGAAACCCAAATTTAGATTTTGAGAGTAAGACTCGGATTTTGTTGAATAGCGTTCTGAAGCAAAGTGAAGAAACCGGAAAAATCGACGATTTAGCGTTTCAACTTATGGATTCTATGAAACTGGCGCACCCAACCAACGCTCAGATTTATGCAATTGAAGCAGACTTGCTTTACGAAGCAAAACAGACCGATAAAAGTTTAATCGCTTACAAGAAAAGTTTAGAATTGGATTCCAATCAGTTTTTGGTTTGGAATCGAGTGTTGTTCATTCATTCTGAGCAACAAAATTGGGAAGGGATGTACCGAGACGGTAAGGCAGCAGTGGATCTATTTCCGAATCAAGGTACGCTCTATTATTTAGCTGGTGTAGGTGCAAACCAGCTAAAGGATTACCAAGAGGCTATCGAGATTTTAGAAACAGGAAAGGACTTTATTATTGACAATAACGACTTGCTTATTCAAGTGTATTCGACCCTTGGTGAAGCCTATCACAATTTAAAAGATTTCAACAACTCTGATGCCAATTTTGACAAATGCCTTGAAATGGATGCGGAGAATATTCTGGTGCTTAATAACTACAGTTATTACTTATCGTTGAGAGGTGAGAAGCTGGAACAGGCGAAAAGAATGTCGAAAAAGACGATAGAGCAAGAACCAGAATCGGCTATTTATCTCGATACTTATGCATGGATATTATTTATGAATAAGGAATATGCTGAGGCTAAAAAATACATGGAGTTGGCGTTAAATAATGGAGGCAATAAACAAGGTGTATTGGTAGAACATTATGGCGATATTCTTTTTAAATTAAATGACATTGAAGGTGCGTTGAAACACTGGAATATGGCCAGAGATATGGGCGATGCGTCAGAAAAAATTGACGAAAAGATAAAAACTAAAATGTACATCCCTTAGTAAAATGAGACGTTCGGAACTGCTTCTAATTTTGGGTTTTTCTTTTTTTATTTTGAGCTGTAAAACCACTCAAGAAATTGAACGAACGCGTAATAATTTGACCAAACTAACTCCAGAAGAAATTGTACTAAAAAACCAACAAAACCCCAGATTAGAGAAAAACTTAGCCGTAAAATCTAAGGTTTACTTTAAAACACCAAAACTTTCTGATTCGTTTAAAATGCACATTAGAATGAAGCGCGATAGTATCATTTGGATTTCAGCAACTTATTATAAGGTAGAAGTAGCTCGGTTCCTTTTTACACAGGATAGTGTGAAAATGATAGATCGTAAAAATGAAAAGTACTTTAAAGGAGGATATACTTTTATTCAAAATTTGTACAACGTGCCTTTCGATTTTTCTTCACTTCAAGCAACTATTTTGGGTGAGCCGTATAACCACGACAATTATAAAAAAGTGCGATCTTATACCAGTAAAGGAAATTATATAGTTGCTGGGCTAAGTGAGACAAACTACCAAAAACCTAGTGGAGAAACCAAGACCCAACAACAAGTATTTACTGAATGGTTTAATGAAGAGAGTTTCTTGGTAGTAAAAAGTAAAATCTCGGAGTCGAAAACAAAGAAAAGCTTCACTGCCGAGGTAGAAGAAAGAGAGAAACTTGAGAATATTACGGTTCCTAAAAAGTCGAGCTACTTAGTAATCGGAAAAGACACCATGGAATTTAAGTCCGAAACAATGAAAATTACCCTTCCAGAAACACAATCTTATCCACTTAAAATTTCTTCGAAGTATGAGCCACTTTTTTAGGCTAATCTTCATATTGATTGTTGCATTTAGTTGCAATTCAGTTGTTTATGCTCAAAAGTCTAGAACAGCTCTGGAAAAGCAGAAGTCTAAGATTAAAAAGGAAATTCAGTACAAGAATCAACTCCTTAAAGAAACCAAAAAAACCAAGAAAAAGAGCTTAAACCAACTGGTATTGATTCGTAAAAAAATTAAGAATAGAGAGAACCTTATTAGCACCTTACGTTCTGAACAAGAATTGACTGACGGAGAAATTAGTGGTATTAAGAGTGAAATTGAGCGGAAAGAATTGGAGTTAGTCGCCCTGAAAGATGAATACGCCAAAATGATTTATCACGCCTACAAAACGCGCAGTTCTTACGATAAAATCATGTTTGTTTTTGCGAGTGAAGATTTTAACCAAGCCTACAAAAGACTAAAATATTTGCAGCAATACAGTCAGTTTAGGCAGGCACAAGCTGAGCAAATTTCTATCACCAAATCGCAGCTGGATAGCCAGATAACAATGTTAGAAGAAAAGAAAGTAGCCAAAGAATTGTTGATTAATAACAAACAAGAAGAGCGGAACACTTTGGCTGAAGACATAGGCGAAAAACAAAAGATTTTTAATGAACTTAATTCTAAAGAGAAGGAGTTAAAATCTGAAATAAAGAATAACGAGAAGGAAGCTCGAAAACTCCAAAAAGCTATTCAGCGTATAATAGACGAGGAAATAAAAAAGCAAAATAAAGGTGGAAAAGGTGGATATGTACTAACACCAGAAGCCAAAGCTCTGTCTAGTAATTTTGAAAACAATAAAGGGAAATTACCTTGGCCAACTGCCAAAGGTGTTGTAACAGCCTACTATGGAGAGCACTGGCACCCGGTTTTAAAAGGAATTAAAATCAAAAACAACGGAGTTGACATAAGTACTGACTCAGGTGGTAAAGCACGTGCAGTATTCGACGGGGAAGTATCTGGAGTTATTGTGCTGCCAGGTAGTGGAAAAGCCGTTATGGTGCGTCACGGAGCCTATATTAGTGTATATGCAAACTTAGTTGACGTATTCGTGCAGAAAGGCGATAAGATTGAAACCAAACAACCCATAGGAAAAGCTAAAACCAACCCTCAGAAAGGACAAACTCATGTGCATTTTGAACTTTGGAAAGGACAAACCACTATGAACCCAGCAAGCTGGTTGTATCAGTTTAAGTAATTTATTGTTTCAATTCCGCAATTATTGAATTGAAAAATTGATAATTGAGACATTGGAAATCGATGATTAACCAATTGAATATCTAACTTTGTACGGCAACAATTTTATGGACATTGCCACACAAATTTTATGAGTGATTTTATCAAACACGAATGCGGTATCGCTCTCATTCGATTACTCAAACCACTAGACTATTACCAGAAAAAATACGGAACAGCACATTATGGCCTCAATAAGCTTTATCTGCTCATGGAAAAGCAGCACAATAGAGGCCAAGACGGGGTTGGGGTAGCCAACATTAAGCTCGATGTAGCACCGGGGAAACGATATATTTCGAGGCAACGTTCGGTAAGCAACAAACCAATTCAAGATGTTTTTGAGCACATTTACAAGCGCTTTGAAGAACGCATCGGAGACAACCACGAAAAAGCAAAAGACCCGTATTGGTTAAAGGAAAACGCACCGTTTAGCGGAGAGCTTTTCTTAGGTCATTTACGATACGGAACTTACGGAAAGAACGCCATTGAATCGTGCCATCCGTTTTTGCGACAAAACAATTGGATGACCAGAAATCTAGTGGTCGCTGGTAACTTCAACATGACTAATGTTGATGAGCAATTTGACTTACTGGTTAAGCTGGGTCAACACCCAAAAGAAAAAGCAGATACGGTTACTGTGCTCGAAAAAATCGGTCATTTCTTAGACGTAGAAAATGAAGAGTTGTTTTCTAAATACAAAGCTCTAGGTTACAGCAATCAAGAGATTACAGAGAAAATTTCGGAGCAATTGAACTTGGTTCAAATTCTGAAAAATGCGGCTGAAGATTTTGATGGCGGATACGCAATGGCTGGAATGGTTGGTCATGGAGATGCGTTTGTGTTTAGGGATCCTAATGGAATTAGACCGGCATTTTATTATCAAGATGATGAAATAGCTGTGGTAGCTTCTGAACGTCCGGCAATTCAAACGGCCTTGAATGTAAAGGCAGAAACCGTGAAAGAACTGGGCCCGGGGAATGCTCTTATATTAAAGAAAAACGGTGAAATTTCTGAAGAGAACATCATCAAAAGCCATGCAAAAACGTCTTGTACGTTTGAGCGTATTTATTTCTCAAGGGGAAGTGATTTAGATATTTATAAAGAGCGAAAAAATTTAGGACGTTCTTTGGTTCCTCAGGTGATGAAAGCTATTGGCAATGATCACAAGAATGCTGTTTTCTCCTTTATTCCGAACACAGCAGAAACCTCGTTTCTAGGTTTAGTAGAAGGCATGAATACCCTACTAAATGAGCAAAAGGCGAAGAAATTAGTGAAGTTAGGTAACACGATTTCTCAAAAGGAAATTGAGAAAATATTGAATCAGCAGATTCGAACTGAAAAGGTGGCAATAAAGGATGCTAAACTTCGAACATTTATTACCCAAGATGACGGTAGAGATGATTTAGTAGCACACGTTTACGATATTACCTACGGTTCTATTGTGCCTAAGAAAGATGCGTTAGTAATGATTGACGATTCTATAGTTCGAGGAACTACGCTTAAGAAAAGTATAATTCGAATGTTAGACCGGTTGGAGCCACGTAAAATTGTAATCGTCTCTTCGGCACCTCAAATCAGATATCCAGACTGTTACGGAATTGATATGGCGCGTATGGGTGATTTCATTGCATTTAGAGCGGCTGTGGAGTTGCACAAAGAACGGGGTAACGAGAAAATTCTGAAGAAGGTTTACAAAAAAGCCAAAGAGCAACTCAAGTTACCGATGAATCAGCAAGTAAATGTGGTGAAAGAAATATATTCCGCCTTTAAAATGGAAGAAATTTCTGCAAAGGTTGCTGAACTAGTAACTCCAGAAGGTTGTAAAGCTGAGGTTGAAATTATTTTTCAATCGATAGAAGGGTTGCACATTGCCTGTCCAAATCATTCAGGTGATTGGTATTTTTCTGGCAATTACCCCACTCCGGGCGGAAATCGTGTGGTCAATAAATCGTACCAATACTATTTTGAAGGAAATGACGCTAGGGCGTATTAAAAAGGCAACTTAGCCAAATCTACATTTCCCCCGCTAAGAATCAAGGCAACTCGTTTCCCTTTGAATTGCTCTGGGTGCTTTAAAACCAAAGCCAAAACTGTCGCAGAACTTGGTTCGACCACTATTTTAAGGTATTGGTAAATCAGTTTCATACCTGAAATTATTTCTTCGTCAGTCACCAATTTTATAGATGTTACGTGTTCTTTTATGATTTCAAAGTTTATTGGACCAAGCGAGGTGAGCAAACCATCTGCAATAGTGTTTGGGCTTTCTGAGGGAAATAGTTTTCCAGCTTCAAACGACCTAAAAACGTCATCAGCACCTGATGGCTCTGCTGCTATTACGGTAGTTTTTGGAGAAAAATAGCTAGCCGCTAAAGCACAACCAGCCAAAAGTCCGCCACCACCAACGGGAGTAATTAAGAAATCAACGGACTTTAATTCTTCAAAAATTTCTTTCCCTACAGTTGCCTGACCTGCAATGATGTCTTCGTGGTTGTATGGAGGAATAAACACGGCTCCAGTTTCTTTTTGAATAGTGGCCAAGGTCTCTTCTCTGGCCTTTAAATTAGGAGCGCAAAAGGTCACTTCCGCCCCATATCCTTGTGTTGCTTTTACTTTTACTTCTGGTGCTGTATTTGGCATTACGATAAATGCCTTGGTATTGGTCAATTGGGCCGCAAGTGCCACAGCCTGTGCATGATTTCCACTGGAATGTGTACACAATCCATTCGACAACTCTTGTTCATTTAATTGAAGTACAAAGTTTAGAGCGCCACGTGGCTTAAACGCTCCGACTTTCTGAAAGTTTTCGCATTTAAAGTACAGTTCCGCTCCAGAAAGGTCGTTTAGTTTTTGACTGGTTAAAATAGGTGTCTGGTGGATGTATTGTTCTATTCTTCTGGCAGCCTTTTCTACTTCAACTTTTATGAGCATTTATTTTGTGCCAATAAAATTTAATGAAATGGACGGAAATTGAGGGAAATCATCCAAGCTAATATTTATGTTACTAGTAACAGTATTGTCCAATACCGAACCACTGCTGCTACTGAGAATTGTTATACTGCCAAACCCTTCTGCAGACATTTTTTGTTCATTTAATTCAAATTTATCTTCTTCTGTGATTTGTCCTGTTAACTCATACTTGGTATTGAAAAAAGTAAAATTTATTCCAATATCGGAAGGCGAAGAGCCTCTAGTTGTGACGTTAACGGTCAATGGACTTTCTTCAGAAGCAAATGGGTTATCGGGGTTCGGGTATGAAATTGACCCTTCATAAGTACCTACATACGATTCACGAACTTCATTTTCGCATTGTTCTCCCTCATACAAAAATGTGCATTTACAAATGCCTTCGCGTTTTTCGCACGAAGCATCATTTTGGCAATCTGCCTTGTTGCATTTATTACATGAAGAAAATAGAGCTGTTAATGCAATAATTAATGAAAGATAAAGTGTTTTTTTCATAGTTTATTTTTTTCCGGTGTGTCCAAAACCTCCGGCGCCTCTTTCAGTATCAGACAAGACTTCAACTGGTTTCCAGCCAACTGTTTCGTGTTTAGCGATTACCAATTGTGCAATTCGCTCTCCGTCTTCAACCACAAATTCGTTGTTCGAACAGTTGCATAAAATTACACCAATATCTCCTCGATAGTCCGCATCGATTGTTCCGGGAGAATTTAAAACCGTAACGCCATGTTTTGCGGCCAAACCACTGCGAGGTCTTACTTGAGCTTCGTAACCGGGTTCCAGCGCAATGTGCAAGCCGGTGGGAATAATGGCTCTTTCTAATGGCTTTAGGGTAATACTTGTATCGATATTTGCCCGTAGGTCCATTCCGGCAGATTGTTCCGTTGCGTACTTCGGTAATTCGTGTTTACTGTTGTTTATTATTTCAATAGTCATTGTTCTGTTTTTTCTTGCCTAAAATCAATTCGGACCAATACACTGTGCTTGCAAAGATTAAAATTGCTGCGGTAGCTACTATAAAATTATACCCGAATGTACCTTGAATATGGGTTCCTGTAAAAAACAACCCTAAGGCCAGGGCCAAGTATCCTCCAACTTTATACAAATTGTAAGGTATTGGAAAGTGTTTTTGACCAAGCAAATAAGAGCTTATTACCATTAAGACATACACGGTAAGGGTTGCCCATGCAGAGCCCATGTAACCCATTGTAGGAATAAGAATTAGGTTGAGTGTAATGGTTACAATTGCTCCTCCAATAGCTATGTAGGCACCATATTTTGTTTTATCGGTCATTTTGTACCAAATCGATTGGTTGAAGTATATGCCCAAACAAATATTAGCGAGCAACAGTATAGGAACTACCTTTAATCCCACCCAATATTCTTCGTTAGGAATAAAATACTTGATGATGTCCAGGTAAAGCGTTACGAATAAGAATATTAGACCACAAACCGCCACGAAATAGTTCATTACTGAAGCGTAAACTTCAGGAGCATCTTTGTTTTTCGCCTGTGAAAAAAAGAAGGGTTCTGCTGCGTACCTAAAAGCTTGAATAAAGAGCGTAATTATGATGGATAATTTGTAACAAGCACCGTAGATTCCTAACTGACTCATTGCAGCAATCTCGCCCAGTTCGTCAAACAATAAATGCTTGAGTAAAATGCGGTCAAGTGTCTCGTTAACAATGCCAGCTAACCCTGCTAATAGTAACGGAGAACCATAGATCAACAATTGTTTTAGCAATGCTAAATCAAACGTTGTTTTAACCTTGTAAAAGGTTGGTAGGCTAACTAAAATCTTCCAAATGCTCGCGGCAAGATTTGCAATAAATACGTATCCCACCCCAATTTCTGGATTGTACAAGGTGTCTATTAGTACATTGGTGTTGCCGGACTTATAACTCGTCATACAATACCCCAAAAAGAACACGTTTAGTCCGATATTAACCAAAACAGAACTGATATTAATTGCGGCAAATTTCAGCGGTTTGTTGTGCGATCGTAGTCGTGCGAGTGGAATTGCCGAAATTGCATCTAGCCCAATTATTATGGCAAACCAAACCACATATTCAGAGTGATTTGGGTATTTGAGCCAATTCGCAATTTCTTGCTGAAAGAATATGGCCGTTGATATAAAAATAAGACTTGAGGAAGATATCGAGCGTAAAACGGTTCCAAAAACAGTTCCTTCATTAGCACCTTCCTTATTCGTAAACCGGAAATAGGCTGTTTCCATTCCGTACGTCAATAGAATCACCAAAAAGGCAACATACGCGTACATTTCAGTAATTATTCCGTACTGATTGGTAGAGTATAAGGCCGTGTGGAGAGGAACGAGGGCATAATTTAGAAAACGGGGCAGAATACTGCTAAGACCGTAAAGAACGGTTTGCCCTGCTAGTTTTTTTATTATCCCTGTCAAACGTGTAGTTTTCTTATGCTGTTAAGAAAACCAAAGGTGTAAAACTAGTTCGGCGGTTTTTGTTGTGTGTTCGTATTTTTTTAACAGAGCAAACTTTGAACTATTCAGTGAAAGAAGTTGGGAGAGTTTTCAATTTTGATTTTCGAGTTATTTTCCAATAGCCTTATTCAATGCCAGTGCTAACTCCTCTTGCTTTTGGGTACCAATAAGGTAGATTAGTCCGTCTTTATCCACCAATTCAACGGCCTTTCGTCCACTACAATAAAAGCGAATAGTTCCTTTACGATGCAAATTGTAAACGGGCCGGTTCAAGAAAAAACGACTGTAGCGCACAGGTTTGATAGAAACGATGTTGCTTAAATCAAGTTTTACTTTTCTTGATGTCCACAAACCATCGAGTACAAGTGAGCCATTAGAAACCTCAGTTTTTAAAAATAGCACCAACATTAAAACTGCCGATAAAATGAGAACAAACAAACCCATAATAAAGAGATAATTGGCAGTTTTCCCAATTCCAATTTCCGGGTTTTGCTCAGAAAAAAAATACATTAGAAAGCAAAATATGGCTAACACCAAACGACGGTTAAGTGAGTATTTGTTACTTCCTAAATATTGTGTTTCGGTATATAAAAGTTCGCTTGACATTAGTCGTTCAATTGCTCAACAAAATAAATCTTTTTGGTGGATTCCTTCACCGCAAATCGGTTGTCAATCCTTCGACCAATTACCCAAACAATTTCGGAATTTGATAGTAGAACAAATTGTTTATTTTTTTCAGGTAAGGATACCTTTTCATCGATTAAAAAATCACTCACTTTCTTCTTTCTTTTCATTCCAAAGGGTTGAAATCGGTCACCGTTCTCCCATTTACGTAATGTGAGCGGAAAGTTAAGTTTATCGATGTCTAAATATGCTTTTTTAGGGCTAGAATCTACGTCCGTTTCAGCATCTAAAAAGCTAAAGTTCAATTCTATCGGTCTCTTGATTTTAGAATCGCCTAACGAAATTTTCCGAGTGGTTTCAATGTTCGTTTTGTCGGTTTCATTGGTCACAAGAATCAAATAGTTTCGGTCGATGGTCAGTACATAGGATGGGCTAAAAAACTGTTTTCCAACAGAAGAAAAATCTGTGTTGCAAATGTCATTAACCGTGGCCGAGTTGAACTGAAAAGGCCTCAATGCTTCGAATAAATAATAGTTCAATGGCTGCAATTCTTTCAATAATGGTTTGCTAATGAGCCATTTATCACCTTGCTGAATGATGAGGTGTTTCCGGAGTCGTTCAATTTCACGAACCACTAATTGTTCTGAGAAATGCAGATTTCCAATGCTCGTTTTTATGGCATTGTCGAAATGAGGATACAACTCTTTTATTTGAGGAATAATGACATTACGCCATTGATTACGTTCGTATTTACTAGATGCATTAGTACTGTCTTCTCTATACTCAAGGTTATTTTCAGTTATGTAACTGTCTATTTCTATTCTAGAAGTCTCTATTAAGGGCCTCAATACCTTTCCACGAACAGGAAGAATTCCACGCAAACCTTTTATGCCGCTCCCACGCATTAAATTCATGAAAAGGGTTTCGGCAGAGTCATTGAGGTGAGAACCAATACAGATATAATCCAGTTGGTGCTCTTTTAATACATCAGAAAACCAATTGTAGCGCAATTGACGAGCTACTTCTTGCAGGTTTCCTCCATCTGTGTCCAGTATTTTTTGGGTTTCAAAATGAGTAACATGGTAGGGAACATTCAGTTTATTGCCAAATAAGCGAACGAATTGTTCGTCGGCATCAGACTCTGTGCCTCTCAATTTATAATTACAGTGTGCAATGCTAATTTGGACTCCGAGCGATTTTAGTACTGTGGCTAAAACTACTGAGTCTCGACCACCACTGACTGCAACTAAAAAATGCAGCTCTTTCCAATTTGGAACGTAGTTGTCGAGCCATTTTTCAATTGCATTTTTCACTCGGTAAAAATACTTATTGATACAATTCACTCTTTTAGAAATCATCTAAACTTAAGGTGTAGAATTGAAGGAGAGGATAATGCGAAAGGCAGCGTACTTTTGTGACATGTTTCAGGTCGGAAAAGCACTACTCTCAAAAGAAGTATTAGAAGAAGAATTTGTCTGCAATCTCTCGGCATGTCGAGGAGCGTGCTGTATAGAAGGTGATGGTGGAGCACCATTGGACGATGATGAAGTGCAAATTATTGAAGATAACCTCGATCAAATGAAACCCTATCTGAGAAAAGAAGGGTTAGATGTTATTGAAAAAGAAGGTTTTTGGTACACCGATACCGACGGTGATAAGCTAACCAGCTTAGTTAATGACAAAGAATGTGTGTTTGTAACCTTTGATGAACGAGGTATTACAAAATGCGGAATGGAGCAAGCTCAGTTAGATGGGAAAACAGACTTTAAGAAACCTATTTCTTGCCATTTATACCCAATACGATTAAAACAATACCAAAATTTTGTAGCGGTAAATTACCACAGTTGGGAAATTTGTGAAGCAGCATGTTTCAATGGTAAAGAATTGAACGTTGAGGTCTATAAATTTTTAAAAGAACCACTCATTCGAAAATTTGGGGAAGATTGGTACAGCGAATTGGCAGAAGTTGCGGAGAATTGGAAGGCGAGGGAAAGCTGAATTTCGCCGATTTTACCTTGTATGCATTCTGATTAATTTGACTCCCACAATTTTCGCATAGAATATGCAGGTTTTAGTTGTCGAACTGAGTGATTCCGCCAAAGCGAAATTGTATCGAAGCAGTCAACGGGTCATTTTGCAGATGTTCTTTTGTGAATACTTAGTTTTCTATTGTCGTTTTTACCTCCGCGGATTTTGGTCGTGAAAAACTGAAAACGGTTGGTTTTTATAAAACTTTATAGTTCAGTGAATTAATTCTGGAATTCCAACATTGAAAAATTAAGAATAACGACTTATAAATTTTGGTCTAAATGCTTTTTTAAGCATCTCTCTGAAATTCAATCAATTAAGCTTGAGTTAAAGTTCCAGATTCTTACTGTGCGATTTTGGGGAACTTTGTACGTGTCTTTATGCAATTGGGTTTGTTGGAGTTATTGACAAGTAATTAACATCGCTTTGCCTTCAAAATAATCAAAACCCAAGATTGAGCAAGGGAAAATTGAGAAAAAAGATACTAATAGCAAGCCGCCGAAAATAAATCGTGCTATACTGCGGCATCCGCATTTTTTACTCCCTTCTATCAACACCCTATTGTTAATTGCCAATGTTGAAAACTCCCGTCAATTGTGAATTGTTTAAGCTTTTTGTGCCCCGGTTTATTAGACAAATTTGGAGGGTCAGGATGTGAAGACTGTTTTTGATTTCTCAAAGACATTCACGAATTACGAAACAAACGAATAAATGAATTTAGCAAACATCGACTCAGGTCGGGCTAAATTTTAGGCATTAATAAATAGGAGAAGACACAATGGAAGAAAAGAAAGTGACAGAAGTAGATCCAGCCATTACAGGAGTTTTACCGAGTGAAGTAAACGAAGTAAAAACCGTACAAGAATTAGAAAAAGAGGAGCCTATCCTCAAAGAAAACGGAGGCAGATTTGTTTTGTTTCCAATCCAACACAACGATATTTGGGAAATGTACAAGAAATCGGAAGCAAGTTTTTGGACTGCTGAAGAAATTGATTTGGCTACAGACATTACCGATTGGGAAAATAAATTAAACGAAAACGAGCAATATTTCATTAAGAATGTATTGGCATTCTTCGCTGCTTCTGACGGCATCGTAAATGAAAACTTAGCTGAGAATTTTGTTTCTGAAGTACAATATACAGAAGCAAAGTTTTTTTACGGATTCCAAATCGCTATGGAAAACGTACACTCCGAAACGTATTCGTTGTTGATTGACACCCTAATAAAAGACGCTAACGAAAAAGACAAGCTTTTTAACGCTATCGAAACTATGGATTGCGTTAAGAAAAAAGCAGATTGGGCTTTAGATTGGATTGACAATGGAAGTTACGCTGAACGTTTAGTTGCTTTTGCAGCTGTAGAAGGTATTTTCTTCTCCGGTTCTTTCTGTTCTATTTTCTGGTTGAAGAAAAGAGGCCTTATGCCAGGACTGTCTTTCTCAAACGAATTAATTTCAAGAGACGAAGGATTGCATTGCGATTTTGCTTGCTTATTGTACAATAATCACTTGGTAAACAAACTGCCTAAGTCTAGAGTAACTAAGATTATTGCTGACGCAGTAGAGATTGAAAAAGAATTTGTAACCGATTCATTGCCAGTTTCTCTAATTGGAATGAACGCTAAGTTGATGCAACAATATATCGAGTTTGTTGCTGATCGTTTACTATCTGAATTAGGATGCGATAAGATTTACAACGCTTCAAATCCATTCGATTTTATGGAAATGATTTCCCTTCAAGGAAAAACAAACTTCTTTGAGAAAAGAGTTGCTGAATACCAAAAAGCTGGAGTAGCTAACAACGATAAGGACGCACACACCTTTAGCATGGACGCTGATTTTTAAAAACATTTTTGAGCCTATAACACAATGGAAGTACTAAAAAGAGACGGCAGAAAAGAAATCGTAATGTTCGACAAGATTACGGCAAGGATTAAAAAACTTTGCTACGGTCTTTCTGAACACGTAGATCCAGTTAAAATTTCGATGAAAGTAATCGAAGGGTTATACGACGGAGTAACTACTTCTGAGTTAGATAACCTTGCGGCAGAACAAGCTGCTTCGATGACGGTTTCTCATCCAGATTATGCACTGCTAGCATCAAGAATTGTTGTATCGAACTTACACAAGCAAACTAAAAAGTCGTTCTCTGAAACGATGTCAGATTTGTACAATTACGTGGATCCAAAAACGGGAGAAAAGGCTCCTTTATTGGCTGACGATGTGTACGAAATTGTTCAAGAACACGCAGACAGAATTGATTCGCACATCATTTACGATAGAGACTTTGGTTACGATTTCTTTGGGGTAAAAACATTAGAACGTTCTTACCTGTTGAAGCTGAACGGTGAAGTAGCTGAGCGCCCTCAACAAATGTTGATGCGTGTTTCTTTAGGGATTCACAAGTCGGATATCGATAGTGCACTTAAGACGTATGATTTGATGAGTGAGCGTTGGTTTACACACGCTACGCCTACATTATTTAATGCAGGTACTCCAAAACCACAGATGTCTTCATGTTTCTTGTTAACGACAAAAGAAGACAGTATTTCAGGTATTTACGATACACTTAAAAACTGTGCTCAAATTTCACAGTCCGCCGGTGGTATTGGTCTTTCTATTCACGATATTAGAGCCACAGGGTCTTACATTAAAGGCACCAATGGAGCGTCTAACGGAATTGTACCAATGTTACGTGTGTTCAACGACACAGCTCGTTATGTAGATCAAGGTGGTGGAAAACGTAAAGGGTCTTTCGCAATTTACATGGAGCCATGGCATGCCGATATTTTCGATTTCTTGGATTTGAAAAAGAATCACGGAAAAGAAGAGCAAAGAGCAAGAGATTTATTCTACGCTATGTGGACACCAGATTTGTTCATGAAGCGCGTAAAAGAAAACGGCGATTGGACACTTATGTGCCCTCATGAATGCCCAGGATTATCCGATACTCATGGAGCAGAATTTGAAGCTTTATACACCAAATACGAGTCGGAAGGAAAAGGCAGAAAAACAATTAAGGCACAAGACCTTTGGTTTAAGATTTTAGAATCTCAAATCGAAACCGGTACGCCTTACATGTTGTACAAGGATGCTGCAAACGGAAAATCGAATCAAAAGAATTTAGGTACCATCAAGTCTTCGAACTTATGTACGGAAATTATTGAATACACGGCACCAGACGAAGTTGCGGTATGTAACCTAGCTTCAGTGGCGTTGCCAAAGTACGTTCGCAACGGTGAATTCGATCACGATAAATTATTCGAAGTAACGTATCAAGTAACTAAAAACTTGAACCGTATCATCGATCAAAACTTCTACCCTGTAGAAGAAGCTAGAAACAGTAATATGCGTCACCGACCAATTGGTATTGGTGTGCAAGGATTAGCAGATGCATTTATCATGTTGCGTTTGCCTTTCAGTTCTGATCAAGCTAAAAAATTGAACAAAGAAATCTTCGAAACCATTTACTACGCGGCAATGACTGCCTCTAAGGATTTGGCTGTAGAAGAAGGAGCCTATGAAACCATCGAAGGTTCTCCAGTATCAAAAGGAGAATTCCAGTTCGATATGTGGGGTGTAACGCCTTCAGATCGTTGGGAATGGGATGTATTGAAAGAAGAAGTAAAAAAGCACGGTGTGCGTAACTCGTTGTTATTAGCGCCAATGCCTACTGCTTCTACTGCACAGATTTTAGGAAACAACGAAGCGTTTGAGCCATATACCTCTAACATGTTTACCAGAAGAACTTTATCTGGTGAGTTTGTGGTAGTAAACAAACACTTATTGCGCGACTTAAACGACCTGGGAATTTGGAACGATAACCTGAAAAACAAGCTAATTGCAGCGAATGGTTCAGTACAAAACATCGACGAAATTCCAGAGAATTTAAAAGAACTGTATCGTACGGCTTGGGAAATTTCTCAGAAAGACATTATTGAAATGGCAGCCGATAGAGGTGCATACATTGACCAGTCTCAATCGTTGAACATCTTTATGGAGAACGCCAACTTTGCTAAGTTGACTTCTATGCACTTCTACGGATGGGAAAAAGGATTGAAAACAGGTATGTATTACCTAAGAACTAAAGCAGCGAGAGATGCCATTCAGTTTACGGTGGACAAAACTACATTGGAGCAGCCAAAAGCTGAAGAAGTTCAAATGGAGGCACCACCGACTTCAAATGCAGAGGAATACGCAGCTTATTTGCGTGCACAACGCGAAAAAGTAGAAGAAGGTGATGACTGTGAAATGTGCAGCGGTTGATTCGGTTGCATTGACCTTTCAGTAGCGTCATGCTGAACTTGTTTCAGCATCTCAATTAAATTAAAACCATTTTATTGAAACCCCCGCTGATGAAAATCGGTGGGAGTTTTTATTTTACTTTAGACTAAACTTAATTAACATGAAATTACTATACACTTTTGGGCTTTTTGTTTGTTTAAACCTTGCGGCAATCAAAAGTTATTCTCAATTAACTAAGCTTAATGTTGGGGTTAATAAGACGTTGAATTCGGTAGAGTTTATTGACGATAATATTGGTTTTGTAGGAGGAATAGGAGTAGTAGGTAAAACAACACTATTGCGAACAACGGATGGAGGAACTACTTGGAATGACGCCAACATTAATACAGTTAACGATATTGAACAAATAAGTTTTTTAGATGACTCGATTGGCGCGGTCACAACGGCTGTCGGCGAGCTGTTTACTTCTAGGAATGCTGGAGTAACTTGGCAGAATACTTCAGCAACATTAGGAGCGAATCGCGTGGTTTTACATACCGAAAAAATTTGGTTGGCATATAATTCGAATGTAAGCCAAACGTTGAAGAGAACAACAGATGGAGGAGTTCGGTGGAATTCCGTAATTGGCCTACTTGGTATTATTACTTCGATGTACTTTCATGATTCTAGCTCTGCAATTGGGTTCGCAGGAACCTCTGATGGCAATTTTTATAAATCTATTGACCACGGTAGAACATGGAACAAATTAAATCAACCAATTAACTCTGCTATAGAAACGATTTTCTTTATTAATGAGGCTCACGGATTCCTATCCGGTAAGCGTACAAGTGGCCAATTCACGGTAGAAACACTGGACAGTGGAAAAACGTGGACATCCACAGTGGCTGATACTGGTAACGCCGTAATACACCATATAGACAATGGAGGAACAGGATTTTCAGTCTCAAAATTTGGATTGTATATGTCTTATGATTATTGGAGAACAAGAATTGAGATTCCCGGAAGGGAAGATGTTGGCGGCGCGAATAGGTTTCTACTTGATTTGGATTTCCCCTCAAACAATGTTGGCTATGCTTGCGGATTTGAGGGTTTACTGTACAAAATAGATACAAGGGCATTAGGTGTTCGAAAACAAAGCAATGAGAAAAAAGAATTTAAAGTTTATCCTAACCCTTCTTCTGGAGTGGTAAAAATTGAAATTCCTGAAAACGTCATTATTGAAAAATTTTTAATTAGAAGTTTTGATGGAAGCTATTGCGCCGAATGTGATGTTAAAATACCCCAAACGCAAATTAATTTATCGGGACTGCCAGGAGGAATGTATTTCTTGTCTTTTAAAACTGAAAATGATGAATTTACAAGCACCTTGTTGCTCAAAGATTGATTGCACATTCAAATTTCCCATGAAAAATTATACATCACTCCTTCTCATCCTATTCATCACTTTACTCGCCTGTAAAAAAGACGAACCGGAAGTTGTTGTAACACCGCCACCTGCAGAAAGTAGTACCGAAGCAGATCTTAGAACCTATTTGTCGAGCGTTAAATCTGCCCAAAACGTGCCCGCCATGGCAACTATGGTTTTTAAAGAAGATAAAGTCTTGTTTGAGAACTACGAAGGGCAATCGGATATTGAGAAGGAAATAGACCTAACCGCTGAGCACGTTTTTTTATTGGCCTCGGTTTCTAAAACCATAACAGCAACAGCATTGCTACAATTGTACGATGACGGTAAGTTTAAGCTAGACGATTACATTAACGATTACCTGAGTTTTAAGGTTGAAATACCAAATCACCCAAAAAACATAACCTTTAAAATGTTGCTTACCCATACTTCTGGTATTGCAGACGGAAAAGCATTGGATGACGAATATTACTATGGAAAAGACAGTCCTGTAAATCTAGCGAAGTTTATTGAGGGTTATTTAAACGTAGATGGCGATTTGTACAACGAACGGCAAAACTTCCATGATTTTGAACCCGGTACACAACACGAATACACTAATGTTGGAAATGCGTTGATGGCAGTTTTGGTTGAGCAAATTTCGGGTGAGGGTTTCAACGCCTATTGCAAGAAAAATATTTTTGAACCTTTAAAAATGACGAGCACTTTTTGGCGTCTGGATGAAGTGAACAAAACCATTGTTCAGCCATATAATTATGTAAAAGGAGACTACGACCCAATAGGACATTACACCTTTACAGATTACCCAAATGGTGGACTTCGGTCGAACGTAAAAGACATGTCAAGATTTTTGATGACCTTGGCTAATGGAGGTAGTTTTGATGGCGCGGAGCTGTTAAAAGCAGCCACCGTTGAGCAAATGATAACTCCACAGATACCGAGTTTGGACGCTACTATGGGTTTACATTTATTTTTAATGGATAAAACCAATAACATTTGGGGGCACGATGGAGGCGAACAAGGAGTTGCAACCATAATGGGGTATAACCCAAGTACTAAAATTGGAGTATTGATTTTTACCAACCAAGGCGATGCCGATTTGGATGCGGTTTTAGTGGAAACCTACAAAGTCGGATTGAATCTTTAATGCGCGTTCAAGTTCTTACCGAAGATTTCAAAACCCCTTTCGGGGAACTCGTATTAGCCTCATTTAATGGCGAATTAGTTCTCTGCGACTGGAAGTACAGAAAAATGCGTACTTCCATTGACAACCGTATTAAAAAAGGTATTGAAGCTATGGTAAGAGCCAGTGGTTTTGAGAAAAATCAAACTCAGAACATTGATTCGTTAATTCTTGAACAAACCAGAACACAACTCAACGAGTACTTCGAAGGCAATCGCACCGATTTTAATATTCCCGTTCGGGCAATTGCTACAGATTTTCAAGAGCGAGTTTGGGATGCTTTGTGTGAAATTCCTTTTGGTGAAACCAGAACCTATCTGCAACTGTCCGAAATACTTGGCGATACAAAAGCCATTCGTGCGGTAGCTTCTGCAAATGGCGCTAATGCACATTCGATAATTATTCCATGTCATAGGGTCATTGGCAGCAATGGAGAACTAACAGGTTATGCAGGAGGACTACCCGCTAAACAGAAGTTGCTGGAATTGGAAAATCCAAATAGAAAAAGCCAATTGGATTTGTTTTAAGCCAACTCTTATTTTCACCTTTCGTTTCATTGTAACAATAACAGAGTTTAACCCGTAATTCATTTTGGGTTTGCAATAAGTTAACCTCAACTATATACGTTTGTATTTAAATTGAATTTTTGAAAACAACAATTTTTTATTTCTTATGCTCAATGCTACTGGTATTGAATGTAAGCGCAACTAACTATTCAACTTCTTCCGGAGGTTCGTTTGCTGGTGCGGCAAATTGGGTGTCTAACAGCAAGCCAGGTAATTTTTGGAGTGCTGGAGATACCGTGTTCGTAAACCACGCAATGACTTTAAACAGTAACTTGGGTTTTGCGGGGGGTCTAATTGTAAACTCGGGAGGTTCTATAACTGGAACGAACAGAAACATTCAGTTGAATAACGGAGCTAGTGCCTTTTTTGATGGTCCAATTGATATTCAGAATTTGAGCTTAAATTCTACCTCATCTGTTGATGCAACAGCGACTATCGAAGCTCAGGATTTAAGCATTCAAAACAATTCAACCTTTAGTACAAATTCTCCGATAGATCTTTCGGATGATTTCACAAATAACGGGGGGAGTTTTACTTCAACTTCAACCATGAACGTTAATGATCAATTTCAACTCAATAACAGTGGTTCATTTTCAATTACCGGTGCAATTACTGTTGGAGACGATATGGTGCTTAATTCTGGAACTACTGCAACGTTCGGAAGTACTGTAAATGTAACTGATAAGATAACGCTAAGTGGTGGCACGGCAACATTTAATGGAGCTACAAGTGCTGGAGGAGACGTCACTTTTAACAGTAATAGCACAGCCAATATTAATTCAACTTTTACGGGCGGAAACAACATTACCCTCAACGGCGGAGCTGTGAATGTTGCTGCTACCGGTACCTTAGAAGCCAATGCAGATATTACCGTAAATGGAAGTTCCACCTTGTCGAATGCAGGAACTGTTGACGCGGGCGATGATTTTGTACTGAATGGAGGCTCGGTGGCTAACACAGGGAATATTTTTGCGGCTGACGATATTACCCAAAACGGTGGTTCTACATTAGTAAACGATGCTCCAGGAAGAATTGAAGCAGGTGACGACTATACACATAACGGAGGCACGCTGACTAACAACCATCACATGGTAGTAGGGGATCGGCTGACCGTAAATGGGGGAGCTACACACAATGGAAATGGGCTGTTACAGGTTGAACGTATTCAAAACAATGGAAATATTGGCGGTAGCTTGGATATTTGCTCAAATGATGGTAATAACCCTACTTTTTCAGGAAGCGGTAATTATTCAGGTTCGGTTACGTTTTGTGAAAACGCAGCGGCATTTCCTTTACCCGTTGAACTCATACTTTTTGAAGCAACAATTATAGAAAATGAAGAGGTTCAAGTACAATGGGAAACGGCCTCTGAACTGAACAACGATTATTTTGTGTTGAGTAAATCCTTAGATGGTGGAAAGAGCTTTATTGAACTGCCAATCATTTATGGAGCGGGTACAACTAATGAAAAACAGCAGTACGAATTTCTTGATTTGAATATTGAGTCTGGGACGATATACTATCAATTGAAGCAAGTAGATTTTAATGGCGAAGAAACAACGTTGGATATCATACAACTGGAGAATGAAGAATTGTCGGATACTGAGACGGAAGTAAAAACAAAAATTTATCCTAACCCTTTTACTTCTGATATAGAAGTCGTTACGTCTAAGATTACTAGCCGAGTTAAACTTCTTCAATTGGACGGCTCTGAGGTATTGAGTTTTGAAAATGAAACACCATTGTTCAACCAGATTTATTCTATTCCTTCCGATGTTCCAAGGGGGCTTTACCTTCTCGTAGTTGTTTCTTTGGATGGGCAAACGGAAATACACAAAGTTTCGAAGCAGTAGTCAGCTAGAGATTAAGTAGGCAAATAATTCCATACAGCCAGCCAGTGCAGTATGAATAAGAACACCTCCCCAAATATTGCGTGAGTAAAAAGCGATAATCCCCAACAAGTAACCACCGAATACTGAGCTAATGGTTTCGCCAATAGGTTTGCCAAAATGTAAAACGGCATAAGTCGCAACCATTGGCAGAATGGTATCTTTTCCTAGAAATTTTCCAACCCCAATTACCAAAAACCCTCTAAAAAGTAATTCCGTATTTAAAAAATCGGTGAGGTAAAAGAACTCGTAAATAACCACCGAAACCCACTCCGGGATATTATTGAGTGCCGAGAATGCAAAACCACCACAACGTTGATATACAGGATAAAAAGAACCAATTTCTGAGATTGTTGCTCCAATGGCTGAAATGGGAATAACGGCTGCTAGAATCCATAGATAGAGGCGTTCGTTTCCACCATTAAGCCGAAGGCCATAAAATCCAGCATTATCGCCTTTGTCCAAGAACACTTTAAAGAAGTACAATGCAAGAAAAATGGTAACCCAACCATAAGAATTGTACAGTAATTTGTAGTAAAACAAAAACTCTTGTTGATGTACATTTCCCAGCAGAGGGTCAATCAAGTATGAAAAAACAGAGCGGTCAACCGAGAGCAATAGCAGACCAAAAAATGCGAATAAGAGGCCTTTGTAGTTTAGATGAGTTGAGTTCGATTTGAATCGACTTACAATGAATAAAGTGCCAAAATAAGCCACCACATTCAGCCCCAGAAACAAAGGGATTCTCTTAACTGCTGGTCGAACTGAGTCGATGAAGGCATTTTCTAGGTCGAAATAATAATTGACTCCAATAAGAGCGGTTATGAAAATGAGAACTCTCAGATACTTCTTTACTGAGAAATATCCATGGTGAAAATTGCCGATATATTGGACTATTGCTTTCATCGTTTTAGAATTGCGAAATAACTCAAAACATAGACTTGAAAGGTTACCTATTGAAACCTAATAATGGTATTCGTCAAAAAAAATGAGTGGTTCACAAAGATTTTTGACCAGTACAGGTTTGAAAGGCGTATTTTTCCTGTTAAACTACTATTTCATGATCCGCGCTTTAGTATCTCTCGTAATTTTCTTTTCACCTTTTATTTCCACATTTGCCCAATCCCCAGACCTTTTTAGCTACCAAGCCGTAGTTCGCGATAATGCTGGAAATGTGTTAGCTAGCAGCTCTGTGTCGCTTCGATTTAGCATTCTACAAACTACCGCAACAGGTAGTGCCCAATATGTGGAAACCCACAACCCCACCACAGATGCCAATGGGTTGGTTTCTCTTATGATTGGTGGCGGAACGGTTTCTTCCGGAACTTTTGCAGCAATTGATTGGGCAAACGATAAGTTCTTTTTAAAGGTAGAACTGGACCCAGCAGGTGGAAGTTCATACTCCAGCATGGGAACTACGCAATTGATTTCTGTACCGTATGCGAAACATGCGGAGACGGCGATGAGAGCAATAAACGACTCAGTGAAAGATGCAGATGCAGATTCTACCAACGAGTTGCAGACGTTGAGTATTTCCAACGATACCATTTTCTTGAGCAACGGTGGATTTGCAGTGATTCCAGATAGTAGTTTGTTGGGGGTAAAAAAAGGTGGAAGTGGCATTGGTGCAGGAGGGTCGGCAGATTTGAAAGATTTTGATAATAACTTTCAAGAAGTAAGCCGAATTGGTTCTGGATTTAAAATAACGTCCATTGAAGCCGACCTTAATAATAACTTGTTTGTCTTTGGTAGTTTCAAATCGAGTATGGTTATTGGAGGACAAACAATTACGGGGCAAAATGCTGATGGTTACAATGTTTTTATTGCAAAATTTGATAGCAGTTTAAACATGCAATGGGTAAAAAATTCGCAGTCAACTAATGTGGTTGAGCAGGGTTATTTCGATTCTTTTACAATAGATGGACTAGGAAATTCTTATTTGATTTTTAACGTATACGGGGCAAGCTTTAATTGGGATGGATCAAGCATTCCAATTTCGACTAATAAGAGAACGGCATTCATATTAAAAATTTCAGCAACTGGCTCTTTAGTCTGGAATGTAGAGTTCAAAGCCCTTAATAGTAGTGTACCTAAAAGAAAACATTTGACAGTCAATTCGAGTTTTGACGTTTTTGTTACAGGGGCTTTTTCTTCAGTTAAAGTGTTAAATGATTCTCTTATAGTTTCTGGATACCCTAATATTCGATATGGCCTGTTCAAAATAGCCGCCAACGGACAATCGGCTCAACTGTTAGATTCCGCCATTAATGTTGAAGGAAAAGGGCTGGCATTTGACAATTCAGGAAATTTACTAGTTCTGACATCTAGTAATACAAGTATAGCTAGGTTTACTTCTAGCTCAATAACTACGTCTAGAAATGGTTTATTGTTAAAGTATAATTCATCAAATTCGATTGTTTCGTCAAACAATGATTTTGATGTTAATAACAGAGGAAACTCAAATACAGCACCGACCGTCCTAAAGGTATTTGGTAATGAAATTTTTATTGGTAATTCTAATTATGATTTCTGGATAGACTCTGATTTTTATTCATCCGGTCAAACGTCTTACTTCATTCAATTGAATTCTTCAATGAGTCTTGTTAACCATAGTGTTACTAAAGTATCTGGTTCAGCAATTTTTTTAGGAATGATGAAAAAGCAAAATGGTGAATTTCGAACCGGGCTAGGTTTGAACGGAAGTATTGTGATTAATGATAAAAATCGAACCCCTCTTTGTGGTCAAGCCACTGGTGCCAGTGCTATTTTGAGTTACGACAATACCTTAGTACAAACTAGCGGTAAAATTCTAGACCTCTTTGAACTCACTCGCGGAATGCACGTAACAGGTCAAGTCAATACTGTTTTTGGAGCATCTGAAATCACAGGTAACTTCTACAACAAAGGAACAAAGTACACGCCAGGCGTTTATCTATTTAAAGAATAAAGAATTATGAAAAACATACTACTTCTAGCGATAGTATCGCTGCTCACTTTTAACACATTCGCCCAATCACCTGACCTCTTTAGCTACCAGGCTGTGGTAAGAGATAATGCAGGAAATGTGGTTGTAAACCAAGTAGTTTCTGTAAGATTTAGCATTCTGCAAACTACCGCAACAGGCTCGGCTCAATACGTTGAAACACACAGCCCAACAACAGACGCCAACGGGTTGGTTTCCTTAATGATTGGCGGTGGAACAGTTACCTCAGGAACCTTTTTAGGTATCGATTGGGCAACCGATAAGTACTTTCTTAAAGTAGAATTAGACCCAGCAGGTGGTAGTTCGTATTCGAATATGGGGACTACTCAATTGATTTCGGTGCCGTATGCGAAGCATGCTGAGACAGCGATGCGTTCGATAAATGACTTCGACACTGATTCAACAAACGAGCTTCAGGCTTTGAGAAAGTCAGGTGATACCATTTTCCTATCAAATGGAGGTTTTGTGGAACTACCAAACAACCTAGATAATGATTCCGCTAACGAACTACAAACTCTCAGCATTTCTAACGATACCATTTTCTTGAGTAATGGTGGATTCGCCATAATTCCAGATAGTAGTTTGTTGGGGGTTAGAAAAGGCGGAAGTGGCCTTGGCTTGGGGGGGTCATTAAAATTGAATCAATTTGATAATGACTTTGATGGCCTTGTTCGTATTGGCGACCAAGTTGATATTTATGAGACCCATGCTGATGGTCAGAAAAATGTTTTTATTTCTGGTTATGCCAATGCAGGACAAAAAATAGGAACAACAGTAGTTACTAATACAAGAGGACCCTTTTTAGCCAAATTGGATAGCAATGGAGCCCTTCAATGGGTTCAGTCTTCATCGCTTTCTTATGCTAGAATATCTTTTGTGGTTGACAATTCTGGAAATAGTTACATGGCATTAACTGGAGCCGCTAGTTCGGTAGATTGGAATGGAACAACGTACAACTTTACAATTACAGATCAGAAAGGGGTCATTTTAAAACTAAGCCCAACTGGAAGTGTACTTTGGAATTCAGGTTGGGGAGTTGGCGGCTTTCTAAATGATAGGATACAATTAGCGGTCACAAACTCTTCAGAGCTATTATTTTCGACCGCATTTTCAGGTGTAAGTGCAGTAGGAAATACGACCGTTACCTTTAAAAACGGAAGAAACTTTGGCCTTTTCAAGATTTCATCTTCCGGTGCCAGCGCTTCACTTGTTGACAGTTGTGAAAATGCTGTTCCAAGAGAAATTGCAGTTGATAATTCAGGAAATTACTATGCTTTAACCTTCATGTTCGGAGGAACATCAAGTAGCAGACAATTCAAGACAAGAAATATAACCACATCCGGTAGAACCATTTTGTTGAAATACAACAGTTCCGCCTCGATAACTAATTTCAGTTCCGATATTCCATTTCAGGACAGGAACGGGACAAATAGTTTACTCAAGCATGATGGAACTAGTCTGTATGTTGGTGGTGTCGGTTTTGGAAGCGGAGGTTACCCATTCGTGCTTAAAATGAACAGTACGTTGAACATAACAGATACGGCAATTTTAGAAACTGTCAGTGACGGGTTTATGTGGTCTCTTGCCCTTAAATCTAATGGCGAGGTGGTTACTGGTAATCAAACCGAAGGTCCTTATTTAGTGAACGATGAAAGTTTTGCACCGTTATCCTCAACTGGTAAATATGCTGCATTGATGGCAAAATATTCAAACGCACTTCAGATAACAGACCATAAACTGCTCAAATTATTCAACCAAGTAGAAGGGTTTCGCGTTACCAGCTCTGGGAACACAGCATTTTGTTTTGCAACGATTCCGGGAAATTTCTACAACAAAGGCACCAAATACACTCCAGGTGTTTATCTATTTAAAGAATAAAGAATTATGAAAAACACATTACTACTCACGATAATATCGCTGCTCACTTTTAGCACTTTCGCTCAATCCCCAGACCTCTTCAGCTACCAAGCTGTGGTAAGGGATAATGCAGGAAATGTTGTAGCAAGCAGTGCAGTTTCGTTGCGGTTTAGCATTCTGCAAACCACAGCTACTGGAACAGCTCAGTACGTAGAAACTCACAATCCAACTACCGATGCCAACGGACTGGTTTCTATTATGATTGGTGGCGGAACAGTTTCTTCAGGAACATTTGCCAGTATTGATTGGGCAAATGATAAGTACTTTCTGAAAGTAGAATTGGACCCAACTGGTGGAAGTTCATTTTCCAATATGGGTATAACCCAGTTGATTTCTGTGCCTTATGCTAAGCATGCGCAAACTGCGGATACAATCAATAAGCCAATTGCCGAAAAAGACCCAATATTTTTGGGGTCGATTGCCAGTAAAATTTCTTCAGCGGATACTACTCTTTGGAACAATAAACAAGATCAATTAGTTGCAGGAAATAATATCAGCATTGTAGGGAACACAATAAACGCGTCAAATGCTTCTTGGGGTAGTTCTACAAATAAATTCTACTTAGGGCAGGATACTTTAGGGGGAATTGTTTTTTACACCTATTTGGATAAAAATGGAAACCAGCACGGTCTTGTTGTAAACAAAACT
Source organism: uncultured Flavobacteriales bacterium (assembly GCA_937121175.1). Classification (GTDB taxonomy): domain Bacteria; phylum Bacteroidota; class Bacteroidia; order Flavobacteriales_G; family Salibacteraceae; genus UBA6770. Next base: position 420,679 of record CAKZKD010000002.1, read on the forward strand.
GACAGTAGCGCACAATGGCAGTCTATTGGGTCAATAACTAATGCAAAACGTAGTTGGGATGGAACTTATAACACAAGCCTAATGACGGGCAGCCCAGCGGCAAATTATGTGAAAGGTTTAACCGATGGGGGATTCACCGATTGGTATTTACCCTCAATTGATGAACTAGCTATTTTATGGCACAATTTCTTTCACGTAAACAAAGCTTTGTATTTAAGTAATTCCAAGGAGTTATCTCATGCAGATCCATACTGGAGTAGCTCGGAACACAACGCAACGAATGCTTGGTTCTTCGCTACAGGAGTAGCTAACCTTAGGGGAAAAACAAGTACCAATCGAGTGCGGGCAGTTCGTGCTTTTTAACTACAACTAAATTATTATTAAAAACATATTTAATTCATCAAAATAAAAATTTCAAAATCACTAACATTGAAAAAGTTAATCACAACATGTGTTGCGTTCGTAATTGTTTCATTCACATTTGCCCAATCACCTGACCTCTTCAGCTACCAAGCCGTAGTTCGAGACAATGCCGGAAATGCAGTAGCTAGTAGCTCTGTGTCGCTTCGGTTTAGCATTCTGCAAACAACAGCTACTGGAATAGCTCAGTACGTAGAAACTCACAACCCCACCACAGATGCCAATGGATTGGTTTCTTTAATGATTGGCGGTGGAACAGTTACCTCAGGAACGTTTGCCAGTATTGATTGGGCAAACGATAAGTTCTTCTTAAAAGTAGAACTAGACCCAGCAGGTGGTAGTTCGTATTCCAATATGGGAACGACGCAGTTGATTTCGGTGCCTTATGCGAAGCATGCAGAGACTTCGATGAGGGCTATCAATGATTCAATTTATGATGGAGACTCTAGTCGTACCAATGAATTACAAGCCTTATCAAAATCTGGTGACACTATATTCTTATCAAACGGTGGTTTTGTTCAAATTCCACCAAATTGGGATAGTGATTCCACCAATGAATTGCAGCAGTTGAGCATATCGAACGATACTATCTACCTAAGTAAGGGTGGTTTTGCGGTAATCCCAGACAGTAGTTTGTTAGGGGTAAAAAAAGGGGGCAGTGGAGCAGGTGCAGGCGGAAGCGCCGACTTATCAGACTTTTCAAGTAGTTTTAAGGAGGTATATAAGCTTGGGGAAGACTTTAGCGTCATCGAAATCAAGGTTGACCAGAATAAAAATGTTTTTGTATTCGGATACTTTTCTGGAGAAAGTACCATTGGAGCGACCACAGTAACAACTAATAACTCTGGTACAGACGTCTTACTTGCAAAATTTGATAGCAGCGGTGTTTTATTGTGGGAAAAGCACAGTACGAATGGAGATGCAAATGTGAACGAATTTGTATCCCGACTTGAGCTTAGTGGAAGTGATGCTTATGTATCATACTGGCGTTGGAATCGTCAGCAAACTGCGTTGAATTTTGGAGGCATTAATCATACAAATACTGATTCTAATAATGTGCAGATAATAAAAGTAAATGGTTCAGGAACAGTGCAATGGGCGACAGGTATGTACTGTCTATTGGTTGGTACAAATGGAAGTATAAACACTTTTGGTTCTAATTTAAGGGGAATAGGCGCCAATGCCGCAGGTGAGGTGTTTTATTCGGGGACTTTTAAGGAAATTCTGGTTTCAGGAAATACATCTCTGCAATTGGGTAGCGGCTCAAATTATTTAGTTTTCGGTAAGATTTCAAGTAATGGACAAACTCACACTATTATAGATACTGCAAAAAGTTGTAATGGAGGGGATTTAATCGTTGATCAATCTGGAAATCCAATCCTTATTGGCTCTGGAGCAAGTAATGTGAATATAGGCAATACAAATCGAACACTAACTTTTAGGGGTTTTCTAGTCAGGTATAGTCCTAGCGGAACCGTTCTCAACTTTTCGAACGAACTTGATTATTCGCCAATCAATGGGATAATTTACCAAGGTCAGTTAGAAGCTAATTCAACTAACGTGTATTTAACTGGTGTAATGGATGGAGGACGTATTGGTAATCTATATAGTATTCCTGGAGCACCTTATTCACTTGTTTCTTTTCTAGTTCAGTTTAATAACTCCCTTGCCCTGCAGAGAATAACTGATATCAGATATAACGAAGCTCAAAGCGCGAATGTGAGCGTGGATGGAACAGGAGGAGTATTATGGGGTGTTACTGAGAAAGACTCGTACATATTAAATGATAAAATTTATTATACCGTTGGTGGAAGCTCCGGAACAGCAGCAAGCATGAATTCCTCGTTGACCACTACCGAGGTTAAGAGTTTAAATACGTTTGGATTTGCAGAGGGACTTTATGTTGGCTCTTCAGGTGGAACTAATTTTTTCGTCGGAACGTGTAATGCCAATTTCTACAATAAAGGCGCAAAATATACCTCGGGAGTTTATCTATTTAAAGAATAAAGAATTATGAAAAACACATTACTACTCACGATAATATCGCTGCTCACTTTTAGCACTTTCGCTCAATCCCCAGACCTCTTCAGCTACCAAGCTGTGGTAAGGGATAATGCAGGAAATGTTGTAGCAAGCAGTGCAGTTTCGTTGCGGTTTAGCATTCTGCAAACCACAGCTACTGGAACAGCTCAGTACGTAGAAACTCACAATCCAACTACCGATGCCAACGGACTGGTTTCTATTATGATTGGTGGCGGAACAGTTTCTTCAGGAACATTTGCCAGTATTGATTGGGCAAATGATAAGTACTTTCTGAAAGTAGAATTGGACCCAGCAGGTGGAAGTTCGTATTCTAATATGGGAACAACTCAGCTGATCTCCGTGCCGTATGCGAAGCATGCTCAAACCGCCGATAGTGCCATTACTGAAAAACAAGTACTTCGAATATCAAACGACACAATTTACCTTTCGAGAGGCGGAGGGTTTGTAGTAATTCCAGATAGTAGTTTGTTGGGGGTAAAAAAAGGTGGAAGTGGAGTTGGTGCAGGAGGTTCAGCAGATTTGAAAGATTTTGATAACAATTGTAGGGCGCTCGCACGCCTGGGTTCAGGCTTTGATATCAAGGGATTTGATTCGGACGGTAGCGGAAACATGTACATTTTGGGGACATTTACTACGGCATTTGAATTTGGAGGAACAAATTATCAAGCGACAACCCTTCGACAAAACAACGTTTTCTTAGCAAAGGTGGATAGTAATTTTAGCACGCAATGGGTAAAACATTCGAATGATGGATATGCATCAAGTGCAAATTCAGTTCATTCCATTGTTGTAGATCAATTGGGTAATATCGTTTTGAGTATAAGAATCCAAAGTGGAAAGAGTACTTTTAATTGGGATGGAAATGTAATCAGTTTAAATGGGAGTTCCAGTGCTTTGCATGGATTGTTACTTCGAATTAACTCAAATGGTAGCTATATCTGGAATAAAGCGATTTATCCAGCTAGTGGGTATAAGTATTTAACGGAATTTACACCTAGTCAAGAAGTATTAGTCACTGGTAACTTTTTTGGCAAAACATTTATTGGAACAGATTCTGTTCAGTTTGGTAATAGCAACAAGCATTATGGCTTATTCAAAATATCGAGCAATGGTTCAAGCGCACAATTACTTGATTCAGCTACTGGAACAATTAGCTCTGGTATTGCGGTAGATGCTTCCGGCAATACTTTCGTTTCTTTATTTAATGCTTTTGGTACGCTGAACTTCATTTCAAAAAGTATAACACCCAGTAAATCAGGTTTAATTTTAAAATATAATTCATCAAATTCTATCGTAAATGAAATCAGTGATTTTGAGGAAGAAGGTGATTCAAGACTTGGTGGAAGAAAATTGGAATTCGAAAGAGGCACTCTAGTTTACGCATCTCGAAATTATCGATTTTTTATTGGTAACACATTCTATTCAAGCGGAGGAAGTCCGTTCGTAATAAAATACAACAGTTCTCTAATACAACAGAATCATTTTGTCCTTGGAATTACCAATGGAGGGGTTGCTCTGGGTGTGCACATAAAACCAAATGGAGAATTAGTTTTGGGTAGCGGTATTTCTGGAAATTACATAATTGACGATGTGAGTTATACCCCACTAGGCGGCAGTAGTGCTTCAGCTAGTTTGCTATTGACTTTGGATAATAATTTGAAAGTCGTCAATCGTGTTCCTCTACAACAGTTTTTAGATGCATCTGGTTTTTATGTTTCGGGCTCTGGAATCACTACTTTTTTCGCGAGTGATGTAGCTGGCTCATTCTACAACAAAAGCACAAAATACACTCCTGGAGTTTACCTATTTAAAGATTAAAAATTATGAAAAAGACAATAATAATCGTTACTGCTTGTGTTCTAGGAACATTGGTCAATGCACAATCATTATCACCCGTTGCCATAGGAAGTGGGTACGTAAACGGAAGTTCTTCAGACGCTGAAATTAGTTCCACAGTTGGGCAAACAGCCTATGGAGTTAAAGAAGATGGAACCAGCCAATTAACCGAAGGCGTTCATCAACCCAAAGTTGAAATATTAAACGTGGAGGATAATGCCCCTGAAATAGGAATGGCTATTTATCCAAACCCGAACTCCGGTCGGTTTTATTTTGAACTTACCAATTTGGAAGGTAAGGTCTATAATGGTGAATTGTTTGATGTAAATGGAGTTTCAATAGAAAAAACGCAGGTTTCGGAAGAAACCAAATCCATAGATATTTCTGGTTTGCCTAGAGGTTCGTATTTCTTGCACGTTTATGGAGATGATGGCGTTTCTATGAAGCAATACAAGGTGATGAAGGTGCATTAAAACACTTTGTTTTCTTCCTGTCATTCCGGAATCGAAAAAGAACAAAACGAGGTAGGAGTTTTTGTGAATTAGATATCCGGAATCTAGATAAATCAGTTGCTTTCGAATCTGGAACGAGATTCCGTATAGAAGTTTCACTTCAACCTCCTTCGTCGGCTGGCTCAACTAATATTACGGAATGACGATTGGGGTCGAGTAAAGAATTCTCTCTAGTTATTCACGTAGCCTGTCCGTTAGAGTGCTGCGAGGAACGAGCGGTATATCGAGAACTACAACTTTTAACTACCCAGAATGCTGTCAGTTTGAGTGATTCAATTTCCGGAAAAGGAAATTGAATTGTATCGAAAACAAGGCATTCAACCAACAAAAAGCCGTTGAATCAGCCAATACATAACCGCGCTCAACACTAGAATGGTAGCAACATTAAGCACAAAACCAACCCGCATCATTTGTTTTACTTTAATCTGGCCGCTACTATAAACAACAGCATTAGGCGGAGTAGAAATGGGCATCATAAAAGCACAGCTCGCCGCCAGCGTAACCGGAATTGCTAATTCAAAAGCAGGAATCCCCATTTGGTCGCTGATGCCAAGCACAACAGGTAACAAAACTGTTACTAAAGCAACATTGCTCATGATTTCGGTAGCAAATAGACTGATGGCCGCTAGTCCTAAAACTATGACCCAAACGCTAGTGTTTAAATTTTCTGCTGCAAAGGTTCCAACCAATTCAATAGCCCCAACCGTTTCTAATCCTCCTGCAAGACTCAAACCGCCTCCGAACAAGAGTAAAATACCCCAAGGAAGGTCTTTCATAGCCTGCCAGTCCAATAAAAATTCTTTTTTTGATAGGTTTACCGGAATGCAAAAAAGTAAAATCCCACCAAACATAGCGATGGTAGTATTACTTAAAATTGAATCTTGAAAAACAATTTGATTTACTTGACTTTTAAACATCCACAACAAAGCAGTAACAATAAATATTATCAGCACTCCTTTTTCTGCGAATTGCATTCGCCCCAATTTCTTGAGTTCAGTTGAAATTAGTTCCGATGCTCCTTTTACGTTTGGTAATTTAATTTGAATGATGCTTTTGGTTAGTACCACATACGACAAGGAAAGCATAATAAGTCCAAACGGAACGCCAATCAACATCCATTGTCCAAAACCGATTTCAATACCATAACGATTTTCAATAAATCCGGCTAAAACAACATTTGGCGGAGTGCCAATGAGTGTCATCGTGCCTCCAATGTTGGCCGAGTACGCAATACTCAGCATTAGGGCTAAACCAAATTTTTTGTATTCAAATTGATTGTCATTTTGCGACAGTAGATGTAATACTGATAGGGCAATAGGAAGCATCATGACTGTTGTAGCCGTATTGGAAATCCACATACTTAAAAATGCGGTTGCAAGGCTAAATCCAAGTATGATTCCGGTTGGTTTTGTGCCTGTAAGTTTAATGAGGTTCAACGCAATGCGTAAATGCAATTTTCGTTTTTCCATTGCCAAGGCTATGATAAATCCGCCCATAAACAAGAAGATTATTGGATGAGCATAAGGGGCGAAGGTTTCTTTTATTGAAAATAATCCTGAAGTTGGAAAAAGAAGCATTGGCAGTAATGCCGTTACAAAAATGGGAACTACTTCACTTATCCACCATAACATCATCCAAGTAGCAATGCCTAGCATTTGAATCAATTCAGGCTGCTCAAAATTCGAATCGAAAATTGCAGTCCCACACCAACATAACGGGCCAAGGACAAAAGCCATTTTTTGGAATAGATTCACAATACGAATATAGAATTGTAGCACACAAAAAAAACCGCAACGGATAGTTCCATTGCGGTTTCAGTTTATTGATTATTAAATTGCTACTAATCTACGGCAACAATTTTGGTCGTGACCGATTCGTTGATCAGGACATATTTTTTAGCACCTTGTTCCGTATCTGAAAAATTCACCAAAGCCACTTGCAAAAAACCGCCAGTTTCACCAACAGCAAGGTCTTTGGTATCATCTGCTGTAAACGTAATGGAGTTTGTACCGTTAACCGGCTTCATTCCTTTTAAAATAGAAACAGAACCTGAATATAATCCACAAAGAACAGTATCTGCTGCTGAAGCTTCAAATTCCATGGTGTAAGCCGTTCCTTTTTTGATGCCAGCTGTTGAGGTTATGGAAGGAGTAGCAGGAAAGTCAGAGAAAGAGGCGGTAAAAGCAGGAGTTCCACCTTTTCCAGCAATAGTCCATGAAGCACCACTTGAAAAACTAATTCCAGTGGGGTCCAATACTCCAGGGATAAATACGTAAGACATATTTTCTTGAATTTCGAGTTCCTTTGAATTCAGTTCTACTTTTCCTGCGTCGGCAAAACTTCCAAAATTCCCTGAAGTTTCTGTAAAATAGGCTACTCCAGTACCAATAGAAGTTTCGATAGTTTGGCCGCCTGCCTCTGTAGTTGAAATTGTTTTTATGGCAATCAAAGCACCATCAGATTTTTCAGTTTTCTTTCCAAATTGAGCTGGACTTGGATTAGGCGCGCCTTGTGGCTCAGGTTCTGGCTCTGGTGTGGGTGTTGGAGTTGTCGTTTCATGAGTAGGTTCGGGTTCGTCTTTTTTACAGCTCTGGAATGTAAAACCAATAATTAGTATAGGAATGAAGAGTAACTTGAATGAAAATGTACGCATGACGTTTAATTTTTAAATTATTCATCAAATGTACCGGCAAATTAGTCAGGCAACTTAAGGTAACAGGCTCATTTTAATAGGGTATTTCCCTTATTTGTAGAAGTTCATTTCATCGATGTACTTAAATACGGGTTCAGTAAGTAAGTACCGAACATCATGACCATCTTTTATTGAGCGACGAATAAAACTGGCCGAAACTTTCATGATGGGAGCATCGGTTAATTTTACGTTTTTGTGTTCAGCAATTTCAGGTTTTGTGATTGATTTTTGAGCATCATCATTAATTTCCTGCTCGGTCAGTATTCTTGGATAAACAAACAGTTCGTGCTGGTCAAGAATCGATTTATAATTGCGCCATTTGTGAAAAGTACGCAGGTTGTCTTCTCCCATAATTAAAGAGAAATCGTGCATCGGATACTTTTCTCTCAAATAGGCCAATGTTATCCCAGTGTAGGAAGGTTTTTCAAGGTTAAATTCAATATCGGAAGCTCGCAATGCAGGGTTATCATATATAGCTCGACTAACGAGTTCTAATCGGTGATAATCTGCAAGTAAACTTTCTTTTTTCTTTAACGGATTTTGCGGAGAAACCACTAGCCAAACTTGGTCTAAATCGGTATAGCTAACCATGTGATTTGCAATGATTAAGTGCCCCACATGAATAGGATTAAACGTACCGAAATAAAGCCCGATTTTCATTTGATGTAGTTTCTGATAAGTGCTTCTGCTTTATCAACAGCGGTTTCCAGTACTTTGTTTTCTAAAATAACGTCAAATCGTTTGGAGTAACTTAACTCTTCGGTTGATTTTTTGAGTCGCATTTGAATTTTTTCTTCGCTTTCTGTTTTCCGTCCTCGCAGTCTTCGTTCCAATTCTTCTGGACTTGGCGGCATTACAAAAATGGCCATTGCGTCGTCTTCAAAATATTTCTTCAAGTTCAAACCTCCAATAACGTCCACGTCGAATATGACGGTTTTTCCTTCAGCCCAAATTCCGTCTATTTCAGATTTTAAGGTTCCATAAAATTGGTCGGGATAAACTTCTTCATGCTCAATAAAATCGCCTTTAGAAATGCGATTTCTGAACTCATCTGGAGATAAAAACCAATAATCTTCACCGTGAATTTCTTCGCCCCTCTTAGCTCTGCTGGTTGCGGAAACAGAAAAGGAAAGTGCATCCATTCTTTCCAGCAGTGCATGCACTATTGAGGTTTTGCCAGCACCAGAAGGAGCAGAGAATATGATGGCTTTATTTGACATGAATTACAGTACGTTTAATACTTGCTCTTTTATCTTTTCGAGTTCGTCTTTCATTTCAACTACGCAACGTTGCATTTCTGCATGGTTTGCCTTTGAGCCAATGGTGTTGATTTCACGACCCATTTCTTGCCCGATAAAGCCAAGTTTTTTCCCTTGACCCGTTTTACCATTCATGGTATTAGTGAAATACTCAAGGTGAGCATCCAGTCGAACTTGTTCTTCTGTAATGTCTAATTTTTCTAGATAGTAAATCAGTTCTTGTTCAAATCGGTTAGAATCGAAAACGTCGTTATCTGTTTTCATATCCTCAAACTTGGCCAGCAATTTTTCTTTTTTATTGTCAATTCTAGTTGGGGCAATTTCCATCACCTTTTTCAATCGGTCGCCAATAATATCTATTCGTTTAGTTAGGTCTTTTTCAAGCTGAGCGCCTTCGTCTTTTCTAAATTCAACACAAGCATCCAAAGCAACATCAATAACTTCTGATATGGCTTTATATTCATTTTCGTCAAACTCATTTTTTTCAGTTTCCATAATGTTGGGTAACCGCATGAGCATACCCAAATAATCGTCAGAAGACTTGCCAATTTCACCTTCAATAGCTTGTAATTGTTGGTGGTATTCTACAACCAATTCTGTATTGATTTTAGCTGGGTTTTGTTTTTCTGAAGATTCTAAACTCAGTGCGAAGTCAATTTTACCACGTTCTAGTTTAGCAGCAATTTTGTTGCGAATTTCCAATTCTTTTTCGCGATAAGAGCCTGGAACTCGCATTTTGGTATCGTTCATTTTAGAGTTCAAGGTTTTTACTTCAACAGAGATTTTAGTTCCGTTAAACTCTTTGCTCGCCTTACCAAATCCAGTCATGGATAAAATCATACAGAAAAATTTTGGCAAATGTAATAAAGCCTAGTGCTTAGCTAAATCGTTTGCTTACAATATACACCCCAGAAAAGATGAGGACAGTTCCCACCACCTTTACCAATGTAATTTCGTCTTTGCCCATTAATATTGCGAAAAGTGCAGCCAGCACAGGTTGGGTATATATGTAGGTGCTAACCGTTGATGGTTGCAAATTTTTAAGAGCAAAAATGTTGAGCAGGTATGCAAAAAAGGTCGTAAAAACGACTACAAAACCGGTTTCGAGCCAAATGGTGCTTGAAAATGTTGACCATTCTATCTCAGAAAACTGGTTGAAACCAAAGGGCAAAACGTAAATTAATCCAAAAGTGAAGGCCCATTTTATTACCGTAAGGGGTTGGTATTTCGACATTAAAGGCTTCACCAATACCAAGTAAATACCATAGGATAGTGCGTTTATAAATACCATTACATCACCAGGCCACGTTGAGGCATCAAATGTAAAGTCGGCCTTAAAAACAATGATGAGTAATGCACCGATGATGCCTAAAGTAAGTCCTATTAATTTGTATTTCGTTATTGCTTCATGAAGAATAATTGAAGCTGCAATAATTACCAGTATTGGATTTGAGGTCATAATGATGGCAGCATTTATGGGAGTGGTTATACTTAGCCCGCTAAAAAACAGCAATTGATTAATGGCAACGCCAAAAAGTCCACAAAGTGCAATTCTAGGCCAATCTTTTCGGTCGATTTTTTCGTTGCTAACCAAACTATGCACTAACCAAAAAAGTAAAAAAGCTCCGAGTACACGTAAAAGAATGAAACCAAGAGGTTTTATAAATTCAGGCATCACATCCTTGGCTACAGAGTAATTAATTCCATAAATGAGGTTGGCTCCAAATAAAGCCAAATGAGCTTTTATATTTGCATTCTTCACAATTGCGAAGTTGTAATTTTATTGCACGCTTTTTGTTTAGAGAGGTTGAACTTTTAAATAAAATAAATGAAACTAGTTGTAGCATTAATCGGAACAATCCTTATTTCTACCTTAACCTTTGGTCAGAAAAAAGGAACGGTGGAAACCAAAATGCATGTCGAGGGTATTTGTGGAATGTGCGAAACCCGAATCGAAGAGACCGTAAATTTCTCAAAAGGAATTAAGTCTGCTGAATGGGATAAAGAAACAGGAACACTTACGGTCGTTTATAAAGAAGGTAAGACAACTCCTCAGAAAATTGGCGAACTATTGGCGAAAGCAGGGCATGACAATGAGTATGCTAAAGCAACCGATAAGGAATACGAGAAATTATCGAATTGTTGTCGTTACAAAACGCAGGAAAAACACTAATTAAAGAGCAGCCTTGAGCTGCTCTAAATTTTTCTTAGCGTTTCCAATAAATATGTTGGTGTCTAATAAAACGACTGGCCTTTTCAAAAATGTGTATTCATCCAAAATCAATTCTTTATAATCTCTTTCGGTAAGTGTTTTTTCTCCAAGATTCCTAGCTTTAAATTGCATAGATCTTCTTGAAAAAAGTTCCTCATAGTTTCCAGCCAAATCGTGCATTTGCTCCAATTGCTCCCTCGTTATTTTATTAGTTTTGATGTCTTGAAATTCAAAATTTTTTGATTTCAAATCAAGGTCGTTAATTATTCGTTTGCACGTGCTGCAGGTAGATAAATAGTACACTTTGTTCATAGCATCAAAAATACAATTAGAAGTTTAGTTTGGCTAATTCGAAACGTAAATCCCCAGTAAGACAACTACTCAGCCCACAGCGGATTTTTATCCCCGTGGTTATTGGATTGGCAGTGGCGGTTTGGCTACTCTGGGACGAGTTCGATATAGACACCATTAGTCAAATATCTTGGGGATGGTCGTCCGCTTTTTGGCTTTTTTGCGCGTTAATAATGGTTGCCACTCGTGACTTGGGATACATGTATCGAATTCGTGTACTAACCGATAAGGAAATTAAGTGGCGCAATAGTTTTGATGTGATTATGCTTTGGGAATTTGCCTCCGCCATTAGCCCCAGTGTTGTTGGGGGTTCCGCAATTGCCTTGTTCATTGTAAACCGCGAAGGAATTAGCCTTGGCAGAAGTACGGCTGTGGTTATGGTCACTGCATTTTTGGATGAGCTGTTCTATATTCTTATGGTGCCTTTGGTGCTTTTTATGGTTGGTACAAGTGATTTGTTTCCCACCAACCTCCAAAAGGAACTATTTGGAATGAGTTTGGGCGCAAAACAAATCTTCTATGTAGGTTACGGTTTTATTGTTGTACTGACTACATTAATCCTAACAGCAATATTTTTCGCTCCAAATGCCACCAAAAAGGTGTTGGTAAAAGTTACGTTCTTGAACTTCTTAAAATTTTGGAGGGCAGATGCCATTCAAACCGGAAACGACATTATTACTACCAGCCGCGAATTGAGGGATAAACCTTGGCCTTTTTGGGCTAAAGCATTTGGCGCAACTTTATTCAGTTGGACTGCACGGTTTTGGGTGGTCAATTTTTTAATTCTAGCAGTAGGCGCGCTGACCTTCAATGAACATATGATGGTTTATGCAAGGCAATTGGTAATGTGGGTAATAATGCTCATAAGTCCAACACCTGGAGGAACAGGTGTAGCCGAATACATGTTTGGTGAGTTTTTAGGGCTTTATATTAGAGACGGCTTCGCAGGCGTAATTGCGTTGCTTTGGCGCCTATTTACTTATTACCCATACCTGTTTATTGGCATAATTGTATTGCCAGGATGGATTCGAAGGGTTTACCTGAAAAGGAAACTCATTACGTTCAAAAAAGTGTAGCGAGCTATTTCTTCGTAAGGTGCTCTAATGCTGCATTATAATCAATCCGCTCACCATCTGCTATTCCGATCAAAAAAGCACCTTCTATACCTTTAGACTTTACTAAAGACAAGGTCTGTTCTGCTTCTGATTGAGAGATTGTTTCACCAGTATAATATCGAACCGGAGTTCCTTGAATAACTTTTATATCCAATTGTAATTTATGTTCATACTTCGCCAACTCATAAATTGGATCGGCTGCTGTAAGGTTTGCGCCTACTTGCACACCAAGAAATACTTGGCTTTTATTTTTTAATCGCGGTGATTTAGTTTTAGCGACAACAACTGTCGCAGGTGCACCGTTTCCTACTCCGCCAGACGAAGCCGTACCGTTTTCAATTTTGCGTGCTTCCCCAATACCCACTTTTTTTCCATTTGCATAGGCTACAATAAATGCATCAGTAACCCCTTTTTTGAATACTCGGTTTTTGGTGTTGATAGCTTCGTTTAAGCTGCTAAACCTACCTACTCTAAACTTGTTCAGTCCACCTTCTTCATAAATGTAAAAGTCTTCATTTAAAGTTGATAGAGTTGAAGGAGGTATCGCAGTTGAACCAGCAGCAACTTGAACAGCGTAGTACAATTCTTTTGGCTCTAGTTTTATTTTGGGCGCAGGCAATACTGCCGGCGCAGTAGGAGGGCTAACCTCTAATTCTGGGTCTGGTAATGGTATTTGCTCAACAATTGGTTCAGGTTCAACTTTAGAGCTATCCACCTTAGTTTCTGCTACAACTTTTGGTTCAACTTCTGCTACAACAGGAATAGTATCAGGTACTTCTATTGTCACCATAGTGTCTATAATTACAGGCTGAGGTTTTTCTGTAGTAACAATGGTATCCATAACGGGTTCTGGTACTTCTACTGATACTACAGTATCCATAATTACCGGTACGGGCTTTTCCAAAGTAACAACAGTGTCCAAAGCGGGTGCTGGTACTTCTACGGTCACTACTGTGTCCATAACAACTGGTTCTGAGGTCGGTTCGGGGGTTGGTTCGGGGGTTGGTTCCGGTATCGTGTCCTCAATAATTACAGCTGCAGTTTGAGCTATTAACTCAGGTTTCGGAAGCTCATTTGTCGCTACTTGAGCAACCGTATCAATGGACTCTTCGACTGCAACAGTAGTAACGCTCGATACCGTATCCATAATTTCAGAGACTGCTGGCGCGGGCTCCTCAACGGGTTCAATTACTTCTGCAACGGTATCTTCCTTTGTAACAAGAACTGGAACTACTTCAGCAACAACCGAATCTTTTGGTTCTTTCTTTTCTTCTTTTTTCTCTTCTTCTTTCTCAACAGGTTTTGGTTTTGCCGCCTTGCACGGGTCGTAAATGTATTTTGAAAAATCACTGATTAAGCTATGCAGTTTGTCCACATTGGTTTGTAACGAAGCATATTGGTCGGCCTTCTGCTTACTTATGTCAACGCTTTCCGCGCGCTTAATCCAATATTTTAGTTCAATAATTTTTTGATTCACCAGGTTAAAATCAAATGCTTCGCACGCACATTCTTTTCTCAATGAAAGTTGAGTAATGCTATGACTCATGAGGTCAGATTGTTTGTGTGCTGATTTTATCAAACGAAAAATTTTATCATCGGTGCTTTTGTTTTTTTCATCAGCAGCGGTTGCGGTCAAAGCTTTACATGCATCAATGTCCTCAACAATACTTTTCATTTGATCTTGAACAATGCTCAATTCGGCATCAAACATGTCGCAAGCCTCAGCATTGAATCCAATGGAAACCAAACATGCCATTATGAAAGGGGTAATTATCTTACGCATAAATTATTCATTGATTTATTCAAATGTATTTAATTCTTTAAGTCCAGCATTAATGCCAACAGTCAAGTTAGGGTAGATGGTGTATTCAACAACACTTATTGAATAAGTCTCTTCATCAATACAATTAGCCCAAACCTATTGAACCACATTTGTACAAAACAAATACTATGCGTGCTTTAGCCTTACTTCTTTTTATTCTAGTTTCAAATTCTAGTGTAGCCCAAGATTGTTACTCAAAATATCGAAAAGCGTTTTCGGAAAGAGGCGCTCTTGAAGTCACTGATAGCACTTATGAGGGTGTAATTATTGCCATTAGAGAGGGTAATGAAACGAGTTGCTATTTAGGCAAGGTTTCAGTGAAATCTGGAAAAGTAGTCTTGGACAATTTCTATATTTCCTTGGAGGATGATACTCATGAAAACTTAGGTCCAAGGTTCAAAAACTTGAAACCAGTAGAAATAAAGGATGGAATTTCTCAGATAATAATTGACAAGAGAGACAATTTATACAACGTAATTTTTCTAGATCACTTAAAACCAAAGAAAAAAGGGTTTAAAAAGGCCCCAGATTTCGATTTAAATTAACGTTCCGAAAGTCGGTCAATGACCACTTGGTTGGTCTCCTTTTTCAGTACTTCCTCAATATTTGCGTTGATTGCATCTAAACGCATTTGGTACTCCTCTAGCATTGCAGTTTGCTCGGCAGTTGCTGTTTCGGTTTGTTGTATTTGTTTTTCTTTCAACTCAACGTCTTCTTTCGCTGATTTATAAAAATCTACAAGACTCTTTGAAGCTGAATATTTTATCCAGTTTGAGCGAGAATTCAGTAATTCTGTTTTGAAGGTTGAATAGCTATCGATGAGCAATGAAGTGACATCATGTCTAATGACAAACTCGCTATAGTTATAAAGGAAGTTTGCTTTTTTGTATGCGCCTATCTTGTTTAAATTCTTTTTAAAGAAGGCGATTTGGTCAATGGAACCGAAAGTTGAATACGCTTTAGAAATGGCTAAAATTAGCTCTTCATTTTGATCAGTTTCATGATCCGAGCAGAGCTTAAGAACTTCAGTCGTATCTTTTGCTTCTACACCCGTTTTTATTGCCGTCTCAAGCACCTTGTATGATTCGTCTTTTCCAACTGCAGTATAGAAAGAAGCTTTGTCGTCAGGCAAATCATTTAGACGGTATATTTCAAAAGCACGGGCTCGAACCGTTGAACTCAGGTCCGATTTAATCATCGGGATCAGCTGTTGCTTCAACCTTGGTTTATTCGTTGAATTATTGGCAACGAAACCATGGATTGCTTGAACCCGAATCTGGTCAAACGGATGTTTCAAAGCAGAGTGTACAGCCTTTTTAGTTAATTCATGAGAGGAGTGTTTTTCGAGCAATTGAGTAAGTGCCTTGCTAACGTCTCGGTAATTCGTATTGGCTGAGTATTGATTATACCAGGCTTCAACAGTTTTATTGGGTTCTTCAACTTCTGCTAACAAGTAATTATCTGTGTCAAAATCAACCCATAAATTGCTTGCGGAGCCTTTTAGGTAGAACGTGTCTATTTCATTTTGAATTCGAATGGTATCAGAAAATATAGCGTAAGGTTGGTAGCTTGTTATAACCAACGGAATTTGATACAAAGGAAATTCATCTAAATTTTGGTTTTGTTGAACAACTATATAATTCACTAATGTGGCTGAATCTTGATTATACGTGATGGTTAACTTTGGGTGTCCTTTATCAAACATCCATTGGTTAAAAAACCAATTCATATCACGACCAGTTACTTCCTCGACTATAAGTCTTAAATCGTGCATTTCTGCTGACTTATGTGCAAATCGACTAAGATATGTTTTTAAGCTCTCAAAAAAAGCGTCATCGCCAACAACAGTTCTAAGTTGATGCAATATACATGCACCTTTAGAGTAGGAATGGCCATCAAACACTTCAATTTTGCTGTCGTACTGAAATCGCACAAAATCTACTTGTTTACGTTCAGATTCGCGTAAGTAACTCCGTAGTTTCTGTTCTAAATTGAATTGTGCCTCAAATGGTGTTTTGCTGTGTTCAACCCAAAGGTATTCTCCGTAGGTGGCAAAGGCTTCGTTTAACGTGATGTTTGACCAGCTCTCGCAACTCACCAAATTGCCAAACCATTGGTGAAAGAGCTCATGTGCAATAATTCCCTCTTGTGGATAATCGATAAGCTCTCTTTTGTGCCGTTGTACAAACTCACCGTGAATAGTCGCAGATGTGTTTTCCATAGCTCCAGATACAAAGTCTCTTACTACTACTTGGGCGTATTTATCCCAAGGATAATCAACGCCTAAAAGTTTAGAATAAAACTCCATCATTGCTGGTGTTTCGCCAAAAATATGTGGTGCATCGTCGTGGTAATCAGGCTCGGTGTAATAATCGACCGAGAGATTTCTCCAAGTATCTTCATAAACAGCAAAATCGCCAACAGCTAGCATAACGAGGTATGGGGAATGAGGCTTATTTTGCGCCCAAATATCGGTCCGTGTACCATTTCCATTTTCGGTAGAAAATTCCAAAGTACCATTGCTCAGCGTTTTGTAATTATCTGGAACAGTTACGGCAATTTCTTGAGTCATTTTTTGGTTGGGTTCATCTAAGGTAGGAAACCAACACGATGAAAAATCTGTTTCGCCTTGTGTCCAAATTTGGGTTGGTTTTTCTGCTTGAGTTTTTTGCGCGTTTATAAAATACAATCCTTGGCCGCCTCTTATTGCTTTCCCACTGCGTTCCTCAACTTCGTTAGGGTTTGCAACGTATTTAATCAAGATGTTAACTGTATCTTTTTTGGTAAGTAGATTGGAGAATAGAATGGTTAATTTTTCTCCGTCGTATTCATAAGATGAAGTATTTAGTGAGTCATCAAGTAGCCTTACGCTTTCAATATTAAATGCTTTTGCGTGAAGTAATAAGGTAGATTGATTATAAAAGTGAGGCGAAAGGGTAAGAACAGCCTCTCCAATAACGGTTTCTTTTTCAAAATCGAACCCCAAATCAAGCCTAGTATGAATTAAGTTCCAAACCAGGGGTTTAGCAGCTTGGTATTGGGGTTGCTTTTTTCGATTTTCTTTTTTGGCCGGAATATTTGCTTCAGCTTTTTTTTCTTGAGGTAAGACCTGTTCAGAATTTTTGCAAGAGAAGATAGAAACTAGGAAAAGAAGAGCAAGGATTTTTCGCATAAACAAATTTAGAATTATCACTAAACGATGGTAGGGGTATTCTAGGAAGGTTTCCAACACAATTTGTGCACGACCATTAAATGATATGGCTATTTTTGGGTTCTAATAAACGGTGTGGGTATGAAAGTAATTGGAAAGGAAAAAACGTACGAAATTGAGAAGGACATTGATTCTAAAATGACCCTGAATGGTGAAGAAGTCAATTTAGATGTTGTTTCTGAATCAACCGATTCTTTTCACGTAATTCACGATGGGGTTGGATATGATGTTTACATCCTCGAAAAGGATGAACTTTCAAAAACCTATACCATTAGTGTTAATGGAAATCAATATTCACTGCAGGCTAAAAGTAAATTTGATGAATTGCTTGACCAGCTGGGCATGTCAAGTTTAGCTGAGGTTAAAGCGGATAACTTGAAAGCTCCAATGCCAGGGCTTGTGCTTAATGTACTGGTAAAGGAAGGCGATTCAGTATCGAAAGGTGATGCAATACTAGTTCTTGAGGCCATGAAAATGGAAAACAATATTAAAGCAGCGGCGGATGGAGTTGTGAAATCAATAGACATAAAAAAAGGACAAGCGGTTGAGAAAAACCAAGTCCTTATTTCATTTGATTAATGGCTAAAAGCGAAAGACCAGAATTTCTAGTCCTTGGTCAATAGCTTAAACCCTTTTCCATGTACGTTCACTATCTCTAAGTTATCGTCTCCCTTGAGGTATTTTCTGAGTTTGGTAATATACACATCCATACTTCTTGAGTTGAAATACGAGTCGTCACCCCAAATTCTATTTAAGGCATAACTTCTATCGGTAACTTCATTCAAGTTCAAAGCAAGCAACTTCAACAAATCGTTTTCTTTTGAAGTCAATTTTTGAGTATCACCATCAATAACTAACTCTTGTAACTTAGAGTTGAAAGCAAATCTTCCAATTTCAAACTTCTCTTGCTTTTGGTGATCGCGCTCTTTTCGAGTTCTTTTCAGAATCGCTTGAATTCTCAACAGCAATTCTTCCATGCTAAAAGGCTTAGTAAGATAGTCATCTGCACCCAGCTTAAACCCTTCAACTTTATCCTCTTTCATAGACTTGGCTGTCAAAAATATAATTGGAATTTCAGGGTTAATTTTCAATACGTCTTTTGCCAATGTAAACCCATCTTTCTCTGGCATCATCACATCAAAAATGCATAGGTCGTAATGACTTGTTCTAAAAGCATCCAAAGCTTCTTTTCCATTTCGTCTCAATTCAGCCGAAAATCCTTTTGCAGTAAGGTATTCCGATAACAAGTCACCTAAGTTATGGTCGTCTTCTGCAACCAGTAATTTTATTTCTTCTTTTTCTATCATATCACTCTTGTATATTGTTCATTGGTAACGTCAGTGTAAAAGTACTTCCTTTATTCAATTTACTATTTACTTTCACCTCGCCACGGTGTCTTTCCGTTACTGTTTTCACATAGTTTAACCCAAGCCCAAAGCCTTTTGCATCGTGCAAATTACCTGTAGGTACTCGGTATAGTTTATCAAATATTTTCTGCTGATTTTCCTTACTTATTCCGATTCCATTATCGGTAACAGAGATCAACAAATTGTCTTTATCATTAGAAGTAACAACCGAAATCTGTGGTTGTTCTTTGGTGTATTTAATCGCATTGTCTATTAGGTTGTATATCGCATTTGTAATATGCACCCTATCCGCCATCAAATTGTCTGATTTAGCGTCTAAGTGTAACTCAACATTGCCCTGTTTTTCTCTAAGCTGCATTTGAAATTTCGAAGCCGCATCTTGAATAATAGAATGCATCTGAACAGGTTCTAAATTCATTTTAAAAGCTTGACTACCCCAAATAGCACTTTTGAGTACATTTTCTACTTGCACACCTAGTCGTTTATTCTCTTGGCCAATAATTCCGATGTATCTATTCATTAGGCTCGGTGTAGCAGTAATATCGGGATCATTCAAAGCTTCACATGCTAACGAAATTGTAGAAATTGGAGTCTTAAGTTCATGGGTCATGTTATTAATGAAGTCGTTTTTAATTTCCGAAACTTTTTTCTGTTTCAATATAGTTCTGATGCTGTAGTAAAATGCAATTAAAATGAGCACAATAATTAGAACACTCGAAAACAATAGATACGATATAGAGCTAAAAATATATTTTAAGCGTCGAGGAAAAAACACCTTGAGTGAGGCCTTCTGTCCCATTATGTCTTTTGGAAATAAATTAATTTCAAACGGCTGAAGTTCACTGGTTAGAAGACTATCTGAATAATTCCCGGTCCTTAATTCTTGTTCCAAATCAAAAACCCCAAAATAAAACGGGAGCTTTATACCCTCTTCAAGGAAAAACTTTTTCAGAAGTTTGTCCACTCGTTCAACATCAATTCGATCTTCAATTTTCTCTGATAAATCAACCTCCATCAAGCTCCGCACAATGTCACTTACGAGAATTGTTTTATTAACCAGTTGGCTCTTTACTGCGGTATCTAGATTCACTTTTAGGTCGCTTGAATAATAACTTTCCCCTTCCTCACCATCGGTGTGATACGACAAGTTATCCTCCGAATCTACAATATCAACTTTGTGTTGACCTGCAGTAATGTAGTCCGTGACCGTTTTTTTTCCGCCTTGTTCTTCTACAACACGTACCTCAATACCAGCATCTTTTTTTTCGAATTCTTTGAAAACCAAATACTTGTATGCGGAGTCTTGCATAAGGTCTTCGTCGTTTATACTTTCGTTTGAGGTGAAGAGGAATCTTCCCTGCTGGTGCGTTTTTATCTTCTTTAATGCCTCTTCCTGTTCAAGTACTTCAACAACACTAGAAAGTGCCTTATGAACCAACCTGTCAAATTCTTCATGGCTAATGGATATTGCTCGGTTAATCCAAAATAATTGGATGCTGATTAAGGCAATAATTGAAAACACAACGCCACTGATTAACCAAGAAATAAGTCTATTGCTCAAGAGATTTTATTTGAGAAACAAATATACTAGAGGCTCTAGGCGTACTAATTTTGCTTAACCTAATTTAACCAGCATGCAGGTTAATGTCATTTATGTCGTTGAAATACAGTTTAATACAAGTTAATTCAGATAGAGAATAAAATGTTTCGAAATCACGTGGAACCAATTAATAGTTCATTTTGGTTAGTACGGTTAAAGTGCATAGTTTTGGAGGTTTGAAAAACTAAAATATTTTTTATGCAGTATTCTATACTAAACGTGCTTAAATCTGTCATTATTGGTGCCACAGTTATGTGCGGTATTCTCTCAAGCCCAACGGCAAGCGCTCAAACTTCTTTTCACGGTACGTCTGGAGGAGATACAATTTGTATGGGAGACACTGCTAAGGTTTATGCGATGAGCACTAGACAAAGTGGTGTATCTTACACTTGGCAAGTTGTATTCGGTGATGCTGCAGGAATCACTGTAAATAACGACACAGTTCATCTCTACCCGAATCAATATACTTTTTATCGTCTAATTGGTGATTCCGCTGGAGTCAGAGACACAGTTACTTTTGGGTTAGACATTTATAGTCAACCTCAGATTAACTTTACGCTTTCAGATACCATGGCTTGTGTCGGTGACTCCGTGCAATTGAAGGCAACATCTTTTTGGCCTCAGCCATTCAATTATAGAAATATGTCTGGATTGCTCGGAACGGGAGATTCAATAAAAATAGCAGTTACGGCAAATGATAGTGTTTGGGTGGAACAGGCGTACGCGTTTAATAATCAGTGTACAGCTCGCAAAGGACAGAAAATTACCGTTGATACAATACCCATTGTTACTCTTTCATCTTCGTCGGATACTATCTGTTCTGGAGATTCAATTCGATTTAAAGGAAACGGTGCCGCTACATACACGTATGCAAACTCCTCAATGTCTCTAGGCACAGGAGACTCTTTAGATGTTTCATTTTCTGCCAATGATAGTGTTTGGGTTGTTGGCTCTGACCCCAGTGGTTGTTCCAGCAGTGCAGGTAAAAAGGTTGCAGTAAAAGCTTTACCAATTGTTGTACTTACTTTATCTGAAGACACAATTTGTTCTGGGGATTCAATAGATATTTATAGTTCAGGTGCTTCCTCATACATGGTTTCCTCTAATAACGGAATGATTGGTATGATGGATACTCTAAAAGCAACATTTACTTCAAATGACAGTGTTTGGGTTGTAGGATTAGACTCAACTACTGGTTGTTCCGCTTCTGTCGGAGAAGCTGTCGTGGTTAATAGTGTTTCAACTCCTGTTGGAATTACAACATCGGACACGGCTATTTGCGTTGGCGATACAGTTACGATTAAGGGTGTTGGAACTGGAATGACCTTCACTTACCTGCGGGGCACGAGCATTATAGGTTCGGGAGATTCTACTATTGCAATTATTACTAAGAAAGATACTTTAATGGTTAGTGGCCTGGATACCGCTTCTGGATGTTCGAGTATGGCAAGTATTTCCATTTCCTCTAAACCACTTCCAACTGTAGCATACTCTGTTTTTGTTGAAGGATACGTTTCTAGAGATTTAGATGTATGTGAAGGACAAAACTTTACATTGAAGGCTACACCAGGTCATGTGAAATATTCTTGGTCCGCTACAACTTACGGGCAGATTATAGGAAGTAGAACAGACAGTTTTATCACTGGTCAAATAGATACGACATTTGGTGCTGTGTATTCGTGTGAAGTTGAAGGAACAAATGGCTGTTCAACTACATTGAGCCGTAACATTAGAGTTTCTAAACCGCCGACTCCAGGTACAGGTATTACTATTGCTTTGTTAGGAAATGCAGAAGATACTGTGCTTTGCGGAGGAGAGTCTAGAGCCGCAAATGCAACTGGTGGAGAAATATATACGTGGTCGCCAGCATCCGCGCTCGTTGGAGGTGCAGCAAATGTCAATGCAACTAACGTTACTTTATTTCCAGCAGTTGACGCAACAATTTATTTGGAAGGTATTAACGTAGGTTGTGTTTCTAAGGACAGCCTAATGTTAAGAGTTAGTCAATTGCCAACATTGGTATTTGAAAGTCAAACCAGTTCCGTTACCAATCCGCTTTGTGAAGGCGAGCCAGATGAATTTGTAGTAACGTCGGATGCCGATAGAATTCTTTGGAATACAGTCACTTCTAAGCGAACGACTAAAGAATTGGCCTTTAAGGAGACCACAACGTTTAAAATCATTGCTTTTAATGAATTAGATTGTTCTGTTGAAATTACCGTTACCTCTTATGTGGATACAACTTGTGGAGTTAGAATAAGCACAGAAGAGTTCAATTCAGATGACTTGAGTGCCTTTTACAATAATGATAATCAAACCATGACTATTTCTTCTGGATCTATTGATGGTGTAAGTAACTTCGTAGTGTACGATTTAGGCGGAAATGAAGTGCTTTCAGCTGAGGTGGAGCTAGAGTCTAACTCCAAGACTGAAATTGATTTTTCATCGCTGGAAAGTGGTATGTACATTTTCAAAATGTTTAATGGTGAATCTCAATTCACTAGGAAGTTCTTGAAAAACTAAATTCTAAATTGAAAGCCGACATTGTTCGGCTTTTTTTTACGCAAAGATTTTTTATATGAAAAACTTAGTTGAAGCTTTTCCGAAGCATATGCGTGATGCACTTGACATTGCTCGAAACTCCAAGTGGGATGCAAAAGCTATGGAGTTCAGTAATGTTGTAATAAGTGGCCTTGGGGGTTCTGGAATTGGTGGGACTATAGCTTCTCAAATAATAGCAACAGAATGTACTATTCCGATAATTGTCAATAAAGATTATTCTGTACCTGAATTTATTAATGAAAACACATTGTTTGTAGCTTCTTCGTATTCTGGAAATACCGAAGAGACGCTAGAGGCTTTGTCGAAAGCACAAGAAAAAGGAGCTACTGTGGCCTGCTTAACCTCTGGTGGTAAAGTATTGCAAATTGCCACAGAAAAAGGTTATAATTTCCTTGAAATGCCACCAGGTTTTCCGCCTAGAGCGGCATTTGGGTATTCTAGCACGTTATTATTTCACTTATTGGCGAATTTTGGGTTGGTATCCGATTCTGTTATAAATGATTTGGCCAAAGTGCCTCAATTGATTGATGAGCAAATTGAATCTATAAAAGCCCAAGGAAAAGAATTAGCTGAAAAACTAAACAACAAACTGCCTCTCATATATTCTGCTGCAAGGTTTGACGGTGTTGCTACTCGATTTAAGCAACAAATCAACGAGAATTCAAAAATGCTTTGTTGGAACGCACCGGTTCCAGAAATGAACCACAATGAATTAGTTGGCTGGGCAGACAAACATCCGGAAGCGGTTCCGGTTTTTCTCAGAACTAAAAACGACTATTTTAGAACAGCGGAAAGAATGAATTTCAGTATTGATTTAATGAAATCAAAAGGGGCAAATTGCATTGAGCTATGGTCCAAATTTGATTCCGATGTATTGAATGCATATTATCTGATTTCTATTACAGACTGGGCTTCTGTTTACATTGCTGATCTTAGGGGGATTGACCCTGTGGAGGTGGGTGTTATTACCGAATTAAAGAATAAACTAGCAAACATCTAATTACCAACTTTTGGAAAAAGTTACTCTTGAGAACCTTGGGTTAATTGAATACCAAAAGGGCTGGGACTACCAAGAGAAATTGTGCAAACAAAACGTTGACATTAAGTTAACGCAGCGAAAAAATGCTGATTTTTCTGAAGAAACAAAGCACCATATTCTAGTTTGTGAGCACCCCTTGGTTTATACGCTAGGCAAAAGCGGTGACGAATCGCATTTACTTGCTGAACAAAACACGTTAAAAGAACTGGGAATAACCTATTATAAAATTAATCGAGGTGGAGATATTACGCATCATGGCCCGGGTCAATTAGTGGTGTATCCTATCTTAGATTTAGAAAAATTCTTTACCGATATCCATAAATACCTGCGATTCTTAGAGGAAGCGGTGATTCGTACTTTAAGAGAATATGGAATTGAATCTGGCCGCTATGAAGGATTTACAGGCGTTTGGTTAGATGTTGATGACCCTCAAAGAGTCCGAAAGATTTGCGCCATGGGTATTCGTTGTTCTCGCTGGATAACGATGCACGGCTTGGCATTAAACGTCAATAATGACTTATCGTTCTTCGACAACATTATTCCATGTGGAATAAGCGACAGGCAGGTTACTTCTCTCGAAAAAGAGATAGGCCAGAAGGTTAATTTGAATGAGGTTACTTACAAGCTATTACATCATCTTTCTGAACTGTTTAATTTTAAATTAGTTGAAACGCCATGAAAAAGCTAAGACTATTTTTTATTGTTGCCCTTGTATCCGTTGTTTTGCATGTTGTACTCGTGGTAACGGATAATTCACATTTTTATAATACCATCCAAAACACGATACTTAAAGGGAGATTAGGCCCAGCGATTGACGAATACGGCATATTTTCAAATCGAGAAGTTTTGGCAACTAATTACCAGCCATGGAATGTTAGTTCCAATCTCAACAACAAAAACATTTCGCCAGAATCATTAGAAAAGCTCTACGATTTAGGAACAGTTGCTTATCTGGTAATAAAGAACAATGAAATTATCCACGAACAATACTGGGAGAATTATTCAGAAAACAGCTTGAGTAATTCGTTTTCAATGGCAAAGAGTATCCTCAATATTGCTGTTGGAAGTCTTATTCTTGAAGGTAAAATAAATTCGCTAGACGATCCTATTTCGCTCTACTTACCAAAATTTGATGTAACCGCTTTTCCAAAATGCTCAATTCGCGACTTGTTGCAAATGAGTTCTGGAATTAATTTCGATGAGAATTACATAAATCCATTTGCATATCCAGCAAAGGCTAATTATGGGTTTGATTTAGAAAGCTTGACCTATTCCTACAAAGTTGAGAATGAACCGGGAAAACACTTCCAATACCGATCGGGAAATAGCCAATTACTCAGTTTCATTATTTCGGAAACCAGTGGAGTGTCCACATCGGAATACGTTTCGAAAAAGATTTGGAATAGAATAGGCGCTAAAAATGCTGCCCTTTGGAGTTTGGATTATGAAGGTGGTAACGAAAAAGGGTTTTGCTGTTTCAATAGCAATGCTCGAGATTTTGCAAGGATTGGACAATTGTATTTGAATAAAGGTGTTTGGAACGGAGACACGATAGTGAATCCTGAATTCGTAGAAGAGTCCTTGAAAAAGGCAGCGATTCTCGATGTTAATGGTAAGCAAATAAAAAGATACGGCTTACACTGGTGGTTACATGATTTTGAAGGTAAAAAAGTGTTCTACGCACGCGGAATTTTGGGGCAATACATCGCAGTTGTACCAACAGATAATTTGATTGTAGTTCGGTTAGGTCATAAACGAATCAAACCAACTGGCGTTGAGTCCCCACCAGATTTGAATTTATACTTGGAGGAAGCGTACAGTCTAATTAATTGAATTTAAGTTGGCTTTAACCGCGGTCTTGACGGTTGAATCTAATTCGTGGAGTATTGGAAAAAAAGCTAGGTCCGAGAAAATATTTCTACCAATTCCTGCTCGCACTCGAACCGAAATTATAGCTCTTGAAATTTCATATTGCTCATTGTTGATTTCAATTTTTTTATCGATTAAAAAAGCTTTGAACGCATCTTCAACCTCTCCCTCAAATTCAAAACTCTCAACAAAACTGTCTGCATTTTCGAAACGACTTAATTCAGCTCTGTTGTTATCTGCATAGCTAAATCCAAATTGGTAAAAAGCTCCAGAATAAAAAATTCTAGATAACAATATGCTCGCACCGTTCGTGTCAATTGGAATAAAAACATCAGGAGATATTCCACCACCACCAAATACTTCACGTCCTCCGACAGTATTAAAAATGGTACTGTCGGCAATTTTAGTACTGTCTTTAGTTTCCAATTCTCCGTTTTCATAACGGTCATAGACTTCCGCGTGGTAAGCCTTTAATCCATTGTCATAGGGTTTTTGAATACATCTGCCAGACGGTGTGTAGTACCTTGCTATTGTAAGTCTTGTAGCGCTACCATCTGGCCAACTCGATTGTTCTTGAACTAATCCTTTTCCAAATGACCTTCTGCCCAGTACAATACCTCGATCGTTATCTTGAATGGCACCAGCAACTATTTCGCTGGCGGATGCAGAGCTTTCGTCTAACAGAACAGACAATTCAATACCGACCAATTCACCGGAAGAAGTGGCTGTGTAATTTTTCCTAGATCGTGCCCTTCCTTCTGTGTACACTATTAGCTGGTCTTCTTCTAAAAATTGGTCAACCATATCAATGGCTGCATCCATGAATCCACCACCATTGCCACGCAAGTCTAATACCATTTTGGTCATTCCTTCATTCAGCAAAGTGGTATATGTTTTTCTGAATTCCTTGAACGTTTCGCGAGAAAAACGACTCACTTTTACGTAGCCGGTAGTGTCGTTTATCATGTAACCAACATCTACAGAGTAAATAGGAATTTTTCCACGTGTAATGGTAAATGGCATTAACTCAGGAGTTAAGTTTCGTTGCACATCTATAACAACTTTAGTTCCACCTTCACCTTTTAAAATACGCATAACATCTGCGTTTTTGATACCAGTTCCAGCAATTAATTCCCCATCAACCTTTATTATTCTATCCCCAGCCACAACACCAACTTTTTCACTTGGCCCACCTGATATTGGAGTAATTACAACCACTGTATCTTTCTGAATACTAAATTGAACCCCAATTCCTTCGAAGCTTCCTTCAAGAGGTTCGTTCATAGCCTGCAAATCGGCAGCAGTAATATAGTAAGAGTGTGGATCGAGTTTTTGAAGGAGATTTTCTATGGTTTCATCTACAAGTTGTTCGCGGTCTGTACTGTCAACATACTCGTTGTCTATGTAATCAATTATTTGATTGAGTTTAGATTGATTGCTAACTTGAAATTGAGGAAGTGAAATTTGCTGCTTTCCTTGAAACATCACCCCAAAAAAGTAGCCCAACGCAAATACAACAGCGACAACTAGCGGCCAGGAAGCAGAATTAAAAAATCGTTTTTTCATAAAACTAAGCCAACGAAAGTAGCATTTATTGCATTTCTCAAGATTTAAAAAACCTTTAAAATGAGCGCAGTTAGCTTGGTGATAATCAGGTTAAATATCGGAATTTATGGTGATGAAATAGATCATGGCTATCTCCTTGTAATTTATACTTTTGCATCCGCTTTTTTTTAAACGAAAAACCTTGTATTATGGGAATGAAATTGTCCGAGTTTAAGTTTGAATTACCTGAAGAGTTAATCGCTCAAGAACCTGCTAAAAATAGAGACGAATCTCGATTGATGGTCATACATCGCGATTCAGGTAAAATCGAACACAAGCAATTCAAAGATGTATTGGATTACTTCGATGAAGGAGACATTAAAGTAATGAACGATACCAAGGTTTTCTCTGCCAGAATGTACGGTAACAAAGAAAAAACAGGTGCGGTAATCGAGGTTTTCTTGTTGCGTGAGTTGAACAAGGAAAGCCGCCTTTGGGATGTGCTTGTGGACCCAGCTCGTAAAATTAGAATTGGAAACAAGCTTTATTTTGGCGAGGACGATGAGCTCGTGGCAGAAGTAATCGACAACACAACCTCAAGAGGTAGAACACTTCGATTTTTATTTGACGGACCTTATGAGGAATTCAAAGACACATTGTACTCACTTGGTGAGACTCCACTTCCAAAATACATATCGAGACCAGTTGAACCAGAAGACGAAGATCGATTTCAGACGGTATTTGCTCAACATGAAGGTGCTGTTGCGGCTCCTACTGCAGGATTGCATTACAGCAAGCAATTGTTGAAACGTCTGGAGATTAGAGGTGTTGAATTTCCAATGATGACTTTACATACTGGATTGGGAACGTTCAGACCAGTTGACGTTGAGGATTTGACTAAGCACAAAATGGATTCTGAAGAAATGATTATTACTCAGGGTTGTGCAGATAGAGTGAATAGAGCGAAAAAGGAAAAGAAAAAAGTTTGTGCCATAGGAACAACGGTTCTTCGTGCCATGGAAGGTTCAGTTTCTACACTTGGTGAACTAAAGCCTTACGAAGGCTGGAGTAACAAGTTTATTTTTCCTCCATACAATTTTAAAGTTGCAAACTGTTTGGTTACTAATTTCCATGAGCCTGAATCTACCTTATTAATGATGGTATGCGCTTTTGGTGGCTACGATTTAATGATGAAGGCCTACAAAGAAGGCATAGAACAGGAATATAAGTTTTTGGCTTATGGTGATGCCATGCTAATTTTATAGCTTGATTTTATAAGATATAACACAAAGAAAGGGAGATATTTATAGCTCCTTTTTTTGTTTCTGATGGAAAGTAAAAAGTTTGCCATAATCGTTGCAGGGGGTTCGGGTTCCAGAATGCAGTCTGAAACGCCTAAGCAATTTTTAATGCTTGGTAACAAAACCATTTTAGAATGTACCATTGCTAAATTTCTGCAAAGTGATGCGGAGCTTCAAGTTGTAGTCGTAATTCCTGAGGCCTATGAAGAAAAATGGAATAGCCTTTCCATTGCAATGGACAATCGGGTGAGTATTGTCTTTGGTGGAAAAAGTAGATACGAGTCCGTAACCAATGGCCTCAAATCTATTTCTGGGTCAAATAATGACTTAGTTGCGATACACGATGGAGTAAGGCCTTTATTGTCAACGGCATTAATTAATCAATGCTATATAGAAGCGAAAAGTCAAGGAAACGCAATTCCGTCAACGGAAGTTGTGGAAACGCTTCGAGAAATCGACAACGGCAATTCAAACTGGGTAGATCGTTCCAAGTACAGAACCATTCAAACTCCACAGACGTTTCGATATGAAATTTTGCAGAATGCATACAACCAGCCCTTTAGTGAAACGTTCACGGATGATGCCAGTGTTGTTGAGGCAATGGGTGAGCGAATTAATTTAGTTGAAGGAGAACGAAACAACATAAAGATTACCACTCCGGAAGATTTACACCTTGCACGAATACTTTTTAAGGGATGAAAAGCGATAAAATAGACATTAGAACCTTAGATTTAGAACAGCTGCAAGTGCACATGGACCAATATGGCTGGCCAAAATTTCGTGCGAAGCAAGTATATCATTGGTTATGGAAAAAGCACGTACGCACTTTCAGTGAAATGAATAATTTGCCGGCTGCTATTTTAAGCGGATTGGAAAATGATTTTGAGATATTACCAATCAGTGTAAAAGATGAGCAAATTAGTAACGACGGAACCATTAAATCGGCATTCGAAACGGCTGATAAAAGGGTTGTAGAAGGTGTTCTTATTCCTACCGAAAAGCGAATGACCGCCTGTATTTCTTCTCAAATAGGTTGCAGCCTCTCTTGTAGTTTTTGTGCAACAGGAAAACTCAAATTAATGAGGAACTTAAAGGCCTCAGAAATAGTGGACCAAGTAGTTGAAATAAATAACCAAGCTATGAGTAATTACAACAAGAGCCTTTCAAATATTGTGCTGATGGGCATGGGAGAACCGCTCCTTAATTATAGGGAAGTAATGAAAGGTGTCGAAATGATTACAAGTGAAGATGGTATGGGCATGTCGCCAAAAAGAATCACACTTTCCACTGCTGGTATTTCCAAAATGATTCGTAAAATGGGCGATGATGAATCTAGAGTTAATCTGGCGCTTTCGTTACATGCGGCGAACGATAAAAAGCGCAGCGAAATAATGCCTATTAACGATCAAAACAATCTAAAGGAATTGGCAGAAGCATTGAATTACTATTATTCAAAGACAAAACAAGTTGTCACATTTGAATACATTATTTTCAAAGACTTCAACGACAGTTTGGAAGATGCTAGAGAATTAGCTCGATTTTGTAAAAAAGTTCCTTCCAAGGTCAATATTATTGAGTACAATTCTACGGACGATGAGTTGTTTGCCAAATCTCCGGAAGAGCGCGTTGATGCTTTTGTTGACTTTTTGGCGAAACAGAAAATTGTGGCAAAAGTGCGCCGAAGCCGAGGAAAAGATATTGATGCTGCTTGTGGCCAGTTGGCCAATAAGAATAAGGCAGTGTTGAAGTAGCAGGATTCTGTCTGATACTTTATTGCTTTAATCACCTCAGTAAAATGATTCACTTTCTTAACGATAATCTCGAATTCCCAGATGTTTCCCAAGCCGACTCTGACGGTTTGCTAGCTGCCGGTGGAGATTTATCTCCCGAACGCTTAAAACTTGCTTATTCAAAAGGAATATTTCCTTGGTTTAATGATGGCGAGATGATTCAATGGTGGTCACCGCACTCAAGGTTCGTACTTTATCCCGAAAGACTCAAGGTTTCCAAAAGTATGAAACAGCTTTTTAGAAAAAACGCTTTTGAGGTCACCGTGAATAAAGCATTTGAAGAGGTAGTCCGAAATTGCTCGACGGCAAAACGGAGAGACCAACCCGGGACGTGGATTACTGAATCAATGGTCAACGGTTATTCGAGACTACATGAACAAGGCTTGGCAAAATCGGTTGAAGTTTGGCAAAACAGTGAACTTGTTGGAGGTCTTTACGGTGTTGATTTGGGCAATGGAGTTTTTTGTGGAGAAAGTATGTTCACCCATATCAGTAATGCAAGTAAATACGGTTTTATTCACTTTGTGCAGCACGCTAATTATCAATTAATCGACTGTCAACTGCACACCAATCACTTGGAGAGCCTTGGCGCGGAACACATTTCGAGATTTGCATTTTTGGAGTATTTATAGCCCAACTAAATCTTACTTTAAATAGGAAATCAACTAGCCTGAAATCTTATTAGGCCGGGTTTGACACAAAAAGAAAATAAGCTGAAATCGCAGAAATCAACTAGTAAAACCGAGAAGTTGAGAGCTGCGCTTGAAAATCACTCGGCTGCACTTGTTGATTTCAAAAATGAAGTGCGATTTTGTTTTAAGTCAAGAATTTTTTCTTTGGAACTTTTTTTTAAGGGAAAAAAGAAAGTGGATGATGTGAAAAGTACTGAGGTTTAAATAAAATTGCGCAGGTGGTGGAAATGGTTTAAGTTAAACCAAAAGACCGTTTCAATTATTTATCACAACATTACTATTCTTCAATTTGTATTAACCTATACTTTTGAAGCACATTCGGAAAGTTGTCGGTAGTTGATGAAATAAAGGAACCCATTAAAGCAGAGATGCAAGTCTTTGAGGAACGATTTCGTTCTTCAATGAAAAGTACGGTTCCGCTACTTGACAAAATAACTCACTACATCATAAAGCGAAAGGGTAAGCAAATGCGACCCATGTTCGTGTTTTTGTCGGCCAAAATGTTTGGCAACTTAAACGACTCATCGTACCACGCGGCTTCGTTAATCGAGCTTTTACATACTGCGACCTTGGTGCATGATGATGTGGTTGATGATGCTCACAAACGCAGAGGATTTTTCTCATTAAATGCACTTTGGAAAAACAAAATTGCCGTTTTAGTTGGCGATTATTTACTCTCTCAAGGATTATTGCTTGCGGTTGACAATGGCGAGTATAAAATGCTGCAAATAGTTTCAAGAGCAGTTAAGGAAATGAGTGAAGGTGAGTTGCTTCAAATGGAAAAAGCTCGAACGTTAAACATGAACGAATCGGTGTACTACGACATCATCAGGGGTAAAACGGCTACACTAATTGCGGCATGTTGCGCTGCAGGTGCCGCTTCTGTTAGTAAAAATGAAGAAGATGTAGAGGCGATGCACGAATTTGGAATCAACGTTGGCATAGCTTTTCAGATAAAAGACGACTTGTTCGATTACGGTTATGGGCAAGATATTGGCAAACCAACTGGAATAGATATTAAAGAGAAGAAAACAACTTTGCCACTCATTTACGCGCTCAATAAAACCTCATGGTTAAAAAAGCGACAAATGATTAACATTGTTAAGAACCACAACACCAATCGTAAAAAGGTTGAGGAACTATTTGCCTTCGTTAAGGAACAAGGAGGAATAGATTATGCCGAAAAGGTGATGTTAGAATACACCGAAAAGGCAAAAAAAATTTTGATGAGAATGCCTGACAACCCAGCCCGAAAAAGCTTACTTCAAATGGTAGATTATACCATTACAAGGAAGAAATAATCAGGCATAAAACTAGCTCGTTATTCCTAAAATCAGATGAGTTTATTTTCAAAAAGAAAACAAATTCAAAAATTTAATACGGAATCCATTTACTAGTTTCTTAGTCAAGGGTGTCTTCAGTTTCTATGGAAGAGACGTCAAAGTCTGGACTGTTCCCTTATTTAAAGGCAGGAATTCCAGTAACATCAGCGCCGGTAATCAATAAATGAATGTCGTGCGTTCCTTCGTAAGTAATTACTGATTCTAAGTTTGCCATGTGTCGCATACAAGAGTATTCGCTTGTAATTCCCATAGCACCATGAATTTGACGAGCCTCTCGAGCAATTTTTATCGCCATATCTACATTGTTTCTTTTCGCCATAGAAATTTGCGCAGTTGTTGCTCTCCCTTCATTTCTCAAAATACCTAAACGATGCGTTAGCAATTGGGCTTTTGTGATTTCAGTAATCATTTCGGCCAATTTCTTTTGAGTCAATTGAAAACCGCCAATGGGTTTATCAAACTGAATTCTTTCTTTTGAATAGCGCAAAGCAGAATCGTAACAATCCATAGCAGCTCCAATAGCTCCCCATGCAATTCCGTAACGAGCTGAATCTAAACAACTCAATGGCGCTCCTAGGCCAGACTTTCCGGGTAATAAGTTTTCTTTAGGAACTTTTACGTTATCGAAAATCAACTCACCAGTACAAGATGCTCTAAGTGAATGTTTTCCGTGCATTTCAGGTGCAGTAAAACCTTCCATTCCTTTTTCAACTAGCAAACCATGAATTCTACCAGACTCATCTTTTGCCCAAACCACGGCAACTTCTGCATACGGCGCATTTGAAATCCACATTTTCGCTCCGTTCAACAAATAATGGTCGCCCTCGTCGGTAAAATTCGAAATCATTCCGGAAGGATTTGACCCATAATCAGGTTCGGTAAGTCCAAAGCAACCCAGCCATTCACCAGAAGCTAATTTTGGAAGAAATTTTTGACGTTGTTCCTCAGTTCCATATTTCCAAATTGGGTACATCACCAATGAAGATTGGACTGATGCTGTGGAGCGAACTCCGGAATCAACACGTTCCAATTCTTGCATCAATAAACCATACGATATTTGGTCAAGACCAGCACCGCCGTACTGTTCAGGAATATAAGGCCCAAAAGCTCCAATCGCGCCCAGTCCAGGTACAATTTGTTTTGGGAACTCACCTTTTTCGTAATATTCCTCGATTATTGGAGAAACGTCTTGTTTGAGCCAATCTCTAGCTGCCGAACGAATCATCTTTTGTTCGTCCGTCAAAAATTCATCCATTTGATAATAATCGTGCGCTTGAAAACGGTCTGTACTCATACTTTTTTTATTGATGTTTTTAGTTTCGCAAAAGTACTATATTGCAATATCAAAACTGATTTTTATGCTTAAAACTAAGGTCTTAATTATTGTTGGATTATCCGGATTAATACTTGGACAATCTTGTAAAAAAGAGGTGTTTGACACCACAGAACCGGTTGTGGACCCTTCATTAGATTGTAAAGAAATAAACTACGATGCAGGTGCAAAAGCAATTTTTGAAGCAAAATGTATCATTTGTCATGGAGAGACGAATGCTGGGCCAGGAGATTTTAGAGACCCAAGCAAGATAACTAATGTATTGGCTAAAGTTCGTAACCGAGTTGAAGACCGAACAATGCCACCCGCGAGTTCAGCTCAACTGACTGATGACGAACTGGATGTTGTTCTCAAATGGATTGATTGTGGCGCAAGTTTTGAAGGAACTGTTGTAGATACAACAGACACTACAACAACTCCAATGGATACAACAAACAATACTACTCCAGATACATTGACTTATGAGAAAGATATCAAGTCATTGATTCAGGCTAAATGTGCTAATTCTTGTCATGGGGGAAGTGGTCCTGGAATAGGAGACTTCACAAATACGGCAATTTTTAAAGGAAAGGTTGACAGCGGAAAATTTGAAAATAGAATATTAGTAAAAATGGACATGCCAACAACTGGCCCATTACCTAAAGAAGACAGAGATAAATTACAAAAATGGCTCGACCAGGGCGCAAAATTTTAATTCCTAAAACAATAAATATGAAAATGAAATTATTAGCATTAGCAATATGTGGGCTTTTGAGTGGCTCGGCAATTGCTCAGGACGTATTTTCAGTAGAATCTACTAAGGTGAAATTCTTCTCTGAGGCTCCTTTGGAGAACATTGAAGCAGTTACAACTAAGTCACAGGCTTTGGTGAACAAAGCTTCTAAAAGCTTCGCTTTTATTATCCCAATAAAAAGTTTCGAATTCGATAAAGAACTCATGAAAGAACACTTCAATGAGAATTACATGGAATCTGGAACACACAAAACAGGTTCTTTTAAAGGTAAGATAATTGGTGATGTGGATTTTGGTAAACCGGGCAAATACGAAGTCGAAGCCAAAGGAATATTAAAAATTCATGGAGTTGAACAAGAACGAACCATCAAAGCTGTACTTGAGTTGACGAAGAACGGCTTTAAAATTCACAGTGAATTTAAGGTAAAATTAGAAGACCATAAAATTGAAATTCCAACCGTGGTTTTTCAAAACATTGCGGAAGTTATTGACGTAACCGTTGATTTTGCATTCATTCCAAAACCAAAAAAATAGAGCCTAATGAAAAAGCTACTACTAATTCTAATTCCCTCTATTATTTGTCTAAGTACCTACGCTCAAGACGACTTAATGGATATGCTTGAAGAAGAAGAACCTGCCGAAAATTATAGAGTAGGCCCTACGTGGAAGACCATGAAGTTGGTGAATCTACACTCTACTTCAATGGTAAAGAAAAAGGGGTTGGACTTTAGAGTTACGCACAGGTTTGGGTCCATCGGAAAAAATAGTGGAGGTGGAGTGCACAATTTGTATGGCCTTGACATTTCTGATGATATCCGAATTTCGTTTGATTATGGAATTACGGAGGATTTACAAATAGGAGTTGGTAGAAGTAAATTCTCAGAATTAATTGATGGTTCAATCAAGTACAAGGTTTTAGCCCAAAAAGAAAGAAAAGTCCCGCTTACAGTGGTTGTTTTAGGAAATATGGCTATTACTCCCCAAAAAGCAATCGACACTAGATACGATGATTGGCAAAACAGACTTTCTTATTTCACTCAATTAATCGTAGCCCGTCGTTTCGGTGATAGAATTTCTTTTGAACTTGCTCCAGGGTTTCTCTACAGAAATTTGGTTTTAAAAACTACAGATGGAGAAGGAAATAATCTTGAAGATGAAAACTCCAACCTGGCTCTGGGTTTTGGCGGTAGATTCATGATTACCAAGCGCGTTGGACTAATTGTCGATTACGTTTATGTGGTTTCGGATTATAGAGAGAATTATAAGCCAACTGCATACTACGATCCTCTTGGTATTGGCGTTGAAATTGAAACTGGAGGTCATGTTTTTCATATAACTATGACTAATGCCGCTGGAATCATGGAAAACAACTACATTCCCAATACTACGGCAAACTGGGCCGATGGAGGTATGAAACTAGGGTTTAATATTTCTAGAGTGTTTCAGTTTTAACTAAAGCGTTCAATAGATTTGTCATTTGTCCCAATAAGGATTAGTGAACGTATTATTTTCTCAATATTTGGAACCCCTATCTGCAATGATTTTTCTATTAGATGCGTCTCAAGTCGCACTAATTGCGTCGGAACGAGTTGAAATAGCACCTTTTTGGGAATTGGTAAGCGTTATGATTGCATTAGGGATTTTGGCGGGGCTAAAGCGAATTTTTAACAAGAAATTGGTGCAATACGCGAATGCACTAATAAGCAAACGATTTATAGGCCAACTTACCAGAGAAGAACGCAGTAGCGAAAGTATGAGTGTCGTGCTATTGGAAATATTTCACTTTATTGTAATCGCATTATTTGCCAATCTCGCTTATCTGTATGTTAACCCACTTTTTCTACTAGAAGGGTTTGAAGGTTTTGCCTTTTTTTTTATGATTTTTCTGATTTTTCATTTGATCAAGGTGTTCATTAATAACCTGCTTGGGTGGTTACTCGAGATGCCAATTGCATTTAATGATTTTAGTTTCTTCAATTTTCTAACTCACGGTGCAACCGGAGTTTTGCTTTTTCCAATAGTTGTGTTGCTTTTATTCAGCCATTTATCCTCTTTTGCTCTCTTAGGCACGGGCGCATTAATCATAGCAATTTTGTACCTCTATCGAATATCGCGTTTGGCGCTGCGTTTCTGGTGGGAGAAAAGTTTTAGACTGAAGTACTTTATTTTATACATTTGCGGCCTCGAAATTTTACCGGTTTTGGTGTTGGTTAAATTTGCCCACAATTCCTTGTAGAATAATAGGTTACGAAGCTTTTTTTAGCTTTATTGTTGGAATTAATTAGGCTGTAAATTGAAGGATTTGAAAGTAAAAACCATTCTGGTTTCTCAACCGAAACCCGAAAACGATAAATCACCTTATTTTGATTTAGCTGAAAAACACAAACTGAAAGTAGATTTCAGGTCGTTTATTCACGTTGAAGGAGTACCAGTTCTAGAATTCAGAAAGCAGAAGCTAAACCTACTTGATTTTGGCGGTGTAATATTCACTAGCCGTAATGCAGTTGACCACTATTTCAGAATGGCTGAAGAAATGAGAATAACCATTCCTGACTCCATGAAATACTTCTGTACATCAGAATCAACAGCATACTATTTACAGAAATATGTAGTATTTAGAAAGCGAAAAATCTTCCATGGTAAGCTTAAACTTACTGATTTAATTCCTTTACTGAAAAAGCATTCAGAAGAAAAATTTTTACTACCTACCTCAGATATATTGAAGCCAACGGTTCCTGAAACGCTAGAAAAAGCTGGAATTCATTACGAACGTGGTATTTTCTATAGAACTGTTTGTAGTGATTTAAGTGATTTAGCGGATGTCTATTACGACGTGTTAGTGTTTTTTAGCCCTTCTGGAATAAAGTCATTGTTCCAAAATTTTCCTGAATTTAAGCAAAAGGAAACTCGAATAGCTTGTTTTGGTCCTACAACCAAACTAGCAGCCGAAAAAGAAGGTCTAAAAGTAGATATTCCAGCTCCAACACCTACTGCACCAAGTATGACTATGGCAATTGAAGCTTACGCCAAAAAGGTCAATAAAAAATAGTTGTAATAATATATTGAGATTGTAAAAGGGTGGAGTTTTCACCCTTTTTTTGTGTGTCATGTCTCAACGATTTGGAAAAGAACATAAGCTGAAGTCGAAGCAGGAAATCGATACTCTTTTTAAAAAGGGAAAACGAATACATGCTCCGATAGTTCTTTTGGTGCATCATGCCGAGAAAATGGAAGAAGTTCATGAAGGGACACCTCGGTTATTGGTTTCTGTCCCTAAGCGAAATTTTAAAAAAGCAGTTGATAGAAATTTACTCAAGCGCAGAATTAGAGAATCGTACAGAATCCAGTTAAAAGAATTTGAGGTAGGAACGGCAACCTCTTATCAATGTTATTTTGCTTTGGTGTATAAAGACACACGAATAAGAGATTTTAACGAAATTAAAAGTTCAATAACTCTACTTTTACGAAAGCTAGAAGTTAAAAACAAAGAATTATGATTTGGACAAAAACAAAGAAAACCGTTGCTGGACTTGTATTAGTTGTAAGTTCATTCGGATTGGTTGCTTATAATTCGGTAAGTGATAATTATTTCGAAATTTCAAAGAACCTAGACATTTTCGTTAACTTATATAAGCAACTTAATATCTATTATGTTGATGAAACCAACCCAGGAGAATTAATTAAAACGGGCATTGACGCAATGCTTGAATCCTTAGATCCTTACACGGTTTATATTCCGGAATCAGACATTGAGGATTATCGTTTTATGACAACCGGCCAATACGGTGGAATAGGTTCCTTAATTCGCAAAAAAGGAGAATACGTAGTTGTAGCAGAACCGTACGAAGGCTTTCCAGCGTTCAAATCTGGGCTTATTGCTGGAGATATTATTTTATCGATTGACGGACATGAAGTAAAAGGAAAAAACACCGGCGAGATTTCTAAACTATTGAAAGGTCAAGCCAAAACGGATGTTAAACTAACCATTGAACGGTACGGTGAAGAAATTGAAAAGACCCTTACTCGAGAAAACATTAAAATCAAGGATGTCCCTTATTTTGGTGTTATTGAAGAGGGAGTTGGTTACATTAAACTAACCAGTTTTACTGAAACAGCCAGCAAGGAAGTCATTAAGGCATTCAAAGAATTAAAAGAAAAACATAACATTTCGAAACTCATATTTGACCTAAGGGGCAATGGTGGTGGACTGTTAAATGAAGCCGTGAATATTGTAAACATATTTGTACCTAGAGGTACAGAAGTGGTGTACACAAAAGGTAAAATGAAAGAATGGCAACAAAGTTACAAAGCATTAAATACCCCGATAGATACTGAAATACCGTTGGTAGTTCTGGTTGACGAAGGGTCTGCATCGGCATCAGAAATTGTAAGTGGTGCTTTGCAAGATTTAGATAGAGCCGTAGTAATTGGCGAACGTACATTCGGCAAGGGACTAGTGCAGCAGGTGAAACCGCTCACGTACAATTCGCAATTTAAAGTGACGGTTGCCAAATATTACATTCCTAGTGGTAGATGTATTCAAAAATTGGATTACTCGAATAAGACTGATGGTAAGGCAACTGCCGTGGCAGATTCATTAAGAAAACAGTTTTTTACGAATGCAGGGAGGCCCGTTAAAGATGGTAAGGGAGTTCTGCCTGATGTTGAAGTAGATTTACCAGATGCTGCAGATGTTACGGCGTCATTGTTGGGCAAAAACCACATTTTCGACTATGCGTCATTATTCAGAAAAAACAATGAGAGCATTGTAACCGCTAAGGAGTTCTCATTGTCAGATGAGCAGTATCAAGAGTTTGTGTCCTTTTTGGATGGCAAAGATTACGATTACACTACGAGGACTGAAATGGTTTTAGAAAAACTAAAAAAAGCTTCTGAAGAAGACAAATATTACGACAGGATTAGTGCTGATTATGAAAAGTTAGTGGCGGATATTAAGGGAAACAAAGACAAAGACCTATTGCTACACAAAGAAGAGATTTTACAAATTTTAGAAAATGAAATTATATCAAGGTATTATTATCAGAAAGGAAGGATAGAGCATAGCTTAAAAAATGACCCTAGAGTGCAAGAGTCTATCGATGTACTTAATAAAAAGGCGCGATATTCTGGGATTTTAACAGCCTCCGCAGATTCTAAGAAATAGTAAAACAATTATCCAATAAAAACTTTTCATTTGCGTTTGGGAGAATTCGCAAATGGTGAGGTCGTTAGTAACGCATAGAAATGTTTTTTTACTTGGATTAGCGGGGTTCTGTTTTGGGCTCAGTATCTCTGTATTCGTTATTAGTGTCTCACAGTTTTTATTGGCTGCCAACTGGTTAGTCTCAAGAGATTTTTCCGCTAAATGGGATCGCCTAAAATCCAATCGAGCAGTATGGGCTATTTGGGCTTTTTTTTTATTACATGTAATAGGACTGTTTTACTCCACTGATTTACAGTATGGATTAGATGATGTTCGGAAAAAACTCCCGTTACTACTTATGCCGCTGTTTATTGGCAGTGAAAAGCGAATTTCTCAAAATGAATTGAATAGTATATTCTTCATCCTTACTAGTGGAATAGTTGTTTCGACTGGTATTAGCCATTTTAAGTACTTCCAGAATTCGATTGTTATTGGGTATGATGTCAGAGATGCATTTGTTTTTGTTCCTCCCATTAGGTTGGGTTTAATCATGGACTTGTCCATTTCTTGGCTTATAACTATACTTTCAAGAAAGAGGGAGAGATTCTTTATTAAAGTACTTGCCCTTTTAACTCTGTTGTATTTACTATTTACTTTGATTCATCTTCAACTAATAACGGCATTGGTGGTTTTACCTTTTGCGTTACTATTTGGACTTGGATTTTCGGGTCAGCTTTCAAGTACCTTATTGAAGGTACGTTCGATAATTATGATTGTTCTTGTCGTTTTAATCGCTGGAGCCTTATTCAAAGTATACGAGGTAGCTAAGCCTTTTTTAGACTTTAAACCGGCTCAAATGGGTGAATTAGAAGATATATCTCCTAGTAATAATATGTATTTGCATCAATATGAAAATCAGATGCTTGAGAATGGTAATCAGGTGTGGATATATATAGACGATAAAGCGGTTAGAAGGGAATGGAATAAACGCAGTGCTCATGATTTCGATGGCCAAGGAAATACAGGTGAACCTATCAGAGCGACACTCTATCGATACATGACATCAAAAAACCTTCGAAAAGATATGAATGGCATGAAGATGCTGAATGATCAGGATATATACGCAGTGGAGCACGGGATAACTAACATAAAATACGCTGATAATAAATCCATTGAAAAGCGGCTTTATGCAACAATATGGGAGCTTAATAATTATTTTCATAAAGCAGGTAGTAATGAAGGTTATTCGTTTGCGCGTCGCCTTGAGTTTTGGAAAACCGGCTTACAAGCTACGAGTGGCTCTTTGATTTTTGGTGCAGGAACGGGCGACGTCAGGTTAAAAATGAATAAGCAATATGATAAAAACCAAACACAACTATCCGAAAATGCTAGGCTAAAGCCTCATAACCAGTTTATTACAACATCCCTTGCCCTAGGGTTGACAGGATTATTGTTGCTGCTGTTATGTTTTTTAGTTGCGCTGAAAACGCATAAATTAACGTCTTATCATATTGCGTTTGTGGTAATAATTTTGTTGTCTTTTCTTACAGAAGATACCATTGAAGGCCAGGTTGGAGCCTCACTATTCTCCGGGTTTTATGCCTTGTTTTTTTGTCAGGCTAAGTCTGAAATCGAAAATTAGCTCGAGGACAATAACCGTTCATAAAGGTCAATGTAGCCTTTAATACTTCTACTCCAACTGAACTGCTCTGCATGCATTCTGCTGTTTTCTCGGAACGAGTGTGGGTCAATCTCTATCTTATCTAATTTTTCTTGAATAACTTGAGCCATGCATTCGCTGTTCCAATCAGTAAAATAGCTGGCTACATTACCCCCGACTTCTTTCAAACTGCCACAGTCACTGGTAATAACAGGTGCTCCAAGTTGCATTGCTTCGATAACTGGTAACCCGAAACCTTCTGCAAGAGATGGAAACAAAAATGCTGTGCAATTTTTATATAACCAATACTTATCCTTTTCGCTAACCGGACCTACTAATATTATCTTGTCCGTTAGTCCTTTTTTAACAATTAACTCCTTTAGTTTAGCGCCGTAAGCAGTGGTATTCACTCCAGCAATAACTAATTTTTTGTCGGCAAACTGATGCATTAAGTCAAATAAAGCATGGAAATTTTTCTTTTCATTGAAGATTCCAATCGAAAAAAAGTAGTCTAAACCTGACAAATAATCAGGTGGGGTAGAGTCGATAAAAGTGTCAACTTGAACTCCATTATAAATTACGGTTACTTCCTTTCCCTTGAGGTTCACGTTTTCCTCTATTTGAGACTTTGTGAAATTCGAAATAGCAGTAATTACTGATGCATTGTCAACGTTTTTTTGAACCTGATTTAAGTATCTAATTTTTTTTCGTCCTGTTTTTTCTGTCAGAAAATTGAGGTCATGGACGGTTAAAATATGTGTAGTGCCTTTTTTAGGAAAATGAGCAGGAAACTGATGCAAACTATGCCATAAATCAAACTCTTTCGAATTTTCGAAAATGCGATTTAATAAATTGGTTTTAATAGGTTGATATCGGGATGCAATTTTTTTTGAGTCTGGTGGTATAATTCCGAAGAGAGACCATTCATTAGGTGCATGTTGAGCAAGGGCTTCAGAAAACCTCCATGAAAACTGTCCTAGGCCAGAGTTCATGTTTTTTATCTTGTAGAAATCTAATGAGATTTTACTCATGAACTGCGAGTAAGGGATAACAAGTGCTTGTATTTTTTTATACTGGCAGCTGAAGAAATCCATGCAATTTTAATTCCTGCAACGCCGTCCAAAAATCCTAGGTTTATAATAAACATACTGATAAACTTACCAAGAGCACTTAGGTAAGGTTTAAATTGAGATACGTTTTTCCCTTTTTTATACAACTCCTCAGCGCGTAGTTTTGAGTAGGTAAAAGCTCTTTCCTTATGTTCATCAGCGGACGAATAGGAGAAGTGGAATAGGTCTCCTTTTAATAGTATTGGGTCGGATTCAATTTCAAACGATAACGTTTCATGCACGAACTCTCCTTCCCATTTGGTTGTTGACTTTGGGAAAAGTCTAATTTTTTTATCCGGATACCACCCACTATGCTTAATCCAAGCTCCACAATAGTTAGTGAGTCTTTTTAGTTCATAGACACCCGCCAAGCCATTTTTTTTTGCTTTTAAGATGGAAGCTGCAAGTTGGGGACTTAACGATTCATCAGCGTCGATTGAAAAAATGTATTCGTTGGAGGCTAAGTTATTTGCTAAATTCTTTTGTTGACTATATCCGAGCCACTTTTGTTGGTGTACAGTGCACCCAAACTGCTGCGCAATGTTTTGGGTATTATCAGTTGAAAACGAATCGACGATAATAATTTCATCAGCAATTTCTTTAAGTGAAGTAAGACATCGCTCCAAGTTTTGCTCTTCATTAAACGTGATAATAACTGCTGAAATTGGTGTCAAATCGCAATGCTTTAGACTAACAAATATGTGAAATTAATTAGCATTTTCACTTTTATTATGCTACTGCTATCAATGTAACGATGTGAAGAAAGTATTAAGTTTGTGAGCCTAAATCTTAAGGGATTTCATGGATAAATTTTCATTTGTAGGTAATGGTGATGTAAACGCTGTTGAAGACCTATACAATCAGTACCGAAACGACCCAGAATCAGTCGATTTTGGATGGCAAAAGTTTTTTGAAGGATTTGAATTTTCTAAAACCAGCTTTGAGTCTGGTGGAACAATTCCAGAAAATGTTCAAAAGGAGTTTAAAGTACTCCAACTCATAGACGATTATCGTTCTAGGGGGCACCTCTTTACGAAAACGAATCCTGTACGAACTAGAAGGCAGTATTCTCCATCGTTAGAAATTGATAATTACGGTTTTGAGAAAACAGATTTAGATGTCGTTTTCGAAGCTGCTACGGAAATTGGCTTGACTCCTTCAAAGTTGAGCGATATCATAGCTCACTTGGATGTAACCTACTGTACTTCAATTGGTATTGAGTATATGTATATTCGTCAGCCGGAAGTAGTAAACTGGCTAAAAGATAAAATTGAACCCAACAAAAACACGCCAAAATTTAACGAAGACGAAAAACTAGAAATTCTCAAAAAACTTAACGAAGCAGTTGGTTTTGAATCCTTCTTGCACAAAAAATTCGTTGGCCAAAAGCGCTTTTCTTTAGAAGGTGGAGAATCTTTAATTCCAGCCTTAAATGCCTTAGTTGAGCACGGTGCAGAACTAGGCCTTGAGGAATTCATTATTGGAATGGCACACAGAGGCCGTTTGAATGTATTGACTAATATTTTCAATAAATCTTACGCCGATATTTTTACCGAATTCGACGGTAAAGAATACGAAGACAATCTATTCGACGGTGATGTAAAGTATCACTTAGGCTATTCATGCGATATTGAAACCGACAGAGGGAAAAAAGTCCACATGACTTTAGCGCCTAATCCTTCTCACCTTGAGGCGGTAGCTCCAGTTGTTGCAGGTATTACAAGAGCAAAAATTGACGACTACTTAAAAGATGAGTCTAAAATTTGTCCGATAATAATTCATGGCGATGCCTCTATTGCAGGTCAAGGTGT
This sequence comes from uncultured Flavobacteriales bacterium, assembly GCA_937121175.1. Lineage (GTDB taxonomy): Bacteria > Bacteroidota > Bacteroidia > Flavobacteriales_G > Salibacteraceae > UBA6770. The sequence continues at coordinate 465,048 of CAKZKD010000002.1, forward strand.
GGTTTACGAATTGGTTCAAATGGCGGGCCTTGATGGCTACAGAACGGGTGGTACTGTGCATATAGTTGTCAATAATCAAATTGGATTTACTACAAATTACATAGATGCACGGTCTAGTACTTATTGTACAGATATTGCTAAAGTCACCTTGTCTCCAGTGTTTCATGTAAACGGTGATGATGTTGAGGCTGTGGTACATACCATTAAACTAGCTTCTGAATATCGGCAAAAATTTAATAAAGACGTCTTTATTGATTTATTGTGTTACCGTAAATATGGGCACAACGAAGGAGATGAGCCGCGTTTTACCCAGCCACTTTTATACAAGGCAATTGCCAAACATCCTAACCCAAGAGATATTTACTTAGAAAGCCTAATGAAAGAAGGAGTTCTGGGAAAAGACGCTCAAAAGAATTTGGAGGCGGAGTTCAAGTCAATGCTTGAAGATGACCTTTCAAAATCGAAAAAGAAAAAGCTGGCGGTAATTACAAGTTTCTTAGAAAAGAACTGGGATGATATAAGAGAATCTACACGAGAAGATTTTAAAAAATCTCCCAAAACTGCTGTTACCAAAGCAAAGTTCAATGCAATTGGTAAAAAAATAACAGAACTTCCTTCAGATATGAATTTCTTCAAAAAAGTTCAACGACTTATGGGAGACCGTGAGAAAATGTTGGCTGAAGGAACTAAATTGGATTGGGCAATGGGCGAGCTTATGGCTTATGGCACTTTGCTAGATGAAGGCTTTAATGTTAGAATTAGCGGACAAGATGTTGAAAGAGGTACGTTCTCTCACAGACATGCCGTGCTCAAGGTTGAAGATTCTGAACAAGAATACATTCCACTAAAATCTACTGAGAATAAAGGATCAGAGTTCAGTATATACAACAGCTTACTGTCTGAATACGCCGTTTTAGGTTTTGATTATGGTTATGCCATGGCAATGCCAAATACGTTACCAATTTGGGAAGCACAATTTGGAGATTTTTTCAATGGAGCACAAATAGTTATAGACCAATTCTTATCGGCTGCGGAGGATAAATGGAAGGTGATGAACGGGTTGGTAATTCTGTTGCCACACGGATACGAAGGGCAAGGAGCAGAACACTCATCGGCAAGGATGGAACGTTGGTTACAAGCAAATGCCGAAGATAATTTCCAGGTTGCCAACGCAACCACACCAGCAAATTACTTCCATTTATTAAGAAGACAATTGCACCGGCCAATTCGTAAACCGTTAGTTGTATTTACGCCGAAGAGCCTGTTGAGATATCCTAAGTGTGTTTCTTCTATTGAAGACTTTACAACTGGTGGATTTCAAGAGGTAATCGATGACCCAATTGTAAAGGACAAATCGAAAGTGGAGAAAATAATGTTCTGTACAGGCAAAGTGTATTATGATGTAATCGAGGAGCGTGAAAAACGTGGAAATGATAACATTGCTTTTGTAAGAATGGAACAATTGTACCCAGTACCTTACGAACAAATGGATAAGGTAATTGGTGGTTACAAGAACGTTAAGCAGAAATACTGGTTGCAAGAAGAGCCGGAAAACATGGGGGCTTGGTCGCATATTTTGAGACGTTTTCCAAAAGGCGATTTAGATTTGATAAGTAGAAAAAGTTCTGCTGCACCAGCCACAGGATCAAGTAAAAGACACACTGCCAGAGTTGGCCAGTTGATGGATGAAATTTTTAGTTAATACTAAGCATAAAGAAAATTAGAATGGTAAAAGAAATGAAAATCCCTTCTCCAGGGGAATCAATTACCGAAGTAGAAATAGCTTCTTGGATGGTCGAAGATGGCGAGTATGTTGAGGTTGATCAACCAATTGCTGAAATCGATTCTGACAAAGCAACGCTTGAGTTAAATGCAGAGTTTGCAGGAACAATTAAATTGATTGCAGAAGAAGGAGACGCAGTTGAAGTAGGTATTGTAGTTTGTTCCATTGATACGAGTGCTGAAGCACCGGAGAAAGCTCCAGAAGTAGAAAGCGAAGCACCAAAGGTTGAAGCTAAGAAAGAGACCCCAAAATCGTCTGTAGCAGCCCCTGCAGTTGAGGATACCTCTAGCGTGAAGGCAACTCCGTTGGCTAAAGAAATGATGAAAGACAACAACGTCAAATCGTCGTCGCTTAAAGGAAGCGGAGCAAACGGAAGAATTACCAAAAGCGACGTAGAAGCCTATATTACTGGTGGAGTTGATGCCTCTGAAGTAATGCAAGGTTGGGGCGGAACGCGCGAGGCAGACCGCAAAAAAATGTCCATGCTGCGCCGTAAAGTAGCTCAACGATTGGTTGCTGTAAAACAAGAAACGGCAATGCTTACAACGTTCAACGAGATTGATATGAGCTTTGTGATGGATTTGCGTAAGAAATACAAAGAAGCATTTAGAGAAAAACACGGAGTTAATCTTGGTTTTATGTCCTTCTTTACTAAGGCATGTACCGAGGCGTTAAGACTGTACCCAGCAGTAAATGCCATGATTGATGGTGATGAGATGGTCATGCACGATTATGCAGATGTGGGTATTGCTGTAAGCTCTCCAAAAGGACTTATGGTTCCAGTGGTGCGTAACGCTGAGCAAATGTCTTTGGCTGAGATCGAAGGAGATATTAAGCGTTTGGCAATAAAAGCACGCGACGGAAAATTGAGCATTGATGAAATGACTGGTGGAACGTTTACAATTACTAATGGTGGCGTTTTTGGGTCGATGATGAGTACTCCTATTATTAATCCGCCACAATCTGCAATTTTAGGAATGCACAATATAGTTGAGCGTCCGATTGCTGTAAATGGTGAGGTGGTTATTCGCCCCGTTATGTACATTGCGTTGTCTTATGACCACAGAATCATTGACGGTAAAGAGTCGGTTTCTTTCTTGTATAAAGTGAAAGAAATGATTGAAAACCCAATGAAATTGATGTTTGGTGCTAAGGAACCTGAAGAGGTATTGTTGGGATTGTAAGCCGAAATAAATACTGAATTAAGAAGCCGCTTTTCAGCGGCTTTTTTTGTCCTTCCCTCCCGGGAAGGTGGTGAGGCACGAACCGGAAGGGGTTCTAGGTTGAATAATTTAAGAACCCTTCCCGCCTTTGGCACCCTTCCCGTTGGAAGGGACACACGAATAAGATTTTACTCAAGTAATCAACTCTTCTTCAAAAACCACTGTCTCAATTTCTCACTCGATTTTCTCCTATGCTCTTCCGTAATTTGACTTTTTATACTCGAATAAATCAACATAACAACACCCAAATCATCAGCATATCCAACAATTGGAGTAATGTCCGGAATGGCATCAATCATTGAAATAAAATACCCAAGCGCACCGTAAATCTTGAGTTTATCAGATTTCTTAGTGTTGGGGTCAACACCAACATAATAGAGTTGCAAAGCATGGCCGATAATATCCTCTCCTGCAGTGAGAGCAAAGTTTTTTACTTTATCCCAGAAGGAGTCTTCTGAGTATTCTTGTTCGTATTGTTTGTTTTCAAGTTTGTCTGACATGCTATTCTGGAGTATAGAAAATAACGGATAGACTTTAAAACCTAAACCTTCCGCTTCAACTCAAAATGTTGACCTAAATAAACACGCTTTACTTGTTCATCAGAAGCTAACTCCTCAGCAGTACCTGCTTTCAGAATGTTTCCTTCAAAAAGTAAGTAGGCGCGTTCTGTGATGGACAAGGTTTCTTGAACGTTGTGGTCGGTAATGAGAATTCCAATGTTCTTGTCGCGGAGTTTGTAGATAATACTTTGAATATCCTCTACCGCAATAGGGTCAACCCCTGCAAATGGTTCATCCAACAAAATAAATTTTGGGTCAACGGCTAGCGCCCGAGCAATTTCGGTTCGACGTCGTTCACCCCCAGATAGCAAGTCCCCGCGGTTTTTTCGAACATGATCTAAACTAAACTCGTCAATTAAAGCATCCAGTTTGGTTTGTTGGTCTTTTTTGGAGAGTTTGGTCATTTGTAGAACAGCGCGAATATTATCCTCAACGCTAAGTTTGCGGAACACGCTTGCTTCTTGCGGCAAGTAACCAATGCCTTTCTGAGCTCGTTTGAACATGGCCAGAGAAGTAATGTCTTCATTGTCTAAGAAAACATTACCACCATTCGGTTGAATTAGACCAACTACCATATAAAACGAAGTGGTTTTACCAGCCCCATTTGGCCCCAATAAACCAACAATTTCACCTTGCGAAACTTCAAGACTTACGCCTTTAACCACCGTACGACTTTTGTATTTCTTTATCAGGTTTTCTGCTCTAAGCTTCATTCCTCAAATTTAAAAGGTAAATTGTAATGACAACGAAGCACCAAAGTTTCTGGCGGCACTTTGGCTCTTGTCTTTGTTTAAGTTCGTTAAACGGTACATAAAATCAACTCGCAACAATTTAAAGATGTTTTCTACTCCGATTCCCGACTCAAAATAAGGTTTAGGTAATCCTGTAAGGGTAGTTGGAAACTCTAAAATGGTCGTGTTTTCTGGTCGAAGGGTTCCAGCAACACCTTTCACCCAAATCAATTCTCGCCATTGAAGTTTGCGCATTAAGGGTATTTTATTGAGGAATAGCCCGTTAAAATGATGGGTAATCACCCCCTGAATCCACTCGTCGGAAGCGTATTCCAAAAAGTTCATCAAGTTAAAGGCTAGAGGGTCATAGAAGAAGGTTTCGTTGCCATTGTGAAGTTCCAGAACAGGAAAAGGAACAGTACCCCAAATTTTCCCATAGCCCGCATGGTAAACGCTGTAGCCCAAAGGGTTAATGAAAATTTTATCTTGAATCGATAAGTAGATTTTTTGGTATTCGTATTGGCTACCAAAAGCTCCTTTAATTCCAAAGCTGGTTCGCAAATTTATAATTGGAAACATTGAACTTAGGGAATAACGATCGAATGCACCAAGCACATATTTTTCTCTAAGTGCAAAATGTGTGTTAAATTTTAATTCGGTAATCTTTAATCGACCTAGAGGATCTGAAATTGAGGTGTCTGCGTTTTGGTCAAATACTAAATCTGGAGTTACAGAACGTAATTGTCTATGATTAAAAATTACTTCGTTTGATAGTGCCTCAGAGTACCAGTGTTCAATACCAACTTTGTATTCTTCAATTCCATTCAATTGATTAGCAGGACGTGCTCGAAAAAACGAAGCGAGCAGATTATCTTGCTGGTCATTGTTTTCGCTGGTTCCCATTTGCATGATATCGTTACGATAATCCAAGTGCAACATGGTCCACGTTTTTCGATTCAAAAAAATATCAGCTCCAGCTCCATACTTGAGTTTATTGTCTCGAATCCCATAGGCCAGGTAACCGCGCAATCTTATCTTTTCATTGAATGCTCCAAGTGTTCTTGCGCCCACTCTAAATCGGTGTCCTTCAACTGGGTTGTAACTATAAATATTGAAGTACGGGCCAATTTCAATCTTTTCAAACTCTTTATAGCCAGTGGTTATTATTTTAATTATATCGACATAGGTCTTAAAGGCTGGAACCTGCTTCAATGTATCCACCATGTGGTAAATAGCCTTTTCGTTTTCGGTTAGTTTTTCGTGACGGTTTTCCTCCCAGTAAGACAGTTCTTTTTTATTAGCATCATCAGCTACGGATATGTTTGTGCCGTCCGAATAAAATTCATTGTCTTTGGGTTTGTTTATAATGAAATCGCGGTAAGTACTTGTCTTTCTTCCATAAAACCCAATGGTTTTTTCAGCAAGGTTAATATCGACAACTAGTTGGTCTTTAGTTAGCATCCACACCTCTTTTTCAACCTGACTATACTCTTGTTCTAATGTAAGGTCGTTCACAAAGTTGATATTGGCATTTTTACTAATCGTAGCCTCTACCTTTTTCACCGCGTAGGTAGTGTCGGCAATCCACAAGTTTCCAGTAAAATTTAGTTCGTATTCTCGCCTTGGTACAAACTTGATTTTGTAGCATTTATGATTTTCAATATTCATGCTATCTAATAAATAATAGTGATACGAAACGTTGCCCACATTAGCTACTGGCGATACAAAGCTCTTATTGAATAGCTTTATATAGTTGTCGTAGATATTCACGTTTTGGTACATATCGCCCAAAAATTGCTGTAAACTCTCGTTTTCGAGGCCGGTTATTTTAGTGGCTTTAATAATTTCTTTTTTACGTTTTGGAAGCCGAGTGTAATAGTAATCGGACATTGACTCCGTCATGAAAATGGGTAAATACGGGCTTTTATCCGTAGTGTCGATATAATCAAAAATGAAATTGAATTTTTTCCAAGCCTTTCGGTTTTTGAATTTTTCATCGATGTTGTTTAAGTCAAATTCGATTTTGTTGTAAACTTCATATTCGTAAGCATCTAGTTTCTTTCGGTCGTTGATTTTTTTGTTTTCGACAACCCTTTCCATTATGGCTATTGCAGGGTCTTTGTACTTTTTGTCCGGTTTTATGATTATTTCCTGCAATTGAACATTACCGGGGTCGAGTTCAAAATTCAAGGTTTGGCTGATGTCTTTTTTTACTTTTCTAGAAAGCGGTTTATAGCCAACAAAAGAGGCTGTTAGTGAGTCTGTTGCGTAATAGGTCTCTATGCTGAAATACCCTTCAAAATTAGATGTAGTTCCAATCTTTGAGTTTTTAAAGGCCACGTTTACAAAGGGCAAAGGTTCCTTGGTTTCCTTATCCGTTATTCGCCCTTTAATAATAGTTTTTTGTCCGAATAGAACAAAACTTGTACAAATAATGAAAGCAGTTATAAGAAATCTAATACAGTTCAAGGTAAAGTGAGTTACGCAGCTTTTTTAGTAATTCTGGCGGATATAAATATACTGATTTCATACAGCACCATAAGTGGCAGTGTGACTAAAAATTGGCTAAATACATCGGGCGGAGTAATGATGGCAGAAAGCACTAATGAACCTACAAAGGCATGTTTTCTGAATTTGCGCAAAATCAATGGTGAAACAAGTCCAAGCTTGGTAAGTACCATAACAATTACTGGCAATTGAAAAACAAAACCACAGGCTAAAACAACTGTAGTTACGGTGCTAATGTACGTTCCTAAAGTGGGCAAATTCTGAACGGTTTCACTTACTGAATAGGTAAGAAAGAAGTTAACCGATAAGGGGCATATTACAAAGTACCCAAACAAAACACCGATAAAGAATAAACTTGAAACGGTAAAAACAGCTCCTCGTGCATTATTGCGTTCACCATCCTTTAATCCAGGAGCAATAAATCGCCACACCTCCCAAAAAACATACGGGAACGCCACTATTAGCCCGAAGACAATGCTAGTCATAATATGAGAGGTAAATTGTCCCGCCATGTTTATGTTCTGCAATTGAGGCATGTTTTGTCCAATACAAAGCGTGTCAACCCCAACCACCGAAGGAAGTAATTCATGCAACTTTGCCGAGGCTTTACATAAAAATCGAAAAGTGAGAAAATCGCTATTTTTTGGTCCTAGAATGATGGAATCGAAAACAAAAGTTTTGTTTATAAAGGCAATTACACCCATGGAAACAATTGCAATCGCTGAGCGAATAAGATGCCAACGGAGTTGCTCCAAATGATCAAGGAATGACATCTCTTCCCGTGGTTCTTCGCCGTCTATTTGATACTCTGTTGCCATGCTTTCTGTAAGCGGCAAATATAGAAGTTTGCCCGTTTATTAATTGGCAACTTGGTGTGTATTGAAACATTTATGAAAGTTAAATAACTGTTAACCAAAACAACTGACCTGCAAGTTGTTATACATTTGATTCCACATGCGGAATTTAAGAGAATGTTTACTTTTATTAATGGCTATTGTCTTGTTGGCGTGCAACGAAACACCTACCAATACCAGCTCTCATTTTTCTTCCAAAAAAGAAGTTATTCTAGAATTATCGATCCCAATCAATAATTCCATCGACCAGTTTTCGAATTCTCCTTTCTTCTATGGAATTAAGTTGGTGGAATTTTCAAAGGACAAAATGATAGTTTCGGTAGATACCGAATCCATTGAATTGGAAACCGCAAAGCAGAACATTAACTATCAAGGTTTGGTAATAGAAAAGCAATATGTTGTGGAGCCTAAAGCAACTGTTGCAGGGCACAAGCAGGAACAAGAATCGGCATCTCGGCTCCAAATTCCAGAAATTACATTCCCAAATATTTTTAAGGCGCTCGTAGTGTTTTATCATTAGATTTTTTTCGCATTCAACTTTCCGGAAGTACTTTTGTTCTTAATAGAAAACAATGAGCAAAGTCCAAAAAAAATGGTTAGTCGCCTGGTTGTTAACTGGAGCTTTAATGGTGTTTTTGATGGTCGTAATAGGTGGGATTACTCGCCTAACTAATAGCGGATTAAGCATGGTAGATTGGCATTTGATTGTTGGGGCTGTGCCACCAACCACGGATGCAGAATGGCAATTAACTTTTGAAGGCTATCAGCAATCCCCTGAGTTCAAAGAGCTTAATTCAGAATACACGGTTGAAGACTTTAAGTCTATTTTTTGGTGGGAATATTTACATCGAATGCTAGGTAGAGTTTTGGGAATAGTTTTTCTAATTCCATTTCTGTTTTTCTGGCTTAAGGGTTGGTTACCTAGAAAGTTGAAAATTCAATTGCTCTTGGTTTTTGGACTAGGAGCTTTTCAGGCATTTCTTGGTTGGTTTATGGTCAAAAGTGGTCTTGTAAATGAGCCTAGAGTTAGTCACTTTAGACTGGCTGCTCACCTTTTTACGGCATTCATTACGTGCATGGTTATTTTTTGGATTTGCCTCAATATTTGGAGAGGAGAAATTGCTAAAGTCAAATTGGAAAGTTTTGGGAGGTTGGTGCTTTCGTTTCTGGGTATTGTAATTCTTCAAATTGTATACGGTGCTTTTGTGGCAGGTGTACATGCAGGATACATGCACAATACATGGCCTCTTATGGATGGAAGCTTTATTGCAGATGCAGTTTGGGCATTAGAACCGACCTATTTGAATTTCCTTGAAGGAAAATCTGGAATTCAGTTCGTTCATCGTATTCTAGGTTTACTAGTTTTTGGACTGGCTGCTGCTATTTACTGGAAAGGACTGAAACAGTTGTTCCTGAAGGAACAAATAACAGGGGTGCGATTGGTTTTGATTTTAGTTGTATTTCAGGTCGTTTTAGGGATAGCGACTTTATTATTTCAAGTACCAATCGTTCTAGGGGTATTGCATCAAGCTGGTGCCTTGTGTGTGTTAGCTGCTGGTGTTTATTTATTGCATACGCTTAAATATCCTTCCATTCCAAGGTCTCAATAAGATGGTACATATCCTTGGTCACGTATTCAATCACTGGGCCTAAAGAATCTGGATTTGGTCGCATATTGAAATACAATGAGCCTCTAACAAAATGATAGTTACTGTCTGTAAGAAAGAACTGAAAGTTAGATGCAACGTTCCCTTCAAATTCGTAGGCTAAGCCATATACACTATGGTCTTTGTTTTCATAATACCGCTCTTTAATGTCATCAGCCCTCACGGTATGCTTCATAGCTAATTTTCTAGCATCTTCAATGTATTTAAACAACGAATCGCGTACAATAGTGTTGTAGGTAAAGTGCATAGTAGCACCATATTGCGGGTAATGAAGATTCAACCAACATGGGTGTTTTAATCGTTTGAGTTTGTCATCCAAAATAGACCGCTTCGGGTACTCAAAAGAATAGGCGCAGTTTGGGCTGTGTTCTAGATATTCCTTTTTTGGAAACTCGACTTTAATATAACCTCTAGGTCTAGGTGTGTTTATTACCTCATCAGTGCAAGAAAACAAGAACAAAAGGCAGCTCACTGTGAGCAGACACATTAATTTTTTAATTCTCATTTTCCGGCAGTTTGTTAATGGTTACCTTAATGGACGATACCTTTCTTGCATCAGCGCTTTCTGTTGTAAAGGAAAAGTGCATGAACTCAATACACTCTCCTTTTACGGGAATGTGACCAGCTTGCTCAATCACGAATCCTGCTAACGTATCAGAATCGCCTTTTAGCTCTTCAAATGCATTTCCGTCGATGTCCAATAATCTGTAAAAATCGTTCAACAGAGTCTTACCTTCAAATATGTAATTGCTCTCATCGAGTTTGGAGTATGTGAGGTTATCATCGTCAAATTCGTCAGAAATGTCACCAACTATTTCTTCAATAATATCTTCTAAGGTTACAATTCCAGAAGTCCCTCCGTATTCGTCAACTACAATTGCCAAGTGAATTTTTTTCAATTGAATTTCTTCTAACAAGTCATCAATTTTTTTGTTTTCAGGAACAAAAAAAGGTGGTCTCAATAGTTTTTTCCATTCAAAACCTTTAGGAGATTCAATATGGGGAATAAGGTCTTTTACGTACAATAGCCCCTCAATACTGTCGAAATTATTGGTAAAAACTGGAATTCGAGAATACCCGGATTCCAATATTTGTGCAAGTACATTTTCAAAAGTTTCGGAAGAGTCTAATGCAAAAACATCCATTCTGGAAGTCATGATTTGTTTCACATCCGTGTTGCCAAATTTTACAATTCCCTTAAGTATTTTTTGTTCTTCTTCGGTAGTTTCTTCATCCGTCGTTAACTCTAATGCATGCGATAATTCATCGACAGAAATGTTATCCGATTTTTTTTGAAGTCGTTTGCTTATAAAATTTGTTGACCTAACAAGTGTCATACTTAGCGGTAAAAACGCTCTTCGTAAGACCAACAATGGTTGCGCCATTAATTGGGTTATTTTTTTTGAATTTCTGTTGCTATATACTTTTGGAATCACTTCACCAAATAGGAGCAACAAAAATGTAACTACCACTACTTGAATCACAAAACCCACGGTTACATAGTCTGAGAAATCAAAAAGATTATTGATAATAGTGGTGGATAGTATAATAATTGCGACGTTTACCAGGTTATTCGCAATTAAAATTGTAGCCAATAAACGTTTTGGGAATTGTAATAAATCTAGAATTTGAGTACTGGCTTTTTTACCATCGTGCTCTAATTCGCTAATATCCTTTGGGTCCAAAGAAAAAAACGCAACTTCAGAACCAGAAATTAGCCCAGAAAGTAACAGTAGTAAAAGCATCACTACCATTTCAACAAGAGTTTCGATATTAAAACTCCTGAATACGCTTAAAAGTTCTATGTGTAATAAAAGCTCCGGCGGAGGTTCCATTCAACTAATTTAGGTAAAACATTTTGGTTTGGTTAAAACGGCAAGTCATCCTTATTTTCCGAGGAAGACTTTACCCCTTCTGTAGCCTCAGCACCTTCGCTTCGATTCGGAGCGCCTAATAACGTAAGATTGTCAACCAAAACTTCGGTGACGTATTTGGTGTTTTTATCTTGGTCTTCGTAAGAGCGTGTCTTTAGTCGGCCTTCTACGTACACCTTATTCCCTTTTTTTAAGTACTTTTCTACTACGCCAACAAGTCCGCTTCTCCAAACAACAACATTGTGCCAGTCAGTATTTTCACGTTGTTCTCCGTTTTTATCTTTATAGGATTCAGAGGTTGCAATTGGAAATGAGGCAACAGCACGACCTTCTTCAAAATGTCTAACATCGGGGTCTTTACCCAAATTTCCGATTAATATAACCTTGTTTACGCTACCTGCCATTGCTTGATTTTTAGAAGAACAAAGCTAAAAAATATTGATTCAGAAGGGATTAGGCTTCTAGGTATTTTTCAACCAGTCTTGAAACAGGAAATTCACCAATTTGGTCAATTTTAATCCATTTGCAGTTTGGAATTTCTACCGGTTGCTTTGTATCCATATGAGCTTCCCAAAAAGTAGCTACATAATCTATGTGACTCAATACATGCTTGAATTTCTTTCCAGTTCGAACGAGATTTAATTCTGGAACATTAAAAGCAGTGGATGCTTTTTCTAGTAATAACTCATCGGTAATTTTAAGATTTGTTTCTATGGATGGGAAATCATATAACCCCTCCCAAACGCCAAGGCCTTTTCGCTGCCGAATCATCACATATTGTTGGAATTTAAATACAATATACTGCAGTTCGATTTTCTTTTTTTTCTGCTTCTTCGCTTTAATGGGTAGTTCGTTAACCTTACTGTTCTTTAAAGCAAGACAGTTTAATGCCAACGGACACATTGAACAATCCGGACTTTTTGGTTTGCATTGAAGTGCACCGAACTCCATTATTGCTTGGTTATAGGTATTACAATTAGTTGTGGGAAGGAGGTTAATAGCCGTTTCCTTAAAGGTTTTTTTTCCTAAGGTTGAGTCAATGGGTTCTTCTATACCAAAATATCTACTGAGGACTCGGTAAACATTTCCATCAACTACGGCTACTTTTTCGTTACTCGAAAATGAAGCAATGGCAGACGCTGTGTATTCTCCAATTCCTTTTAGAAGTATCAATTCTTTGTATTCGGTTGGGAATGGATATCCGCTTTTCACAACCTGTTTTGCTGTTTTAAGCATATTTCTGGCCCGTGAATAATAGCCCAGTCCTTGCCACATCTTTAAAATTTCATCTTCTTCAGCTTTTGCCAAGTCCGCTATTGTTGGAAAGCGATGAGCAAATTTCTCGAAATAAGGTAAGCCTTGCGCAACTCTAGTTTGTTGTAAAATCACCTCACTCAGCCATATGATGTAAGGGTCTTTTGTTTCTCGCCACGGTAATTTTCGCTGATTTTTATCAAACCAGAGCAGTAAAGAATCAGAAAAAATATTGTTTGTCATACTTAACGTCAAAAATAGCACGGGCTACGTTCTGTACTATACTTAAAATTATATATTTGCGCCCCGTTAAAAAACAGGGTATTGTTTTATATAACGGTTTAACAATTAGAGAAATACAAAAATTTAATCATAATGACAAAGGCTGATATTGTAAACGAAATTGCCGAATCTACTGGAGTTGAAAAAAATGTTGTTCAGGAAACTGTAGAGGCATTTATGGGTTCAGTTAAGAATTCAATGGAGAAAGGTGAAAACGTTTACTTAAGAGGATTTGGAAGTTTTATCATCAAGAAGAGAGCGGAAAAAACTGGTAGAAATATTTCTAAAAACACCAGTATTATTATTCCTGCTCACTACATTCCTGCTTTCAAACCTTCGAAAACATTTGCTAGTCAGGTTAAAAACAAAGTGAAAGTCAAGTAACAATTTGAATCTACAAAAGCATCGCGGTCAGTTAATTGCCATTATAGTTGTATTTGTAATTGGAGTCACTTTAGCGATGTTGCCTCATAAAAGTTCTGTTGTTCCGGTTAAAGAAGAAGTTACCGAATCGAAAGAAACGCTGAGTGTAGATGAAAAAATTGAAACTGCAGTTGAAATAATTACTTCTGGAAAAGGTGCTCCAATGCGGGGAATATCACTTTTAAAAGAAGTTTTGGAAGAAGACCCAAAGAATACAAAAGCACTATATTACTTAGGTGTATTTAGTATTCAAAGTGGACAATTTGACAAAGGTATTGGTCGATTTGAAGCTATTTTGGAGTTGGAGCCAAATAATCAAGATGCACGATTGCTGCTTTCGAGATGTTTGATTGGGAACAATCAGCCTGAAGAAGCAAAAAAAGAATTAAATAAAATAATGCAGTCTGAGGCTCCTGTTGAGCTGAAAGACAATGCAAATGAATTAATTGAAGAAATTAAAAAATCTTAGTTATGCCAAGCGGTAAGAAAAGAAAAAGACACAAGATTGCCACTCACAAGAGAAAAAAGAGACTGAGAAAAAACAGACATAAGCGTAAGTAAGCGCCGTTAGTTTTTGCCTTAGCTGCTAATATTTGAGCGGCTTTGGCGCTTTTGTTTCTTTTTAATCAGAGGGTATGAATAAAGAATTAGTTATTAATGCTTCTTCCTCTGAAGTAAGAATCGCACTTCTTGAAGACAAGAAGCTTGTCGAGCTTCATGAGGAAAAGCCAAATAACGAATTTTCTGTAGGCGATATTTACCTTGGAAAGGTAAAGAAGCTTGTCCCAGGATTAAATGCAGCTTTTGTAAATGTGGGTTATGAACGTGACGCATTTTTGCATTATCTCGACCTGGGGCCACAGTTACAGTCGCTACAGAAATTCGTAAAAAATACACGTTCGGGAAAACAAAATTCCCCTGAACTCGCGGACTTTAAGTTTAGCGATGAAATTGATAAGAACGGTAATATTAAGGACGTCCTTTCTCAAGGGCAGGAGGTATTGGTTCAAGTTTCTAAGGAACCCATTTCAACCAAAGGTCCAAGAATTAATTGTGAGGTAAGTTTAGCTGGTCGATTTTTGATTTTAGTGCCTTTTTCAGAGAAGGTGAATATATCGTCAAAGATTAGAAGTAAAGCTGAACGGACAAGACTCAAAAGCTTAATTGACAGCATTAAGCCGAAGAATTTTGGTGTTATTATTCGAACCGTTGCGGAGAATAAAAAAGTTGCCGAACTAGACCAAGATTTAAAAGACCTTGTGAGTCGATGGGCAGATATGCACACGTCTTTAAAGGAAGCTAAACCACCGAAAAAATTATTGGGCGAATTAGGAAAGTCGGCCGCTTTGTTGCGCGATATTCTTAGTCCAAGTTTCAACAGCATTGCAATTGACGATCCACAACTATATGGTGAAATCAAAAATTATATTGGAACAATTGCACCTGAAAAGGTCAGCATTTTAAAACAGCACACAGCTAAGAAACCCATTTTCGATACCTATGGTATAGAAAAGCAGATAAAAGCGCTTTTTGGTAAAAATGTTACCATGTCTTCTGGAGCTTATTTGGTTATTGAGCATACGGAAGCATTGCATGTTGTTGATGTAAATAGTGGTAATACCTCGAAGTCTGATTCAAGTCAGGAAGAGAATGCTTTGCGGGTGAACATTGAGTCGGCAGAAGAGATTGCTCGTCAACTTAGGTTGCGCGATATGGGTGGAATTATCGTAGTAGATTTTATTGACCAACGAAAAGCAGAAAGTCGAAAGGAATTATTGAATTCGTTAAAGGAATTCATGAAAAACGATAAGGCTAAACACCATATTTTACCACCCAGCAAATTTGGCCTAATTCAGATTACACGTCAACGTGTGCGCCCAGAAATGGATATCAAAACCTCTGAAGTAATTCAAACCAAGGATGGTAATGTTGAGGTAAGAGCAACCATTCTGCTTATTGATGATATTGAGAATGAAGTTTTCCGTATTCTCGATGGAAAAATGACTGGAAGTTTATTTGTTCAATGTCATCCATTTATAGAAGCCTACTTCAAAATGCGCCGAATGCAGTATCAGGCCAAGTGGTTTATGAAGTACAAGAAGTGGGTTTCCATTACCTCGTCGAATTCATTGCCATTGATGGAGTTCCATTTTATTGGAGACGGTGGTAAGGAGCTGAAATCATAAGGTTACTTTAGTTCCTCAATGAGGGGTAGAAAGTTTTCGAAGGATGAGGCAAGACAGAAAATAATGTCGTACTGCGCTATGCAAGAGCGTTGTCATTTTGAAGTTCAAGAAAAACTGAAATCGTGGCAAATTCCTTGGGATATTTCTAGTGAGCTAATTGTTCATTTAATAGAATATAATTTTTTGAATGAAGAACGTTTTGCGCGTTCTTTTGCTCGAGGAAAATTTCAGATTAAGCGTTGGGGAAAAAGAAAAATTACTCAGAAATTATTCGAGAAACGGGTTTCTAAACCTTGTATCAAACTTGGCTTAGCAGAAATTTCTGAGGAGGATTATAAAAGAACCATCAAAGCGTTAATTGTCCGAAAAGAAAAGGATATTATTGCCACTAATAAATTTGAAAAAATGGCCAAGTTGAGAAGTTACCTGATGCAAAAGGGTTACGATTGGTCAGATATTAAAGAATATTTTGAATAGTTATGATTAATCAAGATCAGATTAAAGCTTTTGCTAGACGCTTAGATGCGTTAAGGGGGCATCTTTGACGTAGATAATCTACGTGAACATATTGAAGACCAAGACCAAGCTACTCAAGCTCCCGATTTTTGGAATGATTCGAAAGCAGCGGAGTTAATTCTCAAAAAACTAAATCAAAAAAAATTCTGGGTTATTGCCTATGATAAAGTGGAATCACTTTATGAAGACCTACTGGTGCTCAAAGAATTTTTTGATGATGGTGAGCCAAATGAGGCTGAGGTTAATGCGCAAGAGCTTGCATTTTTAGAGGCAATTGAAGAATTAGAGTTCAGAAACATGCTGTCAAGTGAAGAGGATGCTCTCGATGCTGTATTGGAAATAAACTCTGGCGCAGGTGGAACTGAGAGCCAAGACTGGGCTGAAATGTTATTGCGTATGTATGTTATGTATTGCGATAAAAACAATTTGAAAGCAACGATTACGGAAAAGCTTGATGGTGATGGAGCAGGAATAAAATCTGCCCGAATAGAAATAGGAGGGGACTTTGCCTACGGTTTTTTAAAAAGTGAAAATGGTGTTCACCGATTAGTACGAATATCCCCATTTGATTCAAACGCAAAGCGACACACTTCATTTGCATCTGTTTTCGTATATCCAGTTGTGGATGATAGTATTGAGATTGACGTGAATCCAGCGGAATATAATTACGAAACTTTTAGGTCTGGTGGAGCAGGTGGACAAAATGTAAATAAGGTAGAAACAGGAGTTCGCCTTGAGCATAAACCAACTGGAATTATTATCAGAAATACCGAGTCACGCTCGCAATTGCAGAATAAAGAAAATGCAATGAAATTGCTGAAATCTAAACTTTATGAGCTTGAACTAAGAAAGCGGCAAGAAGAACGTGACGTCATTGAAGGTAACAAGATGAAAGTTGAATGGGGTAGTCAAATTCGAAATTACGTAATGCATCCATACAAACTTGTAAAAGATCTAAGAACCAATATTGAATCAACAGACGTGCAAGCCGTAATGGACGGTGACATTGGAAAGTTCATAAAGGCTTACCTAATGGAATTTGGAAATAGTAAGCAAAATGTAGATTAAGTCAGTCCGATTACCTAAACAAATGGACTTGTCCGGTAACTTCTTTCGGAGCTGCACTATTAACTCCTTCTACAACTTCAAACTCAGATCGGTAAGTAAGTTTATAAACATAAGTACCAATTGGTAATGGTTCACCGCTTCTCATATGCGTACCATCCCAAAGGACTTCATTTAGAGTAGTTTCCCAAACAATCGATCCCACGTTATCAAAAACTTGTAACCTGTACTCGAAGAAACCTTCAAGAGATTTTACACCCCAGTAGTCATTGTCATTATCATTATTTGGAGTAAAGGCATTTGGAATCCATACATTACTACAATCTTCAAAGCCTACATAAATGTCTCTAATGTCTGCTCCACAATCGTTAGTCAGAATTAATTGGTACAGTCCCGTCTGGGTAACCTGATACAAACTGTCACTTGTTCCGTCTTGCCATTCAAACGTTAAGCGATTCGTCTCGGTACTTGAACCTGAGAAATTTGGGCTAAGCTCTAATTTTTGACCAATGCAGAGTGTAGTGTCGGGATTTCGAATCCTAAAATTAATTATTGGGTCTATATCTTTTCGGATAGAGGCAAAAGCAGTGTCGGTACATCCTGGATATTGGCCGTATTTAATTATTACTTTGAAATCTCCTTCTTGGGCAAGGGTTATCTTGCTAAAAGTCGTATCAATCCAGCCAGAGTCGGCAGGGTCTAATAACGGATTCATCAGCGAATCTCGGATACCAGCAATATTGTAAAACTTATACCAATAGTAATTCAAATACCCTTCTGTATAGGCATCAAGTTGAACAGGAGCACCCTCGCAATAAATAGAATCTGCACTAAAGTCAATTTGTGGTTGCTTAATTTCTGTAATTTGTTTTTCATCTCTAGCTGAACAACCATTTGTCCCAGTAACTGTAACTGAATAAACTCCACTGTCAGTTGCAACAACAATTGCTGTTGTGTCTCCAGTGTTCCAGCGATATTTATTATAAAGGTTTCCAGTATCAGCATTGAGACTATCAAAGAATAGACCTCTGTCAGCTTCGCAAAAAAGTTCGAAATCACCAATATCAACTAGCGGCTTGGGAAGTTCCGTAACATTGACAGTATCTTGGTTTGTACATTTTTTCTTATCCGTTATTCTACAATATACTTGCGCCGCAGTATCTGAAATCAATAATATTTGACCATTTGATGCAAGTTTTCTTACCGTTGGAAAGTTCTTGTAATCAAACCATTCATATTTTTCATAATTCGGTCCCGCACTAATTAAAAAATTAAATTCGTCGCCTTCACAAAATGAAGTGTCCGGGCCTAGATCAACCGGAGGGAGAAAGTTCGCGTTGATAACCATGGTATCTGCGCCCATACACCCTACAGAGTCTGTAACCGTAACAGAAAAAGTGCCGTCAGTAATCACAGTATCAAATTCTGCAATATTCGCAGGGCCTTGCAAGCCTGAAGGACTCCAGCTGTATCTAAAGTAACCACTCCCCGGAGTTAGCGCTTCATTAATTGCGCTTCCTAGACAAGAATCTCTATCTGCTCCTAAATTTGGAGTTGGTAAGGATGAGATTATCAGCCTTTTTTGAGCAGAAGAACGACAGAAATTGGAATCAACAACATCAACAGTATAAATTCCATCAACTACAACACTAATGGATTGCACAGAATCAAGATTAGACCATTTATAAGAAAACATATTTGGGCCGGCATCAATGGTTACGGTATCTCCGATACAAAAAGTTGAGTCTCCTCCAAGATTTACCACTGGAATGGTATCGTATAACAACTCTAAGCTGTCAATATTCCTACAAGAAGTGTTTCTATCAATTAGCAATATTTTATAGGTAGTGTCGTTGTTTACCCACATCGTATCCTGTTTGCCCAGATTAATACCGTCCCAAATATGAATGTAGTTGGTGTCCGAATTAACTTCCAACTTAATACTATCGCCAAAACAAATTGTTGTATCTGTTCTTAATTGAATAGTAGGAAGGGTATCTAAAGAAACTACTAGCGTATCCTTAGATTCACATTGATTGGTATCTCTTGCAGTTACCACATACGACATTCCTGCTTGTATTATCATGGAATCGTTTCCGACTGAAAAGACTCCTCCATTCCATGAATATTCATAAAGACTTGACGTATCAACCGACAGAATAATTGAGTCGTTTGTGCAAATACTCGTGTCACCCTGAACTCCATTTCTATAAAGAGAAAATACAGGAAGAGAGTCTGCGGTAATAATTAAATTGTCGTTCGTCTCACAACCATTTGAATCTGTAACAAATACAAAAAAGTTTCCGTCTCCTCCAACACGCGTGGTTTGGGTTGTGTCATTATTCTGCCAAGTGTACTTTCTCATCCCTGAACCAGCGTCTAGAGTAATGCTATCTCCAACGCACAAACTAGTGTCGTTACCAATAAAGATAACTGGTATGGTGTCTCTTGTAATTACTATAGTATCGTGCGCAGGACAACCATTTGGGTCTTGACCAAAGTAAACAACGGAATTGGCAGTATCTGTTCTAAGTGAGTAAGATTCAATCGTGTCAATGGTTGGTAGATTGTAGTCAATAATCCATCTGTCGTAAATTGAACCTCCAGATAATCCGGAAAGGTCAACAAAAATATTTTCGCAAATTGTAGTGTCATTACCAATATTTTCATTTGGTTTTGTTGCATCATCTACAATTCTCATGTCGGAATTTGAGCAGCCATTTGTGTCTGTAATCGTTATTAATACAGTAGTTGAATCATAAATTTTAATCGTTGAATCTGAAGAATTGTCTTGCCACTTTATCGTGTAATTGGTTCCACGAAGCGGGGATAAAATCGTGGCGGTATCTCCAATGCACAGTACAGTGTCGGACCCAAGGTTAAAAAAAGGAAGATTGTGATTTTCCAATTTAAATGTGTCCGTAAATGAACAACCTTTTTGGTCTGTTCTTCGGCCCCAATATGTGCCTCCTAATCGAGCAACATTAGTTCTATTGGTGGAAGAGTTACTCCAGAGATAGTTTGCGTATCCCAAACCTAAATCCAAATCTACTGAGTCCCCAAAACAAATGGTATCTGGTCCCCCAAAATCAAATGTAGGAAGAGTATCTACAACAACTCGAGCTGTATCTTGAGAAGTACAGCCGTATCTGTCAGTAATGGTAAGACTATATGTGGATGTTAGTGAAGGTGAAACTCGAACTATACTGTCCGTGGAAGCAGGATTCCAGCTGAAGGAGAAAGGGCTGGAGCCTTGATTCGTAATAGGAACAAGATCAACAGAGTCATTGAGGCAAACATTAGTATCGTTGGTTCCAACAGATAAGCATAATGAAACCTTCACAACATAATTCATTGAAGCCGAGCATATTGTATCTACCCACTTACCCGAATCTTGACCATTCAGCATGAGGGCTACACAGTTTTGTGCTGCACCACCGTTCGGGTTACCTGATGCCCAATTTTTGTATGAGGTATCTGCCTTGTCATTCCAAACAAATGATCCGTCATTTAATTTATCGTTGTAGCCGGTCCAAACACTTCCTGAAATACCTAGGCGATTTGCCCAGACAACAATAGAATCGTTTGCTGCAACACTTGTTATGGAAGTAAGATTTGCGCCCAAACTTTGCGCAACTGAGTCAGCAAATAGGTTTGTTTGTGGAGTTGAATGTATAAAGTAAATACTGCAACTATCATTGCCACATCCGAGCTCTTGAAACCCTTGACTCGTAAATGCATTTCTGACATTGGTTAGGTTACATGTGCTAGTTGTCTTCTGACACTGAGCCTGTGCCTGACTAAAAGATAGGACAACAAGAAGCAAGACGATTAAATTCGTTAAGTTAACCGTTCTGGTTATCAGTGTTTTATAAGTATTTGAAACGCTCAATTCCCCACAAGTCATCCGGCTCAAATGTAGTAAAGAAAAATCAGGTTTAATAGCCTTCTTTTCAGTATTGGAAATACCTTTGTTTACTAACTTATTTATCATGGAAAAAATCACTATTTATCACAACCCACGTTGTTCCAAAAGTCGCCAAACGCTAAGTATTTTGGAGGAGAACGGAGCTTCTATCAAAGTTACGGAATATTTGAAGGAAGTTCCGACAGAAAAAGAACTAGAACGGATAATTGATAAACTCGGAATTACTCCTGCTGAATTGATACGAACTGGTGAAGTTGATTGGAAAGAGAATTTTAAAGGGAAAGATTTATCAAACAAAGAGCTTGTCCAAGCCATGGTGAACTTTCCTAAATTAATTGAGCGTCCAATCGTATTAAATGGAAACAAGGCAATAATCGGTCGTCCACCAGAAAAGGTATTAGAAATTTTGTAACGAAGTTAGGCTTCGATTGCCTTTTTTGGGTTGTTCGTCAACACTTCAATAATTTGCATGGTTACCCAATAAGGCAAGAATAAAGCTAAAAAAAGCAACGTAAAAAATGCACCACCTGCAACGACCAAGAAAAATAAAACTGCTAAAACTTCCATAATTAGATTTTAAGTTGGGCAAATTTAGATAAAACTTTTATCCGATTTGTGTTTCCAATTCTACATCGGGAAGTAAATTTGAAAAAAATAAAATAAGATGGATTTTAGGATAGAAAAAGACACAATGGGCGAGGTGAAAGTTCCAGCTAATAATTACTGGGGAGCTCAAACCGAAAGATCTAGAAATAATTTTAAAATCGGACCAGAAAGCACGATGCCAAAAGAGATAATTGCCGGGTTTGCGTATTTAAAGAAGGCCGCTGCCTATACAAATTGTGAATTAGGTGCTTTAGAGGCAGAAAAACGAGATTTGATATCTTCAGTTTGCGACGAAGTTCTTGCAGGAAAACACGAAGGAGAGTTCCCTTTAGTGGTGTGGCAAACAGGAAGTGGCACACAATCTAATATGAATATGAATGAGGTGGTATCAAATCGCAGTCAGGTTCTCAAAGGCGGAAGTTTGTCTGATATTGAAAAGTTTGTTCACCCAAATGATGATGTAAATAAAAGCCAAAGCTCAAACGATACTTATCCAACTGCAATGCACATTGCAGCCTACAAAATGATTGTTGAAGTTACTATTCCTGGGGTAGAAACTCTTCGCGATACTCTTTTAAAGAAGTCTCAAGAATTTAAAGATGTTGTGAAAATTGGGCGTACGCATTTGATGGATGCAACTCCACTCACCTTAGGTCAGGAATTTTCAGGATATGTTGCACAACTCAATCACGGGTTGAAAGCTCTAAATTCCACATTGTCTCATCTTTCTGAATTGGCACTTGGGGGTACGGCTGTTGGAACAGGAATAAACACACCTAAAGGCTATTCTGAGCTAGTTGCAAAATACATTGCAGAATTTACTCAGTTACCGTTTATTACAGCGGAAAACAAGTTTGAGGCTTTAGCTGCTCATGATGCAATTGTGGAATCGCATGGCGCCTTAAAACAATTGGCTGTAAGTTTAATGAAAATAGCAAATGATATTCGCTTGTTAGCTTCAGGGCCGCGGTCTGGAATTGGTGAAATTATTATTCCTGCCAATGAGCCAGGTTCTTCAATTATGCCGGGCAAGGTAAACCCAACTCAGGCTGAAGCTCTGACCATGGTTTGTGCGCAAGTAATTGGGAACGATGTTGCTGTTTCTGTTGCTGGAATGAATGGACATTACGAGCTGAATGTGTTTAAACCTGTTATGGCAAGAAACATTTTAGAAAGCGCTAGATTAATTGGTGAAGCATGCGTTTCGTTTACAAATAATTGTGCCTATGGTATTGAACCGAATTACGAAAATTTGAAACGCAATCTGGACAATTCGTTAATGTTGGTAACTGCATTGAATACCAAAATAGGTTACGAAAAAGCTGCTAAAATAGCTAAGACGGCATACGAAAATGGAACTACTTTAAAAGAAGAGGCTGTAAATTTGGGGTATTTAACTGCCGAACAATTTGATGAGTGGGTTGTACCCGCCAAAATGATAGGTTCTATGTAATTTATACAACCCAAATAGACAATAGAAGAGCTACCTTATGGTGGCTTTTTTATTTTTTGGAATTGAGTTCAGCTACGTATTGTTTTATTTTTTGCTCATCCTTGATTGGGCAAATTAGCAATGCTTCCTCAGTATCCACAATTATGTAACCTTCTAGTGCTTTAATAATTGCTTTTTTATTTTTAGGGATAACCACAATGTTGTGCGCACTCTCCTTTAATAACGCAGTATTGTTGTTAACCAAAATATTTTCGGATTCATCTTTTGCAACATGCTCACGCAACGAGCTCCAACTCCCTAAATCACTCCAGCCAAAATCTCCCGGAATTACTGTCACGTTTTTAGCATTTTCAAGAATGGCATAGTCAACAGAAATATCATTGCACAATGGATAAAACTCCTGGACGGAATTTGCTTCCTCAGTAGTGTTCAACTTAGACTTATGGCTTTCGAATAATTGATGCATTTCTGGTTGATAATTCTCAAAAAGGTTAATTATGTTCTTGGCGTTCCAAATAAACAACCCACTATTCCAGTAGTAATTGCCGGAAGAGCACATCGTTTGGGCTTTTTCTAATTCAGGTTTTTCCGTAAAAGCCTTCACTTTAAATACACCAGATTCAAGCTCACTTCCTGAGTGAATGTACCCAAAACCTGTTGAGGGGTATGTAGGTTTTATTCCCAAAGTAACTATTTGTTCAGTATCATTATTACACTGTTCTAGCCCTAGTTTAATTGCCTCTGCAAACGCGCTTTCCTTGGAAATTAAATGGTCAGACGGTGCTACAATAAATGACGCATCAGGGGTTTTTTTCCAGATTTTAAACGCCGCATACAAAATACATGGAGCGGTATTTCTTCGTGCTGGCTCGCAAATTACCTGAGCCTCATTAATATTGGGTAACTGAGTACATACTAATTCTTTGTATTGAGAATTGGTAAGAATAAGAATGTTTTCTTGTCCAACTATAGGTACAAAGCGATCGACAGTTTGTTGAAGTAAACTTTTTCCAGTTCCTAGAATGTCTAGGAATTGTTTTGGATTTTCCTCTGTGCTGGAAGGCCAGAACCTAGAGCCTACACCACCAGCCATGATTACGCAATAATTATTACTCATAGTTTATTTATTTCAGACACTTCTGCTAGTCCACTTACTAAATACAATCGGCTTGAATTCAGTTCCTTACAAAGGAAGCGCGTTCTTTTTTTAGTTCCTTTTTCAAATATCCGTTTTCCAATCTGAAAAATAGCTTTGTCCGAAAGATCATTAAGAATAATTGTGCGATTAACATCGTAATTTCTCAATCCAATCATTAGTTGTGGGTCAGAAACGCTACTTGCCTTTGGGTTTATTGAATATTTAGCTAGGGGTTTAGAGATGTCCTCCGGAAAGATATTTCTAGAAATGAGTTCCTTTAGCCACTTCCCGAAAATCATTTTCCACTCTTTACCATGTGGTAAAATTCTCTTCCCAAATTGTTCAAAAGCTTCTAGGTGAGAAAATTCATGAATCAGCGTAATTAGAAAAGCGTACTGGTTTAGAGTTCCGTTCACAGAAACTCTGTGGTACGGCGTTTTTGAATTGGGCAATCGATAATCTCCCAATTTTGTTTTTCTCTTGTTGCTTATGGTAAGTAAGACCTGTTTGTCCTGTAAGTATTTAGTTAGTTCCACAGATAAATTCGGCGGTAAATACTGTTCTAGTTGTAACTGATCTACAAGGTTCATTTCGGCTTCTTATATCTAGTTTTTTTCGGCTTCTTATTTTTTTCTCCAAAGGTTGGGCAATCGCAGTCCTTTTTCGTGCTTTTACAGGAGCTAAAAACCACGGATGATGAAAAGATGATTGCAATAATAATTGCTGTATTTCTAATTTTAGAAGCCACAAAGCAAATGTAAAACTCCGCAAGTATTAAATTTGCGTACATGCTAAAGATTCTCCAGCAAATAGGCGAATACACTATATTTATTTCTAAAGTTTTTCGCCGGCCTGAAAAATGGAGGATTTATTTCCAAATGTTCATACAAGAATTATGGACGCTTGGTATTGGCTCTATCGGAATTATTCTAATAATTTCTGGTTTTATGGGAATGGTAATAACCATTCAAACCGCTTCACAAATTGATAGCGGTTGGATTCCTGCATATTTGGTTGGATATACTACTCGACAAAGTATGATACTTGAGTTTTCACCAACTATGTTAGCGCTGATATTATCCGGTAAAATTGGCTCCAACATAGCTTCCGAATTAGGTTCTATGCGTATCTCTGAACAGATAGATGCATTGGAAATAATGGGAATAAATTCAGCCAATTACTTGGTTTTACCTAAAATTACCGCTTTAATGGTTATTATGCCATTTTTGGTGGTG
This sequence comes from uncultured Flavobacteriales bacterium, assembly GCA_937121175.1. Lineage (GTDB taxonomy): Bacteria > Bacteroidota > Bacteroidia > Flavobacteriales_G > Salibacteraceae > UBA6770. The sequence continues at coordinate 490,334 of CAKZKD010000002.1, forward strand.
CTTAGTATGTTCATTGGAATATTTTTCGGTTATGTTATTTGTGAGACAGTAGGAGTGATTACACCCTCAGATTACATCTACGGTATCCAGTATGATTTTCGCCCATTTGATATTGTTTATGCCTTGATTAAGGCGGTTTTGTTTGCATACATAATTACTTCGGTATCGTCTTTCTACGGGTATTTTGCAAGTGGATCTGCATTGGAAGTTGGAAAATCTAGTACCCAAGCAGTGGTTTACAGCAGTATTGTCGTCTTGATTTTCAATTATATTTTAACCCAAATGTTACTTATATGATTGAGATTATAGGTTTGAATAAATCATTCGGAGAGAATCAAGTGCTGCGAAATATAGATGTGGTATTCGAAGAAGGGAAGTCTAATCTTTTGATAGGTGCATCGGGTAGTGGTAAAACAACGCTGTGTAAATGTACGGTGGGTTTGCATCAACCCGATACAGGAACTATATCATATAATGGTAGAATTTTCAATCAGATGTCTCATAATGAGAAAAAGGAAATTCGAAGAGAAATTGGATTTTTGTTTCAAGGGAGTGCATTGTTCGATTACATGACCGTTGAAGAAAACGTGATGTTTCCAATAAAGATGTTCTCAAACTTAACAACTAAAGAAGCTAAAAAGCGAGTTGATTTTTGCTTAGAACGTGTTGACTTAAAAGGTGTAAATAAATTAATGCCAAGCGAATTAAGCGGTGGAATGAAAAAGCGTGTAGGTATTGCTCGCGCCATTTCAGCTAAACCCAAGTATTTGTTTTGTGATGAACCTAATTCAGGCCTTGACCCTCAAACATCTATTCTAATTGACAACCTTATAAAGGAAATCACGCATGAATATAAGATGACGACCGTTGTAATTACGCACGACATGAATTCTGTTCTTGAAATTGGTGAGCACATTTCATTTATATACAAAGGGGATATGCTTTGGGATGGAACTAATAAAGAGGTACTGGATACCACGTCAACAGAACTTACTGATTTTGTGTATGCTTCTTCCTTCATGAAGGAATTGAAACGAATGAACGGGTAAGTTACAGGATTTTTGTTTCTGACGTTAAACCGATACTTTTATAAACGTATTAACAAAAAAAGGGCGCTAAATAAGCGCCCTTTTAAATTCAATATGTTTTGATTATTACTTGACAATAACCCTCTTAGAAACCTCAGTTGTACCGTTGCTAATGTTCAAGAAGTAAACTCCTTTATCAAAGTTAGAAACGTTGATAGAGTTTGTAATATTTCCATCTGATTCAACAGTGTTAGAATAAACAACTTGCCCTACTGCATTATTTAGAGAAATCGTATAAGTTCCGTTGTCAATTCCATCTATTTTAACATTTACCTTATCCGTTGATGGATTAGGATATATAGCTAATGTAGATGCGTTTCCAAATTCATTGATGCTTGTAAAGTTAATTCCGTTACCGCTTTCAACACTGAAAACTTTTTCTTCGGAAGTACAGCCATCAAAGCTAGTTGCAACGGCAATGTAATCACCAGCAACATCTCTATCTTTTTTATCAGGATCGATAATTAACTCAGTACCAGTCTGTCCTGAAATTACTTTACCACTTGGGTTTGTCCACTTAATAACATCAATTGTACCCCCACTAGCGTTTGCTGTGAGTTTAACTTCACCTGCTTTTGAATCATCAATAATACTAGCACCAGGAGTATTTCCGCCTCCAATCAACTCTACATCAGTAATTTCAAAAAAGTTATTAGGCTCTGTAACCAACTGATTTCCTGTAAATGTACACCCGTTATCATCCGTAACAGTATATAAATAGTTTCCTCCGGTAAGTCCAGTTCTATTAAAATCAGTATTTGTACCACCAGCCCATTGAATGGAGTAAGGCGCTCCTGTAGTAGCAGGTGTTCCACCAGCACCAATAACAGTTATTGTTCCAACAGCTTCACCCTTACAATCGATATTATCTACTGAAGAACGTGCAAACACTAAAGTATCTGGACCAGTAATATTAACTTTAATGGACTGAAGGCAAGGTGGATTGGATCCGTCATTTACTTCAACTTGGTAACTTCCTGCTTCAAGATTAGATAATACAGTTGTTCCTGTAAGTGGGAAACCAGGGTTGTTTGCATCAGTCCACTTGTAAGTATAATTCGGATTTGGGTTAGAACCAGCTACAACATTAATTTGGATTTTCCCTTGTCTTTGACCATAGCAAGTAGTAGTGGTTACACTATTCGCGGCATCTAAAGTCACTGTAGGTGCACCAAAATCACTAACACCAGCAATTGCTGTTGTAGAACAGCCATTTGCGTCTGTAATTGTAACTGTGTACGAACCAGATGATAATTGATTAATGGTACGACCCGTTACGATGCTTCCTTTTACGTCCCACTTAAAATTAAACGGAGCAGCCCCGTTAATTGGCAAAGTGTCAACCTCAGCTCGTCCATCTGTATTACCACATGCTGTGGTAGCAAAACCTTTTGCTGAAGCACCAACTAAAGAAGGGCAAATTGAAGGTTTAGTATTTAGTCTAACCATGAATTTTCTTGAAGTTAAGCCCCAGTTTCCTTGAGTACCATTTGCATTAGTACGAATAACGTATTGAAACAATTGAGCGTCGCCTGGCTCAACTGGCCATAGTACTGTGTCTGTATTAAATACTTGATTGCCATGAAAAACAACGAAATAATTTCCAGGAGCAATAGTATCCATAGTAGAACCTGTTCTTGAAACTGGTAAACTAACCCATTGGTCAGGACTATTGTTGAAATTAGATAACATCATATCACCAGAAGTGAAAATAGGTTGAGCGCCAATACCTACAATTCCGTTTGCTGTATAATTTGAAAATTGATAAATATCAGCGCGGATTGTTGCAGAAGCGTTTACATTAGTTGTGTTTGTGGCAGGGTTTACAAAACTAATACTGGATACGGTATCCATTGTTTTAATTTCGTACACTACAGCTAAATCGAACTCATATACGTTTGCAGATTTGTTGAACAAGAAGGCTTGTGAACTAGCAATATCTCCTTCATCACGTGCATAAACCGTATCGGTAACAGCAATGTTGACCGTTGCTGTGTCATCACCAGTATTCTTTAATAACGAATCTGCTTTAGTGATTACGTCAATTCTGTAATCTCCTTCTCCTGAGTTAAGTACAAATGAAGAAACTGAAGTGGAATCTGAATCCTTAGACCGGACAATTGAGCTACCGTTTGTAATTGTTTGAGAAAAACTTGAAGGACCAGAAGCAATAGCTGTTACACCTGCGTTTCTTTGTATATTGGCTCCTACATTACAAAATTTAGCACCAACTGTAATTGGGTATTGAAGCGCTTGAACGCTAGGTATTCTTGTGTAAAATTCACCATAGTGAACCCTTAAAGAATCAGTTAATGGAACGAATGCAATTTCTTCCATTCTTAAATCATTTGTTTCGCCTTCAATTAATTTGATATCATCAATTTGCCAGAAATAGTGTGATCCACCTCTCCAGTGAAATCGTACTTTAGGAGCAGAGCCTCCCGCGATTTCCTTAGTCAAATTAATTCTTTCAGTTTTTGCACTTGTTCCCGTGATTCCGAAAGTCGTAAAAGAAGACTCATTAGACGGTACTCCTTGGCGCATGTCAAGCGTGTCCCAAGTCACACCATCAGGAGATACTTCAAGCAATAGTTCAGCATCAGCAAACGGTCTCCAATAATGCTCAAATTCTAAAATTACAGTTCTCACTGCTGATAAATTAGGTAGAGGAATTTCAATGTATGCATCAATATCCACAAAACCAGTTGAAGGACCAGGATTCATACTGTCACAGTCGATAATCATGGTTCCGTTAGCAGCAGTGGTAGATGTAATTCTATTGTTTCCATTACCATATTGACCAACGGTTCCGTTTGGATTGTTTGACCAAGACCATGTCCCAGGGCCTGAGATGACTCTATTTGTCCATCCAGCTGGTAATGCGCCACCTGCAAAATCTTCACTAAAGAGTATGGCTCCTGGTGCAGCCAGTTTTCCCTTAGCATTATTAGACGAGGATAATTGAGCATTTGCAGCATCGACATCCACGGATAGCTCGCGACTGCCTTCCATAGAGAACATAGATTCGTCTGATAGTATTGTTGCATCAGATTGTTGGGCGATACCTGCGATTGAGAATAACAGGGTTCCGAACAATGAGGCAATGAAGTTGTAATTTTTTCTCATGACTTCTTTTTTTCGTTAATTCTATTTGAATTTATTGTTTTAACAATGTTAAATGGGTCGCAAATTTAATTGAATAAGTTATCAAGCAAAGAAATTTGCAACTTTTTACACTACTTCAACAATAGAAAAATTGAGGGGTTGGGTATTAATTATGAAACAGTTAAGCCGTCTTTCATGCGAATAGTGCGTTGCGCACGTTGCGCAATATCTTCCTCATGCGTGACCATTACGATGGTATTACCCTGTTCATGAATGTCGGTGAGTAAATCCATTATTTCATGAGAAGTTACAGAGTCTAGATTTCCTGTAGGTTCGTCGGCAAGTATAATAGACGGAGTATTTACTAAGGCCCTAGCAATAGCAACTCGTTGTCTCTGTCCACCACTCAATTCATTAGGTTGGTGAGCTATGCGATCCTTCAACCCCACCAATTCCAAAACTGATGCTGCCTTTTCGTTCCGAATTTTTTTTGAAGTGCCATTATAAATCATCGGAAGCGCTACGTTGTCAATGGCGCTATAGCGAGGTAAAAGATTGAATGATTGAAAAACAAAACCAATTTCTTTATTTCGAACCTCCGCCAATTGATTCTCAAGCATTTTGGATACGTCTTGACTATTTAAATAGTATTTGCCAGCAGTTGGGGTGTCTAAGCAACCTAATATATTCATTAAAGTAGATTTACCCGAACCAGAAGTGCCCATGAGAGCAACATATTCGCCTTTGTCAATGGAAATGTCCACACCTTTTAGTGCCTCAACGGTTTCTTTACCAACCTTAAAGTGTCTCTTCAGTTTTTCTGTCCGTATTATTTCCACAGGAATCAAATGTACGGTCAAAACTTACTTTTTTAAACCATAAAAAATGATGGTCGGTAAATCAAATACTTTTGCAGCGTGAAAATTGATACCCCATCGAGGCAATATATCGCCCTAATTCTGTTGGCGCTTATTTGGGGAAGCTCATTTATATTAATGAAGCGTGGATTAGAATCCTTTTCGGCAATTCAAGTGGCTGAATATAGGTTGTTTATTTCTGCGATTGCTCTGTTTCCATTTGCGTTTAAGCAAATCAACAAATTCCCTTTTTGGAATAAGAAAATGCTAGCCATTTCTTTTGTTGCGTTTTTTGGAAATTTGTTGCCGGCCATTTTGTTCGCTACGGCTCAGACAAAATTACAAAGTGGAATAGTTGGGATGCTTAATAGCTTAGTACCTGTTTTTACAATTGTTATTGGGGCAGTTTTCTTTTCTATTCTTCCAAAACAAAAACAAGTAGTTGGAGTTTTTATAGGATTGATAGGGGCGGTAGTTTTAATCTTTGGCTCGACTCAAATCGGATTAATTGGAGTACCAATCTCTTATTCTTTAATGGTTGTTGCTGCTACCATTGGTTATGGAATCAGCGTTAACACTATAAAGTCTTGGCTACAAAATATGCCCGCTATTCAGATTACCTCCTTTGCCTTTTTTATGCTTTTGCCGTTTATGACAATAGGACTAATTGCAAATGGATTTTTTCAAACCGCTTCAATTCCTGAAAATCACTTGAACTTGGTGTACTTAACTATTCTGGGTGTTCTAGGTACAGCTGGTGCACTGCTGCTGTTCAATCAGCTTATTAAATATACTTCTGCGGTGTTTGCTTCTTCTGTTACTTATATGATTCCCGTGGTGGCAACTTTATGGGGGTTGTTTGATGGTGAAGAACTGAATTTGTTTCATGGAATTGGGTTCGGTTTAATTCTATTTGGTGTGTATATTATTAACGCCGTGAGAAAACGAAAGAATTAATACAAATCCAACACTAAATTATTGGGTTGTCCACCTGTAAAAAATAATTACTTTTGCCGTCCGATTTTTAATAGGTATCATTAAAAAATAACAAACGATGTACGCAATTGTAGAGATAGCAGGGCAGCAGTTTAAAGTGCAAAAAGACCAAAAGCTTTTCGTTCATCGTCTAGAGGCAAAAGAGGGAGATAAAGTATCTTTTGATAAAGTTTTGCTTACAGATGAGAAAGGAAAAGTTACCGTTGGCGCCCCAGTTATAGAAGGTGTAGCAGTAAATGCTAAAGTAATTCAACACCTGAAAGGAGATAAAGTAATTGTCTTCAAAAAGAAGAGAAGAAAAGGTTATCAAAAATCTAACGGTCACCGTCAGTATTTAACTGAATTGGTAATTGAAGGAATTGGTGCAGATGCTAAAAAAGCTCCAGCGAAAAAAGCCGCTGCCCCGAAAGCAGAAAAGGCTGCAACAGCTGAGGAAAAAGCTCCAGTAAAGAAAGCTGCTCCTAAAAAGGCCTCCGCTCCAAAGACGGAAGCTAAGAAAGCTGCTCCTAAGAAGGAAACTAAAAAAGAAGATTAATCGGCGTTTAGCCTTAAAAGAATAAATCATGGCACATAAGAAAGGTGTAGGTAGTTCTAAAAACGGTCGTGAATCGGAAAGTAAGCGACTAGGTGTAAAAGTAAGTGGTGGTCAAGCTGCAAAAGCAGGTAACATCATTATTCGTCAGAGAGGTACAAAGTACATTCCTGCAGAAAATGTTGGTCTTGGAAAAGACCATACAATTTTTGCTTTAGTTGACGGCACTGTAGTTTTTAAGAAAAAAAGAGATAATCGCTCGTACGTATCGGTTGAGCCTGCGCAAGCATAGCAATCGATAGTAAGAAATAATAAGGATTTGAAATCCCGTTTCTAAACCGATGGCTATCGGAATGGTAACGGGATTTTTGTTTTATATCAATTAACAATATTGTCCGTTTGGCTGAGAAGTCTAAACGTAAATTCGCTCAACAGATTAAAAATGTTACTGCAATCAGAAATTAGAAATAACCCAGAGGAAATCATTGAACGGATGAAGGTCCGTAATATTGATGTAACTGAAACGGTTGAGAAAATCATTGCGATCGATAAAAGAAAGCGTGAAGTACAGACCCGTTTTGAAAACAACCAACATGCAATAAAAGAAAGTTCTAAGATTATCGGAGAGCTATTTAAGTCGGGGAAGCAAGCCGAGGCGAATGAACTTCGTGAGAAAACAGGTTCTCAGAAAGAAGATAACAAGTTATTACATGAAGAAATATCTCGTCTTGAGGAAGAGCTGTTAGAATTTATGTACCAAATTCCGAATTTACCACACGAATCAGTGCCTGCAGGACATGACGACTCAGACAATGTGGAGATAGTTGTTTGGGGAGAAAAACCAACATTAGAAATAGCAGAGCCTCATTGGGAAATTGCTAAGAATCTAAATTTGATAGACTGGGAATTGGGGGTTAAAATTACTGGAGCAGGTTTTCCTGTTTATAGAAGCCAAGGAGCCAGATTGCAACGTGGTTTAGTTCAGTTCTTTTTAGATAGAGCAGTTGAAAATGGTTACGAAGAGATAAACCCTCCTTTATTAATCAACGAAGCTTCTGGATACGGAACTGGTCAGTTGCCAGACAAGGATGGACAGATGTATCATACCGAAAGAGACCATTTGTATTTGTTGCCTACAGCGGAGGTTCCAGTAACTAATATTTACAGAGACACCATCGTCAAGGAAGCTGATTTGCCAAAAAAAAACACAGCTTTTTCTCCATGTTTTAGAAGAGAGGCGGGTAGTTATGGCAAAGATGTACGTGGATTAAACCGATTACATCAATTCGAAAAAGTAGAAATTCTTCAAGTTGCACACCCAAATGAATCGTATAAGATTTTAGATACCATGGTTGAGCATGTAAAAGGATTGTTAGAATCGCTTGAATTGCATTATCGAGTTGTGCGGTTGTGTGGAGGCGATTTAGGTTTTGCGGCTGCGATTACTTATGATTTTGAAGTATGGAGTGCTGCTCAAGAAATGTGGTTAGAAGTAAGTTCTGTCTCAAACTTTGAAGCATTTCAAGCCAATAGAATGAAGTGCAGATATAAAGATGCTGAAGGTAAAAATCAGTTGGTGCATACGCTGAATGGAAGTGCAATGGCGTTACCAAGAATTATGGCAGCAGTTTTGGAAAACAATCAGACGAAAGACGGAATAAACATCCCGAAGGCATTAATTCCGTTTGTTGGTTTTGATAAAATCAAAAAAAAATAATGAAAAACCTTACTATACTTTTTGCAACAATTACTGTGCTTGCCTCGTGCAGTGACCATCCTTACCAAAAACAAATTCAGAAGGTAGATTCACTCTTAGTAGTAGTAAATGACGCAGAACAAATTTTGCAGAATTTGAGCCCAAATGACTACGATGGAATGTTGGATACGGTAAGTCAAGATGTTAAGTTTATTCAAAACCACTATCCTGACACTATGGATTTACAGACTGCGCTCAAAGTTGATTACTACTACAGAACCATAAAATCGGTTAGTAAATTTTCAACTACACTTAGCAGTCAATCTGCTGAATTGCAATATTCAAAAAGTCAGTTGAAGAATATGAGGCAAGATCTAGAGAATGAAATTCTGAATGAAGAAAGTTTCGAACAGCTGTATCCTGCGGAGGGTCAGGCGGTTGGAAGGCATCGCGAGAGTGTCGGTAATTTAAAAGCTTGGCATGAAACTATTGCTAAAACGTTTAATCGCCATAAACCAGGAATTGATTCTCTGATTGTGTACATAAAAGAAAGTGCGAAATAAGATGTAATGTTTGGCTTTAGACAAATAGTTTGTATTGGTTTTTTAATGGTATTGTCGGCATTAGGCTCTGCCCAAACTACCGATAGTCAACTTGCGGCTCATTATTACCAAACTGAAGAATACGAAAAAGCACTACTCTATTACAATCGACTTTATAACAAGCAACCCAATTCGAGTAATTACAACTACTTGTACAAGTGTTTGGTTAAACTCGAGAATTACGAAGGAGCACGTAAACTCGCTAAACGCCACCGAAAAGTTGATCCAATAAATCAGAAAGTATTGGTTGATTTTGGACGTACATACGGACTTGAAGGAAACAAAAAGCAACAAGATAAAGAATTTAAAAAACTGATTAAATCGGTGTCGCCGAATTATCAGATTATTAGTGAGCTAGCCAGTTCATTTGTAGAAATAAAACAATACCAGCGAGCACTAGAGGTATATGAAAAGGGTAGGTCGTTGATGAAAGGAACCTATCCGTTTAATACTGAAATAGCAGATATATATTACCTTCAAGAGCGTTATGAAGACATGACAACCGAATTGCTGAATTTACTGGAGTTAAACCCCGGTTATTTGAAAACAGTTGAAGGTTTGTTGAATAAAACCTCAGCAAATGAAAAGGACAGTCCATCGAATAAAGCCCTAAAAAAGGGGTTGATTCAAAAAATTAACCAAAAACCGAACTCAACAGTTTTTTCAGAAATGCTGATATGGGTGTATATGCAGGAATCTAACTGGAAGGCGGCTCTAGTTCAAGTAAAAGCCTTGGACAGAAGACTTGGTGAAGATGGAAGAAGGGTCTTTAATCTTGCCCAAACGTTATCGAACAACAAAGAATATTCTGTGGCTGCAGATGCTTACAATTATGTGGTTAAAATTGGACGAAAGTCACAATACTATGCCGATTCTAGAATTGGAGGACTTATGGTGCGATTTGACCAATTGAATGCTGGTGGACAAATTGATTCTACGGAATTGACACAGTTAATTTCCGATTTTGATGAAACCGTTGATTTGTTTGGGAAAAATGCAGCAACAGCCAATCTATTGCAAAAGAAGGCTAACGTTCAATGTTTTTATCAGCAAGAATTGGAGAAAGGTCTGGACACTTATGAAGAGGCACTTTCCGTTCCCGGAGTTCCGGCCGCGCAGTTAGCGGAGATTAAGCTGGAATATGGCGATGCACTTTTAGCAGGAGGATATATCTGGGATGCGTCATTGGTTTACGGTCAGGTCGATAAAGGTTTTAAGTATGATTACTTGGGTGAGAAAGCTAAATTTAAAAGCTCGAAAGTTCATTTTTACACTGGAAATTTCGATTTGGCAAAGGCCCAATTAGATATTCTAAAAGGAGCCACCACTAAATTAATTGCGAATGATGCGATGCTACTTTCGGTAATTATTACTGATAATAGCACTATCGATACCACCACAGCCCCGTTAAAATTATTTGCTGATGCCGATTTGTTGATTTTTCAGAACAGATTGCTGGATGCACGACAAAAATTGGATAGTATAAAAGTAGAATACCCCGGTCATGCCCTTGAAGATGAAATGCTATTGCTTCGATATGAAATGGCCATGAAAGAAAGGGAATTTGAAAAAGCCGCTTCGTTTTTGTCCGATATAAAAAATTTGTACCCAACTGATATTTTGGCGGATAAAGCCATTTATAGACTTGCCGAATTGTACGAAAATCAGTTAGGTGATTTAGACAAAGCCAAGGAATTGTACCAAACCATAATTCTTGATTATCAAGATAGTTTGTATGCCACTGAAAGCCGAAAACGTTTCCGTAAATTGCGCGGGGATAATTTGTAAACCCAGAAAAGTATCAGCATGATTGTATATAATGTTACCGTAAAAGTTGAAAATGACGTGCACGAAGAATGGCTGTCTTGGATGAAGGAAACCCACATTCCTGAGGTAATGGAAACGGGTTTGTTTGCGGCTAACAATATGATGAAAGTATTGGTTGATGATGAAGATGGTGTAACGTACAGTATTCAGTACAAAACAACTTCCTGGGAAAACTTGAAGGAATATCAGGATAAGCATGCCCCATTGTTACAAAAAAAGCATACCGAAAAATACCAAGGAAAATTTGTTGCTTTTAGAACTCTGCTGGAAGAAGTGTAAATGGTAAAACCAAAAAAACATTTAGGACAACACTTTCTAACTGACCTTACCATTGCCCAAAATATTGTGGGAGCCATGGACTTTGAGCAAAACAAGCGAGTCCTTGAAATTGGCCCTGGAACTGGAGTATTGTCTCAATATTTAATAAAAAAGGACCTCGAAAATATATGGTTGTGTGAAATCGATCGAGAGTCAATTGATTACTTGGTAAATGAAATGGGTGTTCCCGATTACCAAATTATTGAGAAGAGTTTTTTGCAGCTTGATTTAAAGTCAATTAGCATGGATCCAATTGCCATCATTGGTAACTTTCCGTATAATATTTCCTCTCAAATTCTATTTAATGTTTTTGCTCAACGTGATCAGGTTCCTGAATTAGTAGGAATGTTTCAGAAGGAAGTAGCAGCTAGAGTTGCAGCAAAGCCGGGGTCTAAAACTTATGGCATTTTGAGCGTATTGCTTCAAGCATTTTATGACATTGAATATCTGTTTGATGTTGAGCGAGAAGCGTTTTTTCCACCGCCTAAAGTAGTGAGTGGTGTACTTAGAATGAACCGTAACCAAGTTACAGATTTAGGATGCGACGTGAAGCAATTTACAACGACAGTAAAAACGGCTTTTAATCAGCGTAGAAAAACTTTGAATAATGCGCTTAAATCAATAAATCCGGATAAAAAAGAATTACCGTATTCAACTCTGAGAGCCGAAACGCTTTCCGTTGAGCAATTTGTAGAATTAACTAAAATTCTGCACAACTAGTTTGAGGATTATCTACAAAGCGCACACGGTCTTTGCAAAATAAAACCTGTGTTCTCAGCGATATCAGCAGGAGTCCATTTTAACAAAGCGCCACTCGTAAAAATCTGCGGTATTTTCTTCACTTTTTACCTCACCAATAACCCTACCTTTGCCCGGCTTAGTTTATTAATCACAAAAAATTGGAAGGGGATTTATGCAGTTCGAGCTTACAAAAGAATATCTATCGGAGATTCGGGAAGCTGCTGGTGCAAAAGATGAAACTCGTCTAATTGGATTATTTAATGAGGTACACGCTGCAGATATTGCAGAAATAGTAAACCAACTTTCCACAGAAGAGGCAAAGGCTGTTTTAAACTCACTTGACCCAGATAGGGCTTCAGACACAATTACCCACCTTGATGAAGAAGACAGAAAGGATTTATTAGATTCTTATTCTTCCGTAGAAATTGCAGAAAATTTCGTTGAGAATTTAGAGACGGATGATGCTGCCGACCTTATTCAAGAGCTTTCTGAAGAACGAAGGGAAGAAGTGATTTCTGAAATTGATGACATTGACCAGGCCAGTCAAATTGTTGATTTATTAAATTACGAAGAAGGAACTGCAGGGGCAATAATGGGTAAGGAAATGGTTCGAGTTTACGACCATATTTCCGTTACGGAAAGTATTCTAGAGCTCAGAAAACAAGCCGAAGACATTGAAAACGTTTACACCGTTTACGTAACTGATGAAAAAGATAGATTAAAGGGACGGCTTGCTCTTAAAAAAATGTTGGTGGCGCCTGCAACCTCAAAAATTGAGGATGTATATGTGTCTGATATTCATTGGGTAAAAGCATCCGATAGTACAGAAGAAGTGGCTAGCATCATGGAAAAATACGATTTGGTTGCCTTACCAGTCGTTGATAATCTAAATCGGTTAATAGGTCGCATCACCATTGATGATGTTGTCGATGTAATTAAAGAAGAAGCCGATAGAGATTACCAAATGGCCTCTGGTATATCTGAGGATGTCGAATCCACGGATAGTGTTTGGGTGCTTACTCGTGCAAGGTTACCTTGGCTAGTCTTGGGTTTAATTGGCGGAATTTTTGGTGCAAGAGTTATTGGAGTTTATGAGGCGGACATCCAACTGTACCCAGAAATGGCATTTTTTATACCGCTTGTTGCTGCAATGGGGGGAAATGTAGGAGTGCAATCTTCGGCAATTGTTGTGCAGGGGTTAGCTAATAATACTATGGGCATTGCAGGTATTTTACCTCGACTGCTAAAAGAGTTTTCAGTAGCTCTTCTTAACGGATTGGCCTGTGCTGTTCTGGTTTTAGTATATAATTTAGTATTTGGTGACTCTCTTAACCTTGCTTATACTGTTAGTATGGCACTTCTAGCTGTTATTGTGATTGCTGCTTTATTCGGTACTCTAATACCACTTACTTTAGACCGATACAAAATTGACCCTGCTTTAGCTACAGGCCCATTTATTACTACCGTGAACGATATCCTTGGGTTGTTCATTTACTTTATGATTGGTAGAATGATGTACGGAATTTAATATAAGTCTAAGCTTTTTTTACGAATTCCGATTTTAAGCCCATAGCACCAAAACCATCAATCTTACAAGCAATATTGTGATCTCCATCCACCAATCGGATGTTTTTCACCTTGGTTCCTGCCTTTACTGGGCCCGGTGCACCTTTGACTGGTAAATTTTTTAGTACGATTACCGAGTCCCCATCAGAAAGAGGGTTTCCATTCGCATCTTTTATTGTTGGGTTATTTTCTTCCGCTAATTCTTCAGGATTCCATTCATGGCCACATTCTGGACACATCATTAAACTGTCCATAGGGTAAGCATAAATTCCTTTACAATTCGGGCAAGGTGTATTTGATTCACTCATGCCACGAAGGTATTTATTCCTTTTGTTTTAGTCGCTGATCAATCTTAGTTAGGTATTTTTCTAGGGCAGAGTTTAGTTCGTTAGGAGCTTCTAACATAGGGTAATGTCCTATGTCCCTCAAATAGGTTATTTCATAGCCATAATAGCAATGTTTGCGCAGCGCAGTTGTGTCTGTTGGAGAATAATCACTATTTACCAGATACAATGGAGCAATGATATTTCGCAAAAATTGTTTTTCATTTTTGTAGTCTTTGAAAAGGTTTTCCAAGGTTTGTACAGCAATTTTTGGTTGTACAGATTTTACATCATTCAGAACTTTGTTAATGTTCTTTGGGTTGGAGTACGGAGAGAATAAATATTCTGCTACGTAGAATTCTGCACCAATTTTATAATTCTTTTTCATGATGTTAAAAAACCTCTCTTCCGCTTTTTTCAAGGAGTCGGCATCTAATACTTCAACCGATTTAAAGTTATCGACCCCAATAATTCCGGCAATCCTAGTCGGATTTGTTCTGCTGGCTCGCAAAATGATTTCGTCGCCCATGTCGTGACCAATCAAAACAACATTTTTGGCATCAATCTCGTTCATCACTGCCATTACGTCTCTTGCGTAATTTTCGGGTGTCCAATTATTACGAATTTTACCGGACTTTCCATGTCCAGCAAGGTCAAGTGTCACTACTTTATATTTTTTGTTGAAATATTTGGTTTGTTGCATCCAGTAGGTTTGGTTAGATGCCCAGCCGTGCACAAAAATCAGAGTTAGTGGGCCTTTACCTTCTACGTTGTAGTGTATTGGGTTGTTGTCGAAGCTCAATGTACTTGATTGCTCAATTTTGGAATTAGAGCAAGAAAAAAAGCTTGCAACTAGTATAACCAGTGCAAGCTTTTCAAGTGTATTTAATGGTCTTATTCTCAATTATTTCAATGAATCCATTAAAGCCTGATTTTTCTTCACATACTCGTCGTACTCTGCTTCTTTTGCCAATTGCATTGACTCTTCAGCAGCAGTCATCGCTCCTTTTTTGTCCCCTGATTTAGCTAAAATTTGAGCTTGAACGTGAACCACCCAGAATTTTGGTTTTTCACCATCCATTTCTACAGACTTGTTAATCCATTCTACTGCTTGTCCTATTTCTTTTTCATTTTCGTAATAGTAACGGGCCGCTAAATAATAGTCTCTTGATGAAGGACCGTTCATTACCGTCTGAATAGAAGTCATTACTTGTTCATCAGCATTTGTGCGAACCGGAATATTTATCTTTTGGTTTTCCCACATTATTTGTAGGTTAGCACTGTTGCTAGTTAAATCAGTGAACTGAATGGTAAAAGTTTCTACCAAATCAGCAGTCTTCAGTGATTTTACTTCTATACGCAAAGCGTCATCTTCTTCAGAATATTTACCAGTTGAGGCTGTCGCATTTTTATTAAAAATTACAATCCAGCTTTTTTCATTTGGAATTGTGAAAACGGAGTACTTTCCTTTTTTCAATGTTTTTTCACCGATTGTTAGTTCACCATCAGTTTCGAATGTTGTTGCTCTGTTTGCTCCAGTTCTCCACAGTTTTCCGTAAGGAACCAAATCTCCGAAGATTGTTCGTTTTTTAACACCTGGGCGGCTATAGGTAACTTCTACATTGTTTAAGCCAATTGCTTGTTCAATTTCAGCGTAGGGGCTAGGTTGAGGTGTTTTTATTTGAGCATTTGAACTCACAAAAGCAATCATTGCTATCCCAAGTCCTATTGTTTTTAAATTAAATGTTTTCATGTTTTTATTGTTTCAATTAGCCAACGAAAATATTCATTCACTGCCTCCTAATCACAGAATTAATCAAATAGTATCTTAAATGGTTTTAAACATTCTTTCCATTTTATCAACATTGTTGATTTTGTGTGAGTTATGAGGGTTATTAGCCCACTCATTATTGCTAAAATTGCATAGTAACATCTGTTTTTTTTATTGATGAATAGCCTTGAATTTAATGCGCTGAAAATCAATAGATTGTAAACTTATTTGAACTACATATTTCAGGAGTATTATCCAAGGAAGATTAAAGTGGAAGAAAGGAAAATAAAAAATGCGCTAATATCTGTTTTTAGCAAAGATGGTCTAGAACCAATTGTAAGGAAGTTAGTAGAGTTGGGAGTCGAAATTTACTCCACGGGTGGTACTCAAAATTTTATTGAAGATTTGGGTGTTTCTGTGAATCGTGTAGAGGATCTTACATCTTACCCATCTATCCTTGGTGGTCGTGTCAAAACATTGCATCCAAAAGTTTTCGGAGGAATTCTTTCTCGCCGTGATTTAGACTCCGATCAAAAGCAATTGGAAGAATTTGAAATTCCTGAATTGGACCTTGTCATCGTAGATTTGTACCCTTTCGAGGATACTGTTGCGAGTACAACTGATGAGCAAACCATTATTGAGAAAATTGACATTGGAGGAATTTCATTGATTCGTGCCGCTGCTAAAAATTTCAAAGACGTTGTTATAGTTCCATCGGTTAACCAGTATGCTTCTGTTTTGAGTATGCTAAACGACGGAAAAGGAACCACTAGCGTTGACCAACGAAAAAAACTGGCATTAGAGGCCTTTAAAGTTTCTTCTCATTACGATAGTGCAATCTCAGCTTATTTTAACAGAGAATTTAATCAAGATTTCATTCGATTATCAAAAGACAAAGCGCAAACGCTTCGTTACGGTGAAAATCCACACCAAGCGGCAAGTTTTGTTGGAGACTTAGGTCAATTATTCGATAAATTGAATGGAAAAGAACTTTCTTACAACAACATTTTGGACGTTGACGCAGCGGTTTGTTTGATGGACGATTACCAAAATAATCAACCAACTTTTGGAATATTAAAACACAACAATGCTTGTGGTTTTGCGACTCGACCAACTGTTTTTGAAGCTTGGACAGATGCTTTAGCAGGAGACCCTGTATCAGCATTTGGTGGAATTTTAATTTCAAATACAGAAGTTGATGCAAAATCTGCTGAGGAAATTCAGAAATTATTTTTCGAGGTAATCATTGCTCCTTCGTATTCAGCTGAAGCAGTTGAAACATTGAAGCAAAAGAAAAACAGAATCATCTTGGTTAAAAAAGATGTTGAATTGCCTCAAAAAATCTATCGTTCAAGTTTAAACGGTATTTTAGTGCAAGACCGAGATTTGAAATCGGAGACCAAAGAAAACTTTGAGTCGGTCACCAATTCTAAACCAACCGAACAACAAGTTGCCGATATGATTTTTGCCAATAAATTGGTAAAACATACCAAATCGAACACTATAGTTTTGGCTAAAAACGGACAACTTTTGGCAAGTGGAACCGGACAAACTAGTAGAGTAGATGCACTAAATCAGGCTATTAACAAGGCCAAAGCATTCAATTTTGATATAGAGGGGGCTGTAATGGCTTCCGATGCATTTTTTCCTTTTCCAGATTGTGTTGAAATTGCGGAAAAGGCAGGAATAAAGGCAGTTGTGCAGCCAGGTGGGTCAATTAAAGACCAACTAAGCATAGATTATTGTAACGAACATGGTTTAGCTATGGTTATTACTGGAACAAGACATTTTAAACATTAGAATAAAGGAGTACTAAATGGGCTTATTTGATTTTTTTACCCAAGAAATAGCAATTGATCTTGGCACAGCGAACACACTCATCATCCACAACGATAAAGTGGTGGTAGATGAACCATCTATTGTTGCTCAAGACCGCATGTCTTCAAGGTTTATTGCCGTTGGAAAGCAGGCAATGCAGATGCATGGTAAAACGCACGAAAACATAAAAACCATTCGGCCGCTCAAGGATGGCGTAATCGCTGATTTTCATGCAGCGGAACACATGATTAAGGGCATGATAAAAATGATCAATTCGGGTCGTAGAATCTTTCAGCCTTCTCTTAAAATGGTTATTTGTATTCCGTCTGGAATTACCGAAGTAGAAAAACGAGCGGTAAAAGATTCTGCTGAACACGCTGGAGCAAAAGAGGTTTTCTTGATTTATGAACCGATGGCGGCGGCAATCGGAATTGGAATTGATGTAGAAGAACCAATGGGTAACATGATTATCGATATAGGCGGTGGTACATCAGAGATTGCGGTAATTGCTTTGGGTGGAATTGTTTGTGATAAGTCAATACGAGTTGCGGGTGATGAATTTACGTCGGACATTGAAGATTACTTGAGACGTCAGCACAATATTCTAATTGGGGAAAGAACTGCAGAACGAATTAAAATTGAAGTTGGTGCCGCACTTCCTGAGTTAGACGATGCACCAGACGACTACGCGGTACACGGGCGAGATTTAATGACTGGAATTCCAAAAGAGATTCACGTTTCTTTCGTTGAAATATCTCATGCGTTGGACAAATCTATTTCTAAAATTGAGGAGGCAATTCTGTCTGCTCTGGAAATGACTCCACCAGAATTATCTGCCGATATTTATAAAACAGGAATTTATTTGGCCGGTGGCGGTTCTATGCTACGTGGATTGGATAAAAGAATTAGCATGAAAACTAAGTTGCCTGTCCATGTTGCTGAAGATCCACTTAGAGCTGTTGCTCGTGGAACAGGTATAGCATTGAAAAATGCAGAAAACTTCAATTTCTTGATTAAATAAAAGAAGGAGAATAGCGCGTGCGTAACCTCATTCAATTTATTTGGAGACAGCATTTTACGCTACTTTTTTTGGGATTGCAATTTGTGTCCTTATTCCTACTAATTCAAAATAATTCCTTTCAGCGAGCAAATTTTTTAGGATTTGCTAATGAAGTAACTGGAGGTGCATTTGAGTTGGTTGCAGAAACTAAAGATTACCTCAGTTTAAAAGAGGTAAACGAAAATTTGGCAGAAGAATTAGCACGGTTAAAATCCAATGAAAAACAATCGTTTTTTGGATTGACCCCTTGGCATCGAATTGTCGATGACAGTTTATTCGGTGTTCAATATCAATATACCAAAGCGCGTGTGGTTAATAGTTCGGTTAGTCAACGGAATAATTACCTAACCCTAAATCAAGGAAGTGTGAATGGAATTGCCCCAGAAATGGGAGTGGTTTCTAACGAAGGCGTTGTGGGAATTGTTAAGAATGTTTCGGAACACTATACCAGTGTAATTTCTGTGTTGCACTCTAGAACTCAGATAAGTGCTAAACTCAAAAAATCGGACTATTTCGGGGTATTGAAATGGAATGGTAAGGATGCTAAAATTGTACAGCTATCTGATATTCCGTCGCATGTCGATATTTCAGCAGGAGATACTATTGTGACCAGAGGAGCCGGAGGGATTTTTCCTCCAAACGTTCTTATTGGAGTTATTCAAGATTTTAAGCCAATAGAAGGAACTGATTTTTACTCCATAAACGTTTGGCTAGCTACTGATTTCAAAAAAGTGTCTTACGTTTTTGCCATTACCAATTCAATGCTCATGGAGCAACAAGAATTGGAATCCAATCAAACTCAAGAAGATGATTAGCGGAGTTGTAAAATACGGAGTTCAATTTGTTTTCTTGGTTTTACTCCAAGGATTGGTATTGAATAACATTCATGTTTTTGGAGTTGCGAGTACCTATTTCTATGTGTTGTTTATTTTGTTGCTCCCAGTTGAATACAATAAAGTCGTTGTACTCTTCCTTGCTTTTTTCCTAGGCTTATCGGTTGATTTATTTTCATCGAGTTGGGGACTGCATGCATTTTCCAGCGTCTTTTTAGCTTTTTTGCGTCCTTTGTTATTGCGTTTTTTAGCCCCGAGAGACGGATATGAATTTAATTCTTCTCCCAATTGGTCCACGATGGGGTTTGGCTGGTTTGTTACCTATGCTGCAATTGGAGTCTTTATTCATCATTTTACCATTCACCTAGTTGAAGCTTTTAGGTTTTCAGAGGTACTTAACGTTTTTGGAAGAGCCTCGGCAAGTACCATATTCACTCTAATAATTGCCCTTTTAGCTCAGTTGTTTACCTATCGGCCCAATAGAACTTTATGAAGCCATTTGAGGATAGAAAGTTTGTTATTCTCGGAATATTCCTGGTAATTGGCCTTATTTTTTTGGGGCGTTTATTTTTTATTCAAGTAGTTGATGATTCGTATCAATTAAGTGCCAACAATCAAGCATTGCGGTCAATTACTCAGTACCCAGTTCGTGGATTAATCTACGATAGAAAAGGGCAGTTGTTGGTTTACAACGAGGCTGCTTATGATTTAATGGTGGTGCCATCTAAAGTTAATGATTTCGATACTGCAGCGTTTTGTAACCTTCTACAAATAACCGATTCTGTTTTTGAAACCAAAATTTCGAAGGCCAGAAAATACAGTAGATACAGACCATCCGTTTTTCAAAAGCAAATTCCTGCTTCCGATTGGGCCTTAATTTCAGAACGGTTGTATAAATTCAATGGATTTTATGGTGAAAAACGAACCTTGAGAAAATATCCCAAAGCGACATCAGCGCATATCTTGGGCTACATTTCAGAGGTTGGTGGTTCCGATATTGAAAAAGACAACTACTATAAAAGTGGAGATTACATTGGCAAACGAGGGCTTGAAAAGGAGTATGAGTCTGTTTTACGTGGTGTTAGAGGAAAAAAAGTGCTTATGGTTGATGTTCACAACCGCGTAAAAGGGAGCTATCGTAGCGGATTGTATGACACTTTACCTATCGCTGGAAAAAATTTAGTAAGCTCTATTGACAGAGATTTACAGGCGTACGGAGAAAAATTAATGCAAGGAAAGCGCGGGAGCATTGTAGCCATTGAACCAGCAACAGGAGAAATTTTGGCGATGGTATCTGCTCCAAGTTACGATCCGAATTTGCTAGTTGGACGACCAAGGTCGAAGAATTACAAGGTGTTACAACAAAACGATTCGCTTAATCCATTGTTTAACCGAACTATTAATGCTATGTACCGACCAGGTTCAATTTTTAAAATTGTGCAATCACTAATAGCGCTGGACGAAGGTGTAATCAAAGAGGAAACAAGATTTAAGTGCAATCGGTCAATTATAGGATGTCACGGTTCGCATACCAATGATGATTTGGTTGGTGCAATACAGCACAGTTGTAACCCGTATTTCTACCAAGTTTATAAACGATTAATACAAAGAGGTGAAAAATCGAATATTTTCAAGGATGCAAACCTTGGGTTGAATAGGTGGCAAGAACGAGTAAAGAAATTTGGCTTTGGAGTTCGACTAGAAACCGATTTACCAGGATTAAAAAAAGGCCTAGTGCCAGATCCGGCATTTTATAACCGTTGGTATGGAGAAAACAGATGGGCATTTTCAACGATTTATTCAAATAGTATAGGAGAAGGCGAATTACAGGTTGTTCCCATTCAAATGGCAAACCTGGCAGCTACAATAGCCAACAAGGGTTATTATTATCAACCCCATCTGGTGAAATCGATTGGAGAAGATTCTGTAAAACGACCTGAGTTTACCGAACGGGTTGATACCGAGGTTGATTCCTCATTTTTTAATCCTGTTATTGAAGCTATGTACAAAGTGGTAAATGAAACAGGAGGAACGGCAAGACGAGCTAGAATAGATAGCATTGTAGTTTGCGGAAAAACGGGTACTGTGCAAAACGACCCATGGCCCGACCATTCCGTCTTTATGGCCTTTGCGCCAATGAAAAATCCTAAAATAGCCATTGCCGTTTATGTAGAGTATTCTGACTTCGGAGGTACCTGGGCTGCACCAATTTCCAGTTTAATGATAGAACAATATTTGACAGGAGAAACAACACGACCAGACAAGGAAAAACGCATTACAGATGCCCAATTTTTAGACATATATGAGGGCAAAAAATAGCATCTTCCAAAATATTGATTGGACTATTTTCTGGGTGTTTACTGCTCTTGTGCTAATGGGCTGGATAAACATTTATGCGGCAACGTACAGCGAAGAACATCAGTCGATTTTTGACATGAGTATGTCTTACGGAAAGCAACTTATTTGGATAGTTACTTCCTATGTTTTGGTTTGGGTGGTGTTGATGTTGGATCCCCGCTTTTTCTCCAGATTGGCGTATCCGATTTATGGTGTTTGTATGGCACTTTTGGTGGGAGTGCTCCTCTTTGGAACCGAAATTAAAGGTGCAAAATCGTGGTTCACATTCGGTGGTTTTTCCTTCCAACCATCAGAACTAGCAAAATACGGTACAGCTCTGGCACTAACGTATTACTTGAGTTCTTTGGGTAAAAAATTTCAAGGAATAATAGTAAGAATAAAGGCATTTATTATTTTGCTAATTCCAGCAGCATTAATTCTATTACAGCCCGACACGGGTTCGGTTTTGGTGTATGCTTCCTTCATTTTTGTGATGTACAGAGAAGGGCTTAGTGGCAACATTTTGCTCATTGGATTGGGCGCTGCTGTTCTATTCGTATTGGCACTTTTGTTAAACTATACTACCTTTAATTTACCTTTCGATTTCGAGATTTCTGGCCAAACGCTCATGATTTCTGTAATTGGGTTGATTTGCCTGATGATCCATCAACTGTTCAAAAGAGTAAAGGGAATCAAAATTTTAATAATCCTCGTATTTGGGGTGATATCCGGTTACGTTTATGGTGTGAATTATTTATTCAACGATGTGTTACAAGAACATCAACAATCTAGAATCAATGAGTTGTTGGGCATCGAGCACGACCCAACTGGAGCAGGATACAATGTTCATCAGTCTATGATAGCCATTGGCTCAGGTGGTGTGTTTGGCAAGGGGTTTTTGCAAGGAACACAAACCAAATTCAATTTTGTGCCTGAGCAAAGTACCGATTTTATTTTTTGCACGGTTGGAGAGGAGTGGGGGTACTTCGGAAGTTTGGTGGTAATTGTGCTCTTTTTGGTTCTACTATTTCGAATTATAATTATTGCGGAGCGGCAGCGGTCAACTTTTTCTCGGGTTTATGGGTATTGTGTGGCCAGTATATTCTTTTTCCACCTAGCAATTAATGTTGGAATGACCATCGGCCTTGCTCCAGTCATTGGAATTCCGCTTCCGTTTTTCTCGTATGGTGGTTCTAGCCTTTGGGCATTTACTATATTGTTATTCACCTTTGTAAAAATGGACTCTGAGCGAATGCATATTTTGAGCTAGAAGCCTCTTCTACTCCTTCACAAAATCTAAATTCGAAAAGTGAAAGTCTGGGTTTGGTAAGTCGATTGTAAATCCTGTTACCTTACCATTTTCCACCTTGTAATTCGCAAAACCTCTTGGTAAAAACTCGTCATTAAATTTGAATACAAACGTGTCATCTTGCCAATGGTCGCAAGTTGCTGTAAACAGCTCTTTTGCAGGCTCAAGTACCAACTTTAGTTTAGCTTTTTTTCCTTTTCCTTCAAGGGTTACGGTCGCTTTCCCATAATAGTCATCTGTATAGGTGCCAGTATAATTCTCTAACAATGCAGAAGGTTGTGTGTCCGTTTTACGCGCGGCATTTTGTTTTTCTTTTTTTACCAAACTAAGTGAATCAGACATTTTACCATAGCCAGAAAATTCTTTAGACCAATCACGATTCAATTTCGGATTAAATGCCATGTCAAACGTTTTGTACATCAGTGCTGTACAAATGGAGGACATATCGTTTGTAAGAATCACAATGCCCATGTTTTCTTCCGGAACCAAAGCAACCTTTGTGATATATCCGGGTAGTCCTCCACCATGATGCACTATTTTTTTACCGTTGTAATCCATCAAGAACCAACCAAGGCCATAACCCTTAAAGTGAGTTCCATTTCGTTTATCAAACCCAGAAACGTTAAGAGGAGTTTCCAAATTAAAAATCTTTTCAACTGTACTGGCTTTCAGTAATGTATCTCCGTGATGAACACCTTTGTTTAACCAGAACATGGTCCAAGTAAGCATATCAACTAGATTTGAGTTTAAGGCAGCTGTTGCACCACTATTATCGTAGTTAATTAGCTCTTGAGTGACTCCTTTTAGATGGGGGTAAGCAATTTTTGTGTTTTCCTTATACTTTGTAATTGAAGAAACGGTTTGTGTCATTCCCAGTGGAGATAAAATTCGAGTATCTACAAATTTATCCCACGACATTCCAGCGGCTTTTTCAATTACCTCTCCTGCTGTTATGTACATGATGTTTTGGTATCCAAAACCGTTTCGATATTCATAAGAAAGGGGTAAATGACTGATTCTTGTAATAATTTCCTTCCGGCTATAATTGGAGCCGTACCATAATAAATCACCATCAAAAGTTTTTAGGCCACTTCGGTGACATAGCAAATCTTCAATGGTCATCATGTTCGTTACCAATGGGTCATTAAGTTTCCAATCGGGTAGGTGTTTGGTCACTTTATCGTCCCATTTTAGTTTTCCTTCTTCAACCAACATACCAATAGACGCAGCTGTAAACGCCTTCGAGAGTGAAGCAATACCGAACATTGCATTTGTACTTACACGCTGTTCGTTACCAGTTTTGGTCACTCCGTAACCTTGCTGATAAACTATATCACCATTCTGGACTACACCAATTGCTAAACCAGGCATTTTGTAATCGCGCATGGCCTTTTTTACATAGTTATTTAGTTTCCCGAAATCAATTTCTTGGCCAAATAGAGTACCATTCAACAAAAGAATTACGGAAAGAAGTGTTTTCATTTTCATACAGTGAAATTATTAATTCAAACTTAGATAACCATAAATAAATATGTTTTTTACCCTTGGCTATGCCAACCGCTGGATAATTTAATTTGTATCTATTACCATGCCTTGCTAACATTGTATATTGCAGGTAGGTTATGACCAGAATCGTATTCATATTTCTTTTGCTTTTTGGCACATTATCTTCAACCTCATTTGCATACCATATTGTAGGAGGAGATCTAACTTACAAATGCTTGGGTGACAATGAATACGAAATTACCATGGTCTTGTACAGAGATTGTGGTGGAAATGGAGCGGAATATGATTCCCCTGGAAACATTGCCATTTACAACGATACCCTTTTTACCAACCTGAAAGTAATTCCTTCAGGAATTGAAGAGATACCTGCCGATATTTATGACCCCTGCTTTGCTGTTCCGACTGGAGTTTGTGTGCAAAAAGGATACTATAAAACGACTGTTACATTACCCCAGAACTTTAAAGGTTATACCGTCAGCTACCAACGTTGTTGCAGGAACTTATCAGTGCGTAACATCCAAACTCCAGACAAAGTTGGAACTACGATAACAACTACAATTCCCGGAGCATTGGCGGTGGGCTGTAATTCTTCACCATTATTTAAAAACGCTCCGCCGTTGGCAATTTGCTTAGGGAGTGATTTTAAATTTGACCATGGAGCTACAGACGCTAATGGCGACTCTTTAGTGTACCGTTTTTGTGACCCCTATGTAGGAGGAGGAACAATATTATCCCCTGGTATACCAAATGGAATTCAGCCTATTCCGGCAACCAGACCACCCTATTCTTCTGTTCCATGGAGCGCAGGTTATTCGGCTACAAATCCTTTTAATCTTATTAACTCTTTTACCATAGATGCTCAAACTGGTGAAATTGTGGGTATACCCCGCCAACAGGGTCAATATTTATATGGAATTTGTGTAGAGGAGTATCGTAATGGGATAAAAATAGGAGAATCAAGGAGGGAGTTTCAAGTTAATATTGTTTTGTGCGAATCGAATACCGAGGCAATATTTAACGAGCCAGGTCCTTGTTCTGGTATGGAGTTAGAGTTCTCCAATAGAAGCATTACCTCTAGAACGTTTAGTTGGGATTTTGATATGGATAATCAAGGAACCATTACTTCAACTGCACAGGATCCTGTAATTCTTTTTCCGGATACCGGTAGGTATAAAGTGCGCTTGATTGCAAACCCACAGTACGATTGTGCAGACACCATTGATAAGGAAATAATTGTGTATCCGAGAATAAATCCAGATTTTAAAGGAAATGCATTTGCATGTGCCTCTCAGCCGAATTTTCAATACGAGGCCATTGGCGAATTTGAGTCTTACACAAACATCTATTGGACATTTCCAAATGGGTCGAGTATTAGTGCTGATACAGGAGCGATGTCAGATATATTTTCTTACGATAAAGTTGGGAAATTTGAGATTAATGTTGAGTTAACTCACGGGTTGTGCAGCTATAAAACCATTATCACTCCAGAAGTATTGGAAAACCCAGTTTTAAAGGTCGAAAGTAGAAACTTGGTCGGTTGTGCCCCTTTGTTAGTTGAATTAGAAAATGAATCTGTTTCCAATTCAAAATTAATAACGGAATGGACATTTAAAAGTGCAAAGAAGGCAGGTTCATTTTCCAACAATGCCGAAGAGCGATGGAGGATAGAAGAGGCTGGCGAATATCTAATTACGTTAATTACTTATACTACCGAGAAATGTATTGATACTCTGGGTCCAGTTAGTTTTCCGATAGTGGTATATGACAGCCCAAAAGCAGATTTTTATTTAAGTGATTCTGTGGTAAGCATTTTCGATCCAGAAATTGAAGTGTTTAGTAATGCTTCAAACGCGTCCGAATGCGAACTATTCGTTGGTAGTATGAAGTCTGAAACTGGCTGTGGGGGAGTGTTTACATTGGAAAAGCCCGGCAAATATCGAATTAGTCAAGTAGTTCAGAATATTTCAGGGTGCAATGACACGTTATCAAAAATTGTGGAAGTTGAAAACGAATACGCCTTTTTCGCACCCAATTCATTTACTCCTAATGTAGATGGAAGGAATGAGATGTTTAGACCAGTGGTAGTGGGCTCAAAAGAATATGAACTTAACATCCGCGATAGATGGGGGAATATTATTTTCACTTCAACGGACCCCAAGGTTGGTTGGGAGGGGATAGATACGCGTACTCAGGAGTTGGTTCCGATTGGCGTTTATTTGTATCAGGCTAAAGTTCTTGATTTTACCGACGAATACCATTTTTATTCTGGTGAGGTTAATTTGTTTAGGTGATGATTTTTTGAATTTTGAATGTTGAGTTTTAAATTTTTAATTACTCAACACTCAACACTCAACACTCAACACTCAACACTCAACACTCAACACTCAACACTCAATAGCTGTGATTTTTTAAGTTTGCAAGCTCAAATTATTTTCTATGGAATTTCAAAATATTCTTACCCAAACAGAAGGTGCAATTCAAACGATAACCATTAATCGGCCGAAACAATTAAATGCCCTTAACAAGCAAACTATTGAAGAGTTAAGCACTGCTTTTAAAGCTGCCGAAGCTAACGGAAGTGTGCGCGTGATTATAGTAACCGGCACTGGAGATAAGGCATTTGTTGCGGGTGCGGACATCAAAGAATTTGCAAATTTTAGTGTGGAGCAAGGCGCGGAGTTGGCACAAAAGGGTCAAGACACGTTGTTTAATTTGGTGGAACGTTTAAAAACGCCTGTAATAGCTGCTGTGAATGGCTTTGCGTTAGGTGGAGGTTTGGAATTGGCCATGAGTGCTCATATAAGAATTTGTTCTTCCAACGCAAAAATGGGATTACCAGAAGTTTCATTGGGTGTAATTCCAGGTTATGGCGGCACACAACGTTTACCGCAACTAATTGGCAAAGGCAGAGCCAACGAATTGGTGTTTTCTGCTCAAATGATTGATGGTAACCGAGCGGAACAAATCGGATTGGTAAACCATTGTGTAGAGCCAGAGGCATTAATGGAAACAGCTAATAAATTAGCAACTAAAATTTCTAGAAATTCTCCAAGCGCCATTGGTTTTGCCATTGAAGCAATTAATGCCGGGTTCGAAGCCGGAACGAACGGCTATGATACCGAGATTCGGTCGTTTGGAAAGTCATTTGGCACAGACGATTTTAAAGAAGGTACAACTGCCTTTATAGAAAAGCGCAAACCGAGTTTTACTGGGAAATAGCTTCTTCTTCGTCTTACGTGCTATAATGGATAGCCCCTTCTGGTATTAATTCCAAATTTTTATACTTCCGCATAAGCTGAACCAGTGCCACCACATCCTTTTCGCAATAGGCTTTAATTCTGGGCAGGTCTTTTTCTTTATAATAAACACCGGCAACCATACTTCCGTCAATGTCGTCTTTTGGCGTGGGAATATCAAAAATTGCGGTTAGTAAATTCAACGAAGTATAGTTCTTATAATCGCCAAATTTCCAGAGTTCAAGGGTATCTAAATGCTGTACATCCCAAGGTTTTTTGCCAGCAATATTCAAAATTTCTGGAAGTGGTATTCCGTTAATGAGCATTCGTCGAGCAATGTATGGAAAATCGAATTCTTTGCCGTTGTGCGCACATAGTAATTGATATGGGCTGCTGTAATATTGATTGAGCATTTCAGCAAAATCATGTAAAAGAGCGAGCTCGTCATCACCGTAAAAAGACTTAAGTCGAATCTCACCTTCACGAATGTAACCAACAGAAATGCAGATAATTTTCCCGAATTCGGCATAGATTCCAGCACGATTATACAGCTCCTCTGGTGATTCTTCATTGCGAGCTAAAAACCCCGCTTTTGTATCCCAAAGCTTTTGAATGCGTTTAGGAACATTGGTGTATTTTTCTTGTTGAGGTACTGTTTCAATGTCTAGAAACAATACTTTGGAGAGGTCAATTTTGTTTAGCATTGGTTCTTACCTATAGTTTAATAAAGCTTAATGTCTTCACTTGACGTTCCTCTTCTTCTATTTTAAAATAATAGGTGCCGGGAACTAAATAGTCAACATCGATTGATATCAATTCGGTCTGATTATAAAAGACTCCCGAGTTCAATTCAAGACCTTGACTACTATATAAAGACCAATTACCATTAGCTGCATCGTTTAACTTTACATTGAGTACATTGTTAACTGGATTAGGAAATAATGCTAAGTGATTGTTCTTTATGCTGTTCTCAATATTGACAGAGCTATCGTAATAATATAAATCTCTTCTGTGGTTTACCCAAACACTCAAACTGTCATTCCAATTTTGATAAATAATTTTTTCTAAGAAATTATTTTTATTGTATGAATATAGCTTTCTAATATCGCCTCCTGAGTAGTGCCCACCTTTCTCTTCCACTAATTCTAGGCGCCCATTTTCATTGTATTCTAATAAAGTAGTTGTTAAAGGAAGCCAACCACCTTGACTGTAGGTGCTTAACCACATATAATTTTTTTTGAGTGTGGGGTAGTAATCATACGTCCTTCTATCGAAAGTGTCCAGTTTGGTGCCTATACGCCATTCCATCAAGGAATACTCGGTTACTAACGAATCGTTAGAATTATAGAAGTAGTAATTCATGGAAATCGAATTGTTAGTTATGTTTTGATTATACCAAGTAGATGAGTCTTTAATCAAATTATTCCTTGAATCATAGTAGAGTTTGTCGGTGCTATCCCAAATCCAAGTGCTATCGAAACGCATAATTGTAGATTCGAGTAGCAGGCCAGATTTGGAGAAGAGGCTTTCTTTTTTCAACGCATTTTTCCAACTTCCAGATATTGCATCAAATTCTTTCGTAATTTCCAGTATGCTTGTACCATTGTTACTGTATTCTGTTTGCTTGTTTCTATACTTAGAATAAGAGTTATCTGCTTGATTCCAAGTACTTTCAAACTGT
This sequence comes from uncultured Flavobacteriales bacterium, assembly GCA_937121175.1. Lineage (GTDB taxonomy): Bacteria > Bacteroidota > Bacteroidia > Flavobacteriales_G > Salibacteraceae > UBA6770. The sequence goes on from CAKZKD010000002.1 coordinate 519,536, forward strand.
GCAACTACTCGATTCTTATCGTCATATTCAAATTCAGTTCTGTCTATAGGAACCCATGCATTTCCCCAAAGAGCCATTTCTGTTTTTAGCAATTTTTGGGCTTCTAAGAGTTGACTGCAAAAAATAATTACAAAAAATAAAGCTAGTTTGAACATGTCTGAAATTGATTTTAGTGTCCACTAATTTACAATTAAATGATGAAATGAAAAAATTAAAGACTGTAATAGTTCACGGATAAACTAATATGATTCTTAGCAGCAAAATATACCTACCATTCAATCACAATCTTTCCAAGACTTTTTCTGCTTTCTAAAAAATCATGAGCTTTTCCAATTTCCGAAGCCATAAACTCGCCTCCGACATGCGGTTTGCAGACGCCTTCTTCATACAATTTGACCACTTGGTTTATGCAAAAATTCATCAATTCGGGTTTGTTGTCAGCAATGCGCAACATATTCACTCCAGCCCAAGTTTGCGATTTCATAATATTAGCCACAGGTGAGTAAAACCCAAACCCAAAGGCTACTTTTAGCAAGGACAGAATACCTTTTTTCTCTCTGGAACTTGCACCAAAGGGCACTATTCGACCACCGTAGGCCAATGCCTTGAGCGACTTTTTGAAGTTGGAGCCACCAATTGGGTCAAAAATGACATCAACACGTTCTCCACCTCTAATTTTTTTGATTTCTTCCACAAAATCTACTTTCGAATAATTGATAGGAAAGTCAACCCCCAATTCTTTTAAGTATTCTAGTTTTTTGTCAGAGCTAGCAGTTCCATAAACCACAGCACCTTTCCATTTTAGAAGCTGTACCAACGCTGTTCCAACACCTCCGGCTGCGGCATGCACCAAAACATGTTCTCCGGGATAAACATTTATGGCCTCAAACGCCGAAAACCAAGCCGTACAGTATTGAGTGGCCATCGCAACAGCTTCCCCATTCGACATTTTTTCCGGAATTTTAGCAACTGCCAATTCAGGAGTCACTACTTTTTCGGCATAAGAACCAAAACGAGTAAATGCAACTACTCTGTCCCCAATTTTTACCGATTCTACGCCATCACCAATAGATTCAACAGTTCCAACAGATTCGTACCCAAGTACTGCAGGTAAAGGAGGGCAATCGTTGTAAATGCCTTTTCTCGACATTACATCGGCAAAGTTTAACCCAAATGCATCAACGTTAATTAAAACCTCTCCAGCTTTTGGAGCAGGATTTTCAACTTCAACAATTTCGAAGGCGTCTGTGCCATTCGCTCCAAATTTTTTAAGGTGAATTACTTTCATACTAATTGTGTTTTGAGTGCAGTTAACTCTAATGAATAGCGCATGCGCAGAGGCTCTTCTAGTTGTTCTATTTTCGAAATGGTTTTTTGAATAAATTGTTGATGTTGCCTCGCTTCGGGTTGAAAAGGCTGGTGGTTAACTGCCGAATTAATTGCTGCAATGTGCTTTAGGTTTACTTGCGTTTGAGCATTAAAAATTGATGCAGATAAATGTCCCCATACATATTCAATTGCTTGACTGCTAGGGTGTACTAGGTCGGAATCGTAAAATCTATAGTCTCTTAAATCGTCAATTATCCATTCGTAAGCCGGAATGTAATCCACAAAAGCAAAGTGGTCCACTATATTGTGGGCAGCAGAAATGAGTTGAGCCTTGGAACGATTATTTTCAATAATTCCGTCTTTTATGTGCCGCACTGGGCTTACCGATAGATGAATAGAAATGTTTGGGTTAAGTTCTTTCAAGCGGTTTATCAGCCCAACATAATGAGTAGTAATTTCTTCTGAGGGGCTTAGTTTTTTTGAAAATTCCGAATTAGAAAATTTATGACAATTTGCAACTAAGCGTTTAGTGGAGTTCAACTCGTAGCCCCACGCTGTTCCAAAAGTTAAAAAAAGATGATTGCATTTTAATAGTTGTGCTGCAAACTTGGCTTGATTTTGATTCAATTTAGCAATAAACGAAGTAATGTCCTTTCCAAGGACAGAACTGTGATGAAACCACGAAAAGCATTGTTCATTTTGGGTTAATATGTGGCTTTTTGTATAGTCAATATTGTTGATTGCTTTAGAAATAATGTGTTCGAGGACCAGTGGGTGAAAAACAATTCCGTTTGGATTAACGGTAGGATTGAATTTGAAATCTTTGAATTTTAGTCCCATATTCTCAGCAAAACAACTACCCAAAAAAAGGATGTTTTCCCTATGATTAACTTTTGCGGATGTTGAATTCCAATGAAGTTCAGTCCTAAATTTCATCGTGTTTTTATCTGATTTCAACAAATATATTTTGAGAGATTTATGCTGCTTCAAAATTGGTCTAAATTTGATAGAAATCTAATCCAATAAAGAATGGCTACGGAAGGAGAAAACAAAGAGCAGGATTCAACAGCAAAAAAGGCAGAAAAAATGGTTGGAAATGTTGTTGAGCGGGTAATTCCGGACCAACACAAGGAACATCTAAAAACCTCTTGGCGCACTATTCTGGTTAGCATGCGGCATTATTTGAACATAAGGGAAGGTGTTGATATTGATGGCTCTATTGCGGCAATTAAAAAGGACGTCGATTTTAAGGGGTACAACGTTTATATTTTGGTTTTCTCCATATTTATTGCGAGTATTGGGCTCAATGTAAATTCGACTGCAGTTGTAATTGGAGCCATGCTAATTTCTCCTCTAATGGGTCCGATTGTCGGTGTAGGGTTGGCCGTAGGTACAACAGATATCAAGTTGCTAACTCGTTCGTTAAAAAATCTTGGACTAACGGTGGCATTTTCTGTGGCTACCGCCTTTTTATACTTTACCATTTCACCAATTAGCGCCGATAGTCACGAATTGTTAGCACGAACAACACCAACAATATTAGATGTCCTTGTAGCTATCTTTGGTGGTCTTGCTGGTATTATGGCCAGTTCAAGAAAAGAGAAAACAAACGCTGTTCCCGGAGTTGCTATTGCTACCGCACTTATGCCTCCATTGTGTACAGCAGGTTACGGATTAGCAACAGGTCATTTTAATTACTTTTTTGGTGCATTTTACTTGTTTTTGCTCAACTCGATTTTCATCAGTTTAGCAACGGTTGTAGTGGTGAGATACGTAGGATTTCCTAAAGTTGATTTTATTGACCCCGTAAGAGAAAAAAAGGTAAAAAGATACATTTATGCCTTTGTATTAGTAGTAATTACCCCTTCTGCTTTTATTTTTTGGAATGTGATTCAAGAAACCATCTTCAATCAAAAAGCATCAGAATTTATTACCGAACACATTGATTCTGAGGCTACTTCTGTAATAAATTCTATGGTAGATTACAACGGAGGAGAGAGTTCAATAAAGCTATTCTTGATGGGAGAACGATTATCGAACACTCAAATCAGCGATTTGGAAACCAAAATGACCATGGCGGGGTTAGAGAATTGCAAGCTCATAGTTCGGCAAGACAAAGATATTTCAGGTGACCTAGAAAACGATATTTCCGGCAAATTGAAAGCCGAAGTTAAAAGTGGAATTATCGAAGAAATGTTCAATCAAAACCAAGAGTTGCTCAAAGAGCGAAATATGGAATTAAGCCAACTTAGAAATCAATTGCAAGGGGTGTATGGCGATTCGCTACCAGACTATGTATTAAAGAAAGAAGTACACATGAATTATCCCGAAATTGAATCGAACTACTTTGCAAAAATTGAACATAAAGTAGCGGAGGGTCAGGACGATACCATTCCAACGGTGTTTGTGCATTGGAAGGAAGGTACTAAGCCTTCTGTGGTAGATGAGCAAAAAATAAAACTGGGTTCTTGGTTGACCGTTCGGTTACAATTGGATACGATTCGGGTAATGCAGTACTAAGCTTTTTGAAGGGTAAATGTAAAAGTTGACCCTTTATCAACTTCGCTTCTTACGCTTATCGTTTGATGGTGTGCGTCCAGAATATGCTTAACAATAGCTAACCCTAGCCCAGTACCTCCAATATGTCTGGATCGGCTTTTATCAACTCGGTAAAATCGTTCAAAAAGGCGCGAAAGATGTTTGTTTTCTATGCCAATCCCATTATCTGAAACTTCAATTTCTAAATGTGGAGAGTGACTATGAATGTGAATAGTTGTTTCGCCTCCATCAGTTCCATAGTTTATGCTATTCACGATTAGATTCGTGAGTACTTGATCAATTTTTGATTTATCAGCCTCTACAAAATACTCCTTCTCTTTAGCTACTTCAACTTTAAGAGTTATGTTCTTCTTTAGGGCTTTGTCTTGTAGATTATTGGTTACATGGTGAATCAATTTGTTGATATCGAATCTTGTAACATCAAGTAAATCTTTTCCACCTTCAAGGCTCGTAATCCGATCCATGTCTCGTGTCAGTTGCTCCAATCGCTCTGTGTTGTCAGCGGCTTTTTCCAAAAACTTATTTCTTATAGATTTATCGTCCACTGCACCTTCTAGCAGCGTTAAAATATTTCCTTGAATAATAGTGATGGGCGTTTTTAGTTCGTGCGAAAGGTTGCCAATAAATTCTCTTCTGAACTTAGCTTGTTCTTTGAGGTTGGATATTTCTTTTCTGTAATCTTGAGCCCAATTTTCTACGTCTTTGTTAACTTCTCTAAATACATCTTTGTTCATATCAATTGGAGTATTTGACATAGGGTTTCCAATTTTTTCTTGATGAATACTCTTGTAAATCAGCTTTATTTTTTGGCCGATAAAGCGTTCCATCAAATAATAGAAAATAGAGTAGGAGGCGAAAAAAATGGCAACTGGAAAAAGTAAAACAATCCATAATCCCGCGACCTGTGCGGAGTAGGCAATGAAAAACAGAAAGGATATGACAGCACAAACTCCGGCAGATAATAAGCTTGCTCGTAAAGCAATTTTACGAGGAGATAAGGTCTTCATTTATTTGCCGAATTTGTAGCCTACACCTTTTATGGTTTTAATGTAGTCATCACCAATTTTTTCGCGCAATTTTCGAATATGAACATCAATAGTCCTATCCCCAACCACAACCTCATCTCCCCATACTGAAGAAAGTATAATTTCTCGGGTATAAACCTTTCCGGGTTGAGAGGTAAGTAAACTCAATAATTCAAATTCTTTTTTTGGCAGGTTCAATTCTTCTCCTTCAACTTTTACTACGTACCGTTCACGGTCAATAAAAATGCCTTGCACATCTTCTTGCTGCGCTCTTTGACTGGCCGTTCTTCTTAACATTGCTTTAATCCGAGAGACTAAAACTCTTGGTTTAACAGGTTTAGATATGTAATCATCAGCTCCGGCGTCAAAGCCAGCAATTTGCGAGTAATCTTCGTTTCGGGCAGTTAAAAAAGTAATAAATGTGTTTTTAAGTTTCGGGTTGTTTTTCAGTTCAATGCACGTTTCCATGCCATCCATATTCGGCATCATAACATCAAGTAAAATAAGGTCTGGAACTACCTCGTTGGCAATTTTCAATGCTTCAACACCATCCGCAGCGGTATAGGTTTCAAAGCCTTCTTTTTTCAGGTTGTATTCAAGAACGTCAATAATATCGGGTTCGTCGTCAACAAGCAAAATTTTGTGCTTCGGCTCCATTTTCTTTTTCTTTTTTGTCTTCTCAAATTTTGCATTATCCGCTTCCATAGTACGTTACCCAAATGTTAACTAAGTTTTATTTTAAGATATACTGAAACCACTAAAAGTAGATTAAAATTAATAATTAGGTAAAGAGTTGGGAAAGCCTGGTCCAAGAAACTCAGCCGATTTTTGCAACATGATAAATAACCACATTCTAGTTATGAGAAGTTCAAAATATCTATTGGTAATCTTTACTGTTCTGTTGAGCCTTGTAGGATTTGCACAAAACGCCAGTATTTCTGGAACGGTAACAGAAATAATTGATGGGAAATCACAACCAGTGCCATTTGCCACGGTTGCTATTTTGGAAGGAATGCGCGGTACTACAACCGATTTTGATGGTAACTATAGCGTGGAAGGTCTAAAGCCAGGGACGAAAACTATGGTTGTTTCTTTCATTGGGTTTAAGCCCGATACACAAAAGGTGGAGTTGGCAGCTGGCCAAGCATTGGTGAAAGCAGTAACGCTGGGGCAGAATAGCGAAATGCTAAAAGAATTTCAAGTTGAAGCAAAACAAAATAGAGAATCGGTCAATGTGCTGTTGATGGACCAAAAGAATGCCTCTGAAATAAAGCAAACCATTGGTGCACAAGAACTATCGAAAAAAGGAGCGTCTGATGTTGCTGCTGGGTTAACGAAAGTTACAGGCGTAACTATGGTAGCAGGTAGAGATATGTTCGTGAGAGGTTTGGGCGATAGATACAACATGGCAACGTTTAATGGCAGTGCTATTGCTTCTCCAAATCCAGATTTGAAGGTGATTCCATTAGATATATTCCCGACGGATGTAGTGCAGAGCTTGTCGATTGATAAGGTTTTTGTACCTCGTTTTTTTGCAGACTATGCAGGAGCTAAAATTGACATTGTATCTAAAGACTACCCAGAAGACCCGTTTTTTAAAGTGGAGTTCGGTACCATGTTCAACAGCATTACCACGTTCAAGGATTTTAGAACAAGAAAAGACGGTAGTGCAGATTATTTTGGTTTTGACGGCGGCGGAAGAGATGTTCCAGCTGTAATTGCAAAAAATGCTCAGTATGATGGTTACACCTCATCGTTAATTGAAGATCAAGAGTATCCGTTTTCAAATACTGGAACGAACATCAACACTATTAAAGCACCACCAACAACTTCAATGGCAATTGCAGGCGGAAACTATTACGATATTGGAGAAAACTCTGGACTAGGATTTTTTGCAACGGCAACTTTTGCCAATGCTTATCAAAATACAGAAGGAGTAAATCGTGTGTTGAAAGCTGACCGTGCCGCCATTACAGATTATGAGCAAAAGGAAAGTAATTATTCAACCAACAGCATGTTCTATGGAAGTTTGTATTACAAATTGAACAAACGACACAACATTTCTTATAACCTATTGGCTGTAAATTCTAGCGAAACCCCAACAATTGATAATGCTGGTTTTAATAATGACCAAGGGTACTCACTACTTACTACTAGAAATACTTATTTCCAAAATCAAATGATGAATCACCAAGGAATTGGAGAGCATGTTTTGGCGGATAGAGAAAAATGGGTATTGAACTGGAACGTTGCATTTTCAGCTGCTACCAATGAAGAAAAAGACAGAAAACAATTGGTTTGGCAAGACAACGGAGCGGATTATACCATTAACGCGCTGGATTTGGCAGCGAATCACAGATTTTGGTCGGAGTTGAACGAAACGCAATACAACGCAAATGTTGAGATTGAGCACAAGTTTAAGTATATGAGCGAAACCGATGACAACAGCAATCAAGGTAGAGTTTATGCTGGTGTTGGTGTGTTGAATAAGAGCAGAGATTTTGATTGGAGACAAATCAATTATCAAATTGATAATCCTTCTGTAGCCGGAAACCCACTCCTTGGCACATGGGATGTAAACAACCCAGACGCAATGCTGAGTCAAGAAAACTACGAGGCAGGCTATTATGATTTTAAAGAGCAAAAAGACCCCTCTTCAACCTACTTTGCCGGAGTAAACATTATGGCAGGATACATCAATGCTGATTATTATGTAATTCCAGACAAACTTCAATTTCAGATAGGTGCGCGTATTGAAATGTCACAACAAGACATTCGTTACAAAACGCTTTCCGATTTATTCGACGGCCCTTACCAATCGGCTTCAATTGACACGTTTAATATTTTCCCAGTATTGGGTTCTAAATACGTAATCAACGATAAAAGCAACTTGCGTTTTTCTGCAAGCCAGACGGTAACTCGACCTTTGTTCAGAGAAGTAGCACCATTCCAGTATCTTCCTTACTTCGGAGGTATTCAAGAAGAAGGAAATGTGAACCTTCAGAATGCATATAACTACAATGCGGATTTGAAATATGAGTTCTTTCCTCAATTAGGAGAAATGGTTGCAGTTACGGTATTCGGAAAATATCTAGATAGTCCAATCGAAAGAGTTCAAATTGCATCTTCGACACCATTGGCAACTTATATCAATACGGATAAAGCGTATGCTGGTGGAGTTGAATTCGAGATTACTAAGAACTTAGGAAACATTATCAAGTCCGATTCTGGATGGGCTAAAAATATGTTTGTTGGGTTCAATGCTTCGTACTTGTACTCTCAAATTTCTATTGATACTGCCAACAAATCAAAAGGAGCAATTGTGGTAACTAATCCAACAAGAGCTTTGCAGGGCGCTTCTCCATTCTTGGTTAATGCAGATGTAACGTATCGTGCGAATTTTAAGAAAATTAATACGGTAACTGATTTTACTGCTACGTACAACGTTTTCGGAAAAAGAATTTATTCTGCAGGTGTTCAAGGATTACCAGATATTTATGAAATGCCGGTTAGCACAGTGGACTTAATTATTCGTAACAAAATTGGAGAGCACTTTACGTTAGATTTTAGAATCTTGAATATTCTTAATCCTGATGTTGAGTACGAACAGCAGTTTGCTGATGCGTTAGAGGTCACCCGCAGGTTTAAAAGAGGAATCAATTACGGGTTTAAATTAGGCTACCAATTCTAGTCAATGTTAAGAATGTTAACTCAATGCTATGATTGATTAACACACGCATAAAGCATTTTTAATTTTATTCAAAGGTCCACATAACACGCTGAACTTTCTTTTGTATCAGATTAAATATCAAGAAATATCTAACGAAAATGAAAAAAGTGAAAACACTAAAAACAGTAATGATTGCAGGCTTATCTCTAAGCCTTGCAGGTGGAATGACTTCTTGTAAAAAAGAAGGTTGCATGGATGAAAAAGCAACGAATTACGATGAAAAAGCTAAAAAAGACGATGGAACTTGTAGTTATCCAGAAGTACAAGAAGATACTAATTTGTCTGGTGATGTTACAGAAAACAGAACTTTAAAAACAGGAAATACTTACACCCTCAAAGGCGGAGTGCATGTGAAAGAAGGTGCAACATTGACTATAGAAAAAGGGGTGACCGTAGAAGGTGATGCAACAGAATCGGTACCTTACATTTTGGTAGAACCTGGGGCAAAAATCATGGCAGAAGGTACCGCAGATGAACCTATTATTTTGACTGCAACAGTTAAAGAACGCGGTTCTTGGGGTGGTCTTATTGTTTGCGGAAAGGCTCCTGTTAACTCTGGCGAAAGAACTGCTGAAGTTGGTGATGTAACTTACGGTGGAACGGTTTCAGGCGATAATTCTGGAGTCATCAAATATGTAAGAATTGAATATTCTGGAAACACAATTAACTCAGAAAAAGAGCACAATGGACTTACCTTGAACGGAGTTGGAAGCGGTACTACAGTTGAGTACGTGGAGGTTTATCAAGGAAAAGACGATGGGTTCGAATTTTTTGGTGGAACTGTGAATGCCAACTACTTGGTTTCTATTGGTTCTTTCGATGACTGTTTCGACTGGACATACGGTTGGACTGGAAAAGGAGAATACTGGTATGCTGAGCAATCTGCTGATGGTGGAGATAGAGGAATTGAAGGCGACAACGATTCTCAAGACAACGCTAATTTGCCATTCTCGAATCCAACATTGAAGTACATTACTTTAATTGGACGCTCTGCTGATGGAAAAGATGGAATAAAACTCAGAGAAGGAACCAGAGCAACAATAAACAATGTGAAAATTGAAGGTTTTGATGATGCAGTTGATATTCAACACAATCAGACATTCGATAATGTTACTTCTTCATTTCTCAGAGTTTCTGAGGTAAACGCGATAGGTGCAAAGAATGAATTTAAGTTTAGCACCATGAAAAAGGAAGACTACAAAGGTGCAGATTGGGCTGGTGACTCTACCATTGAAGCGAACAAGGTTGCTAGTGCTCAAAGAGATGGTATTCTAACAACAACTACAAGTATGGGTTCAGGTACAGATTGGATGACAGGAGCATGGATTAAGAAATAATCAAACTCAATAAAATTTAAAGTCCCTAATCGATATTTCGGTTAGGGACTTTTTTTTCAATTCTAAGGAAGAGCAAATGAATAGCCTTGCCGTGGATAGAATGGGGGCGGTTATTCAAATTAAACCTACCAACTTTTGTTTTTTGGCAATGCGCAATTTACCAAGGATATTTCGTCGTCTGTTGATATTTCGTAAAGTTCTGTAACTGAACCAGAACTTGAAAATCCAGCAACCACGGGCCTAGCATTATTAAAGTTTACACCATAAAATACTCCACCACCATCACCATTTACAATGTAGTCAGTAATGTCGTAGTCCGCAGCAATCTGTTTTCCTGTTCCTGTTTTTGGATCAATTTTCCACAATTTATTTTTCCCAACATTTACTTCCGCTAAAGCAAAAACGTGAGCATTAGAAGTTTCAGTTTGAATGATTTTACCAAAAGATGGGTCAAGTTGACCGTTTATTTGATTTTTTAAGTCACAATAGCGTCCAATTTTATCGTACCAAATATCAAAATCCGCTACGTATTTATTATAAAAATTAATGTCCTGAGCTCTAAAATCGCCATCTTTAATTGTGTCAGGACTGTATGTAATTCCATCGATTCTAATGATATCAAAATCTGCTGTATATAAATGAACATGTCCATCAACCCCATAATAGCTTCGAGAAACTTCTATACCCAAATCTAGAATACCGCCACCTTTTTTAATGTAACGCAGATTCTTATTCTCCACTAGATAGACGGTGTTTCCGTAAGGATCAGTGAAACTGCCTTCTTCACTACCGATTTTTGTAATTGGTTCTGTTATAACTTCAGTTGCTGTTATTGTAATTACCTCCTCGTTTCCGTAGAGTTGATTAGGTGAAAATGGGTTTGGTCTATTCCATCCACTTAATCGTGATTCAAAAAGCATGTTATTTCCTGTTGAAGGATAATCGTTGTAATTACCTAGATAGTTGTCGTCATCTAAATTTACTCGTATTCGCGAGAAATTTGGAGCCCAGCTAAGCTCATCACTTTCAGTAATTAAGTATTGAGTTATGTCATTTCCACTCTCATTATAGAATTTTTGGTCAACTCGAGTGAAATCATCATTTACATAAAACCTCGACTGGTTCTTGAAATTTATTAAAGCGCGAAACCCTACAGTGTTATTGTTTGTTTTTGGCAACGGGGTACCTATGTAAGCGCCAATTTTGTTAATATCAACTCCTTCAGCCGTAACTTCTTCTTTTTTACAAGAAGCCACAATTAAAAGCGCAAATATTAAAAGGGTTACTGTGCTTTGGTTGTTGATTTTCATAATCTATATTTTAGTGCTAAGCCTATTAAACCTAATTTGTATGTTGTTCCAACAAATTCATCTGTCTTCGCTTTAGCTCGGGTATAATTATAAGTTAAACCAATGCCAATTTGTTTTACGCGCACGCCTAAGCCAATATTACTCTGAATGTATGAACTATTAAACCGTTTAAATTCGTTAGAATTAGATGTGCTCTCCCAGTCAGATGCGTTCGTTGTTTGATACGGCTTATTTTTATCAATAATCACAACACCACTAGGGTTTCCAAAAGAGCCTAAGTACGTTGGCATACCGCCAAGAAGTACCGTGAAATAAGGGCGAAATTTTGGTTGAGATTTAAGTTTTTTCTCAATATTGAATCCCACTGCAGGACGGAAGAGGTATTCTTCAGGCCTATACGATTTAAGGCCATGAGCCATGTATTCTCCATAATGCTCAAACCCTGGATGAAACATTCTAATGTAGGTTAACGAAACATCTATAAGAGTGATGTTCAGAATTAAATCCTCATTATTTAACGCTTCAAAATCTAAACTGGCAGAAATGGAATTGGCATAATGAACTTCAAGTCCATCGTAATATTTAGAATATACCGCTAAGGCTTCTTCTTCGCTTGACAGCGCGGCTGTCGAGGAAGGAGCCTTTTCCATTGTCAAATTCATTCCTCCACCTGGCAAGTAAACACCTGCATTAAATTGAATTGAAAATTTACTTTTCTTTTTTTCGGATTTGGTGGATGTTGAATCTTGCGAGAGCACCGTGGTTGGAAGAATAACAATGGCGAAAGCCGTTAAAGTTATCGCTGATAGTAGTCTAATCATAATGCGAATGTAGGTTATGCCATTGTTTTTCGTACAAAAGTTTCTGAGTTTATAATTGATATATCAATAATAAATATTACTATTGCCTTTAAATTGATATATCAATGAATTTATTACATACTATTTTACTTTATGGATTTGCAGTTGTGATAGGGTCTGACAAATACACAGAGTTCCAAAAAGGAAATAAAGTCGTTAAAAATGAAATGCATGTAGAGTGGGAGTATACCAACAAAGAAATTGAATTTACCATGGCTGCTCCAACCAGTGGCTGGGTTACCATAGGCTTCAATTCAAAACAAGGAATGGCAGGGTGCTATTTGCTCATGGGTCGTGTAGTAAACGGAAAAGTTGAAGTGGTGGAACATTACACCCAATCTCCCGGAAAATATGCGCCGATTTCTACTTATGACGTTAGACCTCAAGTAAAAGTAATATCTGGAATTGAAGAGGATGGAGAAACCACCATTCAATTCAAATTACCGCAAAAAGCAATAAGTAAATATCAAAAAGATCTCACGAAAAATTCCGAATATTATATGGTTCTGGCCTATAGCAATCACGATGATTTTCAACATCATTCTGCTATGCGAACCTCAGTAAAAATTAAACTCTAAACACAATAATTATGAAAATGAAAATGATTCTTGGTGCAATTGCACTTTTATTTACTACTACAATTATGGCACAGAAAAATGAAGAGCAGGCCATTGAAAAAACCATCAGAGCTTTTGCAAAAGCTGGTGATGAAAACAATGCTAACGAATTGGAAAAACACCTGGATGCCAATTACAGAATAGCCATGAATCAGCTGTTTGGCTCTACAGAAGTTTCTATAATGCCTAGAGCGGTTTACCTAGAAAAAATTCGAACCAAAGAGTTTGGCGGTGACGAACGAACTGTTAGCATAAAAAGCATATCGGTTAATGGAAACACAGCAAGTGCGCATGTAATTATGGAGGGATCCAAAATGACCTTGAATACCATATTTACATTTATAAAAGATAAAAATGGTGTGTGGAAAGTTTTGAGCGACATGCCTGTGATAGGTTAACAAGCGCAAAATTCAAAATTTGAAAGCCCAAACAGGATTCATGTTTGGGCTTTTTGTTTCAATAGAACGTATTTTTGATGCACTCACTTAAAATTCACAAATATGAAATCACTTGCTATTACTTCCCTAGTACTTCTTCCGTTATTTGGTATTAGCCAGATCACTTTAGATTCTGCTTCTGTGATTCCAGGAATTGGAGATACCATTGACTATTATATTATGAATAATCCAGAAAGTTTTGGAAGTGTTGGGGCTGCCGGGGCAAAACAAGTGTGGGACTTTTCCTCCATTTCAATAGGAGATTCAACCGACCTTGAATTCGAAGGAGTTAGCAGGTTTCCTGCCGACCCGGACAATACAAATCTCTGTGAGCAGTATTCCGGATTTACAGGAATAAGAATTCAGTATAAAAGTACACCATCAGATTTTTACATAATGGGTACTCGATCCGGAATTACGCAAATAAGTTACGAAAACGATAGTTTGCTAAAGTTTAAGTTTCCTGTTGCAATGAACGACTCTTATACTTCTCCTTATCAGTTTGAAACAGGTGGATTGAGTAACACAAAAAGAAAAGGAACCTACAAGGTAACTGTGGATGCATGGGGTTCTCTTATTTTACCGTATGGTGGATTAAATGATATTCTAAGAGTAAAAATTGAGGAGAATTATAACGATACAACTGGAAGGATTAGGCCTAGAACAACAGTGTATTCTAGTACAACATACGAATACTGGCAAAAGGGAACTGGCAGTTACGTGATGAGCGTTAAATATGAGGATGATGACGGAACATTGGATACAATAGTGACTTATAGAAAGGGTGAACAAGTTGTTATTTCTCCAGTGGATACAACTAAAGAAGATACTACTTCAGTCGTTGAAATTCAACCGAAAAAAAGCTTACAACTGTTCCCAAACCCTGCTTCGGATATAATTCATGTTACGGCGCAGGGAATTTCTGTTGATACAAAGGTTCATTTAATGAAAATAACGGGAAGTTTCCAACAGGTATTAGAATTTAACGACGGTTCGTTTGATATATCGGACTACCCATCTGGGCATTATGTGCTCCTAATTGAAGGCAATCAGTATGAGCCAATTCGGTTTGTAAAAGGGAATTAATTGAAATATTTGACCAATAAAAAAACCTCGGTTTCAATGGAAATCGAGGTTTTTTTATGTCTCGTGGAGATTATTTCACCACAAAAAATGATTGTTTCTATTTATGTTCTTTCACAATCTCGAATGTCGTTCTACGATTGAGTTTATGTTGCTCTTCGGAACAGGCGTTACAGTTACAGTCCGTAACCGGTTTAGACTCACCGAAACCCTTACCTTCAATACGAGAAGGAGTAGTAATTTTAGCCTTAATGTAATCCGCAGAGGCTTTAGCCCGTTGGTCAGACAATTTGCTGTTTAGCGCATCCGAACCCCTACAATCTGTATGCGAACCAATAAGAATATGCATGTCAGGATTTTCGTTCATTATTTCAATAATCTTGTTCAATTCGATTTCCGCAGTAGGCGTAATTTCCGTTTTCCCTAAATCGAAGTATATCGGTTTTAAGTCAATTATCTTAGCGATATCCGCACCATGGTCAAACGATTGCAGGGCAATTTCAGCCTCTAATTCCTCCATTAAATCCATAGGGTCAAAAGACTTTACTGAAGAAGAAAGCGGATGCTTTTCTTTTGCAAAACCTTTTTTACTAAACGTAGCCTCATAGTTGAGCGGGTCATTCAGTTTTTTGTCGTTCAATTCCATAGAAAACTTACCGTCTTTATCCGTAACAGCAGAGTAGGACTCATTAGCATTCTTAAGTTCAACCGTAACACCCTCAAGCGGAGCTTTCGAACCCGCGTCCGAAACCACACCATAATACGACGCCACTTTAGGTACAAATGCCAAGTTCAGTTCCTTATCGTCCGAAAGATTATCCGTTTTAAACGCACTTTTGAATTTGTTGTAGTTCGGAGCGTCTTTCTGAACCGTGTATTCCGCATCCGGCTGAATAGGCGCTTTAAATGCACCAGCAGAATCTGCAGTAACGGTAGTTTTTTCACCCGTAGAATCGTTTACTAAATCAAACGATTGGAAGGGGAGAGGATTACCCGTTTTAGCATTCGAAACCACACCCGTCAAGAAATAATCTTTGGCTGGGGTTGGTTCTGGTGCTGGCTCTGGTTCTTTCTCCGCTTTTTCTTTTTTCTGCTTACAAATCTTAATGCTCAACACCACTTCGTGCGAACCCTTGCTAATACCGTTTAAGTTCGCCATACCCGCATCGTAAGCATACCCAATCGTAATGAGGTCGTTATGAATGTAATGCGCAGAAGCAATAAGCCCATTGCGCGTTCTAAACCCAACATTTACCCCAAACATATCTTTATATACTGCACCCGCCAACAAGTCGAAAACCCCATTGTGGGTCGGTATAGTACGATAAGCCACCGCAGGCACCAAAGTGATGTCCTCGTTAAGGTCGTATTTGTAATTACCATGAATATTGAGGTAACGCTCATTCTCAAAAGCAGAAGTAGCGTTGTCACCCGCAAACTCCAGATTCGAGTTAACGATACGCGGTAAAGCAATGCCAAACTCAAACTTTTCGTGACTCAACAACATACCAAAATCAGTGTACAAACCGCCGTCATTCAAGCGCTCCTGGTTCGTATGAATATCTTGGTCAAAAGCAATTACATCAGCACTCTCGAACTGCGATAAGTAATATCCCAAATTGGCAGAATAACTAAACTTCAAATTCTCGTTTAAGTTTAAATGATGCGCCAAAGCCACCGAAAAATCGTAGTTGGTAAGCAAGCCGTTGTTCCAACGAAATACACCGCCACCAATACCAAAATTTTCACCCAAACCAGAATGCACCTGTAGGTAGGTATTGGTTGGAGCGCCATCAACGCCTAACCACTGACTTTTATGCCCAAGAAAACCCTCGGTACATTTATTTAAACCTGCATAAGCCGTATTGAGACTATAGCCGTTGATGTTGTAAAGGCTTCCCTGAATACGCTGTTGCGCGACAGAAGAAAAACTAAAAACCAACCCCATAACAAGGAGTAGAGAAGTAGTATGAATAGAGAAAGTATGTCGTAAATTTTTCATGACTATAGAGTTATAAACCAATGAATAAATGATTATCGCATTAAAGTAATGGTGCCAGTTTCGTCGATATCAGGCCCAGTGATTTGGTAATAGTAATTTCCAGCTGGAAGCGTTTCGCCGTCAAACTCACCCGCCCAATCGTTCAGGTAATTATCTGTTTCTAGTAATGTTCTTCCAAAGCCGTCAAACAGACGGACCTCGCATAATCCTAAGGTAGCTTCAGGATACACCTTCCACACGTCATTACTACCGTCACCATTTGGAGTCATAAGGTTCGCAATCACTAATGTGTTTTCCACCGTAATCGAAACTTCGTCTTTGCTTTCACAACCCAATTCGTCCACGACCAACAACTCGTAGGTCACAGAATTAGCCGCCAATACTTCAGTATTCGCATCATTAGCATCCACCAGGTTGGTTTTAGGAGACCAAGTAAATGAGCTGCCACTCGGAGCAGTAGGGTTTAAACCAACCCGTTCGCCAGCAACCAAAGTCAAATCACTACCCGCATCAATAATAGGACGAGGCAATACTTGCGCAATCGCTTTTACCGAACTACTAAAACACCCTCGGTAGTGCGTAACCGCATAATAAACCTGTTTACCCACAGACGATTTTTGCACACGTAACGGACCTGCCTCTTGGTGTTTGTTGGCCAATAACTTATCCGAATACCAAACCACTTTTCCCGTATCCACACTCGCTTCAATAGACTTAGCAAAATCCACTTCAACGCAAGTAGAAATGCTATCAGTAGATAGAGTAGGCGTAGCCGGAATCTTTTTGACCACCACAATAACCTGAGAAGTATTCGTGCAACCGTTAGCACCAACCCCCGAGACCTTAAAAATGTTAGCACCCAGCGTAGAAGTCACAAAAAACGAGTTGTTCGGAATTTGAGGATTAATCCAAGTATAAGAAACCCCGTTCGTAGCGTTGAGCAAAACGGAATCGCCAAAACAAGTAGTCAAACT
>CAKZKD010000003.1 GCA_937121175.1 uncultured Flavobacteriales bacterium
GTAACCTTATCTGCCCAAGCAGCTGTATGTGCAGGCGCACCAGGGTTTACCTTAACAGGCGGCAGTCCAGCAGGCGGAACGTATTCAGGCACGGGAGTCAACTCCACTACGGGCGAGTTTAGCCCAACTACTGCTGGAGCAGGTACACATACAATAATCTACACCTATACCGATGGCAACGGCTGTGAGAACACCGCCAGCCAAAATCTAACCGTACACCCACAACCGAACATAACGCTCAATTCATTTACCGCTGTTTGTATCGATAACGGGTTGGTTGCACTCACCACAGGCAGCCCAGCACCGGGTAATTACACCGGCACAGGCGTAAGTGGAACTAACTTTAATCCAGCCACCGCAGGAGCAGGCACACACACGGTAACCTACACCCATACCGATGGAAACAGTTGTACGGATAGTGCAAGTCAGACAATAACGGTAAACGCTTTACCAACCGTAACCCTAGCAGCCCAAGCCGCGGTATGCGTAAACGCCACCCCATTCAATTTAACAGGCGGCAGCCCATCAGGCGGAACGTATTCCGGAGTAGGAGTCAACTCCACTACAGGCGAGTTCAACCCAACCACAGCAGGAGTAGGTACACACACAATAACCTACACCTATAGCGATGCAAACAGTTGTACAGACAACGCCACTCAAACCATAACGGTAAACCCATTACCAACGGTAACCTTATCTGCCCAAGCAGCTGTATGTGCAGGCGCACCAGGGTTTACCTTAACAGGCGGCAGTCCAGCAGGCGGGACGTATTCAGGCACGGGAGTCAACTCGACTAATGGAGAGTTTAATCCAACAACCGCCGGAGCAGGTACCCACGTAATCACCTACACTTATACCGATGGCAATGGCTGTGAGAACAACGCGACTCAAAACCTAACGGTACACCCACAACCGAATGTAACGCTCAATGCTTTTTCGAATCAATGTGTTAATTCACCAATATTGACATTATCTGGCGGTGCGCCAATTGGTGGTACATTCAATGGCACGGGAGTTACAGGAACTAGTTTTGACCCAACAGTTGCTGGAAATGGCGTTCATAGAGTAAGTTATGTTATTACCGACGGCAATGGTTGTATCGATAGTGCTTCGCAAAATATTACGGTTGATTCAATCACTCCTTTGACATATCCAATTTTATCAAGTATTTGTGATGGATCTACAACAAAGGAAATTAACACAGCAACTCCTGTTGGAGGAATTTACAAAGGGTTAGGTATAGTAAACGATACCTTGTTTGATCCTTCAATTTCAGGAACAGGCACGTTCACTATTCGTTATGTCTTCACTAATCAATTAGGCTGCAAAGATTCTATCAATCAAACTATTGGAGTAGATACAATTCCGGCAGTTTCATTTAGTATTCAGGATAGTGTTTGTGCGAATAATGACAGTCTTACCTTAATTGGGACTCCTGCTGGAGGGGTTTTTAGTGGTAATGGTGTATTTGGTTCTAAATTCTTCCCAGTTGGATTAAATGGGAATACTCAAATCAGTTATTCGATAGTTGGTGCCAACAGTTGCGCTAATGCCATCGAAGACACAATAAGAGTCGATACTATAACGAATATGAGTTTTAGTTTACCAGATTCAATTTGTTTTGGAAGCCCTGGAGTAGTATTGAACGGTTTACCAACAGGAGGTGTTTATTCGTTGAACGGAACAATATATTCCCAACCGAATTACAATCCAGGTCTTTCTAATGCACCCGACATTGTAAGTTATTCGTTTACAAATCTGTTTGGTTGTCAAGATTCTTTGACAGAAACAATTCGAATAGATTCCATAACCGAAGTTAGTATTTCGGCATTCCAACCGATTTGTGAAGACGATACAATTACCCTAACCAACGGATTACCTCTTGGGGGTAACTACAGCGGGGTTGGTGTAGTCGGAAATCAATATACGAGAGATACCAGTGGTACATGGACAATCACCTATTCATTCGAAAACCATTTTGGATGTTTAGATTCATTGGACTCAACCATTGTTGTTAAATCGAAACCAACTATTACATTAAGTAATTTAGGGGTGATTTGTGCCAATAGTTTTAACCTGAAACTATCTAATGCGACACCAGCAGGTGGTGTTTATTCTGGAGTAGGAATGATAAATAATTCCATTTTTTCTCCAAGTGCATCAGGTGCTGGCATAGTTCCTATTCAATACGCTGTTACAGATACTAACGCATGCTCAGACTCGGTTCAATTCAGTATTACAGTAGATACGGTTCCAAATGTGACGTTAGACACATTCTTGTTTGCTTGCGCCCAGCAAGACACAATTAACTTAACCGGAGGTTTTCCTTCAGGAGGAACTTATTCAGGTAATGAAGTAATTGGTTCAAATCAATTTGATCCTTCAATTGGATACGGTACATATCAAATTCAATATCGATTTACTAATGCTAATGGTTGTCAAGATTCTATCATTAAGCCGATTGAAGTTGATACAATCATAAACGCAATTAGCGCTTCTGTACCAAATTTATGCTCTAATGCAGGCCTAATTTCTTTGCCAGCAGGTGTGCCCTCAATTGGTACATACGTTGGGAATGGAGTAGTTGCAACTAATCAGTTTGACCCAAATATTTCTGGAGTAGGAAAAGACACCATGTTTTTTGTGGTAACTAACCGATGCGGATCAGATTCTATTCCGGTTGAATATGAAGTTTTGGATGCACCTTTGGTAGAATTACCAGAAATAGGTCAGGTATGCGATGTTCAGGAAGAATTTACCTTAACCCAAGGAAAGCCAATTGGAGGAACTTATTTTGTTGACGGTGTAGAATCAACTCAACTAAGTCCTAGAATAGGTTCAGTTACAGTGGAGTACATTGTTACTAATGATAACGGTTGTGCTGATTCGGCCAGCGTTGTTGCAAGTTATTATTCTAATCCAGAATTAACGGTTGCAGGAGATAAAGCTGTTTGCGCGGGTGATTCTGCTAAATTTAGAGTTGCGGAAACCATGAAAACGTACATCTGGAATGGTGATACCGGTTCGGCTGATTTTGTGCTCAAAGCAAAAGATATGGTATTGGGTCAAAATGAAGTAAAACTAATTGTATATGATTCTGCTGGTTGTTCGGCTGAAGAATCGGTGTTTATTCAGTCTAGTTTATGCGGATTATCCATTCAAACTTTACCAAACCCTAGTAACGGAAACTTTACACTGGTCATCAATTCATCTACCGAAGAAGCTATCGAATTGGCGGTTTGGAACTCTATGGGGCAGCGAATTTCAGGTTTTACGTCTGTTCTAGTAGAAGGGAGAAATGAATTTTTGTACGATATGCTAGAGGCGGCTCCCGGAACTTACATTCTTGAAATGATTATTGGGCAAGAAAGAGTGATTGAAAAGTTTGTAATAAAATAATCGTTCCCAATGGGAGTTATACCTTTGCAACAAAGTGAAGGATTGAAAAACCGAATAGTATTTATGGGAGGAAAGCAAGTTGGTTTTAGCAGCTTGCTTTTTTTGTTGGAAAACGCTGAAATACTAAACATTGAGGTTGTAGCCGTTTTTGAAAACTCGGTTTCACCACTGGCAAGCGAGAAGAATAGTGCCAGAATTTTGGCTATTGAAAATGATATTCCTGTTTATTCTGAAACCGATCAATTATTAAAATTGTCCAACATTGACTTTATTTTTTCTGTTCAATACGGTAAAATTTTAAAGCCAGATGAGATTGCTGTGGCGAAGAATTTGGCGTTGAACTTGCACATGGCTCCATTGCCAGAATATAGGGGTTGTAACCAATTTTCTTACGCGATTATCGACCAGGCTAAATACTTTGGAACCACATTACATGTACTAGAACCAGATACAGATGCTGGGGATATTCTATTCGAAAAACGTTTTGAGATAACTGGAGAACCATTTGTAACGCAACTTTACGACCAAACTTTAGAGCTATCAATTGATCTTTTCAAAGAAAGTGTTCAGTTGATTTTGGAAGGCAAGTTCAGGCGAATTACACAAAAGTCGTTGTTGAATTCCAGAAGCACGAGTTTTCATTTTAGGAAAGAAATTGATTCGATAAAACGAATCGATGCTACCTGGCCTATCGAAAAGCAAAAAAGATACTTTCGTGCAACTTATTTCCCACAGTTTTCGCCTCCTGTATTGGTGAATAATAGCTCCGAAAAACTTGCGGATATAGATTGGTATCATCAACTGAAATGAAAAAAATCATTTGCACCGTAACTACAGATTTGGTTTTTGACCAAAGAATGAGACGCATTTGCACATGTCTATCAAACGGCGGATACGATGTAGTATTGGTTGGTAGAAAAAAAGCTATGTCACCCGAATTGACTCAGGAACCATACCAGCAAAAGCGTTTAAGCTGCTGGTTCGAAAAAGGGGCCTTGTTTTATATTGAATTTAATATTCGCCTCTTTTTTTATTTGCTGTCAAACCCTACGGATGCGGTTAGTTCCATAGATTTAGATACCATCTTAGCCGGAATGCTCGCTTGCCTTATTAAAGGTTACAAACAAACTTATGATGCGCATGAATACTTCACAGAAATGGAGGAATTGGCTGAAAGGAAGTTCATAAAGGCTGCATGGAAGTTTATTGAGCGTATTACGGTACCATATATTAAACATGGTTACACAGTCTCGGAAGGATACGCGCATTTGTTCAAACAAAACTTTGGAGTTGATTATAAAATTGTGCGAAATGCAACCGTACTAAACGATAAAATAAACCGACCAGCTGAAGAAAACATCATTTTGTATCAGGGAGCAGTCAATTACGGTCGTGGATTATTGCAATTGGTAGAAGCAATGCATAAGGTTGATGCGACGCTGCTAATTTGTGGTGATGGTGATTTATATGACGAAGTTGCTCAAAAAATTGATGAAGAGCATTTACACAAACGCGTGAAGTTGTTGGGGTACATTCAGCCCAAGGAATTGAAAAAATACACCAATTCGGCAAAAATTGGAATAACGCTTTTTGAAGCCAAAGGGTTGAGCAACAAGTACTCTATGGCCAATCGGTTTTTTGATTACATGCATGCTGGGGTACCTCAATTAGCAATGAGCTACCCAGATTATCAGTCGTTTAATAGCAAATACGAAGTAGCAAAATTGTTAGACGATTTGGAGCCATTTACAATTTCATCCGCCCTCAACCATTTATTGAAAGATGAAAACCATTACAACCATATTAGAAAACAAGCCTTGGAAGCACGTTTAGAATTCAATTGGCAAAACGAAGAAAAATGCTTGCTTAGTGTTTATGAAGAGCTGTTTAGCTAGTAGCAAGACTCTTCATAAAGTGGTACAACTTCCAAATATCGAAAAGTCGTATTTTGGGATGAGTTCCTTTTAAGTTTTGCTCGATAGCTGGAATAAACCAGCCAATGATTTGCCTTGACAATGAAGTAATACCTATTCCTCGAAGCTGTTCGTACAGATTAATTAATCGTATTTCTCGGCCACAAATATTTTTGGAGTAAAGCGTTGCTAGGTTGGTCGTTCCTGATTTTGATTTATTTAAAAAAGTTTCCGCATCATCAAGCCCAAGGTGTTCCAGTGGATTATCAATATGTGAAAGGGGGATTTTCATTTTTAGCAACTTCAACCCTAACAGGGTATCTTCATGACCGTACCCAACAATATCGTCATCTACCGGAAGGGAGAGGAATATCTTTTTGTTAATCAGTAGGTTACTGGCAACAAAGTGGCTGAATCGCATTCGATTTCGCTCTGATGCTGATTTTCGTTCACGAGAAACACCGTATTTCCAGCGCAATAAAAAATCTGGATTTTCTGGTGGGTTTAGTGCGTAGGTTATTCCGCCAATAACCACCTTTTTATCTTGGTGACGTGCAAACTTTTCGAGGTAATCGGGATTAGGAATACGCATATCGCAATCCATAAACAGTAAAGTGTCGAATTTTGCTTTTTTTGCCAAAAGCATTCGAATATTACCCCTTCCAATGTTCTTTTCTAATTCAATAAATTCAACAAATTTCTGGCTATTAAGGTTTTTATTCTGATTTTTAATAGAAGTGTTAGTAGAGCAATCGTCGATGCAAATAATTTCAAAACCTTGTTCTACTTTACTGGCCTGGTGAAGTAGTTCGGCTACCAAATCCGATACATCAACATTGAAAATCGGAATAAGAATGGAAATCATGTTAGATGCTTGTTACTGTAGAAGTTTCTACTAAACTGCCATTCTCACATTTTAGTGTACGATCGTGGTACAACTCCATTAACGAATAATCGTGAGTAGCCATCAGCACTGTATTGCCTTTTTTGCAAATGTCAATGAGTAAATTCATGATGCGTTTTGAAGTCTCGGGGTCAAGGTTGCCGGTGGGTTCATCTGCCAATATTAAATCAGGATCGTTTAGCAATGCGCGAGCTATTGAAACTCTTTGTTGCTCTCCGCCAGAGAGTTGGTGAGGAAATTTAAAGCCTTTGGTGTGCAAGCCAACTTGGTCTAACACGTCCTCTATGCGCGCCTTCATTTCTTTTTTGTTTTTCCAGCCAGTAGCTTTTAGTACAAACTCTAGGTTCTTTTCTACGGAGCGGTCAGCAAGTAATTGAAAATCTTGAAACACAATTCCAAGTCGCCTTCTGAGATGTGGAATTTTTTTCCTTTTAATTTTTTTTAATTGCATGTCAGCGACAACCCCTTCACCATCAAGTAAAGGCAATTCCCCATAAAGTGTTTTAAGTAAACTACTTTTCCCACTGCCAGTTTTGCCAATTAAATAAACGAATTCTCCTTTGTTAAGCTTGCAATTAACGTCGGTAAGCACCAAGTTGTCGCCTTGATACACTTTTACGTTTTTAAGGTCTAAAATATTTTCTGCACTCATTTTTAGAGATATGTTTCAAAAGTAGCAATTGCAACTTTACACGCTTTCCAAAGATGTTTAAAGAAGCAGCGTTAACTGTGTTTAATGTTGTGTTCATGTCAACAGATTCAGGTTGAAAACTTTGGAATACCCTAAAATACCTACATATTACTAAACCTATTTTTATCGATTACAATTAGACTCAAATAAGAAGAAAAAGAAACGTGCTAAAACAGCTAATTTTTACCATTTCGTTTGTTGCGATTACTGTTGTTTCTTTTGCTCAACAAACTCAGCTATTTCGCAATCCAATCCAGTTTTACAGGCTAGGTCTCGAATATTTTGACAAAGAAAAGTTTAGCGCCGCACAAAAAGAATTTGAGAAATCTATTGATGTTGCCGAATTTCCGAACAGTGAAATAGCGGTAAATTCAGAATACATGGCTGCCTTGTGTGCTATTCAGTTGTTTCATAGAGATGCGGCCATGCGCTTGCGAGAGTTTATCAGAAACCACCCTGAAAGTCCCAAAGTAAAGGATGCTCATTTTCAACTAGGAATTTACCATTATCGAAAACGTGAGTATAAGGATGTAATAAAGTGGTTCGAAGAAGTGGATCCGTACGATTTGACCGTTGAAGAAAAATACGAGTACTACTTTAAATACGGTTATGCCAACTTGAGAATAAAAGAGTTTGAAAAAGCGTCAAGAGCATTTTTTGAAATCAAAGACATTAATAATGACTATACTACTCCAGCTAAGTATTATTTCGCTCATATAGCTTATACACAAGGTAAAGATGAAACTGCGCTAAAGGAATTTAAATTACTAGAAAACCATCAAAAATTTGGTAGAATAGTGCCTTATTATATTACACAGATTTATTACAACCAAAAGAAATACGACGAGTTGTTGGAGTATGCTCCGCCGTTGTACGAAAAGGTAATTGAGAAACGGAAGCCAGAAGTAGCTCGCTTAATTGGAGAAGCACATTATTATAAAAAGAACTATGCTGAAGCGTTGCCTTATTTGCAGACTTATGAAAAGGAAGCCCGCATCTTAAATAACGATGACCGCTATCAATTGGCCTATTGTTATTACAAAACCGAAGATTATGAAAAAGCATCAAAGCTTTTTGGTCGATTAAGCAGCTTGGGTGATACCATTGCTCAAGTTTCGGCATACCATTTAGCAGATTGTTTTATGAAAATAGATCAACGAGTATATGCTCGTTCAGCTTACAAAAAAGCGTATGAATTGGACTTCGATAAAAAAATTCAAGAAGATGCGATGTTCAACTATGCCCAATTGAGTTATGAGTTAAGCATTGATCCTTACCAAAAATCAATTGATGTCTTTAAACAATACATCGACAAGTACCCTAATTCGGAGCGTATTGATGAAGCCTATCAATATTTGTTAGCCGTATATCTAACGACAAAGAATTTTGATGCCGCGCTTACTTCGATAGACAACATTGAGAACAAAACTCCCAAATTGAAAGAGGCTTATCAAAAAATTAGTTACAACAAAGCAACCTCATTATATGCAGAGCGTAATTATGAGCCTGCAATTAAGTATTACGACAAGTCGTTGCGCTATAAACTGGATCGAAAGATTGCTGCAATGGCCAATTATTGGCGTTCGGAGGCAAATTACAGATTGAGCAATTACAAAGAAGCAATAGAAGGTTACAACGCCTTTATTTATGAACCTGCTGCTATTTTAACCCCATATTTTAATGAAGCAAATTACAACGTTGGTTACGCTTACTTTAAACTAGAGGAATATACAAATGCGACTACTTGGTTCAGAAAATTTACTTACAATACCGAAGGAATTGATTCTTTGAAAATGAACGATGCCTTTTTGAGAATTGGCGATTGTTTTTATGTGCTAAAGGATTACAGCCAAGCAATTAAGTTTTACGAACAGGCAGAAAACGTAAATCAAATCGAAGGCGACTACGCGCTGTTTCAAAAATCGGTGTGTTTAGGTATTATTAAAGATATTGATGGTAAGATTGCTACTCTAGAAAAATTGGTTTCTACGAATCCTAACTCAGCATATATAGATGCCGCATACTATGAATTAGGTCGTTCCTACAATATAAAGGGAGATAATAAAACTGCACTGGCCAGATTCAATGCAGTCATTGAGTCCAATAGCAATAATGTTTACCTTAAAAAATCTCTAATTAGTTCAGGGTTAATTCATTACAATAATAATGAAAACGACAAGGCAGTCGCTATTTTTAAGCGAATTGTAAATGATTATCCTACCTACGAAGACACAAAAGAAGCGCTTGCCGTGCTTAAAAGCATTTATATAGAAAGAGGAGAAGTAGATGAATATGCAAACTTGGTTGCGGGATTAAGTTTTGTTGAAGTATCTCGTTCCGATTTGGATTCCTCTGTGTTTGATGCAGCTAGAACAAAGTATTTTGAAGGAAAATGTAATGAGGCTATCGGAACCCTTGAAAATTATTTGAGTAGTTTCAATCCTGCTATTTTTTCAGTTAAAGCAAATTATTACCTAGCAGATTGTTCCGAAAAGGTGGGTGGAGTTGATTCGTCATTAAAGTATTACGAAAGTCTAGCGAAATTGCCACCTAATGAGTATAGCGAATTGGCGCTTACTAAATTGTCCAACGGATATTTCAGTAATGAAAATTATACCACTGCACTTGGCTTTTACCTCGATTTGGAGTTGGCTGCAACTAGTGGAAGAACACTTAAAAAAGCAATTGAAGGACAATTGGATTGTGCCACAGAATTGGACAGTAATTCGATTGGGGAACAGTACGGAACTAAATACATAGCTCAAGGCTTTAATGAAATTAGATATGTGGCGATGGCGAAAATGTTTGCTGCACGAAATTTATTACTGTCTGGAGATACTGATTCAGCCGAGCCATTGTTTCAGTTTGTGACGGATACCGTAACAACAGAAATTGGAGCTGAAGCTAAATATGCAATTGCTAAAATCAATTTTGATAAAGACAGCCTTTCAATGGCTGAGTCACAAGTTTTTGAACTCATCAATAAAGTTCCATCTTATGGATATTGGGTGGCTAAGGCGCTTATTTTACTGTCGGATATATACGTAACCCAAGAAGATTATTTCCAAGCCAAAGCAACACTCAATAGTATTTTGGAAAATTATGATGGAGAAGAGTTAAGAGCAGTTGCCCAGTCAAAACTCGACGAAATTGATGCCATAGAAAACCCAAAAGAGGAAGAGCAAGAAGCACCAGAGATGGAAATTGAGTTGGAGGAATTTAATATTGATCAAGACGAAATAGACAAATTGTTTGAAGACGAGGAGGAGGAACTTGAAGATGAATAAATCCTTTGTTATAGCTGTAATCGCAATCCTTGCCCAGTTTTCTGGATTTGCCCAACGCTCAAATCAAGATACATTGAAGTCCGGTGATGTATATATTGTCAAGGAATATCAGCCAAGAATTTCGGATGCATTTAAGCTTAGTGAAAATCCTAAGGTATTGGATACTGTAATCAACATTGGCCAAGATGCGACCTATAAGGTGAAAGATGTTCAAGCTGAAACGGAATTTGTAACTGATCCAATTAAACCAGCTAAAATGAAAGGCGAACCACTGAATAAGCTCTACCGAGCCTATATGTTGTTAGGGGCTGGAAACAACCTTTCAACTCGTGGTGAGTTCGTGTTGAATTCTACTCGCTCCCGTAAATGGGATTATGGTTTAAAAGCTTGGCACCATGGTTCAAACGGAAACGTTCCAGATCGCGGGCCTTCTAATTTTAGTGACAATACGATTGATGTGTACGGTAAAAAATTCTTTTATAATAAGATACTAAGCGCCAATTTAAATTATGGTTTGAATACGTTGCACTACTATGGTTTTAATCCTACTATATATCCTGATGCCATTTTGGACGATAGCCTTTCGAAGGGAAGTATAGCGACGAGTTATCAAAATATAGCTCCAGAAATAAATTTTAAAACGTATTTCAAGGATTCTAACGCAGTGAATTCAGAGCTTAATTTTAAGTTTACCAACTATACCAATAGAGCAAATTCGGTAGAAAATAATTTGCGATTGAATGCAGATTTTGACCGCTATTTTGATGATAATTTTGCGGAATTAGGCTTGTTCTTAGATTACAATCAATTTAAGTTTCAACCCCTAACAGCGGGCATTATTCCGGAGTTTGCGAACACCATTTTTGGGTTCAAACCACAAGTAACTGCTGGTCAAGACAAATGGAAAGTGACTGTTGGGATTGAAGGAAACATTAGTTCTGATACACTCTCTAATTTCTATGTGTACCCACACCTGTACGCCAAGTACGATTTAGTGGAAGGGCTATTGATTCCTTATGCGGGATTGCAAGGCGGAATGGATAGAAATAATTATAAGTCACTGACACAAGAGAATCCGTACTTAACTGCTGTACCGGTTACCAATAATCAGATCAATAAGATTGAAGCTTATGGTGGTATTAGAGGGCAATTCAGCTCGAACTCGTCGTATAATATTACAGCAAGCCATAGAGTGATAGATAATCTGCCTCTGTTTGTAAATAGGATTGATTCTGTTGGTGGAATTGCCGTACAAAATCAGTTTGATGTGATTTACGATAATCTACAAATCACTCAATTAACTGCAGAATTTGGCTTGCAACGCATTAATAAGTTCAACGGATTGATTCGTGGAGATTACTTCATCTACAATTTAGACAACCAAAAAGCAGCTTGGAATATGCCCGATTTTAAAGTGACATTGAGTGGATGGTACGATATATCGGATAAATTAGTTTTTACCGCAGATGTTATCGCAGTAGGAGCTAGAAAAGCGTTTACGACCGATGCTACTCAAGAAGATTTGGGAGGTAATGTTTACGCCAAAGAATTAGACGCTTTAGTGGACTTAAATTTAGGTGTAGAGTACTTTTTTACTAAGCGATTTTCCGCGTTTATTAGAAGTTATAATTTGGCCAATCAGAACTACCAATTTTATAATGAATACAACACCCAAGGTATTACCGTTATTGGCGGGATTTCCTATTCGTTTTGGGGTAATAGAAAAGGGAAATAACACCTAAAGTTTCTGTTAATTCATTGTTGATAAATACAGGGTATTTTATCTTGTAAAACCGCATTCCAACACCCTTTAAAAATACCTTTGTGTAAAGTGGCTGTAATCCGCATAAATACTGGATGTTCAGCCCATTTTAATACCAAAGATATTTAGCTTATTTATGAGTGATAAAAAGAACGATTACGGTGCCGGTAATATTCAGGTACTTGAAGGACTAGAAGCGGTAAGAAAAAGACCTGCGATGTACATCGGTGATGTCGGTGTTCGGGGGCTTCACCATCTGGTTTATGAGGTGGTAGATAACTCTATTGATGAGGCACTTGCAGGGCATTGTAATAACATTGATGTTTGGGTTAACGAAGACAATTCTATCTCTGTAAAAGATGATGGACGTGGAATACCCACTGACTTCCACGAAAAAGAACAAAAATCAGCCCTTGAAGTTGTTATGACTGTACTGCATGCCGGTGGTAAATTCGATAAGGATACTTACAAGGTATCTGGCGGTTTGCACGGTGTTGGGGTTTCTTGTGTGAACGCACTTTCCATTAAGTTGATTGCTGAAGTTCACCGAAATGGTAAAAAATTCATTCAAGAATATTCTACCGGTATTCCTAAAGGCCCAGTTGAAGAAGTTGGTACTACGGACTACAGAGGTACCATTGTTACCTTTTGGCCTGACCTAAGTATTTTTGAATCAGGCGAATACAACTATGAAACTCTGGCAAATAGATTACGTGAGTTGTCTTATTTGAACAAAGGCATCAACATTTCTATTTCTGACAAAAGAAATTTAGACGAAGAAGGAAATGCTGTTAGAGACGATTTTCATTCGGAAGGTGGACTTAAAGAGTTTGTTACATTCTTGGATGGAAATAGAAATCAAATTATTGATGATGTAATTTACATGGACGGCGAGAAAGGTGGGATTCCTGTAGAAGTTGCCATGGTCTATAACGATACGTATTCTGAAAATATTCACGCTTATGTAAATAACATCAATACGCATGAGGGTGGAACTCACCTTGCAGGTTTTAGAAGAGGTTTAACTAACACACTTAAGAAATTTGCTGACGAATCTGGAATGCTTCAAAAATTGAAGTTCGAGATTAGTGGAGATGATTTTCGTGAAGGACTTACCGCAGTAGTTTCTGTAAAAGTTCAGGAACCTCAGTTTGAAGGCCAAACCAAAACAAAGTTGGGTAACCGTGAGGTAACTGCTCCAGTATCTCAGTCGGTGAGTGAAATGCTTCAGAATTATTTAGAAGAGCATCCAAAAGACGCTAGAACTATTGTTCAGAAGATAATTCTTGCTGCTCAGGCTAGAAACGCCGCCAAGAAAGCACGTGAAATGGTGCAGCGTAAAACGGTATTGGGTTCTAACAGTTTGCCCGGTAAATTGGCAGATTGCTCTGAACGTGACCCAGAAAAGTGTGAAATTTACCTAGTTGAGGGAGATTCTGCAGGTGGAACTGCCAAGCAGGGTAGAGATAGAGTTTTTCAGGCGATTATGCCCCTTAGAGGTAAGATTTTGAATGTGGAGAAAGCAATGCCGCACAAAATCTTTGAAAACGAGGAAATCAAGAATATCTATACCGCTCTTGGAGTAAGAGTAGGAACTGAGGAAGATGATAGAGCTTTAAACTTAGAAGGTTTACGTTACCACAAAGTGATTATCATGTGTGATGCCGATGTTGATGGTTCTCACATTGCAACTCTTATTCTTACTTTCTTCTTCCGTTTTATGAAGCCATTGGTAGAACAAGGATATATATACATTGCTACTCCGCCACTGTACTTGGTAAGAAAAGGGAAACAAGAACAATATTGCTGGAGCGACGAAGAACGTGATGCTATGATTGGTGAGTTGAAAGGTGCTGGTAACGAAAGTTCGGTAAAAATTCAACGGTACAAAGGTCTTGGAGAAATGAACGCAATTCAATTGTGGGATACTACTATGAATCCTGACTACAGAACATTACGTCAAGTTTCTATTGACTCAGCTGCTGAGGCAGATAGAGTATTCTCCATGCTAATGGGCGACGAAGTGCCACCACGTAGAGAGTTTATTGAAAAGAACGCTAAGTATGCGAATATCGACGCTTAGGTAATCGATTTTTTAATTGTGTTGAAAACCCTTCTCAAGTTTATTGAGAGGGGTTTTTTGTTGGGATTTGATAGTTTAAGGAACGTGTTGTGTAAAATGCGTTTTAATGCATTTCATAGTGTTGTACACTGTTTTATTTCTTTTTTAACTCAATACTTTTATTTAAGTATTTCATATTTAATTTTTCCTTGCCAATGTTTTTATAACAAATTGATAATTCTTCGTTTACGGAAATATCGTCTTTGTATTTATCGTAACAAGCCTTATAAGCATCGATAGCATCTTGCCATTTTTTTTGTGTGAAATTTGCATAAGCTGTCCATCGATATTCTCCTGAATTAGGTTCGAATTTGAATCCTAATCGCTCGGAAGTTTTTTGGTAGTGCTCTTTTAATTTTGCCAAATTAACATCATCTGTTGGGTAAATAAAACCATACGTGCAATCTTTAAAAAGGCTTGATAATCCATCGATTACACTGTACATATACATAGATACATGATCCTCTTTTGGGTATTTTTTGAAAGTGCTATTTATATTAGGATAATTATTCATCATATTGGAGAGTGAATCAATATTATCGAGATGATATTGAACATCTTTAATCGGTCCCTCATGGAATAATCCTGCACTTATAAAAACATTTGTTGAGAAGTCATAAGGAATTTCTTTTTTTAGATGTTGTAAAACGTCTGCGGAATTATACCATATACTTCCATCGTAAACTTGAAATGCTGAAAAAGAATTTTGAATAGGTAAAATGTAAGAGCAGAAATACCCTCCAAGCGAATGACCAACTAAAGTATTGAATCCATTGGTAGAATAATTGTCATCGATATACGGAATAATTTCTTTTTCAATGTGTTTTAAAAAAGTTAGTCCACCTCCCGTTACGGAATCGTTCATCATTCCGGTTGTATCAATATCTCCTCTACCATCAATGTTTGTACTCGTAAAGGTCATATCCATCTTTCTATGAGTCCAATCAATTTGTGGTATTCCAACAACTATCAATTCTGGAACTTCATCGTGATTTTGAAATAGCTCTTTAGAAAGCGCATATGTTATGTCGAATCTTGTCTCAGCATCCAAAACATATAATGTCGAGTATTCCAAAGTAGAATCATAATTATTAGGAACTCCGATATAAATATCCCTACTTTCATTTAAAAATTTCGATTGGATAGTTACTTTTTTAACTGTGTTAAATTTAGGGGCTTGTCCAAATAATGAAAAAGTGGAGAAAAGGAATAAAATTATAATGAACTTATCTTTCATATTTTTTTATTGTGTACAACGTTTAATGTATGGTGTCGTAGCATCCCGATGGGTGCTATGCACTATACATATTGTTGGTAGTAGTTTTAGTTACTATGCATTTCTAAAATCGTATACTCACCATCATCGTCTGGATTACCACTGATGAAGACAGTCAATGCCTGTAGAGCATCTGCTCTTGTTGGATATTATACTTGATCGAATTGAATCGATAAATCGTAATTGTAGATTGATTGAGTTCTAGGCTCCTGAATTGCAACTTCCTGATTGAGTTGGTAAATTTTAAAGTAAGTTTTCATAGTTCATGATTATTTTAAATACGGCCTTCAATTGTGCCAATAAAGTTTATTAGTGATAAAGTTGCGGTGGAACACAAAGCTGCGTCTTTCTTTGTCGCAGTTCTTTTATGAGTTAAAACATTCGCTAAATCTAAAGTTGCTCGAGCATAACTTCTTAAAATTTTATTAGATGCTCCAGTTAATTCAACCGCAATATATGCTTCAAGCATTCTTTTAGCATCTGTTTTACTAACTTTGATATCATCTAAAACTGGGTGTTTATCAGCAATATAGACTGCTTGTGCTAGTGTAATTATTGTTTCTCTACAAAGTAGTCCGACTACTTGAAATTGTTCTTCTTCTTTTGCACTTGACTGACGCACCCTTATTTCTTGAATGGAACGCTCAATTCTTTCCCAATCGGTTAAGTCAATTGTTACGCTAATCATTTCAGGTTCCTCATCTTCAGAGAGAGTTTGAACTAGACTATTAAACATTTCTCTTATAAAAGCTCTTCTTTCACGATAGGACTGAAATTCAGAGCTCCATTTACCATACTAATCCCATAAATCATTAAATGGATTTGGATTCTGTAAATTCAGTTGTTGAAGACATTTATTTACAAGGTTATATTTACTTTTATATTCGCTTTCAACCTCCTGAATTCTTTGCACACCAGTTGATACAGAAACCATGACATTTTTGAGATAATCAACATCTTCTATAAGTAAATCCTTAGTGCTAAGTCCTGAAAGTCTACTCCAATCTAATTTGGGATGGGCTTTAGGAATAATTCTGATATTAGAAACTATTTCATTTTCAAAACCTCTCGTAGCAATTTCAAATCGTGAAAGTAAGTCGGCTTCTATTTTCTCAATCCTGTCTCTTATTTTTACGAATGTTTCAATATTTGCATTTAAGTAAATCGTGAGGTAATGAGTCCCTCCATTCCAATTGTCGTATTCTGTTTCTTCAATATTAGTTTCAGAATTATTTAAAATCTCAAATAACTCGACTTCGTTGTCCGCTTTTAATAATTCACAAACTGTATAAATGATTTTAGAAAATTCTTCTGGTTTACCTATCATTTGTTTGTTGTAATTGGCTATAACTAGGTGCTATACGCACCTCTCTATTTGTAAACGTTTGTAAGTAACTAATTGCAGTTGTTTTGGCTAGGAAAAAGGTTGTTATTAGCATGACATAAAGTTAGTCATTCCCATAAATAGTAGAAAGGCTAAAGTCGTTAAATTCTGGAGTTTTTGGTTTTCGTTAGTTCCGAATCAACTGCATTCCCAGTATTCACCGTTTCTATAGGTTCAAACAGCATTACTTCAACTTCCTCTTCAGCAACCGGTTTGTGCATAGTTCCTTTAGGAATAATGGTTATTTCTCCAGGATGTAAAGTCAGTGTTTTATCTTCAAATTCGATTTTTAAAACACCAGAAAGTACTTGAAATAGTTCGTCTTCATTATCGTGTTTGTGCCAAACGAAATCGCCTTTTAATTTGGCTAACAATACCTTTTGTCCATTGAGTTCACCTATTAATCTAGGCGACCAGTGGTCATGGAATTTTGACAACTTTTCTTTTAGGTTTATTACCTCCATGAATAAAAAAGTAACTATATAATATTCACCTCTCGTTCGAGGGTGATTCCAAACTTTTCGGTTATGTCTTCTATGATATTTTCAGATAAGTCAAAAATCTCTTGACCTTTAGTGTTTTGGTAATTCACTAATACAAGAGCTTGTTTTTTATGAACTCCAAATCGGTCATCGAATACTTTTCCTTTCCAACCTACAGTTTCGATAAGCCACCCAGCAGGAACTTTTACTAATCCTTCACCAACATTATAATTTGGTGCGTTTGGATACTTTTTTAAAAGTTGTACGACTGTTTCTGTTGGCACAACAGGGTTTTTAAAGAAACTTCCCGCGTTTCCAATCTCAGCTGGATTGGGAAGTTTTGATTGTCGAATTCGAATTACTGCATCACTGACATTCTTAATTGTAGGGTTAGAAATTTTCATTAGCGCTAATTCTTCTTCGATTGAACCGTATGAAGTGTTTAGGTTTTGTTTTTTTGAGAGTTTAAAGGTGACGTTTAGAATAATAGCCTTGCCCTTTAATTGTTTCTTGAAAATGCTTGACCGGTATCCAAAATCGCAGGTTTTATTATCAAATACTTCAACCGAGTTATCTTCAGGCAACCAGGCTTCCAACGATTTGAAAACATCTTTTAATTCGGCGCCATAGGCGCCAATGTTTTGCATAGGAGCCGCTCCAACAGAGCCTGGAATAAGTGACATATTTTCAACTCCAGACCAATTATTTTCTACACACCAGATTACGAAATCGTGCCATGCTTCGCCAGCGCCAACCTTTAGCCAAACATGGTCTTCGGTTTCTTTAACGATTTCTTTACCATTCAAATTAAGCTTTGTGACCAAGCCATCAAAATTTTGAGTCAACAAGATGTTACTTCCACCTCCGAGAGGGAGCTTGTTCTCGTTTTTAAAATGAGCGTACAATTCTTGAATTTCTGCTAAGGATGTCACAATTGCAAAGAGTTTTGCTGAAGCATCAATTCCAAAAGTATTGTACGATTTTAGAGAAGCAGATTTTAGAATATCCATAACGATTGAGCCTAAAAACGAAGGTAGAATTATGCTTAGTGAAGGTATGCTTCCAAAGAAGGATTTATTATCCTGTGCTTGTTTATAAAATTTGTGCAGATTTTTTACAGGATTTGGGGGTATATGCTGAAATAGAAATCCTACAATCTATGTATTTTATGTCGAGCCTAGGTCTTATTTTGGACTATAAGTAATCAGAATTGGACTAGGATTGACATTAAAATAGAGCAAGCTAAAATTGAGAAAAACAACTAGTAAAACCGAGAAGTTGAGAGCTTTGCTCGAAAATCACTCGGCTGCACTTGTTGTTTTCAAAAAAGTAGCGACGGTTTATTTTAGGTCAAGAGTTTTTTCTTTGGAACTTTTCTTTTTTGAGGGAAAAAAGAAAGTGGAGCAAAGGGCTTACACCATTTGGCAAATAAAAAAGTTGATTTCTTAAATCAATTTTTTAATAACTGTTAGTCCGGTAGGTTTGCTCATCCTCTTCATCAAGCATACTCAGGTAACTTTTGTAGCGTGATTGAGCGATAAAACCATCTTTAGCTGCTTCCATAACCGCACATTTTGGTTCGTTAATATGCTGACAATCATTGAATTTGCAGCCCTCTAAAACCGCTCTCATTTCCAAAAAGTAATGAGAAAGTTCTCTTTTGTCGATGTCAATGATTCCAAATCCACGAATACCTGGAGTATCTATAATATCAGCACCAAAATGGAGCTGATGCATTTCAGCAAAGGTGGTTGTGTGTTTTCCTTGTCTATGATAATCTGAGATTGCTCCAGTACTTAAATTTAAATTGGGGTCAAGGGCATTTACCAATGACGATTTTCCAGTTCCAGAGTGACCAGCCAGCATACTGGTTTTCCCCTCCATGACCTCTTGAATCTCTTCAAGATTTACTTTTTCGGCCACTGATATCTGAATACATCTGTAGCCAATATCAGAATACACGGTTAGCCACTTTTCTAATAATGGGCGGTCTTCTTCATCTAGCAAATCAGCTTTATTGAAAACCAAAATTGGAGCAATATGAAAAGCTTCTGCGCTGATGAGAATACGATCTATAAATCCAAATGTCGTTTCGGGGTCTTTCAATGTAATGAACACCAAAACTTGGTCAATATTAGAGGCTAAAATATGCCCGCGCTTCGAAAGGTTGATGGATTTTCGAATGATGTAATTGTCTCTTTTCTCAAGCTTGGTGATTAAACCTTCGTTTTCATTGGTGGGTTCAAATTGGACTCTATCACCAACTGCAACGGGGTTAGTAGAACGAATGCCTTTTACTCGGAAATTACCTTTAACCGTGCAAGTGAAGACTTTTCCTTCCTCATTCCGCACCAAATTAATGGCACCTGTACTTTTTGTAACTCTTCCAAGCATAGGTGCAAATCTAAGTTATAGAACCATTTTATTTGAATCAATCTAACCTTCTAATAACAGATGTTAAGTAATGATGGTCGTGATAGCTTTCATGGGTTACATTTGCCAACATGTCTATTGAGGTAAAAGAAGTAAGCAAAATTTACGGGAGCCAAAAGGCGTTAAACGAGGTTTCGTTTTCAATAAAAAAAGGCGAAATAGTTGGTTTTTTAGGGCCTAACGGCGCTGGTAAATCTACGATGATGAAAATCATTACTTGTTTTTTGCCCCAATCGAAAGGAGAGGTAAAAGTTTGCGGATTTGATGTTTCAGAAGATCCAATGGAGGTGAAGAAACGCGTAGGTTATTTACCCGAACATAATCCATTGTATTTGGATATGTATGTTCGAGAATATTTGGGTTTTATTGCGGGTTTACATGGCATTAAAAACAAAAAAGAACGTGTTGCCGAAATTGTGAAACAAGTCGGGTTGCAAGTCGAACAACATAAACCTATAGGCGCACTATCAAAAGGGTATCGTCAGCGTGTAGGCTTGGCTCAAGCTCTTATTCACGATCCAGAAGTACTTATTTTGGATGAACCTACTACAGGATTAGACCCGAATCAAATTGTTGAAATTCGAAATTTGATAAAAAGCGTAGGCAAGTCCAAAACGGTAATGATGAGTACTCACATCATGCAAGAAGTTGAAGCAGTTTGTGATAGAGTAATTATTGTTAACAAAGGAAACATTGTAGCAGACGACAGTTCTCAGAATATTGCAGTTGATAGTTCAAAGGAGCTGGTGATCAAAGTAGAATTTGGCGGCGCAATAAATCAAAATGAACTAAACGCTATAAGTGGTGTTACTAAAGTTCAACAAGTTGAAGGAAGTGTTTGGCTAATTGCTGCAACGGAAGACGTTCGAGATGCTGTTTTTAAATTTTCGGTCGCGAATGAAACATCAGTTCTTGAAATGCAAAAAGTAGAGCAAAGCTTAGAGGATGTGTTCAAGTCTTTGACGGCTTAAAAAAGACTCATTTATATATTCCATTCTTCCTATAGAACCAACCCAACCTTTTAATTAAATTCGCAAACCTTATTTATACACTAAAAACAAGAGTTAATGTCTTACTTTTTTACTTCAGAATCAGTCTCAGAAGGACATCCCGATAAAGTTTCAGATCAAATTTCTGATGCACTAATTGATAATTTTTTGGCATTCGACCCTACGTCGAAAGTGGCTTGTGAAACGTTGGTTACAACGGGTCAAGTATTCCTTGCTGGAGAAGTAAAGTCAAAAACCTATTTAGATGTTCAAAAAATCGCTCGTGAAACCATTACAGAAATAGGTTATACCAAGGGCGAGTATATGTTTGATGCTCACTCTTGCAGTGTATTGTCTGCAATTCACGAACAATCGCCAGATATTAACCAAGGGGTAGAGAAGTCTGACCCAATGGAACAAGGTGCTGGTGATCAAGGAATGATGTTCGGTTACGCTACAAACGAAACCGATAGTTACATGCCATTGGCTTTGGAGATTTCGCACATGATTTTGCGTGAATTAGCTGCAATTCGTAAAGAAGGTAAGGAAATGACCTATTTGCGTCCAGATTCTAAGTCCCAAGTAACGTTAGAATACGACGATAACGACAAGCCTGTAAGAATTGAGGCAATTGTTGTTTCAACTCAGCACGATGATTTTGATTCAGAACAAGCCATGTTGGATAAAATTAATAGCGATGTAAAAGCTATTCTAATTCCAAGAGTAAAGGCGTTGTTATCAGGTGATAATCAAGCGTTGTTTAACGACTATATTAAATACCATGTAAATCCAACAGGGATTTTTGTAATAGGTGGACCTCATGGAGATACTGGACTTACAGGAAGAAAAATTATTGTAGATACCTACGGCGGTAAAGGTGCTCACGGTGGTGGTGCATTCTCAGGTAAAGATCCAAGCAAGGTTGACCGTTCTGCTGCTTATGCAACACGTCATATTGCTAAAAACTTGGTAGCTGCCGGATTATGTGAGCAAGTATTGGTTCAGGTTTCGTACGCTATTGGCGTTGCTGAACCAATGGGAATTTTTGTAGATACTTATGGTACAGCAAAAGTTGATATGAATGATGGTGAAATTGCACGTAAAGTGGAAGCTATTTTTGACATGCGTCCTTATGCAATTGAACAACGATTAAAATTACGTTCACCAATGTATCGCGAATCTGCTGCTTATGGCCACATGGGTAGAAAGAACGAAATTGTAACCAAACGATTCGAGACTCCTGACGGAACAGTTAAGGAAATTGAAGTTGAGTTGTTCACTTGGGAAAAATTGGATTACGTTGATAAAGTAAAAGCTGAATTTGGTATTTAAGCGATACTAAATCTTAAAAATATTAAGCCCGGTTGTTTTCAACTGGGCTTTTTTTGTACTTGTCTATAAGTTTTATTGCTTTTAATGAGAAGAAAAAAACTCCAACAGATTCTGAAATTTCTAATCACCAAGTTTACTTTAGCATTTCATTATTTCGGTCAATGAATCTCAGTAAAAACGAAGAAGATTATCTAAAAGCATTGTTTCACCTAACAATGGAAGTTGATGCTGAAACTGCCGGTACAAATCAGATGGCAGATGAGCTGAGCGTTTCTCCTGCATCGGTAAATGGAATGGTTAAAAAACTAAAGACCAAAAAACTCGTTGATTCAGAGAAATATGGCAAGTTAAAACTGACAGAAACTGGAAAGTCTGAAGCCATCTTATTGATTCGCAAACACCGACTTTGGGAAACCTTTTTGTACGAACATCTAAATTTTTCTTGGGACGAAGTGCATGAAGTTGCCGAACAATTGGAACACATAAAATCACCCAAACTCATTCAGCAATTGGATGCCTTTTTGGGGAATCCGTCGGTAGATCCTCACGGTGATGTAATTCCCAATAGTGAAGGTGGATTTAGTATGAAATCCAAGAAGAGTTTGGTAGAGGTACAAGCAGGGCAGAAGTGCACCGTTGTAGCTGTAAAAGATGCAAGTGTCGCATTTTTACAAATGGTATCTGAATTAGGAATTGGTTTGCAAACAGAGATAAGAGTCAAGCATGTTCATGAATTTGATGCTTCTCGAACGTTACTTATCAATAATTTAGAAAGAGTAGTTAGCTTGAAGTTTTCGGAAAATGTGTTCGTAAAAGAATTGAATTAGGCCCTTCCTGGTCGCACTATTATTTCACTTATTGTAACTTCTTTAGGTTGTTCAATTGCATACACAATTTGCTGTGCAATGGTGTCTGGTGACATGCCTTTTGCAAAGTAGGCCTTCAAATCATCAATCATTTCTTTATTGGTAGTTTGGTCAACAAAAGGAGTATTCACGGCTCCTGGAGATATTGTGGTGACTTTCAAATCCTTTTGCAATTCTTGATGCAATCCTTTGCTCAAAGCTAAAACCGCGTGCTTAGTGGCACTGTAAACGGCAGAATTTGGGAAAACCTGATGTGCGGCAACAGAAGCAACGTTAATAATATGACCATTTGAGCTTTTTTTCAATAACGGCAATGCACCATGAACAACATTGAGCAAACCTTTAAAGTTTACATCTATCATAGTGTGCCATTCCGAAAGTTTACCGGCATCAATAGGGTCGAAAAATCCTAGCCCAGCATTATTGATAAGAACATCAATTCCTCCAAATTTTTCGGTTACGGTATTTAATGCCTCATTAACACTTTCAACATCGGTGACATCAGTTTCTATGACTAAAGAAAGGCAATCCATTTGACCGGCAATAGCTTCCATTTTCGATTTGCTTCTGGCCATTAAAACAACCAAATGCGGAGAATTCGATAATGCTCTTGCCGTTGCAGCTCCGATGCCGCTGCTTGCACCTGTAATTACAATTACTTTTTTCATAGGAATCTGAATTAAGCAGCAATATTAAATGAAGCTTAACGGTCACGAACCCACTTAAAACTTTTGTTGGTTAATAAAGTTGAAAACCCAACTGTAGGCATAAGGCGATACGTATAGCTAAAAGATATATTTGCACAAACTTTAGATTGAGTACATGGATATAAGTAGAATTTTGACCATTTCTGGAAAACCAGGTTTATACAAGGTAGTTGGACAAACCAACAATGGAGTAATCGTAGAATCGCTAATCGACGGAAAACGAACACCTACCTATTCCAATCAGCAAGTATCGGCGTTAGAGGAGATTAGTATATATGGCAATATCGATGATATCCCTTTAAAAGACATTTTTGATAAAATGTACGAGGTTGAAGGTGGTAAAGCGACTAGTGTTTCACCAAAAGATAAAGGGGCAGAAATCAGGGATTACTTCTCGGATATTGCTCCTGAGTTTGATGGAGAACGCGTGTACAATTCAGATATCAAGAAGGTAATGACTTGGTACAATACGTTATTGGCGAAAGGATTTATTGAAGCTGAACCAGAAACAGAAGATCAAAAAGACGCACAAGAGCCTGTTGCTGAGGTTGAAGAAGCTGTTGAAGAAAAGAAAGAATCTAAAAAGCCTGCAAAAAAGAAAAAAACTACCAAAAAGCCTGCTGCAAAGAAGGCTGAAAAGTAATTGTGCAGGGGCATACTTAAATACTTTAAACCCCGATTTATCGGGGTTTTTTTATAGATAAAAAATGAACGAATTACTCACTTTCGGATTAGTTGCATTTACTTCCTTCATTACACTCATCAATCCTTTTGGAACCATGCCGGTTTTTATGGCAATGACAAAAGAGCTTAGTCCTGATGCCCGAAAAAAGACTGCATTAAAAGCAATTTTCGTAGCGTTTATAACCTTGATGATTTTTTCATTTTCC
This sequence comes from uncultured Flavobacteriales bacterium, assembly GCA_937121175.1. GTDB lineage: Bacteria > Bacteroidota > Bacteroidia > Flavobacteriales_G > Salibacteraceae > UBA6770. Next base: position 24,438 of record CAKZKD010000003.1, read on the forward strand.
GGAAATATCCTCTTTGATTTTTTTGGAATCTCGGTCAATAGTCTGAGAATGGTAGGGGGTATTATTTTCTTTCTCATGGGAATGGATATGCTTCAGGCTCGACTGGCAAAAACAAAAGTGGATGAAGGTAATGTAAAAGAATACGTTGACGATATTTCGGTTACCCCACTCGGAATTCCAATGATATGTGGGCCAGGGGCCATTACAAATGCCATCGTACTTATGCGCGATGCATCAAGCTTTGATATGAAAATCACGTTGATTTTATCCATCGTATTCGTTTTGCTGATTACACTTTTAGTATTGTGGAGTTCTTCTAAAGTACTAAAAGTACTAGGTGAAACGGGTAACAAAGTGATGTTACGCCTGATGGGGTTAATCGTAATGGTAATTGCAGTGGAGTTCTTCTTCAGCGGGCTTACTCCAATGGTTCGAGAAATGATTACGCCTGCAGCGTATTAGCTTGCAACTGCAACGCAGGATATTTCTACGTTTACATTTTTTGGTAAGCACGCCACTTCAACAGTTTCTCTAGCGGGGTAATTATCTTCAAAATAGCTTCCGTAAATTTCATTGATAATTCCAAAGGAATTCATATCGCTCAAAAAGATGGAGCATTTTACAATGTTGGAGTAATCCATTCCTGCAGCTTCCAGAACTGCACCCAAATTTTTCATCACCAAATGAGTTTCTTTTTCTAAATTATCAATCTCTAAATTTCCACTTTTTGGATTTATTGCAATCTGCCCGCTAACATACAGCGTATCATTTTGCAAAACGGCTTGATTGTAAGGGCCTATTGGTGCTGGAGCTTTTTCAGTAAAGATTATCTTTTTCATAATTTAAAAATCGTAGAAGTTTCGATTGCGCTCAATTTTCATGTCTCTGAACATGGTAGGCTTTAGGTTAATTCCAAAATTGTAATTCTGCTGTTGTCCTTTTGGAACAACAGAAATTCTGGCCTCCCAACAATTCAAATCTCGATAAATGGAAAATCGAGTATAAGAAATGTCTTTGGCAACAATGTCGTAATTCAATGAACCTTCAAATTTCCAATTATCAGTCAATTGAACATTGCCTCTAAAATCAAGTGCTTGGGTTATGTTTTCTGAAGCGGAATTGTTTGCTCGGTTGTATCGATAATTGTAACCCACCGTTAAGCTCCATGGTAGCACCATAAAGGTCTTTGCACTTCGCTTCATCTTTTCAATTTCTTCTTTTTTCTTAGCCAATTGTTTTTTGTTGCTCAATGTAAAATCCACGCCAAGGGTGTGATTCACAAATCGTCCAATTCGACCATTTTCGTTAAATTCAAAAGTGTTAACTCGGTACGGATTGTTCAATGAATCTTCTGCAAAAGTGTATGGGTCGAGTGCTGAATTGTATCGAATTCTAAAAAAATTAAACAGCGTGGTGGACGTGGATATGGCAATGTTACTCACATTCAACGAATCGGCAAAGACGTCGTAACTAGAACCTATATTTAATTGGTCAACTAGTTTAACTTTTTTCGTGGCATCTTCTTCTGTTGTGTCTTTTTTATTCAAGACTTTCATCTCGAAGTTGTTCATCAAATTGAAACTTACAACTCCGGATTCTTTTCCAGTATTTGGTCGTCCATAAATGCCATTGTCAAACAAAGTGTATTGTCCAGTTTTTCCAACAGAGTCAACACGGTATTCTCTAATATAATCCGCATTGCTGTAGTTTGGGGTAAGAGTAAGGCCAACTTGAGGGGTTATTACATGCCGAAGTGCCTTTACGGGTCCTCTGCGGTAATTATACATCCCATAAATTTTTGTCGTCAAATTAGCTCCTCCGTTAAGTTTTCCATAACGTCCAAAATCTCTAATGGTATCTTTCAATAAGGCATTTTCCGTTGTCGAAAAGTCTTGATTCAGTTGTTTGAATTCCCATACTTCCGAGTAATTAACAAAGGGCTCTAATGAAAACACTTTTAATACTTTGGTATTCGTGTTCAGTCTTGTGCTATGCTTAATCCCATTTCGCATATCATTTATGGCTTTGTCTCCAAAAATGGAATCGGGATGCGCAGAAATTACATTTTTAAAATCCGTTGTATAAGTCAGGCCAATTTTATCAAACAAATTGTCCTTACCCACTTTTCCTTTTCGTTTAAATGGAAAAATCCTTCCCATGTTGAAGGTTGCCTGAGGTAAAATTAAGTCAGCCTGAGATTCATTGCTCACGGTATGACTTGCATTTACCGTCAAATTAAAGGGAGAGTTAGGGAAACTATAATGATAGTTAATCCCAGATTTAAACGTATTTGAAAGGAATTCCTGTTGAGTACTTTGTATGTCAAGTCGGTTATTTTTAAAAATTTGAACGTCAGCATTAAAGCGACTATTAGGGTGCGCTTTGTTGTCTTGGTTATGTTTCCAGTAAATTTTATAAACTTGGTCAACCGTTAAATCCAACGTTTCTTCTGAACCTCTCTTTAGTTCTGTATAACGTAATTCTACATTGCCCTTTCCCTTGTATCGCTTGTTATAGTTACTCTGAAACCCCAATCCGTAACTCCCTCTCGAATATATATCTCCAGTAAAAGACATGTCTAGATATTCATTGATTGCCCAATAATATCCTCCTTGTTGCAAAAAATAACCTTGTCCAGGGCTAAATCCATATCGCGGAATGATGATACCTGAAGATGCTGTTTCGGTATTCGGAAAAATTCCAAATGGTAAAACTAAAGGAGTAGGTATGCTTCCAATTTTAAGATTAGCAGGGCCGGTTACCACCTTGTCTTCCGGAATTATCTTGATTTTTTTGGCCAGAATGTAGGTCTTTGCGTCAATATCTTTACAGGGGCAAAACTGTCCGTCTTCAATATAAATGACTTCGTTAGGCATTCGTTTTACGGTTTTTCCTTTTACATATCCATCACCCTGTTGAGTAACTGCCTCAGTAATCAAACCTTTTTCGCTTGCAAAATTGTACTTGATGTCTTTTGCTTCAAATTCTTGTGCTCCGTCTTTAAAAACTGGGGTACCATATTCTTTGCCAGTACTATCGGCGGTGCCTCGAGCAAAGACCTCGTTTTTTTGAAGATCAAGCTCTATATAATCAGCCTTAAGGTTCGTTTCTCCATAATCAACTTCTGCATCGCCGTATAAGTAAACGAGTTGCTTTTTTACATTAAATCGCAGAGAATCCTTCGCTTTGTAATCAACTTTTGATTCGAAACTTCCTTCCTTCGATTTAGGTTTTAAAGGCTTTGACGGTTTTAAAGAATCTTGGTTTGAACTATCGATTGTTTCAATTGAATTTGAATCAGGAATTGAACCAAAGGGGTCGTTTTTCTGTTTAATAGAGTTGGAGTCAACCGAGTTTGGAACGGTTTTTTGTTGGGTGTACGCATTTAAATTGAAGACTATTATCAACAAGAATGCGTGAATACATCGGGTTTTGAAAGGAAGCGAAGGCAACTTATAATGCTATTTTTGCTTAGCTTATTAAGCTTCAAAATTAAGAAATAGAACACCAAAAACCCGTTGGAATTGCGTTTCATCACAAAAATTATGAAGAGGATTATTGTTAACTACGTTCCGTTTTTTATTTCTTTTTTAATGCTCACCTCATTTTACCCTTTCAGACCCGGTGAATACGGACTGAATAAAGTCGTAATTGATGCGGGTCACGGAGGTAAAGACCCTGGTGCGATTGGAGTAGATAAAATACAAGAAAAGGACATTGTTTTAGATATAGCACTGAAAGTCGGAAATGCAATAAAAAAGGCACATCCGAATGTAAAAGTGGTTTATACCAGAGATACCGATGTGTTTATTGGCCTTGGCGAAAGGGCTAAAATTGCTAATCAAATGAATGCTGATTTATTTATGTCCATCCACGCAGATGCAGCGGGAAGTAGTCAAGCATACGGAACAGAAACCTTTGCCTTAGGATTGCATAGGTCAAAGGAAAATCTAGAAACTGCTAAAAGGGAAAATAAAGCAATTCTTCTTGAGGAAAATTATGAAGTAAAGTATGAAGGTTTTGATCCGAACTCAGATGAGTCGGTAATTGCTTTAGGCTTAATGCAGCAAGAAAATTTGGACAATAGTTTAAGTATTGCTTCAAAAGTGCAGGACCAATTCGTAGCTTTGGGAAGAAGAAATAGAGGAGTAAAACAAGCCGGATTTATGGTGTTGTATAAAACCACCATGCCAAGTGTGCTTATTGAAACAGGTTTCATTACCAACCTTAAGGAAGGCCGGTTTTTAAACAAGCAAGAAAATAGGGCTAAAATTGCAAATGGAATTGTGACTGCCTTTAACGATTACAAGAAGGAAGTTGATGCACTTTTCGCACCCCCTTCAACCCAAAAAGAAACTGTTAAACCAGAAGAATCAACGATTGATTCTGGTGTTCGATTTAAGGTTCAGCTTACGTCAAGCCCAAAATCTATTGGTACAGATCCTAAGGAATTTAATGGAATTGAAGGTGTTGAAGAAATGATGATTAAAGGTTCATATAAATACGCGGTCGGAAACGAGAAGAGCTTTGAAGAAGGTGTAACTTTGCAAAGCAAAATTCGAGAGAAGGGGTACAAGGATGCGTTTCTTATTAGTATTTACAAAGGAGAACGAATTCCTATCTCACAGGCTCTTGAAATAATAAAGAAAGCTAAATAAGCACAGAGATTTGAAGGCTAAAAAGGAGATTTTAATTGCACTTTTGGTAATCCTCACGATAGGTCTGTTCTATTACGGATATGGATACTTAAAAGGCAGTAATTTATTCGCAAACGGAAGCACATATTATGCTATTTACGGAAATGTTGCAGGAATCAACAACGATGATCCAGTTTCGGTAAACGGTTACAGAATCGGTAAGATTAGGTCCTCTACACTCATTGCAGAAGAGGATGTTGTTATTTTAGAGCTTGAAATTTCGCATGGGGGGCTTAATATACCCGAAGATTCTAAGGCGATTATTGCAAATACAGGATTGCTGGGTGGAAAAGAAATTGATATTCAAATGGGGTCTGGTGACGCCTATCTTCAAGAAGGTGATACAATAGTTTCTGGAACAGAAGAAGATATTTTTTCGTCCCTTAGTTCTTCTTTAGAGCCGTTTGAGAAAAAAGCCCTCGAAGCAGTAGTTTCAATTGACTCTGTAATGCACTTAGTTCAGCTGGTCTTAAATGAACAAAATCGAAAAAATTTACAATCAACTATGCAAGATGCAGCTGAAAGCATGGAAACATTAAACACCACCTCGAAAGATTTGCAGCAAATGATTGAGTCTGAGAGTGGAAAAATTAAAACCATAATAACCAACCTAACTGAAGTAACCGAGAATTTTAGTGCAATTAGTGATTCCTTGAAAGACATTAAATTCAATGAAACCATTGAACGTGTGAACAATTCGCTAGATGGTGCGAATTCTATTTTGGAAAAAATTAATAAAGGTGAAGGCACAATGGGTAAGTTGGTTAATAACGATTCGTTGTACATGCACTTAAATGCAGCCAGCAAAAATTTAGATTTGTTATTAATCGACTTCAAAGAGAACCCAAAGCGATACGTTCACTTTTCAGTTTTTGGAAAAAAGGACAAATCGAAAAAGTAATTAGTATTCATTAAATCGCTTTACTATGGCAATAGGAAGTATTCTTTTTATTATTTGCTTAGGAGTAGCCTCCTTTTTTTTCTACAAAAGCATAACTCGAATACGCAGAAACATCCTTCTTGGACGAGATGTGAATCGTACAGACAATAGTTCGCTTAGGTGGAATACTATGGTTCGAGTTGCATTGGGTCAATCCAAAATGGTGGTGCGACCAATTGCAGGGTTTTTGCACATTTTGGTTTATGCCGGATTTGTTATCATCAATATTGAAATTCTCGAAATTGTAATTGACGGTGTTTTTGGTACGCACCGAGTTTTTTCAAGTTGGATAGGTGTAGATGCGTATCGTTTTTTCATAAACATATTTGAAGTACTTGCCTTGCTTGTTCTTGTAGCTTGTGTCATTTTCCTTGTTAGAAGGAACGTAGTGAAAATCGCTCGATTTTGGAAGCCAGAAATGAAGGGTTGGCCTGCTTCTGATGCTAATCTAATTTTGATTGCAGAAGTACTGCTGATGTCTGCTTTCTTATTTATGAATGCTGCGGATGTTGTTCTTATGAATACTAATCCAGAAAACCTAGCTTCAGCAGGATTGGATAAGTATGCGATAGGTTGGAATGGACAAGGGTTTTTAATTAGTTCTATGCTTAACGGTATATTACCCGCGGATATGTCTGCATTACATTTTATTGAACGGTTTTGCTGGTGGTTCCACATTCTTGGCATTTTAGGGTTTTTGAATTACTTGGCCATTTCTAAACATTTGCACATCATTTTAGCTTTTCCGGCTGTATTTTTTTCCAACTTAAAACCCAAAGGAGAGTTTGATAATCTAGATTCAGTCAAAAAAGAAGTGGAATTGATGTTTGACCCAAGTGTCGATCCTTATGCTGCACCTCCAGAACCTGAGGAAGGAGCAGTACCACCTTCCTTTGGAGCTAAGGATGTAAAGGATTTGTCTTGGAAACAATTGCTCGATTCATATACCTGTACTGAATGTGGAAGATGCACGTCAGAGTGCCCGGCAAACCAGACTGGAAAATTATTGTCGCCGCGTAAAATTATGATGGATACCCGAGACCGTTTAACTGAATTAGGGAGTTATATCGATAAAAATGGAATGGATTCGGACGATGGTAAAACCCTAATCAATGACTATATACAACCTGAGGAATTATGGGCATGTACGTCATGTAATGCCTGTACCGAGGCTTGTCCGGTTAATCTAGATCCATTGAGTATTATCGTTGACCTAAGAAGGTACTTGGTAATGGAGCAATCTGCCGCTCCAGCTGAATTGAATAACATGTTTACGAACATTGAAAATAATGGTGCTCCTTGGCAATTTGCTCAAGCGGACAGATTAAACTGGAAAGATGAGCAGTAAACTAAAAGAATTACGAGAAGGCGATCAGTTGATTAGCCCCACGCTGCAGGACGGTGTCAAAAATTTCATGATTGATATCGACGGTACAATTTGCGAAGATGTTCCGAATGAGGAACCCGAGCGAATGTTAACTGCAGAATTGTATGAAGGAGCGCTCGAAACCATCAACCAATGGTATGAAGATGGGCATATAATTACGTTTTTTACTAGTAGAGTAGAAGAACACCGTGCCTGCACTGAGCAATGGCTGAAAGAGCATAATTTTAAGTACCACGGAATTTTATTTGGTAAGCCTAGAGGTGGTAATTACCATTGGGTGGATAACCACATTGTTCGAGCAACTAGATATAAAGGAAAGTTTACTGATTTGGTTCAGGAAGAAGCAACAGTTCAAGTTTTTAAGAAATGAGTGAGCAGTTACAAGTAAAAACAATGGCCGAAATGATGGCCAGTGGTGAAAGTCCAGAAGTTTTATTTTGGGTAGGATGTGCTGGAAGTTTTGATGATAGGGCAAAGAAAATTACTAGAAGTTTTGTTCAAATTTTGAATAAAATCGATGTGAAATTTGCTGTTTTAGGAACGGAGGAAAGTTGTTCTGGAGATCCTGCAAAACGAGCTGGCAATGAGTTTCTTTTTCAAATGCAAGCTATGTCTAATATCCAGGTGTTAAACGGCTACGGAGTGAAGAAAATTGTGACCACATGTCCGCATTGCTTTAATACGTTGAAAAATGAATATCCTGGACTCGGCGGCGAATACGAAGTGATGCATCACACCCAATTCCTTACTGGTCTTATGAACGAAGGAAGATTGAAGGTTGAAGGTGGTGCTTTTAAAGGAAAACGAATTACTTTTCATGATCCTTGTTATTTAGGCAGAGCAAATGGCGAATACGAAGCACCAAGAAACTTGCTTGCTCAGTTAGATTCCGAGCTGGTAGAGATGAAACGTTGCAAAACTAAAGGTTTGTGTTGCGGAGCTGGTGGCGCTCAAATGTTCAAAGAGGCTGAAAAAGGAAACAAGGAAGTCAATATTGAACGAACCGAGGATGCTATTGAGGTAAATCCGGATATCATTGCTACGGGTTGTCCGTTCTGTAATACCATGATGACCGACGGAGTAAAGAACTCTGAAAAAGAGAAATCTATCAAGATTTTTGATTTGGCTGAATTAATTGCGGACGCACAATCATCGTAAATGAAACTCTCAGAATTAAACCCAAGTTCACGTGTGTGGATCTATCAGTCTGATCGCTTATTAACAGATACAGAAGTTAAAGGCATTGAGGAGCAAGGAATGGTCTTCGTAGAAAACTGGAGCGCACACGGTAGCGCTCTTGAAGCGGCCGTTGAAGTGAAACTCAATTGTTTTATTGTAGTCTCAGTTGACGAGAATGTAGCAAATGCTACAGGGTGTTCAATTGATAAAAGTGTTCATTTCGTTAAAGATCTCGGACATGCTATTGGTGTTGATTTTTTTAATCGTCTGAACGTTGCTGTAGAAAATGGTGACAACCTTCAATTACTTAATTTAAATACATTGAAATCATTAGTGGAGGATGGTGTTTTAACTCCTGAGAGCACAATGTTTAACAATACAGTAACGACACTTTGGGAACTGAACGAAAAGTGGAGAATATCGTTGGCCGATAGTTGGGCGGCGAATTACATTTAGTCTTTCTGTTTTTTTTCGGTTTCGGCAATCCAAGTTGCGTAAGAAATACTTTCTCCATTCTTGAAATAAAAAATAGCGCCGTAGTGGTGCGTTATTTTTAAATATTCCTCGCCATATTCTCCTTGAATAAACACTCGTTTCAGAACTTTTTTATTCCCCTCTTCATAGGCTTCTTCTGTCCAGCCCTGTTCGTGTAGGGTAGCTAAATATTTTCGGTAATTGTCAGTATTCTTAAAGGGTTGTGGGTTTGGACGAGCAGCTTTTTCTTGATTAGGTTTATTCGCAATAACTGGTTTTTCGAGTTTGCTTTTCACCGTATTTGCAGTATCGGATTTCTTTTTAATGGATTTTAATTCAGCTTCCGAATCCTCTTTTGAATTTTTACTTACTACTTGTCGCTTTTCTTTACTTGTGTCCAGTTTAGTTTCATTAAATGGCATGACAGATTTCTGCACTGTATCGAGTGCGGGTCGTTCTTGTACTGAAACAATATCATTTAAATATAATGTCAAGGTATCTGGAATTTCTTCATGGTTAATTGGATCAATTTTCTGCGCTTTTCGTTTTTCTAGCAATAAATTAATGTCTCTAACTTTTGCGATAATTCTTTGGTCAGTAGGCAAGACTTTTAAGGCTTCGTTGTACTTAGTTTTAGCCTCTTCATACTTTTTAGCTTGAAATAGTTTATGTCCTTCTTCAGCGATTTTGTCAAATTGCTCTTGCTTTTCTTGCTGCTCCCAATACCCCGCATACGGGTTTTTTTTAGATTTTTTCTGCCCGAATAATAAAGCGGGAAAAATCACGATTAATAGAAAAGTAATTACTTGTTTCATTGGTAACATAATTACAAAGGTATTGGGGTAGTTTTAGGTTTTGTTGAAAACATAATGAGTTTTTAACAGGATTAGACTTTCATAAAAATTTAACTTGTAGCGCAGCTCAAAAATTGAAGTTATGTCACGTAGAAAAATGTTGATTTACAGTAAAACTATTCTAAGAAAAGTAAGTTTTGACGCGAGATTATTTCAAAAGGAATTGACTAAGGCGCTTAGTACATTGTCCGAAAGAGAGGCAAGGGAGCTTAAGCACTGGGTATTGCGGAATTTTCACCAACAAGGGGCACCAGTTTTATTGGCTTAATCTATCGTTTTTGTACAAAGCAAATGCTGGAATCAAGAAAAAACAAGCCAAAGGCGATTGTACAAATTCAATTAATTTTCTAGAAATACCGTAAGCTTCGTGGCCACTCCCAAGTAGGTATCCCACACTGAAGATTATTCCCGAAAATGCAAAAACCCCAATAAAAAAGGCTATCGTAATGTTACGAAAAGCTTTTTCTCTAAAGAATTGGCTTACTAATAGAATGGAAACCAAAAGATAGATTCCGGTAAACACGGCAATTAAAAAGAACTTGGCATAATACAGCGTCCAATATTCAAAGTTTTGAAGGAATAGAAGACTAGATGGAAGGTTAGGGTTGTTTTCACCTTTCCATAAATAATAGAGGTGGCTGTTTATGTTTTCGAATAAAAACTCTCTGAAGAATCCTAGAAAGAAGAGCAGCAAAACAAGTGCAATAATTTTAATCCTCTTCATTGCTCAAGTTATTGCTCCAGACGTACCATAAATAAAAAACATAGGAGTACACCAAAATTGTAAAGGTGTAGGTGTGGTTAAATTCTAAATATTCGGGGTAGAAATGCTGAATCATGGCAAGTGCTGTAACCCTAATTACGTTTAGGATGTGAATGGTCAGAATGCCCAGAGGAATAAACCAAAGTTTACGAAGAATAGGTCCTGGGTAAGCCAAAACGAAACCAGAAAACAAAACAAATAAAGTCAAACCATTACAAGGGTCTCCAATCCATACGCCGTGTGAACCATCAATACCAACGGTTCTGATGGCTTCACCAAGTATGTCGGTCGGAATGGTGGCATAGCCCATTAAAGACAACAACCAATCACTATTGTGGACTATTATGTTGATGATAAACGTATCTACTCCACCTTGTGGATGCAACCAAAGGTCATAGAGAACAAACCAAAAAATGAATAGAAAAAAAGAAGTCAGGATAAACCTGACTAATTTGTTTTTAATAAGTGAAGAAAAATTCATTCAGTAAAACTGAATTAGTTTTTCATAGAGTCGAATATTTTCTTTCCGCCTAAAGCAACTCCAGCAATCACTAAAGCACTTATGCCACCATCTATTGGGACACATGGAGGGGGAATACAACCACCTTGTCCGCCTGGACCACCACCACCACCTGGAGGGCCTGCTAGTACTTCAGAACCAACAAACATGAATAAGCCAAATGCTACTATAGTTGTGATTTTACGGAAATTCTTTTTCATTTCAAGATAGTTTAAGATTACAAATGTAGCAAATAAGAGTTGAATTCCTTGGGGTATTGAACGAACTATTAACACTGCTGGCCGGATAGGAATTGTGATGAATATTACACTTTAAACTACAAGGCGCGTTTAAATTTGCAAAAAATTGGAAACTATGAGCTTTTTAAGAAACCTTTTAGGAATGGGACCAAAAGTCGATTTTGCCGAACTTATTTTAAATGGAGCCACAATAATTGATGTTCGTTCTCCTCAAGAATTCAAGTCAGGCCACTCAGCAAATGCGGTGAATATTCCACTGGATCAAGTTCCTAGTAAAATGAATTCCATCAAAAAAATGAAAGCACCAATAATAGTTTGTTGTGCTTCAGGTATGCGAAGTGGGAGGGCGAAGGGTATGATTGCCCAGGCTGGCTTGGAAGTGCACAATGCTGGTAGTTGGAGAAGTATAGCTTAATACCCTAGCCTAACTATAATAAGCAAACAAATTGGCGTGTGCTAACTACTTGTATCGTTTAATTTATTTTCGCCGACATGTCCACTAGTGATTTGTCGGTTGTTATTGTCAATTACAATGTCAAGCATTTTCTTGAGCAATGTTTGATTTCTGTAATTAGAGCCAGTAAAAATCTTTCTGTAGAAATTGTTGTAGTTGACAATCATTCCTTAGATGGGTCTGTGGAGATGGTGCGGAATAAATTTCCTAATGTAAAGTTAATCGCCAGTCAAAAAAATCTTGGATTTTCTAAAGGGAATAATTTAGCATTACGAGATGCAAATGGGGAGTTTTCTCTATTACTGAATCCAGATACTATTGTTGAGGAAGACACCTTTGAAAAGGTTGTTCATTTTATGCGAGAACATCCAGAAACAGGTGGGTTGGGTGTTCGTATGTTGGATGGAAAAGGGCGTTTTTTGCCGGAGTCAAAACGAGGCTTGCCAACACCAAAGGTAGCATTCTACAAAATGTTTGGGTTGGCAACCCTGTTTCCTAAATCGAAGGAATTTGGTAAATACCATTTATCATTTTTAGATGAGCATGAAACGCATGAAGTTGATGTGCTTTCAGGTGCATTCATGTTGCTTCGGAAAACCGTACTAGATAAAATTGGACTGTTGGATGAAACCTTTTTTATGTACGGCGAGGATATTGATTTGTCATACAGAGTCCAGTTAGCGGGGTTCAAAAACTATTATTTTTCTGATACCTCTATAATTCATTACAAAGGAGAAAGTACTAAGAAGACGAGTGTGAATTATGTTTTTGTGTTTTACAAAGCCATGGTGATTTTCGCTCAAAAGCACTTTACAAAGAATAGTGCACAAATGTTTGGGTTTTTGATAAATGTGGCTATTTATTTTAGAGCATCCATTACATTGCTAATAAATTTTATCAGGCGAGGGTTTATAGGATTTCTTGATTTTACTGTTGGTCTTTTTGCATTAATACTCACCGTTTTTGCCTATCAATCCATTTCTGGTATAGAACCACCAATATCGTTACTAATTTGGCTACTTCCTGTATATTCCGGTGTTTGGGTGGTTTGTGGATTTTTGGTTGGGGCTTATGATAAACCAACAACAGTTAAGAATTATTCAAAAGGAATTGCAGTTGGTTTAGGCGTAATTCTCATTTTTTATTCGTTGCTACCTGAGAGTTACCGGTTCTCCAGAGCCGTTGTACTGTTCGGAAGTATTTCAACGCTATTCTTTGGTATTGTCTTTAGGTTATTTCTGGATCGTTTTGGACTGTTTGGTTTTAAATTGGGAAGTTCTTCTAAGAAGAGGTTTGCAATTGTTGGGTCAAAAAATGAAATTGATAGGGTGTTGAAATTGCTTGAGCAAACGACTATTCAACCGGATTTTATTGCAAAGGTTTCTAATGAACAAGTAGTAAATGCTAACGATGACTTTGTAGGTAGTGTGAGTCAACTGAGAGAAATTACTAGAATTTTTAAGATTGAAGAGGTTGTTTTTTGTGCTGAGGATGTCGAAACGTCCACCATATTGGAGCAAATGTCGCAATTAGACCGGGGACATATTAATTTTAAAATAGCACCTCCAGAGAGCCTTTTTGTTATCGGAAGTAATTCTATCAATACTAGTGGAGAGCTATACTCTGTGCTAAATATCAATGCAATTAGTAAGCCTAAGAATTTACGTAACAAAAGAATTATTGATGTAATGATTTGTTTTTCAGCCTTGTTGCTTTCTCCCATATTAATTTGGATTCAGCAAAAGAAGTCATTTTTCCTGTCTAATATTATATCGGTTTTATTTGCACAACAAACGTGGGTAGGGTATGACAAAAGGGGAGGAAACCTGTACGATTTACCCGTTATAAAGCAAGGGGTAATGAGTACCGCAAGTTTGGTGGGAGCTTCAAGTTCATTAGAAATTGCCAAAATGAACCTTATGTACGCTAAGGATTATAGCCCTTGGAATGATCTTGCTATAATTCTAAAGGGTTTTAAACTTTTAGGAGGGGTGTGATTTATAAAAAGCCTTCATTGGTTTCCAATAATACTCATCCCAACCCGTTGAAATGCTTTCAAAATATTCTTCAGGAATTCCTTTATGAATAAAAGTTAAGTGTGCACCTTCCTCCGACGGTTGAATTTTAAATTGTACTGTGGAAAGGTGATAGTCAGGCCAGTTTTCTTCAACAGCTCTCCATTCTTGAACAATTAGAGTTGGCTTGTCAAGAAGGACATTATTGCCAAGGATATAATTGTTGTATGCAGAAAAAGCGGTATTTATTTCATTTTCAATAGCTACATCACTGTTGGTTATTTCTGCATGTAATTTCTGAATCATAATTGAATCGTAAACCTGTTCTGGAGTGGCTACAAAATAAAGTTCCTGAATTAAATCCATTGTTTTCATTACACATACTCCTTTTTAATAACAAGCGTGAAAAAATCTTTATCTAAAGGAAGATATCCGTGGTCGTAACAGAAATAGTACGTTTTACCGTTTTTTGTTTGATAGATATTAGTGAAAAATTCAAAGTTAAAACCAAGTCGAGTTAACGTTTTTCTAGTTGTTTTTGAAGTGCCAGAAGGGTTGAGCTCAGCTAGAATTTCTCGGTTCTTTTTGAGTACGCGGTTTATTTGTCGAACGAAATTATTGGATACTCGATTAATTCGGTTGTAATGTGCATTCCGGCAGCTGTCATCGCAGAATTTTTTATCAATTCTGCCGATAAGAGATTGCTTGCATTCTTTACAAGTATTTGTTTTTTCTTCCATAGAATATCTTGAAGTGAAAGGTATGAAAAACTTGCGTAAAAGCAATTGCGAAATAGATGGTAAAGACTGAAATCACATACAACGACTTTAACTCACTTGGTTACTTTTGAAGAATATTCAAAGGAATGAGAGTATTACTAGTTGGAGCAGGTAGAATAGGCAGTAGGCATGCCGATCACATTTCAGAAATAGGAGATGTAGTTGGCGTCTGTGATATTGATGTAGATAAAGGTCTGAAGTTATCAAAAAAATTTAATGCTCCATTTTTTGATTCTCTGGAGAATATGCTTTCGCAAAATATTGAAGCAGATTTGGTGGCGGTTTGTACACCAAATGGCTTGCACGCCGCCCAATCCATCGCTGCTTTGAATGCTGGTTTCAATGTGTTGTGCGAAAAACCAATGGCTATCTCGGTTTCGGATTGCAGAAAGATGATCCAAGTTGCAGATTCTCAAAACAAAAAACTATTTGTAGTAAAGCAAAATAGATTTAATCCACCTGTGGCAGCAATAAAGAATTTAATTGAGTCTGGAGATTTAGGTCGAATTTTCAGCGTTCAACTTTCTTGTTTATGGAATCGAAATGAAGCCTATTACTCGGACTCATGGAGAGGAACAAAGAAGTTGGATGGAGGTATATTATATACTCAATTTAGTCATTTTATTGACCTCATCGTTTGGCTTTTCGGCGAAGTAGATGTAATTAAATCAGTAGTTGAAAATGTTTCGAAAAGAAACGATATTGAGTTTGAAGACTCCTGTAATGTATTGTGCAAGTTGCCAAATGGAGCGCAGGCTACGATGAACTTTTCAATTAACGCTTTCGAACAAAATATGGAAGGTTCCATTACTATAGTTGCTGAAAAAGGAACGGTAAAAGTTGGAGGTCAATATCTAAACGTATTGGAATATCAAAATTTGAAAGAGGGGAAGTTAACGGATTTGCCTGAAGGAAGACCTGCCAATAATTATGGGCATTATACAGGTTCAATGTCAAATCACGGTTTGGTTTACCGTAATGTTTTAAACGCCCTAAACAATACGAAAAGTAGTCTTGCTAGTGGACTCGATGGTTTGCGAACCGTAGAGTTAATAGAGGATATTTACAAATCTGCATTGTAACAAATTTGTAGATTGACCTTTATTCTTACTGCTTACTGAACTAGTAATTTCAAGTTTTTAGCCTCACTTTGATACTGAATGTTGAGGAGTACTATTCCGTTAGATTCAATGACTAGTTCTTTTGCTAATGTTCCTTTTTCAATAGATTCCTGATGGATTTCCTTTCCTTGAATATCGTAAACAGTATAAGTTAATACCTCATTCGATGGGGCGGAAAACTCCACTGAGTATCGACCGTTGTGTTTAACTACGTTATATCCGTGTCCATTCAGAACTTCGCCAACTGCAGTAGGTTCCGCAACTTCTATTGATTGTTTGTATCGAACATTACAATCCGTGTTGCCATTTTCAGCCGTTAGCACAATGTCATAAATTCCTGGAGAAGTATAGGTGTGTTTAGGTTGCATTTCAGTTGAAACAGTATTATCCCCAAAATCCCATGAATAATTTTTTATAGTACCTTCAGATAGGTTTTTGAATTCAATATTTTTATTCGCTCTGAACGAAAGTAATTGATTTGCGAATCCGAAATTAGCACTCATTTCTCCTGGTTCATGAATGGTGAAATACTCAGTTACTGTTTTACAATTCAATCCGTTTGGACTAATTTCAACCGAGTAATTCCCTGGTGCCAAGTCAGTGAATTCTTGAACACCCTTAGCTCCGAATTCAAAAGCAAGACCATTTCCAGATTCGTCTTTAAGTTCGTATATGAAATCAGAACCAATGTCAAGTAAATCTAAAGTTGCAGCACCGTTATTAGCATCAAAGCAAGCACTGTTTTCTGTAGCCAATTCACTATTATAGTTGTAAATGTGTAATTTGAATCTCTCAGGATTGGACGAACTTGTCAAGGAGAAAGCGTAACTGCTATTCGCAGAATCAATTGGTTGAAGAGTATTTAATTCAACATCCTCCAGAACAATACATCCTTCTATGTCTTCAATTCCCTCAAACCTCAAGGTGTGGTTCCCAGAATTGAATGTTTCTACGTGAATGGGAATCACTTTATGACCAACGTTTTCTATGCTTGTTGATGATACTTGCAGTTCTTCGTTATCACTACTTATCACGGCAATATTTGGCCAAGGAGATGGGTTTTTTCTTCTCAGTGCATCTTCACCAGCAACATAATCCTCAGATGCATCTGAATTAAATTTTACGTAGCAAAAACTGTATTTGGTTGTTTGGTCAGAGTTGATATAAACTCTAAACCCAGATTCATCTTTAATCGATTTTTGAAATACACGTTGAGTTGTAGACTTGTCATTTTCTTCGAATTGCATTGATGCGCTACTTCCAGAAGTTCTTACCCAAAAACCTTGAAAAGGAGGCAGAATGTTTGAATTACCTCCAGAATTTGACGCAGTGTATCCTGAACCATCTGCACTAAATATGTACATAGTAGATTCAATATTGTTTCTTGTCACTAGATTCCAATCAACACTCGAAGGAAAAGGATTTCCAACTAAAGCCCAATTGTAATTATTGTCCGCTGCATTTCCAGCGTCGTATGACAAATTCGCACCATTAGCAGAACTGATAGTGGCTGCGGCCGAACCACCAACAATTGGAGAACCAGATACTTCAAAAGAGTAGGAGCTAGCTCCTGTACTACCAGTTCCTGGGCCAATGTACCAAGTAGTTGCTGCTTGGTGGTTAAGTGGGTTTGTAGTATTTGAAGCACCTACCCAGCCGTCATTAAAATCACCTGTTACGCTTCCATTGTTATAGCTGTATGTCGAGAAAAAACCTCCAGCACTTGGCGTAATCGAACCTGTAAAACCATATGTTGAAAAACCTCCGGGCTGGGTTGCTGCGTTGTATTGCACATCAGCTATTGTAACGCCAGAAACTGGCATTGATATGTTACGGTAATCGATGTTCGAAAGCGTATTTGTTTTGAATTGACAGGTAATATCACCTGTAATAGTGTGGTTATTTAAGTTGCCGAGATTAGCCATCCCACTTCCATTATCTTTCAGAACTAGTTTGCCGTTGGTGTTGAAGACAGTAGTACCCGTAGCATCAAATGACACAAGGTTTGTAATATTCAATACTGAACTAGACGACTCAATTGAAACTCCCCCAGAAGTATTTTCGATGGCTAAATTTGGTAAAGTAGTCGGAGAAAAAAAACTAATTGTTTGCGCTTGGTTTCCGTTTAGTAACAATGTGCCAGAAGAACCAGAAAGCGCACCACTAACAGTTGCGTCTCCAGAAATCTCAAGGTTGAAAGCCCCTAAATTCACAATAGTTCCAGAGAACACCACAAAATCTTCCCCGTTAACAAATTGTTGTGTGCCGCTTAATGTTTCATTTCCATCAAAGGCAATCCTCCCAAATTGGATACGAGAATCAGAATTATAATTTTGTCTTCTACTGAATAATGTCAAGCCTTGGCCAGCTACATTAGTTACTGAACCCCCAGCACCAATAAAATTCCAAGTGTTTGTTCCGCTTAAAAACAATACTGCATCAGGGTGGTCAATGTTAAGTTCAGCCGCGGTGGAATTGTTTCCAGAAAATTTGACAGTTGATTTTAATTCTAGGGTATCAGTTACATTTGCTTGAACGTTAAATCCTCCAACGCTAGCAAGATAAAACTCACCGTCAACCGTTAATTTTTGGTTTACATTCACCGTGGTCGTATTCCTGTTGCCTTGAAATAAAGTCCTTCCTGATATATAGGTAGTTCCAATACCACCAAGGGTTACGACGAAATTGTTTCGGTTGTTATCCCACACATAAAAAAGGCTAGTGACGTTAAGATCACCAGAATTGGCAATCGAAACGGATTGGTTAGACCCGGAGGCCCAAACATCAAATCGCACACAGTCAAGAGTATTTGGAGAGTTAACTGAAAAAACAGTAGAAGTTGAATATCCGTTCAGTATTAAATGTTGACATGAAAAATTGCCGTTAACGGTTACATTGTGCCCATTAGAAATAGTTACATCGTCAGAAGATTGAGGAATAATTCCTCCAGTCCAGGTGCTTCCATCGCTCCAATTGCCACTTTGGGCGGAGGTAATTTGGCTGAAACCTTGGAGGGCGGTTCCGAATAATAAGAATAGTAAGACTTTTTTTAGTTGCATTTGCCTATGTGTTTTGATATCCTGTACTGAGCTTGGATTTTCATTTATTACACAAATCTAAGGAATTAGGTAGAATTAATTGATTTTTATTTAAACATCAAATCTATATTTGCCGACAGTGGTAAAAAAATCTCAAAATAATACTGATAGTCTTTTTAGTTCAGAAGATTTTGCAAAAGTATTCAGAGTAATTCTCAAGAATATCAGGGTTATAGTCTTATTGCCGCTTTTGTCATTATGCATGGGTCTTTTCTATAGTCATAGATTAGAGGAGGTGTATGCCGCGAAGTCTCAGATTTTGTTGAACTCTGGCGATATTTATGATTACCAGAAAAGTATAATGCAAGGTTTAGGGGTAGAGAACTCATATAGGACGTATGATAAAACCGAATCCCAGAAAAGAGTGCTACTTTCCTCAGGTCTAATTAGGGAAACATTAGAGCGGTTAAATCTGCAAGTTTCATATTTTATCGCTGGTCGTATTAAGACAACTGAGGTCTTTGAAAATATTCCTATTCGTGTAACCTCAGATAAATTTGGTTCAGAGTCATATTTTAAAATTTTTCATTTTCATTTCATAGACTCTACAACTTTTGAGCTAATATATGAAACTGGCAATGAAGAAGTAATTAATCAATTCAAATTTGGGGAAGTTGTACTTATTAACGGTTTTAATTTCAGTATTGAACCAACCGTCCCATTAAATAGCCAAAACATTGCTGCATTTTCAGAAGTGAATTATCGTTTTGTAATTCATCCTATGCGTTCCCTGGTCGGAAAGTATAAGGGTAGGATGAGTATTGAAAGCCTAGATTGGACTAGTGTATTAGAAATGCAAGTTAGTGATGTTATCCCTAATCGGGCAGTTATGTTCCTTGATACTTTAGCCGCGACATATCTTGATTATACCCTTGAAAATAAAAAAGCAGTTAACAGAAATACTCAGTCTTTCATCAATATCCAGATTCAAGAGGTAATAGAAATTCTAAATGAAATTGAAATAGAACTTGAGGAGTTTAAAGCACAAGAAGCAATACTTGATTTGTCAAAGGAAGAGTCGGAGTATTTTAATAAACTGATGGAGTTCGAGTCGAAAAAGACTCAACTAGAAATAAACCTGAAATCTATTTCTGATCTTGAAAAGTATATTATCAGCAATAAAGGGGATGTTTTGTTGCCTCCAAGCTTATATGTTTTGGAAGGTGATGAATACCTTAAAGAGTCCATAAACAACTTTTACTCATTGCAAATAGAGCGGAATAACAAACTTTTTAACTCCACAGAAAATAATAAGTCAATCCAAGAAATTGACAAGCAAATTGAGCGGGAACGTAAAAATCTATTAATCTACCTATCTAACACTAAGAAGGCATTGTTAACCAAGAATAATGATATTTCGTTGACTATCAGACAGTATGAAAATAAGGTTAAAAAAGTCCCCAAGAATCAGCGAGAGATTTTAAATATAAAAAGAAGGTTGCTAATCCATGAAAACCTCTATACGTTTTTGCTAGAAAAGAAAGCGGAAACTGTCATATCAGAAGCGTCCATATTGCCTGATACAAAGGTTATTGAAAAGGCACAGTCAATCGGAGTGGTGGCTCCAGATAAGAAGAAAATTCAGATACTATTCTTTACCTTTGGGTTGCTATTAGCAGCGTTAATAAGTTTAATTAGATGGATGTTTTTTGAAAATGTAGAAAGTGTTTCAGAGTTGAAGGGACTTATATCAGTTCCAGTGCTGGGAGGTGTTATTAAAGGAAAGGAAGATGTTAATAAAGAATATCTTTTATCTGTTCTTCAACCTAAAAGTATGTTAGCCGAAATGTTTAGATCCATTCGGGTGAATCTA
Organism: uncultured Flavobacteriales bacterium; assembly: GCA_937121175.1. Classification (GTDB taxonomy): domain Bacteria; phylum Bacteroidota; class Bacteroidia; order Flavobacteriales_G; family Salibacteraceae; genus UBA6770. The sequence continues at coordinate 44,771 of CAKZKD010000003.1, forward strand.
GATTTCATGTACTCAAATACAACCTCAGTTGAAGGTGGTAAGGTTACTTTAGTAACTTCAATACTTCCGGGGGAGGGCAAAACTTTTACAACGTCAAACTTAGGTGCAATTTTAAGCATAGCGGAAAAGAAATGTGTAATTATTGATTTTGATTTACACAAACCAAAAATTCACAAGTCATTAGAACTAAGTAATAAAGTCGGGGTAAGTAATTATTTAATCAAAAAGGCGGAGTTTAATGAAATTGTGCAAAGTACAAGCATAAAAAATTTATATGCAATCACAGCTGGTGACATTCCTCCAAATGCTTCGGAATTAATCCTTGGAAAAAGAACTCATGAATTAATATCGCTTTGCCGGAAGGAGTTTGATTATATCTTTTTTGATACACCTCCGGTTTCCCTTATTTCGGACGCGCTAGCTCTATCAAATAATGTTGACTTATCCATTTTTGTAATTAATTCGAAAAATGCAACCCGAGGAAATGTTAAACTGTTAAATCAATTTATTGAAGATGGGAACATTAAGGACAAAGCCATCATTCTGAACGGTCTAACCATGAAGAAGTCGTTAAGTTATTATGCAGGTAAATTGGGATACGGCTATGGATACGGCTATGGATACGGCTATGGATACGGTTATGGAAGTGGCTATGGCTATGGTTCGGATTTAGAAAATGGTTGAAAGGATGGTTCCTAAATACAGTACATTTTAATAGAAACGGTGAATAATAGACAGCATTTAATAGATAAGGATTGTTTGATTGGGCAAGCCCTTACCAAAATCAATAAAATATCCGGTGAAAATTATTTACATGTTCTTTTTGTCCAGGACGAAAGGGGAGTCATTATAGGAGCAGTAACGGATGGGGATATTAGGCGAGCATTAATAAAAGGTAGCAGATTAGATGATACAACGGGTTCTGTGATGTGTGCAGATTTTAAATTTGTGACCGAGCAAGAAGACCTCATTGAAAAATTCAGAATTTTTCGATCTAATGAAATTTTTTTAGTTCCTGTTATCGATTTACACGGAAAGCTTGTGAGGCTTTATGATTTAAAAAACACCTTATCTGTTTTGCCACTTCGAGCGTTAATAATGGCTGGAGGTAAGGGGGAACGGTTGTTGCCATTAACTAAAAGCACTCCAAAACCCATGTTAACCGTAGGCGATAAACCAATTCTAGAACACAATATCGATCGTCTGATTAAGTTTGGAATCGAAAAAATTGATATTTCGACGAAATATCTCAGTGAACAAATTGAATCATACTTTGGTGACGGAGCCAACAAAGATATTCATATTCAGTATATTCTGGAGAGTAAGGAATTAGGAACTGCAGGCTCGGCTTGTCTGCTTCAAGAGTTTACAGAACCAGCTCTACTACTAATGAATTCAGACCTTTTGACCAATATTGATTTTGAAAGAATGTACCTGGAATTCAAAGAAAAAAAAGCCGATATGATAGTTGCAACCGTTCCATACACTGTAAACGTTCCATATGCAATCATGAATGTAGAAGTAGATGTTGTAAAATCATTTGAAGAAAAGCCCACATACACTTACTATAGCAATGCAGGTATATATATATTAAAAAATGAATTGGTTGGTTTAATTCCAAAGAATACGTTTTTTGATGCAACTGATTTAATGTCTGAAGTTATTTCGAGAGGGTTAAAGTTGATTTCTTATCCAATCAGGAATTACTGGCTGGATATCGGAAAGATTGAAGATTATAAGCGTGCGCAACAGGACATTAAGTATATAAGATTATAGGTGAATGTCCAAACATTATATCTAATTACAGCCAGAGGTGGGTCTAAAGGAATTCCAGGAAAGAATATTAAACACCTTGGAGGGCAACCACTCATAAAATACAGCATTGAAATTGCGAGGGAATTTGTTCGCGATGAGCTAATATGCATTTCCACAGATTCCGATTCAATTATTGAGACAGTAGAAAATTTAGGATTGAATGTTTCCTTCAAACGTCCAGCTTATTTGGCAACAGATAAAGCTGGTAGTTTTGGTGTGATAAAACATGCATTGGAGTTTTATTTAGACTTGGGGCAAAATATTGATAAAGTCGTACTACTACAACCCACCTCTCCATTTAGAAGCACTAAAGACATTTCAAAAGCAATTGAAGCATGTAGCACTGGTGTTGATATGGCCATGACTGTTAAGGAAACCAATGCCAATCCCTATTACATTCTTTACGAAGAAGATGAAAAGGGTTGGTTGCAAAAATCTAAAAAGCATGATGCCGTTCGACGACAAGATGTTCCTACAGTTTTTGAAGCAAATGGGGCAGTATACGTCATGCAAAGTGACAGTATCCTGAAAGCGAATAGCTTTGCTGATTTTAAGCATTTAAAGAAGGTAGTCATGCCTGAAGAGCGATCGTTAGATTTAGATAATATGTTGGATTGGGAATTTGCAGAGTTCCTTATTCAAAAAGGGCACATTACTTTTAATTTATAAGTTTTATAATGGAGGCACTTCTTTCAGAGCGGATAGAGGATTTTTTATCTAGGAATGGTGGTAAAAAGGTGGTTGCGGTTCAGGGCCTAGGTTTTGTTGGAGCAGTCATGAGTTTGGTATGCGCAAATGGACTGACAGAAGATTATGCAGTTATAGGTGTTGACCTGCCTACCGATGAAGCGATAGCGAAAATAGAAGCATTAAACAATGGAGTTTTTCCAATTTCTTCATCAGACCCCAAGGTACAGGAGTATTTTGAAAAGTCTAGAAAGAAATCAAATTTTTTAGCTACTCATGATACTCATGCATATGCGAAAGCTGATGTAATAATCATTGATATTAACCTGGATGTCGATAAGGTTTCTTGCGAGGAAAATGAACTAGAATCCTATGACGTTAGTTTGGATGGATTTAAGAAGGCCATTCAAACCATCGGAGAAGTATGTAAATCGGATGTACTTATTTTGGTTGAAACTACTGTTCCTCCTGGGACTTGTCAGTTTGTAGTAAAACCAATTATTGAAGAAGAATTTCAAAAAAGAGGAATCGAGTTTGAAGGTTATATTGGTCATAGTTATGAACGGGTAATGCCCGGACCTAAATACATCGATTCCATCCAAAACTTTTATCGGGTTTATTCAGGTATCGATGAAAGAAGTGCCGATCGGGTTGAATCATTTTTAAAAACAATAATAAGAACTGACGAATACCCGTTAACTCGACTTTCTCAGACTCATGCTACCGAAATGGCCAAAGTATTGGAAAATTCTTTTCGAGCAATGAATATTTCGTTCATTCAAGAGTGGAGTAATTATGCTGAGGAAGCTGGAGTAAATATTTACGAGGTAATTCAGGCAATAAGAATGCGTCCAACTCATAAAAACATAATGATGCCTGGGTTAGGTGTAGGGGGCTATTGTTTAACTAAAGATCCTTTATTGGCTAGTTGGTCTAAGCAGACTTTGTTCGAAAGCAAGAACCCGTTGTTGAATTCCGAAAAAGCCGTTCAGGTAAACGATCAAATGCCTTTGCGTGCATTTGACATTATTCGAGACAACATCAATGGCGATTTACCCAACAAAGAAGTTTTAGTACTTGGAGTTAGCTATTTAAACGATGTGGGTGATACTCGTTATACTCCCGTTGAATTGTTGTGCAGAAAGTTACTTCGCTCCGAAACGAATTTAAGTTTGCATGATCCATATCTAAATTATTGGGAAGAATTGGAACGGCCGATAGAAACAGAATTTGAAAAGATGTTAGATAGAGACTATGATATGGTTGTAGTTTCAACGGCACACTCAGTTTATAGAAGTAATGATAAGTTATTGGACTACATTACTTCCAGAAAGAATTTATTTGTGCTTGACTGTTGGGGGGTTTTTTCAGCAGAGGAGTTAACATTGATAAAAGAAAATAATAACATTAAGGTTATAGGTCGAGGAGATATTTAAGCCAAGGTGGGGTGAATAAAGAAGATTGAATAAAATGAAGAAAGTATTATTAATAGGTGGAGCTGGTTTTATAGGATTAAACATTTGCAAGCATTTAGGTGAAAAAGGAGGGTACAAAATCACGATTTTGGATAACTTTTTTCGAGGAAAAAAAGATGAGGTTCTTACCGGGTTGGTTAATAAATATGACATCGAAGTATTGACCGGAGATTGTACTTCTCCAGAGGCCTACCTGCAGTTAGAAAAAGACTTTGATCAAGTGTATATGTTGGCTTCAGTGGTTGGAGTAGAGTACACTCAAAAGATTCCAGAAGAGTTGATTCGAATCAATACAGCGCTAATTTTCAATACCCTAGAATGGTTGAAAACAGCCAGTGTAGGTAAGGTGGTTTTTACTTCTACAAGCGAGTGCTATGCTGGAACTGTAGAGCAATTTGATTATACAGTTCCAACTCCAGAGGAAGTACCTCTTTGTATCGATGATATTAAGCATCCAAGATTTACTTATGCTGTAACCAAAATGCTTGGAGAATCAGGTTTTATACAATATTCTAATGCTTATGGATTTGAATGTACCATTGTCAGGTATCACAATGTTTATGGACCTAGAATGGGATTCAAACATGTTATTCCGCAAGTTGTTCAACGTTTTTTAGCAAAAGAAGATCCATTTAAACTCTACGGACACGACCAAACCAGGTCATTCAATTACATTGATGATGCTGTAAGCGGAACTGTCTTGGCTATGGAAACTGAAAACACCAATGGAGAAATCTTTCACATTGGAGACGATGTCGCGGAGATTACTATTGGTGAGCTAGTTCAATACATGGGTACATTAATGAATTTTGAAGGTACTTATGAAAATGTTGAAGCTCATTCTGGTTCTGTATCTAGAAGATGCCCAGATGTATCGAAGGCAAGAAATGTATTATCCTACAGTCCTAAAATGGACTGGAAGGACGGTGTAAAATCTACCGTAAATTGGTATGTTGACTATTTAAAATCAGGAAAAGATGTCTTCGAATAGTTTTATTCCTTTAAGTGTTCCCAATCTTTCTGGAAACGAATGGAAGTATGCAGAAGATGCCATCAAAACGGGATGGGTATCATCAGTAGGTAGTTATGTAGACGAGTTTGAGCAAAAATTTGCAGAATTTGTTGGTGTTAAGAGAGCTATTGCGGTAGTCAATGGAACTGCAGCATTGCATATTTCTTTAATGCTAGCAGGGGTGGAGGAAGGAGACGAGGTTATTGTACCAGACCTCACATTTGTTGCTCCTGCCAATGCGGTTGCTTATTGTAATGCAACGCCCGTATTTCTTGGGTCAGAGTGGAGTACTCTCGGGTTAGACCCCATAATTCTTCAAAAATTTTTGGAGGAAAAATGTGAACTTAAAGACGGGCAGACTTTTAATAAGAATACCGGAAGGCGAATTGCAGCCATAATCCCAATGCATACATTTGGGAATCCAGTGGACATGGATCCAATTCTGAAGTTGTGTCAAACTTCAAATATTCCGGTAATTGAGGATGCTACCGAAAGTCTTGGAAGTTTATATAAAGGAGCCAAAACCGGAAGTTTTGGATTACTAGGCTGTTTCAGTTTTAATGGAAACAAGATTATGACCACCGGTGGTGGTGGAATGATTGTTACCAATGATGAAAAACTTGCTGACCGAGCTAAACATTTGAGTACAACAGCTAAATCTGATCCCATAGAATATGATCACGATGAGATTGGTTACAATTATAGATTGGTTAATGTTTTAGCAGCTATTGGGGTGGGGCAGCTCGAACAAATGGGTGATTTTGTAGAAACAAAAAGACGCAATTACGATTGTTATATCAAAAACTTGAGCAATGTTCAGGGAATGCAAATGTTTGTTGAGCAGGAACACAGTGAATCCAATTATTGGATGTATCCCCTTATCTTGGAAACCATCACTCCTATGGATTTAACTCGGGCTTTGGGTGAGAAAAGGATTCAAGCTCGTCCCGTGTGGAAGCTTATGCATACACTTCCAATGTTTAAACACTGTGAGTCTTTTGGAATTGAAGATTCCGAAGAGATCTACAACAAGGTACTATGTATTCCTTGCAGCACGGATCTCAGCGAAGAGGATGTAAATCGTGTATGTAAATCATTAGAAGAGGTTGCAAATAATGAATAGCAAGACATTAATAATTGCTGAAGCTGGAGTTAACCACAATGGTGACATTGGAATAGCTAAAAAGCTTGTTGATGTTGCGGCAGAAGCAGGAGCTGATGTTGTTAAATTCCAAACCTTTAAAGCAAAGAATCTAGTGTCAAAATCTGCGGTTAAGGCAGATTATCAAAAAAGCAATACCGACAACAATGATGATTCTCAACTCAAAATGCTAGAAGCTTTAGAGTTAGATAACGAGGCTCACTTTAGACTCAACGATTATTGTAATGAGAAGGGAATAAAGTTTCTGTCCACCCCATTTGATCTGGAAAGTTTACAATTTCTGATGAAGATGGGAATGGATACGATTAAGATTCCGTCTGGTGAAATCACTAACCTTCCTCTGTTAGAGAGTGTAGCTTCCTTTAATAAGAAGGTGATCCTGTCAACAGGAATGTCAACTTTGGAAGAAATTATTGAAGCCGTAAAAGTTCTAATTGATGGTGAAACAAGGAGAGAGGAAATTACCGTTTTACATTGTAACACAGAATATCCGACTCCATTTGAAGATGTGAATTTAAAGGCAATTAAAACTATTCAAGACGCGGTCGGTGTGCAGGTTGGATATTCCGATCATACCTTGGGAATTGAAATTCCAATTGCAGCTGTGAGTCTTGGAGCAACTATTATTGAAAAGCATTTCACCCTAAGTCGAGAAATGGGAGGTCCGGATCATAGAGCATCGCTTGAGCCTCATGAGCTAAGTGAAATGGTTAAGTGCATCAGAAATATTGAAAACGGAATGGGGCACGGAAATAAAGTACCTTCTCCATCTGAAAAAAAGAATATGGAAATTGCTCGAAAGAGCATTCATTATGGAAAAGATTTAAATCTGGGGCATAAGATTGAATCAGACGATTTGGTTATGAAACGACCAGGGAATGGTATTTCTCCCATGTTGTATAAGTCGTTTGTTGGGAAGGTATTGAACAAAGAAGTAGGGGAAGATGATATGCTCAATAATCAAGATTTTGTATGAAAATTGCATTAATTAGTTGTGGTCGATCCGACTTTAGTATTTATCTGCCTTTGATAAAAAGGTTAGATAGCGATTCTTTTTTTGACCTTGATATTATTGCTTTTGGTACCCATGTTTCCGCTTTTTTCGGAAATACATATCAACTTTTTGAAAAAGAAGGTTTTGAAGTGGCCCATAAAGTTGAGTCCTTGGTCTTAGGTGATTCTTCAGAGTCAGTTTCCACTGCCATGGGGCTTACTATGATTAAGTTTTCATCGATATGGAAATCAAATTCATACGATCTAATCATTGTATTGGGTGATCGATATGAAATGTTTTCTGCGATTGCTGCTTCAGTTCCCTTTAACATTCCAGTCGCACATTTGCACGGTGGGGAAACAACACTAGGAGCCATAGATGATAAATTTCGTCACTGTTTATCGTCATTGTCAAAATTACATTTCACATCTACAGAAGAGCATAAAAACAGGGTTATTGAAATTATTGGAACCGATAAACACGTGTACAATTTTGGAGCGCCTGCACTTGACAATTTAAATGACATTGAGTTGTATTCCGTGTCCGAATTTCAAGAGACATTTAATATTGATATAACCTTGCCTACCATTCTGTGTACTTTTCATCCAGAGACGGTAAACTTGGAAAAAAATCATGAATACACTTTGGAGTTAATTGCTGCCTTAGATTCCATTGATAATTATCAAATAGTGATAACCATGCCAAATGCAGATACCATGGGAACTCACGTTAGAGGCTTGTTACAAAACTTTATTCAGAAAAAGGATAACATTATCGGAATTGAGAATTTTGGAACTCGAGGTTATTATACCTGTATGAATCATTGTTCGTTTTTATTGGGCAATACTTCTAGTGGTATTATTGAAGCTGCATCTTTTAGTAAGTATGTGATTAACCTTGGAGATCGACAAAAAGGAAGAACACAAGGCAAAAACATATTGAACGTTGAAATAATTTCTTCCGAGATTGTAAAGTATGTAAAAAGCATAGCAGCAAGGCCAAGTTTAGACAAAAACAATATTTATGGAAATGGAAACGCAAGTGAAAAAATCATTCATTCGTTGAAGCAATTCCACGAATCTAATAACTCGATTTAGTGGCAGTTATGAAGGAGGATTTATTAATTATTGGTGCCGGTGGTCATGCAATTGTATTGGTCGACATTGCCAATAAAATGGAAAGGTTTAATTCCATCGGATTAATCGATAACCAGGTGCTAAAAGGTAATGTTGTTTGTGGTGTACCTGTGGTTGGTTCCGATTCCGATTTAGGGTCCATGCTTGATGAAAACCCAAATTTAAAGGTTATTATTGGTATTGCAAACAATGCAATTCGACATAAAATTTACCTTAGACTTAGTGGGATTTTTAAACTCGCTAGTTTTGCAACTTTAATTCACCCTTCCGCGCAAATTGGAGTTGAAACTAAAATTGGACATGGTGTTGCAATTATGGCAGGCAGCATAATCAATTCGGAGACGCATGTCGATGACTTTTCAATAGTTAATACCCGGGCAAGTTTAGATCATGAAAACTACCTAGGTGCGTTTGCAAGTGCGGGACCCAATGTGGCTACGGGAGGTAATGTTAAAGTGGGGGAGGGCAGCGCGGTGGAAATTTCTTCAACCATTGCCCATAATCTAACAATTGGTGAAAATACGATTATTGGTGCTGGATCGGTTGTTCTTAAGAATTGCGATTCAAATTCCGTTTATTATGGAACGCCAGCCAAGTTTATAAGAAAAAAATGAAAAAATACCTTAGACAATAAGTCGGTATTTAAGCAAGAAATAAATGAGTGTATATAGAGTAATCCCTAGGTTAGACATAAAAGGACCTAATTTGGTTAAGGGGATACATATGGAAGGCCTAAGAGTATTAGGACAGCCCGATCGATTTGCCGAATACTACTATCAAACCGGTGCAGATGAACTGATCTTTATGGATGTAGTTGCTAGCTTGTATGGTAGAAACAGTTTGAAGGACATCATTTCTCTAACAGCGAAAAAAATATTTATTCCCCTTACCGTAGGTGGAGGATTAAGAACCTTAGAAGATATTAATGAAGTGTTGCGGGCAGGAGCCGATAAAGTGTGTTTAAATACAGCAGCAATTAACGATCCCGACATTATTAAAAACGCCTCAAAGAAATTTGGGTCTTCTACCATTGTAGTTGCCATTGAAGCCATTAAGGAAAGTAATGGGAAGTACTTGGCTTATACTGATAATGCTCGTGAGTATACCGGAGTTGATGTGTTTGAATGGGCTGAACGAGTTCAGGATATGGGGGCTGGTGAAATTTATATTACATCGGTCGATCGCGAAGGAACTGGTGAAGGGTTTGACTTAGAACTTATTAAAGAAATTGCAAGTAAAGCTAGTATCCCCGTAATAGCTCATGGCGGTGCAGGAAAAGTGCAGCATGTTATTGATAGTATACAATCAGGAGGGGCAGATGCCGTCTCTGTTGCTTCGCTCTTACACTACGAAACCATAAATCAGTTAAAGGCTGATACCGATTCCAATCAAAAAGAAGGAAATACTGAGTTTCTTAAAAACGCAAGAAGCTTTAATAGCATTCAAGCAACCAGTTTGCAAGACATAAAGAGTCAAATGATTAATGCAGGTATTTCTTGCCGTCAACTAGGATAAAATGAAAGAAAAGCTTATAGTAATTATTGATTATAACCTTGGAAACCTTTTCAGTGTTAAGCATGCCTGTGACCATGTTGGGTTAAATACGGTTACTTCGAATGACGTTGAATTAATCAACAAGGCCGATGCGCTAATTCTTCCTGGTGTTGGTGCGTTTGGAGAAGCGATGAACAACATCAACGAACTCGATATAAAAGAAAGTATTGTAAATAGAGCCAAGGAAGGAGTTCCTCTACTTGGAGTTTGTTTAGGATTACAGTTGTTGTTTGAAGAAAGCGAGGAGTTTGGTCATCAAGAAGGTTTGGGCTTATTGGCTGGAAGTGTTAAAAGATTGCCATCTAGTTCTTCCGATGGACAAAAATTTAAAGTTCCCCAAATTTCCTGGAACACCATTCATGGAGAATCGAAACCTTGGAGCAGTACCATTTTGAATTCAGTCGATGATGGTGAGTATTTTTATTTTGTTCACTCCTACTATGTATCACCAAGTGATGAGTCTGAAATTCTCTGTACTACGGAATATGCCGGTATCAAATATTGTTCGGGTATTATGAAAAATAATATTATTGCCGTTCAGTTTCATCCTGAGAAAAGTGGTGAAAAAGGAATATCGGTTTACCGAAATTGGGCAATTCAAAATGATCTAATATAATGTCAGATAATTTAGAAGCATACTACGGACTACCTCAAGAGGTGAAGTTTTGCAAAAGATGTGTAATCAGTAATCAGCGACCTGCATCTGCTGTAGAGTTGAAACATAAAAAAGACAGCAAAAAGACTACCATGAATCTTGATGAAGAGGGGGTTTGTGATGCTTGTCGAGTTGCTGAAAATAAAGATGGCATTGACTGGAAAGACCGTGAAGAAAAATTATTACAACTGTTAGATAAGTACCGTTCCAATGATGGAAGTTACGATTGCTTAGTTCCTGGAAGTGGGGGTAAAGACAGTGCTTATCAGGCTCATGTGCTTAAGTATAAGTATGGAATGAATCCATTGACCATAACTTGGCCTCCGATATTGTATACTGATTATGGTTATAAGAATTGGAAAAATTGGATTGATAGTGGATTTGACAACATATCATTCAATCGTAATGGAAAAGTTATGAAGCTTTTGACCCGACTTTCTATTGAGAATCTTTTCCATCCCTTCCAAACGTTTATGCTTGGGCAGAAGAATTTGGCTCCAAAAATTGCGGCTAAATACGGAATATCTCTAATCTTCTATGGAGAGAATGAGGCAGAATATGGGAACCCAATTGCAGATACCAGTACTTCACTTCGAGACAAGTCATTCTTTAGCTACAAACATTTAGACGATGTTTTTCTTGCAGGCTTATCATTAAAAGAGTTGCGTGAGAAATACAATGTGGAACACAAGGATGTCCTATCCTTTTTACCACCTACCGAAGAAGAATTATCAGGAAGTGATATTCAGGTTCATTACCTTGGATATTATTTGAAATGGACTCCACAAGAGGTTTATTATTATGCAGTTGAGAATACAGGGTTTAAGGCACGACCATTCAGAACGCAAGGAACTTATAGCAAGTACAACAGTATTGATGACAAGATCGACGATCTTCACTACTACACTACCTATATGAAATTCGGATTGGGTAGAGCAACATACGATGCTTCTCAGGAAATACGAAACTATCACATTACTAGAGAGGAAGGCGTTGCACTAGTGAATCGATTTGATGGGGAGTTTCCAGATCGTTATTTTGATGAAATTATGGATTACATCGAATTGGACGCTGATAAATTTCATCAGCTAGCAGACGATTTTAAATCTCCTCATTTGTGGGGTAAAGATTCCTCGGGAAATTGGAAATTGCGTCATAACGTTGCAGGTACAGGACTAGAAGACTAACCCCTGTTTATGGTCGATATTCTAAACGTAGAACATCCTAATTACGATAGAGATAGGCATATAATAACTCCCGTATACTTATACTTAAGAAAGCACTTTAAGTATAATGTAAAGGTTTGTTACCATGAGCAGGTACTGTTGAATTTGTTGCTTTACAGGCCCAAATTATTGCTGATGTCTTATTTTCATGGAGCTCCTCAAAACGTAGCATTAGTTGAATTGTGCAGTAAGTTGGGCATTAGGATAGTGACTCTAACCTCCGAAGGCAATTTTCAGCGGGAAAATTTGGATGGTTATTTATGGGGTTGGAAGTACGACAAAATCCTCTTAAACGAAGCTTTAATTCTTTGGAATGAAAGAAGTAAAGCGTTGGTATTGGAAAAATATCCCGAGCTTAAAAATAAAATTAAGGTTTCTGGCGGAACTGGGTTTGATAGATACAAACTATTAAACTACCAATCGAAAGAGGCGTTTCTTAGCGAAAATGGCCTATCTCAGTACAAAAAAGTAATTGGTATAGCTTCTTGGGGGATTTTTTACCACATTGAGGATGAAGAATACTTTAAGTCTTTTCGAGATCGATATTTAGGACATTATACTGATGAACAAATAGAAATGCATCGTAAAGATCTTGATCTTATGAGAAATATGTATCGTGATCTTATTTCTGATAACCCGGATACTTTATTCATCCTCAGATTTCATCCTTTGGTGAGAAATGCTGACCAATCGGAGTTTAAAGAATGTATGGGGTTACCCAATGTTTTTGTTTCAAACCGAGAAGTCAATATCAATTATAAGATTGACGATTTAATTGCTTTGTCCGATTTGTGGATTGCTTACGATAGTGGTACTGCAATAGAAGCTTGGTTACTGAATAAGACTACCATTTTACTGAATCCATCAGGTATTGATTTTATACGTGAATCTGCTTTTGTGGGCTCTACAATTGTTCAATCTAAGCGAGAACTCCAAGATAGTATTCACGAGTATTACAACTCTGGTGTAATCCAAGATTTTGAAATCAAAATTCAAGAAAGAGAGCGGGTAATCAAAGAGGTCATTCAATATTCGGATGGGAAAAACCATGAGCGTGCTGCAACTATCACGGCAAAATATGTCCCCGATACTCGACCTGAGTTTTGGTCATATTATTTGAAATTTCCATATAGAAGATTCTTATCGCAGCGAATTCGGTATTTCGTCTATAAAAGCTGGATTTATAATCAATTTAGAAGGTCAACGGCCATGGATTTTTGGTACCCGAAGGATAAAAACGAAATAAGGAAGTATGAGGAAATGTATGATCCGGTTGTTGGAGTGGAATAAAATTGTTCTTTTTGCTACATTCACATTTCTTTAATCCCCGATGAAAGGCAATAAAAAGTTATATTTTTTTATTCGAGCCAATAATGATGTCGATCATTTCGCTCCAATAATTCATGAATTGTCTTGTCGTGATGAGGTGCTAAGTCTTGATATTATTAATTGGAACGTTGAAGAGCAGTTTGGTAATGATTTTAGAATAGAATTCCTCCTTCAATCTAAAAAAGTAAGGTACTCAAATGTATTTGATCAGGTTAAGGACAAGAATAGAGTAGCTTATTTGTTTGTGAAAAAATATTTCGGTTTTCTTCAATTAGTACCTAAGATAAGAACCAAATACAGCCTTTTTTGTGAATGCTTAAAATCTAAAATTGACTATAAGAATTATTCGTTGAATCAGTTCAAGAGTGCTGAAACTATGTTATTGTTAGACCATTCAATAGCTAACTTCCCTAATAGAATCCTTAATTATGCGAATCAACAAAAACTTCCTATAGGTCTGCTCATGCACGGGCTTGATCCAACAGAAAATGTGGTAATGTCTTCCGAGTTCTTATTCCCTCAAACCCAAACTAAGTTTGGGGAAATTGGTGCTAAATCGACTCAATTTTTTGTCAATAATGAACTTTATGGTAGGAAATGCATAATAGAAGGTGTTCCCAAAGAAAAGGTTGTGGCAATAGGTTCGCCCCGTTTTAGTTACTCTTGGTCAAAGAAATTGGATGCTGTTTCGCCCAAATTGAACATGGACGGATTCGGGAAGGGAAAATTGAAGGTAGTGATTATGCTTTCCAAGTGGATGTATAACAACTGGGAGGAAGAAACTCATAGGGTAATCCAAACTATTTTGAAAATTGAGGGAATCTTTTTAGTTATAAAGCCCCATACCAGAGGTATGAAATTTCAAGGCTCTGAATCTGATAATTGTTTCATAGATAATACCAATCATTTTCCTTCTAGAAACATTATTGAATGGTCTGATGTTGTATTATTTTCTATCTCAAGTATTTTCCTAGAGGCGTTATTGTTGAAAAAACCTGTTCTACATTTGAGATTAGCTACTTCGAATAAATTGGCTTGTTCTGGAATCATGCAATCGTGGAACATAGATTGTCGAGATGAATTGATTGATTGGATGAATCGTTTCAAAGAAAATCCTTTACAGGAAACTTATACTGAGGTGCAAAGAAGGGCATGTTTGGACTATTATGTTCAAGACGAAAATGAAGATTTGATGAGGCATTTTGGAGATGCCATTCTGAAAATGAATTAATTAATATGAAAGAAGTTACAATAGGAAGCTGGGTTACACTTGCAAATTATTCAATTGTTGAACTAATGGCTCATGCTGGATTCGATTGGTTATGCGTTGATATGGAGCATTCTACTGTAGACTATGGGGATATGCTTCACATGATTGCCGCAATTCAATCCAAAGGAATTAGTGCATATGTGCGGGTTGGTTCAAATAATGATCGAGTAATTAAACGAGCGCTAGACGCTGGAGCAGATGGCATTATTGTACCAATGGTCAATTCCAAACAAGACGCAATTGAAGCCGTAAATTCCTGCTTTTATCCGCCAATTGGGAAAAGAGGAGTTGGTTTGGCTCGCGCACAAGATTACTCTTTTGGTTTCGAAAAATACCGAGAGGGTAAGTCTAAGGATATAGATTTAATAGTTCAAATTGAACACATTGATGCCATTAATAACCTGGATGAAATCCTCAATGTTGAGCATGTTTCTGGTAGTTTTATTGGTCCGTATGATTTGTCTGGTTCGCTTGGTATTCCCGGGGAATTTGAAGACTCGAGGGTGTTGGACGCTTTAAAGAAGTATGAAGATGAAGCTCCTAAGTATGGCAAAAAAATGGGAGTTCATGTCGTGCAGCCCGAAGGAGAATTGTTAAAAGAAAAGATGGCCCTGGATTATAACTTTATCGCATTTAGTTTAGATACTTTTTTCCTAGGGCAAAAAATTAGAGAAGAACTGGCTAAAATTTAGATGATTATATGTCAAAGAAGAAAATAATTGGAGTAATTCCTTCCCGAATGAAGGCTACTCGCTTTCCGGATAAACCACTTTTCGAACTGGACCATGTACCGATGATCGGGCATGTCTATATGCGCAGCAAATTAAGTGGGATTTATGATCGTCTGGTTGTTGCAACATGCGATCAAGAAATTGGGGATTATATAGAGAGTATCGGAGGAGAGTATGTGATGACCAAGGATACACATGAGCGAGCTACTGATCGGACTGCCGAGGCTGTCGATATTATTGAAGAAAATGAGGGGATATCGTTCGATGTCATCTCCATGATTCAGGGAGATGAACCCTTATTAGTTCCTCAAATGTTGGTAGACGTAAATCAACCCTTAATCGATGATGACACCCTTTCTGTTTCTAATTTGACTTCCGAAATCTTAGAGTTGGAAGATCAGGAGGATCCGAACGAAGTGAAAGTCGTATTTGACAAAGATTGGAATGCACTTTATTTCTCTCGAGAGGCTATACCTTCTAGAAAGAAATATGATGGAGATCTTAAGCGTTACAGACAGCTTGGAATCATATCCTTTCAGCGGGCCTTCTTAAGGAAGTATAGCACTATGGAGCAAACTCCACTAGAGATATACGAATCTGTTGATATGATGAGGGTGTTAGAAAATGGATATAAAATTAGAATGGTGGAGACCAAGTTTCAGTCTATCGGAGTGGATACCCCTGGTGATGCCGCCAGAGTAGAGGAGTTGATTAAAAATGATCCATTAATTTCGAGTTATGAAAGAAGCTGATATAAGGAATAGAGATACTTTTAATGAGTACATACGGCTGAGTGAACTTGATGCGGAAACATATTTTGCAGATCGTTCGAAATACTTTTCAATTGATTGCCCTGCATGTGGTAGTCAGGGCAAACCCTATTTAGAGAAAAATTCATTCAAATATCAAACTTGTCCAACTTGTGATTCATTTTATGTATCTCCTCGTCCGCCAATTGAGCAGTTTGAGGCTTACTATGTGGATTCACCAAGTACAAAGTATTGGGTGGAATATTTTTTTAAGCCGATGATTGATGCTCGAAGGGTTAAGATGTTTCAACCTAGAGCAAAGTTCTTGGCAGATCGATTAGATAATGATGGTTTAACTATTGGAGATGTTGGCGCCGGGTTTGGACTGTTTCTATCTGAACTAAAAAAAATTAGGCCTAACAATAGTTTGGTGGCTATTGAACCGTCTGTCGATATGTCCAAGTTGTGCAGGGAAGAGGGCCTAGAAGTTATACCTAGCCTGCTAGAAGAAATAACCGATAAAGTCGAGTTCTTTGATGTTCTTACAGCGTTCGAACTTTTTGAGCATTTAAATGACCCAAGAGACTTTGTCCAAAAAATACATGGTCTACTTAAGCCGGGTGGAACCTTTTTATTCACTACTCTGAATGGATTAGGTTTTGATATTCAGATGCTCCAGGAAAAGAGTAAGTCAATTTCTCCTCCACATCATCTTAATTTTTTCAATCCAAACTCAGTTAAGGTTTTATTAAAAAATTGTGGCTTCGATCATGTAGAGGTTGAAACGCCTGGTATATTGGACTGGGATATTGTAGAGGGCATGCATAAAAATGAAGAGGTAGACTTGGGTCCCTTTTGGGAAAAACTATCTAAGAGTGGGTCAGTAGAGGCGAAGCAAGATCTTCAGCAATGGATTTCTCGAAACGGATATAGTTCTCACATGCGTGTTATTGCAAAAAAGGAAGTGAAATGAAGATTGTAGTTACGTCAAGATCTTTTTCCAAAAATGAAACTTTGAAGCAAGAACTTGATAAGTCTTTTTCTGAGGTTAAGTATAACTCCGAAGGACTTTCCTTAGCTGGTCAAGAACTTATTGATTTTGTAGGAGATTCGGATGGCTGGATTGTTGGATTGGAGCAAGTTGATGCCTCGGTACTTAAATCCTGTACCTCGGTGAAAGTCGTTTCCAAATATGGAGTAGGTTTAGATAATATAAACTTGGAAGACTGCAAGCAAGTTGGTGTAAAGATTGGATGGAAAGGAGGGGTGAATAAACTCTCAGTTGCTGAAATGGCTTTGGGTTTTATGATTGGCTTATCCAGGAATCTATATTCATCTACTTTTCAGCATAAATCGGGTTTATGGAACAAGGACGGAGGGGCACAACTTACCGGTAAAAAAGTTGGGATTATTGGATACGGTCATATTGGTCAAGAAGTAAGTAGAATGTTAGTTCCATTCAAATGCAGCATTTTGGCAAACGATATTATCAATATTGATCATTTGTGTAACCACCGAGTTCGGTTCGCAGAGAAACAAGAGATCTTTGAAACCTGTGATGTCATAACTATTCATACTCCGTTAACGGATAAAACTCTGGGCATTATTAATGAAAAAGTACTGAAAATCATGAAGCCCAATGCTATATTTATTAATACGGCACGCGGCCCATTGGTAGTTCAAAATGACCTCAAGGTAGCTCTGAAAAACAGTCAGATACATGGGGCTGCTATCGATGTGTATGAAGAAGAACCTCCTGGTGATTTAGAGTTCTTAAACCTTGAAAATTTAGTTTGTACTCCGCATATAGGTGGTAATTCTAAAGAGGCGGTATTAGCCATGGGAATGAGTGCTATTACTGAACTTCGGTCGCAAATAGCCAATTCCTAATCCGTACTCAATTCGAGAGTGGTTTTTTAGAATGTCCCTCATTTAATTCCTATTATTGAAAATTGAATTAAAATTAGCCCATTTTGGGGTGTTTTTGAGGTAGCTAGAGAGCTTAAAGAAAACTACTTTTGAAACACAATTAATCTTACTAGTTAGAATGGAAAAACTAAAAGTAGGTATCGCTGGGTATGGAGTTGTAGGTCGCAGAAGGCGAAACTTTATCGATCAGCATCCTTTGTTTGAAACAGTGGCTGTTTGTGATCAGTTGTTCAGTGAGAACGAAACTGACCACGATGGGGTAAAAGCGTTTAAGAACTATGAAAAGCTATTGGAACAAGATCTGGATGTGCTTTTTGTTTGCTTGCCTAATTTCTTAGCGGCTCAAGTAACCGTATCTGGTCTTCAAAAAAAACTACATGTGTTTTGCGAAAAACCCCCAGGGAGAAACGTTCAAGATATTCAGAATGTAATCGATGTTGAAAAGCAATATCCTGAATTGGTGCTCAAATATGGGTTTAATCACAGGTATCATGATAGTGTTACTAAAGCGTTAGAAATAATTCAATCTGGCGAACTGGGTTCCATTATTAACCTAAGAGGTGTGTACGGAAAGAGTAGGGTCGTACCTTTTGATGGTGGTTGGAGATCGGAAAGAGAGTTATCTGGAGGAGGAATTTTATTGGATCAAGGAATTCACATGGTGGATTTGTTGAGGCTTTTTGCCGGCGAGTTTTCAGAGGTGAAAAGTTTTGTAAGCAATGATTATTGGAAACACGATGTTGAAGATAATGCCTACGCATTGCTCCGGAATACAGATGGAATTGTAGCGATGATTCACTCAAGTGCGACTCATTGGGAACATCACTTTTCTTTATCCATCAGTCTCACCCAAGGTTATCTAAAATTGTCTGGATTGCTAACGGGCTCTAAAAGCTATGGCGAAGAGCAGCTATTAAAGGGGAAACGGGTTGAGGATTCTAATGGAACATTGAAGGAAGAAAAATTCAAATTCTTAAACGATCATTCTTGGAAAAGTGAAATAGAAGAATTTGGAAATGCCATAGCAAAAAAAGGTCGAATCTTAAATGGAACTAGTTTAGATTCACTGAGAACTATGGAATTGGTTTATAAGATTTATGCTGCTGATGACGAGTGGCAAGCAAAATTTAAGTAAGGATGAAGGATTTAGATCAAATATTAAAAGGAGCAACAACTTTTAGTAGTTATGCGAGTGAATATTTTGCTCATTTGAACGAGTTACTAAATAATTTAGATAAGAATGCATTAGAGCAGTTCGAACAGGCTATCTGGGATGTTCAACGTTCTGGAAGTACTATGTTTATTGCTGGTAATGGAGGTTCTTCGGCCACGGCGTCCCACATAACCAACGATTTTGGAATGTTAAATCAAAAGGGGACAGAACTTACTGGTAAGCCTTTTCGTTTGATTGCTCTTACGGACAATATGCCCATTATAACCGCTATTTCTAATGATTTTGGATATGATGATATTTTTTTACGCCAGCTGCATCTAAGCTATAATGATGGAGATTCGTTGTTGGTTATTTCTGCCAGTGGGAATTCTGAAAATTTGATTCGTGCGGCTCAATTTGTAAAAGAAAGAGGAGGTAAGGTTTATGGCTTTTTAGGGTTTGATGGTGGCAAACTTCATGATATGTGTGATGTTTCCATCGTTGCTAAGACCGCAAAAGGAGAGTATGGGCCAGTAGAAGACATCCACATGATTTTGGATCATCTTTTCTATGCTTGGTTTCATCACAAGACTTTTTCTTAATGACCTTTGATTTTGCAGGCAAAACCGTTTTAATTACTGGAGGTACTAGAGGTATTGGTAGCGCCATGGCTAAAGCATTTTCGAATGCCAATGCTCGTGTAATTTGCACAGGTACTAATTCAGATAACATATCAAACTTAAAAGATTCTTCCCAAACAGATCAAGTAAGTTACATTCAATTGGACTTATCCGATGATAATTCCATTCGGCGCTTTTTCGAAAAAATGGACAAGGAGAACCCGAAAATTGATGTTCTTATAAATAATGCGGGTATCAATCAGATTGAGACAGTTGATCAATTTGATGTCGAAGCATGGAACAAGATTATTAAAGTCAATCTGTCTGGCTCGTTTGCCATGATTAATCATTTTTCGAAAGGAATGATTGAAAGAAAAAGTGGTAAAATATTAAATATTGCGTCTATTTTTGGGTCTATTACTAAAGAGAAGCGTTCTGCTTATACCTCTTCCAAAGCTGGGCTTATAGGTTTAACCAAGACTAGTTCCGTGGATTTAGCACCACATGGTATACTGGTGAATTCAGTTTCTCCGGGTTTTATTAATACTGAACTTACAAGAACTATTTTATCTCCCAAAGGAATACAGGAGCTAGTGTCGATGGTTCCTATGAATCGATTAGGAGAGGTTCATGAAGTTGCTAACCTCGCGCTGTTTATCTGCAGTGATTTAAATACTTTTATTACAGGACAAAACATAACAATTGATGGAGGATTCGTTAACATTTAAACCAATCAATGTAAAGTCGAACATTCGTGATTATTCGGCTGAATTTATTGACAACGTGAATAGTAAGCTCACGGATTATAAAGAAGGTGAAACTTTTTTCATAATCGATCATAACGTAATTGATTTATATAAGTCTGAGCTGTCTCATATCTTGGATCGCTTTAGCGTTGTGAATTTCGAATCGGTTGAACCCCAAAAATCTTTAGATAGGGCATCAGATATTGTTTTGTCTTTAATAGAACAAGGGTTTAAAAAGAACTATCGATTGGTTGGAATTGGAGGCGGTATTGTTCAGGATATCACCGGATTTGTAGCTTCTATTCTTTTTAGAGGTGTTTCTTGGGATTTGTTTCCCACAACGTTGCTTTCGCAGGCAGATAGTTGCATTGGTAGCAAGACTTCTATTAATGTAAAAGATTACAAAAACCAATTGGGGACCTTTTTTCCTCCCGAAAATGTATATGTAAGTACGACGTTTTTAGGAACTCTAAATCATTCCGAAATACTTTCAGGTGTAGGTGAAATGATAAAAGTTCACCTTTTGGATAACAAAGAGAGTTTTGAATATTTAGCCCAAAATTACGAGGCTATCTTTCGAGATAATCAGGTTATGTTGGAAGCGATTTATAGAAGCTTGCAGATTAAAAAACGGGTCATTGAAATTGATGAGTTTGACCGGGATTATCGCAACATAATGAACTACGGGCATTCTTTTGGACATGCTATTGAGTCTGTTACGAATTATGGCATTCCTCATGGTCAAGCTGTTACTATAGGAATGGATATCGCCAATTTCGTTTCAGTGAAAATGGGTTTACTCTCCGAAGAGCAGTATACAAGGTATGAAGAATTGATTCTTAAGAATTTTCCGAATTACGATTTGGCCTCATTAGATATTGACCAATTGATTCTTTCACTTTCTAAGGACAAAAAAAACATTGGAAAAAGACTAACGCTTATCTTAACTAAGGGAGCCGGTCAAATGGATAAGTATGTAGTTCAGTCCGATGAGTTATTTAAATCCTGGATTGTAGCATACTTCGAAAAACGAATAAATGCCTGATTTTCATTTTCTTTCGCACGAAATAAATCGAGACACTCCTCAATACGGTGGCGCAGACAATATTGAGATTGCTTCTGATTCTAGAATCTCAAACGGAGATACTGCGAATACGATGTATCTCAAACTGAGTAATCACGTTGGAACTCATATCGATTTTCCGAATCACTTTTCCGATTCAGGAAAAACCCTTAGTGATTACGAAGCGGGGTTTTGGAAATTTGACACCGTTGAGGTTTTGGAAATCGAAGCAGTTAATGACGAAATAATTACATTTTCTGAGAAAATAGATAGTCTTTCAGAGGATACGGACTTTTTGATTTTAAAGACTGGATTCGAAAGATACAGAGGACAAGAAGCTTATTGGAAACATAACCCAGGCATAGAACCAAAAATGGCTTCTTTGTTAAAGAAAAGGTGTCCAAAATTAAGGGTGTTTGGTTTCGACTTTATTTCGTTGACGCCTCAACAGAATAAACCTGTTGGAAGGCAAGCACACAAGGATTTTCTTCTTGAAAATGAGATATTAATTGTAGAAGATATGCACTTATCTCTTCTAAGTGTTGGAACACAGGTGGAAGAATTGATTTGCCTGCCGTTGGCACTGGAAAAGTCCGATGGTGCCCAGGTTTCCATAATCGCAAAGTTCTAATTATGGGTTTTCAGAATAACGCGATACTACAGAATTATCGTCAACTATTCAGAGTTCTTCCTCGTGAGTTTAAGCCTAAGTTTTATTTGCTTTTTGCGTTAATTCTCACTAATACACTTGTGGATGTTTTTGCATTGGGTTCCGTGGTGCCCATGGTTTCTATACTTTTAGATAAAAGCATAGTTGAGTCCAACCAGTATTTATCATTAGCTTATAATAAGTTAGGGTTCGAATCCGTAGAAATGTTTCTGGTTTTTCTAGCGTCTGTAGTTTTTTTTGTTTTTCTTTTTAAAAACATATTTGCGCTAATGGTAATAAAATACCAAACCCATTTTGCATATAACCTCTCGAGTGAGATTTCGCAGAAGCAATTTGTTCATTATAATCAAAAAGGTATTTCTTTTTTGAAAAGCAAAAATTCAACGGATTTGGTAAACGAAGGGTTTGCTTTGCCCATGCACTTTGCTAACAATATATCCATTGCGTCCATCAACTTATTATCGGAGTCTACAGTTATTTTAATAATCCTGGTTGCTTTAACTATCTATAAACCCATTTTAATACTAATAGTGGGTTTTGTAATAGGCCCGTTATTTGTCTTGGCATACAGAAGTGCCAATAAGAAAATTCGAGAGTACGAAGTTGAAATTAATCGAGTGGGGCCTTTTGCTGCTAGAAAAATGTATCAGGCCATTTTTGGCTATTTCGATATTAAGTTGTCCAATAGAGATGTCTTTTTTTATAAGGAGTATCGAAATGTATTGGCCCAGCTGGTAAGTTTTCAGGAAAAGAAATATTTTTTCACCCAACTTCCAAGTAAAATATTAGAAACGAGTATTTTTCTGTGTCTCTCACTTCTTATTATTTACACCAATTTATCGATTTCAGATTCTAAAGAATCTTTGGTCACTATCATTTCAATTTTTGCATTGGCCTCATATCGTTTGCTGCCTAGTATGAATAGAATCATGCTTGCATTGATGGGGATAAAAGGGTTTAGTTACATTTTTGATAAAATTCAAGATTCTAATTCTGTAGACTTTGAGCAGTTTATTCAGGAGCATGAGGTTGGAACAGAGGAATTGAAATTTAAAAATAACATACTTCTCAAAGATGTGGGGTTTTGGTATACTGAAGGTATTTCAGTATTGAATAAGATAAATCTTGAGATTAACAAAGGAGATGTTCTAGGTATTGTAGGTACATCTGGTTCGGGTAAAACCACATTAATGAATTTGATGTTGGCTTTTTTAACTCAGAAAAGTGGTAGCATAAGTGTTGATGGAATTCCAATTACAAGTGATAACAAGTTCGCCTGGAGATCTCTAATAGGTTATGTCCCTCAAGAGGGCTATATAGTGGATGGGACAATGGCTGAAAATTTGGCTTTTGGACATTCCGAAAAAGACTGGAATTTCAATAAAATGCAAACTGTTCTGGAGCAAGTCGATATGCTTGAGCTATTGAATAATTTGCCTAGTGGTTTGGAATCGCAAGTAGGAGAGAACGGTGCTAATCTTTCCGGTGGGCAAAAGCAAAGGCTCATAATTGCCAGAGCTTTATATAACGATGTGCAGATTCTTGTATTGGATGAGGCTACCAGCAGTTTAGACAACGAAACTGAACAGAAATTCTCAGAAACGCTTTCCAAGCTATCCGAGGACCAAAACATTACTTGTATTATGATTGCACACAGGTATAGTACGCTTAAAAACTGTAATAAAATTGTGGAGATTGATAAGGGGTATATCACAAATAGATATCAATCTTATTCAGATTTGATAAAAGCCAAGGAAAAATCTTAGAAAAATTATTAGATAAAATCTACCGCAGCAGAATAGAATTACAATTATTGTTTGATCAGTTTTGTACTCCTTACATTGTTTTTTTCTTGGATACTAACCGAGTAAAATCCCCTAGGAAGATGACTTAAATCCAATTCTAATCGTTGATTATAAACTTTCAACTCCTCGACTATTTTTCCTGTAGCATCGTAAATTGTTAATTTACTTTCTACTACTAGGTCATTAAATACTACAAAATCAACTATTGGGTTTGGATTAGCCTCAATGTTTCCATGTTTAGTCTCCATTTCAAGTACAGTTAATCCAGGATTTGAAACCGTATCAGTAATTACCCAATGAACCGTATCCGCAACCGTACGAGTCCCGAATTTATGCAAAACTTCCATGGAAATGGTGTCTGCTCCGGTCGATTGTCTAATATACCCGTAACTACCATTTTTAAGGTCTATAAGCTTTCCATGTATGGGCATCTTATAAGTGGACGCTTTTGTTGCGCTACCTGCAGAATGGTAGGCTTCAATTGTAAGTCTATCGTTAATGGTATCTCCTATTACACAATTTCCAAAGGTTGGAACGGTTGACTTGGCTAAACCTACCCTATGAATATTTGAACAAGTGTCAAATGTAATTCCTTGCGTATTGCCTCTATCAATACTATTTCTTGCAATAAAAGTGCTATATCCAGTAATATTTAAATCCTGGACCCTTAAATTGTTATAACATACGGAGTCGTTTAAATAGGTGTTAAGGGTTCCAGTTGTACCAGGAAACAAGCTTTTTAATGTTGTAATTCCACTAGCATCGGGATTTAGATATAAATAGCCATTTAGATTATGTTCTACACCCCCAACCCCTTCTTCTATAATAAGAGATTCTGAAGGGCCTAATATTTTTAGTGAGGATAGATTTTGTATTCCAGAACCTAAACCAATTCCTCCATCCAGAATAGTAAGGTTTCCAAGAACAGTTTTTTCTCCAGAGTCAAATCGAAAGGTGTTAGTAGTTTCTACATAAATGTGCTCATAGCTTGCTTTATTACCAAATGTAATGGTCGGTGAATGAGTATAAGGATGCAACGAAACATCATGAAAATGACCGTTCACGGACTCAATTCTGCTGGCGAAAATATGGGAAGTTCCTCCGTAAATGTACACGCCTCTTAATGAGCCTCCCCCATGCGCAAAACCTAAAAAAACAATCGAATTTCCTAGATGTAAGTTCGATACAGATTGTCCAACAAGAAACCAAGCTGAGACATCAAACGAATTGGTGAATAGACTGGCATCATTTAAGTGTATGCCACCGTAAAGCTCCAATTTACGTTGCAAGTAATAGGCTGTTGGTTTTCCAAGAAAGTGCAATTCGGTTCGAATGGTTTGTGTCCCATGGTCGAATGTATGAATACTATCGGTGCCTTCAAGGTGAATTCCTCCTGGGTGAGGTATATAGACTTCTACGCTATCAAACTTTAGGTTCCCAAAGACTGTAAGATTTTTTTCACCAACCAGATTCGTTTTCACACCAGTACTGAAATTTATGTTTTTTACGGACGCATCTATGTCGAGAATTATTGAATCGTTTGATTGTGAAAAAGAATTTTGATCAATAAGAACGTTGTCAAAAGGTCCTGGCGGACGAGTATGAAATTGATTTCCACCAGAACTGGTTGCCCAATGAACCGAATAATCAGACCAATTTCCAGTGTTTTTCACCCAATAGAAATCCGCGGAAAACAAGGTGCAAGGAAATAAAAGTAGGCCTAAGGAAATTAGATTTAAGGTTTTCATAATTTCAGTTTGTTAACTTTCAAAGTTATACATATTTTAGGCATTAAACAAGTGGCTTGTAGGGGTTTGGTTAACGTTTTTCCGGTTGGATTATGGTTCTGTTTTGTAACCTAGCACAACTACAAGAACAATTGAATTATTATTCTTGGGCTTGGAAGGTTCGATGGATGTATTTTTAGTCGACTTAAGCTTTCGAAATACAATAGTTAGTCTTAGGTTTGAACGCTATAAAATGTTGGTTTTTACACTGAATTGATATTGGTTGTTAGTTTAGGTTTGTATTCATTATGAAGGGTAGTTTTCAACGCTTTCTTTTTCAGTTTTCTTATCCGCAATTTCAGTTTTCAAATGCGATATCTAAGGAAGTAAATATTAATGATAAGGAATTAAATAACATTATTGATGCGCCCTGTGGCAATGGCGAGACTTCATATTTAATTGCTAAAAATTGTAATAAGCAGGTCGAAGGTTTTGACCTTGACTCAGATTCAATAATGAATGCAAAGACTAATTTTGGTCGACCGAATCTGAGTTATGGACAGGCTGATATACATGCATTAGTTTTGAAAAAAGAGAAATTTGAAGTGTTTTGCATGATTAATTCTTTGTTTCTTTTGCCAAGGGTTGATGATTTGTTGGAGGTAATAAGAAAAAAACTTGTTGATTCAGGTAGTTTTTATGTCGTTATCCCAAACACCAAGGGAAATAATTTCATTAGATTTTCCAGTTCCAATCCAAATATAAACTCCCTATTAATCAATGAAAGTGAAATTGAACTCTATTTTAATGATAGAG
The DNA here is from genome assembly GCA_937121175.1 of uncultured Flavobacteriales bacterium. Taxonomy (GTDB): domain Bacteria; phylum Bacteroidota; class Bacteroidia; order Flavobacteriales_G; family Salibacteraceae; genus UBA6770. The sequence goes on from CAKZKD010000003.1 coordinate 71,095, forward strand.
GTTTTAAAATAAAGGCTGTGAAGCCTCTGTGCTACAGTAGTTGGTTAAACAGAAAATTCAAATTTAGAATGGGGCCAATTCAAGGAGTCTATTTAATGATTGAAAGCCATTTTAGGAGAATTTTAAAGATTGGACCGGCAAATTATTTTTTAATTGTTTTGAAAAAGAGGTAATTCGTTTGCATTAAATATCAAGAACCGTTAATGACTAGGAAAACAGATGTATAAGAGTTTAGAAGGTATTTATTATAGAATAAAAAGGCGATTTGAACTAGGGCTGATGATGAATAGGTTAGGAATTGCCTCATCAGATGTTTATCCGCAGTATTTGCTAGATCAACTATTTATCTTGAGATCGGAAATATTGAATATAGAACAGGTTGTGGATGTGGGGGCCAATGAAGGAATGTTCTCAAGGTCTATGACAGTTTTGTTTCCTGATTTGGTTTTTTATTGCATTGAGCCAAATAAGAATTTAAATACGGAAATCAGAAAGAATTTAAAGTCAAATCAGGTTACAGTTGTAAATGAATTGGCTTCAAATAAGGTTATGCCAGTTACTTTTAACATTCATGAGGACTCTCAAATGAGCTCAATACTCGGTGTGGAGGAGAACAAATTAAAAAAGAATTTCGAATGGGATAATCCTGAAAAGATTGAAAAAGTAGAATTGACCTCTAGTACACTCGATATTTTATGTGAGCAGCATCAAGTTGATTTAAGCAAAAAAACATTGCTGAAGATAGACACTCAAGGCAATGAACTTGATGTATTAAAGGGAGCAAGTGGGTGTTTACCTTCTTTTCACTACATCATAGTAGAATATATGTTTGATTCCCCTTATGTTGGAGAAACTTCATCAAATGACTTGTTTAAACTGTTGTTTGATAAAGGGTTTATTTTCTCGGGTCCAACTATGTATGCTAATCGAGTTGACGGGAAAATTGGAGCCATCAACTTCTTGTTTAAAAAGCAACAGGGTTGAAAAAGAATCTTCTAATAACCTTTGATTATGAACTTTTTTTAGGTTCAAACAGTGGTGAGATTAATAAATGCCTCATTGAACCAACGAATAAAGTAATTGAGCTATTGAGAAGATATAAAATGACGGGGATTTTCTTTATCGACTCAACATACTTGACTCAACTAAAAAGTAGAGAAGAGAAGAGGGCCATCGAGGATTATCAAATTGTAAAAAAACAGATTCTTACATTGGTGAAGGAGGGACATTATTGTTTCCCACATATTCATTCTCATTGGTTGGATTCGAAGTATGACGCTAATCAAAACTTTTGGAGGTTGACCAATCTAGATAAGTATAGTTTCCCTGATTTAAACGAAGAGGAAAGGGAAGATGTATTTTCAACTTCTATAGATACATTGAGTCAAATTATTAAGGAACAATATCCAGATTACTCTCCTGAAGGTTTTCGGGCAGGCGGTTGGTGCGTACAGCCTTTTAGTTCGTTTAAACCGTATTTTCTAAAGTATGGTGTCAAGTACGATTTTAGTGTTTTATGTGGACAAGCCTATCAATCAAAGGCCCAACGATTTGACTATACGGATACCCCAGTTGCATTTCCATACCAATTTGAAAATGAAGTAACCATCGAAGATCGTAGTGGGCAATTTGTTGAGTTTCCGATATCCACAATTAGTGTTTCTAAAACTCATGAGTTTTTAAATAAAATTGCACTGAAGGTGTTGTGGAAACTGGGAGATCGATCATATGGAAAGGGTAGAAGTGCAGATGGAGGAGATGCTAAATTGAAACATCCTAATTTAAAAATGATTTCGATTGAACTGATGAACAGATTCAATCTTAGTACTTATTTAAAGTTTTCTAAGGCAAATAAGTCCATTCATTTTATCTCGCATCCTAAGATGCTAAGTCAGCACAATATTCGGACTTTTGATGTCTATTTAAAATCCATGAACAGAAAGTATGAAATAGAAACTGACTTTAAAAAAATGGAACAATGAAGAGAATTTTAATTCTTGTAGGTACAAGACCCAATTTCATAAAGATTACACAGTTCAAAAAAGTAGCAATGCGCTACCCGGATCTTGAAATAAAATTGGTTCATACTGGACAACATTATGATAAAAACATGTCAGATGTCTTTTTCGAACAGTTTCAGATTCATCCAGATTTTTTTCTTAATATCGGTGCAGGAAGTCCGAATACCCAATGCGCAAAAATCATGTTGGGATTGGAATCTTTAATTAATGAGCAATTTTATCCTGACTTATTAATTGTTCCAGGCGATGTGAATTCCACATTAGCCGGTTCCATTACGGCTCAAAAAATGGGCATTAAATTGGCCCACCTAGAAAGCGGTTTACGTTCAGAAGATCGAGAAATGCCTGAAGAGATTAATAGAATACTAACTGATGAAATTTCTGATCATTATTTTATCACTGAATCCAGTGGTACAGAAAACTTGAAGAAAGAAGGCAAAAAGGGAATTCAACATTTTGTTGGGAATACCATGATTGATACCATTGTGGGCTTCGAAAATGAAATTGAAGACTCTAAAATTCTTGAGACCACAGGGGTTAAACCGGAAGAGTTTACCTTGGTTACTATTCATCGCCCGAGCAACGTAGACTCTAAAGAAGGGCTCGAAAAACTGTTGAATTTATTTGGTTATTTAAATGATAGCTATCAGATCGTATTTCCTATTCACCCGAGAACTATAAGTAGTATTAAAAAACATGGCCTATATAATCGTTTCAGTGCAATCAACAGTCTGATTCTCCTAGAACCACTGGCTTATTTTGAATTTCAAAAATTAGTTAAGTATTGCAAGTTCATACTTACAGATAGTGGTGGTATTCAAGAGGAGTCGACCTTTCGTCAAGTTCCTTGTTTAACCTTGAGAGAAAATACCGAGCGTCCCATAACACTGACTGATGGAAGTAACACCCTAGTTCCATTTGATGTTGGTGAGATTAAAGAATGTATTGAAGCGATTGAAAATGGTACGTACAAAAAGGGGGAAATTCCCCAATTTTGGGATGGGAAATCTACTGAAAGAATTCTAGAAATATTAAATGAGTCGCTCTAAGCCATCAGTATATTTAACCTTTGCGGATCCCCCTAACGGTATTTTTAAGACTCAAGTAGTGGATGTCGTTGAGTTGTTAAAAGCGAATACCGATGCTAGAGTCACGCTTATCTCATTTATTTCGTTTCGTGGCTTTTTTAATTCCAGAAAAACCATAAAATCTTGGTGTAATGACGCTATTGTTTTACCTATGATTCCTCTAATCAAAAACTGGAGATTGAATTCAATTTTTCTAAGGCTTGCTTTGTCAAGAATTGGTAAAAGTGCGACTCTATTAGGTCGTGGAGTTTTTGCGACAAACCTTTTAATTCAGACTTTTCGAATGAACGATAGAGTTGTTTACGACGGTAGGGGAGCAATTTGGGCTGAGGCTAAGGAATTTAATGTTTATGGGAGTGCTTTGACTGTTGAGGAGGTTAAGAAATTGGAACAACAGGCAATTCTTAAAAGCGATTGGCTTATTTCCGTTTCACAAAAATTAGTTGAGTATTGGAGTGAATATTACGATTATCATGGAAGTAACTATTCTGTTATTCCTTGTTCCTTTAAAAAGAATGGGACGACAGAATCATTGAATGTATTGACTGAATTGGAATGGTCTAAAGAAGACTTAATATTTGTTTATGCTGGGTCAAATGATGGCTGGCAAGGGATGAGGCAATTGAAGGCCTTGTTTACACATTTGCTCAATCTTGGAAAAAATACTCGACTTCTATTATTGATGAAAAACGAAGATTTATCAAATGAGTTAAGCAAGTCTTTTCCTAATCAGGTCGCTAGAGTTTGGCTAAAACCAGAGCTGGTAAGTTCTTATCTGGCGGTTGGAGATTATGGAATCTTAATCCGCCCCGAAAACATTACCAACCAAGTAGCGTCGCCTGTAAAATTTGCCGAATATTTATCTGTCGGGTTAAAAGTACTTATCAGCTCGGGTGTAGGCGATTATTCGGAGTTCGTACGTAAACATAATGTTGGTCATCAAATCAATAATCTGTCGGATTTAGATGACTTAGAATTTGTCAAAAATGAACAAAAGGAAGAGATTAAAAATTTAGCTAAGGTGAACTTTTCCAAGGATGGAAACCTTATTCTTGAAAAGTATTTATCTGTTCTAGTTTGATCTAGTGTAAGTGGTATTCTTAGTTGTTAAAAATGCGTTTATTATTTGTTACTGATGGAATAACTCCATACGTCATTGGAGGAATGCAACGGCATTCAGAAAACTTGGTTAGGAGTCTGTTAAAATCTAACGTTCATTTGACTCTAATTCACTGTGTGTACAATGGTAAAAAATTGCCTAGCCAAGAAGACGTTAGATCATTATTTCATGGTACTAATGGAAATTTGGAGGTGATTGGGCTTAATTTCCCCACAAATCAGTCCTTTCCCGGTCATTATATCCGAAATTCGAAAGAATATAGTAATTTGTGTTTTAACTCCGTTAGAGGTAGGCTTGGAGAGTTTGACTTTATATACACCAAGGGATTTACAACATATTCGTTTCTCAAGAATAGGAACTTTTCTAAAACCCCAGCAATAGGTGTGATGCTTCATGGCTTAGAGATGTTTCAACCTTCTGCTGGCTTAAAACAGACATTACAAAAATTGGGTTTAAAAACTATTGCAAGGTACTCTATAGTAAACTCTGATATTGTGTTTTCCTATGGAGGAAAAATAACTACATTAATTCAGTCAATTGGAATTCCGGAAGAAAGAATAATTGAGTCTCCAGGTGGTATTGACGAAAGTTGGTTGCAAACTAAGGCTTTGAATCAAATAGGGGCGAAACCTCGATTTTTATTTGTTGGGCGAAACGAAAAGAGAAAAGGACTAAAGGAATTGTATGAAGTGCTAGAAGGAATGAACTTAAATTGTGAGTTTCATTTTGTAGGCCCCTTGCCGGAAGTAAGTAATTCAAACTATACATATCATGGAGAAATAAAGTCAAAAGAAGAGCTAATTCAAGTACTAGATAATTGTGATGTATTGGTTTGTCCAAGTCATTCGGAAGGGATGCCAAATGTGATTATGGAGTCTATGTCCAGAGGCTTAGCGATAATAGCAACTGACGTTGGTGCAACTTCAATATTAGTAAGTGAAAAAAATGGCTGGCTGATACCACCCTTTAACAAAAGTGCATTGTCCAAAGCGCTGCTCAGTGCTAGTGAAGCTTCTCTCATGGGGAAGAAGAAAAGATCTATTAATATCATGAAGTCATTTACCTTCGACAACTTAGCCAAAGAGCTATTGGGTAAAATTGTTAATTCTTCAGTTTGAAGAAAAACAAGTCAAAAACAGGTTTCTACTTTTTCTTTGTAGCACTTTTAGCTTTCTTCGGCTATCACACTATTATAAGTACATCAGTTTTCTGGAAATTAAAATCGGCTTACGTAAGCTATAAGGCTGAAAGTCGATTTTCAATAAAAAAGAACTTAATGAACCTAATTCCCTTGCTAAATGCTAACAGGAGCAAGGTTTTATTAATTGGAGACAGTCGAAGTATAGGAGTTAAGTGCCAAACTGTTTATAATGCATCGATTAGAGGGCTTCAGATGTTTCATTTGAAGACGTTTCAAACAGACGGATTAAAGAATATCGAGGTATTGATTTTAAGTTTAGGAATAAATGATATTCTTGCTGGTTATGAAACAGATTACATCTTGGAAAACTACTCAAAATGGGTTAATTCTTCTCTAATCAAAAACGAAAAATGTTCAATATACATATTGCTTCCATTAGAAGTAACTAACGTCGATTTGTTCTTACGCTCGAGTGAAAATATTAATAATCAGATTAGGCTCTTCAATACACAAATTACCGATGTGTTTGGCGATATAAGCAGAGTTCAAATTGTACAAATCACCAAGCTGAATCGGGATATATTTGCATCGGATGGAATCCACTTTAGTAAGAGAGGAAATGAATTGTACAGTAATGCAGTGTGTAATGAAATAATCAAAATACGGATGGATGAATATTAGCTATTTTAAGGGAATAAATTCCATGCGTTTTTTTGCTGCTTCTCTTGTAGTTATAACTCATATAGAGCTGATTAAGGATAGTCTAGGGCTCAAAAATTATTGGAAGGAACCTGTAATCTTTGAGGCCGGTAGTTTAGGCGTGTATTTCTTTTTTGTTTTAAGTGGTTTTCTAATTACATACATATTATTGAAGGAAAAACGGACTAAAGGAAAAATATCATTTAAGAATTTCTATTTGAAACGGATTCTCAGAATATGGCCTTTGTACTACTTTGTATTTCTAATAGGTTTTTTGGTATTGCCTTTGATTTCTTGGTTCAATCTTCCTTATTTTACAGAACATTTTAATAATAACTACTGGTTCAATTTCAGCTTTTATGCATTGATATTACCAAATGTTCCGTATTCAGTGGTACCTGCTGTTCCTCATATTGGGCAATCGTGGTCAATAGGTGTCGAAGAGCAATTCTATTTCTTCTGGCCCTTTTTAATTGCATACTTTAGAAAACCCTTTGTAACTATCATTTTGTTCACGTTGCTTTTTGTGCTCTTTAAAGGAGGGATAGTCTTACTTGGCCCAGAATTAGTTCCAGAATCAATTTTTTCTTTTCTCAAAAAGTTTTTTGCCATGAATAAGTTTGAATTAATGTCTATTGGTGCCTTAGGGGCTTGGTTGGTTTTCAGTGATTCAAAATTATTAAATGTAATTCATAATAGATTTCTAGCAGTTGCATCTTTAGCAAGTATTCCTTTACTAATATTTTACACTCCAACAGTGATTCAAGACGGAATTCATTTAGTGTATGGAATACTTTTTCTTTTTCTCATTTTACACTTTTCATTAGCGAAAAAGCCATTGATTGATATAGAGGTTCAGTCGTTATCTTATCTTGGAACCATTTCCTATGGTATCTATATGTATCACCTTATCGTGGTCTTTGCTCTAGTTAAAATTATGAGTCAGTTTGGAATGATTGAAAACCTTTTTCATAATTTCTTGCTATATGTGGGTTCCTTTTCTATTAGTATAGCAATTTCAGCCATAAGTTACAGGTACATTGAAAAGCCCTTTTTAATGATTAAAGAAAAGAAGATAAGCTAGGTAATTATGAATCTGGCACACAATGCAATACCTATAAGATCCGGAGTCCCCAAGTGGATAGACTATGCATTATTGTTGACCTTGTTTATTAACTCAATTACATTATTCGATAACCCGTTCGAGTTTTACATAGGATATTTCGTAATCATAGTACTTCTACAAAAATATATTCGAGTTTACCAATTTCCCAGAACTCTCTTTTGGGTCTATATAGTGCTTTTGTTTGCCGGGGTTGTCTCAATACTTACTGGACAAAATCAAATCGGCCAGTTCATTAAGATATTTTTAGGGACTTTCATGGCATATTTATTTTACCATTACATTCTAAGAAGATATGAGTTGAATGTCGAGTACCTTTTCAACCTTTATCTTAAGGGTGCGTGGATAGCGACAATTATTGGTCTAATCCAGTTTACTAGCTATTTAATTGGGTTTGAATTAGGTTTTGACTATTCATACATTTTTAATAAATGGGGTGTTGTTCCAGGTGGTCTCTTTGGATTTAGAGTAAATTCAATTTTTGGAGAACCTACTTATTACGCGACGTTTATGGTGGGTAGCGCTTTTGTTGCTTTGCATAATATTATTGGTGGAAACTACTATTATGGTAAATTTAAATCCATGATTATTTTGGTAGTATATTTCTTGACTTTTAGTGGAAATGCAACTACTGGACTATTCGTTTCCTTGCTTCTTTTGCTTTTTAATAAAGGACTGTTTAAGTACAGTGTAGTTGTAATTCCTATTGGTTTTATAGCCTTTAGCTACAATTATGAAAATAACTTTGAATTCCGAGATCGATATAATAGTTCAATTGAGGTTTTTCAAACTGGGGATTTTAAAATTGGAAGTACCCACGGAAGTAGTATAATCCTATTTAATAATTACCATGTGGCCATTAAGAGCTTTCAAGAAAATCCTTTATTTGGAGGAGGTCTTGGCTCGCATCCTACCTCTTTTCAGAAATATTCGCTTACTAAAAATGTTGGAATTTCGGGATTTGACTGGAATTCACAAGATGCGAATTCTATGTTTTTGAGATTGATTTCCGAAACGGGCCTATTTGGTATAATCTTTTTTTTATACATTTTGATTAAGTTCTACGTAGTCAAAAGGGAAGGGGATCAGGTTTATTGGGTTATCAATAACGCCATACTGGTTATTATATTATTGAACTTTGTCAGACAAGGTCATTATTTTTTACATGGCTTTCCTTTTTACATTTGGTTGTATTATTACACTTACAAAGCAAAAAAGAATTCAGACTGTTTTTCGGAAGGCGAATTTGACCTTCAAGAAGGTGCAGAGATTCAATTAAATGTTAGATAATTGCAGATTAAACAATTATAAGATGCAGAAAGTTTACGCACAATATGGATGTGGTTTGTCGGCACCAGATCAATGGTTGAATTTTGATACTTCTCCTACTTTAAGAATCCAAAAGAGTTTTTTTTTGAACATTATACTGGGACCATTTCTTAAGGTAAAGTTTCCAAAGAATATTATCGTTGGTGATATTATAAAAGGACTTCCGATTGAAGATAATAGTGTTGATGGTCTATACTGTTCCCATGTACTGGAGCATTTAAGTTTTGAGGATTTTAATACCGCTTTGATAAATAGCTATAAAGTGTTGAAGCCAGGGGGTAAGTTTCGTTTAGTTATGCCTGATTTGGAATATATGGTAGAGCGGTATCTGGAACAAAAGAAGCAAGGTAACACTGAAGCTTCAATTCATTTTATTAGAGATACTTATATGGTCGAAGAATCGAGGAAGAGGGGAATTCGTGCGATTGCAGAGCAGGTACTTGGTAATTCCAGCCACCTTTGGTTGTGGGACTTTGAGTCGACCATAGTAGCATTAGAAAAAGTCGGATTTAAAGCTATCAGAAAATGCAACTACAATGATTCTGGAGACGAAATGTTTAATTTGGTTGAAGAAGAAGAACGTTTTGTCGGATGTGTTTCCCTTGAAATGAGTAAGTAGTAATCGAGTAACTAGTTTCTTTAGAAATTAAAACATAGGTTGATTTACAAAACATCAGGACTGCATCCTGTTATTCTGAAATCTACCCAGCGCAAATTTTACGACTCCTAAATCCCAATACGACTCTATGTTGATACGCTTTATCTGATGGGGTATGTTTTTCGCATCATTAGCACCATGATAGGTAGTGAAATGAAATTTATAGTTAAGTTCTATGAATTGAAGAGCTCTTCTAGAAACACTAAGAGCCGTGTTGTTTGGACTACAAAAATCCATTATGGTTACGTCTACTTTTTCCTCAATAAACTTTTTTGATTCGGTGATTTCAGAGTTCAACTCATAGTCTTCCATATCGCTATTTAATAAATGCGACATGGTATGAGACCCAATAGAATGCCCTGCATTAACCAGTCTTTTGATTTCCAGCCAGCTTAAAGACTCAAAATCTTCTGGCTCTTTGTCGAATTTAGGATTAACCACAGGTCTTATGTTAGTTAAATAATATTTTTTTCCTTCTTTTTTTAAGCTACTCTCTACAAATTCAGGTACAATAAAAAACAAAGCCTGAAGGTCATATTTTTCAAGTATTTCAGCAGCATAAAGATTGTTTTTCAATCCATCGTCAAAAGTCAGAAGTAGTTTTGGTTTTCCACCAGCGCTATGTAGTTGTGAATTTCTTAAATCAGATGGTTTTATGATGTTAAAATTTTTTCGAAGAAACTTTATATGGTTTTCAAAATTAGTCGTAAGCTTCTTTGGAGTGCTGTGTAGGTTGAGAACCAATAATTCCTTGTCAGTCCAACTAAACCCCCTAAGAGTAGCAAATTCAACGAAGCCAATTACTACCTTCAAATAGTATAGAAAATTTTTGTTTTGATAGGTTTCTATTACCATGTATCTATATCTCCTCGGGTTAACATCCAACTGGCATATTGCTCCTGTGGATTTATTTTTATAGGTTTATAGATAAAGTGTATCGCCTTGTTTATTCTTTTGAAACCACTTGATTTTAGACATTCTATAATTTCATTATTATTGGCAGAAATGGCCATTGAAACTATGGTTACATTAAACTTTCTGAAGGCAAACTTGGTTAATTCATCAAATGCACCTTTTAGATCCTTAGAATTGCCATAGAAATTCCCAACGGTTAGTTCATTGATGAATCGCTTACGTTTGGTTATCTTATATTCCAAAAGAATATCAGGATAATTTTTTGGCTGAAAATAATGTTTGTCATCCGAAAAATTTGCTCTCCAAGAATTAAACTCTTCGTTGTAATTAGTTTTAAGGAACTTTGATTCTTTTACGTAGTCCGATAAATTGGGGGTGGCAACAAAGTTTGAATTACTTGAAAAAACGCCACCAATCGGGTTGATGACTTTTACATACCATTCTAGATCAAAGGGGCTCAGCCATTCATCTCTGATGAAACTTTTATAAGAGGCAACTACAGGAAAACCCATTAAAAAATCAATTGAATCATATTGCTCCCCTAAATAGATTTGCTGGAGCAACTTATTAAATAGACGTTGGCCTCGATATTTTGGATTAACTATAGAATTCCCACTTTGGTATGCATTTAATTGGCTCCCTCCAACCTCCATTGGCCAATAAAAAAAGCTCTGAAAACCAGCAACGGTTCCGCCATCTAACGCTACTAACATAATAGCTTTATTCTGTTGAAATGGATGAAAGTAGAATTCTTTAAATTTTATTGCAAATTCATCAAAAGCTACGTTATATTGCGCAACGAATAGATTGATGATTTGGTCATGCATCCAAGGCTTATAAAGACTATAATTCACGAACTTTGTAATTTATGAGTATGAACAAATGTATCTTAATTTGTTATTCCGAGTTAGCAGAGTATTTTACAACTGTTGTGAATCTTTTGTCGCAAACCAATTATGTACATTTAATTCATTACCCTGTAAACGACGAAGCTCCATTTGAATTTAAATTTTTTTCGAATGTTTATACGTACAATCGTAACGATTTAAATAAAGCTAGTATTCAGCTAATTCTAGAAAAAACTAACCCTGATTTGGTTTTTTTCGCTGGTTGGAGCGATCGAGGTTATAATAGTTTGTTGGGTTTGTTAAAGCCAGAGCAAATATCATTGTTAGGTTTCGACAATTCCTTTGACCAATCAATTAAGCAAAAACTAAAGGCTTATTATTTTAAAACTTTTAAGAAGAAGAGCTTCGACTACTGTTTTGTTCCAGGAATTTCTCAAAAAAAATTGGCTTTGCGCATGGGGTTTAGTAACGAGCAAATTCTTACAGGTGCTTATACGGCTGATGTCGATAGGTTTAATAAACACTATGAGTCTCGGAAAAAGTCAAACAATAAATCAGGTAAGTTTCTTTACTTAGGTAGATATATAAAACGGAAAGGAATATTCGATTTATGGGAAGCTTATCGTAGGTATCAAAAAAAAGGTGGGGTATGGGACCTGTACTGTATAGGCACTGGTTCGGAGTGGGACAATAAGTTAGAACAAAAAGGCATAACTCATTTTGGGTTTAAACAGCCCGGTGAAGTCTCAGAAATTTTAAGAGACTGTTCTGTTTATATACTACCAAGTCATTTTGAACCATGGGGTGTTAGCGTCCATGAGATGGCAGCAGCTGGAATGCCAATGATTCTTAGCGATAAAATTATGGCGGGGACTCAATTTTTAGATTCAGGAAAAAATGGTTTCGTTTTTCAGTCAGGTAATGTTGAGGACTTGTGTGGGAAAATGTTGACTATATCTCGTCTTGGGGTAGAAAAACTCAATGAATTTGGTGAAATAAGTCATAATAAAGCTCAGGAAAACACTCCAAAAATATGGGTAGAAAAGATTCAAAGACTTCTAAATGGTTAGTGATTTTTCATGGGTAAAAACCTTTTGATTATATGTGTGGTATAGCAGGTGTTTATGGTTTAGAAGGTATAGGAGATGCTAAGCGGATTTCCGATTTATTGGCAGGAGCAATAGACCATCGTGGTCCCGATTCCAACGGAGTTTATTTGGACTCTGAAGTTATACTTACTCATACTCGGCTTTCAATAATAGATGTAGATGCTAGATCTAATCAACCATTTATGGATCCGAAGAAACGTTATGTACTCGCTTTTAACGGTGAGATTTATAACTATTTAGAGATTCGAAAAGAGTTACTAGGTTATAATTTTCAGACTAATTCAGATACAGAAGTCTTGCTGGCGGCATGGGAAAAATGGGGCGATAGTTGTCTTAGTCGGTTAAATGGAATGTTTGCTTTCGCGATATGGGATAAGCTGAATTCCGAACTCTTTTTGTGCCGAGATCGTTTGGGAATAAAGCCGTTGTATTTCTATCAAGATGATTCTAGGATTTTATTTTCTTCAGAGATTAGGGCTTTACTCCAAACAGGTTTAGTCCCACGAAAATTAGCTAAGGGTCATTTGGAAGAATACCTTAAATACCAAACGGTGCATACGCCAAGAACTATGGTAAAGGGAGTGGAGATGATTTCTCCAGGTTCATATTTAAGAATTTCCGATAACGAAATTGAAAAGACGCAGTTCTGGAGTTTGAGCCAAAACCGACCGGTATCTTCTTTCAACAAGGGTAAGGTTCTTAAAAATGTATCAACTCTTTTGGACTCGTCCGTTGAGATGAGATTGCTAAGCGATGTGCCGCTTGGTGCATTTTTATCGGGGGGCATAGATTCTTCGCTTATAGTAGGAATTGTATCAGAACGATTGAACATAAAAATTGATACTTTCTCAGTTACTTTTGATGAACAGGAATTCTCCGAGGCTAAATACAGCAACCTTATTGCTAAAAAGTTTAATACAAATCATCATGAAATTGCTTTAAATCAGGATGATTTTAAACAAGCTGTGCCAAAGGCTCTTCTTGCAATGGATCATCCTAGCGGAGATGGTCCAAATAGTTACGTTGTATCTGAAGCAGTTAAAAATTCAGGACTCACGGTAGCTTTATCGGGCTTGGGAGGAGATGAGCTTTTTGCAGGTTATCCTTTCTTTAAGCAATACTTGGAATTGAATCAAAAAAAGTATTTACTCAGTTTTCCTAAATATTTTCGGAACCTTGTTGCTCATTTTATTAAACTTAAATACCAAGGAATAAAGGGGCAAAAAATAGCGGAGACATTTACACTTCCGTATTTTGATGTACCTCACACTTACCCCATAAATAGAAGGGCGCTTAGTGATAAAGATATTAAAAGTGTATTATGCAGCTATACGGGGGAAGATTCACTTCTTCATGATCTTAATTCCAGTTTTAATTGGCAGGAAACCGGTAACCTTCCTGAATTAAGTAAGGTTTCAATAGCCGAAATATCAACGTATATGCAAAATGTCTTATTAAGGGATACGGACCAAATGAGCATGGCGCACGCTTTGGAGGTTAGAGTACCCTTTTTAGATCACCGCTTGGTGGAATATGTCATGGGAGTAAGTGATAACTTTAAATATCCTCGGTTCGCCAAATCATTATTGATTGATTCGTATGAGGGACTATTGCCTGACGAGGTTATTCATAGACCAAAGATGGGTTTTGTCTTACCTTGGGAAAGTTGGATGAAAAATGAACTAAAAGATTTATGCTTGTCCTCGTTTGATTATTTAGAGAATGAAACGGAGTATTTTATTGGAGGGTCTTTGCATGATTTGTTCAATCGATTCGCAAATGGAGACAAACAAGTTTCGTGGAGTCGAATTTGGCCCATTGTTGCATTAGGTAGTTGGATGAAAAATAATAAGATTGAATAACACCAAGCTTCTAATATTATCTGATTGGTATTTGCCAGGAGTTAAAGCCGGAGGCCCTATTAGAAGTGTTGATGGCATTGTGCAAGCACTAAATCCAAATATCGATATATGGTTAATAACGTCAGATCGAGATTTAAACGATTCCGAACCTTATTCAGGTATTGAAACTGACCAATGGCTCAAAAGAGACGATATTCATTTATACTATGCTAGCCCTAAAAATGTTGATGGTATCATTAAGAGTGAGCTGCAAAAAGTCTGGAACTCTATTTACTTGAATAGTCTATTTTCCTTTCGTTTTACGGTACGTCCATTGTTGATTTGTAACAGTTTGAAAATCAACAAGGTGGTTCTAGCTCCGAGAGGGATGTTGGGAAACGGAGCTCTGCAAATAAAGAGGAATAAAAAGCAGATTTTCTTGAATCTAGCGAAGCTTTTTGGACTTTACAATAGCGTTATTTGGCATGTTTCGTCAAAATTTGAAAAAGAACAAGTTCTTACTTACTTTAAAAATGCAGATGCTCGAGTTTTAACTAGTCTATCCAAAATGAAGTCTAGTGATGAGTATTTTCAGAATATGCCAGATGAAATGCTAAGAATGGTTGTAGTTGCTAGGATAGCTCAAGTAAAAAATTTAGATTTTTTACTATCAGTTCTTAAGTCAGTTTCTTGCAAATATTATCTCCATATTTATGGACCTATTGAAGATAGGGATTATTGGCATCGATGTGTTACAGAAATAAGTTCTTATAAACTGAACGTCGAGTACAAAGGCGAGCTGGCTAATGACGTCGTACTTGATACTATAAAAGAATACGATCTTTTTGTATTACCGACCACAGGAGAGAACTTTGGGCATTCTATCTTGGAGAGTTTAACGGCCTCTGTTCCTGTGCTAATTTCTGATAGAACACCTTGGGTAAATCTGGAGGAACGAAAAGCTGGTTTCGATTTGGGTTTAGAGGAGCCATCTAAATGGATAAAAAAAATTGAGTTTTTTTCCGAATTGACTCACTCAAAAAGACAGTTGTGGCGAATAGGAGCCTGGAAATTATCTCTAGAAAAGTTGAATCAATCTAAATTGATTGATAAGTATATTAAACTTTTTAGTTAGGGGTATATTTGAAATATGAAAAAAACAGATTTAAGTACTTTTGATAATTCATGGTATCAACCAGGAAATCCACTTCTACGCTTATTTTGGTATTTTACGAATATTTTGTTCTTTCAAAACCCCTTTTTCCCTTTTACAAGAATTAAAGTTATACTCCTCAGACTGTTTGGGTCTAAAATAGGAAAAGGGGTTGTAATTAAGCCAGCGGTTAATATTAAGTATCCATGGAAATTAATTGTTGGTAACTACGTGTGGATTGGAGAAGGTGTATGGATTGATAATCTGGATAAGGTAACTATTGGAGATAATTGTTGTATCAGTCAAGGGGCATTAATTTTAAGTGGAAACCATCATTACAAAAAAAGTTCTTTTGATTTAATTTTAAGACCGATAGTTCTGGAAGATGGTGTTTGGATTGGAGCTAAATCAATTGTCACCCAAGGGGTTCGATGTGCAAGTCATGCACTTCTTGCGGTTGGTTCGGTGGCTTCTACCAACCTGTCAGATTACACCATTTATCGCGGCAATCCTGCAGTCGCTATTCGCGAAAGAGAAATAAGTTAACAGAAAGGTATGAATGCAGAAAATAAAGTATTGGGTGAAGGTGTTAGAACTTTAAAATTAAGAGACCAAGCACCTGATTGTGAGATATATATCAACTCGCAACTTTACGAGTTACCAGAAATATGTAGCAATAAAAAAGTTTTAGATATTGGTTGCGGCTATGGTTGGAATAAACCAATTGTCGAAAAAGTAGGTGGGGAATGGATTGGAGTCGAGCCATTTGAAGGTGGAGCAAATACGGTTATTGGTACTGCTGAAGACCTGCCGTTTGAGGATAATTCATTCGATGTTGTAATAATGGATGCTGTTTTGGAACATGTTGAGGATGTTGATGCCTCTTTTTTGGAAATTAGTAGAGTATTAAAACCAGAAGGTGTCTTTATAGGCTATTCCGCATTTATGGAGTGCTTTCATGAAATTTCTTATTCTCACTTGTCGTTTAAGGGTATAGAGTATTATGCGCAGAAGTATGAAATGAATTTGGAATCAATTAATGGAGGAAGAGCATTTGGAATTGATTATCACCTAAGAAATTTGTTTTATCCAATTCCATTTGGTCTTGCCAGAAAAGCAATTGCAATAGGAATTAGAGGCTTAATAAGATTTAAATCGTTTCTAGGGTACCTTGGATTGAGAATAGCACGAAAGTACACTCATGAAGAAGCAAAAAATCAATCACTGTTGTACTATAAAATTAACTGCCTTGGTCAATCCAATGGTTTTGATTTCATAATAAGGAAAAAGTGACCGACGAGAATAGTTTGTGGTGCTGGATTCATAGACTGGTAGGTGTTCAGTTCATTGCCAGAAGTTTCTGTATCAGAGGTATTCTTACACCAAGTTCTAGAAATCACCATTTTAAATAACTTTGGTTATTGATGCAACTCTCTATCATTATACCTGTATACGGAAGCCCTGAATCTATCAAGGAGTTATGTGAGCGCGTATCAACAAGTCTTCGAGGCTTAGTTGATTCTTTTGAAATTATTTTAGTTGATGATGAATGCCCCGACGATTCTTGGTCGGAAATTAAAAAAACTACTCAAACCCTACCAAATGTTATTGGATTAAAGCTTTCCAGAAATTTCGGACAACACAAAGCTATTTGTGCTGGGTTACACGAGTCAAAAGGTGACTATTGTGTAGTTATGGATTGCGACTTACAAGACCTTCCAGAAGATATTCCTACTCTTTATGAAAAAGCGAAAGAAGGGAATGATGTTGTATTAGGGCAACGTATCGAAAGGCAGGATAAAAAGTTCAAAGTGCTGAAGTCGAAAGTTTTCTACTACTTTTTTAATTTGTTGTCTGGTTTAAATAGCGACCCAACCGTTGCCAACTTTTCTATTATCAGCAGGAAAGTAGTCACGGCATATTTATCCTTTAAAGAACAGGATATAGATTATACCAATGTAATTAATTGGTTAGGATTCGATGCGGTTAAAATTCCTGTAAGGCACGCTGAACGTAAATATGGGGAAAGTTCCTATAATTACTGGAAATTAATGGAACTAGCCTTTACTCTTATTATTTCGGAATCAAATAAACCCCTTCGATTTTCCGTGAAGTTTGGGTTTTTATTGTCTATCATTAGTTTTTTATATGGGCTTTATATCATGTATAAGAAGTTCGTATTTGGCGTACCTATTCAAGGGTGGACAAGTGTTATGGTTTCCATTTATTTCATAGGAGGGTTGCTTTTTGCTAATATGGGAGTTTTGGGATTGTACATTGGAAAAATATTTAAGGAAAATAAGGCACGTCCTAGGTTTGTTGTGAGTAAAAGGCTAACATCTAAATAGTCTTATGGACAAGGTAATCGTTCTCGCTGCTACAATAAATCAACTTCCAATTATTCGTTTATTGAAGGAACTAGGAGTGTATGTTATTACTGTAGATAATATACCGGAAAATATTGGACATGCAGAAGCAGACAAAAATTATAATCTCGATATAACGGATATTACTAAAGTCTTTGAAATTGCGCAGTCAGAGAAGATAAAGGCAATTATTGCTGCCTACACAGATGTTGGCGTGAAGACGGCATCATTTGTTAGTGAGCAATTAAATCTTGTGGGTTGTAATTTCCAAGCTGCTAAAACACTCACTAATAAGTCTGAGTTTCGTTCATTTTACAAAAAAGAAATAGATCCACATTTTTTGTTCAAAACGTTCACAAAAAGTGAATTTAAAGGCTGGGCTCAGGCTAAACATGAATCAAAGTGGATTGTAAAACCTGTTGACTCCTCAGGAAGTAAAGGAATCGAAATAATTTCTTCTGATGATAATGCCGCTATTATTAGAGCATTCGATTATTCCAACAAAAAACAAATTATTGTTGAACAATTTCATGTCGGAAGACAAGGCACTTTAGAGGGGTTTCTTTCTCACGGGAAACTCAAATTGTCTTTAATTACAAATCGTTTAACGGCACCAGCTCCTCATGTCGCAACACAAGGTCATGTTTTTCCATCAGATTTTAACGCAATTGAACAAAAAGAAATCGAGCAAGTGGTGTTGTCGATTTGTACGAAACTTAACATAAACGAAGGGCCACTTGATGTTGATTTCGTGTTTAATGAAGAAGGCGCTCATATTATTGAAATGAGCCCTAGACTTGGAGGAAACAATTTGTCTAATTTCTTAGAGGCAGTTACGAAAGTTGACCTAAGAAGAATGACAGTGAATTATTACTTAGGTGAAAAAGTGGATAATCTAGACGTGCAAATTGAGAAAAACGTAAAATTTGTTCAGTGGGTTATGACTTCAAATACTGCGGGCACGCTTATTTATAATTCTAAAAAAGCCTGTGAAGCTCTTGAATTAGAATACGTTGAAGAACTAACTATTTTTGAATCATCTGGTTCCACAGTTAACAAGTTCACAAACGGTCGAGATTCCTATGGTTTCTTAATTTTAAAACTTCCAATAGAAGCTTCCATTCCAACTTATCTGAAAGAACTAGAAACTTTTATTGAGCTTAAAGTTGAATCAGAATCATGAACCTTAAAGATGCTCAAATAATAAGATTATTTGAATCTTACGATTCTTATTATCTCGCGGACATCGAAAAGCTCAAAATGAATTTGAAGAAATTCAAAAGAGCATTTCAATCCTACTACACCAAGATTGATATTGGATTTTCAGTAAAAACAAATTATTTACCTGCCTTTTGCAAAGCGGTTTTAGAAGAAGGTTATAAAGCTGAAGTCGTTTCAGGAATGGAATATGACTTAGTAAGTGAAATTGGATTTAAAGGCTCTGACGTAATTTTTAATGGTCCTGCTAAATCATCAGATGCTATTCGCAAAGCAATTGTAAATGATTCCTTAATTCAAGTGGATTCTATTGGGGAGTTAAAATATATCCAGTCCTTTTGCGAGGAAAATCAGAAGCAAATTAAATTAGGCCTACGATTAAATCTGTCGGTTGTGGAGTCTCGTTTCGGTATTTCCAAAAATGAAATTAACGAAGCATTAACTGTCATAACCGAAAGTCAATTTTTGAATCTTACCACTTTACATTGCCACCAAATGCCTGCGTTCAAATCCTCAAAAGGATATAATGAGTTGGCAAAGGAGATGCTTGAGGTTTATGATGAAGTCAGCCAAAATGGATTCGATATACAAACCTTAAATATGGGTGGAGGCTTCGCTAGCCCTATGCCTCAGGTTTTAATTGAGCAATTAAATTTTACCCCTCCAACTTTTGATGATTACGCCAAAGCAATAGCAGGAGAAATTGCAAACTATTTTTCAGAAACTACATTTAGGCCTACTTTAATTTTAGAACCAGGGTTGGCCGTATTGTCGGATACCTTGAAATTCTATTCTAAGGTGAAACACATCAAACTCACCAATAGTAGCTACTCAGCTATAGTTTCGGGTTCTATCTACAACATTAAACCAACTAAAAACAAACTGAACTTACCGATTAGAATAATTGAAAATCCAGCTGTTGATTCCAGACAAAGTATTGAGTGCACAATTAGTGGTTCAACTTGTATGGAAGATGATATTATGCACCGAAATGTTCAGATAAATGTTGCAGTGGGGGACGTTATAGAATTTTCTAATGTAGGTTCATATACCTTGGTACTGTATCCTCCATTTATAACACCTTTGTGCGCGGTTTTGGATAGTTCTTCGTTTGAGGAATTAAAAAGTCCATCTAACTTTAAAAGCGTATTTACTGATTACAAGTTGTAATGAGCCAGATAGAAACAGAACTTTTGATTATTGGGGCAGGGGCGGCTGGGTTGGCCAGTGCCTATTATGCTAAAAATAAAATCGATTACATTGTTATTGAAAAAGGTGAAAGCGCAGGTACATCTTGGCTTAATATGCCAGAAAACATCTACTTGCTATCGCCTTGGTATGTCAATCGTTTGCCAGGTTCTAAGTTGGATAAATTCAAAATATTCAAACAGCACGGTTGTCGTGAATTTGGAAAATACTTAAATGAATACGTTGACCAACATGGCCTTAATGTACAATTCAATAAAGAAGTCGAAAAAGTTACAGAAAGTAGTTTTGGGTATTCTATTCTGCTTAAAGACGAAACTCAGATTAGCTGTAAATATTTGATAAACGCAACTGGTTATTTTCACAATCCTATTGTGCCAAAGAATAATGATTTAAAAGGGATACCTTTTATTCATGTTCAACAGTTTCAATCTGCTGAAAAACTGAGTAAACGATTTGACTATCAGTATAATAACGTACTGGTAGTTGGCAGTAGAATATCAGGAGGTCAGACGGCGACAGAATTAAGCAAACATGGTTTTCAGGTTACGGTATCTGCAAGAACTCCAGTTACATTTGCCCAAGAACCGTGGTTGCAGAAACTAGTCTATTTGCCATACTACGTATATGAAAAACTATTGTCGAAGGTGAAACCAAAATTTTTGGAGGATACCAGTCCACCTATGGAAGCAGGGGAGACTAAGAAACTGGTAGAACAACGCAAGATTAAACTTCAACCGGCAATTAAATCTTGCGAAGGGCACAAGGTTGAATTTACGAACGGTTCTAGTGATAATTTTGATTTAATAATCTACTGTACTGGATTTGGGTATGTAGATGAACATTTGAAAGCACTTTCTTCAACATCGGAAAATAATACCGGAGCCCAGACTCTATTCTTTATGGGAAAAGATTTAGAATATACTGCTAGAAGTAGGTATTTGAGAGGAATTCGAGAGGATGCTAAAAAAGTGATTAATATGATATTAAAACTTAAATCATGAGGTATAACAGTCCAATTGGTGAATTTCTATCGAGTGTAAAACGGGTAGGTTTGTTTAATACTATTGAATTGGTAGTCAATCGTTTCGATGATTCTATGTTTGATAAAAAGTATCAGTTGGATACTTCAAAAAGATTAGAGGTTGACGAATTAGATATTTATGAAGAAGACCCGGAATTGGCCAAAAAAGGTCAAATGTATCAGCCGACGAGTGTTCGTTCATTCAAAAAGATACTGAAGAAACTATCCTTCATTAAGGATAAAAAAGTTGTGGATTACGGTTGTGGCAAAGCCAGAACATTGGCGGTTTGTTTGCTGAACGGAGTAAACGATGTTGTTGGGGTAGAGTTTTCACAAGAGTTGTGCGATTCAGCTGAAAGCAACATGAAAAAGATGGAAACGTTGTTGCCAACAAAATTTTCATGGAAAATTCATTGTGGCGATGCTGCATTGTACCAAGTTCAGCCTGACGAAAACATATTTTACTTTTTCTTCCCATTCGATGAAACAATTACGCGCAAAGTAATAGCCAATATTTTGGAAAGTGTAAAGGGAAATAAACGAGAAATCGTAATAGTTTATTACTACGCAATACATCGCGCAGTCGTGGAGGAATTTGAAGCTATTTATATTCACCAAGAATTTAATTTGAACGGTTACGATTGTATTTTGTACAGAGTGAATCATGATAAACTTTAACGAACCCTACTGTACTGGCAATGAGCCGAAGTACATTCAAGATGCCATAAACCGTGGCAAACTTTCCGGTAATGGTTATTATACCAAAAAATGTCAACATTTTCTTGAAGAAAAATTAGGTGTAAAGAAGTGTTTGCTCACTACATCATGCACCGATGCTCTGGAAATGTGCGCTATATTATTGGATATCCAACCTGGTGATGAAGTCATTATGCCATCATACACCTTTGTTTCAACAGCCAATGCCTTTGTCTTAAGAGGTGCTAAAATTGTTTTTTGTGATTCACGACCTGATCATCCAGGGATGGATGAATCTTTAATTGAAGGCTTGTTAACCGAAAAAACCAAAGCTATTGTTCCTGTTCATTACGCGGGTGTAGCTTGCGATATGGACAAGATTATGAGCATTGCAAAGCAACACGATTTATTTGTTGTTGAAGACGCAGCACAGGCTATCGACAGTCATTATAAAGGTAAGCCGCTAGGTAGCATTGGTCACTTGGCAGCTTTTTCATTTCATGAGACCAAGAACATAAGTTCTGGAGAAGGAGGTGCGCTTATAATCAACGATGACAGATTTCTTGAACGATCTGAGATAATTTGGGAAAAAGGTACCAATAGATCGGCATTTTGGAGAGGCGAAGTTGATAAATACGGATGGGTAGATATTGGTTCATCTTTTTTGCCCTCTGAAATTACTGCTGCCTTTTTATGGGCTCAATTAGAATCATTAGAGAAAATTCAAGAACAGAGGAAATCAATTTGGAACGCATACAACGCAGTATTTTTGAAAATAAAAAATGATCTTTTACAATTACCAGCCATTCCGGAATATGCCGAGAATAATGGTCACATGTATTATATAGTTCTTCAAAACAATGACCGGCGTTCAGAACTGATATCCTATCTAAAGAAAAAAGAAATTCATACCGTTTTTCATTATCAAAGTTTACACAGAAGTCCAGTTATTGCCGAAAGAAGTTTTGACTGCTCATTAGCGGATTATTACACTAATTGTCTCTTGAGACTTCCGTTGTATGCAGACATGAATGTAAAAAAAGCGAAACAAATAGCAGAATTGGTTTTAGAGCACAACAACTAATAAGACTAACCGAAATTACACTCCAACACTAACCTTTTTTACATTTTCCCATTTTACTATTTTTTCGGCTTCATGAATATCAATAAAATTATAGTCAGTGATTAGAGATTCTAGTTTTTGAAAAGACTTATTTAAGCCATAGTACGATTTAAATTTTCTAACCAATGAAAGCTCCTTAATCATTGGCTGTTCCGAGTCAAAGTCACGTGGATGAAAATAGGTCATTACATATTTTGACTCATTCATCATTTTCTTAATAAACCAATACGGGAATAGTCTAAAGTATCCGCCACCCGAAAAAATAATTTTTTGGCCTAAAATACTTTCGACATTAATTGGAAACTCCTTGATTGAGCAACCATTAAATTCAAGTATGCTGGGCTCGGAAGAACCGTAATGTTTCAATCCACCATGGGCTCTTAGAGCTGGGAAAATACTGCAGTCAATTTCTATTCCTTGATTCACTAATACTTCATATACCCAAAGGTTTTCATTGGTTACTGAAAATCCAGGGGCTCTGTAAGTTCTCACTTTCTTTCCAATCAGATCTTCAATGCTTTTTATAGATTGCTCTAAGTCAGTTTTGAACTCAGTCTTAGTTTGGTTATACGCTAACTGGTGTAAGTCGGAGTGCGTTGCTATTTCAAAGTCTAACGAATTTATTTCCTTAACGACCTCTGGAAATTTACGTGCAACCCAGCCGAGTACAAAGAAGGTCGCGCGTTGGTTGTTTTTTGATAACAATTCAAGGATACGGTTCATATTTGCCTCAAGTCGATATTCATATTTATTCCAATCTAATTCATTTTTAGTCGAATCATTATCTAGAATATGAAACCATTCCTCAATATCAAAAGTCAGTATATTCATTAGAAGAATCTTTTACCTAATTTTCTGAATTCAACAACATCTCGCCTAGTAGGAAAACTGAAATAGGTGCTCTTGGAGTTATCATTTTCGATAAGTTTTAGGTGGCCTTTCTTGATCATATCGATGGACTTTGCAATGCATTCCATGCCAATTTTTTTCGTGTGTACAATAAGCGCCTCTTGCGTCATACCACCAATATCTACTTTTTCTTGAACTACTATTGGACCAGAATCTATTCCTTCATCTACAAAAAAGACTGATACCCCGGTTTCCTTTTCATCATGCCTCAAGACCCAAAAAGTAGGCATTAAACCACGATATTTAGGCAAGAGCGCCGTATGAAGATTTAAACACCCCTTTGGTGCTAGGTTTAATATTGGTTTCTTAAAGATTTGATTTCCAAGGATTGAGACAAGCAAATCCGGAGAGTATGCTTTTATTCTTTTTACGGATTCATCAAAATTAATAGGAGCATTGAGAGTGATTGGTGGAATCTTATAATCATTTAGCACATTGATTACCTGTTTATTTGGGTTGATTTTATTTCGCAAAAATTTAATTGAATAGTAAAAGAAGAAATTAAATCCAAAAGTTGATAAGGTTTGCTTCGCTTTTTCATAGAATGAACTTTTTTTACCAAAAGGAGAGGCATTGGCTACAACGCAACCTACTATCGTAGAATGGGCAGGAAGTATTTCTATGAGATATCTTAAATTATCCGCAAGGTAAAATGGTTCATCTTGTGTAATTATTACGATTTTCATTCTTTTATTCGTTTAAAAAATTGATTTAGTTTCTTTAGCGGTTTTCTAATCGCAATTAATGGAGAAATCCTCAGATTATTTACTTTCCAACTTTTGTATACCTCAAAATTAGAAATTACAATATTTTTTAATGAACCATTACTTATGCCTCCGGCTCGCATTTTCGCAATAGTAATAGGTATATATTCAGTTTTTGCTTTATATTTATAGATAAATCTGAGCATTAATTCGTAATCAGCTGCTATTGTAAAATCTCTTCTGAAGGTTCCATACTTGTCATAGAGGTCCTTTTTAATATAAGTAGATAGGTGAGGAGTCATCCAACCTGTTTTGTACTTGTTTCTGTTAAAAGTGCCGGATTTCCAAACTCTTACAACCTTAGAGGTGTTTTTTTGGTCTACATAAATCTTATCTCCATAAACAACGTCTGCTCCTGTAGATTTAAATTTTTCCACGATTAGCTCTATACAATCGGCACTGTTGATAACGTCATCAGCATTTATAAAACCTATTATATCCCCAGTCGCCTTTTCAATGCCTTTATTCATGGCATCGTAGAGACCTGAATCAGGCTCACTAATAAAGGTGTCAATATAATTAGAGTAACTTCCTATAGTGTTAACAGTTCCATCGGTACTTGCTCCATCGATTACTATGTATTCAATATTTTTGTAGCTTTGGTTCATTACTGATTCAATCGCATATTCAATAGTGTTATTACAATTGAACACTACGGTGATAATTGATACTTTCATGAATAGATGTGGGTAGCGCCTTGTGCTTAGTTCCGAAAGGCTATATTAAAACTTAGCTCTCGAACGTTTTCTCTTGAACTTTCTTCTGGAAAAATGATATTTGGACTTAGAAAAAGACCTTTTCTTTCCTCTGAAAGAGTACGAATATGTAATCCCAGTAAAGGCATACCAGTCCTTGCTGTCAGGATTTCCACGTATACCAGTACTATTTGGATTTGAACCGTAGCTGTAATATTCAGATCCGACAAACCTTGGGTCATTCTTCCCTGCCAACTCAATACTTCTATCCTGCAATGCTAATGCAGTTGGGTCAGTAAATTGGGTGTAGTGGGCGTACCTTGAACTTACATCGTCAATATAATCAGTAAATGTTTTTCGCAGACCAAAATCCCAACCAATCAAATGCTTTTTATTAACTCTGAATTGAAACCCTAAACCAACTGGAACTATAGGTTGTATGCGGCTATAATTTACACCTTCAGTTTTCAATGGTTGCAATGCTACCCAACTTCCTTGATATTTTGCCTTAGGATTATTGTAGAATGCCCCTAAACCAGCAAAGACAAACATGTTGAAATCAATTCTATAAGTATAACGTCTGCCAACATCACGAATTGTAAGAAAGTGCCCTTCAGCTCGAGCATTTAATTCCATAATGTCGTTCTTGAAACTTAAGTTTCTAGAGTAGTGCGTATTTATTTCAGAGTTCGCATCACTTCCTCTTACTTGTCCATAATTGAACCCACCGCGAATCGCAAAATTTGGAGAAAAGAAATATCGATAGCCAAATCCAAGATGGTAACGCATTTGATTCAAATCAATTCCAACCGCCCCTGAATTTCCAATATCTCCTAAAAAAAGTGCAGCCCCTACTTTACCACCTATGTCAGTACTATACTGAGCTTTGAGCCCATTGACAGACGTGAAAACGGTTAATAGTATGATTACACTTACAATGTTTCTAAATTTCATTTCAAGAATGAGTTTCGGCAAAAATAATAAATAAAGTATGCGGATTGCTTTATTATGCAGTCCATTATCGTAGGTTTTTACCATACTCACCTTATTAACACTCGGTTTCCTTGGTATAATTCCTTGCAATAAAGTGCTAAATTCGCGTTTTGTGAAAATGCTGACGAAATATTTGTGTTGTCTGTTGCTTTGGTTCGGAGGTTTTTCCGCTTTTGCTCAAGTAACTGTGCCTGATTTGCGATGTATATCTGTGGACGGAACTGAAGTTACTTTAGATTGGGTTATTTCTAGCGATCCACTTGGTGAATTTACAAGGTATGAAGTGCTTTTGAGTATTGGTGGCGCTGCATTTACTAATGTTGCCAATTTGAACAATCGATTACAAAATACGTTTACCCACACTTCAGCCAATTTTGACCCTTCAAAAGATTACCGATATTATATTCAAGCACAATATAATGATGGTGCAATAAAGACAACTACACCTTCTAATACGCTTAGCCCAATTATTCCAAACTTAACTGTCAATGGCAATGTATCTGGGTTATTAACTTGGAATAATATACATACTCCAACATTACCATCTTCAGCGAATATTTATGAGATTGATCGCAGGTTTATAGGAATGCCTCCAATATGGAATAATGCAATCGCCAATGCTAATGTTGGAATAGAAAGTTTTAGGGATACGGTTGCTCGATGTGACGACGAAATTTTTTATAAAGTGAGACTCGGTGACGCTAGCGGATGTGAAAGTGTTTCGGCAGTTGTCAAAGAAGCGCTTTTAAAGAGTTCAGGTCCAGCACCAATGACGTTTAATTCCATTTCTGTAAATAAGGATAATGGGAATACAGAATTAACTTGGGATAAACACCCTGAGCCAGAAACGGTAGGATATTACGTGTTCTATGTAGATGCGAATGGCCAAGAAATAATTATTGATACGGTTAGTGAAAACACATTAATGTTTCAGGATTTAAATGCTCAACGACCAGCAAATTTAGCTTCTCAATGTTACCGAATTGCGGCAGTGGATTCCTGCGGAAAAACCCAAGGTTCTGGAACTACTCATTGTACAATGCACCTCAATAGAACATTTGACCCTTGTGAAGGAGAGGTTTCTCTTACTTGGACGCCATACATAGGATGGCTTAATGGTGTTAAGAATTACGAGATTTATTATTCCATCAATGGCGATCCTTTTGAATTAGCAGGAATGGTTTCTGGCACAGACACAAACTTTACAATATCCAATATTTTGGCAATAAATACATATGCGTTTTACATAACCGCATTTGAAAGTGGAGGTGGAGCAGTTTCAAACTCAAATTTATTAGGAACTAGATTTCAGGTAGTTGATAAACCACAGTTTATACGGTTAAGGTCTGCTAGTATTGTAGATACAGGTCTGGTTGCTGTGTCTTGTTTTGTTGATAGAAAAGCCAAATTCAAGCATATTGAGTTATTTAGAGGACACAGTAGGTCTGGGTCGTTTAAAAAACTCAAAAACTACGTTCCAAATAATGCGACGGATTCATTCATTACTATATACGATTCTGTGGGGTTGGGAGGGCAACTAGGAGCATTTTATGTTGCTATTGTCATTGATGAATGCGATAAGCCAATTGTAAAAAGTGATACGATTAGAACCATATACTTAAATGCAAACGGCGATAAATTCGCATTTGAAACGGAGCTTGATTGGAGCCCTTTGATTCTTTCGGATTCAACCCTCGAATTATTGCCAATTTACTATGCGTATTATGGAATCAATGGTGAACTTCAAAGCGATTATTTTTTGAGAACTAGAAGAGTAGAAGCTACTACTCATATGTTTGATGGCGATGCTATTTATTCTGATGAATTTTGCTATCAAATTGAGGTGATTCAAGACCCAACAAGATTTTACCCAAAGTCGGATACGAGTTATTCAAATTTGGAGTGCTTTGTTTTTGAGCCGGAATTTGAAGTACCAACTGCGTTTACACCAAATGATGATGGAATTAATGAGGAATGGAAACCAGAAATCATTTATGGTGAAACGGGTAAATACGAATTGAATATTTACGATAGATGGGGTAAAATAATATTCACCACAAAAGATCCGAATGAAGGTTGGGACGGATCAGCAGAAGGTGGTGATGCACCTTTGGGTTCCTATATTTATAAATTTACATTAAACACGTTTAGAGAATCAGCCATTGAACGTTCAGGAGAGTTTATCTTGTTGAGGTAACCTCATTTTATACTCGAAAAACACGATTATTAAATTGCTTTAACATTACCCCAATTATCATATTACATACTTTTGTGAAATTTTAAAATTGGGTAGATATGGTTGGTAAAAAAATTTTATTCGAAGGGTTAACTTATGATGATGTACTGCTTATCCCAGGCTATTCAGAAGTACTTCCGAGAGATGTAAGTATTGCTACTAAGTTTTCTCGAAATATTAATCTCAATTTACCTATTGTTTCTGCGGCAATGGACACAGTTTCAGAGGCTGCATTAGCAATTGCTTTGGCCCAAGAAGGTGGAATTTCCGTACTGCATAAAAACATGAGTATTGCCAGCCAAGCGAGTCAGGTTCGAAAAGTAAAACGATTTGAAAGCGGAATGATCCAAGACCCTGTTACACTGCCTGAAAATGCCGTTCTGGGAGATGCACTTGGCCTAATGAAAGAACATTCAATAGGTGGAATTCCGATTATAACTGATGGTGGAATTTTAACTGGAATAATCACCAATAGAGACCTGCGATTTGAGAAAAACTTGAACAAACCAGTTCGAGAAATAATGACCAGGGAAAATATTGTTACTGCAAGTGAAGGAACAACGTTAGAGCAAGCCGAAAAAATTCTACAAGAACACAAAATTGAGAAATTGCCGGTTGTAGATAATGACTACAAGTTAATTGGTCTAATAACCTTTAAGGATATTATTAAATTTAGAACCAAACCAAACGCTGCCAAAGACCAGTTTGGTCGTTTAAGAGTAGCGGCTGCAGTTGGCGTAACCGGAGATACATTCGAACGAGTAGAAGCTTTAGTTAAAGCTGGAGTAGATGCCGTGGTGGTAGATACGGCTCATGGCCATTCAAAAGGTGTAATCGATTTATTCGGTGAGGTAAAAAAGACGTTTTCCACTATCGACTGTGTTGTAGGAAACATTGCAACTCCTGAGGCTGCTAAAATGTTAATTGACAAAGGGGCGGATGCAGTTAAAGTTGGAATTGGCCCTGGCTCTATTTGTACTACACGCGTTATTGCAGGTGTTGGAGTGCCTCAATTATCGGCTGTTATGAATGTGGCGGAAGCGGTTGCTGATACTGGCGTTCCAATCATTGCAGATGGTGGAATAAGATTCACCGGAGATGTAGTAAAGGCGTTAGCAGCTGGCGGACACACCATAATGGCAGGGTCGTTGTTTGCTGGAACTGAAGAATCTCCGGGTGAAACAATTATCTACGAGGGACGAAAGTTCAAATCGTACAGAGGAATGGGTTCTATTGAAGCAATGCAAAAAGGTTCGAGCGACAGATATTTTCAAGATGCTGAAGACGACATCAAAAAATTGGTTCCTGAAGGGATTTCGGGTCGAGTGCCGTTTAAGGGAAACCTGTCAGAGGTCATTTACCAATTAATCGGTGGAATTCGTGCTGGTATGGGCTATTGTGGAGCAGCTACTCTGGAGGATTTAAGAAAGGCGCAATTTTGCAGAATTACATCAGCTGGTGTTACAGAGAGTCATCCACACGATATTGCCATTACCAGAGAAGCACCAAATTATTCACGTAAGTAATTAATAATCAATATTTAAAAGTATGTTCAAGTTAGTTTTTTCATTTATTACTGTAGCATTTTTATACCTAACTACAATTGGTCAAAATAGTAACGATCCTATTTTATTGAAGGTTAATAGTGAGGAGGTGCGTTTGTCCGAATTTGAAGCGGTATATAATAAGAACAACGCAAATGCGCAGGCAATTGACCCAAAAAGCAAAACTGAATATTTGGATTTGTATATCAATTTTAAATTGAAGGTTGCAGAAGCTGAGCAGCTTGGAATGGATACCAGTAAAAAATTCGTGAATGAATTAGCGGGATACAGAAGACAATTAGCTGCGCCTTATTTAACTGATCAAACCGTTACCGAATCGTTAATTAGAGAAGCCTATGATAGAAGTAAATTTGATATTAACGCATACCACATATTGGTGCAAGTAGATGAAAATGCTTCTGCGAAAGACACATTAAAAGCACTGAAAAAAATTAATGCGCTTAGGAAGAAAGTGAAAGTACCAGCAAATGATTTTGAAAAAATCGCTAGAACATCTTCTGAAGATCCTTCTGCTGTGAATAATGGTGGAGATTTAGGTTATTTCAGTTCTTTTCAAATGGTTTATCCGTTTGAAACGGCTGCGTTTAATACACCGGTGGGTTCAGTTTCTGAGCCAATTCGAACACGATTTGGGTACCATTTAGTATATGTGAAAGATAAAAGGCCAGCACGCGGTGAAATTCGAGCATCACATATTATGGTGAAAATTGAAAATGAAGGGGATATGGAAGATATCAATTTCACGAAATTGAAAATCGACGAAATTTATGAAAAGCTTAAAGCGGGAGAAAAGTTTGAAAGCTTGGCGAGAGAATTTTCAGATGATAAAGGTTCGGCTAGTAATGGAGGGGAGTTACCATGGTTTGGGACAGGTAGAATGGTTCCAGCATTCGAAAATGCAGCGTTTGGATTGAAAAAGGATGGTGATTTTTCTGAGCCGGTGAGAAGCCGCTTCGGGTGGCACATAATAAAACGACTTGAAGTTAAGAAAACACCCGAATTTGAAGAAATAGAGGATGAACTTAAAAAGAAAGTCACCCGAGATGGAAGAGGTAAAAAAAGTAAATCTTCGTTTTACAATAAGATTAAAAAGGAATACAATTATAAATTCAACGAAAAGAATTTTAAAGCGATGAATAAAACCATCGATGACAATTATTTCAGCCAAAAGTGGATTGCTTCCGAAAAAGCAAAAGGAATGGATAAGGTAATATTCACGCTAGAGGACACCAAACATGTGCCTGCCATTAAAACTGTAACTCAAGCTGACTTCGCCGATTTTATGGAAAAGAACAAAAAGTACCAACGAACTCCAAAACTAGACGCTGGTTTGATTACGAATTTATTGTTCAAAGATTTTTTGAACCAGTCATTGACCCTCTTTGAAGATGCTCGACTTGAGAAAAAATATCCGGATTTTGGTGCATTGATGCAGGAGTACCACGACGGAATTTTACTTTTTGATTTAATGGATCAGAAAGTTTGGTCTATGGCAGTAAAAGACACAACTGGTTTGAAGAAGTTTTACGAAGCCAACAAAACAAACTACATGTGGCCAGACCGTTTGGATGCTACTTTATATAGTTGTGCCGACAAAAAATTGGCAAAAAAGACCTATAAAACAGCTAAAAAAATGATGAAGAAATCAACCTATAATGAAGATTCTTTGTTGGCGTTAATTAACGCTGAAAGTCAGTTGAATCTTACCATAGAAGACTCAAAATTTGAGAAAGGCGAGAATGATTTTATTGACCAATTGGATTGGTCAAAAGAAGGATTTACGAAAATCACCGAATCAAACGGAAAGTATAGATTCACGTATATCAAAGAATTTTTACCGGCTGTCCCTAAACAACTTGATGAAGCGAAGGGAATTTTTATTTCTGCATATCAAGATCAATTAGAAGAAGACTGGCTGAAAGAGTTAAAGTCGAAGTACAAAGTAGAAGTATATAAAGAGGTGCTGAAATAAACCTATTTATGCCAAAAATCCTTCTCGTCTTTATCATTTTATCGAGCTTAATAGTCAGCTGCAATTATTTCGGAGAGGATGCACAGCCTGAGAAAGATTTACTTGCTGTTGTAGGTGAAAATCAATTGTACTTAGAGGATATTAAAAATGCAATTCCTTCTGGCTTGGATTCGAGCGAACAAGTACGTTATACAAAAGGGCTTATTAAACAATGGGTTGAAGAACAAGCTATTCTGCAACGTGCGGAACTCAACCTTAGTAGTGAAAAAAAAGACTTCGAAAAGCAAATTGAAAAGTTTCGAGCTTCACTCATAATCTATGCGTACGAACAGGAATATGTCCGTCAAAAGTTAGACACAACAGTTTCTGATAAAGAAATAAAAGATTACTACGACCAAAAGCCTGAAAATTTTCAGTTGAAAGATTACGTGCTAAAAGCTCGCTTTCTGAAAGTGGATGAAAAAGCACCAAAACTCAATAAAATTAGAAAATGGATTGAATCTGAAGATGCAGAAGAGGTGTTGAAACTGGAAGAGTACTGTCTACAATATGCTTCTACATTCTTGGTTGAAGATAAATGGATAAAACTCTCAAATCTTATTGATGTTATTCCAATTGAAATTATTGACCCACAGGCGTTTTTGGTGAATACCAAGTTCAAAGAGGTTTACAGTCCTCCATTCAGATTCTTTATGTATGTCTATGATTACAGACTGATTAACACACAATCGCCTTTGCAAATAGAGCGCGAAAAGATTATCAATGCAATAATAAATGAGCGTAGGATGAAATTATTAAAAACCATGCGAGAAGGAATTGTTGCAGAGGCACTAAACAATAAGGAAGCTCAGTTAATTACACCATGAAATACTTATACATCATAGCTTTTTTGGCCTTTGGCTTTTCAAGTGCAGCACAAGGCGACGACAATTTAATTGATGGTGTTGTTGCCGTAATTGGCGAAAACATGATTCTAAAGAGTGAAATTGAGGAACAGTATGCCAGTTATTTAAATGCAGGTAAGCCCGTCGATGAAAATACACGCTGTGTTTTGTTCGAAGAATTATTGTTCTCCAAGTTGTTGTTAAGTCAGGCAGAAGAAGATAGTTTGTACGTGGGAGAAGACCAGATAAATGCTGAAATTGAAAGACGCTTGCGTTATTTTATTGGTCAGTTTGGGTCTAAAGAGAAACTCGAAGAATTTTACGAAAAGTCAATAGAAGAAATAAAACTTGAATTTCATGACCCTATCGAAGAGCAATTAATGACTCAGCGCATTCAGGAGGAGATTACCGGAAGTGCCACCGTTTCTCCAGGTGAGGTACGGGAGTTTTATGAGGAGATTCCAAAAGACAGTTTGCCAGAAATTGGTGCCCAAATCGAATTAAGTCAAATTGTAAGAAAACCACCGGTAAATGAAAGTGAAAGAGATCGGGCTAGAAATAAATTACTTGAATTTAGAAAACGAATTATAGAAGGTGAAGACTTCGGAACCTTAGCTTATTTGTACTCAGAAGACCCCGGAAGTGCCAGAGAAAATGGTCAGTTGGGCTTTATGAGTAGGTCGGAGTTGGTGCCTGAATTTGCCGCCGTAGCGTTTAATTTAGAAAAAGATGAGGTTTCTGGAGTGGTAGAAACCCAATTTGGATTTCACCTCATTAAAATGAATGAACGTCAAGGGCAAAAGGTAAGCGTAAGCCACATCCTTATTTCTCCAAAAGTGATAACTGGCGATTTACTAAAAGCAAAAGATTTTTTAGATTCTTTATTGATGAATCTAGCAGAATTTGACACGTTAACTTTTGAGTTAGCCGCAGTTAAGTTCTCAGAAGATAAAGAAACTCGATATAGTGGTGGAATTATAGTTAATCCATTAACCGGTTCGGCGAAATTTGAAATGGAACAAGTTTCTCAAATAGACCCTTCGCTTTACCTGATGATCGACAAATTAAAAGTAGGTGAAATTGCAGGACCCGAAATGGCGCAAATGCGTGATGGCTCAAGGGTTTATCGAATCGTAATGTTAAAGGATGTTACAGATGCACATACAGCCAACTTAAAACAAGATTATCAATTCATTCAAAACTTAGCTTTGAATAAGAAACAAGCGGAGGTAATGAATACTTGGATTGAAAGCCATGTAAATAGATTTTACCTCAAGGTTGACGAGAGTTACAATACCTGTAAATTCGATTACAACTGGATTTCGGTTAAAGATAAAGAAGGAAAAAAAGATGAGTGAAGCTACCAGTGAGGACGTGAAATTGGTTGAAGAATTTGGAGTTAAATACGAAACTCTGAAAAAAGAGATTGCCAAGGTTATTGTCGGTCAAGATGAGGTAATTAAGTTCGTTTTAATTTCCATTTTTAGTAAAGGACACTGCTTGTTAGTTGGTGTTCCTGGATTGGCAAAAACGCTTCTGGTAAATACCATTTCAGAAGCTCTAGGATTAGATTTTAGTAGAATTCAATTTACTCCAGACCTTATGCCCTCCGATATAATTGGTTCTGAGATTTTGGATGAAAATCGGAACTTTAAATTCATCAAAGGCCCAATTTTCTCCAACATTATTTTGGCCGATGAAATCAATAGAACACCACCAAAAACACAAGCAGCTTTGTTAGAAGCGATGCAAGAAAAATCGGTTACGGCAAGTGGACATCATTACAAACTTGAGGCACCGTTTTTTGTGCTAGCAACCCAAAACCCAATTGAACAAGAAGGAACTTACCCGCTTCCAGAAGCGCAGTTAGACCGTTTTATGTTTAACGTTTGGGTGGATTATCCGTCATTTGAAGAAGAGTTGGCAGTAGTAAAAGCTACAACTGCAAATGTTTCCAACAAAGCAGAAAAAGTACTAAACGCTCAGGAGATTTTAAAATTCCAAGATTTGGTGCGTAAAATTCCAATTGCAGACAATGTCATGGAGTATGCTGTTCGATTGGCAGGTAAAACAAGACCAAATGAAAATTCGCCACAGGTAGTTAAAGATTACTTGAGTTGGGGCGCAGGACCTAGAGCATCACAGTATTTGGTTGTAGGCGCTAAGTGCCATGCCTTAATCAACGGAAAATTCTCCCCAGACATCGAAGATGTTCAGGCCGTTGCTGCTTCAGTTCTCAGACACCGTATAGTAAGAAACTACCGTGCCGAGGCCGATGGATATACTGTAGAAAAAATCATTAAAGAAATTCTCTAATCCGCGTAAAACATGAAGGCACCTGTAGCTCTTTCTGGAAGTGGAGTATATGATGGCTCCGAAATTCATGAATCTGTTTTAACGCTGCTTAATTTAAGTAAGCAATCCATTGATTATCAATGCGCTGCTCCGAATAAGGAGCAATACCACGTAGTTAACCATACTAATGGAGAAGAGATGGATGCTAAACGAAACATTTTAGTGGAATCTGCTAGAATTGCGCGTGGCGACATAAAAGATTTGGCAACAATTTCTATGCAGGATTACGATGCTTTAGTAATTCCAGGAGGATTTGGAGCCGCCAAAAATTTTACGACTTGGGCGTTTGATGGGCCAAATGGAACGATACTAGAAGAAATAAAATCAACTATTAAAGAAGCGGTGGAGTTGGATAAGCCAATTCTAGCAATGTGTATGGCACCAGTTGTGGTTGCCAAGGCGCTAGAAGGTTCAACCGTATCGGCCACACTTACTGTAGGCACAAGCCAAGAACCCACACCATACGAAATTGAAGCCATTGGTGAAGGTATGGAATCTATTGGCGCCAAAGCCGAAATGGTTTCTGTTGCCAATGTTGTAGTTGATGTTGAGCATAAAATTGTGACCACCCCTTGTTACATGATGGAAGCGAGTATTGGTGAAATTGATGAAGGAATTTCAAATGCCATTACAGAGCTAAAAAAACTGCTCTAATTGGAAAAACACTACTTCACCACTCCTCGCACGGCCCGATATTATTTATTGGGTAATACTAACAACCCCACTAAACTTTGGATTGCATTGCATGGTTACGGACAACAAGGAAAATACTGGTCTTCTAAATTAAAATCATTGGAGGATGAAGATACACTGGTTCTTATTCCAGAGGGATTAAACAGATACTATTTACAAGGATATAATGGCAGAGTAGGGGCAACATGGATGACCTCTGACGATAGACAAGCCGATATTGAAGACAACTCAAAATTCCTTGAGGAACTTACTCAAACCATTTTTGACAAATACCCAACGATTATCAAATACAATATTCTTGCTTTTTCGCAAGGAATAGCTACAGCATGCCGATGGTACGTTGCGTCAAAGTTTGATGCAAATAAATTGGTGCTTTGGGCTGGTTCGTTAGCTAATGATATTAAGTACAGTGATTATGCAGAACGCTTAAATAAGAGTAAGATTTTCTACGTTTTTGGAGATCGTGACGAATTTTTCGATGCTCCTAAAATTTTGATGAATGAAACGCTATTGCTAAACTCAAATGTTGATTACCAATTGGTTAGTTTTGAAGGTAAACACATTATCGATTCCAAATTATTAAAACAATTGGCAAATGATAACTAGTTCAAAATGGTTTAAACCGCTTGCTGCAATTATCCTCATAGGAGTTGTGCTGTATCTGATTTGGAACCTCCAAACGTTAATCGTTTATGTAATGATTTCAGGAATCATTTCAATTGTAGCCAATCCATTGGTGAACCGAATGGACCAACTAAAATTCAAGAAAATTGGAATTCCAAGAAGTTTGTCATCGGTGCTAGTCTTAATTCTAGTTTGGGGCGTTGTAATAGGTATTATGTCTATTGTTATTCCAATTATTACAGCGCAGGCAAATGTACTATCCAACCTAGATTATGAGAACATTTGGAATAACCTCAAAGGGCCTATTTCCAGCTTTGAAACCCAACTGAAAGCCTACGGAGTTATTGAAACGAACGGTGAACAAAGTGTTGACGTGCTGAAAGACCGTGTTCGAGAAATGCTGAATGTTTCTGACGTTGCGGGTGTTTTTTCTTCTATTATTAACGGCCTGGGTAATTTATTCGTTGCATTTTTTTCAATCTCCTTTATTTCATTTTTCTTCATAAAAGAGAAAGGGTTGTTTATCGATATTCTTTTCGCGTTCATTCCTTCCAAATACAAAAAGGAAAGCACAACCGTACTGGAGAAAAGTAAGGCACTGCTATCCAGATATTTTCTTGGAGTCTTAGTTCAAATGTCAATTATATTCTTTTTGTTGGTAGGCACGCTTTCTCTTCTCGGAGTTAAGAATGCTTTCCTTATTGCAATCTTTGCGGCAATAATCAATATCATACCCTATGTAGGGCCATTTATTGGTGCCTTTGTCGGAATAATGATAGCAGTAACTGCAGCACTAGGTTCTGTGCCTGTAAATGAGTTACTTCCATTAGCCGGAGTGGTGGGTTTGGTGTTTTTGGTTATTCAATTGCTCGACAATATTATTTTTCAGCCGTTTATATTTTCAAATAGCGTCCATGCCCACCCGCTCGAAATTTTTCTTGTCATTTCTATTGCTGGTACTCTAGGTGGTATTACCTCAATGATACTTGCCATTCCTTTATACACCGTTATTCGAATTATTGCCAAAGAGTTTTTATCTCAGTTCAAAATTGTTCAAGATTTAACAGACAACATCTAGCGTATGAAGTACAGCCTTAGTGAGTTAAGCGAGATTATTGAAAATCGCCGTACTATTTTTCCTGAACAATTCTCTGAAAGAAAGGTCCAGAAGGAACAAGTAGAACGTTTGATAAATGCGGCAAAATGGGCCCCAAATCATCGGCTAACTCAACCTTGGAGGTTTACCATATTTATGGAAAACGGGCTTAAGGAATTTGGAGATTTTCACAGCAACTTGTACAAAGAGAAAAAATCTGAAGCTGAATTCAGTCAGATGAAATTTGATAAAATTCTAAACCGTGCTATGGTTTCATCTGCCATTATTGTGGTTGGTGTTTCCAAAGATTCAACCGGAAAAGTGCCTTTTGTTGAGGAGCTAGCTGCTACTGCAGCAGCAGTGCAAAACATGGCACTTATGGCCACCGCATTTGGTCTGGCGTTTTATTGGGGAACTGGGGGAATGACGTATTCCGATGAAATGAAGTCTTATATTGGATTAGAAAAAGATGGCCAAGTATTGGGTCAGTTATTTTTGGGTTATCCAGCTATTGATTGGCCAAGAAAAACACCGAGAAAACCAATTGAGTATTTTACAGATTGGAGGGTTTAAGGAAGTAAATAGTTCAATTGTCAATTGTTCAATTCTCAATTCATTGGGTGATTAATAATCCAATATTGAAAATTGGTCATTGAATCACTGAGAATTAATTAGCCAAAAGTCTCTTCTCAAATATCCATGGGCCAACCGGAATTAGACTAGCGACTGCGGCCAAAAGAAGTTTCGAAAATTTCCATTTGTATTCGAAAAACACGTAAACTGCTGAACCAACGTAACCCATAAATAATACTCCATGTGCCCAGCCCATATACTTTACGTATAGTGGTTCGCCATAAATGTATTTCATTGGCATGGCAATCAATAAAAGAAGTAAAAATGATAGTCCTTCTAAACGACCTATCCACTTAAAAAAATTCATAATGTGTTTTGCCCAAAAGTACGGTGTGGATTAGAATTGGCCTATGAAAGTACCCCAAATAAATTTTTACTAGGCAGTTTAGGATTGTCACTCATGTGAAACTCGTAGAAGGTGTTGTAAAACTCTAAGTGAGAAATTTTACCATCTCCATTTTCATCGATTGACTGGAATACGGCTTCCGCATTTTCTTGCTCTAATGCAAAAGCATTAAAGAAACTGATGAAATCACTTTTGCTTAACAAGTAATCATTATCGGTGTCCATTGCTAAAAACAATTCATCCATAAACGGTTTGACGTTAAGGTAAAACTGCTCTTCAGAACTCGTAATATACTCATAGTAGGTTTTAAATTCATTAAAACTAACCTGGTGATCGTGGTTCAAATCGGCCTCTCTAAAGAGTTTTGACCATATTTTAAAAAACACCGATTTAAATCGGTTTTCTTGTGCGGAACCTTGTCTCCATTCAAATTCTTTACACACTCTTTGAGTCAGAATGATTAAATCGTTCATGTCTAAGTAGCCATTTCCATTGGCATCGTAAGCCATGAACAACCGTTTTATTTTTTTCTGGCGTAATTCCGAAAGCATAAGGTCAACTTTACGGAACTGTTTATCAAAAGGTTACACTTTAATTCGATGAGGGTGAGTGTAAATGTTAAACGACCTGGGTTTTGAAAAGCCAATCAATGTAATGCCTTGTTTTTGGGCTAACTCAACCGCAAGGGAAGAAGGAGCTCCAACCGCAACCATAATACCAATTCCAGCACGAGTTGCTTTCTGCACTAATTCGAAACTAGCTCTTCCACTAACCAACAATATGCTCTCGAACAAGGGTAGATTACCATCAAATAATTCTGCTCCAATGACTTTATCGAGTGCGTTATGCCTACCAACGTCTTCTCGGAGGAGTTTCAAAATGCCTTTTGCGTCAAATAACGCCGAAGCATGAAGCCCCCCGGTGTATTCAAAAACAGTTTGGGCATTTCGTAGCTTTTCGTTTAGTTCTGAAATGATTTTTGGACTGGTTTTTAAATTCGATGTTATTGCTGAACATTGAACCGAAATAGCGTCAATACTCGACTTACCGCAAACTCCACAGCTTGAAGTAGTGTAGAAATTTCGTTGTAACGATGTTAAATCAAAGGTGTGATTTTCGTTCAAAACCACTTTTACAACATTCTCTTTTTCGTCCTCCTTTTCTACGGTTTCACAATGACGTATGGATTTTATTTCATCGTAAGAATTGATTATACCTTCTGTAAACAAAAATCCAACGGTTAGTTCCAAATCGTTTCCAGGTGTACGCATGGTCACCGATAAGGGTTGTTCAATTTGCTCGGTTCCGTTCCAATAACTCAATCGAATTTCAAGCGGTTCTTCAACAGCCAACACATCAGGAGTCTCTTCGAGCTTGTTGCTCGTCCATTTTGTAAGTTGATGTCCTTTTACTGCGCTTTTTACCATTTTTGATAGAATCGAAGTTACTTTTGCTCAAAATTCGCTTTTTTCTTATGAAAAACTCCTTCTTCTGTTGTTTATTCTTTCTGGGTTTAATACTACAATCTTGCAACGAAACATCGACATTAATCCCAAAGGCCGATGTTGTAATTGTTCAAGTAAATGATATTTACGAAATTGATGGAGTGAACGGTGGTAAGGAAGGGAATCTAGCACGAGTGCAAGGATTGGTAGATAGCCTAAAAGGAATTTATTCCAAAGTTTTATTGGTTCACGCTGGCGATTTTCTAAATCCTTCATTAATGGGCAACCTAAAAGATGAAGATGGTAATTGTATAAAAGGAAAACACATGGTGGAAGTGATGAACGCTATGAGTTTTGATGCAGTAGCTTTTGGAAATCACGAAATAGATTTAAAATACTCGGACCTTACCAAGCGTCTTAACGAAATGCAATTTGATATGATTTCGGCCAACTTGTTTTATAAAGATTCTGTTGAATTGCGTCCATTTACTCAATCCAATGAAGCAGTGAAGGGATTTAAAACATTCGATATCGAAACAAAGCGTGGTATTAAAAAGCTAAGTCTGCTTTCTGTTATTCTGCCTTACAACAAAAAGGATTATGTCCATTATACAAGTGTTGACAGTGTAGTTGAAACTTTCATTCAGCAAAACTCAAAGGAGTACGATGGATTATTCCTCTTGTCGCATCTAAATCGGGCACACGATAAAAGCATAGGCATTCAAAATGAGTATATAAATTTAATTATGGGTGGGCACGATCATTATAATTTTTGCGACACGGTGGGTTCTGAACGCTACGTTACCAAAGCAGATGCGAATGCCCGAACGGCTTGGATTCATTATGTAAACTGGAACGAAAACACTCAAGAGTTTATCAGTTCGCCCGTATTAATTTCCATTGATTCAACTATTCAGAAAAATGGAAAAGTAGAAAAGGTGATTCAGAACTGGAAAGACTTTGCTGCAGCCAAAACAGCGGAGCAAGGGTACGATATGAACCAAAGAATCCTTGAAATTGATTATCCGTTGGATGCCCGCGAAGAATCGATAAGAAGTCAGCAAACAGATTTTGGGAAACTGGTTTGTGAGGCCATGGCTTCGGTATTCGACACCGCTGATGTAGTAGTTCTAAACTCAGGTTCGGTGCGTTACGATGATTTGATTCTAAACCCGGTAACACAAGGGGATATTTTGAAAGCATTACCATTTGGAGGCTCAATAAGCGGAACATATATGAGTGGCGAAATGGTATTGAAAATCTTTGAATCCAGTAAGCTCAACAATTCAACTGGTGGGTATTTGCAGGTGTTGCAGGTTCCAAAGGAAATTTCTGAGTTTGGAATGTACTACGTAATTACCACCGGTTACATGAGCGCAGGACGTGAAAATAATTTGGGATTCTTAAAAGATTTTGATTGGGAATATCCAAAAAACATTGAGGACAACCAAAATGATATTCGGAAAATTATAATTGACTTTTTGGCGGCGAAAAAGCCTGTCTAGTTACTCAAAAGTAAAGTAACCCACTAACGGATAATGGTCCGATAGGTCTTTTTTAACGACTTCAAAATGATGGTTTTTAAGGCTTTTACTGTAGAACATGTAGTCAATTCTCAACAATGGGAAATTACCGTTATAAGTATGTCCAAGGCCATTTCCTGAAACCTCAAAAGCATCGTTTAGTTCTCCTTTTATTTGCTCATAAGCAAACGAAAGTGGCGTATCATTAAAATCGCCACAAACAATAACAGGGTATTGACAATCGTAAATATGTTGACGAATTTTTTCTGCCTGTTCTTGTCGTTTGGAGTAGGCTTGCTTTAGTTTACCAACCAGTGATTTTGCTTCCTCCAATTTTTCTTCTTGCGATTCTCCATTGTATTGAAAGACGTTCATGTCAGATTTACCCAAATGCAAACTCTGCAAGTGCATGTTGTAAACCCGTACAATTGTTCCATCGAAATCAATGTCCGTATAGATGCACATGTTCGTTCCTTCTCGCTCAAATGGCACAATACCCTTGTCAACTATTGGGTACTGCGATAAGGTGGCAATTCCGAATGAGTTGCCTCTAAATTCAACTAAAATTTCAACGTGTCGGTATTTGGCGTTTGTAATATTCTTGATGGAATCGTATGGAGAGAAATCTTTTCGTTTGGTATCAAAAAACTCCTGAAAACAATAAACATCAAACAACCCCTCGTTCAAATACTCAAAAACCTTTTTACTATCCTCCGTCTGAAATTTAGGTCCGTTTAAACCCAAAGCTCTCAAATTGTGAGAAAGCACCCGAACGCTGTTT
This sequence comes from uncultured Flavobacteriales bacterium, assembly GCA_937121175.1. Classification (GTDB taxonomy): domain Bacteria; phylum Bacteroidota; class Bacteroidia; order Flavobacteriales_G; family Salibacteraceae; genus UBA6770. Next base: position 113,287 of record CAKZKD010000003.1, read on the forward strand.
ACAGGAGGGTATTCATTAACCTCTCGCGATTGGTAAAATTTACTGAAATGAAAGTACCCAAGGGCAACAACTACTGTGCTTAAGAAAACGTGTTTTTTTAATCGAGCAATCCAGTAAATAATAAACACTCCGTTGGCAATTAGCAACAACGGATACCCTAATCCAAAAAATGAAATGTACCAATAGTCGCTAGGGTTTACATAGGGTGCGGCGTAAGAAATAAGCAAAGCAAGTGCGGCGAGTACATTAAAAATGTACACACTTTTATCAATTAAAGACATTGCTGTTTTTCGCATTTCTAATTATTTGTGCCCAAATAACTCTTGTTGAACCCAAGAGAAATCCTACAACCAAAGATGCGGATTACGTCTATTTTTGACAATGAAACACCGTTTACTTTTTGAACAATTTTATGGAAATAATTAGGCGCATTATTAGTCTCCGAACGAGACTATTTACCACTTACTTTAAAAAGAAATTCCTTTTCCGATTCCGTTAGAGAATCGTAACCAGATTTGCCAATTTTATCTAAAATGGCATCTACTTTTTGCTGTTTTTGATTTTCGTCCATTTGGTTTTTAGTTTTGGTAGATGCTCCATTCGGTGCATTTGAGGTATAAGTTGGTGCTGAGCGGGGCGCACGGTTTTTATTTGAAACTACCCTCATTTTCTTTTTAACAAATGGATTTCTAATAGCAAACAAAAAGCTGTAAAAAGGAATAGACCAGTCTTTACCACTTTGCAAATTTCTAATAAACAAAAAGCCTAAAGCAGCACCACCTATATGTGCAAGTTTACCTCCAGTATTAAATGAAAAATTTAGTACTGAAGAAAGAATGAATATTGTAAGAGCAACGTATTTAAGCGGCACGGGGCCAAAGAAAATAAGGTTTATTTTATAATCGGGTAACAACGTAGCGGTAGCAACAACAATGGCCATCACAGCGGCCGAAGCTCCTAGAAGTAAGCCACCAAAAGGATACACTCCCATTGCAGCGAGTAGATTGAAACTAACTAAATACAATAGCCCTCCTGCAATTCCACCGGTGAAGTAAATTGCAGTGAATCTTCTTGGACCAAGGAATTCCAGCGCGATTTTACCAATAGAGTATAAAATAAGCATATTAAACAAAATGTGCGAAATACCATTAGTACTATGCAGAAACATGTAGGTTACCACTGACCAAAATTGAAAGAAATATGCACTTATATCTCCGGGAATTGCGAAGTGTTCAATCAACGGAATCCATTGATTAAAAAGACTCGTAAATACAAAAACGATAACGTTGAGTACAATTATTTTGGAAAGTGGGTTGTCTCCGGTAAAAATGCGTTTGAAATCATCGAAAAGAAAGTTCGCCATATCATCTGAATCTACCCTTGGCCTGATTTTGCCAATATTTAATCAAAATATAACCAAACAACATTCCGCCCAAATGTGCAAAATGCGCCACATTGTCACCGGGTCGGTCTTGAATTCCATTTATCAACTCCAACGCACCGTATCCAGCCACAAAATACTTGGCCTTTATTGGAATTGGGATAAACATCATATACAAACTTGCATTAGGGTACATCATTCCAAACGCCAGCAGAATTCCAAACAAACTTCCAGAAGCACCAACTAATCCAAAATTGTAGAAGGAGTTTAACTGCCCCCAATCTGGGTCAGTGAAGTTTTTGTTTTGTAAGGATAGTTCTGCACCTTTTTCAATGACGTATTGAAATGTTTCTGGAGTCATGCCAGCCTTAATTTGCTGAATTCCAATAAAGGCAATTGCGTAATGTAGAAGCGAAGCGCCAATTCCTGTAATTATGTAGAAAATCAGAAAACGTTTTGGCCCCCAAGCATTCTCAATTTGACTGCCGAACATCCACACGGCAAACATGTTAAAGAAGATGTGAGAAATGTCTCCATGCATAAACATGTAGGTGACGATTTGGTAGGGTTCAAAAAGGCTAGATTTAAAGTAGTGCATTCCAAGAATGTCCCTCAAATCTATGTTCATGGAGGCATGGAACGAGATGGTGGCCAGAAAAAGTAACCCATTTATAATAATGAGGTTTTTAACTACCGTGGGCAACATTGAAAATCCCTGTCTTCCAAATCCCTGCATTACTCAAATCCTTTTAGTAGTTCCTCTAAAGACTGAGACACTATTATTTTTTTTCCAGCTGGATTGTAGTTTGGGTTTTCGCATGCAAACAACTCATCAATAAGCATTTGCATTTCAATTTTGTCTAATTTTCGCCCAGTTTTTATTGCGTTTTTTTGAGCCAAAGAGTAGGAGAGATTTACTCTTGCGTCCAATTTAAGCTCCGTATCGTTTTGTCGGTAATTCGCCAAAACGCCATCAATTATTTCTGGACAATTAGGCTGAACAATATCACTCGGAAGTCCTCGAACAATAAACGAATTCTTGCCAAAATCATCAATATCAAAACCCATACAGCGCAGTTGAGGCATCAGTTCCTTTAACAAATCTGCGTCATTTGGGTTCAAATCAATATTTTCTGGGAATACCAATTGTTGTGCTTTACCAGACCCTTGAGCCAATTGTCCTAAGTACCGTTCAAATAAAACCCGTTCGTGTGCTCGTTGTTGGTCGATGAGCATCATTCCTGATTTTATTTGAATAATGATAAACCGGTTGTGCAGTTGAATAATTTTTTCGTCCGCTGTGGAGTTAGAATCTTGTTCACCAGATTTTACCAGTTCAGTATTTTGAACAAATTCATTTTCAAGTTCTTCAAAATCAACATGAGATTGAACCTCTTCTGGGTTGTTTTTTAGCAGACTTTCCCAATGGTCAACTGGAGTGGAGTAGGCAGGATTTACCGCACTATAGTCCATTTTTCGCAAACCGGAAGATTTTTTGGTGTTATCGAACGGGTTGTAATCTGGATTAACTGAAATCCCCGGAATTCCTGCGTCGCCAGTAACGGCGTCGTCAAAAGTGGTTTCTCTGTTAAAATCTAAAGAAGGAGTAATGTTGTGTTCTCCAAGCGCCTTTTTAACGGAAGACCTAATTATGGCATAGACCGCTTTTTCATCTTCAAATTTTATTTCGGTTTTTGTGGGATGAATATTGATGTCCATCGCACTTGGTTCTAAATCCAGTTTTAGGAAATAGGTAGGATGGTGTCCTTTTGGAATAAGTTCTTCGAAGGCATGCTGCACTGCATGATGCAAATAATGGTTTTTAATAAATCGGTTGTTAGCAAAGAAATATTGTTCGCCCCTAGTTTTTCGAGCGTATTCAGGTTTACAAATAAATCCGCTGACAGAAACTATATCTGTTGATTCAGTTACAGGCACTAAACGGTCATTGAAATTCTTCCCAAAAATGGAAACTATCCGTTGTCTAAATGTTCCGTTTTGCAAGTGAAACAACTCTTCACCTTCTTGGTAATACTGAAATTTAACATCTGGGTGCACCAACGCAATACGCTCAAATTGGTCAATGATATGGCGATTTTCTATCGAGTTTTTCTTCAGGAATTTTCTTCGTGCAGGAATGTTGTAAAACAGATTTTTTATGGAAATCGAAGTTCCTTTCGATCCTGAACAAGGCTCTTGTTTCAGTACTTTACTCGCATGAACTTTTACCAGGTTGCCCAGTTCATCATCAGCTCTTTTGGATTTTATTTCAGCTTCAGAAACGGCCACAATACTTGCCAAGGCTTCACCACGGAAACCCATAGTAGTAATGTAATAAAGGTCTTCGGCATTTTTGATTTTTGAAGTTGCGTGACGTTCCAAACACATTCTAATATCAGTCGGAGACATACCTTTTCCATCATCAATTACCTGAATCAGTCCTTTACCAGCATCCTCAACAATCAGTTTGATTTCTGTAGCACCAGCATCAATGCTATTCTCAAGCAATTCCTTAACTACAGAAGCAGGGCGTTGAACCACCTCACCAGCCGCAATTTGATTGGCTACATTATCGGGCAATAAATTGATGATATTTTCCATTTACGTGGTAAGGTATAAATAGACAACCATAAATAAGAATCCAGCGATTAGTGCAATTCTGTAGTTCGATTTAGAGACAATACTCTGACGACTTCCACGCTGCCAATCGGAACGCAAGCGCTCGCGCAGTAGTTCGCTATTGAGTTCTCCTTTCTTTTCGGCTTCAATTTGTTTTTTGATTCTTGCTACACGTTGGTCCAATTCTTCTTTTTCTGCATCGTAGTAAAGCGGCTGATAATCAAACCGTTTGTTCCGATGTAATTTGATAAAAGAAGGGAGTTTGTTTTTCATAATCAACCGAGATTCAAAGATATTCTTTTGCTCTGAAGCCCGCTTGCAAACAGGGTTTCATTTTACCTAAATTTTGGTAAGATTAGGAACATTCTAATTCAATATGTATTGTTGAAAACCAAATATTGGCCGCACTAATGTCGAATTGCCTTGTGGTATTTTTATTGCTTAGTCAATTCCAAATAAAATTATGCGCTACTTCATCCTGTTTTACATTACTCTACTCAGTTTATTTAATTCTAGTAACGCCCAATTTAGCGAAATAGCGAAAAGCGATGAAGCGCAACCCTACCTAAAAACCTACAAAACGCCTCCCTTTCTGTTAGATTCAGGAAATGCGTGGGTTAATCGCCAACTGAAATCCATGAGTTTGAATGAGAAAATTGGCCAATTGTTTATGGTTGCAGCGTATTCGAACAAGGGTGCTGACCATCAAAAAGAAATAGATAAACTAGTTGCTAAATACGGAATTGGGGGATTGATATTTTTTCAAGGAGGACCAGTTCGTCAAGCCAGACTTACCAATCGGTATCAAGAAAAAGCAAAGGTGCCGCTGATGATTGCTATGGATGCCGAATGGGGTTTAGATATGCGATTGGATAGTACTGTGGGCTACCCGAGGCAAATGGCACTTGGAGCAATACAAAACAACGAAGCCATTTACGATATGGGAGCTGCGCTTGCACAGCAATGCAGAAGGCTTGGTGTACACGTGAATTTTGCACCAGTAATTGATGTAAACAACAACCCTAATAATCCAGTAATCAACAGTCGCTCTTTTGGAGAGGACAAGGTAAAAGTTGCCGAAAAAGGAATAGCTTACATGAAAGGAATGCAAGATAATAAGGTGTTGGCGTGTGGAAAGCATTTTCCAGGGCATGGCGATACAGATGCCGATTCGCACAAGTCCCTGCCGGTAATTAAGCACGATAAAAAACGATTGGAAGAGTTGGAAATGTATCCATTCCGAGAATTGATTGATGCTGGATTGGGCAGTATGATGGTTGCTCACTTGTATGTACCAGCATTGGATAAAACACCGAATGTTGCTACAACTTTATCCCCAAAAGTGGTTCAGGATTTATTGAAAAACGAATTAAAATTCAAAGGATTGGTATTTACTGATGCCCTGAATATGAAAGGCGTAAGTAGCTATTACGAGCCGGGAGAAGTTGATGTTAAAGCGCTTCTAGCCGGAAATGATGTGTTACTTTTTGCCGAGGATGTTCCAAAAGCAATTTCGAAAATTAAAGAAGCAATAAGTGCTGGGAAAATCACTGAAGATGAAATCACACATAGAGTTACTAAGATTTTAAAAACTAAATACTGGTTAGATCTTGATAAAGTGGAGCCTATTACTTTAGAAAACCTGACTGAGGATTTGAATAACTCCGCTATGCAAATGAGCAACCGAAAGGTGGTGGAGAAAAGTCTAACGTTACTTCAAAATAAGTCTGACATTATTCCGATAAATAAATTCGATTCGTTGAAAATTGCGACTATTTCTATTGGTGGCAAAATGGAGGTAGATCAAAAAACAGATTTTCAAAAGACTATTGACTTATACACCAAAGCAAAACACTATCGTTTGTCAAGCACACCCGCTTTGGATAAAATCATTGCAATGAATTCTGAGCTAGAAAACTACGATCATATTGTGGTTAGCCTGCATGGATTACGTCAGTATCCCGGACGCAAATTCGGAATTACCAAAGAGACGATAGATTTAATTAGTTTATTAGAGTCTAAGGGGAAGTTGGTGTTGGTTTACTTCGGCAATCCTTACGGATTGAAGCACCTTCAGAAATTGGACGAAATTGATGCTTTATTGGTGGCATACCACGATGGAGTTTACCAGCAGGAATATGCAGCTCAAGCAATTTTTGGAGCTATCGACGTGGATGGCACATTGCCTATTTCGGTTGGTGATTTGTACAAAGCAGGAGAGGGGATTTCTACCTCGGCATTGGGAACTTTTAAATACTCAAGCCCTGAAGAGTTGAATATTGCTTCTGCTGATTTATCTCCAATTGATAGCATTGCCATGGAGGGAATCGAAGCTGGAGCATATCCGGGTTGTCAAGTATTGGTGGTAAAAGAAGGAACCGTTATTTACAAAAAGAATTTTGGACATTATACGTATGAAAAAGAGAAGCCAGTAACCGATGCCTCGGTTTATGATCTGGCCAGCATTACAAAAATAGCCTCCACCACATTCAGTGTTATGAAACTGCGTGATGAGAATAAATTCGATTTGAATAAACAATTGTGCGACTATTTGCCAGATGTGGTGGATACAGCGCAACATCCTTACAGCGAGATAGTTATTCGTGATATGCTGAGCCATAAAGCTGGCCTAACACCATGGATTCCTTTTTACAAATCGACCCTTGCCAATGGGTATCCCAAGTACAATTATTATTCATTGGTAGAGTCAGAAACATATCCATTTAGGGTTGCTGAAAATCTTTTCATGCATAAAGATTATCCAAATCGAATAATGAGTGAATTGCTTACCACACCGCTCAGAGAAGAAAAGAAATATAAGTACAGTGACCTGGGATATTATTTTTTGACTGAAATAATCGAAAGACAGTCAGGTATGACACAAGATGAATTTGTAGCTAAGAATTTTTACCGTCCTATGGGTCTTTCAACAACTACCTACCGACCAAAACAAATGCACGATCTGGATGTTATTGTACCCACTGAAAATGATAAAACGTTTCGTCGGCAGTTGGTGCATGGTGATGTTCATGACCCGGGTGCGGCTATGATGGGCGGTGTTGCTGGTCATGCTGGGTTGTTCTCAAATGCAAACGATTTAGCTAAAATCATGCAATGCTTTATGGATTTTGGGGTATATGGTGGCAAGCGCTACATCTCTGAAGAAACGGTAAAGGAATTTGTGCGTTGTCAGTTTTGTGAAGAAGATAATAGGCGAGGAGCCGGATTCGACAAACCCGTTAGAAACGGTAACGGTGGGCCAACATGTAATTGTGTCTCGTTAGAAAGTTTTGGCCACACGGGATTCACAGGTACTATGGCTTGGGCAGACCCAGAACAAAAAATCGTTTACGTGTTTTTATCTAATCGAGTTTATCCTGATGCTTCCAATACCAAATTACTCAATTTGGATATCAGAACCAGGATTCAGGAGGTAATTTACGATGCTGTTGCTAAAAGTGCCGAAATTCCAGAAGGTTAAAAGGCTTTAATTCATTCTAATATGACAATTAGCGGTGTGAATTAAGCTTAATTTAGCCGATAATATGCGCATAGGAATTGTTTGTTACCCTACTATTGGTGGGAGTGGAGTAGTGGCTACGGAGCTCGGAAAAGCACTAGCCGAAAAAGGTCATCAAATTCATTTTATAACCTATGACCAACCGGTTCGACTAAGTTCGTTAGGTAAAAATATTTTTTACCATGAGGTTATGGTTTCTCAATACCCATTGTTTCAATATACACCTTACGAACTGGTATTGACCAGTAAGTTGGTCGATGTGGTAAAACACGAGAAGCTTGATGTATTGCATGTTCATTATGCCATTCCGCATGCTTCTGCTGCCTACATGGCGCAGCAAATTTTAAAAGACCAGGGCATCAATATTCCTTTCATAACCACACTACACGGAACAGATATTACGTTGGTAGGAAAAGATCCTTCGTTTGAACCCGTCATTACTTTCTCAATTAATAATAGCAACGCCGTTACCACCGTTTCGGAATCATTGAAGGAAGACACACTTCAGTACTTTGATGTGAAAAAGGAAATAGAAGTAATCCCTAATTTTATTTGCCCTCAGCGACATAAATCTAGGCCTAATTCTGATTTGAGAAAAAGTTATGCAGCTGATAATGAGCGAGTAATCATGCACATGAGTAATTTTAGATCGGTGAAGCGTGTGCATGATGTGGTAAAAACGTTTGCGCTGATAAAAGAAAAAATACCGGCTAAAATGGTTTTCGTTGGTGATGGACCAGACCGTTTTTCGGTTGAACAAATGTGCCGAGATTTAGGAACCTGCAAAGACACGTTCTTTTTAGGAAAAGTGAAGGATGTAGAAGAGGTGATTGATATTGCCGATTTGTTTATTCTACCTTCACAAACAGAAAGTTTCGGATTAGCGGCGTTGGAAGCAATGATTAGTAAAGTTCCTGTAATTTCAACCAATTCCGGTGGTCTTCCTGAAGTAATAGAACATGGAGTTTCTGGTTTTATGAGTGATGTTGGAGATGTGGAAGACATGGCCAAGAATGCCATTGAAATATTGAAATCGGAACAGAATCACAATAAGTTTAAAGAAGGAGCCTATCAACAAGCACAAAAATTTGACATCAAAAATATTCTTCCGCGATACGAAGAATTATATAATTCCGTACTTAATACTTAACTTTGGTACAGTCGTTGGATAGTACATCAAAAATTAAAGCCATGAAAAAAATAGTTTTAGCAATTTGCACCGTGATAGTAGGTTTGGGAATGAGTTCTTGCTCAAAATGTTACACTTGTGAGGCTCCGGTTGAAATAACTACTTCCTCTGGTACTACTCAGGATGTAAATCAACAAGAATTTTGCACGGCCAGCCCTCAAGAACTGGAAAGCAAAGAAGAAGATGGATTCGTTTGTACGAATTCTTAAATCAATGAATATTTGATTTTAAAAGCTGGATTAACCTCCGGCTTTTTTTATGCCGTAATTTTTGGATGACAACAGCTTTACAATCTTGTCTCGCTGGTCTCCTTGAATAATTATTTCGCCATCTTTTACGCTACCACCAACTCCGCAGCTTGCTTTTATAATTTTGGAAAGCGTAGTAAGGTCATCAGTAGTTCCTACAAAATACTTAACCACGCTAGCAGTTTTGCCGCCTCTTCCTTTTTTTTCGATATATACTCTCAGGTCTTGTTCGCTAGGTGGAAGAGTTTCTTCTTCATTCGTATCAGAGCTATCGTATTCATAGTTACTGTTTGTGGAATACACCACATTTACCCTTTCTTTTTTGTTCTTTTTACCCATCCCGTCTTCTTTTACTTAGCAATTATGTTCAGTGCCTTTGGAATACACACAACTTTAGCTGGAAGGTTAATTTCTATAGCCTCTCCATCCACGTGTGCATTGATTATAGTAGTACGATTCATCGTTGTTACTGTAGCTTCTGCAACCTGTTCAGTTGAGTAATAGCTCGATTTGTGAATGTTCTTCAAGAATAGACTCAACCCTATTTTTGGCCCAAGAATTTTCGGGTAATTCGCCAACACACATACATCTAATTTTCCATCTGTAACAGAGGCATCTCGGGCAATAATGGCATTGTTTCCATACTGCGAGCAATTGGCAATTGTTATACTAAATGCTTTAATCTTCCTTTGTTTAGATTCAAATTCAAGGCTATATTCCATTGCTTCATAAGTTCTGAAAAGACTAAGTGCTTCTTTAACGTAACCCAGTAAACCTCTTGATTTTCGATCATTAAAATTGTGAGTAACCTCTGCTTCAAAGCCAACACCGCAAGTCACAAAAAACAACTGGTCGTTTAATTTACCTGCATCAATTGATGTTGATTTTCCTGTTAGCAAGCAGTCCAATGCTGATAGTGGTTGAAGCGGAATTTTTAAATGTCGAGCTAACCCGTTTCCCGAGCCTACAGGAATAATACCAAATGGAGTAGCTGAATTTAATAGCACGCCTCCAATTTCATTTACCGTCCCATCTCCACCAACTGCAACAATGGTAGTATTTAAATTTTTGTTCAATGCGCTAGCCAATTCAACAGCATGTCCTTTATATTGGGTGTAGTGAAATTCGAAATCAATATCTAGCGCCTTCAATTTAGCAGACAGTTGCTTCAATAATTCCGTTTTATCGACTGAACCTGAAATAGGGTTTATGATAAAGTTGTATTTCACTCTGACAGCTGATTATTAATCATACGGTTATTATATTGTTGAAGATAGGCGCGTAGGTTATTCTCTAATTTTTTGGTAATCTGTGGTTTTAGAGTCAGTAAATTGTTTTGTTGTTTTTTATCAAGTTTAGCGTGGTAAAGACCAATTGATTTATGATGTGTATAATGCAGCACATAATCCTCTGATATATATTGATAGACACCGTTGAGGTATTGAATACTACAGTCATTATTATCGATTGATAATTTAGAATTTCCGAAGGCAAAGTAGGAGTTTGGATAATTTAAGTAATCCAAAACAGTAGGGAGAATATCAGTTTGTTGTGCAAAGGATGTGTCTGTGCCTACAAGACTACTATCGTTTGGCGAGTATAATAGGAAGGGAATACTGTATTGGGATAAGGCGATGTAATCGTCATTTGTGAGGCTGTTTGGGGTATGGTCGGCAGTTATGACAAATAAGGTGCGCTCAAACCAAGGTTGCTTCTTTGCTTTTTCAAAAAACGAATTCAATGCATAATCAGCATAGGCAATTGCATTTTCCATTGGATGACTTCCTTTGTTGAAGCGTTCAATGTGTTTTTTTGGAATCGAATAAGGATGATGAGACGATAACGTGAAAATCCCAGAAAAGAAAGGTTCTTTAAATCCATTTAATGTATTGATAAAATAGTCAAAGTACGGTTCATCATAGATACCCCATGTTCCGTCAAAATCATTTTGGTTTGGATATTCGTTAAATCCAAAATATAAATCAAAGTCGCTGGATAAAATATAAGAATCAAAGCTCATGGTACCATTTCTGCCTCCATGAAAAAAACTTGTGTGATAACCAAAGGGTTTCAGATAGGTTGCAAAGCTGTTTAGCTTATTGCCTCCATAGATTCCAGTAATTATTGGGTGCTCACTTAGTGATGGCACTCCCGAGTAAATGCTTGGAATTCCTTCAATTGATTTTTTACCATTCGCAAAGCAATTTTCAAAGCTCAGAGATTTCCTTTTAAGGCTATTAAAAAAGGGAGATAAATAGCTCTTGTTTTCAGAACGAATGAATTCATTAGAGAAACTTTCAAGAGTAATTACAATTACATTTTTGTTTTGGAAAGTATCAGTAGGAGTGGGTTTATGAATAGGAGTGAAATATGAAGTTAGCTTTTCATCCGGGTAATAGCTTAGCTCCTCAAGGGCCGGTTTTCCAAGTGTTTTTATAAAAGTGAACGGAGTATTGAGTACTAGAGGAATGTTTTGGGGTTTTGTATCTAGGGTTGCATCAATTATTTTTAACGGAATAAGTTGGATTCCTCCACGTGCCATGAGAACAAAGTTTCCTAAGATTAAAATGGTAAGTAGCAGATTAATTAACTTAGTACCTTTTGAAAACTCCTCTGTATTTAGGTCATTAGTTGAGAATAACACTTTCGAAACCGCATATATTACCAAAGCAGCAACAAAAAATAAATACCAAAAGTCAATTAAAAATTGTGGAATTAATGGCCAGATATCTCCGCCGTCTGTAAAAAAATGCGAAACCTCTGCCGTGGTTCTTGTTAGTGTAAATTGAAAGTATTTAAAATCTATAACCGAAAGTAATATAGATAGCACGGCACCCGCAAGTAGGAAGAAGGATTGGCTTTTTTTTATGAAAGAATTGTCCCACCAAATACCGATGATGCTAATAATGTGAAAAGGTAAAAACCAAAGTGCAATTGCTACTGCGTCAAACTTTAAGCCCGTAATAAAATCGGTAATTAATACATCGTCAAAAAAGCTCCAATTGAAAATTAAAAAGAGTAGGCGAAGCAAACTGTATAGGACGAACATAAGAGCAACTCTTATGAAATATTGGATTATTCTTATGTCCACTGAAAACATTGCCAACAAATTTAGTACAATGGTTATGCGCGCAATCTTTCATATTAATTTCTATTAAACATAATGGTTAAAAAAAACAGAAATTCACTGTTTTTCTTGGTGAGTTGAAACGTTACATTTGGCGAAAATCACACAACATGAATTTTGACCCAAAGGCACTTACAAAAGAAGAGCTAAAGTCATTTTATAACAGAATTATTTTGCCTCGAGTCATAGAAGAAAAGATGCTTCTATTGTTGAGACAAGGCAAAATATCAAAATGGTTTAGTGGCTGGGGGCAAGAGGCTATTTCCGTAGGTGCAACATTGGCTATGGAATCTGACGAGGTAATTTTACCCATGCACCGAAATCTGGGAATTTTTACTACCAGAGATATTCCCTTAAAAAGACTTTTTGCTCAATTTCAAGGAAAAGCTGAAGGTTATACGAAAGGAAGGGACCGGTCTTTTCATTTTGGTGCCATGGAGTATAATTTGGTTGGTATGATTTCTCACCTAGGCCCCCAATTGGGTATTGCAGATGGAATAGGACTCGCAAATAAAATTGATAAAAACCCAAAAGCTACATTGGTAATTTCTGGCGATGGTGGCGCGAGTGAAGGTGATTTTCACGAGGCATTAAACGTAGCTTCTGTTTGGCAATTACCCGTTATTTTTCTTATTGAAAGTAATCATTGGGGCTTAAGCACACCAAGCTCAGAACAATTCAATTTTGAAAGTTTTACCGCTAAAGGTCCAGCATACGGAATGGATGCTGTTTCTTGTGATGGCAATAATTTACTTGAGGTTTACCATACGGTAAAAACTGCCGCCGATAAAATAAGAAAGCAGCCGCAACCCATTCTAATAGAATGTAAAACCTTCAGAATAAGGGGGCATGAAGAGGCAAGCGGAACGAAGTACTACCCCGAAGGATTGGTTGATAATTGGGAGGAAAACGATCCTATTTTAAATTTTGAGAATTGGTTGTTGGCTCAAAAAATTATAGATGAAGGATACAAAGAGCAAGTGCGGTTAGATTTTACATTGAAAGTAAAACAAGCTGTTGAAGCAGCAGATGCATTGCCAGCTATCGAATTTGATGAGAGCACTGAGTTAGAAGATTTATTTCGGTATCACGAACAAGAGGTCAAACCTGCAACTGACAAATCTGAAGAAATGCGGCTGATAGATGCAGTGCACAATGGTTTGAATCATGCCATGAAAAAGCATTCTGATTTAGTGCTAATGGGGCAGGACATCGCTGAATACGGTGGAGTCTTTAAAGCAACTGAAGGTTTTGTGGAAGAATTCGGAAAAGACCGAGTTCGAAATACACCACTTTGTGAATCAGCGATTCTAGGAGCTGCTTTAGGTTTATCTATTTCTGGAAAAAAGGCAATGGTAGAAATGCAGTTTGCTGATTTTGTTACTTGCGGGTTTAATCAAATAATCAACAACCTCGCTAAAATTCACTGGCGTTGGGGCCAAAATGCCGATGTGGTGGTGCGCATGCCAACAGGAGCTGGTGTGGCGGCTGGCCCATTTCATTCGCAAAGTAACGAGGCGTGGTTTGTTCATACGCCTGGACTTAAAGTAGTTTACCCTGCATTTCCTGAAGAAGCTAAAGGGTTGCTATTGGCTGCTTTTGAAGACCCCAATCCAGTATTGTTTTTTGAACATAAAGCACTTTATCGAAGTACCAAAGAAGACGTTCCAACCGATTATTATACCGATGAAATTGGAAAAGCCAAAGTGCAACAAGTAGGAAGTAAGATTACCCTAATTACCTACGGAATGGGCGTTCATTGGGCTTTGGAAGAAAGTAAAAACTTTGCTGAAGACTGCATTGAAATTATCAACCTACGAACTTTAGCTCCCTTAGATTGGAATACTATAGAATCCTCGGTTGCAAAAACTGGAAGAGTTTTAGTGCTTCATGAAGATTGCCAGCTCGGTGGAGTAGGGGCTGAAATTGCTGCTCAAATAGCAGAAAAATGTTTCAAGCACCTTGATGCTCCGGTTGCCCGGTTAGGAAGCTTGGACACACCGGTTCCATTTGCTGTTGACCTAGAAAATGGTTTCTTAGCAAAAAGTAAGTTGAATGAAAAGCTTAGTGTTTTACTGAGTTTTTAATTCGTAACACCAAACCCTCCGCAACTAGTATTTACATTGCGTAATATTTTGCCTTACTAGTCATTCTGAATTTGTAAGTCCAATAAATAGATAGGTTTCAGGTTGTCATAATTATCCGCTAGCTTATTGAGATCTTGAAAATAAATTCAGCTTTACCTCATGATTGATAATTTGTTTCTGCTTGAACCTAATTTTAGGTAAGCCACTTTTCAATTATTTCCTTTGTAACAAAAATCCTGTCGGTTCTACTTTATCGGATTCAGATAAATTGTCGTTTAATTCGTAATTATTAATCTTAATCCAATGAGTTTTGATTGTTAGTCATACGCAATTCCGCATTCTCATTGAATGCTGAACAAATTTGAAAGACCTAATGATATTAACAATTTTTTGTTCATATTTGAGGGTTATTACAAAACCCAAAAATTATTAAAATGAAGAATCTGTATCAGTTGTTTCTTATTGTCGCTAGTTTAGCGGTATCAATTCAAGTTAACGCCCAATCTTTTTCCTACGATTTAACAAAATCTGCTTTAAATGTTGGTAATCCCGGTTTGAGAGGAACTACAGCAGATAACACGAGTACAGGGTCCACAATTATCCATCAGGAAAATGCCGGTGGAGGAAATACTACTAACGCTTGGTCTGGTGTTGTCAATATTCCATTTCCATTTTCTTTCTACGGAAGTCCAGTTTCAAACTTTTGTGTTTCTAAGAACGGGCTATTAACATTCAAAACTTCGTTAGCAGGAACAACTGTGGCAACGGCTCTGAATACAAATCAAGCTTTACCAAGCGCATCTGTGCCAGATTCTACGATAGCTTATTTTTGGGAAGATTTTGCAACGTCAGCCTTAGGCACTAATGATGATGTTCACATGTACACTCTTGGTTTTGCGCCCAATCGGGAATTGTTTATCCACAACTTTAGCTATAAAATGGGTACTTCGTCATTCAATTATTTCGCTGTGGTCTTACAAGAGACTACAAATAGAATATACATTGTCGACCAAAACTTTAAGAGTACAAATATTACAGCAACTGTAGGTGCTCAGTTAAACTCAACAACTGCGGTACAATTTACTTCAGGTTTGAACAGTACTGCAGGTTCTCCTAATATAGTATTCGGTGCAGGAAACCAAGTCGCTACAGATAACGAATACTATATTTTAACTCAGAAACAGTTAGTTAATAACAATTTAAAATTGGTTGACGTATATGCGAACGACTACTGTAATGGTTCAGATACTTTAAGAGCAATTGTTAAAAATGATGGAACGAACACAGTTTCTACCTACAATATCGGAGGTAATATAGCTTCCACTAATTTTACTCCGGCACAATATACTTCTGCAATTGCAGCAGGTGCTACAGACACTGTAATTGTTGGTACGTACAATTTTGTTGCAGGCAATATCGCTAATGCGAACTTTTACACGTACAATCCTAATAATGTAATTGATGCAGTCCCAGGTGATGATACATTAGGTGGGATGTACGGTGGATTAACTGGTACTTATACTGTGGGAGGAACTAGCCCTGATTATATTGATTTGAATGCCGCTGTTAATTCATTGGAGAATAACTCATTATGTGGGGTAATAACTCTCCATATTAGACAAGGAACTTATTCTGCTCTTGATGTAAAGCAATTTCCAGATGCATCAGCTATTAAATCAGTATCCTTTAGACCTGACCCTTCTAACACAGCTGATGTAATTATACGCAGTAGCGGGGACGCATTGATACTAGACGGGGCAAATTTCGTAAGCTTTACTGGGCTGACTATCGAAACTACATCAGCCTCTAACAATGCTATTGAAATTAAGGGCTTAACGGAGAATATTACCCTTGATAGTAACAAGATTATTGCCTCTGCATCTCCAAGTTCAACAACTTCTACAAATTCAGCCGTTATCTACAATCTATCAGGAGCAGCAAACAAGGCTACAAATTTAAAAATCACGAATAATGAAATTTTAAATGGATCTTATGGGATTTACGCATATGGTGGTGCAACCACTGACTTAAAGTTGGGAACAGAGATTAATAATAATGAAATAACGAATTATACCTACCGAGGTGCAATGGTTTATTACACTGATGGAGCACAAATAAAGAATAACTACATACGGCATAAGGCGAATAGTTATACCGGGCCTTCTGGTATTTATGTTGCCTATTTGGATAAAGGGGAAATCTCTGGAAATGATATTTTGGTAACTGGAACAACAAACAGTTATGGAATTTATATGTCGAACACTGATGGTACAGCTGGTGCTCCAGTTCAGGTTCATAACAATATGTTGAGTTTACCGAATGCCTCTACAAGTACCAGCAACAATGGAATGTATATTACCAGCTCCACTTATGTAAAAGCATTTCACAACAGTGTTTACACTAAAACAACTTCCACAAGCACCTCTGCTGAAGCAGTTTATTTTTATGCCACAACAGGTAGTGAGTTTAGAAACAATGCGGTTGTTAATGACGGTACAGGACGTGCTTACTCCGTAAGCACAACTCCAACTAGAAGTAATAATGCGTGGTTTACGCAGAATGCAACAACAGGAAACCAAGCAGTCGATGCTACCTCAGTTAATGTTAATGCCAACTTTTTTAATCCTTCTACTGGCGATTTGCATGTAAATACAGCTGGGCTTAATGATGCGGGCACGCCAATCGCAACGGTTACTACCGACATTGATG
Source organism: uncultured Flavobacteriales bacterium (assembly GCA_937121175.1). Lineage (GTDB taxonomy): Bacteria > Bacteroidota > Bacteroidia > Flavobacteriales_G > Salibacteraceae > UBA6770. The sequence goes on from CAKZKD010000003.1 coordinate 130,167, forward strand.
GAGATGCACGAAGTGCAACAACTCCGGATATTGGTGCAGATGAATTTATTATTATCACCAGAGATGCTGCGGTAACAGAAGTCGCAAACCAAGTATTCTGTACAGGTGCAAATGATGTATTTGCAAAAGTAAAAAACCTAGGAATCAATACATTGACCAGTTTGTCAGTAGGTTGGGGTGTGTCAACTAATGGTGGTTCACCAGTTGCTCAGACTAATTTGGTTTTAACTGGAATTAATTTAGCTCCCGGTGAAGATTCTTTGGTAAACCTAGGAAGCTTCTCATTTGCTTCAGGCAACTCTTATAGCATTTCTGCTTATTCATTTTCGCCTAACGGATTAGGCGATCAGAAATTTGCAAATGATACTGCAAATACTTCTGGTTTGGAAACTAGTTTGCAAGGATCTTTTACGGTAGGTGGGACATCACCGGACTACCCTACTATTGACAGTGCATTGTCTAATTTAAATTCAAAAGGAATTTGTGGTCATACAACTTTACTAATTCGTCAAGGTACCTATCCTAAGTTAATTGTGAATAGTATTAATGGAGCTAGTGCAACAAGTATTTTAACTATTCGTCCAGACCCTGCAAATACATCAGACGCCATTATTCGTACTACCTCCGGAGATGCTTTGTGGCTTATTGGATCTAAGTTCATTACTTTCAAGGGATTGACCATCGAAACAACTGCTACTTCAGGTAATGCAGTTCAAATTTCAGGACTAACGGAAAATATTACCTTGGACAGCAATAAACTAATTGCATCTGCATCGCCTAGTTCCACAACTTCGACTAACTCAGCAGTAATCTACAATTTTACTGGAGCAGCAAACAAGGCAACAAACTTAAAAATCACGAACAATGAAATCCTAAATGGTTCATACTCAATTTATACCTATGGTGGTGGAACAACTGATTTACAAGCAGGTACTGAAATTAGTAATAATGAAATAACTAATTATACCTATAGAGGGGTAATGGTTTATTACACGGACGGAGCACAAATAAAGAATAACTACATTCGTCATAAGTCAAACAGTTATACTGTTCCAGCGGGAATTTATACTCAATACTTGGATAAGGGTGAAATTTCTGGTAATGATGTTTTGGTAACTGGAACCACTAATAGTTATGGAATTTACATGACCAACAGCGACGGTACTGCAGGTGACCCAGTTCAGATTCATAATAACATGTTGAGTTTACCAAACGCCTCTACAAGTACCAGTAATAATGGAATGTATATTACTGGAACACACGTCAAGGCTTTCCACAACAGTGTTTACACTAAAACTACGTCCACTAGTACCTCTGCGGAAGCCGTATATTTTTATGCGACTACAGGTAGTGAGTTTAGAAACAATGCCGTGGTTAATGATGGAACAGGTCGTGCATATTCGGCCAGTGGTACTCCAACCAGAAGCAATAATGCTTGGTTTACACAAAATGCAACTTTAGGAAACCCAACTGTGGATGGTACATCAATAAATGTAAACCCAAACTTTTTTGATCCATCAATTGGCGATTTGCACGTTAACTCTCAACCTTTGAAAGGTGCTGGTACACCAATAGCTTCTGTTACAACTGATATTGACGGAGACGCGAGAAATGCAACAACGCCAGATATTGGTGCTGATGAGTTTATTCTTATTAGTAGAGATGCAGGTGTTACAGAGGTTGCAAATCAAGTACTTTGTGTTGGAGCAAACGATGTTTTTGCTACTGTCAAGAACCTTGGCATTGATACCCTTACCAGTTTATCTGTTGGTTGGACAGTAGCAACTAATAGTGCCGCTGCAGTTTCACAAACGAATCTGGTTCTAACAGGAATAAATTTATTGCCTGGAGTTGACACTGTTGTTAGCCTTGGTAGCTTCACTTTTGCTGCCGGGAATACGTATGCATTTTCTGCCTATTCATTCTCACCTAACGGGTTTGCTGATCAAAAATTAGAAAATGATACTGCTTCAATGAGTGGACTGAAAACCGGTATTTCTGGAACATTTACAGTTGGTGGAACTTCGCCAGATTTTGCCACCTTGAACTTGGCGGTTTCTGCCTTGGATAATGGAATTTGTGGGCCAGTTACATTTAATGTGAGACAAGGAACATACAACGAGCAAGTAAGTATTTCTAACGTTAACGGTGGGGCTATGAGTTGGGTGACTTTTCAAGGAGACCCGGCAAATACGGCTGATGCACACATTAGTTTTGGTAGCGACAATGTTTGGAAAATCACAAACAGTTCGTACATTAGACTGGATGGTCTTAGTCTTGAAATGACTGGATTGGCAAATGTTCTTGAGTTCTCTGGAATGAACAACCACATTACATTAAATGACAATAAGTTTGAGGGTTATAACACCACAACAAATAGTACTAATTATCATATAATTTATGACCCTAGTGGTGCAACAAATATGATAGATAATATCACCATCACAAATAACGAAATTGTGAATGGAGCTTATGGTGTTTATATGAATGGAACCAGCACTACTGTGCAACAAGATTCTATAATAATAACTGGAAATGATTTTGTTGAACACGGTGAAGGAGGCGTTTATCTATATTACGCTAAGAATAGCTTAATCGATAATAACGATTTGTCTAGTAGAGCAGGGTTGTCAAGTTCCTATGGAATCTATGCTTATTATGCTGCAACAACAGATATTACCAACAATACTATTATGTTGCGTAGTTCAACAACTTCTTATGGAAATGGTCTTTATATGTCCAACTGTAGAGGTACCGCAGGAAACCGATCTTTGGTTGCTAATAATATGGTAGCCATGATGGATCCATCGACAAATAGTACACACAGAAATTATTTCTCGGGATGTAATTATAACGACATTGTAAATAATAGTTTTTATGCTCGAAGGAATTCTACCAGCACAATTGGTGGAGCAGTTTACCTTACAAGCGGAACAAACCTAACTTTCCAGAACAACTCTATTTATAATAATGGCGATGGTTACGCTTTGGATTTGGCTACTACAGCTGGTCATACTAGAGATTACAACAATGTATTTTCGACAGGAACAAACGGCCACGTAACAGGTGGAACGATTGGAACAAATTCAATTTCACTTGACCCTGTTTATGTTAATAATGCTTCGCCCACGACAGTTGATCTACACGCTGCCAGCGCAGTGCTTGACGGTCTAGGTACCCCTTTAGCTTTCGTTACGGAAGACATTGACGGTGATACCAGAAATGCAACAACTCCTGATATTGGCGCAGATGAATTTAACGCTTCTAAGGATGTAAGAATCAGCAATTATACGTTGCCAAGCGGACCTTGCTATAGTGATGCGGATACAGTGTGGATCGAACTTAAAAATGCTGGAATTTTTACGTTAGACTTCAGTGTTGATAACTTTACGGGATACTACAACGTTAGCAATGCTAGTAGCCAATCAGGTTCTCGGGTTTATAATAGCGGTACTTTGGCAGCAGGAGCGACTGTAACGGATTACATAATTTTAGATTTTTCTAACAGAAATACGCACGATATAGAACTTTTCTTAAGTTCAACTTGGGATGCGGATAATTCAAATGATACTGTACGGGTTTCATTAGAAGTGACTAAACCCGATGTTCCTAATATTGCAAACAATACTTTTTGTGATGGAGATTCATTAAATTTTGCAGCTAGTATCGCTGGCGGGGTGAATTATTCTTGGTACTCAGATTCGTTACTGACCTCTTCAGTTGGTTCTGGTGCAATGATAAACTTAGGGTTTGCCTCGAGCTCAACTCCAGATTACTGGGTAACTGCAACAGGGTCTAATGGATGTGAAGGATTATCAACTAAGGTAACTTCAACTGTAAATGCTTTACCTACAGTTAGTTTTGCTAGTGTGGGCAACGTTTGCGAGTCAAATAGCTCCATTTCATTGTCCGCAACTCCTTCGGGTGGTACGTTCTCAGGAACTGGAGTTTCTGGTTCTTCGGCTAATGCAGGAAGTATGTCAACAGGAAATAATGTACTTACCTATACTTATACCGATGGTAATTCATGTACAAACTCAGATACGTCGTTAGCAATTGTAAATTTGAATCCAACGGTGAATGCAACATTCACGAATTTAACTTCCTGTACAGTTGACAATGCTTCAATTTCTATCTCGGCAAGTGGTGGAACAGGAACTTACACCTATTCAAATAATGCTGGTTCTAGTTTCCAGTCTTCTAATTCGTTTACAGGTTTAGGTTCTGGCTCATACACGGTTGTAGTGAACGATGGAGTTTGTGAAGTAACAGATTCAATATACACTGCAGCTGCGCCATCTGCTCCTCCTTCGCCTAGTGCGTCAAATGGTGGAACGTATTGTGATGGTGCTACTCTTAATAACCTAACGGGTGCATTTGGTACTGGTGGTGGAGCTGGATCTCTTAAATGGTTTACAGATGGTGCATTTACTCAGTCTGTTGGAACAGGAACAAGTGTTGCTCCATTAGATTCTATTGGTACCATTGTTTATTTTGTAATTGAAGAGGATGCAGGCTGTAAGTCTGCAGCTGATACGGTTTCAGTAACTATCGATACGGTACCTGTTGTGAATCACCCTGCTGTGTCAGCAATTTGTGACAACGAAGCTCCAATAAGTTTAACCGGTGGTTCTCCAACTGGTGGTGCGTACTCAGGAACTGGTGTTTCTGGGAGTTCTTTTGATCCTTCAGTTGCTACAGCAGGAAATCACAATATAGTTTATACATATACAGATGGAAATAACTGTAGCGAAGACGATACCATTACTATTACAGTAAATGGAAGTACAGCTGTTTCTCTTTCGGCTCTGTCAAATACTTGCGACAACGCTTCCGCTGTTGCTTTAACCGGCACTCCGACAGGTGGTACCTTCACTGGAACTGGAGTTAGTGGGTCAAACTTTAATCCTACTACTGCTGGAGCTAATACGCATTCCGTTATATATTCATTTACAAATACTGATAACTGTACAACAACTGATACCCAAAGTGTGGTGGTGAATTCAGCTCCTTCAGTAAGTATAAGTTCAATTGCTGCTGCTTGTCTTGATGCAAGCCCTATTGCCTTGTCTGGTTTGCCTACAGGAACTGGAGGGATATTTAGTGGTGCTGGTGTTAGCGGTTCATCATTATCGCCTACCATGGCAACAGCCGGAACACATTCTATTACATATTCATATACTGATGCAAATAGTTGTACAGATTCAGCTTCTACTAATGCGGTTGTAAATGCGTTACCAGTTGTAACAGCAAGTGCATTAAGTAATATTTGTGGAAATGATGCTGCAATGACACTATCTAATGGTAGTGCCACACCAGCAGGAGGAACTGGAACGTATGTAGGTTCTGGTGTAACTAGTGGAGTGTTTAATCCTTCTAGTGTAACTTCTGGGGCAACATATTCTTTAGGATATGCTTACGTTGATTTGAACGGATGTACGGATACTGATTTTGCTAGCATTTTTGTTGATACCGTGCCTACAGTGACTGCTAGTGCGATTGCAGATATGTGTGCAGATACTGCAGATTTTGCTCTGTCTAACGGTTTACCGGCAGGTGGGTCTTATCTTGGTACTAATGTTACTGCTGGGAGTTTCTCTGCTGGCTCAGCCGGTGCTGGGGCTGCAACTGTAAATTACAGTTTCGCAGACTTAAACGGTTGTGCTGATACAGCAACTTTCACTATTACTGTTAAAGCACTTCCTGTTGTTTCATTCACTAACCCTGCAAATGTGTGTGCAAACGATACAGCTTTTGGTCTTTCTAGTGGAACACCAGTAGGAGGAACATATTCAGGAACAGTTGTTACCGCTGGTAGAGTTAATCCAGCAGCAATTGGTTCAGGTTCATACAATTTGCGGTACGATTTCACGAATACTCAAGGGTGTAAGAATTCGGATACGGCAGTTATCGTAGTCGATACGGTTCCAGTGGTAACATCAACGGCAATTTCTAATGCTTGCGATGGGGATGCTTCAATTACGTTAAGCTTTGGACTGCCATCAGGCGGAGTTTATTCACTGAATGGAACTACACTTTCAAGTTATGCACCTACTGCAGCTACAGTGGATACCATTATGTATGTATTTACAGATGGTAATGGTTGTTCAGACATGACAACAGAAACGATTACTGTAAATGCTTTGCCTACCGTAACCTTATCTGCTTTAAGTGCGGTATGTGCAAACACGCCTTCTTTCAGTCTTTCAGGAGGCGCGCCAACAGGCGGAACATATTCAGGTACGGGCGTAGCAGCAGGTTCGTTTGACGGAAGTACAGCGACAGCAGGAACTTACAAAATCACTTATGAATTCACAGATGCAAACAACTGTGTGAATATCGATACTCAGAACATTGTTGTAAATACAGTTGATGCCGCAAGTCTTACATTAATGACAGGAATTTGTAGCAACGATACGGTTCAAGCTTTAACTGGTGGTTTACCTGCAGGTGGTGTTTACAGTGGTTCAGCTGTAAACGGAAATGGCGAAATCGATCCATTATTAGCTACTTCATCTAATGTTTCGGTTACGTACACATTTACGAATGCTAACAATTGTGTTGACTCTGCATCTCAAATGGTAATGATTGTTGCACCTCCGGTTTTCTCTATTACTGGAGAAAAAGAAGGTTGTGGTACTAACTATGCGGTTCTTAGAACGGATGCACCTGCTAACTCAATGTTCAATTGGAGTACTGGTGTAACTACAGACTCTGCTGAAGTTACCGATACTACTGCCTCCACAATTTGGGTGGAAGTTACCGATACAACTACCATGTACAATTGCGCAAGTAGAGATACGGTTGAAGTAACGTACTTAGCAGTTTGTGTGAGTGTTGATGAAGCTCTTAAGAACACTGAAGCTTCTTTCTATCCTAATCCAAACAATGGAATCTTTAACTACAGATTATCTGGATTTGAAGGAATGGAAGTGAATTTAACCGTTGTTTCTATGGGGGGTCAACTGGTTTATGAAGCGTCTTTAGATAACCTTTCCGCTACTGAGAACGGAACCTTAGAATTAGACGCGTTTGAATCGGGTATATATTTTATAAATGTTTCTACGGAAAGTGGTTCTTCTACGTATAGAATTTCAATAAATAAATAAGTTAGTTAATTCATATCAAACAAAAAAGCCGCTACATAGCGGCATTTTTGTTTTTAGAATTTATGAGTAGCGACGTTGGTGATGTTAAATGGTGTTGCAGAATAATTTTGGAAAACGTAGAATGTTAGACTTGTATAGTTATCCTGAAATCTAATCAGCACGTCTCTAAATTAATCTACACTGCAATCTAATTTCAGGATATTTCCGTCATATAGTGCCTGAAAATAGCTGTTGGTTAGGTTGCTTTTGGTGCAGACGAAGGTCAAACGCCATACAAATATTCCGAACGAATTTTTGCCCCATTTCTGTAACTATTAGCTTATTGCCTAGAATACTGCATAAGCCGTCAGATTCCATTTCGGCAAGCCTATCCATAATCACGTTCATTTTTAATAATTCGTACTCTGTTGTGCACCATTCGGTCTCAAAATGACACATCAGATTCAGAATGTGACGACGAATATGAAGGTCTGTTTTGCTCAAAAAGTGACCTTTAAAAACCGGTAGCTCCGAATTGTCTATCAATCGTTCATATTCCTTAATGGTTTTTACATTCTGAGCGAATGCAGTCCAACTATCGCTGATCGAAGAAACCCCTATACCAATCATTAATTCGGTATGAGCCGTGGTATAACCCATAAAGTTTCTATGGAGCTTTTTAGACTGAACAGATTTACTCAAATCATCTGTTTTTAAAGCGAAATGATCCATACCAATTTCTACAAAATCGGCTTCTTCAAGTAACTGTTTACCCAATTCATACAATGCTCGTTTTTCGCTATCGGTTGGCAAATCTTTTTCGGAGTAAAGTCGCTGAGCTTTACTCACCCATGGAACGTGAGCATAACTGTAATAAGCAATTCTATCAGGTTTTAAGTCTATAGTTTCGGTGATAGTATTTTCAATGCTTTCAATAGTTTGTTTTGGTAATCCGAATATCAAATCGAAGTTAATACTGGTATATCCTATTGTTCTAGCATTTTGCACGACAGTAGCCACTTCTTCAACAGACTGGTATCGGTTTATGACTCGTTGCACTTCGGGGTTAAAATCTTGTACGCCCAAACTCAGTCTTTTGAATCCAAGTTTGAATAGGGTTTCTAATTTTTCAGAGGTGGTGCTAGCAGGATGGGCTTCAAAACTAAATTCACTTTTTGAATTGGTTAATGAATTCTCCAGAATCCCTTCAATAAGCAGTTTCAGGTTTTGAGCGCTGAAAAATGTTGGAGTTCCACCACCTAAATGCAATTCTCTAAGAATTGGCTTTTCAGGTAGGAAATCACAATAGAGTTGCCACTCTTTTAAGACTCGTTCTATGTAGGGTTGTTCTACAGCATGTTGGGTGGTGATTTTTTTGTTGCATCCGCAGTAATGACATAAATGCTCACAGTAAGGTAAGTGAATGTACAGGCTAATTCCTTCAGTTGAATTGGTGGCCGAAAAAGTATCTATTACATTCGACTTCCACTTGTTCATATCAAAACCATGAGTTTCTTCCCAATAGGGTACTGTAGGATAGGAGGTGTACCTTGGTCCAGGTACATTATATTTTCTAATTAGCGCCTTGTTCATAGAAAAACAAAGTACCATCAGAATACAACAAAAAGACTTGATTTAAGTCAGTTTACGAGCAGATTTTTACTCGTTATTTGATCAAGTTCATTTCCTCTACTAAATGTCCTGAATCGGCATATTTATCGACAATAAACAGTACATAACGGATGTCCACCATAATGTTTCTGCATATAGTAGGGTCGAACATAATATCGCTCATGGTACTTTCCCAAGTACGGTCAAAATTTAATCCAATCAATTCACCGTTTCCATTTAATGCTGGGCTTCCAGAATTTCCACCCGTGGTATGATTTGAAGCAATAAAACACACGTGCATTTTGCCATCAGAATCAGCATATTGTCCGTAATCTTTGTTCTCAATTAGAGTAACTAGTTTTTTTGGAACAGTAAATTCTTTCGTAGTATCTTTTTTAGCCAAAATTCCTTCTGTGGTTGTGAATGGGTAGTATTTCACACCATCCTTTGGCTCATAGCCATCCACTTTGCCGTAAGCAATCCTCAACGTGCTATTTGCATCTGGGTAGTATTTTTTATCTTTTGGTAGCAATGTCATTAAACCTTCCATGTAGGTTCTATTCAGTAAATTCAGTTCGTTGTTCAATCGAACTAGTTCTGGTCTTATGTTCTTCTGGTAATTGTTGTACAAACTCATGCAAAGTTTGTAGGCTGGATCTTTTTGGATTTTTTTGAATGATTTTTCTCCTTTGTATTTATCTAAAAACGCATTCACTTTTTCTAACGAAGTAAAGTTTGATTTCTTGAATAGCCTAGCTGCATATTTTTCATAATCTCCTCCAAAATCATCTTCTACAGTTGCGTAAATGGCTGCTCGTTTAGTTTCATCCAAAACAGATAAATATTGTTTTAACATGGCACCGAGTAACTTTTGGTCGGTAGCATCGTGGTAGTTTTTAAAATGTCCTTTTGCAGATTTCTTTAAACCCTCAAGTGTTTTCTCAAGATCTTCAGGTTTGAGTTTTTCCGGGTTCAATTTATTGAAGTTCATGGCAAACCGAATGACCTCAGGGCCGTAATAATAGATTTCAATAAACATGTCCCAGCTGAAAGCATAAGGCTCTATCTCTTTATATAGGACTTCGAACTTATTCAGAATCTTGGTGTATTTAAGTCCGTGCTTGGGAATACTCATATTGGCATTTGCTAAAAACCGTTTCTCTAATTCTTGTTTTTTGGCAATTGCATCATTGGCAATTAGACCTTTATTTTGGCCAATCCATTTTTTCCAGGCGTTTGCAATTCTAGATTGTTTTGCGGCGTATTGAATTCTGACCTTATCGCTAGTTTTCATAGATGCCCCTATTATATCTAATGATATGTCTCTCATTTTTATTCTATTTGGATTTTGTTTTTTGATCGTGTATTCCACCGCGTATGAGGTCAAATATTCACTTGTTCTACCAGGGAAACCGTAAATCATGGTAAAATCTCCTGGTTTAGTTCCATTCATATTAATGGGTAAAGAGTACCTTGGTTTGTAAGGAACATTATCGTCTGAAATATCCGCCGGCTTATTGTCTTTATCTGCATAAATTCTGAACATGGAGAAATCTCCAGTGTGCCGCGGCCAAACCCAATTATCGGTATCAAACCCAAATTTCCCTATGGAAGAGGGAGGCGCACCAACCAATCTAACGTCATTGTACTTTTCCGTAAGAAACATATAATACTGATTGCCATAAAAGAATGGTCTTATAATGTACTCGTAGTGGGTTCCTTCTACAGCAGATTTTCCAATGACCTTGATAGTTGAATCTATAATAGCTTGCCTTTTCGCCTCTGGCATTCCATCTCGTGTATTTGCAAGTACCTTTTTTGTAACATCTTCTATTTTAATTATAAACGTTGCAAAAAGGTTAGGGTTTTTCAATTCTTCTTCTTTAGATTTTGCCCAAAACCCGTTGGTCAAATAGTCATTCTCTACTGAACTATGCGTTTGAATTTGGTAGTAACCGCAATGATGGTTGGTTAGCAATAATCCGTTATCGCTAATCATTTCAGCTGTGCAACCGCCATTAAAATGGACAATGGCATCTTTTAAACTTGATTTATTGAAATTGTAGAGGTCTTCCGCCGAAAGCTTCATTCCCATACTTTGCATATCAGATTCCACCAAGTTTTTAATTAAGGAAGGAATCCACATTCCTTCTTTTGCTCTTGAAGAGAATGTAAGGCCGAGAAGTAATACTGCTATGCAAAATTGTTTCATGATAATTAATTTTTCGCGAAGCTAAACAATTCAATAGAGACGTTTGCCACTAGAATTTTATCTGCGTATGGTATTGGAAAGATCATTTAGAGAGGTATGTTTGGTGTGAAATAGATCGTAATAAGTGCTTGATATAGCCTGTAAACCTTGATTTTCATTGAATTGGAAGGGTGTTTATTAACAAATGGACTGTTTTATTAACAAAACCACCTGTTTTGCCCGCTATCCCTTTAGCCGTGTAGTATTTCCTATATTTTTGGTCACGAATTAATTAATTATTAACTACAAAATACATTAACAAGATGAACAAGTCTGAATTAATCGAAGCAATGGCTGACAGCGCAGGAATTTCTAAAGCTGACGCTAAAAGAGCATTAGATGGATTTATTGGTGCAACTACTACTACGTTGAAAAAAGGTGGAAGAGTAGCATTAGTAGGTTTTGGATCTTTCTCAGTATCTAACCGTTCTGCTAGAACAGGTCGTAACCCACAAACAGGAAAGGAAATTCAAATTGCAGCAAAAAATGTTGTAAAATTCAAAGCTGGTGCTGAACTATCTGGTTCTGTAAACTAAGCGAAAGTCTTTTTATAAGAAACCCGTGCTAGTGTTCTAGTACGGGTTTTTTTGTGCATTATTTTCGCGAAATACATTTCATTCTTGCTCTGTTCAGCTATTTTGTCTAATTTGGTTGACCTTAAAATAAAATTAAGCAATGGGTAAAGGAGATAAGAAATCAGGTAGAGGAAAACGAGCTAGACGTTCATACGGAAATACTAGAAAACGTTCTAGGGATATAACCACACAGGCAGAAAGAGATAATTTGGTCAAAAAGGAGAAGGCTGAGAAAAAGGCGAAGAAAGCCCCTGCTGAGGCAGAACAAGCTGAAGAGCCCAAGGCGAAAAAAGTAGCGCCTGCTAAAAAAGCTGCCGCTAAAAAAGCACCAGCAAAAAAAACTGCTACTAAAAAGGCAGCCGAGAAAAAAGATTAGAACTTTTAAAAACTCATTTAAAGGTCTTGTTTGTGAAATTCAAACAAGACCTTTTTTTTGTTTAAAATGTACTTGTACGTTCGTGAATTACACCCGAGCATATCAAATATTCTACATTTGCGAATTGATAGAATTAATTAAAGGATTATGACGATAAGTAAAAATATGAATGCTTTAATGAACTATGGTGGTGTTCTAGGAGTGGCGCTAGTCGTAGTAGCATTAGTAGTTTATATCTTGGGGTTAGAGCAGGATGGGGTTGTAGCAAATGTATTTACCTATACCATTATCATAGGTGGGCTTTTCTTTTTCATGAAAAAGTATCGTGATGAACAAAGTGAGGGTTACGTTTCGTTTGGTGCAGCGTTAGGTTCTGGTTCTCTTATGATGCTTTTTGCTGGAATTATTGGGACATTTTACAATTGGCTGTCACTGTCTTTTTTGTATCCTGAAATGGTGGAGAAAGTAAAAGAAAAATCCTACGAACAATACATTTCAATGGGAATGTCAGAAGAAGCAGCTATTGACGCACTTAATCAAGCAATTCCTTATTTGACACCAGGTTGGATGGCTTTTTTCGGTTTTTTTGGATATATAATTATGGGTGTTATTTTTTCATTGATAATTTCGTTTTTTATAAAACGAGAAAATCCGAACCCTTTTCAAGAAGTTTAGTCCATTGAATATTTCACTAGTAATACCGGCATTTAACGAAGAAGAATCGTTATCCGAATTGTGTTCTTGGATCGATAAAGTGCTTGTAGATCATAAACTTACTTACGAAGTAATTTTAATTGACGATGGTAGCTCCGATACAACTTGGAAGGTGTATTCTGATTTGGCCAAAACAAATCCTAACCTTAAGGGAATTCGGTTCAATAGAAATTACGGCAAAAGTGCAGCGTTGAACAATGGGTTTGCAAAAGCTCAAGGCGAAGTTGTAGTTACGATGGATGCCGATTTACAGGATAGTCCAGAAGAATTGCCGGATTTGTACAAAATGATTACCAAGGATGGTTACGATTTGGTGAGCGGGTGGAAGAAGAAACGCTTTGACCCTTTATCGAAAACAATTCCCACCAAATTGTATAATTGGGCAACGCGAAAAATGACAGGGATTTATTTACATGATTTTAATTGTGGGCTTAAAGCTTACAAAAATGAAGTAGTAAAATCCGTTGAAGTGTATGGTGAAATGCATCGCTATATTCCGATATTGGCAAAACGGGCTGGATTTGATTCGATTGGAGAAAAAGTGGTTCAACATCAATCTAGAAAATACGGCTCAACGAAATTTGGTTTGGAGCGTTTCATTAATGGACCTCTAGATTTATTGAGCATAACATTTGTTTCTAAATTCGGAAGGCGGCCAATGCACCTATTTGGTTCGTTTGGAATGTTAATGTTCGTTTTTGGCTTTCTTACGAGCCTCTATATCGGTGGCGAAAAGTTGTACTATTTAAGCCAAAAAGTACCTGCTAGACTAGTGGCCGATAATCCTTGGTTTTATATTGCTCTTGTTTGTATGATTCTGGGAACACAGCTGTTCCTAGCCGGGTTTTTAGGTGAATTGGTGTCGAGGAATAATCCTGAACGGAATAATTATAAGGTTCGGGAAGAATTTTAATTATTTAAAGAAAAACTCAGGCAAAGCCAGTCTTTCATCCTTTTTCTGAATATTTATTACCCATTGGGCTTTTATAAACCCCCAACCGTAGCTGTAAAATTGAATAAGAGCAGCAAAAACAGCACCTAAGGCAATAATTACACTTTTTGTTCTGAGTAAGCAATCTCCAAAAAGTAAAACTAGGTAAGCAAGAGCCAGAAATGTGAAAATGGGAAATTGAACTCCACCGACTATAAGTAGGGAGAATACCAAACTAAAAACAGTAGGGAACCAATAGGTGATTTTTGATGTACCGGGATGCCATTTATTGAGAATAACTCGAACAACACCAAACTTATAGACTTGTTTCGAGAACTTCGGAAAATCAATTCTACGCTTGTGATAAACAAATGCATTTTTGATTAAGGTGGTTTTGAAACCAGCATTCCAAATTCTGAAACTTAAATCAGGATCTTCACCCGGATGGATTTTACCGTAACCTCCAACTTTTAGATAAACTTCTTTCGAAATTCCCATGTTGAAACTTCGAGGTTGAAATTTTCCCAAGGCCTCATTGCCACCTCTAATACCACCAGTAGTAAGAAACGAAGTCATCACATAATTAATAGATTTTTGTGTATCCGAAAATGATGGATGCGCTGCATCAGGACCTCCAAAGCAGTCAACGTATTTTAGTCCTAATTCTTTGCGGACATTTTCGAGGTATTGGGGTGGAATGAGGCAATCAGAGTCGAAAATGATGAAGTAGTTTCCATTAGCCTGTTCCATTCCAAAATTTCGACTTGGACCAGGCCCTGAATTTGGCTTGAAGTGGTAGATAATATTCAGCTCATTAGAATATTTTTCACAAACATCTTTGCATGGTAAAGAAGAACCATCTTCAATCATGAGTACCTCAAAGTCTTTGTCCGTCTGTTTGGCCAAAGACTCTAACAATTCCTCGACCTCTTCAGGTCTGTTATATACCGGAACTATTAACGAAAAATTGAGTTGTGTGCTCATGTCAGCAAAGGTAAGTGTTGATTTTCATTTTAAGGTGTGAACAAAAAAAAGCCTCAGCATGGAAATACTGAGGCTTTAAAGTGATTTTGAAACAGATGATTATTTACTAATCATGATTTTTTCAACTTTTGATGCTCCACCTAGATTTATGTTTACGAAATACATGCCTGTAGGTAAATCACCAATATCAATTGTTGATTCAGACATTAGGTAATCAATAGTTGTGTTCATCATTTGCTGACCAACACCATTAGTTATTGATACAGAAACATTCTCATACTCTACTGTCGAAGAAACAGTAAAGAACGAACCAGAATTAGCAGAGATAAGCGTAGGGAAGAGGCTAATATTTTCAAGCTCTTCTTGTGCAATTAAATCTTCGTCTTCTTCTAAATCCGAGAAATCATCATCGTACTCAATTACTCCACTATGATAAGCAAAGTTGCTTTTCTTTGACTTTACAGGAGTAATACATGATGGTGTTCTTTCCTCTGGAGTAGTGTAACATCCACTGTAAAAAGTAAGGTCATTAATTCTAACCTTAGCGTCGCCTATTAGGGTAGAAGCTGCAGAACCGGTATTAATAGTGTAAATGTTTGAATGAACTCCAACACCTTTAGTTTTGATAATGTTCGATACATATAAATCACCACTAGAATTGAAATCCATACCAGAAATTAAAGAGATACCATGTCTTCCGACTGCAGTTACCTTGCAGTTTGAAGAATTTACAGAAAACAGATGAGATTTGGTTAATAGATACATGTTGTCGTTTGAATCAAATGCAATATCGCCTCTACCTTTCTTCTGACCTTTCTTGAATCCGAAGAAATTAGCATAAAATGATGCCGCTCCTGTTGTAGTATTAATGGTGTACACCTTTTTACCTCTTGAAGCAAATAAGGTTCCTTGAGAGTTGAAAGCAAGACGATAAACATTGTTGCAGAATCCAGTTGTTCCAACTATTTCTGAAGTTCCATTCTCTAAATTATATCTACCCAAATTGTATGGGTGTACGTTTTGAATAAAGTACAAATAGCTACTATTAGGATCATCGGCAAGAGCTGCAGATTTAAAAGGAATATCTGAAGTTTCAATAGAAGCATTAGCCCCGTCTAAATGGTATATTCTTTTGTTCTTAGCAGACTTTCCACCCTTAATTCCAAATAGATTATCACCGCCAGTGTTGCAGTTTCGCTTCGCATATACGTTTACGTCTCCACGGCCACCCGTATATTGAGCGCTAGCTTTAGCAACAGTATAAGTAAACCAACCTCCTAATCCAAAAACTTCAGTGTTTTGAGATGTAGCGGCTTTACCCAATTGCATCGCAATAGTGAGGTTTGCCGGCTGGTGAGATAAATTTAATACAGTGCCCTTGTAGTTATTTCTACCTGTTAGTGTATTTGGCTTAGAAGGGTCAAGAATGTAGTACGTCCAATCTGTGTGACTACCATTAGACTTATTGTAGGTGTCGTAAAAAATGTTTCCAGAAGTAGCAGACCAATCAGACCAATCTTTAGCATTGTGGAAATACATGTTTACTTCAAAGGCTTTTTCTGGAACATCAACCCAATTAACTCCGTCACTGTTATTTGAAATCATATAAACTTCTCCGTAAAGGTGAGCAGTACCATCTTGATAGGTCGTTAGTTTGCCACCTTTAGAACCGAATACAAATCGTTGAACGCCCAAGTTATCATCGTTGATATACAACGCGTGAGAATAAGGTTTGATGTCTGTATAATCGAAACGGTAAACATCGAAATAATCATCTACATTTTTCTTTGGACAAATAGCAGTACAAAAACCTCCTGAAGTGGAATACAATACTTCTCCAAGCTCATCTAAAATTTGACCTGAGAACATACCGCCTAATCCGTAGATTGCATTTACACCATTTGCTCCGTATCCAATTTGAATACCGCAAGAACTCGAACCTGTAAGCGTCATTTCAAAGTCACCATAGTTTCCCGAAAGGTCTTCTAAAACGGGGTCTTCATCAGCATCAATATCATAATAAGTCCAGTTTGTATGTTGACCTGCAGTAAGGTTTTGGGGGTCACAAAAATTTCCGTTTGCAGCGGTTTGTTGGGCCCAAGTTTTCTTGTTTTTTAATGGAATCTCAATATAAAAACGTTCTGTTGCATCACTTTTGTTTACCAGCTTACCAGTAATCAATGCAGAGCCGTCAGCGAATTCTGATAGTTGACCAGAATTGTTTTCAAAGACATATTTCTGCATTCCAGTTTTCCAACTAGGGCGTAACCAAATGGCTAGTCCATCGCTTTCGTTAAGGAAATCATATTTAGTGAGGTTTACAGTCGCAAAAGAACTTATTGACACCAGAAATGCGAGAAACAATGAGTATAAATTTTTCATAATCTATTTTAAAAAAGGTTTAGAGTGCAAAGATGTGTGAAACTTGGTTGTTTGAGATGTTTCTTGACGATAGTTTAAGTAGCTTATCTAACTACAAATTGTTTGGATTGACGGGCGTGGTTATTGTCTTCTAGTACGAGACTGTATACACCAGGTTTTAGGTTCGAGACCGTCATAGTTTCAATGGACTCTTTGTTTTCGGTTTGATAGGGTTTTGCTTCAATAATACGTCCGGTTATATCCATAATTTGAATGTAATTTACGTTGTAAGCATAACCAATATAAAAGTTTAACTGACCGTTATTAACAGGGTTCTGTAAAATTGAAAACTTTGGTTTCCCTGAAATTATTTCAGATTCCATAGCATCAACTAATAGAATTTTACTGTATTCATTTTCACCATTAAAGTCTACTTGATGAAGTCTGTAATAAAATAGGTTACTGCTGGCTGTCGCATCTGTATAACTATAAGTTTGTTTTTCGTTAGTTGTCCCGCTACCTTCTATAGAATCTAGTTGATTCCAAGATAATCCGTCAATACTTCTTTCCACCACGAAATAATCATTATTTATTTCACTTGCCGTCTCCCAAGTTAAAAGAACATTGTTTTTATTTTTCCTTTCTACTATGAAGTTGACAAGGGTTACCGGCAAAGGCCAATTACCTACAATGGTAATGGAATAACCTGTGTAACAAAGTGGGTCATCCTCCTCGTTGTCGCGAGCCCGAACAAACCAACTTCCAAACGGGCTTTCTTGCTCATACGCTGCAAGCGATTGATTTGCATCAAAGGTGCCCGTCTGAGGGAAAGAAGGTAGAGCCGTATTGTTTTCAAAACTCATTGTCACCGATCCACCATTAGTTGTACTCGTAAAGTCATTAAAGTTGATAAGCCTTCTATTGCTTGTAGGTAATGCTCCGGGGCCCCTGAGTTGAAATCTAATTTCTTCATTAAAGGGATTGCCGCCGCCAGGGTTAGCACAAGTATTATCTACTTTATTAAAGGAAACACTTACCGAGATGGACTCTATTATCATTCCTGCAGGAAAGTCAACATTACTTACAAACGATACTGAAGGGGGATTCCCATTTCCATTATCAACGGAAATGTTCCCAGACCATGATTTTGTAACTGAAATTTGAGCAATAGAGCTACTCCCTATTAAAGTTGAAAGAAGTAATATTAGGTACTTCATATTAGTCTAGTTCATCTAGTTTGTTGCGTGTGCAAAAGTAGCAGTTTTTTTTAAATATGTACTTCTAATCAGCAGATTGCGGGGGTTTTTTGTCGAATATTGTAGTGTGAAATCAGAAATTATTACCATAGGAGATGAAATTCTCATTGGTCAAATTGTTGACACCAATTCAGCTTGGATGGCGAATATATTGCACGATAACGGAATAGAAATCGGGCAAATTACTTCAGTTTCTGACGAAAAAAAACACATCATTGAGGCACTTGATAATGCATTTAAAAGGGCAGATTTAATTCTGATGACCGGTGGATTAGGACCTACGAAAGACGATATTACAAAAGCTACCTTGTGTGCATACTTTGATGACGAGTTGGAATTTCGTGAAAATGTATTTGTACAAGTAAAATCTTTATTTGATTCGTATGGTGTAAAAATGCCAGCGGTTAATCGCATGCAGGCTGAGGTGCCTAGTACGTGTATTACTCTCATGAACAAAAAGGGAACTGCTCCCGGAATGTGGTTTGAAAATGAGGGGAAAGTTCTTGTGAGCATGCCTGGGGTGCCTTACGAAATGAAATACTTGGTAGAACATGAAGTATTACCTCGCGTAAAAAAACAATTCAAAACCCCAGAATTGGTATATCAAACCGTGTTAACTCAAGGAATTGGCGAGTCTTCATTAATGGAAATATTAGGAGGGTGGGAGAAAGCAGTTTTGGATAACGGTTTGAAACTAGCTTGGTTGCCAGCGGCTGGAAAAGTTCGTTTGCGAGTAAGCGGAAAAGGTAATAGTAGATTGGCTTTAGAAACTAAAATTGCTCAATACGTCAATCAGCTGCCAGCGCTTATTCCTGATTATTATGTTGGATTTGATGCCGATGAATTGCAAGTTGTCGTCGGAAAGCTCTTGCAAAAACAAAATGCAACTTTATCTACCGCAGAATCATGCACTGGAGGCCATATTGCTCATTTAATCACATTGGTTTCTGGTTCTTCAGCTTATTTTGAAGGCTCAGTGGTTTCTTATTCAAATCGGATTAAAGAAACGGCATTAGGCGTTCATTGGGAAAGCCTCAAAAAACACGGAGCAGTCTCTAAGCAAGTAGTAGAAGAAATGGCGATTGGAGTAAAAAATAAATTGGGTACTGATTATTCCTTGGCCACGTCTGGAATTGCTGGCCCAAGCGGAGGTACAGAGGATAAACCTGTGGGAACGATTTGGATCGCTGTGGCAACACCAAATGGAGTTAGAAGCGAACTCTTTAAATTCGGGGACGATCGGGAAAAGAACATTTTAAGAACTAGCCAAACTGCATTAAGAATGTTGCAAAAAGAATTATTAAAAAGGAGTTGATTTTTCTCAAGGAAAAGCAATATATTTGCCGCCTCAAAAAATCGGACGAAAATGGCTAATATCTGTCAAATTACAGGAAAGAAAGCAATGACGGGAAACAACGTTTCTCACGCAATGAATAAAACAAAACGTAAGTTTAAGCCAAACTTGCAGGTTAAGAAGTTTTACATTCCGGAAGAGGATAAGTGGATTACACTTAAAATTTCTGCTTCAGGAATTCGTCACATTAACAAGTTAGGAATAACAGACGCTATTAAAAAAGCAAAAGAGAAAGGCTATTTTACAGCCTAGTTAGCTTTTGTTTTAAAGATATTGAACCTCGACACGGAAACGTTTCGAGGTTTTTTTTTGAATTACCTTAGAGGAATATTTACCAAAATGAGTCCAGTGCTAAAAGTTGGTTTTTTTGTTTTTGTTGCTGCCTTGTATTCTTGTTCAGTCGATTCGGAGAAACCATCCTTCCAAGATTGGAGTGGGGAGATAAAAGCTGGACCTTATAATCCTTCTCAAATTAAAACTGCGCAACTCATCTCTAAACCATTTAAGATAGACACGGTTTATCGGTCAATGAAAGGGCCTGTTGATGAAGAAGAATTTTATTTAGCGGACTCAGGAGAAGTGATTTGGTTTACCGGTTATAAAGTTGAGGTTATAAACGAAACTGGAGAAGTGTTGGAAGATGGTTTTATGTGCCATAACAATTTGAACTTAGACAGCAAACGTCATTTTCCATGGCAACCTCAAAATTTCGATTATCAAAATCGTGTTTTTACTCTAACGCAAGGCGTTACAGAAATAAAATTACCAGAAGGTTACGCCATTCCGATTCCAGGAGAACAGGGGCTGAAAATTATGTACCAAGCCCTGAATCACAACTATTCGAGTATAGATACCACAGTGCATCACCGCGTGACGCTAGAGTATTTTCTGGCATCTGAAATAGATTTTGAACTGAAACCTGTTTTTATGCAAACCCTGTGGTTGGTGAAGCAATACGAAGGACCAGAGGGAAATATGGGAGAGGAGCCTACCAAAAATGCTAATAATGTTACTTCTATAGACAACGAAAATTATCACCCTGCTCAACAGCCAACCTGTGGTGTTGATATGCTCGCCAATAACAAATCCTTAAAAGGGTTGGATATGTACTTTGATAGTTTCGGAAGAAAATATACCGGACACTGGAAAATTGCTCCAGGTATTGAAGATATTCAAATGAATGTAACTAAAATGTTGAATTTGTCTGAAAAGAAAAAAGTAGTAATGGCAGTAGGTCATGTGCATCCATTTTGCGAGAAAATTGGACTTATTGATGAAAAGAATAATGATGAAATATTGACCTTAACTATGCAGCAAGCAGATTCTGGGATAGGATTAAATGAAATAGAAACTTTTGTTCCAACAACTGATATTTGGCTGTCGCCAAAATCATCTTATGCCCTTAGTTCGACATATAACAACACAGGATCGGACACCTTATCGGCCATGTCGGTGATGTATGTGTATATGGAAGAATAAAAGGGAAACCTTATCACCGTTTCGTTGTCTTTTTAATAATGGAAAAGATTACCCTTTTTTGGCATCGCAGAGATTTAAGGAATTATGATAATGCTGGCTTGCATGCAGCCCTAACTTCCAGCAAGAACGTTCAGCCCATTTTTATTTTCGACACCAAAATTTTAGATAGACTCCCAAAAGAGGACAAGCGCATTGATTTTATTAATGATGCAATTCTAAAGCTTGATAAGGCATACCAAGAATTTGGAACTAAGCTTTGGGTCTTTTATGGTTCACCACTGGAAGTTCTAAAACAATTGGACCAAGATTATTCTGTTTTGGCATTATACACCAATCGAGATTATGAGCCTTATGCGCACGAAAGGGATAAAGCAGTTTACGAGTATTTTCAAGCCAAGGGGATACCTTTTGTCGGAAAGAAAGACCATATCGTTTTTGAAAAGAATGAAGTCTTAAAGTCAGATGGTGACCCTTACGTTGTTTTTACACCTTACAGTAAAATATGGAAGAATCAGCTTACTGAGTTTTATTATAAGGCCTATCCGATAGAAAAATATAAAGGGAACTTCAATAAAACCGATGAACATAAATTGGATAGTGTTTATGATCATGGGTTTACTGCTACTAACACCAAATTTTCTGAGCCTAGCTTTGACCAAAAAGTAATTACCAACTACAAAGAAATTCGAGATTTTCCGGCAAAAGATGGTACAACCAGACTAAGTGTGCACTTACGTTTTGGCACAGTTTCGATTCGAGAATGTGTAACTAAAGCGTTGGAACTTGGGAGTGAAACTTGGCTGAATGAGCTCATTTGGCGAGATTTTTACCATTCTGTCCTATATCATTTTCCGCACGTTGCCACAAATGCATTTCGTTCAAAGTATGAAGCCGTAGAATGGGAGAAAAACGAAGAACATTTTAAAGCATGGTGTGACGGAAAAACAGGTTATCCTTTGGTTGATGCAGGTATGCGCGAATTGAATGAAACGGGTTTTATGCATAATAGAGTACGCATGGTGGTCGCTTCTTTTCTTACAAAACACTTATTGCTCGATTGGCGATGGGGAGAGGCATATTTTGCCAAAAAGTTACTGGACTTTGATTTAGCTGCAAATAGCGGTGGCTGGCAATGGGCAGCAGGATGTGGTACGGACGCAGCGCCATATTTTAGGGTATTTAATCCTACCTCGCAACTGGAGAAGTTTGATAAGAACAAAACCTATGTAAAGCATTGGGTTCCTGAGTTTGGAACTGAGGATTATCCCGAGCCGATTGTCGAACATAAGTTTGCTCGACAAAGGGCATTAGATAGGTATAAAGAGGCGTTGAGTTAAGATTTAGTAGAAACACATTGCGCAGCATTATCACTATTTTGAGGCAGTGCAGGGCTAAGGTATTTAATATCAAGATTCAATCCGCGGAGAATGAACAAGATACCAATTAAAGCGGCAAAGTAGGGGAGTGCTCTTCTAATACCAACACGCCATTTTTCTTTGACCAAAGAAGGTGAAAAGGCTATAAACAACATGGCAGGTACAGTTCCCAATCCGAAGATTAACATGTAGATGGCGCTTTCTGAAATTCCATAACTTGTAATAGCTCCCGCGGCAGCAAAATAGACCAGCCCACATGGGAGCAAGCCGTTCAAAATCCCCATAGACAAAAAGGCAAGGGTGTTTCTTTTTGAAATGAAGTGTTGCATTGATATTTTTAGCTTATTCAATTTAGAAGCTAAAAAATTATTCTGCTCAAATAATTTTTCAAAACTGTAGGGGGTTAATGCTGCTACAAGTATCAGTACGCCCATACCAATAGAAAAGTACTGCTGGAAGCCAAAGAATGAAACACCGATTCCTAGAATCCCTAATCCAAGACCAATAAGGGAATAGGTGAAAATTCGACCTACATTATAAGTAAGAATGGAAAGTAGTTTACCAGTTACTGACATTTTACCAATTGGCAGTGCAAGTGCAATAGGTCCACACATTCCAACACAATGCAAGCTGCCCAGAAACCCAATCAAAAAAGCAGTAACCAGATGCACCTTTACTGAATAAAAATGTTCTTTTCGAAATAGTACTCGATATTACCTTTAATCCACTCTACCCGCAACTGGTAACGACCTTTTTGTAAATCATTAGTAGAAATGCGCTGTTCTAATCCTGCTGCTAATGAAAGGGCATAACGTCTGTCTAGTTTCTTGTCTGAAGGCCTATAAAAATAGATAGAACCACTGTCAGCAACGTGCGGCATTGTTATTTGATAATTTTGACCTTGCTGAACCAGCGTTATTTCGGAATCTAATTCAGAATAGTTTTTAGATTTATCAATCTGATTTTGGAACTGTAGTTCTTTTGCGTAGTAGTCTTCTGTCTCCAAATCAAAATCTACCATCATTGCAGAAATAACCAAGTATGAAATGTAAGCTATAAAACCTATCATACCTAATGCTAAACCATGTCCCCAGTGAAATCTCATATTTTTTCTGTATTACGTACAAATGTATTACGTAAAACGTTTTAACGCGGAACGTTGTACGTAATACGTGGCCTAAAGGCCACCGGGCCCCATAAAATTAGTACTAATCGTTTCCAACTTTCTGTCTCCATCGTACACATTGAGTTTTATTTTGGTTTTTCGTCCGTCTAATGAATCCGGTTGAATGAGAATAAACATTGCACCTTCAGCACTTTCTCTTTCGTTAACTTCTGTTTTTTGACCCACCAATTGGATAGTTCCTTTTGGTTCCACAAGCTCAAATCTAAATTGGAAACCCTCACTAGTTTTATTAATTACCTTGTAATTGTAGAGGTTTTTAATTCGGCCATCTTCGTGTTCTAAGTAGAGCATACCAGGAGTTCGTAAAAGGGTAGTTTCTACATCAGTTCTTCCAAACAAAAAGGCTCCGAAAATGATAATCAAGACACCCAAAAGTACCGTGTAGGAAATAATTCTAGGTGTAAATTTAAATTCTTCTTTATCGTGGATATTGGCTTCTGAGTAATATCCAATCAAGTTAGGTTCTAGCCCAACATTGGTCATCATTTCATCGCAAGCATCAATACAAGCCGTGCAGTTTACACACTCCAATTGAGTTCCGTTACGAATGTCAATTCCAGTTGGGCAAACATCAACGCAATGCCCGCAATCAATACAATCACCTTTTCCAGCTTCTTCTCGAACTTCTTTTTTACCTTTCCATTTTCCACGATTTTCACCACGCACATAATTATAAGCTACAACCACAGAGTTGCGGTCAAGCATCACACCTTGGAGTCTTCCGTAGGGACAAACTGCAATACATACTTGCTCTCTGAATCGGGCAAATACGCCGTAAAATACGCCAGTAAATAAAACAAGGGCTGACAACGTTCCAATGTGAGCAAAAGGCCCATCAGTTTGCATGGCTAGTAATTCCTCATTACCAATAATGTAGGCTAAAAATGTGTTAGATATAGCAAATGAGATACTGAAGAAGATGGCATGCTTGATACCTTTTTTTGTGATTTTTTCTTTATCCCATTTTTGTTTTTTGAGTTTCTTTTGGTGTTTGTAATCGCCTTCAATCCAATACTCTATTTTACGAAATACCATTTCCATAAAAATAGTTTGAGGGCAAACCCAGCCGCAGAATACTCGACCAAAAACTACAGTAAACAATACTACAAATACAACCCCGGTTATCATGGCTAACGCAAACAGGTGAATGTCTTGCGGCCAAAATACTTGACCAAAAATTGAAAACTTGTTGTCAATAATATTGATTAGTAAAAATGGCTCACCATCAATTTTTATCCATGGTCCGGCAAAAAGAAGGGCGAGAAGTAAGTACGAGAGGAGGCTGCGGTAATTGTAAAGTTTTCCTTTTGGTTTTTTTGCAAAAATCCAATTTCGTTTACCGTCTTCATTTATAGTACCAATCGAATCTCTAAAGGACTCGTCTGGTTTGTAGTCAATTCCTGGTGTTTGTTCAGCCATTGTTTGTGATGTTTGTTACACTTAATGGAATAAAAAAATCCTCCCGAAGGAGGATTCTAAAATTAACTTTCTTTATTCTCTTTCTTCTCAACGGGGATGTCAGGATTATCGTCCGCTACTGCAGTAGAATCCATAACTGGTTCTGCAGTTGTACTATCTGCAGGTGTATCTTCGACTTTTTCTACCCAAATTTTTCCTTGAGGTTCTTTTTGATTCGGAGGATTTGTTCCTTGCAAGGTCAAAATATAGCTAGCAACTTCTTGCATTTGTTTAGGACTCAATTGCGCTTCCCAAGGAATCATTCCTTTTTCCGGAACGCCATATTTTACAGTAGTAAATACATTTTTTATACCTCCTCCATGCAACCAGTATTCGTCGCTAAAGTTTGGCCCAACTCCACCTTCACCCATTTGACCATGGCAAGCAGCACAATTAGAGATATAAACGCCTTTTCCTTTTTCTAAAGAACCCGCATCGGTAATTAAAGTAACATTGGTTTCGTCAATTGCATTATCCATTTTGCTCATGTACAATTCTTTTGCAACTCGAGCTTCTTCCATTGCCATTTCAAATTCACCGGCTTGATTAATTCCAGGGCCAAATTGGTAGTAACCAATATATACCACAGCAAATAAAATGGTTAAGTAAAAACCATACAGCCACCATGGTGGAAGGTTGTTGTCCAATTCGCGAATTCCGTCGTGTTCGTGTTCAAACATGATTTCTCCTTCGTCTTCAATCGCAACATAATCGGTAAGAGCACTTGTCCAACTATCTTCTTCTACTGTTTCTTCTTCAATGGTGCCTCGAATAGCTTTTATCATGGTACGCATAACGCCTACTTGATAAAACAATAGGAAAACTAAAATACCATTCATTGCCAGTAGTGCGTTGAACAGTTCGCTGCCCATAACGAATGCATTGGCAATAGCACCATCTTGTGCATACGCTTGAGTAGTAGCCAAAAGGAGTAAAAGGGGTAGCAAAACTTTGGCACTTGATGCGGCAGCTTTTTCTCTTACAATAGCCCAAACATTTTTGTCAGAAGCTAGAGATTTAATCGTTCCCAGAACAATAAGGTTCGCAATTGCCAAAATAGTGGCTAATCCGATTAACGCCCATAAAAGAGTAGAGTCGTCAACAACGCCAGTGCCATCGGCTTGGGCAAATCCTGAAGTACCTCCGAGCAAAAGTGCTACGGTACTTATTGTGGTCATGAATCTTCTATTTTTCATTTTCACTGTTTTTATTGAATGGATAATCATTGCCATTTTCGAGTGGTAGATGGGCAATTTCATCCACCTTGCTTTTTTTCATGGTATAAATCCAAACGGTAACCGCTACAAAAAAGCTAAAGAATATTACGAAGGAAAGCACCGGGAAAATTTCAATTCCGTCGATACTTGTCATATGTCCTTTAATGAATTTGAGCATGATTATTTAGTTAAATCTTTGTTTTTAATATCTGTTCCAAGTCGCTGTAGGTAGGCAATTAGCGCAACAATTTCCTTGTCTTTGTCTGTTTTGATTTTATCTCCCGCCAGATTATCTACAATTTTTTGTGCTTGAGCCTGTGCATCGGCAATGGCTCGTTCAGCATATCCTTCTGCATAAGGGACTCCTAAGGTTTGCATTGCACTGATTTTCTTTGGTAACATTTCGTAGTCAATGTTATCCTCTAGTAACCATGGGTATGCTGGCATAATAGAACCTGGAGACATAGTTCTTGGGTCTAGCATGTGATTAAAGTGCCAGCTATCTGGATATTTGTTCCCCACACGGTGCAAATCTGGTCCTGTTCGTTTACTTCCCCATTGGAACGGGTGGTCGTAAACAAATTCACCTGCTTTAGAGTACTCTTGGTCCACAGGGTCGTAACGAACCACCTCGGAACGGAAAGGACGAATCATCTGAGAATGACAGGTATAGCAGCCTTCTCGTATGTACAAGTCTCTACCTTCTAATTCGAGTGGAGTATAAGGTTTTACACTTGTAATGGTTGGAACATTAGATTTTATCAAGAATGTTGGGATAATTTCAAAGATTCCACCAATAGCGACAACCACTAAACTGAATACCAACATTTGAATTGGTTTTCTTTCAATAACTCTGTGCCAGTACTCATTTGTGCTTGGCGTATAGGTAACAGGAAGAGCAGGAGCTTGGTCTGCTTCTGTAGCAGCAAATGTTCCTTGAGCCGCAGTTTTCATTAAGTTGTAAACCATTACTCCAGCACCAGTAAAGTACAATAGGCCACCAAGAACTCTTAATTGATACATGCCTTGAATTTGGGTAACCGTTTCCAAGAAGTTAGGGTAGGCTAGAGCACCTTCAGCAGTAAACTCTTCCCACATTAAACTTTGAGCAAAACCAGCCCAGTACAATGGAAGTGCATATAGAATAATACCTAACGTGCCAATCCAAAAGTGAGTGTTTGCCAGTGACTGAGAGTACAACTTCGTATTCCACATTTTCGGTATTAAGTAGTATAACATACCAAAGGTTAGGAATCCATTCCAACCCAATCCACCAATGTGAACGTGCCCTACTATCCAATCGGTGTAATGTCCAACTGCGTTTACACTTTTAATAGATAGTAATGGACCTTCAAATGTGGCCATTCCATAACAAGTAAGCGCCACCACCATAAACTTAAGAACTGCATCGTCTCTTACTCTATCCCATGCTCCACGTAGGGTAAGTAGTCCATTGAGCATACCACCCCAAGATGGTGCAATTAGCATAACACTAAATGCAACGCCTAAAGTTTGAGCCCAGTCTGGTAATGCCGTATATAACAAGTGATGAGGACCAGCCCAGATGTACAAGAAAATTAATGCCCAGAAGTGCACAATAGATAACCGGTAGGAGAACACTGGACGATTTGCTGCCTTAGGAATGAAGTAGTACATAAGACCTAAGTAAGGAGTAGTAAGGAAAAATGCAACCGCATTATGACCGTACCACCATTGCACCAATGCATCTTGAACACCAGCGTACCAGCTATAGGATTTCATGAAACTAATTGGAAGCTCAAAACTGTTGACAATGTGCAACATCGCAACCGTTATAAATGTTCCGATGTAAAACCAAATAGCTACATATAAATGACGTTCTCTTCTTTTGATAATGGTCATAAACATGTTCACACCGAATGCAACCCAAATAAGAGCAATTAGAATATCAATCCACCATTCTAGTTCTGCGTATTCTTTACCAGTAGTCATTCCTAAAGGAAGAGTAACTGCCGCACAAACAATAATGAATTGCCAGCCCCAAAAGTTTAGGTTTGATAAGGCTTTACTCCACATGGGGGCTTTTAGTAATCGAGGTAATGAGTAATAAACCCCTGCAAAAATTCCATTACCGACAAATGCAAAAATCACTGCATTGGTATGCAATGGTCTAATTCGACCATAGGAAATGTATTTTAATAAGAAATTATCGTTAAAGAAATCGGCAAAGGCAAGTTGAGAGGCTACAATAAGCCCAACCAACATTCCTACTAAGCCAAAAACCGCAGAAGCAATAATGAAGTTTTTCACTATTGCATTGTCATATTCAAACTTTTCCAGTTCCATGGAGATTTGTTTTTGTATTTGATTTTGAAATTATTTCTGAATTCTTGTTTTCGAAAAGCATTCTGACTGAGGGAGTATAGTCGTCTTCGAATTGTCCGGAGCGGATGGACCAAATGAATGCTCCTAAAAAAATTAGTGCTACGAAAATGCTTGCACCAAGTAATATGAATATTACACTCATGGTAGTAGTTTGTAATACCAAAAGTAAATGCGTGAATATGGGTGGATTGTGACCTATGCTACGGGCTAATCTGACTTTCGATAGTAAGAAAATTGACTTAAGTCAGTATTCTGAAGTTTTGTTAATTAATGGAAGTAAAACGTTAGATAAATCGATTTTATTTACTGCACAATCAGCTTATGACTGTGATTTTCACCATCGACCGATACGTTAATCATATAACTTCCTGCAGCTAATTTCTGATTCATTTCAATAGCTACAACAGAATATTCCCCTTGGTTAATTACCGTAAAATCAGTTAGATAGGATTTACCAATGAAGTCATTTATTAGCACGTTAATTTCTGCAGCGTCAGCGTTTGGAATTTTCATGTACATGTTATGTCCATTACTAGGGTTGGGGTATAACTCAACATGCATATCGTTAGGGTGCTCACTTAACTCAAACAATACTTTTTCTAAGTCGAAATATTCAGTTTTTCCGTCAAAATCCGTTTGACTCAAACGGTAGTATGAGATACCATCTGAAGGATTGTAGTCTTTTTCATGGTATTCCGTTTGTTCATTTGTAGTTCCTTGTCCTGCAACTTGAACAACTTCTTCAAATGTGTTTAGGTCTTTTGTTTTTTCTACGGTAAAGAAGTCATTGTTGATTTCAGAAGAGGTAATCCAAAATAAATCAACCACTTTTTCTCCTGAGTTTGGCTTAGCTTCAAATTTGGTTAATTCAACTGGAAGCGGGTTATTGTTGGTGTTGGAAGCAAGTACAAAAGGGCTAAAAGTGGTTACTCGGGCAGGAGTTCTCAATCTTCCAGCGGTTGTATTCCCCTCAAAATTTCCTCCGCCATGGTTGTCCCATAGACTTACTCCATCCCAACGAGCAACCAATAAGTCATTAATATCTGTAACTCCACCGCTATTGGTGTCCCAATATAACCATACATAAACATTATTTGAACCTGCAACTCTGTCCAATATCCAATACTCAGTTGTGCTAATGTGTTCTATTCCAGCAGCATAAGAGGCTGAACCATAAGCCCAGTTTGTTGTTGGGTCAACTTCAAAGTACTGTGCTCTAAAACGACCAGACGATGAATTTGGACTATGGCTTGCAATTCTAATTTCACGGTATTGGCCGTTGTCTCCAGTGGGGAAGGTAAAATCGTCATTTCCAATTTTTTCGATTGGACCATCAACGTGTGATGCATCAGAAGCACCTGTGACAGTTGCATTATCTCTTATATAAACCAGCCCAGAAGTGGAGGTGTTTAGGACTCCGTCAGTAAAGGTTACTGTAGTAGGAATTTCAATTGGTGCATTAAGTGTAACGCCAGTCGAAGTATTATTTAAGGTCATTCTTCTTACCAACGTAATTCCTGAAGCCCCTAAATCATTAAAAGATTGTGCTGCCGAGCCATCCCATATAATCGTACCATTGTTTTGAGCCAAATACAGTTGACTATTAGAATTGACGTTAATATCTCCAGCAAAAGTGCTGGGTTGATTGTAAGCAGGATGTAAAGTTCCTGCTGTCTTTATGAATGTAGCATTACCGTTGTAATCGTTTGCAACATTATTAGCCAATCTTAAGCGACCCGAACTGCCCATATTAATTGTGACATTCCCATTGAAAGTATTGTCTCCGTATGAATCGTTATTAGTAGAACCTGTCATAGTTAAGGAAAAGTCCCCAGAATAAGTGGTTGTTCTTCCATAATATCTCGGTGCTGACACTGTCATGTTCCCACCAAATGAAGAGGTATAAGGATAGTAGCGAGCTGTTCCGGTCAAGGTTAGGGTTGAAGCTGCGTTACCAAGCTGAGTGAAGTTTCTGATTTGTAGCTCTCCTGCAACGTAACCAGCTCCTCCGGTTGAAATTGAACCACCAGCTGATTGAGTTGCATTACCATTAGAACTTCCAAAGTAAATACCGTCACAAGAAGCGTTGGTAGATTCTAAGCTGATATTTCCACCATAATTAATTAAACTATTCGTTTCTTGATTACAATATACTTGACTGTTACCTGCAGCTGAAGAATTTGTAATCGAAAGGTCACCAGATAAAGTAATATCTCCGCGTCTTCCAAAGTAACATCGGCTAGTAGAACCAGAACCAGCATTTGTAAGAGTTGCATTTCCACCAATTGTCAAAGAACTAGCGTTTTCGTTACTGATGTAAATATTCACCGTTCCAGTACCATTATTAGTTGCTGTTAAATTACCACCAATGGCATTCCCTGCAGAATTGTGAGCAATGTACATGTTATCAGATCCTGTAGCTATCATAGTTAAGCCAGATGCCCAAGTGTCGGCAGTTCCGTTGCCCATAAGGAAATAACCAGAACCTGAGTTTCTCATAATGCACGCACCAGTAAAACTGTTTCCACCTGGAGAAGCGTCATCAGTTGCTCCGGTTTTTTCTAAATCTGAAGTACCTGAATAGGTTGTGCCACGAGTGTAAAACCTCGGCGCCTCAAAATTTACATTCCCTCCCCAGGCAGCATCATACTGAACCATATAGGCTGTTCCTGTTAACGCTAAAGCTTGTGCCGTTCCGCCAGTTTGCGTAAAGTTTCTAAACCGAAGTTCGCCTGCAACAAAACCACCACCAGAAACGGTAATCGTTCTAGTATTTGCTAAAATTCCTGATCCACCATTTTGCCCAAAGCGAACACCATCTCCAGAAGCATTAGTATTTTCAACGGTGATGTTTCCATTGTACATATTCAACCCATTTCCTCGGTCGTTGCAGTAAACCTCAGAATTAGTGGCAGAACTTGTATTACTAATACTTAAATCGCCATTAAATGTCATGTCCCCATTATAACCAATGTAGGTTCGTTTAGTAGTACCTGCACCTGTGTTCGTGTAACTACTATTGCCTCCAATAGAAACCACCGAAGTAGAACCCATTCCACTATACATTTCACCTGTAGTAGCAGTGCTTGAATTAACAGCGGTTAGATTTCCAGAAACTGTTAGGTCTCCGTTCTCTGTCAAACGAATTCTTTTAGTCGTCCCTGATGCACTGTTTGTCGCGCTTAAGTTGCCATTAATAATTACAGCACTGTTCGTAGCGTTGGCCATTCGAACTTCTGCATTAGCACCTGTTCCGTTATTAATTAGTGTCACATTATTATTGAATGTAATATCACCAGAGTTGCCAACATAAATAGTGCTACTCGTTGCATTACTGAGGTTAGAAATAGCAGTGGTTCCAGTAACCACAAGAGTTGAGTTCGTATTATCAGAAATGTAAATTCTATTGTCTGTACCTGTTCCGTTGTCTGTTACAGTAAAATTTCCTCCTATAGTATTTCCTGCACTATTTCGGGCTATATACATGAAACGGTTAGAGTTGTTGGTCATTGTTAAGTCGGCACCAAATGTATCTGGACTACCTTCTCCCATAGAAAAGGTATTTGTTCCGTTATTTATTAGAGATGTATTTCCAGTGAAAGCATTTCCTCCCGGACTTCTATCGTCACCAGCGTTCGTTTTTGTTAATGAAGAAGTTCCTTGATATGCGGTTCCTCTTGTGTACATCCTACCAGACGAAAAAGTTACATTTCCACCCCAGTCTGAATCGTAGTTGTAAATGTATCCGGTGCCAGTATTAGTTAGTGTTTGTGCAGTAGGTCCAACTTGCGTAAAGTTCCTAAATCGCAAATCACCACCAATAAAACCACCTCCACCAACTGTAATCGTTCTGGTTGCAGCTAGAGTACCCGTTCCTTGTTGCCAACCAAACCAAACACCGTCGCTTGCTGCATTAGTTGACTCTACAACTATATTTCCGTTGTATGTCCCAACACTACTAGGTCTGTCGTTACAATAAATATGAGAATTGGTTGCCGAAGAACTATTTGTAATTGACAGGGTAGATGTAACCGTAACATCACCATTATTACCAAAATAAATACGCTTGTCATTTCCAGCACCAGAGTTTGTTAAAGTCGCTGTTCCGCCGATTGACACAGTTGAACCAGAGCCACTTGCTATGTATGCTGTCCCATTCGTTGAGGTAGTGTTGTTGTTTAGTATGAGATTTCCTGTTAAAGTAACATCCCCACTATTTCCAAAATAGCTGTTATGAGTAGTACTTCCAGAACTTGTATTTGTTAGCGTTGCGTTTCCTCCAATGGTAACTAATGATGTGGCATTTTGAGCTACAGAAATATTGGAGGAAGTACCCGTAGAATTGCTATTTATTACTAAATCTCCGGTTAGTGTTACATCTCCATCGTCTCCAAAATAAAAGTTGAACGCACTGTTACTAGGAGAGTTTGTAATCGTTGCATTTCCTCCTATCGAAAGGGTAGAGGCGGCGAGATCACTTATGTATATATAGCGAGTAGTTGTAACGTTTGCTGTGTTATTAATCACAAGATTACCTGTTATGCTATTTCCGGCACTGTTGTATGCTAAATACATATTATGCGAGCCCGAATTATTCATGGTTAAATTAGCAGAAAATGTGTCTGGAGCTCCATCTCCAAATAGTAAGTAACCTGATCCTTGGTTGTTTAATGTGCAATTTCCCGTAAAAGTATTTCCACGTGAGTTTCTATCGTCTGACGCACCAGTCTTTGTTAGTACCGATGTGCCTTGATAAGTTGTACCCCGGGATACAATTCTACCCGAACTAAATGAAATGTTTCCACCCCAATCGGAATCCCAATTATAAATGTAACCGAGGCCTGAGTTAACCAATGATTGCGGGGTAGCTCCAACTTGAGTGAAGTTTTTAAAGTAGATATCTCCTGCAGTTATACCACCTCCAGATGCTGTAACTGTTCTTGTTGCTGCGAGAGTACCGCTACCACCAGCGTTTGAAGTTCCAAAGAATACCCCGTCAGAAGCAGCGTTGCTATTTTCTAGGGTAATATTGCCATTATATGCATTTACGCTACCGGGCTGATGATTGCAATAGATTTGTGAATTAGTGGCCGAACTGGTGTTCTCTATATCTAAATCACCGTTAAAAGTAACATCACCATAGTGACCAAGGTACATTCTTTTTGTGGTTCCAGCTCCAGTATTTATAAATGAGGCATTTCCTCCAATGGTTACCGTTGATAGCGCATTATTTGCAACATAAGTGTTTGCATTAGTTCCAGAAGCTGAGACATCAACCGTAAGCGTTCCTCCTATAGTAACGTCTCCTTGCTCGCCTATGAAATTTATATGATTATTACTGGAGTTAGTTCCTGTCAGTGATACATTTCCTGTAACTGCTAAACTTGAAGCACTACTATTCGCAAGTACAATTCTTGAGTTATTTGCAGTAGCTGAATTCGTTGTAGTTAGGTTACCACTTACGTTTACATCTCCAACATGAGCAAAATAAATATTGGCTTCGTTGGTAGAGGTTGCAGCATTGTGTGCAGTCGCATTTCCTGTAATGTTCAGTCCAGATGTATCAACAGAACATAAGTACATGTTAGATGTGGACACAGAGCCTGTGTTATTCATAATTAGATTACCACCGATTGTACTGGCTGGAGCGCGATAAGCAAAATAAAAGGTGCTTGAACCTGAATTGTTAAGAGTAACATCCGCAGAGAAAACATCGTTTGTACCATCTCCAAAACGCAATTCACCAGAACCACTATTTGTAATAATTGCATTTCCGGTAACTGTATTACCTCCATCGCTTTCGTCTCTCGATCCTGCTGTTTTTTCCAATGTCAAAGTTCCTTGATAGGTGTTGAATTGACTGATAATTCTTCCAGAAGTAAAATCAATATTACCTCCCCAATTGGAGTTTTCAATAAAAATTAATCCTGTTCCGCTATTAGTGAAAGTTTGAGCTGTGGGACCAACTTGAGTAAACCTTCTTAAATATAAGTCGCCGGATATAAACCCTCCAGCTCCAACAGAAATTGTTCTGGTAGCGGCAAGAGTTGCGGAGCCACCACTATTTCCGAAAAACACTCCATCGCTTCCGGCAATGGTGCTACTTAGAATAATATTTCCATTATAGACTCCAACACTATTGGCATTTTGGTTACAAGAAATGCGACTGCTTCCCGCAGTCGATGAGTTAATAAGAGTCATGTCGCCATTTACCGTAATATCTCCATTTTCTCCAATAAACATTCTAGCATTAGCTCCACCACCAGATTGTGTATAGTTTAAGTCGCCTTGAATAGTAACCGAAGAGTTCGAGCCTTGAGCAATGTACGAATCTGGAGTAGTGGAGGTGGTTGCTCGATTCCAAGTAACGTTTCCACCGACTGTTACATCACCTTCTCTTCCTAATCTTTCACTTGAAGTAGTCGAGCTAGCAGAAGCTGTAATGTCAACATTTCCAGTAATTGCGAGAGTAGAAGCAATTTGATCAGAAAAATAGAGCCAAGTACTGGACCCTGTTCCTGAATTGGTGGCAGTTAGATTTCCAGCGATAGTATTTCCTGCACCGTTGTAGGCCAAGTAAATTCCTCTGGTACCAGAATTATTAACCGTTAAGTTGCCTCCATAAGTATCAGCTGTTCCATCGCTCATTAGAATATATCCAGCATTAGTACAGTTCAAAATAGCATCTCCGTCAAATGTGTTTCCACCGGCAGAGCGGTCATCACTGGCACCGTTTTTTGTAAGTGAGGAAGTTCCTCTGTAATGAGTACCTCTCGTAATCATTCTGGGTCCTGAAAAAACAACGTCTCCTCCCCAATCACTATCATAATTATAAATAATACCCGTACCACCGGTTATGGCAAGCGATTGCGCTGTAGCTCCTGTTTGGGTAAAATTTCTGAAATATAAATCTCCAGAAATAAACCCTCCACCACCAACAGAAATAGTTCTCGTAGCAGCTAGAGTCGAACTCCCTCCCGCGTTTCCAAAGAAAACTCCATCGCAAGCCGCATTTGTAGATTCAACGGTAATGTTTCCGCCATAGGTTGCAACACTATTCGTATTGTGATTACAATAAACCTGTGAATTGGTTGCTGAACTAATGTTTGAAATACTTAGATCTCCAGTTAGCGCAATATCTCCCTGATTTCCAAAATAGACTCTTTTAGTGGTTGAGGCTCCTGTATTTGTTATTATTGTGTTTCCTCCAATAGTTAATAAAGAAGTAGCATTTTGAGAAGCGTAAATTTCTGACGATGTACCAGTTCCTGAATTCGTTAAGGTCAAGTTCCCGGTTAAATTAATATCACCATCATCAGAGAAGTAAACCCGACTGTTCGAGGCGGACGAAGTGACATTCACAATTGCATTGCCACCTATTGAAAGTGCAGCGGTTGCGCCATCACTGATGTATATGTACGAATTGGTTCCACTTGTAGCTTGATTTATAGTTAAGTCACCCGCAATAGAATTACCAGCACTGTTATATGCCAAATACATATTTCTAGATCCGGTATTGTTCATGGTTACATTGGCCCCGAAAGTATCTCCTGTGCCATTCCCCATTAAAAAATAACCGCCTGCACTTGAACAGTTCAGTATTGTATTACCGTCAAATTGATTTCCACCTAAGGATTGGTCATCTCCCGCTCCATTTTTTGTTAAGGTACATGTTCCACGGTATCTCGTTCCTCTGGTGAACATTCTGGGTGAAGAAAAAACAACGTTTCCGCCAAAATCGCAATCGTGAATGTCTAGAGCTCCAGTACCAGCGATAGCTAGAGATTGGGCCGTTGAGCCAGTTTGAGTAAAGTTTCGAATGCGCAAATCTCCACTTGTAAATCCACCCCCACCAACTGAAATGGTTCTCGTGGCGGCTAAGGTTGATGACCCTCCACTTTCTCCAAAATAAACTCCATCAGTACCTGCTCCAGTTGACTCAACTATAATGTTACCGTTGTATATATTCGTACTATTAGAGCTATTATTACAATAAATTAAACTGTTTGTTGCAGTACTAGTATTTGTAAGTGACATGTTTCCATTTACCGTAACGTCTCCATTAGACCCAATATAAAAACGGCCATTGCTGGTGCCTCCACCATTTGCGACTGTTAAATCTCCATTAATGGTAACTGCAGAAGTAGCTGATTGTGCAATGTATGTTTCGGTAGATGATACGTTAGCTGTATTGGTCCATGTTAGATTTCCTCCGATTGTTATAACTCCGTTATCCGCTATTCGACTATGACAATTTGTAGCAGTTCCAGAAACAGTCATATTGAAGTTTCCGGTTATATTTAGGTTTGCAGTACCTCCAGCACAGACATAAATGAATGCGGTAGTTCCTGATCCAGAGTTCGTTGCAGATAAGTTTCCACCTAGAGTATGACCAGGTCCATTATTTGCCAAATAAATACCACTAGTTCCTGTGTTATTCATTGTAACGTCGGCTGCAAAATTGTCCGCAGTGCCATTTCCCATCATAAAGTAGCCACCACCTGAACAGTTTAGAACAACATTGCCGTCGAATTGATTTCCACCAGGAGATTGATCGTTTGAAGTACCATTTTTTGTGAGGGTGGCTGTGCCTCTGAATCTAGAGTCCCTAGTATAAACTCGTGGCGCTGAGAAAACTACATTTCCACCCCAATCGCAACCATCCAAATAAAGGTAGCCCGTACCCGTTAGGGCCAAATTTTGATTTGTTGCACCAGTTAGGGTAACATCTTTTAGACGAAGCTCACCCGCTGTAAAACCTGAACCACCAATTGTTATGGTTCGCGTTGCTGCTAATGTCGCTGAGCCGTTGCTGTTTTGACCAATTCGAACTCCGAGACCATTTGTGGAGTTTACAACAATATTTTGATTGAATTGGGTGCCGGCCGAATTGTATGCCAGATAAATACCACTGGTGCCAGTGTTTGTACAAGTCAAAGCTCCGTTGTAGGTATCCGAAGCAGTATTGCCTGTCATTAAATAGCCTGAACCCGAACAAATAAAAGATGTGGTACCGTTAAAAGTATTTCCTCCAGTTCCAACATCGTTACCAGCTCCATTTTTGGTAAAGATTGCGGTACCATTGTAAACAGAACCATTGAGATAAAGACGGTTTGACGTTACTGAAATATCTGGATTGAAGGTAGTTCCTCTTAATTGAGTTGTTGCCGTTGAGGTTATAGACAATGCTCCTCCAGAAGTATTATTAAAAGTCCCGTCTTCGAAATCATTATTGATAGCACCATTAATGGTGAGGTTATTACCGTTAAGGTCTATAGTTGCTGTGAAACCAACTGAGATATCTATTCCTCCAATGGTGGGGGCCATATCTAGGGTGAGATTCACGTTTCCATTTGAGTTAAATAAGGCTCTGTCTCCGGCAATCGGCACAGATGCTCCACCAGCTCCACCGCTTGTTGTGGACCAGTTGCCTGTTTCATTCCAATTGTTATTCGTGGTCCCAATCCAGTAACGATCTACAGCAAATATTTCTATGGTAAATAGAAATAGGACGGTACAAATGAATAATTTATTTAAAGACATGTTTTGCATTTTATTCTAGAACATGCAATGCTCCAAAAAGGTTACTGTAAAGAGTATTAATTAAGATAAGTAGAGCGTTTTTTAGACGTATGACGTTTCAGAGAAATAGACTAGACAAAACTGTTTTCATAATGTCTTTTTGGTCAATATAGGTTATAAAGCATTAACCGGCCTTCCAAAGGTCCATTCCATAAAGGTATTCTCCTTTTTGGTTTTAACCCTAGGGCTTTAATTGCCGGAATATTTGCACTGAATATAGCGGCGGTCCAGCCCTTATAATCAGATTTTAACTTGTCTCCTATTTCCGCATAGAATTGTTTAGCATCGGCCAATGTAATTCTTTTGTCATACGGTGGATTCATTATTAACAAACCAGATTCTGCTGGCGCAGGAGAAGTAAAGAAGTCTTTTTTGAAAACGTCAACAAAGTGTTCAAAACCGGCTGATGCTAGATTCATTCTCGCATCTTCTAGTGCATACGGATGATTATCTGAACCTGTAATTGGAGTTTTGCTGTTTCTTTGTTCCCCATCCATTGACTTTTTAAGGGCTAACCAGTCCGCTCGTTCGAACATTCTCCATTGTTTAAAACAAAAATTATTTCGGAATTTTCCGGCGGCTACATTGCGTGAATTCATGTAAGCCTCGGTAAGTAGAGTGCCGCTTCCACACATTCCGTCAAATAAATAGGAGTTTCCATCCCAATTGGATAATTGAATCAGACCTGCAGCGAGGACTTCGCTCAGAGGTGCTTTTCCGCTTACGGTTTTGTAACCTCTTTTGTGAAGGGAATCACCAGAGCTATCTAATGAAATTGTACAACGGTTTCCAGCAATAAGCAGATGAATTCTAATGTCTGCATTTTTCAAATCAACATCAGGTCGTTCCGAACCCAAGTCAATAAACCGATCGCAAATAGAATCTTTTAATAATTGAGCAGCGAAAACACTGTTTTTGAACACTTCTGTTCTTACAACGGCATCTATGGCGATGGTTTTTTGCGGATAAAAATATTTTTCCCATTCAATTTTTTTACCGTGATCGTATAAGTCGTCGTTACTGTTTATCTCGAAAGAGACCAAGTTAATTAAGACTCTTAAGGCAGTTCGTAGTGTGTAATTTGAGCGGTAAACATCGTCCATGTTACCAACAAAAGCAACACCTCTTTTCCGGATTTCATGTTTGGAACCAATTTTGTTTTGTCGGAGTTCTTCTAATAAAACTTCTTCAAGCCCTTGGTAGGTGGTTACGTAAATTACAAACTCAGATTTCATAGTTCCATTTTTTGCAAAGATGCTTTATCTGACTCGGTTTTTGTATGAAGTTTTAAAACAACAAACAATAGACATTTTAATACGTTATATGGTAAATAAGAGCAGTGGTTTGACGAAGATTTTTATCCTCTTCTCGAGCTTATTTCTATTAATTTTGCAGCAATTTTTTCAACAAAAGATGACTAGAATTTTTTCCTTATTTTTTGCCTTAACCACTATGGTTCCATTATTTGGTCAGATGGAGAAGTACCATGTGGAAGGTGATATGAAGGATGGTTTTTCAGATATGTCCCATGCCTTTGTAATTGTTTATGTAAATGGGCAAAAAGTAAAGCGAATACCTGCTGATGGTAGTGGTAAATTCGAATTTGATTTAGATTTTGGTAAAAATTATGTTTTGGAGTTTATTAATCAAGGATATGCTTCAAAAAAGGTGGACATGCTATTCCAGAACGTTACTCCAGAAATGATTTATATTGGCTGTGACCCTAAGCCAATTCAAGTAAGCATGATACAAAAGGTGGAAGGGATTGATTATTCTGTTTTGGATAAATCGGTTGGACAAATCTTCTTTAACCCAGAAGATAAATGTTTCGATTGGGATGCTGATTACACCTTAAAGGCAATGGAAAAAATCAGAGAATTAGAGGATGAACTTGATGAAAAACGTGAGGATTTCGAAGAAAACAAAGCTGCTGCTGAAAAAGCACTTTCTAAAGGAAATTTTGATGAAGCAAGAAAAAGTGCAGAAGCAGCAATGGCTGCTATGCCAAATAATGAAGAGGCAAAAAAACTATTGACATCAATCAGTGAACAAGAAAAGGCGGCTAAAGATGCCGAATTGGCCGCTAAAGCTGAAGAAGAAGCTAAAGCTGCAGCCGACGCAGAAAAAGCAAAAAAAGATGAGTTCGACAATTTAGTTGCTGCTGGTGATAAAGCATTGAAAGCTGAAAATTTTGATGAGGCAACGACAAAATATGAAGAAGCAGCTAAAATTCTTCCAGAGCAAACCTCAGTAAAAACTAAACTTCAAATTGTAGCGGATACCCAAGCGAAACGCACTGCTGAGGAAGAGGCTAAGAAAAAGGCAGAAGCTGATGCGTTAGCTGCGGAAGAGGCAGCAAAGCTTAAAGCCGCTGAAGAGGAAGCTTCTGCCAAAGCTGCCGAAGAGGAAGCAAAGAAACAAGAAGAATTAGCTGCCGCCGAAGCGAAAAAAGCGGAAGAAGAAGCCAAAGCAAAAGAAGAGGAAGCTGCAGCGGCTGCCAAATTAGCCGAGGAAGAAGCCAAGAAAAAAGCTGAAGCAGATGAGGCTGCGGCGAAAGCAGCGGAAGAAGCTAAAAAACAAGAAGAAGAATTGGCTGCAACTGAAG
The DNA here is from genome assembly GCA_937121175.1 of uncultured Flavobacteriales bacterium. Taxonomy (GTDB): domain Bacteria; phylum Bacteroidota; class Bacteroidia; order Flavobacteriales_G; family Salibacteraceae; genus UBA6770. The sequence goes on from CAKZKD010000003.1 coordinate 170,935, forward strand.
CCCAAAAAGCCGAAGAAGCTGCAGCTGTCAAAGCAGAGGAAGAAGCTGCGGCTGCAAAGGCTGCAGAGGTAGAGGCCAAAAAGAAAGCAATAGCTGCGGGTAAATCTGAAAAAGAGGCAGAAAAAGAAGCACAGAAAAAGGCTGAAGAACTGGCGAAAGCTAAGGCCAAAGAAGAGGAGTTGGCTGCTAAAGCAGTGGAATCTGAGGCTAAAGCCAAAGCGGAAGCTGCCACGGCAGAGGCGGAGGAAGCTAAAAAGAAGGCTGAGGAACAGGCGAAAGCCAAAGCTAAAGAAGATGAGTTGGCTGCTAAAGCAGCGAAATCCGAGGCTGAAGTTAAAAGTAAGGCTGAAGAAGAAGCTAAGAATAAAGAAAAAGAGGCAGCTGTTGCCGCAAAAGCTGCGGAAGTAGAAGAAGCGAAACGAAAAGAAGAAGAACAGGCTGCAGCTGAGGCAAAGAAAAAAGCGGAAGTCAAAAAGCCAGAACCCAAAAAGGAAGAAAAGAAGAAAACAGTGGTGCCGAAAGTATTACCTAAACCAAAGCCTGTGGTTAAAAAAACTCCAGTAAAAAAGCCTGCACCGAAACCAGTTGTTACAGCCAAAACTAAAAAGGCTCAAGTGAATGCAGAAAAGAAAAAGGATTTACATGCTTCGGCAAAAAAAGTAACGAAGCCTAAAGATAAACACGATGATATTCACGCCAAATTAGATCAAGCAGCAGCTGCACAAAATCCGACAACCACTAGTATTCACGAACATCACGATTGGGATATGATGAAGCCTGGTGTTCACGAAGAAATTGCTGTCGAATATCCAATCGGAGTTACAGAAGAAGTTTACATGAAGGGAAATAAAGAAATTCTAGAGCGTGTAGTAGTTAAAGATGGTTTGGGAAGTATTTATTGGAGAGTTAAACATCCATGGGGTGGAGTTTATTATTTCAAGAATGCGAATGTTGCGATTAGTGCTGTAGAATTCGATTTGTTTACCCGGATTAAGGATGCAGATGGAAATGTTATTGAACCTTATCACATAGACAGAGTTGAGGATCATTGATTTTTTGGCGGAACTGGATCATACCCACTTTTCCCCCAAGGATGACACGTTGAAATTCTTTTAGCTCCCATCCAAATTCCTATAAACGGCCCGTGAACTTGAATAGCTTCAAATGTGTATCTACTGCAAGTTGGCAAGTGTCTGCAGTTTTGACCCAGTAGTGGAGATATTGTCCACTGATAAACTCGAATCATTACCAGTAAGGGAAACGATAGAATTTTATACAACCACTTTACCATTAGTACTTTAATTTTGGAAGCAAATGTAATCAGCTTATTTAGTCTTTAATTGTATTGTATTAATTCCTAAGGTAACAAACAGCACAATTGAAATACTACTCAATGGCATCAGAATAGCCGCAACTACAGGGGTAAGTAATCCTTGAATTGCAAAGCCAAGCCCTACAATATTGTATAAAAAAGAAAGTGCAAAACTATATTTAACAACCCTAATGCTCGCTTTAGAAAATTGAAGAAAGTCGAATAAACTCTTAAACTCATTGGCATCTAGAATTGCGTCGCAAGCAGGAGAGAAGGCATAGACATCCTCAGAAATGGATATTCCAACGGTAGCTTCTTTTAACGCCCCAGCATCGTTTAAGCCATCCCCAATCATGAGTGTTGTTTTTCCTTGTTGGTTTAATTGGCTTAAATAATCCAGCTTTTGTTGAGGACTCTGATTGAATAGCACTTTTCCAGAATCGCCGAAATATTTTTTCCATTTTTCTTCTTCCCCGGAATTATCGCCAGATACCAAATGAATTTCATGCCCAAAATGCTTCAATTTTTTAAGCAATTCTTCAGTACCCGTTCGGTTGTTTTTTTGGATGGTGAAATAGCCAACGTATTGGTCGTCAACATTTACATGAACAGTTGGTATTGTTGATTCATGCGAACTTCCAACCCAAATAGCCGAACCAATCCTAATTTTAGTCTCGCCAATTTTCCCAGAAATTCCTAGCCCTATTTCTTCGTTATATTCTTTTACCTCTGTGTGATTGGTTGAATTAATTTCCAATTTTATATGATTGTAAATAGCTTTACTCAAGGGATGTGCAGAGCTCTTGGTTAGCAACGCAATTGAGTTCTTTTGGGTCTTAGTCAACGATCTTTCTCCATAAAAATGAATGCGCTGTTTTTTACTTTCAGTAAGGGTTCCTGTTTTATCGAAAACTATGGTATCAATTTTCGAAAGTTGCTCCACAGTGGTTGAGTTTTTAAGAAAAAAACCATTTTTTCCTAACCTACGAATCGCGTTACCTAATGCAAAAGGTAATGCTAATGCCAAAGCGCATGGGCATGCAATAATGAGAACCGCAGTGAATGTTTCGATAGCCAACTCTGGCCGTACAACCCACCAAAATAGGCCTGTAACAATAGAAATTAGAATAATAATGATGGTGAAATGTTGGCTAACTTTATCCACCAAGTTAGTGAGGGCAGGGGTCTCGGTTGAGTTAAATACCGATTGATTCCAAAGGTCCGTCAAGTAACTCTGAGATACCTTTTCTTGTACAATAAACTCTGCTGAATTCCCAATATACCTACCTCCTGCAAATACGGATTCTCCTTTGGTTTTTGATATGGGTTCAGATTCCCCGGTAACAAACGAATAATCAATTTTTGCTTCTTCCGAAATAAGCATACTATCTGCAGGAATCAGCTCTAGATTGCGCACTCTAATTTGGTCGCCTTTATCAAGTTGGTTCACCAAAATACTTTCCTCAGTATCATCAGTTACTCGAGTAACGGCCAATGGAAAATAACTTTTGTAATCGCGTTCAAAACTCAACGCACTATAGGTTTTATGTTGAAACCATTTTCCAATTAACAAGAAGAAAACGAGGCCAGTAAGGCTATCAATATATCCAGCTCCTGTATGCGTAATTATCTCAAAGGCACTTCTGAGAAACAGAACAATAATTCCAATAGAAATAGGAACATCGATATTAATAATGCGATGTTTTAATCCCTTGTAGGCACTAATAAAATACTCGATGCCAGCATAAAAAACTACTGGTAAGGAAAAGGCTAAGTTGAGCCAAGAAAAAAGTCGAACGTAATCTGACTCATCTTGAAATTGATGACTAAAATACTCCGGAAAGCTCATGAGCATTATGTTTCCAAAGCAAAATCCAGCAACCCCCAATTTAATTAATAATGTGCGAGTTGCTTTTTGAGCGGCATTACTTTTATTATTCGCCAGATTGATTGCTGGAGGGTATCCAACAGAAGCCATAATTTCCACAACAGACCTCAAACCTGACTCTTCTGAGTTAAAGTAAATAGTAACTTCTTTTTTTACAAAATTGACTTGCGAGGAAACAACTCCTTTTACGAGCCTATTCAGGTTTTCAAGAAGCCAAATACAACTTGAACAGTGAATATTAGGCACAAACAGCCGCAACATTCTTTGCTTCCCTTCTTTAAATTTATAAAGTTGGTCAGCAATTTCGTCACTATCTAAATAGGCATATTTTTCACCAAAATTGGTTTGTTCTATTTTTAGGTTCGGCTGGTCAATCTCGTAATAATCGCATAGGTCATTGGCCGATAGAATTTCAAACACGGTTTTACAACCGATGCAACAAAACACTTGGTCCTGCAACCAAACGGTAGAATCAAGGCAAGGGTCGCCGCAATGCTTGCAATTGTGTGGTGTGTTTGCTTTGTTCAACTCAAATTAATGAACCACAAATTTCAACTCTAAATGTCCTAAAGAATATGACAAATCTCAATTGAAAAGTTGAGGTAAGATAATTATGATTGGAATTCTATTTCGATTTGAAATAACTTGTATTTTAGAAACGTAAATTTTAACACCAATTCTCATGATAGGTATAGTAATAACAGTAGTTCTAATAATAGCATTATTTGATGCTGTGGTAATTGTTCCAGAGAAGTCGTCAAGAGTTATCCAGCGGCTTGGTAAGTTCAATCGAATTGCAGGCCCTGGGCTTAGTTTTAAACTTCCTATAATCGACAGAGTTGCTGGAAGTATTTCTCTCAAAATTCAGCAATTGGACGTAGATATTGAAACGAAAACTATGGATAACGTTTTCGTGGATATGAAGGTGTCGGTACAATATGTTATTCAACCGTTAAAAATTTGGGATGCTTTTTACAAACTCGAAGATCCCGTGCAACAAATTGCTTCTTATGTATTTGATGATGTACGAGCTGAGGTTCCTAAGTTGGAATTAGATGATGTGTTCTCAAGAAAAGAAGACATAGCAATAGCTGTAAAGCGAAACCTTTCTGAAGCAATGGATACTTATGGTTTTGAAATAGTAAAAACATTGGTGACAGATATAAATCCGGATGCACGGGTCAAGGATTCAATGAACAGAATTAACGCGGCCAAGCGAGACAAAGAAGCGGCTCGAGAAGAAGCAGAAGGTGATAAAATAACTATTGTAAAACGGGCAGAAGCTGATGCTGAAAGTAAGCGTCTGCAAGGAGAAGGTGTGGCTCAACAACGACTTGAAATTATTAGAGGTTTTAAAGAATCGGTCGAAGATTTCCAAAAATCCCTAAGTTCGATTGATGCTCAAGAAATTATGCAGTTTGTGTTGATGACTCAGTATTTTGATACGTTGAATAGCATAGGAAGTAGCTCGAAAAGCAACACGCTAATGGTACCGCATTCACCTGCTGCCATGAACGATTTTTATCAGCAAATTATTGAAGGTACTGTAATGGCCAAAAAAGCTGAAGAAGGTGATATAAGTAGGAGAGAAGAGATGGGTGAAAAAGGCGAGGAAAGATAATCTACTCAGCCGCTATTAGATTCTTGTAATGCTCATAGCCTTCAAAAATGTTTTTAACATAATTGTACGGCTCTTTCCCTCTGCAATATCCGTGTTTACAAACTTCGTCGGAGTAATATTTCTGTTCAGATTTTAATAAAACATAATCCTCAACATTGTCGTCCCAAATAGCTGGGTTCGCTCCGTATTTATCAGCTAAGTTTTTAGCGTCAATAATGTGTCCCAAACCTACGTTATAGGAGGCTAAGACAAATTTTTGCACTTGTATGGAATCCTCAATAGTTTTCTCCCAAAAGTTTTGAATCCATTTCAGGTAACTGACACCAGCCCTAATGTTTGCAGCCGGAGAAGTCATATTTGAACTATCTATACCGTAAGCGGCGGCGGTATGAGGAACTAACTGCATTAGACCATAGGCTCCAATCCAAGATTCCGCATCGGCATCGAATTTTGACTCCTGAAAAACCTGTGCAGCCAATAGTCGCCAATCCCAACCTATGGCTCGTACTTCTTTCTTTAAGATTTCATCATAAGGTGAAATTTGCCCACCAGAAACAGAAGAAAAATCGCTTTGTAGTTTCTTCTTGAGTTTGCTCCTTGCTTTAAAATATTTGAGGTAGATGGTGTAAAAATCCTTTTGTTCTTTTTCCAATTTGAGCCATTCATTGGCCGCATTCAATAAATTAGAATCTGGATGCCTAAATGCCCAAGCTATATTTTGTTCCAAACTAATGTCTAAATCAATGTTAAGGTTTCCGTGCATTTTTTGCTGGACTTTGGCAATATTTTCGTCGGCCACGGTGTAGTCAATTGTGCCCTTAGAAACAGCTTCCACCAATTGGAGGGTTTTATTCATTACAATGCTGGTATCGGTATTATCTACTGCTACAATATTGATGGGCTCACCAAGTTCCCCACTTAGGTTTTGGAGTCGTTCAATAAAAGAGGAGTTAGACCAAACATGAATCGTTTTATCAGAAAGTTCTTCAAGCGAGGTTAGCATAGAATCGCTGCGCCTTTGTACAAGTACTTGGTGTGTTTTGTGAATTGGATTGGAGAACGAAACGTATTTTTTGCGGTTTGAAGTTGCAGTAATGTTTGCTGCCACCACATCTCCTTCGCCGTTATTCAAAAGTTGCGTTAAACTATCGAGATTGTACACAACTCTAACCTCAAGTTCCACTTTTAAGTAATTCGCAAATCGTTCGAGTAGTTCGTATTCAAACCCCATGGGTTGGCCTTTGTAAATAAAATAACTTGTTGTAGAATTATCCACTAATGCGATAAGCGAACCTCTTTTTTGTATAGAATCTAAATCGAAAGTATAAGGTAACGGTTCTTCCATTTTTTTTGGTTGTTCTTCAACGCAGGATAGCATGAAGATTATGGAGGAAATAATTAAAAGAAAAACCCGCATGGGTCTAAATTACAGAATCTTTACAATTAACCAATAAAACGCCAGAACCAAAAAAATAACAATGAATAGCTTGTAAATACCCTTGTAATACTGCTTGATCAATTTACGATCTTTCCAATAGGCAGCTATCATAACCAAGATGAAAACAACTATAAAACATCCTGCAAATTGAACCTGACCTTGAGTAAATTCCATACAATTTATTGATTTGGGTTTTTAGCAGGAGTCTGCTGGTTTTGTTGCTGGACCTGCATTTCTTGTTGTACTTGCTTTACTACATAATTGTGGTACTGCTGGTATTGATTGGTTCCGAAAAACAACAAAATACTAGCGAATGGAGCCGACTCTTTATAGCCAGGAACTACATGAATTCGATTCGAATTTTCGTCTAAGATGGCGTACGAAGGATATGACATCTGACCATCCAATAAAGAATAGGCAAACAGATGAGTACCTCTTTTCCCACCGGGATTAAGGTTGTAAAAATCGAAATTATTGAACCGCACCGAATCTTTTTGTTCTGCATTAAATTTTACTGCATAGAAATATTGATTCATAAACTGAACCACGTTTGGGTCTTTGAAAGTAGATGCATCCATTCGTTTGCACCAACCGCACCAGTCAGTATATAGGTCTATGAAAATTTTCTTTTTTTCACTTTTCATAGCCTCTTCTGCCTGCTCAATCGTTAGCCAATTAATTTGGTTTTGTGCTTGACTTTTAACTTGGATCGTGAAGGCAAATAGAAGAGAAAAAACTAAATATTTCATGTCTGTGTTTATTTCAATGCAAATATACCAGCATTAAAAAAAGCGGAACAAGTCCGCTTTTTTAATTTCATTTTTTTAATGCTTAGGGTTGATTACTCAACGCCGTGCATTAATTTCTTTATGGGTTTATTGAGCAAGATGATTAAAAATGCAAATCCTAATAGCACAAATCCAATGGTGGTGAAAATTGAAATATACTGCTCAAGACCAGCTTGACCAGTTAATGGTTCTCCACCATGACTTCCAGTTATTGATGCAATTTTTCCACCCACATAGTTGGCAATCGCGAAACTAAGGAACCATGCTCCCATTGCTGTACCTGCAATGTTTTTGGGTGCCAATTTTGTAACCATCGAAAGTCCAATTGGTGACAAGAATAATTCCCCAGTTGTGTGCAACATGTACAAAAAGAATAATGTCATTAATGGAACTTGGAAAGACTCATTTACGAACTGCATTCCAACTTGGGTAAGCAAGAAACCAGCTGCCAACTGAATTATTCCAAAGGCGAATTTCAATGGAATACTAGGGTTTTTACCCATTGCAGACAACTTGACCCACATAATTGAGAAAATAGATCCAAAGGTGATTATAAAGAATGGGTTGAAAAACTGGGTCATTGATGCAGGCATTTCCCAACCAAATATCATTCTATCTACATTTCTATCCGCAAATAGTGTAAGCGAAGTTCCAGCTTGTTCGAAGCATGCCCAGAACGAAATATTAATAACCATAAATATGATTAAAGCAATCATTCTATCCTTCCAGATAGCAACGTTGTTTTCACTATCAGCTTTACTTCCAGCAGAAATTAAAGACCATGAAACATAGCCAAACAATCCAAGTAGAATGTAGTCTAACCACTGGTTTTGCATAATTAGAACGTAGCAAAGTGGAATAAGTAAGAAAGACCCGATTGTAATTAACTGTTGATTAGTCAACCCCATTAATGATTTCTTTTTGCCTGCTTCAGTCACCTCGAGGCCAGGAGCAGCAGAGTATGATTTACGTTGACTCCAAAAAATGAAAATACCGAGTAACATGCCAATTCCAGCAAGTCCGAAACCTTTGTCAAAACCGTAAGTTTCTCCAACATAGGCAACTAAAGTTGTTGCCAATAATGCGCCTACGTTAATTCCAATATAAAAAATGGTAAAGCCAGAATCCCTTCTTGGGTCATTGTCAGTATAGAGTTTACCCACGATGGTAGAAATATTTGCTTTGAAATATCCATTACCAATAATCAGAGCACCCATTCCAATTAGCATAGTGTTTTCCGTACCTCCAAGAATTAAAAATTCTCCTAATGCCATCATCAATCCACCTAAAATCACAGCATAGCGGTAGCCTAGGAACTGATCAGCCAAACGTCCACCTAAAATTGGTGCAGCATAGACCAAACCTGTGTATGCACCATAAATTAATGAAGCTTCTGCATCACCTTTTAATAAAGATTTTACTAAATAAAGAGTAAGGAGTGTACGCATTCCATAATAGCAGAAACGTTCCCACATTTCAGAAAAGAACAAGGTCATTAAACCATCTGGGTGTCCTTGTTTTACTGGTGTATTAGACATATTGTATGTTTTAGATTTTTATTGAAGCTGACGAATATAAAATAATTGTTCGTCAAAAGCTTTGCACACTTTTTAATGGATGCTTAATCTATAAGTTTTCTTCTACATATTCGGTAAGTAGTTTGAATAAATGATACCTAGTATTTCCTCCATAAATTCCATGATTTTTATTCGGGTACATCATAAAATCAAATTGTTTGTTGGCACGTTGCAAAGCGGTTACCATTTCAATAGAGTTTTGAAAATGGACATTATCATCTCCAGTTCCGTGTACAAGCAAATAATTGCCTTTTAGCTTATCTACATGCGTAATAGGCGAGTTTTCGTCGTATCCTTCATTTTCATCTGGAGTTTGCATGTAACGCTCCGTGTAAATCGAGTCATAATATTTCCAGTTAGTAACTGGAGCCACTGCCATTGCAGTTTTAAAGACATCTACACCCTTAAATAAACAAAGTGAACTCATGTAACCGCCATAACTCCAACCCCAGATTCCTATTCTGGTTTCGTCTATATACGAACGACTAGCCAACCACTTAGCCGCAGTTATTTGGTCCTCGGTTTCATATTTCCCTAATTGTTTGTAGGTGACTTTTTTGAATTCTTCTCCTCGTGCTCCAGTTCCACGGTTGTCTACTGAAACGATAATATATCCTTTTTGAGCCATCATTTGATACCATAAATAGTTGGCACCGCCCCAAGAATTTTTTACAGTTTGGGATCCAGGGCCTCCATATACGTACATTAACACTGGATATTTTTTATTTTCATCAAAATTTGGTGGTTTTATCACATAGCTATTCAAGGATTGGCCTTGGGCTGGAATGCTAATAAACTCTGGCTCCGAAAAATTATAGCCTTCAATTATTTCGCCTAATTTTTTGTTGTCTTTTAATACTCTAATTTCTTTTCCCGAGTTTTTGTGCAGGCTTATGTAAACTGGCCTAGAGGCAGTGCTATGATAATTAATAAATGAATTAAAGCCAGTGCTAAATGAGGCTTCGTTCCAACCGGCTTTTTTAGATAATTTTTTCTTGTTTTCGCCTTTCAAGGAGATGGAATAAACTTGACGCTCAAGAGGAGAAATTTCGGCAGATTGGTAATAGATTATTTCGTTTTCTTCGTCAAAACCATACACTTCCGTAACATCCCAGTTTCCTTTGGTTATTTGGTAATTTTCATTTTTATCCCAGCTCTGATAATGCAGATGGTTAAATCCAGACTTTTCGGAGGTGTATATTATCCCTTTATTTTCACCTACTATGAAGAAGTTGTCTGTAATATCAACGTAGTAATCGCTAAACTCGCCTAAAAGAAGGTCTTTTGGTTGACCGTCTGTACCAGCAAGTACTAATTTCAAATCGTTCTGATGTCTATTCATGCAATAGATTACAACTTGTTCATCGGTTTTGCTCCACTTTACTCTTGGAATGTATTCTAAGCCTTCTTCATCAAAAAAGTTGGTGGTGCCTTCCGTTACGTTTACAATACCGATGGTAACTTTAGAGTTTTGCTCGCCTGCCTTTGGATATTTAAAAAGGTTGTCTTTTGGATAAAGCGATCCGTATATTGGCATGTTAAATTCTGGAACCTTTGATTCATCAAACCGATAAAAAGCAATGTATTTTCCAGATGGTGACCAAAAAAAGGCTTTGTCAAAAGCAAATTCTTCTTCATACACCCAATCCGTGGCCCCGTTGATTATTTCATTTTTCTTACCATCAGTGGTCAATTGTTTTACTTGGTTGGTCGTTAGGTTTTTTACAAATAAATTGTTCTCTTGTACGAATGCTATTTTATCTGCTTTTGGCGAAAACGTTGCATAGCGTTGCTTTCCTTTGGCCAATAGCTCTACTTTATTTGTTTCAAAGTCAAAAACGTAATAGTTTGATTTTGTGGAGTGTCTATAAATAGATTCAGTATTCGCACTGAACAATAACTTTTTTTCATCTGCAGAAAACGTATAACTGTCAATTTTGAAGGGAGAACCATTCGAATTAGGAAATTCTAATTTGGCCAAATCCACGATGGTTTTTACGAATTTACCGTTAGAATATGCATACTGATTTATTTTTTGAGTACTGCCTCTGTCAGCTTCTAATAACGTATAATGTACACCGTCTTCCATAGAATTTAAACCATAAACATATTCGGGTCTAAATTTACCTGATGCCCAAATGTCTTCGAGAGTGATTTGCTGTTGAGCGTGCGCTGAACCAATAATCAATACTAGACCAATAATACTTGAAATAAGAGTTTTCATAAGTGCAATTTTAAGTAGCAATAATAGTGAATTAGCAACTCTTTAAAGAATATTGAATGCACATTATTACCAGTGGCAAGGCACACTTAAAAGATTATTTTTGATTTGTAATATGGCAGATAAATTCGGTGTAGTAATTCAAGCGAGAATGGGGTCAACACGACTTCCAAAAAAAATGACCATGCCATTTGGCGAGTCGGATACAGTGCTTTCGTTCATCATTAAAAGAATTCAATTAGCCTTTCCAAATCAATGTATAGTTTTAGCTACCTCGAATAGTGAAAAAGACCAAGTGTTGGTCGAAATTGCCAAAGACATAGGGGTCGAGCATTTTTGTGGAAGTGAAAATGATGTTTTAGAACGCTTTATTGGTGCGGCAGAAAAGTTTGGAATTACGACAACACTGCGTGTGTGTGCCGACAATCCTTTTTTGTCAATTGATTACCTTGCTGCCATTTCGGCTGAGTACCAAGTTAGGTCAGTTGATTATTTATCGTACCGATTGCAAGACGGAACACCTGTAATGAAATCACACGTCGGGTTTTTTACTGAGATTATTAGTCTTGACGCACTGAAGAAAGCAGCTGAATGTACCGACAAGGCTTTTTATCACGAACACGTAACCAATTACATTTATGGAAACCCAGATAAATTTAAGGTTTTATTTATCAATATTCCAGAAAATATTGATCAAAGTAACTACCGATTAACGTTGGATACTATTGAGGACTACAACGTGCTAAACGCGGTGGAAAAATACTGCAGAATGAACTTTACGGGAGCTGATATTTATTCTCCAAACCTAGTTTTAAAAGCAGTCGAAGAATTGAATCTATACAAACAAATGGACGAATCGATAAAGAATAATCCAAAATGAACGATATATACATCATAGGCGAAATAGGACAGAACCACAATGGTTCTGTTGAGTTGGCTAACGTAATTATTGACCTGATTTCAAAGCCAATAGAGGAGTCACTGTTTAACCTTGAGTTAAAAGGAATGGATGCTGTAAAGCTCACCAAAAGAGATTTGAATTACGAATTGTCGGCCTCACAAATGGATAGGATTTACGATACACCAAATTCATTTGGAAGGACGTATGGCGAGCATCGCGATTTCTTGGAACTGAACGACGAAGAGCATTTTGAGGTTTACAAACACGCTAAGTCAAAAGGATTAGATTTTGTAGAAACATTGTGCGCGCCTTCCTGCACCTCAATGTTTAAATATTTTGAACCAGACTATCTTAAAGTAGCGAGCAGAGATTTGACTAATCTGCCCTTGTTAGAAGTTTTGGCTGAAACTAAAATTCCAATTATCGTTTCTACTGGTATGGCTGGTAAAAAAGAATTGGACAATGCCTTAGAATTAATAACGAAGTATCATAATGATGTTTCCATATTGCATTGTGTTTCAGAATACCCAACTAAACCCCACAACGTAAACCTGAACACGATTCCGTATTTAATGGAAAACTACCCAGATTATACCGTTGGATACTCAGATCACACCATTGGAATTTCTGCGCCAGTTGCGGCCTGTGCTATGGGAGCCAAGATTGTTGAAAAACACATTACGCTTGATCGCAGAATGAAAGGTACTGACCAAGCCGGAAGTTTGGGTCCAGATGGAGTGAATAGAATGATTCGCGACCTTCGATTATTGGAGCAATCATTTGGTGAAAAAGACATTTTTATTTCTGAATCTGTTGATGGTTCCCGTTATAAACTGGAGCGAAGTATAGCCTCAAGCAGAGCAATTAAAGCAGGTGAAACTGTTCAAGAATCAGATTTGCACATGCTAAGTCCAGGAGATGGATACAAGTGGGCCGACAGAGCAGAATTAGTTGGGAAACAGGCAATATCGGATATTCCAAAGAATGAAATCATTTATCCTAAATTTCTTGCCTAATGCAACTGCCTAAGCTTATTCTTACTGATATTGATGGCGTTTGGACAGACGGTTCCATGTACTATTCTAGCGATGGAGCCGAGTTTAAACGATTCAATACCTTTGATAGTTTCGGTGTTTTGTTGGCTCGCAAGGCAGGAATTCCAGTTGGGATAATAACCGGAGAAGACACCGAAATGGTGGAACGAAGGTCCAAAAAATTAAAACTAGAATTTTTAGTGCAAGGTTCAAGTGATAAAGTTGCCGACGCTACTGAAATTTGCAAGCAATTAGGTATTCAGCTATCCGACGTAGCCTACATTGGCGATGATATTGGTGATTATAAATTACTTCAAGCATGCGGTATTTCGGGGGCACCATCAAATGCAGCTGAGTTTGTAAAGCAAGAAGTAGATTATGTAACTTCACTAGGCGGGGGTTCTGGCGCGTTCAGAGATTTTGTGGAGTACATTTTTAAGGAAGTTGGTGTTTACGATAAATACCTCGACCAGCTAAAGCAGTAATGAAAACTGGTGCATGGGTTTCAATAGTTTCATTAAAGAGTTTGATAAAAAACACCAAGCTACCCAAGTATTATTCAAAGGCATAAACATTTGGCCTTACCTCCGGTTTTACGAATTGGACGTTCAGCATTTTAAAGAAAACAGGAAAGTAAAAGTTAGTTCAAGCCACATTGGTGTTGTATTATCGAGTCTGTTTTACGGTGTTTTTAATTGGTTTCGAGCTTATGATGCCGTAGTTTTTATGGTAGCCTCTGACCGTCGATTGGTAGATGGAACGTGGAGTTGTAAAACCGATAGAGTAGCGAAGCACTTTAAAAAAGTGCTGTTTATCGAAATGCCAAATACACAGAATAAAAAGCCTGTTCCGGCTGAGGTTGAATACGTTTCAAGTTCTGGCATTCTGTACTTGTTAGAAGCATTGTTAAAGTTCTTTCTCAAATTTTCAAAACTTCAATTAGCCTCGGACATTAACCTACAAATTAATTCTTCCCAAATTCTAAATCAATTTCGTGCTCGGTACCTAGTAACCCAGTTTATTGTGCGCAACTTGAAACCAAAAGTCGCGTTTGTAAATGCCGCTTACGTTGATATGCCCAGAGTATTGGCCTTAAAAGAAGCAGGAGTTACAGTGATTGAGATGCAACATGGAAATATTAATGAACACCACCATGGCTATCAAATTTATTGTCCGATTCACGCAAGTTTAAAACCCGACTTTCTGTTCAGTTTTGGTTTAGCCGAACAAGAAATGTTCAAGCATTCGAATTACATTGAAAGTGAGTGTGTTGTTCCGGTTGGTTCCTTTTATCTGGAACAAATTTCTACCAAATCGTCAAAAAGCGAAGTGGTAAATCAACTGAAAGAAGAAGGGAAGATAATTGTGGCGGTATCTGGCCAAGATGCATACGACAAAGAATTGATTCAATTTATTAGCGAAGTTGGGCAAACGAAGAACGAAATAGCTTTTCTATACATGCCGCGGTCGAGAGGAAAATCAAGTTTGAGCGCCAAGTTTAAGCTCCCTTCAAATATGCACTTTGATGACACACTTAATGTGTACGAGGCCATGAAATTGTCCGATATACACACCACTGTAAACTCTACATGTGCTCTTGAATCTATTGCTTTGGGGACTCCAAATTTGTTATTCAATTTTGAAAATAAAGCGCATTCTTATTTTTCTAAAATAATAACCGACCAAAGTTCAACGTCTTACACGTCAAATCCTTCAGATTTTGTAGCGTTTGCAACAAAAATGGCTTCCCTAACTTCAACAGAAGTAATGGCGGCTAATGAAAATGTGTTTAAGCCGAAATTTTCCGAAAATTTTGACTCAGCAATGGAGGGGATAAATGCTTAAGAGCGGAAATAAAAAATTAGTAGGTAATTTCCTTACTTATGGTGCAACAAACTCGCTTGCATCAGGATTGCCACTTCTTATTCTTCCTTTTTTAACCAAGTTTTTATCTCCAGAAGATATAGCGCTTATAGCTGTATTTCAATTACTTTTTAATGTGCTCAATCCGTTCGTTGGGGTTAACGGAGTTGCGCTGTCAAGTGTAGTTTATTATGAAAAAACCGAACAAGATTTTGTAAAGCACAGAAACGCTTTTTTTAGTTTAATTCTGCTATCGAGTATCGTCATTGCGGTACTGTTTTATGCTTTTCAGAATTTCTTAATCGAGATTACAGCAATTCCATTAAAATGGCTTCTTTTTATTATCGTTTACGCATCATTTGAAAAGGTAGCAGAATTTCTTTTAGCGCATAAAAGGCTGTTAAATAAGGCATTGCATTTTGCAATTTGGCGCATAGCTCGTGTAGCTTTGGAGGTAGGTTTAACTGTGTATTTTTTGTTATATGTCAATCAAAACTGGGAATCTCGCGCTCTTGGAATTGCCACGGCCGGTATCGCAATTGGTATAATTGCACTTGCGTATTACCTAAGAAAAGATTTTTCCTTATCCACAAACAAAGGTGAGATAAAGGAGATTTTAAATTTTGGATTACCGTACATACCCCACGTACTCGGCGGAGTAGTTCTAACGTATATGGATATTTTGTTTGTTAGGAATATGGTAGGTAATGAGGCCACTGGTTTCTATGCAGTTGGCTATCAAATAGGGATGATAGTTAGCTTGGTTCAAAACTCGTTTAATCAAGCGTGGGTACCATGGTTTTTTGCCAAACTAAAAGTGATTAATGATGACATAAGAACGCAACTCGTAAAGATTACCTACGGCTATTTCATTGCACTTTCAGTTTTTACCGCAGTTCTTGTAGTTACGCTTCCGTATGTGTTCGAATTGTTTTTCGATGAGCGATATACTCAGGCCATTCAATATGTTGGCTGGATTGCAGCTGGATATGCGGTGAATGGAATGTACAAAATGGTGGTTAACTACCTGGTATTTTTAAAGCGAACCACCACAATTGCTTCCGTAACCATTGTGGTTGCTGTGCTTAATTTGGTATTGAATTACGTTTTAATCGATAAATTCGGAGCCATTGGTGCGGCACAATCCACATTTATTTGTTTTGCTATTCAATTTGTTGTGATTTGGGTAATCAGTAATAAGCAATATCCAATGAACTGGCTAATGAGATAAATGATTGGACTTTTTACATATCTACCTACTGTATATGGCGTGCCACAGTTCACGTTTTTACTAGTTGTGCTTTTTGTTTTGATAAGAGATAGAGCGACAATTTTATTTCAATGTAAGGCCTTGTTTCAGAACCCAAAATCGGCGTCGGTCAATACATTGCTCATAATGGCAATATTGGTACTCAGTAGCATTAATTATTTTTTTGGATTTCATGAAACGCGATGGTCGGTTAACACCATTCACTTTACACTACTTTTTATTCCAACTCTAATTATTGCCCAGTTTTTAAGGGAATCGGATATTCGAATTTTATTGTATTGCATTGCCTTTGAATGTTTTATAAGCTTTGTAGAGTTTGGACTTGGGGTAAATACCATTTTCTTTTGGAGCCCAAAATTTACGCAGTTCCAACAAAACGACTTACTCTATTTCTCAAGACCGTTTGGTTTAAGCGCCAACTCTAGTGTTCTTGCTTTCAAAGCATTTATAGGCCTTTTGTTACTATATACGTATTCGTTTAAAGCGAATACAAGGAAAACCCTAACCATTGTTTTACTAGCAACCGTTATTATCACATTCGCGCGAACTGTTTCCATAGCATTGATAGTGCTGTTTGCAATTCTGAGTGTTGAGTATTTTTTCTCTAAAGAGAAAAGGAGCAGAACGCATTGGTTTGTATTTGGCTTGCTACTATTTATGGTGTCTATTGCATCTATTGGCGGAATAGTTTACTATTATGACGTAATTGTAGCCCAGTTTACACGAAATACGGGAACCTTAGAAATGAGTGGTAGAGAGGCAATTTGGCCGTTCTTCTCAAACTTTGTATCTGAACATTTTTGGATTGGAAATGGATCTGTTAAAGTGTGGTTTGATAAATATCATGCTCACAATTCATTCCTGCAACTACTTGCAAATCATGGAATTGCAATTGCATCGGCCTATTTTATACTCATAATCTGGAATCTGAAAAGAAGAAATGCAAAGGCGATAATTCCAATTCTGATTTACAGTATAGCTCAATACGGAATCTTCTGGGGAGTGAGCTTAATGGACATTGTGTTTTTCCATTTTCTGCTGAGCTACAGCCCAACTGAAGAATCAAATCGTTTTAACGAACTTCCACACCTCCTGAAGCAGGATAATGCCAATACCCACAATAACCCCAAGGAAAGTTATTCCTAATATCCAAACCATTCCTGGTTGAACTGGATTATACGATCTAAGTTCAGACACCACCACAATAGGTTTCAGCAATCCAATATTTTTCTTGGTTTGGTTTACAGAGAACATAAACGTCATCCGCTGATTGACCAAATTATCTACAGAAACCATTACTGAACTAGAACCGCTCAATTTCATTTGACTTAAAGCAGAAATGTTCGAGTCTAAATCGGCAACTGATTTTTCTAAATCTTGAATATTCAATTCCAGGTTCAACGCACTGTATTTCATCTGTTCAGAAACCGACTTATTTTCTTTGAATGTCGATTCAATAATTTGCTCCAAATGTTTGAAAACGGAAGTGTCTTTTACTTTAAAAGTAGCCTCGAAATTTGCAGGTGGGTTTAAGCTGTAATTGTCTGTACTCAATGAGTTTTTTACCTTGCAATTGATAATGTTTCTAAGAACGTTTTGGTCGTAATTAATTATTTCTGACAACGATTTGTAATCTCCTTTTTGGCTGTAATGGTTTAAAACTGAAATGCAATTTTTGCTTTCAGCAAAGCTTATGTGTTCAGATCGTAAGTTTACTTTTACTGTATAGGTGGGTTCTTGGATAGAAGTGTATGCAATGCCAATCCCAAGAAAAATCAGTGTTGAAACAACAATGATGTAAAATTTTTTGATGGATTTTTTAATAATTAAAGCTACGAGCTCAACAAAACTTAAATCTTGCATTTTCAATGTTTTTTCAAATGTAATTATTTAGTTAAAGTCGGCTTGTTTTGCAGATAGTTTGGTCTTAGATATATTAGGTGGGTTTATTTTATACAGGTATATGTTCCAATGATTTTCTGGGGAGGTAAAAAGTTTTTCAAATTTTAAATTGCTCGCTTCCGAATTATTGATGAACACTCCAGCAAGTAGGTATTGACAGTTTAATCGCAGAGCTTTTTGGGTGTTGAGTTGTAGGTTCTTGATTGTATCCGTTTTTCCATGCAGCATATTTATGCCGAATTCAGTGGAGAAAGCATAACAGCGCGAACCCCAATTATCGAAGTATTTGCTTACGCTTTCGTTTTTTTCTAATTCCTTACTTATTATTTTTCTGAACTCTGTTTTATACTCAAGCGGATAATCTGTAAAGTAGCCATCAATAGTGTGTAGTCCGTTGAATAATGCAACTGCTGGGTCAATGGCAACACTCATTACTTTGTAGGCGTCGGTTGGCTGATTGATGTGCGTCTTCATTTTAGAATATTCTGACTCAGAATAGTAAGCTTTGAAAGAAGGAGTATTTGTATTGTTATTAATTTCTCGTTCGTTCCACAAATTATCGAACTGAATAACAAAAACCACAATAACAATTGCCAACCCGTATTTCATTTGTTGGGTAAACGTGTGAAAGGTAATAGCCAATAAAAGGAACCAAATTACAGGATAGAATATGTGAAATCGTTGAAGTTGAATTGGTATCAAATTCGTGATTATGGAAATGTATGGAGCCGCACTTTCCCAACTTATGAAGCCATAAACTACCGCAAAGAGGCCCGCTGAAAGCAATAAAACATCAAACAATACATGCTTTTTACCAGCGCTAATTTGCAAACCTTTCGCTAAAATAATTAGTGGAATAAACAAAAAGTGCATACTGTGAGTATGGTACTGGCCTTTTCTAAATAACCAATTCGATTGGTAAACTGCTTCATCGAAGTTTAACAACTGTAAATTAAATGCAGTTCTGTGAGAGATTTCTCCACCGCTCAAAAAGAAACTGCTTAGTAACGGTAAATGAGAAACGCAATAGGAGAGTAGAAGTAGTGAAATTCCGGCTAAAAATTTTGGTCTTAATTCTTTGGTTGTAAAATAGTGGTACACCCACAAAAACACCAGCATACTAATGACAAATAAGCCTGCTAAAACAATAGAAGAGCCAAAAGCATAACCCACAATAATCAACCACGAATACCAATGAGGTCTATTGTACAATATGCTGCAAAAAGCATGAAAAACTAACGGAATGGCAGCTATGTGCAGGCTGAAAGACCAAAAAGGTAGAATGGCAAATAGGATAGAAATGGTATAGTGAATTGCCCACTGTGTTTTGGTTGGAATTACCCAATTGCGCAGCAACAAAAACATTCCACAAAATGCGGTCATTGACATTAGCATTTTGTTCATTACGTATCCGTAATACATACCAAACAAATCGAAACTAATAAACGCTAAATCGTAAAAACTAGATAGTGAAGACCGCGGCAGACCTTGTAGGGTGTTTGGCACAATTGCATTAGGTGCAGACAGCCATCCAACACTTTCCAATACCGTTTTGTACCATACAATATTTGAATCTAAGTTATCGTGAATCAGTACATTAGAATCGGTTCCAGCAATTAAGTACGGTAAATAATTTAAAAGCGTAAGCAGAATCCCTACTAAGACAAAGAGCCAGTTGTTGTTTTGGATGACACCAATAAATTTAGTATTCATAGTGTCCAGTTTATACTAGGGTCATCCAGTAAATACGGAATCATGTAATAATACAATATCAACTGGATGGCAAGGCCAGTAAGCACAACGGAACGGCTGCTGAGTTTTTCTCTTAAACCAACAATTAAAGCGAAAAGAAAAACATTGAGAATTATAACTGAATACAGAATTTCTTGAATCCCTGCGGCAAATCGCCAACCAGTATATTCTTGCAAAATAAGATGCACCAAAAAAACGAATGTCAACCCCTTAAAAAGTGTGCTAAACCCTTTTTTCATATTTCAAAAATGAACATAAACTTTCAACTGGTTCGTTCAATGTTTTAAAAGTTGAAAAAACTCAGAGTTTATATGAGCATTCTTACGTTGAGAAAAAGAATTATGAGAGTCATTAGGTAAATACAAGAATTATAAATTGCAATGGAATTGATGCTGGTCTAGTAGTCTTTGAACAATGAAATTAATAATACTTACACAATACTTCCCTCCTGAGATTGGAGCTCCTCAAAACAGATTGTTTGAGTTGGCTAGCAGGCTTAAAAGTGAGGATTTGGAAATTGATGTGTTAACTGCCATGCCAAACTATCCGCACATGAAAGTGCAAGATGGGTATAAAGGCAAATATTCGATGAAGGAAACCATGAACGGAATGACCGTTCATAGACGGTGGATTTATGTGTCCAAAAGCAAATCTATTGTTCCTCGATTAATAAATTATTTCTCATTTGTAATCACTTCATTATTTGCCGGAATATTTTCACTGCGCAAATATGATGCAGTGTTATGTGAGAGCCCACCGTTATTTTTGGGTATCTCGGCTTATTTAATTTGTAAAATAAAAGGAGCTAAACTTATTTTTAACGTGTCGGACCTGTGGCCAGAAAGCGCCGAAAAGCTTGGATTGGTAACCAATAAAGCCATGTTGGGTCTAGCAACTAAATTAGAAGAGTTTTTATATCGAAAAAGCCATCTGATTACAGGTCAAACCCAAGGAATCGTTGAAAATATTTCGTCACGTTTTCCGAACAAAAAAGTGTACTGGCTGCCTAATGGAGTGGATATTAATTTGTTTGAACCAGACGCAATTGAATCTGATTTTAGAGAAAAAAATGGGTTTCAAACATCACAATTGTTGTTTTTTTATGCAGGAATTATTGGCCATGCACAAGGGTTAGATATTATTTTAGATGCAGCGAAAAAAATAAAAAACAGTAAGGCGCATTTTGTTATGCTTGGCGAGGGCCCTGAAAAGCCAAGGTTATTGAAAAGAAAAGAAGATGAACGCATTGAAAATATTACTTTTTTAAACGCCATTACAAAAGATGAAATGCCTGCATTTGTAAAGGCTATGGACGTTGCGGTTATACCATTAAAAAAATTGGATCTGTTTAAAGGTGCTATCCCTTCCAAGATTTTTGAAAATTTGGCCATGAAGAAGCCGATATTATTAGGGGTCGAAGGTGAAGCAAAAGCCTTGTTCATTGATACTGGCAAGGCTGGACTTTTCTTTGAACCTGAAAATGAAACAGAATTGGCAAAGGCTGTTGATGAAATTGCCAATAATCCAAGTGCTGTAATGCACTTTGGTGAAAACGGCAGAGAATACGTTTCTCAAGTTTTTAATCGAGATAAAATTGCTGCTGAATTTAATAAGGAATTAAAACAACTATAAATGTCGAAGTATAAGATAATAACGATTGTAGGCGCAAGGCCTCAATTTGTAAAGGCAGCTGCTCTTAGTCGTGAGTTGAAGAACTATCCAAATATTGAAGAGATAATAGTTCATACTGGACAACATTTCGATGAAAAAATGTCGGACATATTCTTTGATGAAATGGATATTCCTAAACCAATTTACAACCTTGAAATAAATAGTCTGGGGCATGGGGCAATGACTGGCCGAATGCTTGAAGGAATAGAAGAGGTGCTTAAAAAAGAACAACCTCAATTATTGCTGGTGTATGGCGACACTAATTCGACCTTAGCAGGTGCTTTGGCAGCAAAGAAAATGCATATACCAGTTGCCCACGTAGAGGCAGGTTTGCGCAGTTTTAACATGGATATGCCTGAAGAAGTAAATCGTATTCTCACTGATAGAATTTCAGATATTCTGTTTTGTCCAACCGATACGGCTATTGAGAATTTAGAAAAGGAAGGGTATCAAAATATTTCTAATCAGGTGGTTCGTAGTGGAGATGTAATGCAAGATGCTGCACTTTTTTACGCAGAAACTTCAGAGCTTAAATCAACGGTAATTACCAAAGAAAACCTAAAACCCGGCGCATTTGGGTTGGTTACCATTCATAGAGCAGAAAATACAGATAACCCAGACAAATTAAGGTCAATTTGTAATGCCTTAAATGAAATTAGCGCACATACCGAGTTGGTGTTACCCTTGCATCCAAGAACAAAAGGAATCCTTGATAAATTGGGAATAGAATTGAACGCCAAGGTTAGCGAACCAGTAGGTTACTTCGATATGATTGAATTGTTGAAGAACTGCTCTTTTGTAATGACCGATAGTGGTGGGTTGCAAAAAGAAGCGTTTTTCTTTTCAAAACCATGCATTACCATGCGAGAAGAAACTGAATGGGTGGAGTTAATTAAAGGTGGTTACAACACAATTACAGGTTCAAGTAAAGATAAAATACTTGCCGCCCACAATAACCTAAACATAGTAAACTTAGATTTTAGCAAAGACTTATACGGACAGGGTAAGGCGTGCAAAAATATTGTGTTGGAAATCGAACAATTTCTAAGTGGGCAAAGCGCTAAATAGACATTATTGGCTATCCATATTGTTAGCCTTTATTATTCCTTTATTTCCGGTAATTCTTCCGGCTTTATTGGTGTTGCTTATTGCTAATTGGATTTCTGTTCGAAATAAAAATTGGAACATCCTTCAACGCCAACACGCACCTTTCTTATTAATAGCCTTCTTTTTTGTTTATCACCTTCTTGGTGTTGTTTGGTCTGATAACCAGTCGTTTGCGTGGTTTGATATTCAGATTAAATTGTCCTTTTTGCTACTACCAATAATTTTTATAACGACCCCGACTTTCGAAAAAAAAGAATTTAATATCATTCTCAATGCTTTTGTTTTCGGATGTGCAGGAACGGTGCTGTTCGGGGTGAGTAATGGCTTGTATGAGTACTATATCGGCGAGTCTAGCTACTTAAATCTGTACCATACCAAAATAAGTCCCTTGCTTCATATTGGTTATTTTTCAATGTATTTAAATACAGCAATTGCCGTATTGGCCTTTCAAATTATGACCGGCCTTAGCCAAGGTTTACGAAAGGTACTTTTAGTAAAGATAGCGTTGGCTATTTTGTTTGCCACGGCTACCTTTTTGAGTACATCGCTCAACGGTATTATAGGTTTAGGAGTTGTCCTCCTGTCATCTATTGTTATTGCAGTAATCAAATCTAAGAAATGGTTTTTGCTCATCAGTTTTATGCTGCTCAGCTGGATTTTTATTTTCTCCTTCTTTCGTGTTTCTATAAAAGATTCGGAAGATAAATATGGGGTACAAAACGTAGAAAAGGCTTTGGGCGGTGAAGAACTCAAAAAGAACGAACATAAATCAAGCTCTGTAAGGGTGTTGATTTGGCGTTCGGCTGCAGAACTTATACAGCAAGCTCCACTTTTGGGACAAGGAACTGGTGACGTTAAAGATAGATTGGTTGAAACCTACAAGAAACACGAATACAAGTACCCTTACGAGAAAAGGTATAACGCGCACAGTCAGTTTTTGCAGACTGCAGTTGCACTGGGCGTTCCCGCTACCTTACTATTAATTTTAATGTTCTTTTCACCGCTAATTGCAAGTTGGAAAAGAATTCATTTTCTAGGTGTTTTTCTGTCCATTATAATAACGGTTGCTTGTCTTACCGAGTCTATTCTGGAAGTACAAGCGGGGGTAGTATTTTACACTTTCTTTGCATCCTTGTTTGCGCAAAACATGCGGTTGGATTACGGAACAAATTTTATCGACAACCCTCTTATTATTAAACGAAAAAAACATAACGATTGATGAGAGTACCTTTTTCTCCTCCTAGAATGGATCAAAAAATGGCGGATGCCGTTGTAGATACGCTGTATTCAGGTTGGATAACTACAGGGCCAAAGACCAGAAAACTAGAAGAAGAACTAGCAAAATATACTGGTGGAAAAGCAGCAGTTTGTTTAAACTCGGCAACGGCGGGGTTAGAATTGGCGTTACGATGGTTCGGCGTTTCTGAAGGCGATGAAGTTATTCTGCCTGCCTATACGTATTGTGCTACGGCAAACGTGGTAATGCATTGTGGCGCAACCCCAGTTTTGGTTGATATCCAAGATGATTTTAATATTGACGTTTCCAAGATTGCCGCGGCTATTACCGAAAAGACAAAAGTGATAATGCCGGTTGATATTGCAGGTATGCCAATAGATTATGATGAGTTGCAAGCTGTTTTAGCTTCGGATAACATTAAAGGTTTGTTTTCTCCAAAATCCGCAGAACAAACCAAGTTGGGCAGAATAATGGTGCTAGCGGATGCAGCACATTCTATTGGCGCAACTTATAAAGGAAAAATGTCTGGAACCCTAGCGGATATGAGTTCGTTTTCTTTTCACGCGGTAAAAAATTTGCCTACAGCAGAAGGTGGCTCAGTTATTATCAATCTTCCTGAGCAATTCGATTCTCATGCAGTTCAGAAACAATTAAAAGTAAAGTCACTGCACGGCCAGTCTAAGGATGCTTTAGAGAAAACTAAAGCAGGAGGTTGGCGTTACGATATCACCGAACCTGGCTATAAATGTAACATGACCGATATTCAAGCGGCATTGGGCTTGGTAGAATTGGAACGATACGATGATGATATGCTGGTGCGCCGTAAAGAGATTTTTGATAAGTATAACGAGGCTTTGTCCAATTATTCATGGGCTAATATTCCAGTTTACAAAACAGAAGATAAACAAAGTTGCTTTCACATTTATATGCTTCGAATCAATGGAGCTTTGGAGGAACAGCGCGACCAAATCATTGATAAGATTTCAGCCGAAAAAGTAGCAGTCAATGTTCATTTTCAGCCAATACCCTTGCTAACCGCATACAAAAAGTTTGGGTACAAAATGAGCGACTATCCAGTGGCATGGAACAACTATCAAAATGAAATTACACTTCCCGTTTTTTATGATATTACAGACGAGCAAATATGGTGGGTTGTTGATGCGTTAGTAAATGCTGTGGACTCGGTGCTGAAATGATTCGAATTGCAGACATAATCTTTAGCCTTCTGGGAATTATTATTATTCTTCCATTATTAATACTTATAGGGGTTTGGATAAAAATTGACTCTAAAGGCCCAATTTTATTCAATCAACAAAGAGTAGGGCGTTGGAGTAGAGATTTTTATCTGCATAAATTGAGGACAATGAAGGTCGATTCCGAATCTAAAGGTCAATTGACAGTTGGAGGAAGGGATCCTAGAATTACTTCAATTGGGTATTACTTGCGTAAATTCAAACTAGACGAATTACCCCAATTGTTTAATGTGCTAAAAGGTGAAATGAGTCTGGTTGGTCCTCGACCCGAGGTTCGAAGGTATGTTGAATATTACCAAGGTGAACAGTTGAAAGTGCTAAATGTAAAACCGGGAGTAACAGATTATGCGTCGATTTCTTATTCCAATGAAAATGACCTGCTCTCCACCTCAGATAACCCAGAAAAAACTTACATCGAAGAAGTAATGCCAGCCAAGTTAGAGTTAAACAAGAAATTTATCGAGAATCCAACAATCGGAAATTACTTGAAAGTGATTTTACTTACCGTTTCGAAAATTATTCGGTAGGTTCTTCTGTATTGCAATGCTCCGGTTTAAGGTCCAATAGTGCTGGAGCATTTGAACCCATGGCTTCTGCCATTACCAAATCTTTACATCCTAGGTCAATTCTTCCAAAATTGAGGTGGATAATTCCACGTAATAAATATGGTTCAGCTTCAAACTGGTTCAATACTATTGCTTTGTCCAAATCAGAAAGTGCCAATTCGAAATTTTGCATCTCGTTGTGTAAATTAGCTCTTTGAATAACGGCTTTGTATTCATTCGGGAACAGATTCAGCAGTTTGTCATATACATCTAACTCTTTATCCTTGTCTAGATTTGCAGCATGGATTACAGCCATGTAGTAGTATAATTCTCGTTTTTTAGGAAATTTTTGAATTGCAATTTCAAAACTTGCTAATGCATCCTCATTTTCTGCGTTGTTGTATTGGCAAAATGGAAGGTAATAGTACGCCAATAACACATTACTATCCAACTCCAGTACTTTGGCGAACTGAACACCAGACGAATCAAAATATTCCATTTTATAATACGCCATAGCTAAATTGAAATGAGCTTTCATATAATCTGGTTTCAACACAACGCTTTGTTTGAAATCATCAATCGCTTCAGGAAACAGCTTCTCGTTGTAATGCGCTTGGCCGTCAAGATTTTTCTGAACATGTTCTTGTCCTATGACAGAAACATTTATTAATACCAAAATCAACCCAGTGAAGAGTGAAATTTTATACCGAATTAACAGAGATGAAGGGTTCAAATTATTTTAGCTTTGAGGATTATAGCCTCGTTACAAATTTATTGAATTGAATTGAACATTATGAAAAAAGTACTTGTAGCAAATCGAGGAGAAATTGCTCTCCGAATAATGCGTTCATGTCACGAAATGGGTATCAAAACTGTTGCCGTTTTTTCTGAAGCGGATAGAAATGCTCCTTTTGTGCGTTATGCCGATGAAGCTGTGTGTATTGGCCCTGCTGCTTCTAACCAATCTTATTTGGTTATGGAAAATATTTTAGATGTTGCCAGAAAACTCGATGTTGATGGCATTCATCCGGGTTATGGTTTTCTGAGTGAAAACGCTGAATTTGCAAAAAAAGTAGAAGAAGCTGGCGTTACTTTTATAGGTCCAGGGACTTTGGCAATTGAAGTAATGGGAAATAAATTGGCGGCGAAGGAAGCGGTTAAGGCATTCGGTATTCCAATGGTTCCTGGAACCGAAGGAGCAATAAAAGATTTAGCCGAAGCAAAACAAGTGGCCAAAGAAATTGGCTTTCCAATTTTGATTAAAGCTGCTGCAGGCGGTGGCGGTAAGGGTATGCGAACCGTTTATGAAGAAGAAAGTGTAGAGGAGCAATTGCAATTAGCCATGAATGAGGCAATTTCGGCATTTGGAGACGGGGCAGTCTTTATTGAACGATACGTTACTTCACCCAGACACATTGAATTTCAAGTTTTGGCAGACAAGCACGGAAATGTGGTTCACTTATTCGATAGGGAATGTAGTGTTCAAAGACGACATCAAAAGGTAATTGAAGAAGCACCGAGTTCTGTACTTACGCCTGAACTGAGAGAAGAAATGGGCGAATGTGCCAAAAGAGTTGCATTAGCTTGTGATTATGTTGGAGCGGGAACAGTAGAATTTATTTTGGAGAATAATACCAATTATTATTTCCTTGAAATGAATACCAGGTTACAAGTAGAGCATCCAGTTACCGAAGAAATTACAGGAGTAGATTTGGTAAAAGAGCAAATCAAAGTTGCACGTGGTGAAAAATTGTCATTTAAACAAGAAGATTTAAAAATAAAAGGGCATTCATTAGAAGTTCGAGTCTATGCAGAAGACCCTCAAAATAATTTCTTACCAGATATTGGAACCCTTCATAAATACCGCAAGCCTGAAGGTCCAGGTATTAGAGTAGATGATGGATTTGAAGAGGGGATGCAAATTCCTATTTATTATGATCCGATGATCTCGAAGCTAATTGCCACTGGAGATAATAGACAAGAAGCTATTGAGCGCATGGTCAGAGCAATAAACGATTATAAAATCGAAGGAGTAACTACGACCCTGCCGTTCTGTCGTTTTGCAATTCAACACGAGGCATTTACAAGCGGAAACTTCGATACTCATTTTGTAGAAAAGTATTTTAAGCCAGAGATTCTTGATCATTTTGATGAAAAAGAGGAAGAATTGGCAGCATTGGTAATTGGTAAATTATTTGATGACTCAAAAACTGATAATTCAAATGGAATACCCAGCAATACGGTTACCAATTGGAAAACAAGTAGAACATAAAAATTAAACACAATGGCATTAATAGAGAAATCATCAAATCCAGCATTCAGCAGTAAAATTTTTGACAAGCAAGGATTCGTGCAAAGTGGCGAGCGCATGTCGGTGCAAGGAACTGTAAACAAATCTCTAATTCTCTTTGCATGTACCCTTTTACCTGCATACTACGTGTTCGATATGTTTCTTGCGGGGCATAGCACAATGGGCTTGTTGTTAGTAGGTGCAATTGGTGGGCTCATAGCTGCAATGGTTACTATATTTAAACCAACAGTTGCTCCAATTAGTGCTCCAATTTATGCAGCCTTGGAAGGGTTGTTCTTAGGTGGAATTTCGGCAATTGCCGAAATGAATTTCCCCGGAATTGCTTTTCAAGCGGTAATCTTAACCTTTGGAACTATGTTCGTCATGTTGGTTTTGTATCGAACTGGAATAATTAAGGTAACAGAAAAATTAAAATCAGGAATAATAGCTGCCACTGGGGCAATTTTCGTGGTTTATTTCATCAATTTCATCATGTCAATGTTTGGCTCCGGAATGCCAATGATGCACGAAGGGGGAATGATGGGAATAGGATTTAGCTTGTTGGTTATTGGTATTGCTGCTATGAATCTTTTATTGGATTTTGATTTTATCGAAAAGAATGCCCTGCACGGTTCTCCAAAATACATGGAATGGTACAGTGCATTTGGTTTAATGGTGACCTTAGTGTGGTTGTACATGGAGATTCTGAGGCTGTTGATGAAGCTCAATAGAGATTAGGCACAAACTTTGTAATTTTAGGGTCGTATATGTTTTACGATGAGAATTACGACAATCATATTTATCTTCTTAACGAGTTGGTTTTCCAACTTAACTGCTCAGCAGGATTCTACAGCTGGGCATTTGTTGTTTGCCACGGTGGATAACGGTGATACTATTCCGGTAGTTTCTATGAATACATATTACGTTTGGGAGCTGAGAACCTTCGCTTCCAAAAAAGAAGAAAAAAAATACAACCGACTACAGCGTTATGTGAAAATTGTTTATCCCTATGCTAAAAAAGCTAATGTACTTTTAGCCAAGTATGAAGATGAGATTGCTGCTGAAGAAGATCCTAGAAAACGTAAAAAGTATTATAAGAAAGTAGAAGATGAGTTATTAGCTGAGTATGGTGAAGACATGAAAGAAATGACTACCAGTCAAGGACGAATTCTAATCAAGCTCATTGATAGAGAAACAAGCAGAACCTCTTATGAATTGGTGAAGGAGTT
This sequence comes from uncultured Flavobacteriales bacterium, assembly GCA_937121175.1. GTDB lineage: Bacteria > Bacteroidota > Bacteroidia > Flavobacteriales_G > Salibacteraceae > UBA6770. The sequence continues at coordinate 199,834 of CAKZKD010000003.1, forward strand.
TAGAAGTGGAGTAACGGCATTTTTTTGGCAAGGTATTGCTAGGGTGTTTGGTCAAGATTTGAAGTCGGAATATCAGGCCGATGAAGAAGATAAGTACATTGAAGAAATTGTACTGGCAATCGAACAAGGTAGGTATTAGTTCAATAAAAAGTTTAGCATAAAAAAAGCCCGATAGTTCTATCGGGCTTTTTTGTTGCGGAGAGACAGGGATTCGAACCCTGGGTACCCTTTTGAGGTACGCTTATTTAGCAAACAAGTCCTTTCGGCCACTCAGGCATCTCTCCGATACTTCTTTTCTTACGATTAGAACGAACGGCAAAAGTAAAATTAAAACTATTTATTCCAACACAAAATTACCTTTAAATTTAAGAATTTTGGTTCTACATTCTAGGGTTGAATTAAACTACTGACTTTGAGATTGTTTGCGCGTTTTCTTGTCCCAAACCTCAATTTCTACTTTCATTTCAGGTTGAACCAACTGTGCGGATATCATAGTTGCTGCCGGACGAATTTCGTTGAAGAAGTTACTTAGAATGGACCAACATTCTTTAAAGTCTTCTGGGTTTGGATAAATGTAATTGACTTTAATGATGTCCTCTTTATTTAGGCTAGTTTTAGCCAAGGCCAATTCAATATTCTCTAGTGCTTGCTCGGTTTGTTCTGTGGCGCATGTCGGAATTGACATAGTAGTGTAATTGTATCCCGTAGTGCCCGAAACAACTACCCATTCATCAATTTCAACACATCGGCTGTAGCCAATTGCTTGTTCAAAATCAGAGCCGCTCGAATGATTTATGCGCATCACTAACCTTTTGGATATTCAATTCGAACGTGGTAAATATTCATTATCATTTTTTTGAAAATACCCTTAATAAGGGTAATGTCCTTGTAAGTAATATCGGCATTCTGAAATTGACCTTCATTTGCCTGACCTTCAATTAGTGAGTCGATAAGATTGCTAACCGATTCACTAGAGTATTCTTTAAGGCTTCTAGAGGCAGCTTCACAAGCGTCGGCCATCATTAGCACAGCAGTTTCTTTACTGAATGGAATTGGTCCAGGGTAAGTAAACTCCTTTTCATCTACCGGATTATTTCCTTCATTTTCTTTCGCTTTATAATAGAAGTACTTAACCATACTTGTTCCGTGATGCGTTCTAATGAAATCGATTAATACTTCTGGAAGGTTATGCTTTTTGGCCAACTCAATTCCATTAATAACATGGTTAATTATAATTTCACCGCTTTCTTCGGGCTCAATGTCGTCATGTGGATTATATCCACTTATTTGGTTTTCAATGAAATACTGGGGCGACTCCATTTTTCCGATATCGTGGTAAAGTGCTCCAGTTCTCACCAGTAAAGGGTTGCCACCAATTTTTTGAATTGCATTCTCAGCCAAGTTTGCAACCTGAATGCTGTGCTGGAAAGTACCAGGTGTTTTGGTTGCCAAATCTCTTAGCAAGGGAGAATTTGTATCGGATAATTCCATTAAAGTTACATCAGACAAAAACCCAAATAGCTTTTCGAAAATGTAAATTAAAGGGTAGGAAAGTAGCGTTAAGGTTGCAGCACCGCCAAATGCATAAAAATTGCTTAGCTCTATATTGTGCCATGTACCTTCTTGCATCATAATAATGGAAAGATGCGCAATGGAATACGTTACAAGAATGATTGCCGCCGTACCCAATAATTGAGAACGTTTTTTTAGATTCACCAAACTGAACACTGCAATCAACCCTGCAATAGATTGAATATAGACGAATTCGAATCCATTAGGCACGGAAAATCCAATCAGTATTATAGCCAAAATGTGTATAAACGCGGCCATGATTTCATCGTAGAAAGCTTTTATAACAATAGGTAGAATGCAGAAGGGAAGAAGATATACGTTTAATTCGTTTATATAAAGTGGAACGATTCCCATTAATACAGCTGAAGTAAACGTAATAAGGATAAAAACAACTCGGTTGTTTGTATTTAAAATGTTTTGTCTAAATATTCCTAAGAACAAAATCAAGACAAAGAAAATTATGAAGACCAAAATGGTTTTGCCGATGATTACAAATAAATTAGAGAGTTCATCCGCTTTCGAGTGTTCAAATTCACTTTTAAGTGAGTTTAGCTTCCAATACACCTCTTCATTCACCAATTCTCCCTTGGCTACTATAAGTTCCGACTTTTCAATTTTTCCATGAGTTCTTAGGAGGCTATTGAGTTTTTGTTCTAGAACTGCATTGGTTTTTGAAAAATTGTAAATTACATTTTGTTGCAAGGAGTTCACTATTAGTTCCTTTGATGCAGGAGCTAGGCCACTATCGTTCCTAATTTCAGAAGCTGCTTCTTGTATGGAAAGTAATTCCCCAAATTCAATTTCTTCGTAATGGCCTTCTTTCTGAACCACTATCAATGTATTTTCACTTGGCTCTTCTTCCAAACTGTTGGTTTGAACTATGCCAATTTCAAATAATTTGGCAAGTCTATTCGTGTCCATTTTAAGGCTATCCCATTGGTTAGAACTGGTCAATTGACTAACGGCTAATGAGGAAATAGAGTCGGAATACTGAAAGAAGAATGGACTTTGTTTTACAATTTCTGCTCTTTCAATTTCAAGTTGTTTATCTGATTTTAGAATAGCAAAATCGAAAGGGGCATACAGATTCTCATGCAGCCAAGGTTTTCCTTCTTGGAATTCATATTTGAATTTCCCTTCACTTGGAAGGCTGTATATAATAATTCCCGCGCATAGAATAAGTAATAGCGACTTGTAAATTTTGTCGTGACTGTTTTGAATTCTTAGTAAAAGCTCCTTCATAAATCATGGACTAAAATAAAATTTACATTCATGTATTGTTTTCGGCAAGACTATTGTTTATAAACGAACTACAATAAAATGTAACCCCCTTCCTATTCAGAAGGTATAACAGTATTTTTGTATATAAATCGTGATGTAAGTGAAGTATTTAGTACTTAGTTTGATATTGGTTTTTAGTGTTTTTTCTTCACTAGGTCAAGGGGTCTTGGAATTTGGAGATGAACCCGAAACTGCCGCTGATACCAATTTACTAATTGAAGCACAGGTATTAGAAACTGGAAAACCAAAATCCAATGTGAACATTAGGATACTCCATAATGGTGTGATAATAAATTCAGCCAAAACTAAATCTGATGGATTTTTTAAACTGCAAATAGGGTTTGATACATTGGTAACCCTCCAGTTTTCAGAAAGTGGCTATGTCACTAAACTTATCGAAGTAGATACACGAAACATGCCTCAAGAAGACAGGGTTCGTGGGTATGATGCTGGATTATTCAAACTATCTATGATCAGGCCAGATTCGGATTTACCGCTAGGTTTATACAAAAATCCTATCGCTAAGATTGTTTATGACCCAATATCCATGAATTTTGTAATGGATAGAGCTTATAAGAAAAAAGTAAAGAAGAGCTTCAAAGAAGCTGACTCTAAACCAGATGTAATACAGTTTTAAAAATGGAAAGAACAATTTTTCGCTCAACGTTATTGATGTTAATTGTGTTTTGTGCTGTACTTGCACATTCGCAAACTGAAGAAAGTGCAGACAAAAAGGCACCATTAACAAAGCGTCTTTGGGGTGGATATGACAGTAATGCCATCGAGAAAAACTTAATTATTAAAGATGCTTTTGTAACAGAAGGAGAAAAGCTCCTAGAAGGAGTAGGTGTTCAAATCCTAATCAACAATAGTGCGGTTAAAACTATGACTACAGATAAAGAAGGTGGGTTTAAAACTAATTTGCAGTTTGACTATAAGTACATTCTTGCCTTTTCAAAAACGGGTTACGTTACCAAAAAAATTGAAATTGATTTAACAGATATTCCTGTAGAGTTCAAGAATGAAGGGTATGATTTGGGCCGTTTTCAATTGGGAATGGTTCGTTATGTGGAAGGAATGGATGCTGAGGAATACAATACTCCTGTTGCTCGATATTATTTTGATATTAGAACATCAATGGTAACATTGGATAGGGCATACTTGAAGAAGAAGAGAAAAGAGGTTGAAAAACAAAAAGCAAGAAATGAAAAGGTAGTCGCAAATGCTGCTGACGAGCAAGACGAGCTTCAAGAAGAATACAATGTGTTGATTCGTGATGCGGATATTGAGTTTGAGGCTAAGGATTATCAATTGGCGAAATCATATTACCAAGATGCTATTAAACTAAAGCCGCTTGCAGAGTACCCCAGGGCACAGTTAGAAATAATTAATGGGTTGTTGGATGTAAAATTAGTGGATGACGAAAAGTATGATGCACTTATTTCTCAAGCTAATGAAGCCTTTGACCTGAAGGAATATGAAGAATCGAAAAGCCTTTATTTAGCTTCAATAAAAATAAAAACAACAGAACCTTTTCCTCGAGAAAGAATTGAAAAAATTGATGAGCTCATTGCAAATCAAAAGAAACCTGAATTAAAAAAACCAAAGGATGAACTATCCCTCAAGGATGTTCAAATATCTAGTGACCGAGCCTCTTTTTGTTCTGATTTGGCGAGGAAGTATCCCCAAGGCTTAACTGAAGAAAAATACATGGAAGGAAGTAAGTCTGTAGTGCGAAGAATTATTGTTGATGGCGATATAGGTGTAGAGTATAAGCACGTAACACACAATTGGGGTGGTTCGTATTTTTTCAAAAATGGCAAGCCAACTACTCGATTTACCTGGCAAAAGGAAGCTATGCAATACTAATTTATGATTCGAACTTGTGCGACCATACTAATCATAATACTCGTCGGTTCAAATGCTGTCGCACAGTCTGAGTATGGGCTTAAATTCAAAATAGTAGTAAAACATAAAGGTGAACCTTACCCAAGCTCCATCATTAAGGTTTACAAAAACAATTCGTTTCTTGACCAAGTCTCGGTGTCAAATGAAGGTGAATTAACTTACATCATGCCGTACACAGGAGTTTATCAACTTCATTTTACGGGTGTAGGAATGGCTACTAAAGTTCTAGAATTAGACTTAATTACCCATATTCCAGAGGAAGAAAAAGGAACTATTCACGAATGGAGTATAGGTGAAATTGAATTATTTAAAGCTTATAAAGAGCTTGATTTAGATAAGCTTAAGGAACCTATTGCTAAAATTCATTATGCGCAAGATTTAGCTGAATTTGACATTGATTATAAATACACTGGAAAGCGAAAAAAAGAATTGGCTACGATTGAAAATAAGGTGGAGCAGTTTGAGAAAAAAGAAGCAATAGCAGAAAAAGCTGCCAAAAAGGAATACGAAGAATTGGTGATTCAAGGAAATCAAGCATTGAATAACAAGCAGTTTGATAAAGCGAAATCTTTCTATGAAAAAGCAGTAGTAATTAAACCTGAGGGTGAAGCCAAACAAAAACTCACCGCTATTAATACAGTGTTAGCTACCGAGAAAAAATACGAAACGTTATTGGCAGATGCTAAAACCCTCCGTGATAAAGGTGAGCTTCAACAGGCTTCTGAAAAGTACATAGCTGCTTCAGCCATAAAACCAACGGCAACATTTCCTAAGGAGCAAGTAAGTTTACTTGTGCAAGAAATGAGAACCAAAGAACAGCAAGCCAATTCGTTTAATAACTATATGGCCGTTGCGAATCGGGCTTATGCCAATGGAAATTTCGAAGCAGCGGCGCAAAGTTACAACAAGGCCTTGGATTTGAACCCAGATGCCCTTCTAGCCTCAAAAAAATTAAAATTAAGTGAACAAAAAATAAATGAACAGGAGAAGCAAGAACAGGTGGACAATAAGTTTTCAAGTTTATTGGTAGATGCGAAAAATGCAAGAAGTAGAGGTGATGTTGAGCAAGCACAGGCATTTTTAAAGCAGGCGGCTCTTTTGAAACCAAATAACGACGAACTGAAACAAGAACAAAAGACCGTGAGTACCATGGTGGTAGAGCAAGAACAGAAAGAACAACTGGCACTTCAAAGAGCGGCTGCCATCGAAAAAGAAAAAGCAGAAGAGGTTGAAAAATATATCACGCTTGCTGAAAAATCTGTTGCTGAAGGAAATAAAAAGCAAGCCTTGTTTTTTTATAGCAAAGCGAAACAGATTAGACCCGAAAACAAGAAGGTGCTCGCCGGTATCGCTACAGCAAACAACATGAATGGAAGTAAACAAAGTACCAGTGACGAAGCGGTAACTGCCGATATTGATAAAATGGACAAAAAAAGTGTTGAATTTCAGTCAAAGCTAGCTAGCTTGTATCCAGAAGGTAAGACGGTTAATGAATCTACAAAAGGCAACAAAAATATTACCCAAGTAATAATTGTGAAGGATGGGATAGGAGTTGAATACCAAAAAATCAAGTATAGCTGGGGCGGTGTATATTATTTTAAGAATGGGGACCCAATAACAGAGCTTATCTACAGTAAAGAAACCAAATAAAACAAGATTAGAATAGAGTACGGATAAGGAAGCACAGTTGAAGTAAGCTAAAGAACGGCAAAAAAAAGCCGCAAAAACAAATTGTTTCTGCGGCTTTCAATATTTTATAAGTCTGTGTTATTTAGTGTTCAAAGCCAATTTTGGGAATTTAACTTCAGCTAAATAAAACCCTCCGAAAAGGACACTGCTAAAAAACAAATCGCCAATTAACGTGTTTCCAAAGAATGGAATTCCAGCCAAATATGCAAGACCTAGACCTTCAAAAGTTAATGGATACATCATTCCAGAAGCCCAAACACCAAAATTTGAAACCAAAAAGAATAGTCCAGAAGCGGCAATGCTTCCTACAACAATATTCTTAATACTTAATTTTTGAATTACAAAAGGTGCAATTAACGCAATTGCTGCGATACCTACATAAGTCCAAATCGCTCCTTCGTAGAAAAGCGTAAAACCTTCAAGTGAACTTGCATAAATCGTGTTGTTGATGATAACGTCGCTTATAAAAAGTGCTCCAAGGGGTAAAATAACTCTGAGCATTTTGTTGGAAAGTGCCGCGCCGCCAAACAAAGCCATGGCGCCAATCGCCGTAAAGTTTGGTGGGTGAGGTAATAATCTACTTAATCCAGCGATAATCACTAAAGTGAAAACAAACAACCAATTTCCTTTTTTCATAATTCTTATTTAGACTACAAAAGTAATAATTACCAATTTTAATTGAACGGTTTTAAGTCATCGTTCAATCAAAAACAGTTCTTTTATAGAACTGTTTAGATATCGTAGCAGTTTAATCGTTGTTTCCACGCAATACTTGTTCAATAATGTTCTATTTTTAATTTTTAAGTACATCAAATATTATAAATGAATTTACAGGCAGAACTTAAAAAACACTTTGGCTTTGATGCCTTCAAAGGGGACCAAGAAGAAATCATTCAAAGCGTTATTTCTGGTAACGATACATTCGTTATTATGCCAACTGGTGGAGGGAAATCACTCTGCTATCAACTACCAGCATTAATACACGAAGGAACGGCAATAGTTATTTCTCCATTGATTGCTCTTATGAAAAATCAGGTGGATAGTATCCGTGGTCATTCGGAAGATGATTTTGTTGCACATTTTTTAAACTCATCGCTCAACAAAGCTGAGCAGATTGTAGTTAAAGATGATTTGCGAGCGGGTAGAACTAAATTATTGTACGTAGCTCCCGAAACGCTGAACAAAAAAGAAACGATAGATTTCTTCAAGGAGCTTACAATAAGCTTTGTTGCGGTTGATGAGGCGCATTGTATTTCAGAATGGGGTCACGATTTTAGACCAGAGTATCGCCGAATAAAAGAAATGATAAAGGGTATCAATTCGAAGATTCCCGTCATGGCACTTACTGCAACTGCAACACCAAAAGTACAAGGCGATATCCAAAAAAACTTGGGTATGTCTGATGCTAGAGTGTTTAAAGCATCTTTTAATAGGACGAACTTATTTTATGAAGTACGCCCAAAGGTGGAATTGGCCAAACAACTCATTCGATTTGTCAAAGAACGACAGGGGAAATCAGGTATAGTTTATTGTCTGAGCAGGAAGAAGGTTGAGGAGATTGCAGAGACTTTACAAGTAAATGGTATAAAAGCACTACCATATCATGCAGGTTTTGATGCCGGAACACGTGCCAAAAACCAAGATATGTTCTTGAATGAGGACGTTGATGTAATTGTTGCCACTATCGCCTTTGGAATGGGAATCGATAAGCCCGATGTTCGTTTCGTTATTCACCACGACATGCCTAAAAGTTTGGAAGGTTACTACCAGGAAACTGGTCGAGCTGGCCGTGATGGAGGGGAAGGGCATTGTTTAGCTTTTTACGATTATAAAGATATAGAAAAGCTTGAAAAATTCATGCAAGGCAAACCGATTTCTGAGCAAGAAGTCGGAAAACAACTACTAGAAGAAGTCGTGGCTTACGCTGAAACCGCCATGAGCAGGCGTAAATTCTTGTTGCATTACTTTGGTGAGGAATTCGATGAAGAAAATGGCGAGGGCGCCAAGATGGACGATAACGCGGTTAATCCAAGGCCTAGAGAAGAAGGTAGTAAGTGGGTGAAGATGTTGCTAGATTGCGTCGCGGAACTTAAAGAAACTGCTAAAGCAAAGTACATTATTGAAATTCTAACTGGGGTTAGTAATTCACAAATTAAATCCTTCAGACACGATACCATCAAGTCATTTGGTGCAGGCAAGGAAAAAGATAAAAAATTCTGGATGGCGGTCATTCGTCAAACCACAGTTGGTAAGCTGCTGATTAAAGACATTGAAACATACGGTGTACTCAAACTAGGCGAAAAAGGCAAGGAATTTATTGCAAATCCACAGCCTTTTACGGTTATTCTAGATCACGATTACATCGAAAGAGCAGAAGACGATAATCTAATTTTGAATACGAAAGCACAGGGAAGTGCGATGGATGATAAGCTTTATCAATTGCTAAAAGATTTAACACGGTCTGTTGCAAAGGATAACAATGTACCTCCGTTTGTTGTTTTTCAAGAGCCTTCGCTTATGGATATGGCAAACCAGTATCCAATAACACTAGAGGAATTAGCTAATATTCAGGGTGTTGGGCAAGGAAAAGCGAATAAGTATGGAGCTTCTTTTGTTTCAACAATCGCGGACTACGTAGAAGAAAATGACATAGAACGAGCGCAAGATATTGTTGTTAAGTCTGTTGTAAACAAATCAGGTACAAAAGTTTATATCATTCAAAATATTGATCGAAAACGACCATTAGAAGATATAGCTAAAGCCAGGGATATGTCTATGGAAGACTTGTTGACAGAAATAGAGAACATAGTGGAATCTGGAACTAAAGTGAACCTGGATTACTATCTAGGGGATGCGGTGGATGAGGATAAGCAAGACGAACTCTACGATTACTTCATGGAGGATGCCGAAACGGGTACCATCGAAGAAGCTATGGAAGAGTTGAAAGATGAAGACTATTCTGAAGAGGAAATTCGATTAATGCGCATTAAGTTTATGAGTGAGGTGGCAAACTAGGCTGCTTTAATTCCATTTAATGTCAGAAAATCTCAACAAACAGTCCACCATGGGAACTATGCCTGTTTTTATGACAGCGCTGAGTACCATTTTGGGTGCAATTCTCTTTCTTAGATTCGGCTATGCCGTAGGACATGTTGGGCTAATAGGCACACTGGGTATCGTGCTCCTTGGGCATTTAGTAACTATTCCAACTGCTATGGCTGTTGCCGAAATTGCAACCAATAGCAAGGTGGAAGGCGGTGGAGCGTACTATATGATTTCACGTTCCTTCGGACTGAACATTGGTGCGGCAATCGGTATCGCTTTATTTCTTTCTCAGGCAATTAGTGTTGCATTTTATGTAATTGCCTTTGCGGTTTCCTTCGAACCCCTAGCGGATATAATTTACAGCCACTATGGAATATATGTTGACAATCGTTCGGCAGGACTTATTTTTATGGTGTTGCTTTCTATGTTAATGTTGAGCAAAGGCGCTGACATTGGAGTTAAGGCCTTATACATCGTAGTTGCAGTATTGTTGTGTTCTTTGGGGATGTTCTTCATGGGAAGTCCGTATTCGGCTTCTTCCGGCGATTTTTCGGCAACGATTACCAATCCAGACAACTTCTTCTACGTTTTTACAATAATATTTCCTGCATTTACGGGTATTGCTGCCGGACTTGGGCTAAGTGGGGATTTAAAAGACCCTAAAAAATCTATACCCGCTGGAACTATGTGGGCCACAGCCGTTGGTATCGTAGTCTATGTGGCTGTTGTAATTAAATTATTTGTATCAGCCAGCCCCGAGGATTTGGCAAATACCGATGTGCTTATTATGGGTAAAATAGCCATTTGGGAGCCAATTATTCCTATTGGCCTAGGTTGTGCGGCCATCTCTTCGGCATTAGGGAGTATAATGATTGCGCCGAGAACCTTACAGGCGCTGGGAGTAGATAGGGTATTTCCTCAAAACCTAAGCGTTTGGTTTGCAAAAGGAAAAGGAAAGAAATTAGAACCTTTTAATGCTGCAATTATAACTTGTGTTTTCGGCTTCATTTTCGTGGCAATAGGAGATATCAACTTTGTTGCAGAGATAATCTCCATGTTTTTCATGGTGACGTATGGTGCTATTTGTCTAATCTCATTTCTAGAGCATTTTGCAGCGGACCCAAGTTATCGCCCTACGTTTCGTTCAAGATGGTACTTGTCGCTTTTGGGTGCGGTGCTTTGTTTCTATTTGATGTTCAAAATGAATACGGCCTATGCTATTCTTTCCATATTAATAATGGCAGGGATTTATCGCTGGGCAATTTCGGTTGGAAATACTCGCCGTGATGTTGCTAAATTACTGCAAGGTGTTCTTTTTCAAATGAATAGACGTCTTTCCGTTTACATTCAAAAGCGTGCGGGTTCTGGTGAACAAGGGTGGAGGCCATTCATTATTTGTCTCTCTGCTGATACGTTTAAAAGAACTACTTCATTGGATTTTGTGCGTTGGCTGTCTCACAAATATGGCTTTGGAACTTACATTCATTTTACCAAGGGTTTTCTGGATAAGCAGGCATACAAAGCATCTAAGAAGACTAAACGTAGACTTATTTCCTTAATTCAAGGAACTAGTAGTCGCGTGTATTTGGATACCATCGTATCCCCTTCATACACTTCAGCCATTGCGCAAAGTATCCAGTTAGGAGGTGTTTCGGGAAGTGGTAACAACCTTATTTTATTTGAATACAGCGACGAGGACAAAACGAAACTCAAAGAAGTAATTGATAATTATGGTTTATTACACGCTACCAATTTTGATGTTTGCATTTTGCGCTCTACGTATAAAGGCTTTGGCTACAAAAAGTCGATTCATGTGTGGATTTCAGCAACCGATTACGAAAATTCGAATTTGATGATTCTTTTGGCTTACATCATGACAGGCCATCCAGATTGGAAACAAGCTGAAATCAAAATATTCAGTGGTTACTCAAAAGGAGAGTACGAATCGAAACGACAAACCTTAACAGACCTAATTGCTACAGGCCGCTTACCTATTTCGCCTAAAAATATTGAATTAATTCCTCAAGATGGTGAGTTGATATCTACCGTTATCGAGCAAAAATCTAGTGATGCCGATTTAACGATTTTAGGATATACTAGTGATGCATTAAATCAGCGTGGCGGTGACTTGTTTAACGATTTACCTAATCTCGGAAACACACTGTTTGTGAGTGCCTATAATGATAAAACAATTGAATAATGAAATTACAGTTTGAGTATAATCGGATTACAAGAGAACGGATTTTAGGTGCTATCGAAGGTTTGAGTGTGGAACAAATGATTGCCGTTCCCGAAGGTTTTGGAAACAATGTGCTCTGGAACTTTGGTCATATTCTAATTACTCAGCATTTGTTGTGTTTTAAGCTAGCGGATAAAGAGCCTTCAATACCAAATGAACTGATAGAAAGCTATAGAAAAGGAAGTAATGCTGCTGCTATCACTGAGCCACAGAAAGATTTAGACTATTTCAAAGCAAACGTCAACAAGCTAATTGATTTGACAGAGGAAGCTTATGAGGATGGTCAACTGGCTGGTTTTAATGAATATACCACCAGTTATGGTGTTACATTGAATTCGGTTGAAGAGGCTATTTCGTTTAATAACTTACACGAGGCATTGCACCTGGGGTATATTATGGCTATGAAGAAGTGTATTTAGTGAGTTAGTGATTAGTGAATAGGGATTATGTTACTGTAAACTATGTCGCTACGTTACTAAAAACTAATCTGTTGATAATTCCAATTCAATTCGTTAAAAACTAAAACCCACCATAAGCCAAAGCCCAAAAGCAAAGTCCTTTATTTGCCTTGCGTGAAATACGGTATTTCCATATTAAGCATTATTCCCGGCAGGGAAGAACCCAGTGATAAAGCTCAGATGGTAACTCAGTTGCTTTTTGGTGATCATTATAAGATTATCGATGAGCGGGTTAATTGGGTCAAAATTCGAAGTGCGTTTGATAAGTATGAGTGCTGGATTGACCGAAAGCAGTCTTACGAAGTGTCAAAAGACATTTACGAAGAAGTGGAAACTTCTCGCAAATGGGAGAGTTGCACGGATTTGGTAAATATCATTCAAAATGCTAAGGATAATGACCTTCAGCCAATAGTAATGGGCTGCGCCTTGCCATTTTACAACGACAATTTGGTGACTATTGGTGAACATGCGTTTTCTTTTACTGGAAACTCTGAACTTAGCACTGCTGGGCTTTCCAGGTCGAAGATTTTAGAGAATGCACTACTGTACATAAACGCACCATACTTATGGGGTGGAAAATCGCCCTTTGGAATAGATTGTTCTGGATTTACGCAAATGGTGTATAAAATTGCAGGTAAAAAATTGCCTCGAGATGCCTACCAGCAGGCCGAAATTGGAACTACCTTAAGTTTTGTTGAAGAATCCAAAGATGGAGATTTAGCATTTTTCGATAACGATGAAGGCAGCATAATTCACGTTGGTATTTTGATGAATGAAAACGAAATCATTCACGCCAGCGGAAAAGTCCGAATAGACAAGATTGACCACCAAGGTATTTACAATGTTGACACCAAAACCTATTCCCATAAGCTTAGATTGATTAAGCAAATCATCTGATTAACAGCACCCTGTAATTTTTTTTCATTTTTCTTATGGAATTTTTAGGCTTTCTGCATCCTATGGTCAGAAACGTACTTCTCGAGAGGCTTAAAACTAAAAATTATGAAAATGCAAAAAATAGGATTAGCAGTAATGCTTGTAGTTGCCGGATTTGGCGCATGGGCACTTGGAAACGGAACAATTAAAGGAAAAGTACTCGACCCAACAGGATTACCAGTAATTGGTGCAAACGTGTTTACGTATGTGGGAGGTTCAATGCGAGGAGCATCAACCGACCTGGACGGTAGATTTACCATAAAACCGCTCCCCGCAGGGACTTACAATCTAACCATTACGTCAATTGGCTTTGATACTCTATTTGTCAAAGGCATTAAAGTGAAAGGAGATGGGCTGGTTATACTGGAGGATAAGCAAATGGAGTATCGCTCTCTGGGAGGTTACACGGTAATAGATTTTACAATACCGTTAATCGACAAGGTAGAACCCAGTGCAATTGATGTGTTGCCAGAAACCTTCACCAAATCTGCAACAAAGACCAGTTTGAGTGCAATGATTTCTGCTCAAAGCTCTGATATTTTTCAGGCAGAGGAAGGTGAACCGATGTACTTCAGGGGGGCCAGGGCTGGGTCTGTTGTTTATTTAATTGATGGAGTTAAAAGCTTTGGTGCAAACGATGGCTTTCCATCCGCCTCAATTGGTTCTATGAGAATCTACACCGGAGGAGTGCCGGCGCAGTATGGAGATTTACTCGGTGGAATAGTGGTCATTGAAACTAAAAGTTACCTAGACATGTATAATCGATAAGCCAAAATTGGCAAACTAGATGAGTTCAAACTATAAACATATTGCTGATGAAGAATTGTTGAAGCGATTTCAGCAATACAACGACAAAGAGGCATTCGGTACCTTGTACAAAAGGTACCTGCCTTTGTTGTTGGGTACTTGCAAAAAGTACTTACAATCCAAAGAGGAGGCAGAGGATTTAGTTATGGATTTGTTTGAAAAGTCAATGGATATTCTGAGCAAAAACAAAGAGATTAAATATCCGAAATCATTCTTGTACGTAGTCGCTAAGAATATGGCACTTGGCAAGCTTAGAAGTAAAAAAGTATTGGTTGAATATAATGAGTTGTCTAAAGTTGTGGTTAAAGAAGAGAGTTCTAATGAATTTATTTTGAATAATATAACCGATTCTGATTTGGATAAAGCTTTGTCGAAATTGAATGCCGAACAGCGCAATTGTATTGAGCATTTTTACTTTAAAAAGATGCGATACAACAAAGTTGCAGAGGTTTTGAATATGGATTTGAAACGAGTTAAGACCAACCTTCAAAACGGAAAGCGCATGCTGAAAAATTACTTACTAAAAAATAGAAATCATGAAAACCGATAGACTAAAGGACATAATGAATCATGATTTTGATACGAACGAAACCGTGAGTGAAAACTGGTACTCATTGGAGAAGCTTGCTGTGGACTTTGATTTTGTTGATGAAAGTATTACTGAGGTTAACGAAAGTGAAATTGCTGGTCTTGAAAAGAGATTAAATGCCAAGATTAATTGGGGTAACAACTTCGCCTTCTATTATTTGGTCAGTTCAATAGTGGTAGTGCTACTTTCTATAACTTCTGTAATTGGATTATATGAAAATCGAAGTCAAAAGATTACTGCCAACAAAGCGTTAAGTTTTTCGGATAAAGTAGCTCTGAATTATGAAAGAATATATAGAGGTTCAAATGATGAGTTTGAAATTGAATCGTCAAAAAGGCAAGAAATTGCCGCAGTTTACAAAAGGGTTGAAGAAGTAAGTGCAGGAATGGTTTTTACAGCCCAATTGGATTTAAAAGAAAGTCTAGCGTTGGAGTTAGAACCAGAGTTGAAAGAAATTCAAAAACCGCGTAAATATTTTGATTACAGGTATTTGCGGAATTTCAGAGTATTAAATTTCAAGTCAAATCAACCTGATGATAGGTTCAAAGAATTAAAAAGTACTTCTCCTCAGTTTGCGTTTTCAACCCAGAAATTTGAGGCTAGTCAGCAAGAAACAATAAATTATTACCGAATGCTGGAGCGCGCATTGGTATTGCTAAAACGGGGTAAACTCGAGAAGAGCGAACGCATTTTCGCTTCCTTGCAATATTTGTTTCCAAAGGATGAAAATGTGCTTTTTTATAGAGGTTTGGTCAATTACAAATTAGGAGACTTTGGTTATGCGTTGTCCAATTGGAAGCAAATTTTAGAAGAGAATGAATCACTTTTTTCAGAAGAGTCAGCTTGGTACAGTGCACTTGCTTTAATGCAGTTAAACCAGCTGGATAAGGCTAAATTAGAGCTAGATGCTATAGTGAAAAGTGAAGGATTTTATAAAGAACAAGCAATAAGTAAACTATCTGAAATTGAATAGGCTGTTGAAATATAGGTTGTTGTGGATGCTGATGTCTGTTTTGTTCGGGAACGCGGGTATTTCGCAAAATAATTTTCTTGTGAAAAGCAAGAACTCTCAGAAACCAATTGAAGGTGTCCATGTTTTTGTAAAAGGGAAAGCTGTTCATGTAATTTCTGATAAATCTGGTGGGTTTCAATTGCCTAATTACACTCGGAATCCGCTAGTGTTATTGACTCATGTAGCATTCGATAGTTTGGTAATCCGGTTTTCTGAACTTAAGAACAGTTCAATTTTGAAAATGAGTCCTAGAACTTACAGTTTGCCAGCGGTGAGTATTTCGGAGCAGAAGTTAGAGGAGGTCTTTCATTCGAGGTATCATTATGTGTTTGATTATGAGTTTTTAGAAGATAAAATAGTGCTCCTAACTTTCAATAGGTCGCTAAAGAAAGATGCAGAAATTACCGTTTGCGACGCAAACCAGCAGATACTCTTTGAGCGAGGGATAGGAGCGGAGCCTGAGAAATTTATAAAGGATTACAAGGGTAATCTATACCTGCAAACCAGTAAGGCAATATTCGTCTTGAGTTTAGCCGGTGACAGTGTTGAAATGAAGAAAATCGACAAAAAAGAATATGCTTTTCGGTTGAACCATTGTGTCGATAGTGTCAGTAATCATGTGCTGTTCAATGATTTTAAGTCTTATATCCCACGAATGAATTATTACGCTCTGAATACGATAGATTCAAATTATTTCTTGCTCAAGTCGCATGTAAACGATGTGGTAAACAAAATGTACCGTTGGGAATATTACGAGTTATCGCTCGAGCAAAAGCGTGAAGCAAGAGAAATGGCTGAGAAAATACCCAACATGGACAAGAAGGATGTAGGGGCTATGTTTACAGGATTTCATAAATCCATTTATTACGAACCGGTTTATGCTCCGTTATTTGTGAAGAACGATACCGTCCTTGTCTTTGACCATTCAAGTGAGTTGATTTTTAAGTTTAATCAATTCCAAGTGATTGATAGCGTGAGTATTCGGTATGCGAAAAATGAAGCGAAAGCAAAATGGAAAAACAAACTCATCATGGATGAATCGGAGGAGGAGTTCTATGGGCTGTACCTAAAAAGCGGCTACTATGTTTTGAAGAATATTGATGTGAATTCTGGAAATCCAACTTTTAGCTACCGAATTGAAAAACGCTTCGCAGAAAAGCTTAAAATCGACAACGGCTACGTGTATTACTTGTACAAGCAGCCATCTAGCCAAGAAAAGCCATTCTTGTATCGCGAATTGATTGCTGGAAACTAGCCGTATCTTACTTTTGAAGCATGGCAAAAAATGAAAAAGTACTGGTTTTTGGAGCTTCAACAAATCCCGATAGGTATGCGCATAAAGCAACCAAGGCGCTTTTAAATGCTGGTCATGAGCCCGTTTTAGTTGGTTTAAGAGATGGAGTCGTGAGTGGAATTTCCATTCAAAAAGGCCAGCCAGACATTGAGGGTGTTGACACGATAACCATGTATGTTGGTCCTAAGCATCAGCCTGCTCAGTACGATTATTTGTTGAGCCTCAATCCGAAGCGGATTATTTTTAATCCTGGAACGGAGAATGAAGAATTTATGAAAATGGCTCAAACTGCAGGAGTGGAGGTGGTTCCTGCATGTACATTGGTTATGCTTTCATTGGATAACTTTTAATGGGTTTCTGTTAGTTTAAGAGGTGGTTTTTTTGCAAATAATTACTTTAGCCATTCCAAAATTTCCAAATGGCTAAAAAAGTTAAGCATCAAAAGGTAGGAAACAACGCACCTACCAATTATCAGGTTAGTTCAGCTAAGATAATCGATATTGTGTTTATGTGCTCTGATGCTGAAAAAGCTCAGTCTCTAGTTGATTCTTACGGAAATTTAAATACTGACCAACAGTCGAAACTTCGCGTTTTTGTTTTTGGTTGTAATTCGGAATTGAACCTAAATTCGAATTGTTTTCAATTTGAAAACTCAAGTGTTACCGGAGTATTGGATGTTATTGGGCAGCGAAATAGCCAAAAGGCGGTTGTAATAGAAGGTGAAAAGCTGACTAAAAAACTCGAACTTCAGGATTTTGCTAAACTCGATGTAGCTGATAATGCAGTAACCTCCATTTTTTACGTTGGACAAGAAGGAAAAGACAAGCCGTCGTCCGCAAGTTATACAGTTGCCAATACATCTGTACAGCAATATGCGGTTGAAATATTGCCAAAGAATACTGAATTAAGCGAAATAACAAGCTTTGTTGCTCGAAAACTAAATCTATCAGCAAACAGAGTCGAATTACGTAAAAACGCTCCAAATGAGCCTGTTTCAAGAAATTCGGTTGCTAATAAAATTAAAAGGTGGTTTTGGTGGTATTTGATGTTGCCTCTAAAAGAGCTAAAAACTAAGCCTGTAGATCGATTTGACTTCTTGTTTGAGGAGTCGTTTTACCGAATGAAGTTTGTTGCATTCGCTACCATATTGCTAATCGGAATGCCAATAGCCTCTTATAATTCAGGTATTTCTGGTGATGAATTCGTTCAATACAAGCAAGGTAAGGCGGTGTTGGATTGGTTTGTGAATTTTGGTGAGGTTACCGACGAAAACCGAACAGCGGTTGAAGACCCTAAGACATTACTGCACTTGTATGGTAGTTCGTTTGATTTGGTTACTGCCGCATTTAATAAAGCTTTCGGAATCGAAAATGAATACGAGTGGCGTCACGTTATTAATTCTTTAACTGGCTGGTTGCTAATTCTTTTTTGCGGCTTACTTGCTGTAAAGATTAAATCTTGGAGGGCAGGTTTGTTGGCAATGTTTTTGGTGTTTGTTTCGCCTAGAATATTGGGCCACTCCTGGAATAACCCCAAGGATATTCCTTTTGCAATGAGTTACGTAATTGGGCTCTATTTCATTTTGGTTTATCTAAAAAACCTAAAAGCCATTAAATTCAAGCACGTTCTGTTGGTTGCTATGGCTATTGGGATGTCCATTGGTATTCGTATTGGTGGTCTGCTTTTGTTTGCGTACTTGTTCATGTTTACAGGGCTGTACTATCTTATAATGAGCGGGGGATTGCTAAAAGCCTTCGCTCCGAAAAACTTGGCTCGACTAAAGCCGATTTTTACTTCATTAGGAGGGATTGTTGTTCTAGGATACATCGGGGGAATTATTCTGTGGCCGTATGCTTTGTTGGACCCAATTGCTAATCCTTTAGAGTCTTTAAATGTAATGACAAGTTACGGAACAAGTATCCGGCAACTGTTTGAGGGTGAGATTGTTTGGAGCGATTACTTGCCGTGGTACTATATATCTAAATACATTCTAATTACTACCCCTATTTTGGTTTGGTTAGGTGTAGGAAGCTTCTTGGTTTTATACTTCAAATTCAGAGATAGAATGGAGTTGTTTTGGAAGTTCACGCTGTTCTTTGCCTTCGCATTTCCGATAGCTTACATCATTTACAAAAGCAGTAATGTTTATGGTGGTTGGAGACATGCTTTGTTTGTTTATCCACCAGTAGCAGTATGCGCAGCAATCGGATACGACCAACTGATTAGCCTCATTAAAAATCGAATGTTTCAAAAGTTGGCGTTAATTGGAGTAGTGTTGTTGGCGTTTCATCCGTTAAAACACACATTTTCGAATCACCCGTATCAATATCAATATTTTAACGAGGCTATTGGAGGTATTGATGCCGCTGCATCGAAATACGAAACAGACTATTATTACCACAGTACCAAGGAGGCTTATGAGTGGGTGATTGCTAATACCGATTTATCTAACTATTCTAAGGAAAACCCACTTGTTATTGCCACAAATGGGTATTTCTCCATCAAGTACTTTGCGAGAAATGAAGTTGCAGAAGGTAGTGTGAAAGCCATTTATTGTAGATATTATGATAGAGGTACCAAGGATTGGGACAAGTACATCTGTGTAAATAGCTACATTAACCCAGGCCAACTAAAAAGAGGGCTTTGGCCTCCAAAAAACACTGATTATTCAGTAAAAGTTGATAATACGCCACTTTGTGCAGTAATAAATCGAAAAACAACTAAAGACTTACTTGGAACTCAGGCTATGAATAGAGGGGATAATTCATCTGCAATTCAATTGCTAACTGATGCTATTCAAGAAGACCCCATGTCTGAAATAGCATATCTGAACTTGGCTCAGGCCTATTTGAACACAAGACAGTTCGAAAAGGGTATTCAAGTAACAAAAGATATTATGCAGATATACCCAAATTACGACAAGGCATTGTACACTAGGTCTATGCTGTATTTAAATATGGGTAAACTAAAAGAAGCTATTGAAACTTCAAAAGAGGTACTAAAAGCGAATCCGAAATACGATAATTCCTATTACATCATGGCCTTGGCTTACGCCAATGCTGGTGACTTGAGTTCGGCGAAAACCAACTTGCAGAAATGTATAGAAGGAATGCCAAACTTTAAACCTGCTTACGAGTTAACTGCACAGATATTCAGGCGAGAAGGTAACGAAGCCGAAGCAAAGCGCTTTGAAGGCTATGCAAGTCAATTGTAATTAGAGCAATTCAGATAAATTAAACCCGGTATCGAACTTTGGGCCGCGTTCGGTTTGCTTTAATTTACCGCATTCATGAACCGCATCGTGTTCAAACATAAGGGTGTAGTCGTTTTCAGTGGCGGATTCAAAAAATGATTTTTTCTCGCTTAAAGTTAGAAGTGGTCTGGTGTCGTATCCCATTACCCATGGCAATGGAACATGTGCGTGAGAGGGTAGCAAGTCAGCCATAAATACTATGGTTTGACCGTTGTAATCGATATGTGGAATCATTTGTGCTTCGGTATGTCCGTTGACAAGCAGTGCTTTAAACCCAGGAAAAACCTCCTCTGTAAATTCACCTTTGCTTGATACAAACTTCAATTGACCACTTTCTTGAATCGGTAGAATATTCTCTTTCAGAAATGAAGCTTTCTCGCGTGCATTTGGTTCAATTGCCCATTGCCAGTGGTCTTTGTGACTCCAATACGTAGCGTTTTTGAATGCAGGACGATAGCCGTCTTTAGCAGAGTTCCACTCAATCGCTCCTCCACAATGGTCAAAATGCAGGTGTGTGAGGAAAACATCGGTTATATCATCTCTAGAAAAACCATGCTTGGCTAAGCTATTATCTAATGTGTAGTCTCCATGTAAGAAATAATGGCCAAAAAACTTGTCAGATTGTTTGTTGCCTATTCCTGTGTCAATTAGCACGAGTTTGTCGCTGTATTCGACTAAAAGACACCTCATGGCCCAGGTGCACATGTTGTTACTGTCAGCTTCGTAGCGTTTACTCCAAAGAGATTTTGGAACAACGCCAAACATGGCACCACCGTCGAGCTTAAATAATCCAGTTTCTATAGAATACAGTTGCATAATACCTGTCTTATGGGTTCAATCTTTCTTTTAAATACTTGGCAGTGTAGGATTTTTTGTTTTTAAGTAGTTGTTCAGGAGTGCCCTTAAATACTACGTGTCCACCATCGTTTCCACCTTCTGGACCAAGGTCAATTATCCAATCGGCACATTTAATAACATCGAGATTGTGTTCAACCACAATAATGGAATGCCCTAAATCAACTAAAGCATTTAATGCTTTGAGGAGCTTTTTGATGTCATGAAAGTGCAGGCCAGTTGTTGGTTCATCAAAAATAAATAAGGTTTTATCGCCACTAGAAGTTGCTTGACCTTTTAACAGGAAGGAGGCGAGCTTAATGCGTTGGGCCTCTCCGCCACTTAAGGTGTTAGATGCCTGTCCGAGCTGAACATAGCCTAGGCCAACTTCTTGTAATGGTAGCAGTTTTTGGCCAATTTTCTGCGAAATACGTTCCTCTCCTTCATTGAAAAAGACGATTGCATCATCGATGGTCATGGTAAGTACGTCCGACACATTTTTTGTTCTGTATTGCACTTCAAGTATATCTTCGGTAAATCGCTTTCCGTCACAAACATCACATTTGAGCTGAATATCCGGCATAAACTGCATTTCTACTGTAATAGTACCATCGCCTTTACACTTTTCGCATCGTCCACCTTCTACATTAAATGAAAATGATGCTGGTTTGTAACCACGCATTTTAGCAAGACTTTGATTTGAAAACAAGGTTCGAATCTCGTCAAAGGCTTTGATATAGGTTACAGGGTTTGAACGAGAAGATTTACCAATAGGGTGTTGATCAATGTATTCTACATTCCCAATTGATTTGATATCACCATCTATTGAGGTGTGTTTTCCTGAGGCTTGAGCAATACCTCCGTGTAATTTTTTAAGAACTGGGTATAAAATTTTGTTCATCAATGTGCTTTTTCCTGAGCCACTAACACCAGTAATAACTGAGAGTGTGTTTAATGGAAATTCAACATCAATTGACTTTAAATTATGTTCAGACGCACCAGTTATTTGAATCGACTTTTTCCACGCACGCCTTGATTTCGGTAGTTCAATGGATTCTTTGCCGGTCATGTATCGTGCGGTAAGACTCTTTGTTTCTTTTTGCAATTCTTTCTGAGAGCCTTGAAAAACCAGTTGACCACCTTCAGTTCCAGCTAATGGGCCAAGGTCAATAATCATATCAGCTTCTCGAATTACTTCTTCTTCGTGCTCCACTACTACCACAGTATTTCCAAGGGTTTGCAGTGACCTTAGCACAGAAACCAATTGTTCAGTATCTCTGGGATGCAGGCCAATGCTAGGTTCGTCGAGAATGTACATACTTCCAACGAGGCTACTGCCGAGTGATGTAGCTAAATTTATGCGTTGAGTTTCACCACCAGAAAGTGTAGAAGCAAGTCGATTGAGTTGGAGATATCCGAGGCCTACTTTATTGAGAAAACCTATTCGTGTTATAATTTCGGTAAGAATTCGTTTGGATATTTTCCCTTCATTTTCCGATAATTTTAAATTCTCAAAGAAATCAGGCAGGTCTTTGATTTCGGTGAGAATAATGTCTGTAATGGACTTGCCATTTATTTTTACATAATTGGCATCTTTTCTAAGGCGAGTTCCTTTGCAGTCGGGGCATGATGTTTTTCCTCTGTACCTAGACAACATAACTCGGTACTGGATTTTGTACGAATTTTCCTCAAGCATTTTAAAGAAAGCATTTATGCCTTTGAAGTGTTTGTTTCCTTCCCAAAGTAAGTCAGACTGCTTCTGCGATAGTTCCGATATAGGCTTGTGAATCGGAAATTCAAATTTGTGCGATTGCGCCACCAAATCGTCCTTCCATTTGCTCATTTTCTCTCCCTTCCAACACATTACAGCACCATCAAAAACACTTCGAGATTTGTCTGGAATGACCAAATCAGGGTCGATTCCAATTACACTGCCTAGTCCTTCGCAGGTTTTACATGCACCAACTGGATTGTTGAAACTGAAGAAATAATCAGAAGGAATTTCAAATTGAATACCATCCGCTTCGAATCTGTTAGAAAACGATTTGATTTCTGTCTTTTCGGGTTGAACAATATGCAAAAAGCACTCGTTGTTTCCTTCGAAGTATGCCAATTCAATAGAATCTACAATTCTGCTTTGGTTGTTTTCGTCATCATGTTTTACGGCAAAGCGGTCAATTAATACATGAATATTCTTTTCTGACTTGGGCTTGGCTTTTAAGGTATCGGCTATACCTTGTAGTTCCTCCTTTATTATTACTCTCGAAAAACCTTGCTGTTGCAGAAGTTGTAGTTTTGTATTTACGGTCTCTTTGTCTCTCAATGTCAATTGAGCCGACAACATTATTTTAGTCCCTTCCTCCAATTTATGAATGAACTTGAAAACGTCTGCCGGGGAGTTCCGTTTAACCTCTTTACCTGAAATGGGTGAAATAGTTCTTCCAATTCTTGCAAAAAGCAATTTTAGATAATCGTAAATTTCGGTAGAGGTTCCAACCGTGGAGCGGGAGGAGCTAGACCCGGTTTTTTGCTCAATGGCAACAGCGGGCGATATTCCTTTAATGTAATCAACAGCTGGTTTGTCTATTTTTCCTAGAAATTGCCTTGCGTAGGAGGAGAGGCTTTCAACATAGCGTCGTTGCCCTTCAGCGTATAGGGTGTCAAAAGCTAAAGAAGACTTCCCACTCCCAGACAAACCTGTAATAACCACGAATTTATCTCTTGGAATTGCAACGTCGATATTTTGCAAATTATGCTCTTTAGCCCCTTTTATTAATATGAAATCTTGCGGATTGAGCTTGTCTATATTAGAAGTAATTTTTGCCATTTTTGAGTACTTACAAAAGTATTCGGCTCAAATAAATTTTTGCGTTTACTTGTTTTTTTTATCATATTTGCCCAACTATCGTGTAATTAGCACGTTAGATTTAAGAACACAAAAGAAGAAGCCTATAGGATACATTTACTCTTAACAATTAAAGCCACCTTTCCTTACGACCTAAGATTAATTAATTGTTGAACAGCTCGCATAGAGCAAAATAGAGTAAGTGTATGAATTCCATTAATACAGAAGATAGTATCCTAATTAGGAGCTATTTAGAAGGAGATGAAAAGTCTCTAGAGAAATTAATTTTAAAGCATAAAGATCGTGTTTTCGGGTATGTGTATTTGATTGTTAAGAACCATGATATTGCCAACGATATTTTTCAAGATACCTTTATGAAAGTCGTAAATACCATGAAAAAAGGGAAGTACAACGAAGAAGGAAAGTTCATTCAATGGACGTTGAGAATAGCGCATAATTTGGCTATCGACCACTTTAGGTTCAAAAAGAGAATGCCCACAACATCTGGAGGAGAAGACTTTGATATTTTTGATGTGTTAGGGCTGGAAGACGAAAACATGGAAGAAAAATTAATCGGTGAACAAATTAAGTCTGATGTGGTAAAGTTGGTCGATCATTTACCAAAAGACCAAGCAGAAGTATTGAAAATGAGATTGTTTTTCGAAATGTCGTTTAAAGACATTGCAGAAGAGACAGGAGTAAGTATTAATACTGCTTTAGGGCGTATGCGATATGCGTTAATGAACCTTAGAAAGCTGGTTAAAGAAAGAAATATTGAGCTGAGTTATTAAAAATTCTGTGAGGCATACAATAAATGAGTTTTCAGGCGTTTCTTCCAAAATAAGACGCCTATGCAACATATTTATTCTCCAGAAGAATATCTAAAATTTGAACAAATAACAGAAGAACTTAAAGATCTAGAATTAAATCAAAGTTTAGATAACAAATTAAGACCAAAACAAAGCTCAGTACTGAATGTACTGAACTACTCAAAAGCACTGGAAATTCGAAAATCCAAATGGCTTGGTCAAATTGAAAGTATCAACAATTAATAAATTAAATCCCGCTTTTAGCGGGATTTTTTTTTGAACAACTTACCAAGACCGCAATTCTACTTGCTATAAATATTTAGTTTTAACCAAGACTGAATCTTTTTTTGGTTTAATCTTATTTTCCTGTTAAACAGATACTTGAGCGAATATGTATTTAATTTTTGATACTGAAACAACCGGACTTCCAAAGAATTTTAATGCTCCTGTTTCTGATTCAGAAAACTGGCCTAGAATGGTTCAGCTGGCGTGGCAAATTCACGATAAGGAAGGTCAGTTGGTTGAGGTTAAGAATTACATCATTAAACCAGAAGGTTATACCATTCCGTTCAACGCAGAACAAATTCACGGTATATCAACCAAAAGAGCCAAAGAGCAGGGTGCTGACTTAACCTTTGTATTGGATGAGTTTAATAAATCCTTAGAGCAAGTTGACTATGTAGTTGGTCATAACATTGAGTTTGATGTAAATATTGCTGGAGCAGAATTTTACCGAAAAGAAGTAGATTCCGAACTCGAAGCAAAAATTGCGTTTGACACTAAATCAGAAGAAACAGCTAATTATGTTGCCATTCCAGGTGGTCGAGGCGGGAAATTCAAATGGCCAACGTTAACCGAGTTACACGAAAAACTGTTCAGTGAAAAATTTGCCGAAGCCCACAATGCCTCTGCCGATGTTGAAGCTACTGCGCGTTGTTTTTTGGAGATTGTTAGATTAGGAATTGTTGAACCGTCGTCTGTCTCGCTTGAGGATGATGAATATGCTGCTTTTTTGCTCGCAAACCCTGACCCAATAGCATTAATAGGCTTAAACATTGAACCCTACAATCCGAATGAATTAGACGAAGGTTCTATAAAAGAGCAATCTTACGATGCTGATATCCCGGAGGCGGAAAGTAATTCTGTCTTGTCCGATGATGTACAATTTTGTCATTTACACAATCATTCCCAGTATTCAGTACTCCAGGCAACCACAAACATTTACGCAATGGTAAAAAAGGCCAAAGCAGATGGAATGACAGCTCTGGCCATAACTGACCGAGGAAACATGTATGGTGCTTTTGCCTTTACCGAAGCCTGTATTGCAGAAGGAATCAAACCCATTATTGGTTGTGAAGTTTTTGTTGCAGAAGATTACAAGCGATTAAAGTTTACAAAAGACGACCCAGACCGGAAATATCCGATGGTACTGTTAGCCAAGGATATAGCAGCGTATCATAACTTGACCAAAATTGTATCCGAAGGATATATTCATGGATTTTATGCGGGTAATCCGCGTGTAGGACGAGAAGTAATTGAACAATATAAAGAGGGATTGATTTGTCTTTCTGGTGGTGTCCACAGTGAAGTTTCGAGTCTAATATTAAATGTTGGAGAGGAGCAAGGCGAAACTGCTGCAAAGTACTGGCATTCTGTTTTTGGAGATGATTATTATTTAGAATTGGTTAATCACGGCCTAGACGAGGAGAAGCATTTGCAAGAGGTATTACTCGATATTTCAAAGAAAAACGGCATTAAAACCGTTGCTGCAAATAACAATTTCTACCTAAATCAAGAGGACGCCAACGCTCACGATATTCTCATTTGCGTAAAAGAGGGCGCCATCCAGTCAACGCCAATTGGCAGAGGTAGAGGGTATAGACCTGGAATGAAGAATCAAGAGTATTTCTTTAAGACCCAAAAGGAAATGCGAGAAATTTTCAAACATTACCCTGATGCACTGGAAAACACTAATAAAATTGCCGAAAGCGTCACGCCATTTCAATTAAAAAAAGACCCGCTTTTACCTGAATTTGCGCTTCCTGAAGGATTCACAGACCAGAATGATTTTTTGCGTCACATAACCTACGAAGGAGCTAAGGAGCGTTATGACGAAATCACTCATGAGATTAAAGAACGTTTAGATTACGAGCTGAAAATTATCAAGGAAATGGGCTTTCCTGGTTACTTCTTAATAGTTCAGGATTTTACTTCTCAAGCCCGTAAAATGGGAGTTTCAGTTGGGCCGGGTCGTGGCTCAGCTGCTGGTTCGGCAGTTGCATTTTGTGTTGGAATTACCAACATCGACCCTATTAAGTACAAATTACTATTTGAACGATTTTTGAATCCAGAACGTGTATCCATGCCTGATATCGATATCGATTTTGACGATGAAGGTCGAAGTTCCATAATTGATTGGGTAGTGGAGAAATACGGGTATAAACAAGTAGCACAAATTGTTACTTATGGAACCATGGCTGCCAAATCGTCCTTGCGGGACGTGGGACGGGTATTGGATATGCCACTTCCTGATGTAAATAATATTTGTAAAGCTTTTCCGGACCACCTTAGTGCAACCCTAAATAAAGTACTGGCTGATGGAGGCGTAGATAAAAAATTAGAATCGAAGCTCAATGGTGATTTAAAGAAACAAGCAGAAGATTTTAGAGAATTATGGGAAGGTGATAATGAAGCTGGTCAATTAATCAAGCAAGCAAAAATTTTAGAAGGTTCAGTAAGGAACACCGGAACACATGCATGCGGAGTTATAATAGCTCCAGACGATTTAACGAATTACATACCAGTAAGTACCAGTAAAGATTCGGATTTACTCATTACCCAATTCGATAATAAGGTTGTTGAGGATGCTGGGCTGCTAAAAATGGACTTTTTAGGGTTGAAAACCCTAACCATTATCAAACACGCCATTCAGCATATTAAAGACAAACACAGCGTTGAAATTGACATAGATGAAATTCCATTAGACGATGAAAAGACATTTGAACTTTATCAACGTGGAGAAACTAACGGAACGTTTCAGTTTGAGTCTGTGGGAATGCAGAAATACCTGCGTAAGTTAAAACCGACCGACATAGAGGATTTAATTGCAATGAACGCTTTGTACCGACCTGGTCCATTGCAGTTTATAGATACGTTCATCAACAGAAAGCATGGTGTTGAAGAGGTGAATTACCCACATCCATTACTCGAAGAAATACTGAAAGACACCAATGGTATTATGGTTTATCAGGAGCAGATTATGCAAACTGCTCAAATTATTGGTGGGTTTTCTCTTGGTGGTGCTGACTTGCTGAGACGTGCCATGGGTAAGAAAAAGATGGACGTTATGCAACAGCAGAAAGCTGTTTTTGCAGAAGGTGCTAAAAAATTGCATGATATTGATGAGTCTATTGCCATTGAGATTTTCGAGGTAATGGAAAAATTTGCCGAATATGGATTTAACCGTTCTCACTCGGCAGCATACTCCGTTGTTGCCTACCAAACGGCCTACTTAAAGGCAAATTACCCAGCAGAGTTTATGGCTGCGGTGCTTACGAATAACATGAACGATATAAAGAAGGTAACCTTCTTTATGGATGAATGTCGTAGAATGGGAATTCCAGTTTTAGGGCCTGATGTAAACGAATCTCAATATCGTTTTGCAGTAAATGATGAAGGAGAGGTTCGGTTTGGTATGGGTGCAATAAAAGGAGTAGGAGAGAGTGCTGTAGAATCAATAGTAAATGAAAGAGTGAATGGAACTTACACATCGATTTTTGATTTTACCAAACGAATGGATGCTCGTGCATGCAACAAGCGCACACTGGAAAGTCTTGCATTAGGTGGCGGTTTTGATTCGTTCAAAGGAACCCACAGAGCACAATACATGCATCTTGAAGGTAATTCGACATTCCTTGAAAAAGCTATCAAGTTTGGGATTTCGCATCAAGAAAGTGAAAATTCGGCACAAGTATCTTTGTTTGGAGAAGCTAGCGCAGTTAGTATTCCTGAGCCACTACCTCCGGTTTGTGAAGAGTGGGGGACTCTTGAAAAATTGTCGAAGGAAAGAGATTTGGTGGGGGTTTTCATTTCAGGACACCCATTGGACGATTATAAATTAGAAATCAATCATTTCTGCACTAGGTTTTTCCATTTGGGCTTAACCGATAATTTGGATAACCTAATGGGAAAAGGCGAGTTGAAATTTGCCGCCATTGTAACGGAGTCGTTGCATTTGCAAACCAAAAAAGGAAAGCCTTGGGGAAAAGTAAAGTTGGAAGATTACAAAGGCGATTTTGAATTGGCACTCTTTGGTGATGATTATATCAATAATCAACAGTTCTTGAATCCGAATTACTTCTTGTTTGTAACCGGTAAGGTGGTAATGAGTCGTTACAGAAACGAGCCAGAGTTCAAGATTTCGAAAATTTCATTGCTCAGTGACCTTAGAGAAAAAATCGCTAAGGAAATTAATTTGTCGGTTGAGGTTGGTCAAATAAGTGATGAGTTTTTAGATGAGTTGGATAATCTTATCAATGAAAATGAAGGAAACTGTAGGGTGGTTGTGAATATTTTGCACAAAGAAGAAAAATTATCTGCCAAAGGATTGCTGCGCGGAAAGAAAGTTTTTATTACAGATCCATTGATTGAAACCCTTGATAAAATGGATATCAAATACGTATTGAATTAAATATTAAAAAATCATTCAAAAAAGTCAATTTGATGCTTGGGGGGCTAGTAAGAAATACTACTTTCGCAGCGGAGAATTGGCAGAGTGGTCGAATGCGGCAGTCTTGAAAACTGTTGACTGTAACAGGTCCGGGGGTTCGAATCCCTCATTCTCCGCCAAAGTTTTAAAAGGGTCTTCCTAAACGGAAGGCCCTTTTTTGCTTTAAGGAAATGCGGGTGAGAACCCGGGGTTCGTGCCGGAGTGAAACGGAGACGTGTAGCAGAGCGAAACCATCCCTCATTCTCCGCTCTAGTTTTAAAAGGGTCTAATCTAGTGACCTCTACTAAAATTTACAAGTAGCTTGTGCCTTTTTGAACTCATCAGCTTAGATGCAAGTAAAGCACACCTCAATCAAGTAATTCCTTTCAAAATTGATTCTGTGCGTTATAAATTGGAAGATTGATTTATTCTTCCCAAACAGGCATCTCAATCGTTACAATTGTTCCTGAAGGTTTATTTTCTGCAAAATGAATTGTCGTGTTATTGTATTTGGCGAAATCCATACAAAGCTTAAGTCCAAGGCCAATTCCCTTCTCCCCATTTGTTCCTCTTTCAGGAGTAACATCGGAAATTTCATTTTGAATGTTCTTTAACACAGAATCGGGAATCCCAATTCCTGTGTCTGAAATGGTAAGAGTTGCCTTTGCATCTTCAGCAGAACTTGAAATTGATATGTGTTTTCCGTTAGGTGTAAACTTGATGGCGTTACCAAGTATATTGCGCACAATTATTTTTAGTACGTCAAGATCAGAGTAAACAACGATATTTTCAAGGTTAACATAATCTATAGTTATTTTTTTATGCTTCCACCTAATCTCATTTTCAGAGATTGCATTTTCCGTAACTTCTTTAAGGTTTAGACTTTGAGGTTGAGTTTTGAATTCTTTTTTATTCGAATTTGCCCAGTACACTAGATTGTCAAGCATTAACATTCCGTTTTCTGCTGCCACTCGGGTACTTTTAATTATCTCATCTCGGTCTTCTTCCGAAAGTTCAACCTCCTCAAGTACATTTAGAAAAGAAATAAGATTAGAAAAAGGAGACCGCAAGTCATGTCCAATTATCGATAGAATACTGTTTTTAACTTCGTTAACCTCCTTCAGTTTTTTTATGTTTTGAGTGTTTTCTTCGTTTAGCTTGTGTAATTCCAATACTTGGGATTTTTGTTGCTTGCTAGACTTGTAATATCCCCATGAGAGAATGACTACAAGCAAGAAAATGAATAAGGTTAAACCCAGTTGAATGTTTCTCCTTTCCAGAAGCTCTTCTTCTAACATTAGGCGTTCCAGTAAATCTTTATTTACCCTTTCTTGTTGCTCAGCTTCCAAATATTCGGTTAACGATTTGATTTTTGCGGTTTCTTTTTCATTTTGATAAGAGGTTGAAACTCGTTCACGTTTCACTAAATAATTATAGGCTTGTAAATAATCTTTTTTGTTGTCAAAGTAATTGACCAATTGATTAAAGGCCATTACTTGATACACCTTAATGTTTGCTGGAATTGAGTATTCTAAAGCTTTTAGAGCATAGGTCTTAGAAGAATCAAACTCTCCAACGGTATTAAAAGAAATGGAAAGGTTAACAAATGCGAGCGCAATCATATTAGTGTCTTGAGAAACCTTGGTTTGATTATGCGCCAATTTTAAATAATGCAATGAGCTATCGATGGATATACTTCTATAAACAGCTCCAATTAAAATAAGGTCATAACCTAAGCTGACAGGATTGTTTAATCTTTGGCTCATAAGAGCAGCATCTTTTGCATAATACAATGCCGAATCCATCGCCTTTTCTTCGTAGAAAATAGCTGATTTTAATGAATAGAAAGAGCGCAGATTCGGAAGCGAATCTGTAGATATAATAATCGGCTCAATTCTTTTAAGTGCTCTTTTTGCTAATTTATAGTTGTGGGTAGCCCTATAAACATCAGCCATTTGCAATTGCATTTGCAAATATTTTGTGGTGTTTTCTTGTTGTTCAGAACTCTCACTCTCTTTTTTTAGTATCGATAAAAGTTCTGAATAGTTAGCCTCTCGGTATAATTTTTTGTAGTTGGTCCATTTTGCGGAAGAGTCTCCATTGCCTAATGCGCCACTACTGGTAAATACCAGAAAGAAAAGAAGAGGTAAGTAGATTGAGAATTTGACCAACGTAATTTGCTTGTTAGCTACAAGTGTATGTATATTTTAGTTACGAACCCAAAAGTACATAGTATTAGTTGGGAAAGCCTATGAGGAATAAGAATTAGGCTCCAAAAATCACGGGATTAAATCCATGTCTTGTTTATGGTATTTTCTACGTTTAACAAATCCAAAAAACCAAAAAGCCACCCGAAGGTGGCTTTTCATTTTTATGTAAATAACCTTCTAGTTTTTTGCAAACATAGAAGACTGGTTAATCATTTTTTCTTGCAATCCAGCAAGGTTGTTGTCGTTTAGGTCATACTGAATTTGACCGTTTGGAGTATTAATAACGATTTCTTCAGTTAATTTACCGCTTTCATCTTTCAAGCCCTCAATAATTGTCATTGTTTCACCGCCCTCTGTAGCAGTCCAGCTTAAAGCCGCAGGATTGAACATTAATTCTGCAATTTCTTCAGTTTCCATGTCCTTAATCTCAAACTTATTTTGGGTGGCTGTAATGAGGTAATCTTTTCCATCTTTACCTTTTACCATTTGCTGCTCAACATCGCCTTCGTTCATTGCAACTGGGTTAGAACCAGTCCAGAATTCAATAGAATTTAAAATAACTGCATCAATAAATATGCAAATACTATAAACCGGAAACCACGCAAGTACAAAGAAGATTAATTCATTGACGAATTTTTCGGAGACATTTCTGTTCCACTCCAGAATTTTATTGGTTAAGCCAAATGAGCCAATACAGCTAACCTGAGACATTAACAATGTGCACGCAATTAACATTCCTGGAATTACTTTTTTCATAATATTTGATTTTTTTAGTTTAACATTTTCGAAAAGTAATTCATGTTCAGTTTCAAACCAAATAAAGACAAGTTCATTTTTATGAACATTAGTTGAAACGAATCTTTTTAAGGCTAGTAACCTCCGAACGAAGAAGATAAAGACCAGAAAGAATGAACATAGGGAGGAAAAGGAGTAGAAAGTAATTTGAAAGTTGGAATGATTTGATACCAAAAGCACTAATAGTGAGTAGGGCAAACACCGCAAGATATTTGAACATCCAGTTTATTTGATTTAGACCGATTTTTAATCGAATAACAGTTCGGTACATTAGCAAACCAATGAAAACTTGTGTAAACGCACTGGTTGCCGCTGCTGCTATAATGCCGTAATAAGGAATTAGCAATCCATTTAAAGTTAGGTTAATGCCAAAGCCAACTCCAGTAATTTTTATCATTTTCATCAATTCTCCTTTAGCTGTTAAGGCAGTACCGTACACAGACGTAAGTCCAAGACCTATCAGTGCAATACAGAAAAGAACTAACAATTGATTGCTTGAAATGAAAGGTGCAGAGTATAACAGTTTCATGAGTTCGCCTCCTTTCAAAATGGTTAGCGGCAGTAATATTACTGCTGGGAATAGTAGTAATCTGAGAACCATACTCGTAAGCATGGACGTATCTTTATTTTCAAAAAAACTTTTGGTTAGCATCGGGAATAAAATACCCGTAATTAAAAAAATAAAGTTATTGAGCACATCAAAAAGTCTGAAACTCTGTGCGTAATATCCAGCTTGTGTAGCTCCATCTTCTAACATTCGTTCTATCATAAATGCATCTATACGATAATAGAAGGTCATGAATAGAATTATCACCGCAAACGGATAGCTTTTTTGAAGCAATTCTGCAAAAGCCAACTTTGCGCCAGGTGAATCCATCTGGCTTTTTTTCTTCATGAAATTGATAAGGAGAAGAATAACCCCTGTACCTATATAACTTAAAAGTTGAACGTAAACCAACCATTCAATTTCAAAAATTGAGATTCCGGAAAACCACAATAAGTAGGAACAGCCAACTATTACGAGCAGTTTATCCATTATGGAGAAAATGCTATCAAGCCAAAATATTTGTAGCCCAGCCAATACTGAACGTTGAAAAAGTATGTAACTGAGTAAAAATTGGTTGATACATAACCCAAACAAAAGCAGGATGCTTTTTTGGTCGTACTCGAAGATTAGGGCTACTAGTACGGTTACTACTACATAAAGAACGCCTAAGACTAATTTAAGCCTTGCAAGTTTTTCGAAGCCAAGTCTGACAAAAGAAGGGTTTCTAGAAATTGACCATGAACTAAAATTGGTTACCCCTAAATCAAGCAGTGAATTAAACAAGAAACTAAATCCAAATAAGGAAAAATACCAACCGTATTCTGCAGACCCAACTTCGTTTTGGATAGTTCTATCAATACCTAAAACCCAAAAGGGTTTTATAAGAACATTGAGTAGGATGAGGAAAAATATATTGAGCAAAAACTGCTTGCGCACGGTTTAAATCTTTAGAAGAATTTCCAATGAAATCCAAGATGAACGTTGAAGCCACTGAAATATTCTGGGTTGGTAAGTCCAATTATATTGCGGCTTCCAACTACAAGATCAAAAGCAGGAGCTGAAACTGAAAAACCAGCTCCAAGGCCTGCATAGTTGTATCCTCCAAAAGATTCATGAAATCTTAGGTTATAGGCTACAGGTTTATTCCCATCGTTTAATCTGATTTCTTGGTCAAGTCCAATAAAAGGAAGCATGTTGCTAAAAAATCGTTGTTGCAAGTTTGCCGTTAGTAATACTCTATCGTTTAATTGTTCTGCATAGCGAACACTAAACCGTACTGGAAGCATCGCGTTAATTGTTCCAGATTCCGTTTTTCGTAAGAAGCTTCGTTCAATATCGTTGGGTTGTTGCGAACTAATTATGGAATCATTCAAATCAAATAGAGTTGGTGCTTTGAAACCTGCCCAACTGTAATTTCCGTCTATGGAATAGGTAAGTGTGTTTTTGTTCCAGACCATAAAACCCAAGTCATTAACTTCGAAGGTGAGCTGCCCAATACTTTCATTTTTTCTAAAAATATCGAATGGCATGCTGTAGAATAAATCAATTGCCGCTCCAATACCATTTGGATCATAAGCAAGTTTGGACGATGTGTCGTTTTGAGAGAAAGTACCTTTAGCTTCAGCGTAAACACTGTCGCCAATAGGTGAGGTGTACAGAAAACCGCCTTCACTATTTACTCTAGCCATTTTATTTCCAATTACTACACTTGGTGCAATTCCAAAGGTTTTTTTATCCCTAGTTCTTGTAATACCAAATTGAATGCTGGTGTATTGTTGAAGCAAAACATTCAGGTTATTTACATCTGCTTTTTTTCCTGCGAATTCTTTATTGCCATAGGCAATTAGTCTCAATGCATCTTCACCAAACTTCGCTGTAATTTGCCTGCTAGAATGAAGGCTGAAAAAGCCAGTTAAAGCAACCGAATCGGATTTGGAATTGAGTTTTTGAACGTAATATACACGCTCAAAACCATTGTATCCAGCTCTATTAGAGTTGTTTACCCGATTTTTCATATTCTGCATTGACTGAAAAGTTGGTCCGTTTTTCATGGCAAGGTTAAAAACTACTGAATTATTGATTACGTTGGAGTTGAACGATTGCTCAATCCATAGTCCAGTCTTTATTTTGGTGGAGTCTTTTAATGTAAACTGAGTAAGAGTAAAATCACTTTGCGAAAAGCCAAAAGTGCTTACAAAAAGAATGAGCGCTGTGAGATGGAATTTCATTTTACTCAATTAATAATCGGTATTTGAAATCACCAACAACATCTACTTTGGTGTAATAAGAGGAGTAGATGTCTTGAAAATCTTGGTTTACAGTATTGAATTTTAATTTGACTATTGCACGTTCGGCTCTGTAGAGTAATTCTGTTTTATTGCCATTGACCGGTGCAGAAACAACAGATTTCGTTGGTGAGTTGACTTTGCCACTAATTGGAATTCCCGCTTCTATAGTTGAACCGTATTCCATCAACGAATCTACAATCCGGTCGTATTGGTCCAACGTGTATATCTGAATTTCTGCAGTAAAAGGGTAGTAGTTCTCTGTATGAACTCGAACAAATCCACCTTCTATTAATTCAGCACCTTCGTCATCTTCTCCAAAATCAAAATCAACAGTGTCTATCAAGGTAAGCTCATTAGCTCTTATGTTCATTGGAATACGCATGTTCAAATTAGCTTTTATTCCATGTTCACTGAAAAGAAAGTCATTTCCACCTGAAATATTGCCGAGCGGATTAATCGTAAATCCAATATCGTAATTGACCTTGTTAGGTAATAATCCAATGAACTCAGTAATATTAGAGTTTTGCTCGTTGAGGCTATACCCAGTTGTACTTGGAATAATAGGGGTTTGGTAAAGCGAATAATCTTCTTTGGCTCTTGAAAGATTTAATGACTGATTAATAAAGTCACCAGATAAATCAACTTTTTTGCCAGTTGTTGTATTCTCCGCAGACAATTGGTTTACTTGACCTTGCAGATCCACTCCAATTCTATTAACAAATTCGAACTCGAAGCTGGCTGCTTTTACATCAAATGATCCAGCAGTAATTTGCTTAAAGGCGTCAAAATCAGAACTTGCTTCATCTGGTCGTTCAAAGGTTGTATTGAAAACACCTTTTATAAACGATGGCTGAACCGATTTAAAGCTGTTTTCGATGGTTACAATGTCAGTACTTCCATAATCGTAAATGGTATCTGGGATAGTTGGGTTAGAAAACCGAACGGTGAAGTAATAAAATATTGTGTTGTAATCGTTTCCATTTTTTCCTCTCAAATCAAGAGTGTATCCTGATAAATCAATTTCATCCTCAATATTCACTGGTTTTGAAGGACTTCCCGCTCCAACATTTCTGGTTACTAATAAAGTTTTGCCGTCTTTACTAGCCGAACTCATGTTGTAGGTAATGGTTGTTGGTTCAGAAATAGTTGAGGAAACCTTAAACTTAATTTTCCCAAATTTAATTTTGGCTTGGGTCAAATTAGCGTGTGTGATTTCAAATTTTGATTCGTTGGTGTCAGAGATTAACGGATTTCGTTTGTCCCATGCCAAATCAAAAGATGGTCCCGGGTTTTCTTGAGTTATTGAAGTGTCTGGAATACTAAAATCATCTGCTAATTTTAGGTCTAAAATTTCATTGTTGTAAACCAAAAATAGCAAGTCGTTCTCCCCAGCACTTACCAAATCATCATCGAAAATATTTTGGATGTCTAGCTTACTGTCCACCAATGGTATTAAGGTGTCAACATTCCAGCCTTCTTTTCTTTTTTTACATGAAAAAAGAACCAACGCTACCAATAATAGGAGTTTATATCGAAATATTTTTCTACACATCTGGAATGGTAAAAGTAGATATTTATAAGAGTAATAATATCTTAATTTTGTAGCTAGCTTCTTTTATTATTGGCTGCTTTCATGAGTAATTCAAAACTAAAACCCCACTTTGGAATGCCGTTCTTCACGGCATGGATACTGACTTTCGTATTCCTTTATGGGCTTTCTTATACTTGGCACGGAATAATCTTAAATGATTTAAGTCGAGTAAGCTATCCGAAAGATACTTTCTTGCTACTAGTCGCTTTGGTGTATTTCTGTATTTCGTTTGGTCTTACTTTTTTAGTTCAAGTTTTACCTTTTGGCGAAAAATTGAGTGTGAAAGGATTAGCAGTTGGGGCCCCTATGGGTACGTTCATTTATTTAGTGGCATTTGTCTTTGGAATAAGTTTTTATTCTAATCCAACCATGGCTCATGTAGCATTTGATTTAGGATGGCAAATATTTGAGGAAGCTATTGGAGGGTTTGTAGCCGGCGGACTAGTAAGTCTTTTTACGTTCATTGCAAAAGAACGAAAGAAGGCCGCAACGGTAAATAATTAATTATCCCCCGATTAACAAGCTCAAAGCCATTACCACCATGCCTCCTATCAATCCGTAAAGTGCTCTATGGTGAGAACCGAATTTTTGAGCAGCTGGTAACAATTGGTCAAAAGAGATAAAAACCATAATGCCTGCAATAAAGGCGAAAACAACCCCCATCAAAACATCAGAAAGGAAATTTCGAAGTAATAAATAGCCAACTAAAGCACCTACCGGCTCTGCCAGACCTGAAAGAACAGAATAAAAGAAAGCTTTTCTCTTATTTCCAGTTGCATAATAAATCGGAGTTGAAACAGCTATCCCTTCCGGAATATTGTGAATTGCAACTGCTACGGCAATTGAAATGCCTAAATTGATATCCTTCATGCTGCCCATAAAAGTTGCAATTCCTTCAGGGAAATTGTGAATACCGATTGCCAAAGCGGTAAATATCCCCATTCGATATAGGTGCTTGTACTTTTGCTCTTCGGGAGGTGGTTCAGGGCCATCATGGAACTCATGTGGGTTTTCGAAGCTTGGAATCAGTTTGTCTATTAAAGCGGTAACCAACATTCCGCCAAAAAAGGAACCACATACAATCCAGCCAGCAACATCTTCACCAAGAACATGGCCAACAGAATTAAACCCCTCTGACAGCATTTCTACAAAGGATATGTAAATCATTACCCCAGCAGAAAAACCCATCGCAGTTGAAAGTAATTTGGTGTCAGTTTTTTTTGCAAAAAATGCAATTCCTGCACCAATAGCGGTACTAAGTCCGGCTAAGGTAGTGAGCGCAAAAGCAAAAAGTAGATTTTCTTCGTTCATTACTTATTGTATCTGTCTTTCACGAGTTGTGGAACTGGAACAGGGTCACCACCTTCATCAATTCTAACAAAAACGATTCGTGTTCGGCACACCACACTTTCGTCTGTGCTATAGACATTGTATTTTCTGGCTTCTATCGACAGTGTTATAGAAGTATTCCCAACAGCTGCCACTTCTCCGTAAATTCTTATTTGCTGACCGGCCTTTACGGCTTTTTCAAAAACTACCTCTTCAATTTTTACCGTAACCAAATTTGGTGAATGGCAGATTTGGGCGGCGTAACTTCCGGCAGCTTCATCTATCCAACTGAGCATCGTTCCACCAAAAAGATTACCATGAATCCCTATGTCACGCACCATACAGAGCTTTTGCATCAATAAAACCATACGTCAATTATTGGTCGGCAAAAGTAGGTAAACAAGGCACAAAAAAAGAGGCTAAAAGCCTCTTTTAATATGTAGTATGTATTGTCTATTTATGTGGTAATCATGTGAACATCTCGTTGCGGGAAAGGAATCGTAATATTTGCTTCATCGAGTGCAATTTTACCTTTCTCTAACGTTTCAAAATAGACATCCCAATAGTCGTCTGGAGTAGCCCAAGGTCGAACGGCAAGATTTACGGAAGAATCAGCTAATTCGCTTACAGCAACTAACGGAGCAGGGTCTTTTAGTACTTTAGGATTACTGGTCATTATTTCCATAAGCATATCTTTAGCTTTTCTAATGTCGCTGTCGTAGCTAATTCCGATAGTCAAATCAACTCTTAATTGATTTAGTAAACTTAGATTAGTAAGGCTTCCATTTGAAATTGCACCATTCGGAATAATGGCAATTTTTCCTTCGGGTGTATTAAGTTTTGTAACAAAAATTTGAATTTCAATAACATGCCCAAAGTGTCCTTGAGCATCAATCAAATCACCAACTCTGTAGGGTTTGAATAATAAAATAAGAACACCTCCAGCAAAGTTTGCAAGAGTACCTTGTAAGGCTAAACCTACAGCCAAACCAGCCGCACCAATAATGGCAACGAACGACGTGGTTTCTATTCCAATCATACTAGCGACGCTCACAAAAAGCATAACTTTTAACAATATGGTTACCATACTCAAGATGAATGGTCTTAAGGTTTCATCGACCTTCTTTTTCTCAAAAGCCTTGTTTAATAGTTTAGATATTCCGCCTATTATTCGCAATCCGATTAGGAGAACTATTATAGCTAGAATCAGTTTTGGTCCGTTGGTCATGATCATTTCCAGGGCCATGTCGGAGTATTTATCTATACTCGAAAGTTCAATTTTATCCATTTTTTATAGTTTATTTTTCAGAACCAAAGTACATTGATTACTTGTCTTCTAAGTTGATTTTGGACAAGTAAATCACCTAGGCGATATACAGCAGTTTATTTTTCGACAAGGGTATTCAATTCGTTTAATAAAATTGAACATCCTAACTCTATTTCTTCCATTGAAATGCTTAGCGGAGGGGAAATACGGAAACCATTTGGAACGCTTAAAAACCAAAATAGAAGTAGGCCCTTTTCCCTGCATTTCACGATTAGTCGCTCCACCAATTCAGAGGATGCTAACTCAATTCCAATCATTAAACCTATTTGGCGAATAGTTACAACCAGTTCATGATGTTGCAACAACGTGCCGATGTGCTTTCCTTTTTTTTGAACTTCCAAGCTAGCTTCTAGTTCTTTGTACTTTTTGAGTGCAGCGTTTGCTGCTGCACAAATAACTGGGTTTCCACCAAATGTAGTTATATGCCCCAGAGCAGGATTTTGTTGAATGCACTGCATTATTTTTTCGTCAGAAACAACTGCTCCTATCGGAAAACCTCCTCCAAGAGCTTTACCTAAGCACAAAATATCAGGGGTTATGCCGAAATTGGTAAATGCAGAAAAGTTTCCCGTACGCCCATACCCACATTGTATTTCGTCTAAAATTAGCAGCACATTATAGTTAGAACAAGTTTTGCGAAGGGTTTTCAAAAACTCTGCAGACGGAATTCGAACTCCCGCATCTCCTTGAACAGTTTCTAATAGGACGCAAGCCACTTGGTTATTTATTGAGTCAAGTTCCTCAATATTATTCCATTCCAAAAATTCAACTCCAGGTAATAATGGACGAAAAGCCGATTTTTTGCTTTCGTTGTGGCTCACGCTCATACTACCATGCGTATTCCCGTGATATGCACCTGTGAAAGAAATGATTTTATGTCGATTGGTAAACCGTTTGGCAATTTTTATTGCAGCCTCAATGGCCTCTGTTCCACTATTTAAAGGATAAACCGTATTTAGATTTTTGGGTAGGAGAGAGGTGAGGGTTTCTGCAAAATTCATAACTGAATTTTGTTGATATTCTCCGTAAACCATTACGTGTGTGTGTCTTTGTAATTGGTCGATTACCGCCTCATTGACCTCTAGAATTTGATGCCCCAAATTATTTACGGATATTCCTGCCGTAAAGTCCAAATACTTTTTACCCGTAGCATCAATAATGAATGAGCCCTTTGCTTCTTTTACTTTAATGTTAATGGGGTAAGGGGATGTTTTTGCAAGCATTGTTCAAATTTAGTTTCAAAATTGAAAGAGGCATTGAAAAAATTGAAACAAAAAATGTGACCGAGCAGAGACTTCACCATTTCGATTTAATCTTTAGAAAAAAAATCTCGCCGATTGAGTGCAAAAAAAACCTCTGACCATTTTCAGGAACAGAGGTTTAAAAAAAATGTGACCTGGCTGAGGCTCGAACTCAGGACCCTCTCCTTAAAAGGGAGATGCTCTACCAACTGAGCTACCAGGTCTCATAAATGAGGCGGCAAATATATAATTCTCTTTTGGGAGGACAAGCCACAATTTTTACTTTTTTTTAATTCAATTCTATTACGCTGGTAATCTTGATTTTACCTTTTTTTGTAGCATGAAAATTTTCCTTGTAGGACCTTCTGGAACGGGTAAATCGACCATTGGAAAGCAACTTGCCAACAGATTGGAAGTAGATTTTATAGATACTGATCGGGTTATTGAAAAGCAAGAAGGAGTCACCATCTTTGATTATTTTCAAAAAGAAGGTGAGCCAAAATTTAGAACATTGGAGGCTGAATTGACCATGAAGTTGATTGGAAATGAAAGTTTAAGCGGAGTGGTTTCAACTGGCGGGGGACTTCCGTGCCACAGTAACCTTATGAATAGCATGCTAAATACTGGAATAGTCATACAACTTCAATTGCCAAAAGAAATTTTAATAAGTCGTTTAAAAAAGTCATACAACAGGCCGTTGTTGCAGTCTAAACTTGAGGAACGTGTTGAACAACAATTGCGTGAACGTTCAGAATTCTACAACTTATCTCATTTAAGCATTGATACATTAAACTGGAATGCAGAAAAAATGGACGTTTTAATTGAGTCCCTAGACCAAATAAACCCCGTCTGACTTACCCAGTTCAACCTGAATATGTTCTTGTAGTGTAGTTGCAAGAGACAACCCAACAAAATTTGCAGTTACAGGATAACGGTGGTGCTCCCTGTTTACCAAAATGGCGGTTTGAAGCATTTTAGGGTCTTTTTGCAGTAAATAAGAGGCCGCGTAGGCAAGGGTTTTTCCAGAATTAAGTACATCATCAACCAGAATAATTGACTTGTTAGTTAAATCGAACTCCTCTTTAATAGTAATCTGATTCTCAAGAGGTTTGTCTTTGTCTAAAATGAGTTCGGAGAATTGCACCTTAAAATCAGCTATTTCTCTCAAAATAGTAGCAATGCGTTTTGTGAAATCGAAGCCTCTTCCTGAAATACCAATTAAATAGAGTTCGTTTTCCTTGTAGCAATGCTCGTGAATTTCATGAGAAATACGTTCTATTTTAGCCTTTATTTCAGCTTTAGAGAGAATTTTATTACGTGGAGCAACTTTCACAATTCAAATGTAACGAAAGGTTTACTTAACTGATAATTTGATGAATAATTCAGAGTTAGCTCTTGGAGGGATAGAGTTATATGCCGTTTCCATTTTATGGATTCTGAATTGAGTTTCGAAAAGGGATTGATATTCATTTGAATTACCTCCGAATGGTGGATGTTCAGTATTTAGTTCCTTTTGAAATAAAAGTCCAATCAGTAGTCCATCTGGTTTTAGAAGTTCGGCCATTTTTTCGACGTAATTCAGTCTTAGATTGGGGTTCAATGCACAGAAAAAGGTTTGTTCGATAATTAAATCATATTGCCCAATCCAATTAAAAAAATCTGCGCAAATGATCTGTTCTTCCAATAGTTCGGGAATTCGAGTTTTTATATTCTCCCAAGCTTTTCTAGAAATATCTATGACTGAAACATTTTTAAAACCTTTACCGATTAAGTATTCAGCTTCGCAGGCATTTCCTGCACCGGGAATTAAAATTGAAATTGTCTTGTCTGATATTGTGTCAAAATATTCTTTTAAGGGTGTAGAAGGCGCACCAATATCCCAGCCAATTTCATTTTTGTTATATCTATTATCCCAATATTCTTGATTTAAATTCGGTTCTATTATGCTCATTTCGATTCGTTTTTTGGATTAATTACACTTAATCAGGATAACCTGCACAGTTAATAGTTAAATGTGAATAATCGAGGAAAGCTGCTTTATATCTCCAGTAATTCATAGTAACATTGTCTCATGCAAATGTTAGTGAAAATTTTATTTACTACCATCCTATTATTTCCATTCCTCTTCTCCTGTACAGGCCAAACTATCGACTGGTTAGATACCATTGTTTTAGAGCAGTTTCGTGGAAAAACCATTGTTGTAAAAGAGTTAGATAGTATTGGTAAGCAGTGTTTAGCAGGGCGTAACTCCGAATATTGTTCAAATTCTGAACGTTTGTTCGATTCGCGATTAAGTGAATTAAGGAAACAACAGCGAGAAATTTTGAATGCCTATAAAATGGCGACAAAAGTCACAGACAAGGAATTGGATAAATTAGATAGAAAAAAGCATCAATTTTTTATTGATTATGATTTTGACTTACTAAACATAAGTAAGGAACGTAGCTCTATTCACTACTTGAAATTTGATTTCCTTGTGGTGGATTTGACTACAAACAAAATTGTTGGTAGGGCAAGAGCCGAAAATTTAAAATCCCCGTTTGATGCATTATCAACTTTGCTTGATAGCATACAGGAATTTCAGAATGAAGGTTACTAGGGGGTAAACTAAACCTATTTGAATTCTGTTTCTAAGAAAGGAAACACAATAAATGGTGTTGGAAAGAATACTTTTTGTTGAACCTCATTTTTAACAGTATCTGGTTTGGATGTAATTAGAGAGTCAGCTGATGTTTTCAGGCTAGTTTTTGATTCCGCCTTTTTTGTAGCAAAACCAGTGAAACCGAGAGAAATACAAAAGATTATT
This sequence comes from uncultured Flavobacteriales bacterium, assembly GCA_937121175.1. GTDB lineage: Bacteria > Bacteroidota > Bacteroidia > Flavobacteriales_G > Salibacteraceae > UBA6770. Next base: position 243,247 of record CAKZKD010000003.1, read on the forward strand.
ATTCCTGTAATTTTTTTCATGATTAGTCAAATGTAATTATTCTAATCTATTTTTAATCCAAGAACTAGTATGTCATCTAATTGTTCTTCAATAGTTCCTTGCCAATCTTTCAATTCTTTGTTAAGAGTGTGATGCTGCTCACTTGCTGGTTTATTGCAAATTTCGCTTAGTTTATTTTTGAATCGTTTACTCATGTATCGCTTGTTTTTTGAGCCACCTATTTGGTCAGTAAAACCATCACTAAATAAATATAGTTGGTCGTTAGATTGTAAATCGATTTCGACTTCTTCGAAGCTTTTTCCTTCTATACTATATAGCCCGACCGAACTTCTATTAGGTTTTATTTCTATTAAATCACTGTTTCTATATATGTACAGAGGTCTCTTTGCACCACAGAAGCGTAGTTTTTTAGATTGAAAGTTGAAAATACAAAAGGCCCCATCAAAACCACTATTCAAGTCACTAATTTCCAACGACATTTTGTTTTCAATATCATTACCTGAACCCTCTTCATAATCGGAAAGAATTTGGTCAACCTTGCTCAACATATCTCCTAATTTGTGCTCAAACCCCAGTCCTTTTAGTGCTTGATTTAATTGGTAATTTACCAACACGGACATTAAAGCTCCCGGAACTCCGTGTCCGGTACAATCCACGACACCGAAGAGTAGTTCTCCATTATTAAGCTCACGATACCAAAAAAAATCTCCGCCAAGACTATCTTTTGGTTTATTCATAATGAACGAGTTGGGAAAGTAGTTTTTGAAGCCAGATTCTGTAGGTAGAATAGCGCGTTGAATTTCTTTTGCGGATGTAAAACTGTCGATTAATTCTTGAGTTTGGTATGAAATAGTGTCGTAGGCTAACTGCAATTCTTTTGCTTTTCTTGCTTCAACTTCCCGAATAGATAAAGCAACAACCAAAGTTGATTTGAGTGCTTTTCGATTGTATGGTTTTAAAATGTAACCCAAGGGTAGAGTAGAGGAAGCCTGATTAATAGTTTCTTCTTCACCATCTGCAGTAGCATAAATTACTGGAATCCCGTATTTATCTAAAATAATTTCGGCCGCTTCTATTCCATCCATTTCTCCTGCTAAATTGATGTCCATGAGAACTAGGTCGGGATTATAGGATTCAGCAGCAATAAGAGATTCCTCTCCGGAGTCAACAGTGGTGCAGACCTCATAACCCATGTCGTTCAGTAATTTTTTTAGTAAGAACGCCATGGTGGGCTCATCTTCCACAATCAGTATATTAGCTGTATGATTTTCGCTGCCCACTGTTGCGAAGCTAAATTATTTATTGAATGAATTCTACGATTTCCGTATTCAAAATTTCTAAATACATACAACTGTTTCTAATTGTAGTGTCAATTGTGGCTCTGGGCGCATGTAAACAAGACTCCAATACTTCTAAAGAAATAGAGCAATCGGTTAAGATTGCCATGCAAGAACAGCAACAAAACTGGAATTCCGGAAATATTGATGGATTTATGAAATGGTATTGGAAAAGCGATTCTTTGAAATTCGTCAGTAAAAAAGGAGTTTCGTATGGATGGGAAAAGGTTATGAATAATTACAAAGATTCATATCCTACTAAAGAAAAAATGGGACAGTTACAGTTTGAAATAACTAAAGTGGAATCTATTTCTACGACACACGCTTTTGTAATTGGTAGCTGGAATTTATCCTACACTGAACAGCCAGACGTTGGAGGTTATTTTACATTGTTATGGAACTTAAAACCTGAGGGTTGGCGTATAGTTGTTGACCATACTAGTTAGTGGCTAGCTTTCTGAAATCAGTTCCCGAAGGGTTCTGAAAAAGCTCAATGTCGAAGTAACCAGCAACGGCTAAAATATGGTCAAAAATATCGGCTTGAATACCTTCATAATTTACCCATGCCTTGTCTTTGCTAAAGCAATAAACTTCTAACCCTACACCTGACGCTGTGGGTTCAAGTTGCCTAACCATGCAAGTTAGCTCTGTATTTACTTGAGGGTGTTTCTTCAAATATTCTTCAATGTATTGCCTAAACAAACCAATATTGGTAAGCCTTCGGCCATTCACATCATTGGTTCCATTTTTTACTGCTGTTTTGTTGTAGTTATCAATTTCTTCAATTTTGGATTTTACGTAGTCTTCTAAATAATCTACCGCTTTCATTTTATTCAATAGTTGGTCATCGCATATTTTGATTGATGGAATGGCCACGTTCACCTTTCGTTTAATTCTTCGGCCTCCACTTTCCTGCATGGCACGCCAGTTTTTAAAAGAATTAGAGATAAACGCATACGTTGGTACGGTGGTAATTGTATTGTCAAAGTTTTTGACCTTCACGGTGTTCAAGTTAATTTCCAATACGTCTCCATCAGCTCCATAACTGTCAACACTTACCCAGTCTCCAACGCGAATCATGTCGTTCGATGATAGCTGAATACTAGCCACAAAACCCAGAATAGAATCTCTAAACACCAAAATTAGCACGGCGGTTAATGCTCCTAAAGCACTCAATAAATACATGGGTGATTTATTGATTACTATGCTGACAATGAGAATGGTAGCTATGCCGTAATTGAAAATAGTCATCAATTGGCGGTAACTGGTAAGTGGCTTGTCCTTAAACGCTTCTTTGGGTTCTAAAACTTGCTGAACAGATTTTAGAATAGCATTAATTATTGAAGCGCCAATGCCAATTACATACACGTTGGTTCCGCCAATAATAACGTATTTTACGGCTCCTAGGTGTGCTAACACTACATCATCAAATGCATAAATAGCCAATGCAGGAAACAAAAAGCTAACCTTTCGAAAAACCTTGTTTTCCAGAAAAATATCGTCGTAGTTGGTTTTAGATTTTTTGGTAAGTCTATTTACAATCTTCAAGAAAATGCTCCTGCCAACCAAGTGAAGAATACCAGCCAATAGAAACAAGATGAAAATCAACACGATTGACCGAGCAACAGATGCCCAAAAATCACTTAAACCTTGATTAATCAACAAATCATAAAGTGGTGTAAAATCGCTATTCATATTATTTTATTAGTTAAATGGATATCCAATTCCTAAATTGAAATTGATTCCATGTTTGTATTTTCTGTTATTCCAATTTTGGTAAACATCTTTTTTCTGCCAAAACCATCTTTCCGATTCCGCCAAACTTGGGTCTCTTGCTTTAAATCCAAAATCGCCACGAATTATAAAAAAATCGAGATCAATTCTAAGTCCAGTACCTATGCCTATTGCTAATTCTTTGTAAAATCGATTTACAGCGAACTCCGCATTCGGCCGAAGTGGGTCTTCTTTTCGGAGCCAAACATTACCAACATCTGCGAAAAATGCACCTTTTAATCCATCAACAATATCGAACCTGTATTCAATGTTTCCCTCAATACTAATTTCTCCAATTCGGTCAATGGTATTTAAAGAGTCAATGGCTGGCAGCCCTCCTGGACCTAGAGTACGGGTAACCCAAGCCCGGTTGGTATTGGCTCCTCCGCCAAAAAAAGATTTTTCGAACGGAAGTACGTTTAGGTTAGTAAGCGGTACACCTATCCCGCCATACAAGCGATATTCTAAACTTGAATTTCTGGTTAATACATTGTGTAATCGAATATCGGCATCCACTTTTACGTACTGAGCATACCGTATTCCAAATTTGGTGTAATATCCTTCAGTCGGGTCTTTTGGCGTTCCTAGTAGTTTGTCCAATTCGTGAAGTATGTTGCCAGCGGTTTCTAGACTGGACCTAAAGAACATATAGTTTTTATCATCACTTACTTTATTTGTAAACGTGTACTGGATATTACTTGCAGCAATAAGGTGATCTTGATATGAATTTATTAGTAATGAATTACCAGTTGCGCGCAACCGATTTTCAAAAGCCGTATCTTTTTCAATCCGTACAAAACTTAAATCTAATGGGCTGTACACAAAACCATGCTTGTTAATCGAATACCCATCTTTATTATTTACTAGCCACCGATAACGGTAAGCTATATTCAAAAGATCTCTATCAAAAGAACCACGATATTGGTAATTGTAGCCTGTACTTATTTCTGTACTTGGGTTAAGGTATCTAGGTACATCCTCTCTAAGTTTGGGAATTAGTAAATCAGGAATTTTTAATGTTACGTCCGCACCGTATTCTAGGGTATTAAAAGGTAGTGCTTCATTAATTTGTTCGGTTTGATCTTCAAATAAATCGTTGTTGGTTTGCTGTGCTTCCAAACCGCCAAAAACACCAATATTCAAGGATTCTGCCCCTTTAAATGTGTTTTTATTCGTGAAATTTACTCTAGAATTAATACCTAGATTGCCAGCTCGGTTCGTTCCCTCAGTTTCGAACGATATACTGTATTTCGGACTCATACTAAGTGTGATTACGGCAATAAGGTCATTACTCTCGGGGTTATTTGGGTCTGGATTAACGTCGATGTTTATATTGCTAAATACACCCAACGCGGCCAGGCGACTATAGGTGTACTCAACTTTGTCCAATTCGTACAAATCGTCTTTTTCAAAGAAAATTGAACGGGCTATAACCTTCGGTCGAATTACATTTCCTTGATAATTCACAAAATCATAACCTTTTACTTTGATTGTGTCATCTGTGGCAATAGAATTCGGACTCGAACTCATTGAAACCGTAATTTGTCTGATATAGAATTTTTTGTGAGGGAGCTGAATGGTCGTGTCTTTACCTGTTGCCGTAGTTCGCTTAGCCACAGGACTTTTTACGTTAATGTTGTAATTTACTTTATGGTTGTTTAGATGTGTATCTACCTTGTATTCAATGTATTGCTTGCCAAAGTTGTAATATCCATGATTTTTCATGAATCGGTCCATTCTAGTTCGTTCATCGGCTAGTTTGTATTCGTCGTAGTTGGATCCACTTTCAATGGAAAGACCATTGTCCTCTTTATTTCGAGAATATTTGGTGATTACTTGTACTAGACTATCATCGCTTAATGCAAAACCAACTTTTTTTACCTCCCAAGGTTCTTTTGGTGTTAGCGAATAATAAACAAAAGCCTTTCTCTTTTTAGTTTTCTTTCCGTTCCAATTTGTTTTCACTTTGTAATGCACCGAATCAACACCTGATGCTTCGAAATATCCTTTTTTCTTTAGAAATAGAACCATTTGTTCGGTGCTGGTGGTAACTAATGAAGTGTCCAATATTGAAGGTGGTTCACCAATTCGTTTCATCCAGCGGCGAAACCCATTGTCCTTTTTAGTGCCATAGGTATATACCCTCAGGTGAAACTTGTACAAGCCTATAAGTTTATTGTTGGGTTGTTGCTTAATGATATCTGTAACGTCGTCCGTATTTATTTTTCTAAAAAACTCAGACTCTCTTTTTTTTGTGGGAAGCTTGTATTCGACTGTAGATTTTTCGAGAAGATACTGACCATCAGCCAATTGTTTATAAGGGTTACAGCCAACAATGAAAATTGCAGCAAATACAAGGGATGTTATGGGCTTTAACAGCTTTTTCAAACCACGCCGAGCGGCGAAAATTATACCTTTGCAATATTACTGAAAATGCAATCTTAGAACCCAGGTGCTTACTAAAAACAAAATCAAATTAATTAACTCGTTAGATCGAAAAAAGAACCGAAAAGAACACGGACTTTTTATCGTTGAAGGCGAGAAAATGGTAGATGAGTTAATTGCTGAGTGCGAGGCTCGAACTACTTGTCAGTACCGTATTTCGGAACTTTTTTATACCCTTGGTTATAAAGAAAAAAGAATTGCAGATTTGGAGGAGCTAAACGTTCTCCAAACTTTAATTACTGAAGCTGAACTGGAAAAGATTAGCAATTTTTCTAGTCCAAATCAAGTTTTAGCGTTGGTTGAAATTCCAAAGGATAAAATTCCTTATTACGAAGAAGATATTGTGTTGATGATTGACGGCGTGATTGACCCTGGAAATTTGGGAACCATTATTCGATGTGCCGACTGGTTTGGAATTAACCACGTAATTTGTTCCACCAACTGTGTAGGCTTGTACAACCCTAAAGTTGTGCAGGCAAGTATGGGCAGTATTTTTAGAATTAATGTATTGTACTTGGAGCTTACTACGGTTTTGGCCAAAATGAGAAAGAACAACCCGTTAAAACCTGTTTACGGAGCTACTTTGGAAGGTGAAAATATTTATGAAATGAACCTGAATAGTAACTCAGCAATTGTGGTTGGAAGTGAATCGCACGGAATTTCTGCAGAGGTGAAGGCTCATTTGACTAAAGAAGTAAAAATTCCACAAATGGGTAGAGGTGAGTCGTTGAATGTTGCTTCCGCAACCGCTATTTTATGTTCTGAATTTAAACGTTTTACGGTATGAAAAAGCCATTGATACTCATCTGCAATGACGATGGTGTAACTGCACCTGGAATTCAGTCATTAATTGAAGCCGTGCGTGACCTAGGAGATATTATGGTGGTAGCACCCGATAAACCGCAAAGTGGAACCGGTCATGGTATTACCATTAATGCCACATTGCGCATGCAAAAATTGAGAGAAGAAGAAGGGCTTACTGTTTACAGTTGTTCCGGAACTCCCGTAGATTGCATCAAGCTGGCTATTTATAAAATGGAAGTAAAACCAGATGTCATTATTTCGGGCATCAATCACGGCAGTAATGCATCAATAAATGTAATTTACTCAGGTACTATGTCGGCAGCGGTAGAAGGAGCGTTGGAAGGTGTTCCAAGTATTGGTTTTAGTTTGTTAGACCATAGTATTGATGCAGATTTTACAGCATCTAAAAAAATAGCCAGAGCAATAACCATTAAGGCCATCGAAAAAGGATTACCAAAAGGGGTTTGCTTGAATGTCAATATTCCTAAGCTGCATACCGAAGAAATTATGGGTATTAAAATTTGCAGACAAGCAAAAGGTAATTGGGAAGAAGAGTTTGAGGCTCGGCTTGACCCAATGGGAAATGAGTATTTCTGGCTAACTGGCACTTTCAAAAATTACGACCATGGAGAAGATACCGATATTTGGGCGCTTGAAAATAATTATGTGAGCGTTGTGCCTGTTCAACATGATTTGACTGCACATACCGCATTATCAGAAATAAATAATTGGGATTTATGAAAGACAACATGCTGGTCGGTATGATTATCGGTGCGATTTTTCCGCCATTGGTTGTGTTGGCGTTGATTGAATCAGTAAATGAAGATTTGGTAAATTATTCCCAGAGTTATTTAGAGAATGTTAGTCTGTTGGCTATAGGACTCAATGCGGGTTTGATGTGGGTGACGCTCAATACATTCAAAAAAGACCAAACCGGTAGGGGAATTCTCTTGGCCAATTTTGGCTATGTAATCGCTTTCATTTTATATTTCTACAGTTAGTTTGAAACTCTACATCATAGCAGGAGAAGCCTCTGGTGATTTGCATGGCTCAAACTTGGTGAAAGCGCTAAAAAAGCAAGAAACATCTATTGAACTAAGGGCATGGGGCGGTGATTTAATGCAAAAAGCAGGTGCCAATGTTGTCAAGCACATCCGCGATTTGGCCTTTATGGGATTTGTGGAAGTTCTTCTAAACCTACCCACTATTCTTCGGAATATTAAATTCTGTAAAAGAGACATTGAAGAGTTTCAGCCTGATGCGATTGTACTAATTGATTATCCCGGTTTTAACTTAAGAATGGCCAAATGGGCAAAAAAGAAAGGAATTAAAGTTCTGTACTACATTTCTCCGCAGATTTGGGCATGGAATCAAAAACGAGGCTGGGGAATCAAGAAGAATGTTGATGAGCTATTCGCCATTTTACCCTTCGAAAAAGAGTTCTACAAAAAGTTTGATTTCGATGTTCATTTTGTGGGTCATCCACTCTTGGACGCAATCAAGGATTACAAAAATCTGAAACCAGATTTTAACGAATTCTGCGCTAAAAATAAGTTACCTCAAAAACCGATAATAGCTTTACTGCCTGGCAGTAGAAAGCAAGAGGTGAACAAAATGCTACCCATATTTTTGAATGTGGTTGATAAGTTTAAAGACTATCAATTTGTGCTCGCTGGAGCCCCTGCTTTAGAATTGGATTTTTATCAACCCTTTTTAACCAAACAAAATGTTTCTATCATCGAAGGTAAAACCTACGATTTGCTAATGCAATCGAAAGCGGCATTAGTCAGTAGTGGAACTGCAACTTTAGAGACTGCTTTATTGAGAGTACCTGAAATAGTGTGTTATAAAGCAAGCCCGATTAGTGTAGCAATAGCTAGAATGCTTATAAAGGTTAAGTTCATTTCGTTAGTCAATTTGATAATGGACAAAGAAATAGTTAAGGAATTAATTCAGTCTGACTTAAATAATAAGGGGCTGTCTAATGAACTGGACTCTATTCTACACGATGAAAATTACCGAAATCAAATGCTCGAAAACTACGACCAATTGATTGAAAAATTAGGCGGTGATGGTGCCTCTGACCTTACTGCCAAACTCATGTTGAAAACTCTGAAAGGCTAGACCATAAGCCCTTTTTTGGTAAATTACATTTGTGTCCTATAGTTATGGTGCGCATTCTACTTGTTTTTCTAATTGTTTTATCGACCCACGCAGCATTTGCAATTAAGGAAGTAATAAATGTTGGCATTCTTTGGGGAAAACGGCCAGCATCTTCGTTAGTGTCCATCCACACAGGTTCTTATACTCTTTATGGCGATAATGTACCCATCAAGCAACTAACTATTAATCAGACCATGGTGTTGAGAACCTTGTCGAATTCAGTGCAAGTAACTTCTGGTGGAAAAATTTTAGGTTCTTTTCGCAAGGTAAGATTGAAGCGAAATACGTGGGGTTCAGTGTTTAACCTGAAGGCCATGTCTCCTAACACTGCTAAGCGTTCATACAACGATAATCTTAATGTGTCGGTTTATAACGGAAAACTGAAGTTGATTAATAATGTTTATATAGAACATTACATTGGTGGAGTTGTAGAAGCGGAATCAGGAAGTAGAGAAACGTATGAGTATTACAAAGTGCAAGCAATAATTGCTCGAACCTATGTACTCAGTAATTTGAATAAATACTCCAAGTATGGTTTCAATGTATGTGACCGGGTAAATAGTCAGGTCTATAAAGGAATGAGTACTAGAAACCCAGATATTATTAAGGCTACAAATGCTACTCGTGGTCTTGTTTTAGTAGATAGTGATATCAACTTAATTCAAGCGGTTTTCCATTCTAATTCTGGTGGACAAACTGCTAATAGCGAAGATGCTTGGAGCGCTGAAGTGGGTTATTTACGTTCAGTTCCGGATACGTTTAGCTTAAATCAACCCCATTACAATTGGAAAACATTTATCGAAAAAGAAAAGTGGTTGAGTTATTTGAAACGCAAGTACAATTATCCAATTGAAGACAGTGTTTACCTAGAATACGTACTGGATTATTGCCCAAAGAATAGAGATAGATATCTTTCGCCATTGGCGCCAAATACGTTGCTAAAAACCATTCGAATTGATTGGGGTTTGCGTTCTACTTTCTTTTCTATTTCTGAAGGAGATGAAGGAAAATACGTGTACTTCGTTGGTCGCGGATTTGGCCATGGAGTAGGGCTTAGCCAAGAAGGCGCTATGCGTATGGCAGAATTAGGAATACCGTACAACAAGATTTTAAAATACTATTACAAAGACACACACCTCATTCACCTTTCCGCTCTCGATTTCTTTAGAGGGGATTGATATTCCTCTAGGTTGTTTGAATAAAGCTCCCCTTTGTCATTTCGAATTTTACAACAAAAAGATTGTGTTTTAGTTTTTCATCTGAAAGCCAACCAGTAGATCGATATTATTTTCTTAATTTTATGGAATGCTTAACCGATTGCAACCATTCGCCAAGCTGTTATTGTATTTAATCTGTGGAATTCTTGCAGGAAAATATTTAAATGTCCCTTTTATTGGATTGGTAATATTGTCTGTGTTAGGGCTAGCCATTTCTTTTTTTACACACAAAAAGTATTACGAATATGCACAGTCGGAACGCGTTTTTAGGTTTCAATTTGGGATGTTTTTAGTGTTTGCGTGTATTGGAGTTTTACTGATAACTGTATCTAAGAATACTGTTTTGCACCTTGATGCTAGTAAGGAAGTAAAAGGATTGTTTCAAATTCAAAACATCCAAGTTTCTACTAGTGGTGAGCAAAAGGTGTTCGGTGTACTCGCATCAGGCGTAATTAATAGTACGTCAATTGTAAACCCAGTACGAGTTAGCTTGAAACTAGAAAACAAAATTGGAAGACAGTACTTTCCAGATGATGTTTTGTGGCTAGAAGGAACGGCTCAAAACTATTTCCAGAACACCAATCCAGGCGGATTCGACTATCGCAGGTATATGCAAAACCAAGGCTATTCTTTTAGAATTGAACCAAGCCATGTCCAACTATACGAACGACCAGAATTTAGTCTTTGGCGAATGGCATATGAAATTAGAATAACATTGTCCAAAGTCCTGGAAAGAAACCTACAACCAAAAGAACTAGGTGTAGCGGAAGCTTTGGTACTTGGACAAAAGCAGTTTCTAGAATCGGAAACCAAACAAGCCTATGCTGGAGTTGGGGCTATGCACATTCTTGCCGTTTCAGGATTACATGTGGGTTTGGTATTTCTGTTGTTCAATCAGTTGCTGAAGCCGTTACTAAAGGTTAGATATGGTAAAGAGCTCCATACGATTTTCATTATTCTAATAATTATACTTTATGCTGCAATTACGGGGTTTTCACCTTCGGTAACCCGAGCTTCCGTTATGTTTATTTTACTGAGTTTGGGCATGATGTTACGCCGAGTAGATGATAAGTACAATACCATTTTTGCCTCAGCTTTTCTAATGCTGCTGTACGACGCGAATCTGATTTTCAACGTTGGGTTTCAACTTTCCTATTTGGCGGTTTTTGGAATCATCTATGGTTATCAAAAGTTGTTCAATTGTATTGAACCCAAGCATTGGATAACTACTAAAATATGGAGTTTAATTTGCCTCGCTATTGTTGCTCAGTTAGCAACTTTTCCTTTGGGCTTATGTTATTTTCATCAGTTTCCTACCTATTTTTTAGCAACAAATTTGGTCGTTATTCCAGCTGCGTTTGCCGTGTTGTTTGGTGGTTTTATTTTGTTTGCAAGTTCTCTGTTTTCCAGCTTTGGTTTTACCTCTTTAGAGCTTGTCTTAGGATGGATTTATCAAAAAATAGTGTGGTTGTTAAATCAGTTTGTAGAAATGCTCTTTCAAGCCCCCTATGGCACGATGAAAGATGTTCAAATCAATTTGCTTCAGCTTTTTTTACTCTACTCGCTTATCATTTTATTGGCCATTTTTATTACGAGAATATCGAGGGTAGCTTACCGATTAGCCTTAGTTAATGTCGTAATTCTTGTAGGCTCATATATCCATATAAACTACCAAGTACAGTCTTCTTCAGGGTTTCTGGTTTATCAGCATAACAAAACTGTATTTGAGGTTTTTGAGGGGAAGCGAAGCGTCTGTTATTGTGTTGAACCTTCAAAGAATAACTCTGTTTATTTCTATCGAATGATTGCTGACTTTAATCGAGTATCGGGTCGAAATACAGAGACGATACAATTTTCGGATGCTTTTAAGCAAAAATTGAAACACTGTGTGGTTTCAAATGCGGAAATTAATTCGGTCAGATTGGAAGGTTGTTCAATAGAATTACACTCTGAGGGCACTGAATCGATTGATACCCTTTCGGTAAAGCAAGCAGTGTTAATTGAGTTGGATTAAATGAAGCATCAATCCCCTAAAAAACGAGAATATGTTTAAAAAGGAATTAAGTTCCTTAGACTGGTCCAGTATGAACTTAATTCAGTTTCGGTCTAAGAGCTCGGCGAAGCTAACCAACAAGTCATTGTATTACTGAAGATTGAAAATAAATAGGCACAAAAAAAGCGGCTAAAAGCCGCTTTTCAGAATTTATACTATCAAATCTGATTCTATTTTTTAAAGTTATCAGCTACAATCCAATCCTTAGTTCCATGACCATGCTTGTAAAAACCTTCACCGCTTTTAGCACCTAATTTGCCAGCTGTTACCATATTTACCAATAATGGGCATGGAGCGTATTTCGAATTTCCGAATCCGTCGTACAACACATTCATAATGGACAAACAAACGTCTAATCCAATGAAATCGGCCAGTTGTAATGGTCCCATTGGATGCGCCATTCCTAATTTCATAACCGTATCAATTTCTTCAACACCTGCAACACCTTCATGCAATGTGATGATTGCCTCATTAATCATTGGCATAAGAATACGGTTAGCAACAAATCCAGGATAATCGTTTACTTCAACCGGAATTTTACCCAATTTTTTAGAGGTTTCCATAATGGTATTCGTGATTTCGTCCGAAGTTGCATAACCACGAATGATTTCCACCAATTTCATTATCGGAACTGGATTCATAAAGTGCATACCAATTACTTTTTCGGGTCGGTTAGTTACCGATGCAATCTTAGTAATTGAAATGGAGGACGTATTGGTAGCAAGAATGCAATCAGCATTAGCATGAGCATCTAAATCCTTAAATATCTTCAATTTCAAGTCGATGTTCTCCGTAGCTGCTTCTACCACTAGTTCGCGGTCTTTAGCACCGTTTTCGATGCTTGTATAGGTCGTAATGTTACTTAAGCAATTGTTCTTTTGTTCAGTAGTAATTTTTTCCTTGGCAATTAGTCGGTCAAGGTTTTTGGTTATCGTAGCTATTGCTTTGTCAAGGCTAGATTGCTGAATGTCAATCAAATTTACTTTGTAACCACTTTGGGCAAAAACATGTGCAATTCCATTTCCCATGGTTCCTGCACCTATAACAGCTATTTTTTTCATATAAATATTGTGTTGTGAGCAAGCAAAAGTAAAAAACAACCTTGGCCGAATTCTTACTTAAAAAGCTTAATAATAGTAAATTTTGTCCTTTAAATTATTTGTCGAAAAGGTTCATTACCTTTCTAAAAAAGTCGAAGAACAGAGCGATAATAAGACTTATCGTCATTATCCAAATAACCATAATGTTGACCCAAAACGTTTTAACATATTGGCCAAACATTTTTTTCTGCGGGGCAAAAAAGTGACTATTAACAGATTCACTGTCCCGGTAGATTGGGTTTTCTTGAGGAACCAATTTACCGTTGTATTCTATAATGTGACTTAACTCTAACTTATTAGTAACCAAATCTGCAAGACTTTGATTTCTGTGTTTGTTTTTAGCTTCTGTAAAATTGATATCCGAATCTTTAGATAAGTAGTTAATCGCATCATCTCTATCATCTAAAGTCCTGTTATGCAATTTATTATAGAAAGTGCGCTGCAGTTTCAAGTAATCTTTCAAATCTTGAAAAGACTGTCTGTTGATGGTTTCAATGTTCAATTCATCAATTCCATCAAAGGCTAGTTTAGGATAAACCTTATTCTGAGATTTTACTTCATTTTTAATAACCTTCAACGACTCTATAACCTCTTCTTTCTTTTCCTCATCTTCATAGTAGTTTTCTATGAAACCGATTTTAGAATTTAATTGAGGAATCCAATAGACCTTTTTGTAGTTGGCCATTGCTTGAATCTTATCGTAAGGATAAAGGTGTTTTTCAAATTTATTTTCAATAAACTGATTAACTGCTAATGCCTCAAAAGCCCATCGAGAAGCCATAGCTTCACCAATAATTGGAACTTTGATTCTAGATGAAATGTTCGGGTTTAATTTGTCGAACTTCACTATTACTCCACTAAAAATAAGTTGAGGTATAATGATAAATGGAATTAGGATATAAATAGTTACAGCACTATTGAAACTGGCTGATATATTGAGACCCAGTACATTAGCGAAACAAGCCGTGGTGAATAGTACTAGATAATAATCCCAGAACATCCCATCAATTTCAAGGATGTTATTTCCAATAAAGATGAAAGACAGAGTTTGAATTGCCGAAATAACAAACATGATAAGAATCTTACTTATCAAATAGGCTTTGTTGTTGAGGTTTAAGAAGGATTCTCGTTTCCTGATTTTTTGATCGCGAATAATTTCTTCCGCACTAACTGTTAGTCCAATGAAAAGTGCAACGACAACCGACATGAACATGTAGGCCGGAATATTTTCATTTTCTAAAAATATATATTCACTGCTGTCCGTTCCATTGAAAGGATAGTAACGAACGAAGTAGCTTAAAATAAGCGCCAAAACAGGAGCTTCAAGCATATTGATAAGCATGTACTGGCGATTCGTTAGTTTCGAAAGAACATCTCGGGTAACAAATATTTTGAATTGTTTGAAAACACCTGCAAGGTTGAATTCGATGTTTGGTGCCGAAGGTGGGTCTGGCAGCATCTCCACATCTTTATCAATTTCTTTAAGATATAAATCGTACCACTGTTGAGGAGAAACTTTACGATTATCTGTTAAGTTACCATATTCATCCACAACCTTTTGGTCGATAATATTGAAGATGATCTCTGGGTTTACATTTCCACTTGCATCCTCTTCATCGGCGTTGGCGTATTTAGCCGCTTTTTTGAAATATTTGATGCCTTCAACCGGATTACCGTTATAAATTAGGTATCCACCAACATCAAGAATCATAAGCTTATCAAACATTTTAAAAATGTCTGATGAAGGTTGGTGAATCACCACGTAAATCAATTTGCCTTTAAGGGAGAGTTCCTTCAGCAAATCCATAATGTTTTGAGAATCTCTTGAACTCAATCCAGAAGTAGGCTCATCGACATAGAGTAGCGCAGGTTCTCTAATTAATTCAAGAGCAATATTCAATCTTTTTCGCTGGCCTCCACTTATGTACTTCTCCATCGGGCTTCCGACTTTGAGGTCCACAGTTTCTTTAAGTCCAAGGCTAATCAATAAATCCATCACCATTTTGGTAACTTCTTTATCCGACTTGCCACCGAAAATCAACTTTGCGTTGTAGTACAAGTTTTGAAAAACAGTCAATTCCTCAATCAATAAATCATCTTGAGAAACGTATCCGATTACACCTTTAATTTTTTCTGGATGCTTGTGGATGTCAATTCCGTTCAGGGTTACTTGTCCTTCTGTTGGCGTATAATTTCCATTTAGAATGTTCAGTAATGTAGATTTTCCTGCACCAGAACCGCCCATGATACCCAAGAGCTTTCCGTTTTCTTCACACATTCTAAACGGCTGGACACCAATATTGCCGGTTTTGAATTTATAAACTAAGTCTTGAGCTTTGAAAACAATTTTTTCGCTTTCAGTTCGAACTAGAAACGAACTAACGACATCGCTGTAGAAGATAGGAGCGACTTTAGGACTACGAACTGATGATCCTACATTAAGTGGATATGCTCGGTTAGCAAAAACAATTTGCCCATTTAAGTAGAGGTTATCGTCTCCTAAAAACCGCATAACGTACATTTCAACGCTAGGGAATTTCAAGAAAATTATTTTCCCATCAACTCCAGGTCTCGAAATGTGCTGGTGTTTGTCCGATTTGATTTCTTTTTCGGATGAGACTACTAAAATATCCTTAAGGTCAGGGATTTTATTGTGTTCTGCTTCCAGAAATTTAAGGCAGTCGTCAAATTCATCTGTTGGAATTTTAAATGTATCGGCGGTAGTTCTTAGAAATTGGAATTCGTGGTCAGAGATATTTTCATCTGCTAGTATGTACTCCAATAATCGGATTAGAATTACAACCTTTTGTTTTTGCCTAAGTACGGTATTTATTTGGGAGCAAACTTCAATTACGTTTTCAGTGCCCAGTGCATCTTTAGTATCTCCGTGGTGAATTTCCTTGATGTTCTTGTCGTACAATTCAAGGTATTTTGGAACTAGCTCAGCGTTCAACTCCTGAGTAAGGTAATCCTCAACAATGACACGACTCTCCTGAGTGATATCGTCAACGTCAGAAGCCATTGCAAATAGCTTCATCAGGGCTTTTAGTAGCTCTTCACTCATTTTTTAATTGAATAATTAGGTTTACCGTTTGTCATTTTTTGCAAGAAACCAAATATAAACAAGTAGTTGAACGGTACAAGACATACTGAGCATGTTATTTTAACACATGCTAATTACGACAAAGCTCGGTCTATTTGTCTCTTCAAGTCTTTCTGTTTCAGGCTATCTCGTTTGTCGTGTAATTTCTTCCCTTTCGCTAATGAAAACTTCAATTTAGCAAGTCCATTTTCATTGATAAATAGGAGCGTCGGAATTGCAGTATATCCCTTTATCAGCATGTGTTTTTGAATCTTCTTTATTTCTCTTTTATTGAGCAATAATTTACGATCTCGCTTAGGTATGTGGTTAGCATAAGTTCCCTCTTTGTATTCGTCAATAAACATATTTCTTACAAAAACTTCTTGACTCAATAAGCTCACGAATGCCTCATTCAAATTGGCCTTGCCTTCTCTGATGGATTTTATTTCGGTTCCTTGCAATTGAATTCCAGCTGTAAACTCATCCATTAGCTCGAATTCATAGCGAGCTTTGTTGTTTTTGATTTTTACTTGTTTACTGAATCTTTTCTCTGCCATGGTACGGCAAAGTTAGCGTTTCCTTTATGGCTTGTATTCAAAAAAATGACGGTTTGAATATTTCATCTTATGCAATTCTATATGTGAAGAACATCTATCAAAATACCTACCCCTAGGTATTGTCAAACCAGAAATCCACAGGTAGATTTGCCTCGTTATTTAAAATAAGTCTAAATAAATATAAACATGAGAAAGGTCAGCTTTTTACTAGTTGGAATGTTAGCTCTTGCAGCTTGTAAAAAGGAAGGATGTACAGATGAGAAGGCGTTAAATTATGTCGAAAAAGCTAAGAAAGATGATGGGTCTTGTGAGTATGAAAAAATAATTGTTGAACCAGAAGTTCAGGCACCAACCAGTTACAAATTTGAAAGAGATGGTGAGTCAACGGTGAGTTTTTCGGGGCAATCTGATCGTTTGGATATGCTTTCGGAAATGGTATCCTATATGAAGACAACCAACACTTCCGGTACTAGTATTGAAGCAGCTAAGTTGTTAGATATGTATGGGAATGAAAACAGCCCATTTTCGAATCCTGATTTAAATGCCTCTACAAAACAGTTGAAAAATAAAACGGCAGGAGATGACCCCACAATTATTGCCGAAATTGAAGCATTGATGAAGGAGATGGCTCGACTTTCAGATTCTACAGAAGCGGGTAAATACGAAGGTGCTGAAGGAAAAGCAGGTGTGGTTCAGTCGGGAACTAAAGCTTATTTCCAAAACGAAAAAGGTCAAGAGTTTACTCAATTAATTGAGAAAGGATTGATGGGCGCGGTGTTCATGCACCAAATTTCTTTTGTGTACTTAGGTGCTAGCAAAATGGATGTAGATAACGAAGCTAAAGTTGAAGGGAAGTCTTATACAAAAATGGAGCATCACTGGGATGAAGCATTTGGGTACATGTTCGGAACAGTGAATTACCCAACTGAAGGTACAGGCAGGTTCTGGGGGAAATATACTAATGGAAGAGATGATTTTTTGGGTTCGAACGAAAAATTGATGAATGCATTTATCAAAGGTCGTTTTGCTATTACTCAAAAAGACATGACAACTCGTGATGCTCAAATCGTTATCATAAGAGAAGAACTCGAAAAAGTTTGTGCAGCTACTGCAATTCACTATTTGAATTCTACCAAATCAAAAATTACTGACGATGCACTAAGAAATCATGCTTTGAGTGAAGCTTGGGCATTTATAGGCGATTTGAAATATGCAAAGAACGGAAAGCTTTCTGCCAGTGAAATCGAGGCTCACAAATCCAAACTAGGTGATAACTTTTACGCTGTAAAGGCAGCAGATTTAACTTCAGTTCGTGATGCACTTGCAGCTACATACGGACTCGAATCAATAAAAGAACAGTTGTAGAGATGAAATATTTTTTAGGAGTTTTACTAGTCGCGCTCAGTTGGTCGTGCAAAAAAGATGAACCGGAAGAAAAGGACAAAACACCTACAACTTCAACAGCAATAAATGTGGAGGATGTTCTAAAGAATTGGTCTTCTTCTATAATTATACCTGGCTACGAAAAGTACAATGCAGATGCAGCTGATTTACAATCAGCTGTTACTGCATTTAGACAAAATGTAACTCAGGAAAATCTGGATGTTTTACGTTCAAAATGGAAAGCCGCATATCTGTCTTGGCAATCGATTGGTATGTTCGAATTTGGTCCGGCAGCAGAAATTACTCTCAGAGGCGAGACCAATATTTACCCCACAGATGTCGAACAATTAGAGAAATTGGTCGCTGACGGAAGTACCAATATTGATGGTGCCAATAAGTTGGATGTAAAAGGTTTACCAGCACTAGACTATTTGTTGTACAACGATTCTGATAGTGCGATTTTGGCACAATTTACGAACGTTAATTCAGGTTCAAATCGTTTAAATTTCTTGATAGAAGTTACTTCTCAAATCGCTGAAAATGCTGCTATGGTAAACACAAGGTGGTCAGCCAATGGAGGTAATTACGGCAATCAATTCAATTCAGCTGTGGGCACTGATGTCGGCGGGAGCTTAGGGCTGGTTATCAATACTTTGAATCAGCATTTGGAGCGTCATCTAAGAGATGGCAAATTGGGTATTCCGAACGGGAATCGAAATTTTTCTGGCAATGCACTTCCTGGTCATGTCGAAGCAACACATAAAGGCGATATTTCCATTGAGTTAGCAGAAAAGAATTTACATGCAGTAGAGTCGTTTTATTTGGGAAAATCGGTTGACGGCGAAGATAGGCTTGGTCTTGATGATTATTTGGAAAGTATTGGAGCTAAGTACAACGATGGTTCACTGAACGATGCCATTAAAAGTCAATTTGCAGCTTGCAAAGAAAAATTGGCGACTATTCCAAAGCCGTTAAAAGAAAATTTGGTAAGCAATAAAAGTAAAATTGACGATGCCGTTAAGGAACTTCAGAAATTGATTGTACTGACCAAAACAGACATTCCTTCTGCCACAGGTATTCTTATTACTTATCAGGATAACGACGGAGATTGATATGCTGAATTTCAATACCTTGAAAAAGAACTTAATCACCAAAGAAGTTGATATTGCTCCTTTGGTGATTTTTCGCATCCTATTCTCTGTATTGATGTTGGGCAGCCTGCTGCGTTTTTGGTTAAACGGTTGGATTTACGATTTCTACATTATGCCAAAAATGCACTTCAAGTATTTTGGTTTTGAATGGGTAGAGCCTCTTAGAGTATCAGGAATGTATATCCTTTTTGGCGTGGCCATTGCAGCTACGATATTCATGATGGTAGGGCTGTTTTATCGAATTGCATCAGTGGTGTTTTTCTTAAGCTTTACCTACATTGAACTAATTGATAAAACCACTTATCTCAATCATTATTACTTTATCAGTTTAATGGCTTTATTGATGATATTCTTGCCGGCTCATCGATTCTTTTCATTCGATGCCAAGCGGAATTCCAACATTCAATCTCGGAAAATACAAGCTTGGTCAATTAATGTGTTGAAGCTCCAATTGGGGCTTGTTTACTTTTATGCGGGGATTGCAAAATTGAATTACGATTGGCTCGTTAATGCGCAACCCTTGAAAATGTGGCTGCCCGTTCATGCTGCTAAACCTGTAATTGGATTTCTGTTCAAATATACTTGGATAGCATACGTATTTAGTTGGTTTGGTGCGTTGTACGATTTATTAATTCCATTCTTATTGCTTTCAAAAAAGTTTAGACCATTTGCTTATGCAGCCGTCATTGCATTTCATGCACTCACGTATTGGTTGTTCCCCATTGGTATGTTTCCGTTTATCATGATTTGTTCAACATTGATTTTCTTTTCTGAAGATTTTCATAAAAAATTATTGTTCAAACTGGAGCAATTATTCAATTGGAACCCGCAAATTCTTAATTCTAATCCAGCAATAGTATCTCAGCCATTGCTTTCAGTTTTAGCCCTATTTTTCATTTTTCAGGTGGTGTTCCCATTTCGTTATTTGGCTTACGAAGGACCACTTTTTTGGCACGAACAAGGGTATCGATTCGGTTGGAGAGTTATGCTCATGGAAAAAGCAGGTAGCGCATTTTTTTACGCAACAGATAAGGCGACCAAACAAAAAGTTGAAATTAGAAATTGCGATTATTTGACGGCCGGCCAAGAAAAAATGATGGCCACACAACCCGATATGATTGTACAGTTTGCAAATTACATAGCCGAAGATTTGAAAACGAAGGGATGGGAAAATCCTGAAGTCACTTCGGAAGTATATGTAACCTTGAACGGTTCAGGTTCTCGACCATTTATTGATCCTACTATTAACCTTGCCGAGTTGGAAGATTCGTGGCAAGAAAAAACATGGATACTTCCATTTAAGTAGTGATTCGAACATTAGTCATAACGTTGATACTTGGCTGTTATACTTATGGAAGCATGGCGCAAACGGCATCACTTAGCGGAAAAGTGAATTGGAAAAACAGCGAAAAACCAGCAGATGGAAGTGAGGTAATTTTAAAATTCACTGCGCATAAAACCAAAACAAATCAGAACGGGGAATACGAGATTTCTGACCTTAAACCAGGTTCATACACGGTTTTAGTTTTTACACTTGGATTGCAAACAACCGAACAAGAAGTTGTTCTTAAGGAAGGCCAGAATAGGCTAGACTTTAGTCTAGATAGCGTTGCTATTGACCTTACAGAATTTGAATTGGTGGAGGAGATGGGGTCTGGCTTTGGATTGATGCACATGGCATCTGTTGATGGTATGGACATTTATTCTGCAAAAAAGAGTGAAGTAATAGTTTTGGAAGAACTCAATGCCAATTTAGCAACCAACAATTCACGTCAAATTTATAGCCGTATTGCTGGCCTAAATATTTGGGAAAGTAGTGCTGGTGGTTTACAGTTGGATATTGGTGGACGAGGATTAAGTCCAAACCGAACCAGTAATTTTAATACCCGTCAAAATGGATACGACATAGCCGCTGATGCGTTAGGCTATCCGGAGAGTTATTACACGCCGCCTTCGGAGGCTATCAAAAGAATTGAGGTTACAAGAGGTGCTTCTAGTCTGCAGTACGGAACTCAGTTTGGAGGGGTCTTAAATTTTGAATTAAAAGGACCTAGCCCTGAAAAGAAATTAGAGGTTGTTTCTAGACAATCTGTTGGTTCATTTGGGCTTTTCAATTCGTTTAATTCAGTTGGTGGAACGCACAAAAAAGTAGGCTACTATGGGTTTGTAAATTACAAACGAGGCGGTGGCTGGCGACCAAATAGCCAGTTTGAATCCATTGCAGGACATGTGCAATTTCATCATAAGGTGACGGAAAAGTTGAATTACAAAGTTGAGTTTACCAAATTGAATTATACTGCGCAACAACCTGGAGGACTTACGGATGCATTGTTTGAGGAAGATCCCAGTCAAAGTATTCGGGAGCGTAATTGGTTTAGAATAGATTGGAATGTAGCAGCTTTGACCATAAACTATCGTTTGAATGCAAAATGGAGATTTGAAATGCGAAACTTTGGTTTAATTGGCAGTCGTGATGCGCTCGGCGTTTTGGGATACATAAATCGACCAGACCCAGAAGGTATGCGTGATTTAATGCGGGACAATTACTTAAATGTGGGTAATGAAACCAGAATGATTCATACTTACAACTTTCTTGGAAATCCAAGTAACTGGTTAGTTGGTGTGCGCTATTACCGAGGGTTCACGAAAAGAAAACAAGGCAACGGCTCCACTGGGTTTGATGCCAATTTTGAATTCAAAAACCCTAATGAACCAGAATACAGTAACTACCAATTTCCGAGTCAGAACATTGCCGCATTCACGGAAAACGTATTTCAAATTTCTGAGAAATGGAGCGTGACTCCAGGTTTGAGGTTCGAGCATATTATTACCCAAGCCGATGGAACTTACAATGTAGAATTCAGAGATTTGGCTGGAAACCTGCAGTTAGATTCTACAATTTCGGATTTCCAAAGTAGCTCAAGAGCATTTGTTATAGGTGGAATTGGAACCGCCTATAAATTTAAAAATGCAGAACTGTACGGAAACATTAGTCAAAATTATAGAGCTATAAATTTCAACGATATGCGGGTGAATAATCCGAATTTAAAAGTTGATCCGAACTTGCAAGATGAAACTGGGTTCTCAGGTGATGTAGGATTGAGAGGTGTTATTTCAAAATACTTTATTTATGATGTAAGTGCCTATTATCTGCAATATTCAGGAAGAATAGGAACAGTTGCTCGTGTGGATGAAAATACGTTTCGTATTTATCGATTCCGTACGAACGTTTCCGATTCTAGAAATATTGGTTTGGAGAGTTATGGTGAAGCAAATTTGTTGGGAATCTTTACAAAAGGGAAGGCAAAATCCAGTTTGAATCTGTTCAGTAATTTCACCATTCAAGATGCTCGCTACGTAAATTCTGATGAGCCAGCTTTTGAAAATAAACAGGTCGAAAATGTACCTGATTTGATTTTCAAAACAGGACTGAATTTCAAAAAGAAAAATTTTAAAGCAGGATATCAGTTCTCTTCTAATTCCGAACAATTCTCGGATGCAACCAATGCCAAATTTGCCAGTAATGCGCTTGTTGGAATTATTCCAGCTTATTGGGTTATGGACTTGAGTGCAAGTTACACCCTCAAAAAATGGACGTTTGAAGCGGGAGTTAACAACCTATCCAACAATCTATATTTCACGAGAAGGGCAGTAGGCTATCCTGGTCCTGGAATTATACCTGCTGATCCAATAAACTTTTACGCGACGGTACAGTTTAAGATTTAAGGAGTAGTATCAATAATTTGGAGGCAGGCTAGGTCAGAATCATTGATAAAGCTGACTATATTGTTTTGTTGTTTTCTAAGAATCTCTTCTACACTTTTTGTGGTAAGGTTACCTGCTCTAATCCAAATGATTTTAGGAGGAGCCCCCCAAACAATTGAGTAATCGTAGAAATCAGAATCGAATGTTACAATTGTAAAATCGTGTTTTTTTGAGTATTTCCAAATTTCGACGTCATCTTCATTTATTAAACCCAAACTAGACAAGTGCTTTGCTTCAGGGAATAATGGTTCAATTCTCTTAATTAGTCTAAAAGATATGTTTTGGTCGAAAAGAATTTTCACGAAGCAATTCCAAGTTGGCTTTCTCGGTTTGAAGCATATAGCAGTGCGGCGTTAATATCAGCTTCCTTAATTTCAGGAAAATCAACAGTGATGTCCTCCTTACTCATGCCATTGGCAAGCCAATTCAGAATTTCTGAAACTGCTATTCTCGTACCTTTAATTATTGGCTTTCCAAATCGTTTTTCAGAATCTATTTCTATGTAATCAGGCAAATTCATTTATCAAATTTCGTTCTTTTATATGAAACTACCAAGAACCATAATCATCTAGTGTAATCCAAATTACAAACCACACCTAATCCTAAATTATACCTTTGGCGCATATGCCCCAAAAGCGAATATTTCCAATTCTAAGTTGGCTTCCTGGTTACAAAAAGGAATGGCTAAGTGGAGATGTTTCTGCTGGAATTACTGTAGGCGTCATGCTCATTCCACAAGGAATGGCCTATGCAATGATAGCAGGCGTTCCTCCGATTTACGGATTGTACGCGGCTACTTTTCCTCTTATTATTTACGCTTTATTTGGAACTAGCAGACAGCTGGCAGTTGGTCCTGTAGCCATTGATTCGTTATTAGTTATGGCAAGTGTAAGTGCTTTCGCTGAGGTGGGTTCAGAGCATTTCGTTGAGCTTGCCATTTTATTGGCTTTTGTTGAAGGAATAATACTGGTGTTATTCGGATTCATGCGGCTGGGGTTTTTGGTCAATTTTTTATCTAAACCTGTTATAGGTGGATTCACTGCAGCAGCCGCAATTGTAATTGGAGTGAGCCAATTACGGCATTTATTGGGAATACAAGTATCTAACTCAGGAAACGTATTTGAGACCTTTTATCTGTCGATAATGGAGTTTTCTGATTGGTCTTCTGTAACTATTTTAATTGGGATCTTGGGAATTGGTCTCATTTTGGCCGTGAAGAAAATCAACCGAAAAATTCCCGGAGCTTTAATAGCTGTAGTAGTCAGTATTGTGGCTGTTTATGCTTGCAGTTTGAGTTCCGGAAATGTTCGTATTGTTGGTGAAATACCTGCCGGTTTACCCAGTTTTCGATTACCCAATTTCAATGTTGAAATCATCAAAAAACTGTTACCAGCCGCGTTCACTATAGCACTCATTGCATTTACTGAAGCTATTTCGGTATCAAAGGCTATCCAAGCCAAGCATAGAGATTATCAGATATTACCAAATCAAGAATTATTTGCCATTGGCATTGCTAACATTGTGGGTTCGTTGTTTCAGTCGTTTTCAGTTACCGGCGGACTTGGCCGAACGGCGGTTAACGACCAATCAGGAGCAAACACAGGTTTAGCTTCTTTAATTAGTGCAGTTGTGGTAATGATGACGCTATTGTTTCTAACCCCGTTGTTCTATTATTTGCCACATGCAATACTTGCGTCAATTATTATGGTAGCTGTTACCGGGCTTATCGACGTTAAGTACGGAAAACACCTTTGGAATACAGACAGACGAGAGTTTGTAATGCTGATTTCAACGTTTGCCGCGACTTTAATATTCGGAATTGTCAACGGTATAATTATCGGTGTGGTGATGAGTTTGGTAATGGTAGTTTTTCGTGTAACTAAACCTCACATTGCTCAGTTGGGTAAGATTAAGGGTACCAATTATTACCGAAATGTCTTACGATTTGATGATGCAGATGAAATGGATGATTTGCTCATTGTGCGTTTTGACGCACAGCTGTTTTTTGCTAATTGCGAATTATTTCGAGACAGCGTCCTGGGTTGGGCAGAGTCAAAACCTAAATTAAAAAAAGTACTTATCGATGCACAGCCACTCAATGAAGTAGATTCAACGGCTTCATATATGCTAGTTGATTTAATCGAACATTTTAATAAAAATCGAGTTGAAGTGGTGTTTGCCGGCGTCAAAGGCCCTGTGCGTGATAAGTTTAGAAAGGCAAAAATTGCCAAAATTCTAGGCAACAATCATTTTTTTATGAATGTACATGAGGCTGTTGAACACCATATGGACAAATGTGAATTACCACCTGAGGAGATTGTCGTGCAGAGTAATGAGGATTAGTCTTAGGTGGATGTTTAAGAACTTTATTTAACCACTCGAGATGCTGAACTAAATTCAGCATTACGTTTTTTCTGACTGGAATATTTTGAATAAAAAAACGTCGTTTTGTAGGATAAAGTGGGGTGAAAATTAGACCTGTCATTTCGAGTGTTTTGTGAAGAATGAGCAAAATGTATCGAGAAATAGTCAAATAACCTGTCTTTCTCAATACTAATTTCTTGGAAATTTATCCGAAATGACTGTTCCACAATAATCTACAACTCATCCTAAAAAAGCCCACTCAAAGGAGCGGGCTTCAAATCAAATATCTGTACACTGTTAGTAGTAATGTAACCTTCTTACTTTAGCAATGTACTTAGCCAAACGAATAACCTGCTTGGTGTATCCAAACTCATTATCGTACCAAACGTAAAGCACAACGTTTTTGCCATCTTTGCTCACGATTGTAGCAGGCGAATCAAAAACAGAACAACACGTATTTCCAATAATGTCGTTAGAAACCATTTCTTCATCCATCGAATAATGTATTTGGTTTACCAAATTTCCATCCAAGGCAGCTTTCTTCAAAAGTGCATTTACCTCATCTCGTGTAGTTTCTTTTTTCAAGTTCAAACTTAAAATTGCCAATGAACCATTTGGAGTAGGAACACGCACCGCATTTGCAGTCAGTTTGTTTTCGAAACTTGGAATAACCTTAGTTACGGCTTTACCAGCACCAGTTGAAGTAATTACCATGTTGATTGCAGCAGAACGACCTCTACGAGGTTTTTTGTGCATATTGTCCAATAAGTTCTGATCGTTGGTATAGGCGTGAACCGTTTCAATATGACCTCTCTCAACTCCTAAGTTATCTTCAATTACCGATAATACTGGAGAGATTGCATTTGTGGTACATGAAGCTGCAGAATAAATAGTCTCTTCATCAATGTTAACCGTTCCTTGGTTAATTGCGTAAACGATATTTGGTATCTCTTTTCCAGGAGCAGTAAGTAATACTTTGTTTACTCCGTTCGATTTTTTATGCCTCATCAATGCCTCACGGTCTGTGAAAACACCGGTGTTGTCAATCAATAAACAATTATCAATTCCATATTCGGTGTAATCTACATCCTCCGGATTTTTCGCTTCAATCATCTGAATGCGTTGACCGTTTAAAATCATACACTTTCCAGCCAAATCCACCTCAACAGTACCTTCGAAAGGTCCATGAACTGAATCGTTACTCAACAGTGAGGCTCTTTTTGTAATTTGTAAATCAGAAGCGTTTCTGGTTACAATTGCTCTTAATCTAAGTTGTTGGCCTTTTCCAGCTTGTTTTATTAATTCACGAGCAGCTAATCGACCAATTCTTCCAAAACCATACAGAACAACATCTCTAGGTTCCATCGATTTGGAAGCCTTACCATTTACAATGTCACCTAATTTAGCTTCAATGAATTCTGCTTGAGAAGCGTAATTGCTTCCTTCGGTTTTCCATTCATAAGACAGTTTTCCTATGTCAATTTTCGCTGGCGGCAAATCCATTGCATTTAAAGCAGAAGCAAGAGCAACCGTATCAGCAACTTCAATAGGTTTTTGAACCACGTTTGCAGCATAGTCGTGCAACCTTAAAATTTCAGGAGATGCAACGTTTACCAAGTGGTTTCTAAAAAGCACCAATTCTACTTGCTTTTCGTACATCAATTTGCCAACCGCAGAGATTAATTCAATTGCAGCTTTTTCTTTAGAAACCCACTCCACGTGCGCTTCGTTGTAATTTGTTGAACCCGTATTAGCCATAGCGGATAAAGATTTTCTTTAGTTAATATTTTTAAATAAAACAGCGCTAAATGATTGCTCAAATAGCGCTGCAAAAGTATTATAATTAAGAAGTGTAAAACTGATTTTTGTTACCCAAGATAAGCTCTTAACAGCTTGCTTCTGGAGTTGTGTCTCAACCTTCGGATAGCCTTTTCTTTTAGCTGCCTAACGCGTTCACGGGTAAGGTCAAATTGAGCTCCAATTTCGTCTAGAGTCATGCCTTGTTTTTTACCAATTCCGTAAAACATTCGAATTACTTGACGTTCACGTTCCGACAAAGTGGTTAATGACCGCTCGATTTCTGTAAGCAGAGATTCTTGAATTAAACCGTCGTCAGTTTTTCCATCATTTCCGCTCATCATGTCAATCATGCTAAAGTCTTCGCCTTCTTTAAATGGTGCATCTACAGATACATGACGACCAGAACTTTTCATGGAGTCACGCACTTTTTTGGAGTCAATATCTAAATGCAATCCAATTTCTGAAGCACTTGGAGCGCGCTCATATTCTTGTTCTAATTGGGAATACGTTTTATTGATTTTTGAAATTGTTCCAACTTGATTTAATGGAAGACGAACAATTCTAGCCTGTTCTGCTAAAGCCTGAAGAATGGATTGACGTATCCACCAAACTGCATAAGAAATGAATTTAAATCCACGCGTTTCATCAAATCTGCGCGCCGCTTTTATCAACCCTAGGTTTCCTTCGTTAATTAAATCGGGAAGGGTCAACCCTTGATTTTGATACTGCTTGGAAACTGACACAACGAATCGCAAATTTGCTCGAACCAATTTTTCTAGCGCTTTTTCGTCGCCTTCTTTTATTCGGACTGCTAATTGCACTTCTTCTTCAGCCGTTATCATTTCTTCTCTACTAATATCTTGCAGATATTTATCAAGTGACTTGTCCGACCGATTTGTTATCGATTTCGAAATTTTTAATTGTCTCATAATCTTCCTTTCGTTTAGTTATAAATGCACCCCTGCTGCTAAATCGAATTTTGGAATCAACTAACCAATCTTTTTCTTTACATACCTACACCATAGTAGGCCATTTTGCCATTCGGATAAATTCCTTCAATTAAAACTCCTCCTTGTTTTCCTTTTAATTGAGCGTTTAATTCATCCTTTGTTTTTACATATTTACCATCAACTCTTACTATAATAAATCCTTCTCTAACTCCCGCCTTCATCAATTTTCCAGACGTTAGATCTGTTACTTGCACTCCGTTTTTTAAACTCAGCCGCTTTGATGTTTTTTCATTAATCGGAATAAGCTCAGCTCCCAAAAGAGTACTTACTTCTATCGCCGATTTGTCCATCAATTCCGTATTCCCATACTGATTTCTTAAGGTAACTTCCAACTGTTTTTCTTCTCCCGCTCGATTAACAGTTACAGAGATTTTGTCACCGGGTCTAAAGTTGCTCAATTGCTCTTGAAATTGAGGAACATTTGTTACCCTTTTGGCGTTTACTGCAGTTACTACATCACCCACTTCCATTCCAGCAGCTTTTGCACCACCTTTTTCAGCTATACCAGCAATGAATATTCCATCCCTTAGCTTTAAGTTTTTTTGTTTGATGAGTTGATCAGACAAATCCTGAATACTTACTCCCACAAATGCTCTTTGTACAGCTCCAAATTCAATAAGATCGCCTACTACTTTTTTGGTGATGTTAGCAGGAATAGCAAAAGAATAGCCAGCGAAAGAACCTGTGTTTGACTTAATTGCTGCGTTAATTCCTATTAATTCGCCGTTAGTATTAACCAATGCACCGCCACTGTTTCCGGGGTTTACTGCCGCATCGGTTTGTATGAATGCCTCCACCGGGCTAATTCCAGACCTAGGGTCAGATTGGAGAATGTTAATGTCTCTTCCTTTAGCACTTATAATTCCTGCAGTAACTGTAGAGTTTAGATTGAAGGGATTGCCTACTGCTAAAACCCATTCACCAACTTTAATATCATCAGAATTAGCGTATTGCAAATAAGGGAGTTCGGTGGCGTCTATTTTCAATAACGCCAAATCTGTGCTTGGGTCTCTGCCAATTATTTTGGCTTCAAAATTTTTATTGTCGTTTAGAGTGATTTTTACTTTTTCGGCACCTTCAATAACATGATTGTTAGTCACAATATAGCCATCGTCAGAAATAATAACCCCAGAACCTGTGCCTTCCGGTTGAGGAATATAACGTGGTCTTCCGTAGAGTAAATCAAATATTGGGTTGGAAGAGTAGTAATCCTGACCTCTATAAACAGTTTTTACATGAACCACACTTGCCAACGATTTTTCAGCTGCAAAGGTCAAATCTGGAATCCCAGGACTGGTGGCGTTTCGTGTAAAATGAACAGGAACTTCTTGCTCGGTTACTGATGCAAAAGTCTCTGGATTAGTTTTAAAAAACGAATCATGGATACCTAAAGCTAAAATTCCGCCCAACGTTGCACTAGCTATTAAAACCACTATTTTTTTCATCTTTCTTTGATTTAGAATTAAACATTATACTAGTATAACTCTAAGCTCTTTTTTAAGTTCAACCCACTTGGTTAAAATTAGTTAACCATTTATTATACAGCAAGTTAATGATAATTTGGGCGTTATCACTTACGCGGTCAACTATTTAAAAAACGTACTTTAGTTGCCTATAGTTGGGCTAAATTTTATGGAGTTTTTCAAATATCAAGGAGCGGGTAATGATTTTGTGTTGGTAGATAACCGTGGAAGCCATTATCAGCTCAATAAAAATCTATCTACATCATTAGTTAAAAGTATTTGCGACCGAAATTTTGGGGTAGGAGCCGATGGCTTAATACTGCTCGAATTAGATGATGAAGTTGATTTTAAAATGGTGTATTTCAATTCGGACGGAAACGAAAGTACCATGTGTGGAAACGGCGGAAGATGTATTGTGGCTTTCGCCAAGTATTTAAATGTTTTTGAAGAAACTGAGTGTCAGTTTACAGCAATTGATGGATTACACCGAGCCAGACTGAATGAAGATTGGGTAGAACTTCAAATGATTGATGTGAACTCTGTTGAACGAATTGGCGCTGACTTTTACCTAGATACTGGTTCTCCTCATTATGTTTCGTTTCGTGAAAATGTTGCTGAAATGGACGTGGTAAATGAAGGCAGAAAAATCCGAAACAACTCTCGATTTATAAAGGAAGGAACTAACGTAAATTTTGTAGAAATAAAGAAGGATGCTTTACTTGTCAGAACATACGAAAGGGGAGTGGAGAACGAAACTTTAGCCTGTGGAACAGGGGTAACAGCTGTGGCTATAGCTGCAGAGCTGAAGAAAAATAACACCAACAAAAATGGCTCTAAAATAGAAGCTATGGGCGGACACCTAGAGATTAGCTATGAGTGTGAACAAAACAAGTTTTCCAATGTTTGGCTGAAAGGGCCTGCAGAATTAGTTTTTAGAGGGGAATTAAAATTAGGAAACACAGGTTCCTGACTGTAGCACTATACTCTCCAAGACACACGGAAGCATTTATTCCTTAGAACAATTTACTCTGATTTAACCACAAAAAAAGCCTTTCCGAAAGATCGAAAAGGCTTTACAATTTTGTGCGTTTACAAGCCTAGTTATTTAGCATAACTGGCATTACCAACATCAATAAGTTTTCATTTTCATCATTGCCTTCAGCAGGTAACAAAAGTCCTGCACGGTTAGGAGCAGACATTTCTAACGATACATTTTCGGTTTCAATGTTGCTCAACATTTCAATCAAAAAACGAGAGTTAAAGCCAATTTCGATATCCTCACCTTGGTGGTCGCAAGTCAAACGTTCGTTTGCTTCGTTTGAGAAGTCTAAATCTTCAGCAGAAACACTCAATTCATTTCCAGAAATTTTCAGTCGTACTTGGTGAGTTGTCTTGTTGCTAAAGATAGAAATACGCTTGATAGAACTTAGGAAAGCGCTTTTCGAAATAACCACACGATTTGGGTTTTCCTTAGGAATTACCGCATCGTAGTTCGGATATTTTCCGTCAATCAAACGGCAAATAAGTGTAATGTTATCAAATTCGAAGTAAGCGTTGGTGTCGGTGTATTTCACCGTAACGTCGCAGTCCAAACTAGATAACAAGCCTTTCAGTAAATTCGATGGCTTTTTAGGTAATATAAAGGCTGCACCTTTTTTTGCTTTTGCGTCTGTTCTTCTATATCGAACCAATTTGTGTGCATCCGTTGCAACAAAGGTTACGTTGTCACTGTTTAATTCAAAATAAACACCAGACATTACAGGTCTCAATTCGTCGTTACCACTCGCAAAAAGCGTTTTGTTGACGGCGTTAAATAATATGTCAGAAGTCAACTTTAGTGTAGCTGGAGACTCCAATTCTGGCGTCTTTGGGAACTCATCACCATTGTGTCCGGCCAATTTGTATTTACCATTATCGGTTACAACTTCAATTCCAAAATTATCATCAGATACATTGAAAGTAAGAGGTTGTTCAGGAAAAGTTTTTAGCGTATCCAACAACAACTTTGCAGGTATGGCAATGCTACCGTCTTTGTCAGATTTGTCCAACTTAATTTTAGTGTAAATCACACTTTCCAAATCTGACGCAGAAACTGTCAAATCATTTTTCTTGATTTCGAACAAGAAGTTGTCAAGAATTGGAAGGGTGTTGCTTGAGTTTAATACTCCTGCAATGGCACTTAACTCTTTAAGCAAGTGTGAACTGGATACAATAAATTTCATAAAAATATATTCTCTGTTATCCTGACAAATTTATCTCAAACCTGAGCAGACACAAAGGTTAAGCTTTAAAGAGCCTATCTACTTTTCAACAAGTTATGAGGGAGGTAATAAATCTTTTAACGCTACTGTTAGCGGGTCAAACACGTAATATTGAACGATTACAAATTGGTCGTTGTTAATAGTAGCATACATTCGCTCTAAATCATGAGGAATTGGCATTCCATCAATGTCAACTGCATCCTCTTGAACTGGTTTGTGGTACGTTTTAATTTCAGTAACTCGTCCAGATATTTCCTCTACTCTGTAAATGGTTTGAACAGGAGTTTGGGTAGTGATGCTGTCTTTAAACTCGGCTGTTTTTGTTTCTTCAAAACCCTCGTAGCTAATTTTTCGATAGCGTTTTAGGTAATCGTACAAAACACCATTACTCGGCAATTGTATCGGAGTTCCATTTGCATCTTTTAGCTGATAGTTTTCCTTGTCCTGTTGCTCAATTTCGAATGATTTGGAAGCATCTTGTGGATAGGTTACTGTAACTTTTTTAATGTTAGTTATTTTTTCTCCCGGAAAATACCAGATTGAGTTGTCTTTCCAATCGTTGATACGCGGTGAATATCTACTCTGAATAAACCCGTAATGTCCTTCAATGTGCATGAGGAACGGAACTGAAGAATTCTCTAATAACATATAAGATCCTGTATTATCGGGGTTTGCACCACCTACAAAATAGACTTTGCTTGGCTTGTTAGCACCATTTTGGTAAATCTCAACTTTGGTAGAGTTCACCGCCAATTGCTTTACTGTATATTCAAATCTTGATTTTGAAATCGGCGCCCGTACCGTTACTTCTTTAATGGTTTTTAATAGGTTTTGAATAACGTCACGCCGGGCTCGAAAATCCTTATTTGCTAACCAAGTTCCGTCATCTTCTCTCTCTAATAAAACGGTATTGTTGTTTTTGTCTGAAAGCAAAACTTTGGTAATACTAGCAGTATCTTCAATGGCAAAATTGCTCAATTGCTTCTTTATAGTCGATCCACTATTTTGACTTGCAAAAAACACTACAAATCCCAACACTACTAAGGCGATGATTAAGCCAATAAGTCCTTTACCTTTCATTTTGTACCAAATAATTTTTTCCGAATAAAGAAAAATAGAATGCCAAACAGCACAATGATAAGCACTGGGAAAACTAAGTTAATGGTTTGCCATTTGCGTTCCTCTTTAGCGGTTCTGGTTCTGTCTAAAAGGCGGATTTTAAATTCTTTTGCACGTACCTCCAATAAACCAGAATCGTCGAGTAGATAGTTTACACAGTTCAGCAAAAAGTCTTTATTCGCGTATATTTTTCGGGTGTATTTGTCATAACCCAATGCAAAAAATTCACCACGTTCTTCGTTTATATCATTTCGAATAATATCTGCATCCGCCAAGAAAATTTGTTTGGTAGGGTAGCTTTTTTCTTTAAATGCTATGTTGGGATTATTTACAATACGTTGAGGAATTCGGTTCGCAAAATTGGAATTGAAAACCCCTTCCACAAGCACCCCAATTTTTTGTGGTCCATTGTTGTATTGTCTTTTGTCGGGTTTGGTTCTCAATACGTTAAAACTAACTCTAGCAGGGGTACTAACCACTTTTGAGTAATTTGAAGAAGCCAAGAGTGTTGTATTTTCTAGGCTATCATTTTTGCCAACGTAATCAATGTTTGAAGAAAACCGAACTGCGATGGCGTCCAAATTTTTTACAATCGGATTCTTTGCTTTTGTGACCACCATAGGAAAGTAGGGCCAAGGAAAAAACTCTTGTCGGGGTGCATTACCAATTTGTCCAGTGACTATCGGAATTGGCAGCGATTGCATATCCATAATCAAGTTTCTGTTCACCCGAACACCGTACCTAAAAAGCATATCGTCCAAATTCAAATCTCTTGGAATAGACAGCGTAGTGGAATTCCCTTTTAGGCTGTCCATTGAAGCAATCACCGGTTCGTACATCCAAATCGCCTTACCACCCTTCATTATAAATTGGTCGATAATGAATTTGTCTTTATCATTAAAGGCGGAATCAGGCCCCGCAATAATGATGGCATCCATAGTCTTTAGGGCATTTAGTTTGCCGTCGATAGTAATATGGTTTACTCCATAAAACTCACTCACCGACTTTTCGAAGTCGGCAACTTGCAATTCCGAATACTCTCCATGTCCGTGAATGAAAGCAATCTGCTTGCTAGTAACTGTAGAAATGTTTTTGAGCACCGTTGCAAATTCATATTCCAGCTGTTGTACAGAGTTATTTATCATAACCGCCTCTGGTACACCAATTTGCGACTTTAGTAATTGCCAAGGAATCGTTTTTTCTCTAAAGGTGACAATGGCTCCAGCAAAAATTACTTTCTCAGAAGCTTCTTCTACCGATTGTTTTCTGAGGGTGGTTGGTTCTAACCCTTCCTTCATTAATTTTTGGTAGATTTTTTGGCGCTCCTTCTCATTTACTCCTTCGCTTGGGTCAATGAACTCGTATTGCAAATTATCGCCCGCATAAGCCCGAAATTCATCAAGTAATTCCTTGGTTGCATCTCGCAGTCGCTTGTAGTCCGCAGGCAAGTCACCTTCCAAATAAACACGTACAAAAACTATGTCTTCTAATTTTTTGGCTTGCTCTTCTGATACTTCAGACAGTGAGTACCGTTTGTCTGATGTTAAGTCGATTCGCTCGAAGAAAAAACTACCCGCAACATTTAGTAGCACAAGCACCACAATACCCAGTACGAGCGTCAATATATCGTTGAATTTCTTATTCATGGCCTACCATTTTCGGCTATCGAGTTTAACCTTAGTAAACAATAAAAAGAGAAGAATTAGACTTCCGAAATACAAAATATCTCGACTATCAATTACCCCACGACTGAGGGAAAGGTAGTGTTCGTTTACGCCCAATTTTAAGATAATGTGGTCCGCAATTCCAAATAGTTCTAGGCTACTTAATGATTCAAAACCAACGTAAGCAAAGAAGCACAGGAAAAGCGCAATTACGAAACTCACAATTTGATTATTACTGATGCTTGAAGCAAAAAGGCCGATAGAAATAAAGCCCGAAGCCAAGCAAAAAAGTCCGATATAAGAACCCCACATCGCACCTGTATCTACATTGTTTTGTGGAGCACCAAGTTCGCTAACCGTAAAATAATAAATCAGTGTTGGCAATAGTGAGAACATAACTAGTAAGACTCCAGCTAGGTATTTGCTGATGACAATTTGCCATTCGGAAAGAGGTTTGGTAAGCAGTAATTCAATGGTACCGTTCCGTTGTTCTTCAGAGAACATACGCATAGTAATAGCCGGAGCCAAAAACATAAAAACCCAAGGAGCCAGAATAAATAACGAATCGATATTCGCATATCCTGATTTTAAAATATTGTATTCACCCGGAAAAACCCACAGAAACAATCCGACCACGACCAAAAAGATAATGATGACCATGTACCCAATCAGGGAATTTAAAAAATCGTTTATTTCTTTTCGTAGTAATACGAGCATTTATGCTTGTTTGGGGCGTCAAAATTAGGATAAATTGAAAGGAAGGACTTGCAAGGTTGTAAAGAATTCTAAAAGGCATTAAGTCAAGTTTTAGCGTGGCTTAAATAGTCCTAGGTTCCTTTATACAACTACATTTGCAGCCAATATTGATGTTATGATTATACAAAAGTTTGGTGGTACGTCTGTTGGAACCCCAGAGCGAATGCAATCGATTGCAGAACTTATTTCAGATGGCGAAAAAAAGATAGTTGTGTTTTCGGCAGTTTCTGGAACCACAAATACCTTGGTGGATATTTGCACCGCTTTGCATAAAAAGGATGCAGAAGAGGCATTAAGTCTGGTAGGAGAACTATCTAAACTGTACACAAACTTTATTATCAAACTCATATCAAAAGAGGAAACTAAAGAAGAGACCCTAGAAATTGTAGATGCCTATTTGAATGGAATTCGGTCGTACGCCAAAAAATTGTTTAGTCCGTTTATTGAGCGATCTATCTTAGCACAAGGTGAGTTGATTTCTACCAACATTTTTTACCAATACCTCAAAAGTAAAGGCCAGAAGTCAGTGCTATTAAACGCACTTGATTTTATGCGAACCGATAATTCGGGTGAACCCGACCAACAATTTATCGAAGAAAATCTTCAGTTCGAATTATCGAAATACCCTAAGAAGGATCTATTTATTTGCCAAGGTTACATCTGTAGAAATGCGTTTGGAGAATTGGATAATCTAAAACGCGGAGGTTCTGACTACACAGCCTCGTTAATTGGAGCTGCAATAAAGGCAGATAGCATTCAAATATGGACAGACATTGATGGAATGCACAATAACGACCCTCGTATAGTTGAGCAAACTCGACCAATTCAAGAATTGTCGTTCAAAGAAGCTGCCGAGTTAGCTTACTTCGGAGCCAAAATTTTACACCCAGCGAGTATTCGGCCTGCAGAAGAAAAAAACATACCAGTCTGGCTTAAAAACACCATGGAACCTAGTGCTCACGGAACCTTAATACATTCCAAAAGCAGTGCTAAAGGGTTCAAAGCGGTTGCTGCAAAAGATGGAATTACGGCAATCAAAATTCGCTCAGGAAGAATGCTTATGGCCTACGGTTTTCTTAGAAATGTATTTGAAGTTTTCGAACGGTTCAAAACACCAATCGATATGATTACAACGTCAGAAGTAGCTGTTTCTGTTACCATTGATGACCTGACGAACCTGGAGGGAATAGTAAATGAATTGAAGGACTTTGGCAATGTAGAAGTCGATGAAAATCAAACCATCGTTTGTGTCGTTGGCGATTATTCAGCTGAGGGCAAAGGATATGCAAGTCTTATTTTCAATGCCTTAGATGAAATTCCTATTCGAATGATATCTTATGGAGGAAGTAATCATAACGTTTCGTTGTTGATTCAAACTGAGGATAAAAAAGCTGCATTAACTGCATTAAACAAAGGTGTTTTTAATCTGTAAAAAATGAACTCAAAACTCATCGATAGATTTGGAGTTCAAGACACTCCGTTTTTTTACTACGACCTCAATTTGTTACAACAAAATGTAGATGCCTTAAAATCAGCATCTAGCAAGAATAATTTTCATGTGCATTATGCTATAAAAGCCAATGCAAATTCCAGAGTGTTGGAACTAATAAGCAAAAGTGGGTTAGGTGCCGATTGCGTTAGTGGAAATGAAATTAGAGCCTCAATCGAGTCTGGATTTACTCCAAACAAAGTAGTTTTTGCTGGGGTTGGCAAAAGCGATAAAGAGATAAATTATGCTTTGAGCAAAGACATTTTTTGTTTCAATTGTGAGAGTATTCAAGAAATAGAAGTAATTAACGAATTGGCCGCTAAGCAAGATAAGGTTGCTGACATTGCATTAAGGCTGAATCCAAACGTGAACGCATATACTCATGCTTACATTACTACTGGATTAGAGGAGAATAAATTTGGTATCAACGCTTGGGAGTTAGAAGAAGTGCTTCAGGTAATTGAATCGTGTAAAAACATCAATTTAATTGGTTTGCATTTTCATATTGGTTCTCAGATTACCGATTTGAAACCGTTTAAGAACCTGTGCAACAAAATCAATGAATTGCAACAGTGGTTTCTTTCAAGAAATGTAAAAATTAAGCACATCAACGTGGGAGGAGGCCTAGGAATAGATTACCAAACTCCAGATTTACACCCACTGCCGCCCTATGAAGAATACTTCAAAATATTTCATGATTTTCTGGAACTACAACCCAACCAAGATGTTCACTTTGAATTAGGAAGAAGCATCACGGGTACTATGGGTACATTGGTGAGTCAGGTGCTTTACGTGAAGAAAGGAATTAATACCAATTTCTTGATTTTAGATGCTGGCATGACGGAGCTAATTCGCCCTGCTTTGTATCAATCGTATCATAAAATTGAAAACTTGTCAAAGCGTCATTTAGACGATTTGTCAAGAGAAAAATACGACGTTGTGGGCCCGATATGTGAGTCATCAGATTGCTTTGGGAAAAATGTAGTGTTGCAACAAACGGAGCGTGGCGATTTGATTGGTATTCGCTCAGCTGGAGCATACGGAGAGGTTATGGCTTCGTCCTACAATTTGAGAGATAAGGCTAAAGTGTTATTTTAACCGTACTCAAAATAAGCAATTGAAATACCAAACTATCCTTCTTTGTTTTTCAGTTCTGCTAAGTTGTAGCAGCTCAAAGGAAACTGGATTTACGTCAAAAAAGGTATTTGAAAAACGGTTGTACACAAAGGGTTTTCATTTTAATGGTTTTAAACGAAACAAAATCAGTTTTACTCAAAAGCCAATGCAAACAACCTCTGCCTTTGAAAAGCACAGAACGAAGCAGCAAGTTACTTTGGTTTCAAACAACGTGTCTTTAATGCCAATTGCACATATAACACTATCGCTAAATAAGCTCTCGATTGAAAAAGAAGTGAGTACAGAACTGACTTTTCAAGAATCGATGTTGCCTAAATCGAAACCATTCTCACAAGTCAAAAAGGACCTGAAGGAATTTGAAGAATTTGAAGAAGATGATTTATTACGAAAATCAAAGAACAGAAGAATTTGGGGTTGGGTTATTTTAGGAGTAGGTTTTTTGTTTTCAATAGCCACTGGTGCTGTAATTCTTTTTCCACTGTTTTTGGTTTCCGCCATTTTATTGTTCGTACGGGCATTTAAAATAGATGAAATCCGAGAGAAAAAATTTCCGGACAAAACCGTTTATTCCAAAGAGAAACTTGACAAAGAAATTAGCAAATCGAGAGGTTTAGCTAAAAAGTTTTGGATTAGTTTACTTGGGTTTATTCTTTGCGGTATTGCACTTGTGTTTGCTCTAATAATTGCCATCGGCCTATCTATTGGGGGTGGCGGCGGTGCTATTTTAATCACGCTGTTAGCCCTCAGCCTCCTTGCCTTCTGTGCGTATTTTTTAATACGAATTTTTGTCAATCTTTTTTCTTGGATTAAGGCCAGGAGAGGAGTCAAAAAAATGAAATCTAAAATGGTTCGTTGATATCACAATGACCAGAATGTTGTTTAATTTTAATGCTGCAATCTCTAATCAAAAAAAACATGAAATTTTCCCGTAGCCTATCTATTCTTCTCACCATTATCATCTTTTTATCTTGTAACAGTAGTTCGCATAAAAAAGGAGCTAATTCTCCAGTTTTTGCTAAAAGAAAGCACTTAAAAGGCTATCACTATCGAGGCCTAAAAAAGAAGAATCACAAACTGGCTTACCAGCAACCGAAAACTGAAAAGGTGGCCAGTTCGCGTTTTTCAACTCAAAAAGACAAAATTATTGAAGGTTCCACTGAACCAGATTTTTCGAAAAGTGAATTTGAAAATTCCGCTAAAAATGATTTGGATAAGAATAATATCGCTCAATTATTCAAAAACAAAAAACTCAATAAAAGTCTATTTGAAAAAGAATTAGCAAAAACATTTTTTTCACCTCAAGATAGCTTGCTGAAAAAGAAGCCACTTTCAAAAGAGATGTTGGAACAAGTGAAGAAAACTAAAAATCACTACATAGGAGGAGTAGCTTTTGGAGGTGTTGGAATTCTTTTTTCTTTTGGGGGAATCACACTACTTATATTTGGAGGAATTGGACTCATTTTTTTAACAATTGCAAGAAGGAAGGAGAAACGATTGAATGACCTTGGAACTAAAACTGACAAGGAAATAACCAATCAAATCAAGCAAAGATCTAGTTCTGTGGCGCTTGTTTATTTGATGACGGTTTCACTTGTTCTTTTTGGTGTTACATTTTTGTTTCTTGGAATTTTTCTGTTAGAAGCTTATGCACTGTTTGCAGTTGGAATTGGACTATTGCTTGTCGCAGGGGTATCTGCACTCGTATTAATATGTTTACTGATTGCTTTACTTGTATCATTGATGCAAAAAATAAATGAATTGGAAAAGTTAATTGACAAAAAAAAAGAATAGATTGAAACACAATTTCAGATAGATTGTTCTACTAAAAATAACAATAAATGAAAAAAGTAATTATCGGAATGCTAGCAATAGGAATGTTAGTTTCAAATTCAAATCTTATGGCTCAAGAAACAATTCACGATTATAAAGTGCCCGGACTAATGGGAGAGGAAATAAACTTTGCGGATTTTAAAGGCAAGAAAATACTCATCGTTAATACGGCTTCGAAATGTGGTTTTACACCTCAGTATGAGCAATTGCAGGAGTTGTATGCGCAGTACGGAGAAAAAATTGTTGTGGTAGGTTTTCCTGCAAATAATTTTGGTAAACAAGAACCAGGTTCTAATGATGAAATTGAATCCTTTTGTAAAAAGAACTACGGCGTAAGTTTTCCAATGGCTGCCAAAGTATCTGTTAAAGGTGACGACATTCACCCAATGTTCAAATGGTTAAACGAATTGGAAAACCCAGATTTTACTGGAAATATTCGGTGGAATTTTGAAAAGTATTTGTTTGATGAGGAGGGTAAGCTAATTCACCGGTATCGCTCAAAAACCTCCCCGATGGACGAAGAAATTATTGGACTGTTGTAGGTGTTTGCAAACGATTTAAAACAAAAAAGGGGTTCTGTGGTAGAACCCCTTTTTTTATAGAAAAACTTTTTTATTGAACTACAATCTGCTGGAATCCTTTTCCTTCTGCACCATCAAGCTCTAAGAAATATACACCTGATTCTAAATTACTTACATTAAAATTGAAGGTTTCTAATTCCTCAACCGTTTCAAAGTAAAAACGTTGGTGCTGCGTACCATCAATCGAAAATAAGGCTCCTGTGATTTGGGTTCCAACGTTAGCAGCTTGAACCGAAAATAGTCCATTCGTAGGATTCGGAAATACTTCGAATGTATAGTTCGTTTTTTCTTCTTCAATCGAGGTCGCAAATTCCCGAACACTGTTTCTTCCAAGTCCATAAACAAGTGGGTCATTACTGTGAAAAACAGCAACTACATCCACATTATAATGGGGGTTATATCCAGCATTACAATCCGCACAAGTTGTTCCAGTTACGCAATTTGGATTATTTGGGTGGCAAAAATCGCGATAAGTACTTTGGAATTTATATCCGAGTTTAATGGCACCTTCATCTTTAAATTTACTAAGATTAAAATCTTGAGGCGGGGCAATGGCACCCGGGCACCAACCGGCTCGGTCATGATACCATGTTCCTTGTTGATTCAAGCAATTATCTGGATTTGGATCACAATCGTTCCACAAATCTTGTTCAAGTTCTTTTTTGTCATTTACCATTATATCGTGTTTTGCACGATAAAACTCTGCTGCATTTCCGGTGTTATTTGCTCCCCAACCATGGCCAGAAGTGGACATTACTAAGTCAATTTGCTCCGTATTGCTAGGGATTTCAATTATCTGATCATCAACAGACTCAAGGTTATTCATATTTCCAAAATCAAATCTCCCGTCCCAGACCTCTTCTAGCGTGGTGTAAGTATATGCGGGTTGACCTTTCACATATTCAAAGTCAACTGTTAACTGCCATCCACCAGTACCCCATGTATCAATAAACACATGAAAATCTAACTCTCCTTGCAACAATGATGCATACTCCGTTACATCAATTTCATGGGTACAACCTACATTGTAGGGAGTCATATATCTAATAAATTGAATCCAATTTCCGTCTGGTGCTTTAAAGTCAAAATGTGCCCAGCGATCCCAATCATCACAATTGCCATTCGGACATTCTACTTCAAGCTTAGCGATTACCTTGTCATAGACTCCTGTAAACTGAGGCAGGGTATAGGTGCCATAATAATTTCGGCTATTTTCTTTCTGAAATTCGATAACCACATCTTTCAAACTTGTAACCGTTTTAGAGGTTCCACCTTCTATAACTTCAACAGTTTTAGATATAGATGTTTTGTTTCCATTTGAACCTTCGGCAGTTATTTTAATCTCATGTGTTTCGTACGCGTCAGGGTTCCAAGCAACATAAAATGTACGTGCATCAATTGGCTGAGCACTAATAACCTCACCGTCAATATCAACCTCAACACCTTTAACACTAAGAAAACCAGATTCAGGAATTTCAGTATGGATATATATTGGATAAAAATTGGAGGAATCGGCTAATTCAATTGCATAATCCTCAGTAAGACGAGTAGTTACAATTGGGTCGTAAGTGGATAAATCTACAACCTTAAATGAAATGTCGCGAGTATTTGCATGATGAGTTGTCGAACCAGAAATAGAAGCCCTAACAGTTACATCTCCCGCTTGTTTGGTAAGTGATAGTAATGAGCCACTTACCGTTGCCGGACCTGAAACAATTGAGTAAGAAATTGTACCTGTTCCCTGTGAGCTTGCAAAAAGAGTTATTGGGCTGGCATTTGTTTCTTGTTTGTCAATTGCATCAAATTTTAATGGCTGATTCTGTTTATTACTCGAAGTACAAGTATTTTTTAAAAACCTCAATTCAGACAATTGCAAATCACCAGCTGTTGAGGTACATTTCAGTCGAACGAATCGCCCTGAAACATCACCAAAATATATGGTGTCTGTTTTTCCAGAAGTTGAACTATAATTTGCCATACCAAATTGGTCTCCAAGTCCCCACTGTCCGGGAACATTTGAAACATATACTTCGAAGTCGGCTACTTTTCCAGTTCCGCTCCATCGGGTTTCTAAACTAATAGCAGTAACATTTTCACTAGCGCCAAGATCAATAACAATTTCATGACTATTTGCGCCAGATGTTCTCCATCGCGTATCGGAATCTCCGTCAAAAAGCAGATTTCCTGTGTTATTCCCATTTTCTGATGAAATGCTTTGGACAGCATAAGAACTTGGTGCAATTTCTACGGTGTCGCATTGTGCGAAATTGTATTGGACGAACGAGAATAATGCAATTAAGGATAAATAGTACTTCATATTAGATTTTTTAAGTGCTTACAAATTTAACCGCACAACATATACGGAGAAGATAATTAATAAAGTGTATTGCTCTTGATTATCTAAACGACAATTACGTACTGGGTTGGGTTGATTTACTTGATGTAAAATAAAGTCCTAATGCTGTTAGCAGTGCATTTAGAATTAATAATTCAAACCCTAAGGTATAGCCAAATTGGATTGCACTAATTTCTTTTATCCCGTAACACAGCACAGGACTAACAATACTGATGATAGGAATGGTTCGGTCGTTAACCGTTCGTTTTGAAATAATTCCAAACGAGAATAAACCCAACAACGGGCCATACGTATATCCAGCCGCAACGAAAAGTGCCTTAATCACACTTTCATCGTTAATCAATTGAAAAACGGAAATAACGATCAATAATGCGAAAGACATTCCAATATGTGTAAGCTTTCTGGTTTTCGCTGGGTCTTTGAATTTTTTACGTTCAATGCCTAATATATCGACACAAAAACTAGTTGTCAGTGCTGTTAGTGCAGAGTCAGCACTGGAATACGCTGCCGCAATTAAACCGAGAATAAATAAAACACCAACAAAAGGCCCTAGGTGTCCACCGACGGCCAACATAGGGTAGAGGTAGTCTGATTTTTCTGGCATAGGAATACCTTGTTGACTAATGAAAATGTACAGTAGTACTCCGAGAGTTAGAAATAATAAATTTACCAGAACTAAGCTAGAACTGAACCAGAACATATTCTTTTGAGCATCCTTTACGTTCCGACACGTAAGGTTTTTTTGCATCATGTCTTGATCAAGTCCTGTCATAGCAATAGCGATAAAAGCACCGGCCAAAAATTGTTTCCAGAAGAATTTACCCGATTTCCAATCGTCGAAAAAGAAGATTTGAGTGTATTCGTGTTGTTGTAGTTCTTGAATCAAACCCCACTTACCTTCTAGGTCAATTTGATTGGCAACTGTGTATAAGGTGACACCAACTGCAGTAAGCATGAAAAGGGTTTGCAGCGTATCGGTGTAAACAATTGTTTTAATACCTCCCCGAAAGGTGTACAACCAAATTAGAGTAATAGTGAGCAAAACAGTAACAAAAAACGGAACGTTGTAACCTAGAGGTTCAAAAATGGCCAATTGAAAAACAATAGCTACCAAATAGAGGCGGAAAGAAGCTCCTAGAATTCTGCTTATGAGAAAAAACCAGGCGCCAGTTTTGTACGCGTTGAATCCGAATCGCGTTTCTAAAAAGGAATAAATTGAAACTAAATTCATCCTGTAATATAGTGGAAGTAAGACGAGCCCAATTACCAGATAACCAATTAAATATCCGAACACCATTTGCATGTAACTAAATTGGCTAGTAGCAACCCAGCCAGGTACAGAAATGAAGGTAACACCAGATAGGCTAGTGCCAATCATCCCAAATGCTACAATGTACCAAGGAGACTGTCGGTTACCTGTGAAAAAAGCATCGTTAGAATCGGTTTTTGAAGTGGTTAAATAAGATATTCCAATTAGAAACGCGAAATACCCAAAAACGAAAAGTAAAATTATCCAAGGAGACATAGAGCAAAGGAATCATATGCGGAATGGCTTTTAGAATTGAAGTTACTTTTTCATTCACATTCAGTAGTTGAATAGCTTAAATTTGGCGGCGATGGATTTACCTTCGAAACATTTGAACGAAGCTGTAGAAGCAATTGCCAGTTTACCAGGAGTTGGACGTAAATCAGCTCTTCGCTTGGCGTTGAATTTGCTACGGAGAGAAAAAATTGAAGTGGATCAGTTTGCTAGCGCGATTTCAGGAATGAAAGAAAACGTAAAGTTCTGCGAAACCTGCGGAAACATTTCGGACGGACCTAAATGCAGTATTTGCGTTCAACCAAAGCGTGATCAAAATATTATTTGTGTGGTAGAAGACTTGAGGGATGTAATGGCGATAGAATCTACCCAACTTTTTCAGGGATTGTACCATGTTTTAGGTGGAATTATTTCACCAATGGATGGAGTTGGTCCAAGTGATTTGAAC
This sequence comes from uncultured Flavobacteriales bacterium, assembly GCA_937121175.1. Lineage (GTDB taxonomy): Bacteria > Bacteroidota > Bacteroidia > Flavobacteriales_G > Salibacteraceae > UBA6770. The sequence continues at coordinate 287,895 of CAKZKD010000003.1, forward strand.
ATCCAGTCACTATTTGACCGATTAGATAAAGAGCGCAACACAGAAATAGTCTTAGCCCTGAACGCAACCATGGAAGGAGATACGACAGCTTTTTATCTCTACAAAAAATTAGAGGAATTTAATTGTAAGGTCACATCAATCGCTCGTGGAGTAAGTATTGGCGATGAATTACAATATACTGATGAAATTACTCTGGGTAGAAGCATTCAACACAGAACTCCATTCGAACAAACGCTTTCTAGATAAACGCTTATTTGCTTCTGAAGAATATTTGAATAGGAACACCTGTAAAATCGTAATGCATACGCATTTGATTTTCGATAAACCGCTTGTAAGGTTCTTTTATGTACTGCGGTAGATTACAATAGAATGCAAACGTCGGATAACGCACAGGTAACTGAGTTACGTATTTGACTCTTATGTGCTTGCCCTTTAGTGCTGGCGGTGGATTTCGCTCGATTAGTGGAAGCATTAAATCATTAAGCTCACTTGTTTTAATCTTTCTTGATCTATTTTCAAATACTGCTACCGCGCGTTCAAGTGTTCTGTGCAGTCGTTGCTTTTCGTGAACCGAAATAAATAAAACATCAACGTTATTAAAAGGAGCAAGTTTTTCTTTAATACTTGCCTCCATATCGCGGGCGGTATTGGTTTCCTTATCTACTAAATCCCATTTGTTGAATAGCACAACAACACCTTTGTTGTTTTTGATGGCCAATCCAATAATGTTGAGGTCTTGAGAGCTTATTCCCTCAACCGCATCAATCATTACAATACAGACATCGGCACGTTCTAACGCTTTAATGGCTCTCATTACAGAGTAAAACTCGAGGTCTTCGTGAACTTTTTTCTTTCTTCGAATACCAGCTGTATCTACCAATACGAAGTCAAACCCGTAAGCATTGAACCGAATATCATTTGTGTCTCGAGTAGTACCGGCAATGTTGGTTACGATGTTTCTTTCTTTACCTAACAAAGCGTTAATCAACGAAGATTTACCAGCATTTGGTCTTCCAACCACAGCAAATCGAGGCAGTCCCTCATATTCATCGACAAAATCTGAAGTTGGTAATTCCTTTACAACACCATCTAATACATCACCAGTACCAGAGCCATTTATTGAGGATACACAAAAGTAGTCTCCCAATCCAAGGCCATAGAATTCCACCGCGTCTTCTGCTCTTTTATGATTGTCCACTTTATTTACCACAAGAAAAACTTTTTTCTCGCTCTGGCGGAGCAACTGTGCAACTTCTTGGTCTAAATCAACAATTCCCGTAGTAACATCAACTATAAAAACGATTACTTGTGCTTCTTCAATTGCAATATTTACTTGCTTTCTAATTTCAGCATCGAAAACATCATCGGAGTTTTTTACATATCCTCCAGTATCAACAATGGTAAAGTCTTGGCCGTTCCAAGAGGTTTTTCCGTAATGACGATCTCTGGTTACACCACTGAACTCATCAACAATTGCATCTCTGGTACCCACCAAACGGTTAAAGAAAGTTGATTTTCCAACGTTAGGTCTTCCTACAATTGCGACTACTGAATTCATGGTCTAATTTTTTGCAAAGAAACTATTATTTGAAGGCTAAGCTGTGTCCAATCAATTTAAGTACCCAAAACGTTTCAGTTCAGGATTTTTGTTTCTCCAGTCCTTGTTCACTTTTACGTAAAGTTCAAGAAATACTTTGGTTGCCAAAAAGATTTCCATTTCTTTTCGGGCTTCTGTGCCAACACGTTTTAGCCCCAATCCTTTGTGGCCAATGATGATGCCTTTTTGGCTTTCACGTTCCACATAAATTTCAGCACGAATTCGAGTGATGTCTGGTTCTTCTTTAAATTCTTCTATCACTACCTCGCAGGCATAAGGAATTTCTTTTTTGTAATGCACAAAAATTTTCTCTCGAATAATTTCTGACATAAAAAACCGCATAGGCTTGTCTGTAATTTCATCTTTTGGAAAGTAAGCCGGAGAAGGAGGGAGATTATTTAGAATATGGTCCCAAACCGAATCAATATTAGCCCCATGTAATGCAGAAATAGGAATGATAGTGGCTTTTGGAAGTCGTTCTTTCCAAATATCGACTTGCTCTTCAAGCAATTTTTGATTCGAAAGATCTATCTTATTGAGTACAACTATCACCGGGATTTCCATCAGCTGAACTTTGCGGAAAATATCCTCGTTTTTGATTTTCTTCTCGCCAACTTCACTCACAAAGAGTAATACGTCGGCATCTTGTAATGAACTTTCTACGAAATCCATCATCCCTTCGTGCATTTTATATGCTGGGGTAAGAATGCCTGGCGTATCGGAATATACGATTTGAAAATCATCGCCAGAAACAATTCCCTGAATTCGGTGACGTGTGGTTTGTGCCTTTGAAGTAATGATAGATAGCTTTTCACCGACTAGTTTATTCATCAGTGTACTTTTTCCAACATTAGGGTTTCCAATAATGTTTACAAATCCAGCTTTATGAGCCATATAAATTTAAAATTTAATGAAGCTGTAAAATTAAAAGAAAGTATATATTTGCAGCCGCGAAACCAATCAAACTAACTAAAGACATATCGCGGGGTGGAGCAGTTGGTAGCTCGTCGGGCTCATAACCCGAAGGTCATCGGTTCGAGTCCGGTCCCCGCAACTAGAAAAAGACTCAAATTAAATGTTGAGTCTTTTTTTTTGCAATAGATTTTACCAGAAACTCAGCGGGACGAAAGGCCTATTTTTGAACCTGATTATGTAGGTCCGCTGCCAATAACTAGAAAGAAGGTTCATTTAATTGGAATGGTATTAAAAAGGTTTTATTGTACTCTCAATCAAAATGAAATTGGTAATGAATTCCTTCTAATCCACAATTATGACAGTTTAATTTAAAACGCTGTTAATGAGTAGTAGTTTTAATGCATATATCTACAAATAATGATTTTTCTATTCCAAAATCCCTTATTTTTGCAATTATTCTAACTTAATAAAATTATAATTATGAAAAAAGTTTTATCAATTGCTGCAGCAGTAGTTATGGTTGCTGGATTAGCTTCTTGTAAAAAAGATCGTACATGTGAATGTACTTGGGATGGTGATGTAATTTACACAGAAACTCAAAAGTTGTCTAAGAAAGATGCTGAAGAGTGGTGTGAAGGATCTCAAACTTCTTCTGGAGTTGGTACTATCGAATGTAAATTGAAATAAATCTTTTCAATTTAAAGTATTTAAAAGCCGACGCAAGTCGGCTTTTTTTTGCTCTAAAATGTAGATACTTAAATTTGAAAAAATGAATTTGCCAATAAAATTGGCTTTTATTCTTTTTCAGAAGAGCAAAAACGTTTATAATTGCACCAATTCTAACTTATAAAATTTATTATTATGAAAAAGTTTTTAATGATTGCAGCTGCAGGATTGATGATAGCTGGAATGTCTTCTTGTAAAAAAGAGTACACATGTGAGTGCTGTACTACAGTAGCAGGTACAGAATCTTGTGCTTCTGCTAAAACTGCTAAATTGAAAAAGTCTGAAGCAGAAGACGCTTGTAACACAGGTACTTCTAGCGTAGCTGGAATCGAAACTAAATGTTCTATTAAAGAATAAGTTTCTTTCTAAGAATTTAAAAGCTCCGATTTATCGGAGCTTTTTTTTTGTTCATACTTTTGGAAAAACGAAAATCATGAATTTTAATACGTTATTGCTCTCAACCCTATGTATTGTTGTGCTTGTCGGTTGTAAAAAAGACTACACGTGTGAGTGCTCCGTGGGAAGCCAAACTATTGATGCTGTCACCACAAAACTTAAAAAGAAGGAAGCCCAAGATTGGTGTAATAATTTACAATCGAACACCAACGGCATCAATATCACTTGTAAGTTAGTAGAGGATTAATTCCGTAAAATTTCGATAGTGTTTTCAAAGTCCTTTATTGCTAGATATATTCTGCAAATTTTAGTTTCAGTAGTTTTTTTGGCTTCTGCATGGTTGAAATTATATCCAATCGAACCGTTTGAGTTAACTCTTGTTGATTCAGGATTAGTGCCTTGGTCAATTGCACCGTACGCCGCTCGTTTATTGCTTTCGGTTGAAACATTCATTGGTGTCGGGTTACTTTTCAATACCAGATATACACTCGTATTATTAAAATCAGCCCTATACCTTACTTTATTTTTTTCAATTTATCTTTTGTTGCTTTGGCACTTTAGAGGAAACGATATTAACTGTGGTTGCTTTGGAGCTAAATTGAGCCTTACTCCAATTGAATCTTTGGTTAAAAATGCGGTTCTAATCGTATTAATTTTAATTGCGATAAAATTATATTCCCCAATTCAAAGAGGTTTTAAGTGGCTCTATGTTATCGGGCTACTTGGATTATGTGTAGCTCCTTTTGTATTAAACCCATTGGAAGGGTATTTCTCAACACCCGATAACACAGAGTATCCTTATGATTTTAAAAGCGAAATTATTCCCGATTCTATACTTTCTAAGGTTCCGTTTGATATTGAAAAAGGAACATACATTTTACCGTTTCTAAGTGTTACTTGTCCTCATTGCAAAGTAGCGGCACAAAAACTCACTGTGGCTAAGAGAAAGCACGAGTTACCACGAATACATGCGTTTTTTATTGGAGGTGAGAAAAAGATGGAGAAATTCCGTTTTGAGTCGAGCAGCGAATTGGATTACACCATGTATCAAGAAGAGTCTTTTTTTAAATTCAATAATGGAGTTTTACCTACAGTTCTCTTAGTGGTTGATGGTGAGGTAATTAGACGTTGGTCAGGTAGTGGATTCACTTACGAGGAAATTGGGAAAATACCTGATTACGTGAAAGACTACGGTAAGTAAACTAATTGCCTGCGTATTTTACCCCAAATCGGCAGGGTGTCGTGAATTTGAAGAAAAAAAACAAGTATAATTGTACAAACAAACAATATTGAAAATGAAAAAGTTAGGATTATTTATTGCCGCAGGACTAATGATTGGTGGGTTAAGTTCATGTGTAAAAGATTATGAATGCAAGTGTGTAACCACATTCAGTGATGGATCTGACTCACAAGAGGCAACACAAACTGTAAAAGGAACTAAAAAAACTTCTGAAGTTGCATGTGATGCTTTAGATGGTGAAACAAATGCCTTGGATGTTACCGCAACTACTGAGTGCTCAATCTAATTAAATAGCAAGCACAAAATTTAAATCCCTCTTCGAGGGATTTTTTTTTGCCTAAAATTTCCAGATTAGTTGGCTTTTAATATCTACTCGATTACGTGTTTCAATCAAGTCCTTTCCACTGCCAAAGTAGGAGCGGTCTGCCAAATAGGTTTGCCCAACTTTAAAATTTAAAGTGAGTCCATCTGTCATTTTATATCTAACGACACCATACACCCTGCTTCCGGTTAAATAGTATGCTGGTACATTAAATTGGTACAAAATATCGTGTTCGTAGGCATAGATTCTAGCATCGTAATTTGGAGCATCGAATAAAGCATATCTTATTTTTAAGGTCAACTTTTCCTCTAACAGATTAAAATAGAAGTCACTGTAGTACAAATACCCTAAGGCTTCTTGTTCTGGAAAATGTTGAAATTGCCTTACCTCAATTCTGGTTCTATAACCCAACCAACGATTTAGTTCGGTACTATATTGAATTCTATATCTGTTCGACTTTTCTTCAGATAACACATTTATGTTTTGATCATCGATGGGAGAGTTTCTATCTCTAACTTCATTTCTGAATAATAGAATAATTTCGTTTTTTCGATTTGGTTTGTAGGTTACTTGACCACTATACTCACTTCCTTGCCCAGGTGCATCTGCTCTGTACGAGAGCCAAGGAAACTGATAAATATCGTAGAATGCGTTCACAACAACTTTCTTAACAGGATACATTTCTATCCCAAAATAAACCCCCGACTCGTTAATAACTCCATTTCGTTCGCCGAAGGCATTGGCATACTGAGAGCGATAATCTTTTTGGTAGTGCCGTTGCAGAATGCTCATTTTTAAACGACTATCTAGGTTTAACAGCGCTCCATTCATTGTAGCAACACCGCCTCCTACGTTTTGGGCAGTTTCTCCAAAGAAATGAAATTTACCCATGGTCCACTGGTAGTCAATTCCAACATTGGTTAGGCTATTACCCGTAAATTCATGATATTGATAATAGGATAAGTTGCGTTCAAAAGTTTGGCTATAATCCGATTGAATTCCTAGTATTCCAATTTGAAAGTTCTTCAAATCAAAACCAATACGTCCAGCCATAATGCGTTCTTCTATGGCGTCTTTATCTTCTAATTCGGAAGGCGTGCGGTGGAAACCACTCAATTGGAAAGAACTAAAACTTGAAGCTTCTTCACCTGTAAGTGTATCCAAGGCGAGGTTAATGTTTCCATCAATATTTTTTTGAGAGTAGGCAACGGTCAAACTAATTTTATCGGTACCAATAACAGCCGCTGCTCCTCTTAAAAATAGGTTCTCATCTGCTGATGTATAAGGTCGAACCTGTTGAGCATAACGTTTTACGTTAACCGTTTGAGTAGGGGACTTTCTGAATCCGAAACCAGACCAAACCGTAAGGCCTTGTCCCATTTGCAATTGATAATCACCAAGTGCTAATTTCTTTACAGGTCCTAAATCTTGTAAGAACAAATGAGCAGAATAAAAATCGAATCCTTTTGTGTTGGTGCTATTGATAAACTCTTCGCCGGGGTCCTTTTCTCCTGTGATGCCCGCACTTATTTTTTTTCCATACCGAAATCTATATCGAGCATACAACCTATCAGGGCTGCCTAAGTACTTTGCATTCGGATTTTGGGAAAGTACAGAGTCAGCAACTTCATCATACCCAACTGCATTTGGCAATACTCGAGTATGACGCAAAATCATTTCATTTCTGCCATATTTAATAACGTTTTTGGGTTTTATTTTTCGTTTGGTTTCAACCTGCGTGATGGAGACAAAAGGCAGTATTTGTTGAATAATATCAGGTGTAAACCCTTCTATAGTTCGTAGTTCGTATAAGGTTGCAAATCCTTGATTTTTAGATTGATAGAATAATAATTCTTGAATTTGAAAATCGTTAAGCAACTGTAAATCAGAAAGTTCATCTTTAGTTGCGGTATTTAAGTTAATTGGGTTTTCAAGATAATAATACAGCTGGTCGAAAAGAGTAGTGAGGTCAACTTCTTCGGCATCCATAGACTGCAATAAATACTCTATTCTATCCTCAATAATTTTTGTGGATTCTTGCTCGGTTAGTTTGGTTTGTTGTGCTTGAAGTGCAAAGCAACTGAGCAGTAATCCTAAAATGAGAATATAAACTCTAGAATTAGTCATTGCGATTTATTTGCCACCGAATGGCCATGTTAGGCACAAAGCCTAATGTTTGATGATATTCTGATGCCAAGTCAATTTCCCAATCGTCAAGATTTATTCCAGCACCAAAAGAGACTTTTCGCTGTAAAGAATTAACTCCAAAACGAACATCAAATTTTTCGTGAACACCATACTCTGCGCCTGCTTTTATGTTGATTTTGGTTTCTAAATCTTTTTCAATTTCCAACACTGTTACCAATTTATCGTTGAATTGATAGCTCAACCCAGTTTTTAAAATGGTCGGAACTCTATCATTCAAATCTTTTTCAATACTCGTTCTTGTTGGGTTGTATATATGTACACCCAATGCAAATTCATCGGTGAGTTGTCCTCGTATTCCAAATTGGCCAAAAAGTAGCCCCTTGCTTCCATAGGGTTCTGTAAATCTTGTTTGCAGGTAATCGAGTTGAATGCCCATCGAAAGAATTTCGCCAAATTGTTTTGCGAATGCCAAACCGAATTTATTCTCCGAAAATTGGTCGAAGCCATAAGAGGAAACATTTAAACCAATAACACCAATTTCTTTTAAGGGTATTGCAAATGCAGCTGCTTTGAGTCCAGTTTCTTTGAGTAGAAAGTTGTTTTTGTACGCTATTCCTGCAGCAAAACCTTTTACAGCTGCAAGCCCTGCCTGGTTATGGAAGTTTGAAAACACATTTTGAAAAGTAGAAGAGGCATTGCCCATAGCGGAAGCTCTGGAGCCAATAGGGTAGTTGTTGTTGGAACCTAAAACAGATTGACCACAGCAAGTTGCAATCAAAACAACCAGAAACAATCTGTACCAGAATTTCATCTGTGCAAAATAGTGAAGAAGCTTCAGTGAATAGTTCATTTATTGATTTGCCTCAAGTTCTTTTGCCGTATCGAGTACTTTGCTTTTCAAGTTGATTTTAAACTCTTCGACATTTTTATAGATGTTCTCATTGTGTGCTCCAATCATTTGAGCAGCTAAAATACCAGCATTTTTGGCTGCATTTAGTGCAACCGTAGCCACTGGAATTCCATTAGGCATTTGCAAAATCGAAAGAATACTATCCCAACCATCAATCGAGTTACTCGATTTTATCGGAACTCCAATTACTGGTAACGACGTTAGTGATGCAGTCATTCCTGGTAAGTGAGCTGCACCGCCAGCTCCTGCTATAATTACTTTTAGACCTCGTCCGTGGGCGTTTTTTGCGTAATCGAACATGCGCTCGGGAGTCCTGTGTGCAGATACCACTGTAATTTCGTATTCAACACCCAGCTCTTTAAGTACAACGGCAGCATCTTGCATTATTGGCAAGTCGCTTTTGCTGCCCATTATTATTCCAACCATATTATTTAAAATTTTGTTGACGTTCAACTTCTGATAATATCATTCCGGTAGCAACTGCAACATTTAGTGAAGCCACTTTTCCTTGCATCGGTATTTTCGCAATTGCGTCAGCCTTTTCCAACGTTTTTTCATGCACTCCTTCGCCTTCATCGCCCATAATGATAGCAATTGGCCCTGTCAAATCCGTTTGATAAATGGTGTTGTCTGTTTTTTCAGAACTCGCAACCAGCTTTACACCACTATCTTTTATAAGTTGAATGCTGCTACCAAAGTGAATTTCTTTGCAAATCGGAATATTGAAAACCGCTCCAGCAGACGTTCTAACTACATCAGAATTAATTGGTACTGAGTTTCTTGCTGGAAGCATAATTGCATTTATACCCATGCATTCAGCGGTTCTTATCATAGAACCAAAGTTACGCACGTCCGTAATTCCGTCTAAAATCAAAATACGCGGAGTAATACCTTTTTCAATAAGTTGAGGCAAAACCTCTTCTATAGAATGGTTAGGAATTGGAGAAACAAAACCGACAAAACCTTGATGATTTTTGGGAGTAATTCGGTACAATTTTTCTTGCGGAACTTCCTTTACAACAACACCAGCTTTGCGGGCTAGCTTTTTGAGTTCGTATGCATTATCTCCTTTTAACCCTTTTTGAACCAGTAGTTTATCAATAGTTTTTCCAGTTAAAATGGCTTCTTTTACGGGGTGAATTCCGTAGATTAAATTTTCGTTTTTTTCGTTGTCTCTTTCGAACATGCTTAGTAGCTATAAACTCTCCCTTGTCTCCAAGTATCAACCGCATTGTACCAAAACGATTTGTATTCTGGACTTCTTTTTAGCCTAAAATCGTTATCGCTAAATGGGTTAAATGTTTTCGTAAAATTAAACGTTAAATTGGGTTGAGATTTACCGTTACCATATATCCAACTTTCCCCAGAAATGGTTCTATAAATGTTGTCTGGTGGGCCAAAAACAGAATAAATGAGTCCTCTTTCGCTCTTCCAACCCGGTAAATGTGAAGTGAAAAATTCATTGGAATCTTCTATTCGTTTGTAATAATTACGAATCAATTCTCTTGATTTGTCTGGACTCGAAGTTCTATCCAACCAAAATTCATCGGCAGCATCTTGTGGGTCTTCAGCTTCGCTTATGGCTCTGTATTCCTTGTTGGTGCTGATAAATCGAATGGAAGGTAGCATGTCTTTGTGTTTTCTAATTTTAGGAAAATATTGGTCCACTCGTCGAATCGTTAAACCTTCGGTGGCATTCGAATCGGATTGAATATGGTACAAGCCTTCTTTTTTGAAGTTGGTAATAAAGGAATTATTGGTATCGAGAATTACATAATAAAAGCTGTCCGGTTCAAAATCAAATCGTTTGGCATTGTAACTTACAAATGGGGGTGGAGAAAGCGGAAATTCTCTGTCGTAATATTTTACAATTAGACGTTGTATCATTTTATCGTTGTGTTGTATCCGAATTGGCCCGCTATTATTTACTTGGTATTTTACATGCGTTTGTCTGGTGGTAATGTTTTCCATTAAGTAATTCTGCCGATTTTGTCTTGAGGTTTTATCCAATTCAATCAATTTTTCTTCCTCAATTCCTCGGTTCATGTCTTTTACAATTACCCTAAGAATGTACCTTTTTGGGTAATCTGCATTTACGTTGAATTTACCGGTTATTGACTTAGCTACTTTATCGTTATTGATATCGGAAACCATAAACGAAGCGGAATCAACTATCAGATTGGAGGTAAACGATTCGTACATCAAAAACATAAATTTGAGATTGGCCGTGTAGTCGTTTAGGTTTTCAGGTTTGTTGTACAATAGACCTGTGCTGTTTAATTGAAAATGAATTTCGCTGGTCGTGGGAGTCGAATGATAAACCGAAAAATTAGGTTTAATAATGAGTTCGCTTCCCTTGTACAATTTGGCGAAGTTGTACTTACTCATAGTTTGGTTACTGGCGCAAGAGGCTAATAGCCCAATCACCAAAACATACAACCCAATTGAGCGAAAAATACCCATAAGACAAAGGTAGTTTTTAGTACCCTACTATCTGCTTAGAAAAAGTTCACAAATCCAAAATGGATTTTTGCTGCACGAAACAAAATCGGATTATCGAACTGTTTTCCCATTGCATAAGAGATAGAAAAAATACCAATTTTAGTATCGAAACTTACTCCAGTTCCAAACCCAAATGGAGTATCGGTAACAAACTCGGTACTGCTCTGGTTTTCGTACCAAGCCTGGTCGTAAAAGACACTGAAGTAGGAATTTTCCTCTAAAATGAATCGGTATTCCAGCGTAAAAATGGAATAACTGCTTGTAAATATGGATTCCTCGTCAAATCCACGCAATGTTCTTAGCCCACCAATTCGATAGAGTTCGTTGGTAAATAAATTCTCGTTGATAATAGTTCCCGTTTGGTTGCCAATCATTAAGGTATGCCTATTCAAAAATGGAATGAAATAATGAATAGCCACATTGCCTTTGGTTCTAGTGGTTTTTAAATTCAATGAGTCGTACAATTCTGGGTTTACAGCAGCATTTTGCCGTATTTCTTTGTTACCAAAACCAACCTGACCCTCAATATCAAATCCTTTTCTTGGGTTTAAACGATAGTCCAATTCTTCGATTTTAGTTCCAAATCCAATTGAATTTACACGCACATCAGCATAATCTGGCAACTCGGTTGCTATGTCTAAGTCGAGCGTAGAAATCAAACTAGACTGTTCTTGCTCCCAAAATATTTTCACAAAATCACCTCCTCTAAAAATGTACTGAATTCCAACATCAGTTGTCGTCGTGGTGAATGTGGTGTCTCTTCGATAGATATGCAAGGATGCATCAGCACCTAAAGGAGTGTCGAATAAGAAGGGGTATTGAATTCGACCTTTTAAATCTTGAGTTTGAGTTTGCAGTTTTTTCCAACTTACATCTATGATTTCACCCTTGGCTAGGGCATTTTGAAGTTTTAGTTTAATGTCTCCGGTAATCAATAATTCACCCGTTACTTCGTCAGGCATAAAACCAATAATTCCATTAAAATCATTGGCTTTCTTGTGATTGATGTACACAAATACTTTGGTTGAATTTTCCCCAAATTCCACCTCGGCAGCTTTATATTCTTCGGTAAATGCAAGTTCTTTTAAGCGAACAGGAATATCGCGAATGAGTTTTTCGTTGTATGGGTCGCCAGCTTTTATTCCGATGTAATTGCTGAGGTATCGATTGTTGATTTTAGCCGTTCCAGTAATAATAACGGTATCTACCGTGATTTCTGGACCCTGTTTTACTTTTAATTGAGCTTCCAGTTTTTGATTTTCAATCTTTACCGAATCAAATTGAACCGAAGCAAAAGGATATCCATTGTTCTCGTAATAATCAATTACATTTTCGAAGAGTTTTTGCACACTTTCGGAAGACATAGGGCGGTTGCGATATAATTTGTCTCTGAAACCAATTTTACTTAGCATTCCTTCTTCTGCGTTTCCGGGGCTTAAGTTTTTCCATGCGTATTGCTCGCCAATATTTATATGTACGAGCCAGGGAGTAGAAGAAGAGTCAAATTTTGTGACTTCACTTGTAATGTAACCGAGAGACTGAATCTTACCTTTAATGCGCTCTATAGAAAGAATAGCATCTTTTTGAGTTAGATTTTTTTCGGCAGATTGTCGTACAATTTTCTTACTTGGGCTTGCACCATCCCACACTATTTGAAACGCATACTTTTTTTCATTCTGGCCATACAAACCACAAACAAAAAAAATGAAAAGAAAGACGCTAATTACTTTGCTCAATGACCAGGCGTTGAAATCGAATATTGCAAACGGTACAATCCGTTAATTATTGGTCAAAAATAGTGGATTGTATTGCCATGAATTAATGGTATTGTTCAAAACGTAGTTAAGAACTCTGTGAATAATCAAATATTACCGTTAATCAAATATGGTCGTTAGCTATATCCCAACGAACAAATCGTGTTTCTTTGTCACTATGGATAGCGTTAAAAACATCATGCAGAATAAAGGTAAAGGTCAGCGGAAAAAACCGCCTGTTTTTCAGGGGTTAGAAGCTGGTAAGTTGCCACCCCAAGCTGTTGATTTAGAGGAAGCTGTGTTGGGTGCTATGATGCTTGAAAAAGAAGCACTAAACGATGTAATAGATATCCTAAAGCCCGATTCTTTTTACAAAGAAGCCCACCAAAAAATATTTGAAGCCATATCTCATTTGTTCAATAATTCAGAACCAGTCGATATTCTTACAGTTACACAGGAATTAAAAAGTAACGGTCAATTGGATTTTGTTGGAGGGCCTTACTACATTTCACAGCTCACCAATCGCGTTGCATCTGCTGCAAATGTTGAATTCCATGCCAGAATTGTAGCTCAGAAATACATTCTAAGAGAACTTATTCGAATATCATCCGAAACTATCCGTGATGCCTATGACGATACTCAAGATGTTTTTGAATTATTGAATCGGTCGGAGCAAGATTTATTCGGAATTGCAGAAGGTAACTTGAAAGGAAGTACCCAGAAAATGCATGAATTGATTGCAAATTCTATCAAAAGCATTGAAGAGGTTGCGCAAAAAGAAGGGGGTGTTTCAGGAGTGCCAACTGGCTTTAGAGATTTAGATCAACTTACTAGTGGATTTCAACCCGCAGACATGGTGGTTTTAGCTGCTAGACCTGGTATGGGTAAAACCGCATTTGTATTATCGCTTGCTAGAAATACCGCGGTTGAATTCGGTAAGGGTGTTGCAGTTTTCTCATTGGAAATGAGTGCGGCTCAGTTGGTAAATCGTTTGATTTCGAGCGAAACCGAATTGGCTCAAGACAAATTGAAAAAGGGGAACTTAGAAGACCACGAATGGCAACAACTCCATGCAAAAATCAAGAAATTGTCTGATGCTCCATTATTTATTGATGACACCCCGGCACTTTCCATTTTTGAACTAAGAGCGAAATGTCGTCGATTGAAATCGCAGTACGATATTCAAATGGTGATTATCGACTATTTGCAACTCATGACCTCTGGTGCAAACGATGGAAACAGGGAGCAAGAAATTTCGTCTATTTCGCGATCTATAAAAAGTATTGCAAAAGAATTAGGAGTTCCAATTATTGCGCTTTCGCAGTTGAGTAGAGCTGTGGAAACTAGGGGAGGCGAAAAACGACCCATGCTTTCTGACCTTAGAGAATCTGGAGCAATTGAGCAAGATGCCGATATGGTTATGTTCATTTATCGACCAGCCTATTATGGAATAACTGAAGATGAAGATGGACTTCCGACCGATGATATGGCGGAACTCATTCTGGCAAAACACAGAAACGGGAGTTTGGATACAGTTAAGCTGAAATTTCAAGGCAATTTGGCAAAATTCACTAACCGCGAAGAGTTTGACGCAGATGCATCTTTTGGCGGACTTGAAGCTAATGGTGGATTTGATGAGGACGGCGGGCTCATTATGGGCTCTAAAATGAACGAAGACGATCAAGGAGCGCCGTTCTAATTTACCCAAACTTTACTTCTCATTATTTGTAATTACTAGTACAAAATACGTAGCCGTTCATTCAGTACATTTGGCGACCTGTATTCCTAAAGGGGAAATTCTATGATTCAAAAATTATCGCTTACATGTTCGCTAATATTCTCATTACTAATTGTTAACGCCCAACAAAAGTCTTGGGTGGAGTTGATGATGAGCGATGGCGCGAATTACGATGAAGTAATAAAAGCCTATAACGATTACTGGCAAGGAAAAGAAAAGGTATCGCACAGCGGTCACAAGCAATTTGAGCGTTGGTTGCAACACATTGAGCCTAGAGTGCAAGAAGACGGTTCAATACAATCGATTCAAGATATTATGTTTTCCGCAAAACAGTATCACTCCAAAACATCATCTAGATCTACTAACGGTAATTGGATTGAAATTGGGCCTTGGCAAGAAGAAAATTACTCTAGAGGTGTTGGACGTTTGAGTCATATAGCGTTTCATCTTACCAACAAAAACAAGATGTTTATTTCTTCGCCAGCAGGTGGTATCTGGATGACAGAGAATAACGGAAAAAGTTGGTCGAACGTAGATAATGATTTGCCAAATTTTGGTGTTTCCTATATTCATATTGATGCATCAAATCCGATGATAATGTATGCTGCTACGGGCGATATCAACGCTAACGAAACCGATGGTGCAGGAGTTTACAAAAGTATAGATGGTGGAGTAACTTGGTTGCCTTCTAATAAAGGAATTGAAGACCAAACTGTTGGAAAAGTTATGGAGATTCCTGGGCAAAGCGGTCACTTGATTTGCATTACTAAGCAAGGAGTCTATAAGTCAATTGATTCGGGAGCAAATTGGACTAAAAAGAGTGTTACTCGAGATTTTAGAGATTTAGAAATGAAACCAAATGATTCTAATGTTTGGTATGCCTCGGAATGGACGGCTAGTAGTCTTGCTTCGTATATATATGTGTCTAAAGACAAAGGGGAGACGTGGGTGCTTAAAAACTTTTTTAATGGAGTTTTTCCGGATACTCGTTTCGAAATTGAAATATCTGAAGCTGAACCAAACCGATTGTATTTGATGGGTGGTAATAGAATGTATTATTCTGATAATGATGGTGATACAGTTATTGAAATGCATAGAGGCGGACAGCCATTTATGGTTAATTATGACAATCAAGGATGGTACAATGCTTCCTTTGAAATTTCTAATACTGACCCAAATATTATGTTCTCTGGCAATGTTAGAAAGTACATTTCCTACAATAAAGGATTATCTTGGTTAAGATTAAACCATACACACTCAGACAACCATTACATTACTTACGGGCCTGATAAAAAAACACTTTATGTTTTGGACGATGGGGGAGTTCATCGTTCGTTTGACAATGGAAGGTCGTTTGAAGATTTGACCAACATGGGAATTGGAGCAATTTACTCAGTTGCACAAAGTCCTTTTAACTCAAATCATACTTTAACAGGTTATCAAGATTGTGGTTCTAAATATTACGATGGTCAAAAATGGACTTCGGTATATGGAGCTGACGGAATGCAGGCGCTGTTTGACCATTTTGATTCAACTCGATTTTATACTGGATTTCAGTATGGTGGAATTGTAAGGCACTTAAAACACATAGGTTCTTCTCAAAATGTACCTAAGCCAGATAATGACTATAGAAGGTCTTGGGTTACGCCATATTTGTTGGATGCATTTGATCCTGAAACAATGTACTGCGGAGGAGAATACATTTGGAGAACCAACAATTTACACGAAGAAAAAACTAAAAACATTGAGTGGACTAAGATTAGTAATGGATTTGCGGATAACCCGAATGGAGATTTTTTAAAAATTAAACTTCATAGAACTAATTATGCGAGAATGTTCGCACTAAGACGAAATAGTGCTAGGTCTAGAACGACTCTAATTAAGTGTGACAATATCTACGACTCAATTTTGGTCTGGGATGACTTAGGTGCCAATTATCCTTTTTCTCGACTTTCATCCGATTTTGAAACCGACCCATTCGACTCACTCTCAATATATCTACTTTCGAATAATGACGTATTGGTATCTAGAGATGGGGGACAGAGTTTTAATAACATAAGCGGCTCGTTGCCAGATGTTCCTGTTCATACCATAAAGTTAGACACGGTAACTCGCGATCTTTATTTGGGTTCTCACGCCGGAGTATTTTATCGAGGTGCTAACGATACCGATTGGACTCCGTTTAGCAGTGGATTAAGTAAAAACGCTAGAGTTCGAGATATTGATATTTATTATCATCCAACCGACCATAAATTGAGTAAACTAAAAGCAGCTACTTATGGCCGTGGTCTTTGGGAGAGCGAATTAGCGGATGGAGCAGGTATTCCCGAGCGTGTTTCAACCTATATAACTTCGGACCATAAGCCGTTCAGTTATGAAAATGAGTATGAGATAAGGGTTGAGTTCCGGCAACATGTAAATCCTAAAAATGTTAATGGATTTAATGCTTCTGATTTTAATATTAGTAATGGTAGAATAATTAGCGTTCAGCGAAATGTCGATTTTTATGATATTGAAATTGAAGCCAATAATTTTGGCTGGGTAACAGTTTCCGTTAAAGATAGTGCTGCAACTGACATGATTTACAACTTGCCAACTCAAGAATCTAAAGAGTGGAAAATAAACTACGTTGGAGATGACCCACAATTTGGTTTTGAAGGACCCGGTGGCGTTGGAGATTCTAGCACAGTGTTGCTATGGATGCGTGCAGACAACCTCATGCTAAACGATGTTGGTGATACGGTTTCACAAGACGGAGAGAAAATTTCTCGTTGGAATAATTTTATGGGAAAGGATTATTTTGCTACTCAAGGCACCGATAGTTCCATGCCATTTTACAGAACCGATACTGCGGGAATAAATGGATGGCCTGCGGTTGAGTTTATTCCACCAAACCGATTTATTCGTGTAGAAAATGTAACACCCGTCGGAGAAAACCTTTCGGTGTTTGCGGTCGCAAAATCGAATCAAGAAAATTATGTTGGTCATGCCTGGATTGCAAACTCAAGAGGGCATAATGGTTTTTTATTGCACAATAACAACAACTCCAAGTCGGTTTATGGTGTAACGGTTGACCAAACAAATAGAAATGTGGGAACTCCAAGTTTGGAGGTTATTGAACCCAGCAAACAGCACATTTTTGGTTTACAAGCCAATTTTGGAAAATGGAGTAATAAGTTTCAAATCGATAATCAAACCACTTACGATTATATCACTCAAACTTATTCTAGAGATGGTAATGACACTATTGCCGTGCGATTTGGAAAGGATAATTGGAATCGATTTGGAGATGGGAGACTGTCTGAATTTGTTTATTTCAAGGAAGATGTTCTTGAAGCGAAGCGAATTATTGTAGCGAATTATTTGGCTACGAAGTATGACGTTGATTTGAAGCAAGACCAACGGTATTATCATGCCGAGAGTCATCCGTTCGAAGTGGCTGGACTAGGTAAAATTGACGAAAAAGATTATCATGCTGATGCAAAAGGCACAGGTGAAATAAGAGTAGTTGCCGGAGCTGATTTAAATGCCGATGAATTCTTGATGTGGGGCCACAACGATGGGTCATTATCCAATTGGTCTGAAATTAAAGACTTGCAAGAAGAAAAGCTGGAAGTATTAGACCGCTCGTGGAAGATATCTGAACGCGGTGATGTTGGGTTAATTGATTTGCGCATTGAAAAAACTGAATTGCCTTCAGTTTCGGGTAAGGTAGGTCTGATTATGGCTCAAATGGCTGACTATTCCGATGCTGTTATTCTTGAATTAACCGATAATGGAACGTATTATTCGGTTGCTGTAAACCTGCAAGATAACGCCTACATTTCTTTTGTTACTGCAGAAGATTTTACAATCGGTAAAGAAGAAATGAGCCCAGTATCCAACTGGAATTTATACCCTAATCCAGTTGAAAATGGGTTTACAAACCTGAGTTTTGTTTCTGGAATTCATACAGAGGCCAGTTTGTTGGTGTATAACCAAATTGGCGGCTTAGTGGAACAGAAAAATTTGTCGATTCAAGCAGGTGAAAACAGCTTTTCGTTAGAGGTTTCTTCGTACTCAACTGGAGTTTACTTTATTCAGTTGAAAGGAGAAGGGTTGGATAAGGTGTTTAGAATGGTGAAATAGGTTTAATTGCGCAGAAGAACGGACTTACATTCGCCAGCTGTTACAAAGGCACTTTCTTCTACAATAGTTTGTAACCGCACATCTCCGGTATCAGAAGGTTGTACCAAATAAGCAGCGTAATTATGGTTTCCTTCGGGTAAATTAAGCTGATGTGCGAAATCGCAAGAAATACCGCAAAAGGGTTGTTCGTCTGAACAACCTTTTTGAATAAATCCAATAAATTTACCATTCACGAAAACTTCAATACTTTGAACGTCTTCTTTTACATCATTTTTAAGATAAAATTTCAAATCCCCAGTACCAGCTTCTTCATCATTTCCTTCGACAACGTTTCCGCTTCCATAATCGCATGACCCGTCGTCTTTTTTAGCTTTTTCATCGTAATTGTTTGCTCGTTGGTCTAGGCATCCTTTTTTACAAGAAGTAATTGAAAATGAGATTATTACACATATTATCAAAGTAGTCAATTTATTCATTTCTTCAGTCTTAGAATGCCAAAGTACTAAAAAACTATACCGAAGTTAATGCCAAAGTTGATTTTTATATTGCTATTATAGATAAAAGTGTCGCCAATCAAATCTTGACTAATTACATTTCTTCCACTTCGCGATACCTCAAGAATTTGATTGTTTTTGTACCCAGACCCAAAGTACAAATCCAACGAAAAATCCGCATCAATAATGAATTGGTAACCAATATTCAAAGTTGCACTGGCATGAGAAAATTGAATTTGGGTAGAACTATTACCGTTTTGAAAAAAACGGGCATCGCTGTAGGAAATCAACCCAAATAGGTACAGACCTTTGGGTGGAAAAGTCCCCTCGGTAGCACTTTTGTTTATCAACCCTAACGGGTACAGCCGGTAACCTCCTTGAATTCGATAGCCGAGTAAACTAAAGTCAGTTGAGTTTAAACCAATGTTCTTTAAGCTTGAATCTGAGTTAATGACACTTCTTAAAATAGGACTCATGGTAAATAATGAAACACCTCCAGTATAAGATTGTTTGTAGTCGGGAACATACTCCAATAGAATTCGATATTCTGATGTAACTATAGGAATTTCTCCGCTTAAAATAGCCAATGGATTAGTCTTTAGAACGAATTTTGGACCTGGTTTTTCTATGTTGTACTGCCGCTCTTCTACGTATTCTTCTTCAAATTGACCAAAGCAAAAAGCAGGAAGCGAAAGTGATAAGATGATTATAATCAGTTTCATACTTTAAGGCGTGGTTGCGCGGTTACTTCAAGGCCGCAAAAGTCATTGTTCAAAAATTTGTAGTATCCGCTAATTCCAATCATAGCTGCGTTGTCTGTGCAATATTCAAATGAAGGAATATAAGATGGAAGATTCAATTCTTCTCCCAATTGGGTAATCGCAGCGCGCAAAGCACTATTTGCAGATACTCCACCTGCCAAGGCAATACAATTTGGTTTATATGTAGCAATTGCTTTTTTCAATTTTAGAAGCAAGGTTTCAATGATGGTGTATTGCACCGAAGCGCACAAATCGGCCTTATTTTCGGCAATGAAGTTGGGGTTTTTCTGAACTTCTTTTTGCAAGAAATACAAAACCGAAGTTTTAAGACCACTAAAACTGTAATCCAAATTTTTCATTGAACTTATAGGAAACTTAAACGCTTTTGGATTCCCTTCATTTGCTAACTTATCAATCAAGGGACCACCTGGATACGGGAGCCCAATGGTTTTAGCAATTTTATCGAATGCTTCACCCGCAGCATCGTCCAAGGTTTGGCCAACTACCTCAAACTTATTAGGAGAATGTACCAACACCAATTGTGTATGGCCGCCACTTACAGTAAGGCACAGCATTGGAAATTCTACAGGAATCTCATAATTATTATTGTCGATAAGGTGAGCCAAAATATGCGCTTGCATGTGGTTTACGTCAATTAGCGGAACACCCAAGTTCATAGAAAGTCCTTTGGCAAACGATACACCCACGTGCAAAGAACCCGAAAGGCCTGGTCCTTTTGTAAAAGCAATTCCGTTAAGTTGTTTCACAGAAATGTTCGCCTTTTTTAGAGCAGCATCCACTACTGGAATTATGTTTTTTTGGTGTGCTCTGGAAGCAAGTTCGGGCACAACACCACCAAATTCTTCGTGTACTTTTTGGGTAGCAATTACGTTAGAAAGTACCGTTTGGTTTTTGAGTACAGCCGCAGAAGTATCATCGCATGAGGACTCTATTGCTAGTATGAATACTTCCGATTTCAATTGTTCTACTTTTGCACGAAATTAAGGCATAAAAACAATCAAAAAAGCGCTAAAATATTTTGCATTCGGTTTGCTCGGATTGTTGCTTTTGCTGGTCCTTTCTGTTGGGTTATTGTATTTGCCAGCTGTACAAACTTACGTCGCAAAAACTACTGTTAATCAGTTGTTTGCCAAAGATGAGGTTGATTTTGAGTTGCAAGAACTGGACATAACACCGTTTTCTTCAGTAAAATTTCATGGACTGTTTTTGAGCGATAAAAATCACGATACGCTCGTTTACGCCAATTCCATCGAGATTCGACTTACAGACTGGATGCTGAGTCCGATTAACTTTCGGTTTGATTCCGTGGGTGTGGATAGCCTAAAGTTTTATCTGAGTACTGCTGAAGGTGATTCTAACCTAAACCTCCAATTTGTCATTGACCGCTTTGTTTCAAATAAAGAAGATACAAACGCGGCTGAGTTCGATTTAGCGATTGAAAAAGTAAGTCTGAGTAGCATTTATTTTAAATGGGATGATTTTAATCAACCCGATACTGGATTTGGTGTGAATTTTAACCATCTCAATGTTGCTCATTTGAATGGTGACTTAGGGCAGTTGGTAATTTCGGACAATGAAATTTCTGCGCAAATTGATACACTTCGATTAACAGAAAAATCGGGTTTACAAATCGACCAAATTTCCACTGATATTGTGCTGAACGATGATATAATCGATTTGAAAAAACTGCTAATTCAAACTCCTCAAACCTATTTAGCCGGGCAGTATGCCATGAAGCACAATAATTACCAGGGATTTTCTGATTACGTGAAAAGGGTAGAAATGACAGCTGTGCTAGATTCTACGGTTATTAATAGTGCTGATATCAGCTATTTTGTTCCTCAACTCGAAGGAATGAAAGAAATTGTGAGTATTGATGGAGAGTACAATGGAACGGTAAGTAGTTTCGAAATGCCTCGTTTTCGAATAGGATACGGCACATCAACCTATCTGGTAGGTAAACTTGATATTCATGGGTTACCCGAAATAAATTCTACCCAAATGAATATTTACCTAGATAAAGGCTACGTGCTAAAAGCGGATTTAACACGGATTCCTCTTCCGCCTTTCAGCGATAATCAAACGCTTGATTTGCCCCAACAACTCAACAAATGGCGCTACGCCAAAATAGATGGAAAGTATATTGGAACCATCAAAAACTTCATTGCCGATGCACAATTCAGAACCAATTTAGGAACCATTATTTCAGATGTACAAGTAAGCAACAAAGGCGTTAATTCAACTTATCAAGGAGCGGTAGATTTTAATAGTTTGCAGATGGGTAACTTGCTGAATAATAATGATTTTGACCTCGTTTCTGGGAGTTTAAAAATAAAAGGTAAGGGTACAGATGCTAGAACAGCAGATGTGTTGGCAAAGGGGCGTATTCGAGCATTTGATTTTCGTAATTACAGGTATAATAATATTGCACTCGATGGTGAATTTAAAGACCGAATGTTTATCGGTCAGCTCGATGTAAATGACCCTAATTGCCAGTTGGGTTTTAACGGAGCATTGAACTTTCAACCCCACCAAGACACTTATCGTTTTAAGTTGAAAATTGACACATTGTATCCCGTAATAGTCGGGTTAATCGACAGGGATTCTAGTGCATTTTTTAGTGGAAAGCTCGACGTAGATATGGTGGGAAGTACTTTGGACACTGCTAAGGGTAAGGCATATATTACTGATTTATTTTACGCTGAAAGAGACAGCTCTTTTGAGTTAGATACGCTCAATTTCGAATCGTTCGTTGAAGACAGCTTGCGGCATTTGTACATGACCAGTTCTTTGGGTGACGTGGCCATTAAAGGAGACGCAATATTAAAAGGGGTTGATGAAGCGGTTGCCAAAATTTTGGATGATGCTGTACCTACCTATTTCGAAAAAGAATACAACGTTGCAGATAACCAAGGAGGATTGGTCGTGTATGCTTCGTTCAATGAAAAATTAAACGATGTGGTTTCTGTTTTCCTACCTGCTTTTCGAATCGATAGCAATTTGGAAGTAAGAGGGAGCTTGTTTCTCGACCCACCACTGTTGAATTTTTCAGCAAAATCTCAAGGAATTTCGTACTCAACCTTTGTGCTCGATTCTTTTGAACTCAAAGGCGGATTCTCCGATTCAGTTTTTAATGTTGATTTGATTGCCGATACCATTTCTTTTAACAAGAACATTCGGGTTGAAAACTTAAACCTACAGTCTGGTTTTAGTGAGGATTCAGTAAACTTATACCTCGATTATTTCAACACAGGAGATAAGCGATATGCAGGAGAAATAAACCTTACTGGAAAAATTTTAGGAGCCAAACACTTTGGTTTTCACCTAAATGATGCTTTTGTTGAAGTGGCAGATTCGGTTTGGGTATTCAACGACGAAAACTACGTCGAAATTGACTCTAATTTCATTAGGATTGACTCATTGAACGTGTCCAGTTTTGATAAATACATAAGTCTTCAAGGGCGAATTAGTGAATCGGTAAAGGATACCATTAATTTGGAATTTAATAACCTCAACCTTTCCAACATTGGAAGAATGACCAATAAAGAAGATTTGGTTTTAGGCGGGACAGCTTCGGGAAAAATCACCTCGCAAAGTACGTTGTCAAATCCTAATGTTTTAATGAATGTGTCCATTTTGGGTTTAGAGTTGAACGAAATGCCTATAGGAAGTGGTGACCTCGTTTCGGTATGGGATAATGAGCAAAAAAGAGCGGAAGTTGATTTTGATTTAATAAGATTACCGGATTCCATTATTCCGGACACGCTGCATAGCTTGAAGGTAGCAGGGTTTATTTACCCAAATCGCGAAAAGCACCAACTCGATTTAAAGCTAGGTACTCAAGGCTTTTATCTTAAATCATTAGAACCATTTACCAACTCGTTTATGGATAGTTTGGATGGTAAAGTAACTGGTTATATTCATGTTGATGGTGAGTTTACCCACCCCGTTTTAGAAGGTGAATTCGATTTAGTTGATACTAGATTAAGGGTGAAATATTTGAACACGCTCTATTTTGCAAAGAAGGAAAAACTGCGCATTGAAGAAGATTGGTTTGGTTTTGATAACTTGAAATTGATTGACCAAAACGGGAATAAAGCCAATACTATTGCTACGGTTTATCACACCAATTTTACCGATTTAAATTATGATGTAAGTGTGAAAATGGATTCGTTTTTAGTGCTAAATACCACCAAGTACGACAATGATTTGTTTTATGGTATAGGGCATTTATCTGGAGATATTAACCTCTCTGGCTATGACCAAACACTGATTATGGAAATGAATGCAAAAACAGCTAAGCAAAGTGAATTTGTAATTCCATTAACTGGAGCCGATGAGATTGGGCAGAGTGATTTCATCACGTTTGTAAATTCTGATGGTTCTGTTGAACTTGAGAATCAAAAAGAGACCGATTTAAGTGGTATTGAAATGACTTTTAATCTTGACGTGGATCCAACGGCTAAAGTTCGAATGATATTTGATGAAACCACAGGTGACGAATTAAGCGCAAGAGGAGATGGTAAAATAAAAATGCTGATAAATTCTGATGGTGATTTTGGAATGTATGGTAAATATAGGGTACTCAGTGGAGACTATGGTTTCACTTATAAAAATGCATTTTCAAAAAAATTCGTACTGGAAGAAGGAGGAAGTGTTTCTTGGAACGGTGACCCTGAGACAGCAAAGTTAGATGTTACCGCAATTTACAATGTTAGAGCACCACTTGGTGAACTTTTAGGTGACTCTACTATGACATCCAAAATAAACAATCAATGTTTAATGAAAATGACAGGCTCACTAGATCAACCGGAAATAAATTTTGACATTCGTTTACCTAATGCTTCTCCCGGAATAGCGCAACAGGTAAAAAGTCAGATGTCGTCGCAAGAAGAGGTAGATAAACAAGTGTTCTCTCTTCTTCTTTTCAATAAATATTCACCACCTCAAAGTGGTTTTAGCGCAGGAGGAATGGGGCAAGCTACAAGTAGCGATTTATTATCGAACCAATTGAACAATTGGATTTCAAAAATGGACAACAACCTGTTTGACCTAGGTGTAAATGAGGTGAAATCTGACGAAGTGGAGATTGCTGTGTCCAAAAAATTACTAGACGATAGATTGATCCTGGAAAGCAACGTGGGCGTAAACCGAACGGGTGAAGATGGAACTACGCAAGAAGGCGAGGCCGGTCAGTTTGTGGGCGATTTTAAATTAGAATATCTTATTACTAAAAGTGGTAAAGTAAGAGGTAAGGTCTTTAATCGGACCGAGAACAGATCAAGCATTGAAAACGTAGATGGTGCGAATTCTCAGACTCAGGGAGTCGGTATTGTGCTCCGTGAAGACTTTAACTCAGCAAAAGAGCTCTGGCAAAAGACGTTTAACAATCCAACTAGAAAGCAAAAACGAAAAGATAAAAAAGAAGAAAAAGCAAGAGAAAAAGCTACTAAGGAAGACGAAGATTAAAGTTTTTAATTCTCAATTCTCAATTCTCAATTTTTAATTTTCACTCTCGAAACCTGAATCCTGCATCTTGAATCCTGAATCCTGCACCTTGAATCCTGTATCCTGAATCCTGCACCTTGAATCCTGCACGTTGAATCCTGTATCCTGTATTCTGTATCCTGAATCCTGCACCTTGAATCCTTTCCGCTAGACCTTAAAGCCTAATAAAAATTCAACATTAACTCACAGGCACATTTTCTACAATTTCTAATCCGTAACCAACCAACCCCGTTCTAGCTTTTGCATTATTGGTAATTAGTCGCATTTTACGAATTCCAAGGTCTCTAATGATTTGAGCGCCAACTCCATAGTCCTTGTCATCCATTTGCAATCCCAGGTCAATTTCTTGGTTCGGATTTTTCTCCAATTGTAGTTTGTACGTTTCTAGCTTGTTGATTAAGCCAAGTCCACGGATACCTTGCTGCATATAAACAACTGCACCACTGCCTTGTTTGTGAATAGCTTCAAATGCCTTGCTTAATATGGAAGGTTCATCGTGTTTGAAGGCGTTAAAAATGGCTCCTAAACTACTACTTGAATTTACCCGTACCAATACTTCGTCTTTTTCTGACCAATCTCCAAGAGTAACCGCTAAATGCTCGTCTCCAGTTGTTTTTTGGCGATAGCCAATCAAAGTAACTTCGCCGTATTCGGTGTTTACGTTAACTTCTACTTCTCGGGTAACAAGCGTTTCTTCCTTTAAACGATACGCCACCAAATCCTCAATTGAAATAACTTTCATATCGAATCGTTTGGCAATTTCTTTCAATTCTGGAAGACGAGCCATGGTGCCATCTTCGTTCATTATTTCAACCAAAACTCCACCAGGAGTTAAGCCAGCCATTCGGGCAAGGTCAATGGTAGCTTCAGTATGCCCAGTTCTACGCAGAACTCCACCTTCCTTGGCTCTTAGTGGGAAAATATGACCGGGTTTTCCTAAATCATTTGGGTTGGTATCTGGGTTAATTAATGCTTGAACGGTTAAAGCTCGGTCTGAAGCAGAAATACCAGTAGTACAACCGTGCCCATTTAAATCTACAGAAACCGTAAATGGTGTTGCGTGCAAAGCCGTGTTGTCTGTAACCATAAGTTCTAGCCCCAATTCATCACAACGAGACTCGGGTAATGCACAGCAAATAAGACCCCTACCATGAGTGGCCATGAAGTTAATTATCTCAGGTGTAATGTGGTCTGCTGCAGCAATAAAGTCACCTTCGTTCTCGCGGTCTTCATCATCAACAACAATTACAATTTTGCCGTTCTTAATATCTTCTATCGCTTCTTCAATTGTATTTAGCATTCCCTGAGATTTTTTACGGCGGCAAAAGTAAGCATTCGCTTTAGAGCCGTTGCGCGTAAATTTTGATAACATTTGTTGTAATGTCAGACCTGCAGGTTACCATTTTGTTTGCATTTGTTCTCGTTATTATTGGTTTAATAATAGGGGGATGGGCAGTGCTTAAAATTGCGCGCCATTTTCGTATTCGGTCAATAAAAAAGCGGCTGAATAGAGGAGTGCAAAAAGAAAAAGAAGCCGCACAATGGTTGAAAAAAAACGGCTATAAAATAATTGATTATCAAGCCACTCTAAAGTATAGTTTGCTGGCAAATAAAGAAGAATTTTCAATTGCTGTTACTCCAGATTTTATGGTGGAAAAGAATGGAACCAAAGCAATTGTAGAAGTAAAGTCGGGTGAGGTCGCACCAAAAATTGAAAACAAAGCTACCAGAAGGCAATTGCTTGAATACCATTTCATTAAACCAGATTTACCCTTGTATTTATTGGATATGGAACTAAAAGAACTGCGGTTAATTGAGTTTGGGCAAAATAGAAAAACTGCACAGCCTTCCAATTGGAAATTCTGGGTTGGGTTATTTTTGGGAGCGGCACTTGTAGCCGTGCTTTGGTATTTTCTTAAAGCCAGATAAACGCAGTACAGCTATTGCAGTTTGAGTTTTATTTTATCCTGTAATCTCCGAATAACTTTTGGGTCGGGATTTGGTGGTAGGTTGTATTTAGCGTCATACAATTCGTAGGTTCTTATGTAAAGTGAGTCTTTGTATTTATAACTAAACGGTTCTATTTCGCTGAAATCTTTTCGGATTCCACTTATTGGAATTTTAACGTTATCGACGTAGTTCGTTCCGCTATAGATTTCGAACGCTGCGCTTTTGTTGTAAATACCGAACAAATTGAACATCGGAAGTATCAATAAAATCGTTAGAGCAACCCAGCTAATGCGCTTCGTTTTGTACAAAAATTTAGTGCTGAATTCAGGGTCATTTTTTCCAAACCCTATCCAAAGCATTGCCATCATTCCTAGGTTCCAAATCCAAATAATTGGGTTAGTGTCCACTCCAACTGGGCCCAATAAAATCAGTATGGTAAAGTGCATTCCTAATAAGCCCAACACCGCATAAAAGGAAACACGACGAAATAACAACCCTAAGGATAATAGAATTTCAGCATACGGCATTATGGCCGAAATACCGAAAATTTCTGTTTTGAACGAGCTGAGGTAATTCGTTATTGGCGAAACTACATAAGGAATTACGTAATCGTTAAATCCTGGGTTCAATTTGAATAAGCCAGCCCAAACGTAAAAACCTACCAAACCTAATCGGACTGCCCATTCTAGGTACTGTAACGGTTCGTATTTTCTGTACAATCGTTGGAGTGGAATTAATAGCGTGAGTAATGCCAGACTCTGCATAAACCATGGCTGTATTCTATGCCAATCTTGCATTCCTACCAATGCAATAAGAACAATTCCAATTCCCAATGGTAGTCTGCTTTTCGGGAAAATGAGCAAGGTTAGCAAATAGGCGATGCCAATTCCGGTAATTATTTTTTGAGCAATGGGAAGTAGGGTAGGTAGAAATTCAACAACTGGAATTTGAGGAAGACCTTCAAATTGGAACCACAACCGCCAAGAAAAAGCAATGGAAAAAAGTAGATTTAGCAGCAATATGCGCACTATCCAGAAAAGTCGATTGCCAACACTCATATTGTCAAATTTAAGTTGCCGAATGTGTGAAAAGTGTGCATAACCGAACCCTTTTCAACACCTTGCCGTGAACGGTGCGAATTACCTTTGACCAAAATTCAAAAGGTATGTACAAGCTTTTTTTAAAACCATTTCTATTTCTTTTAAACCCAGAAAAAGCACATTATTTCACCACCGGAATGCTGTCCATTGTGCTTTCCATTCCTGGCATGAAATCAATGTTCGCTGCATTGTTCCAAGTGAGTGATAAACGACTGGAACGCGAAGTTTTTGGAATTAAGTTTCCGAACCCAGTTGGACTAGCGGCAGGTTTCGATAAAGAAGCCAAACTCTACAAAAATATGGCACACTTGGGCTTTGGCTTCATTGAAGTGGGAACCATTACCCCAAAAGGACAACCCGGTAATCCAAAACCCAGATTATTCCGATTGACTCAAGATGATGCTTTAGTCAATAGAATGGGATTTAATAATGAAGGACTGGCTGGTGCTGTTGAGCGATTAAAGTCGAGAAACTCGAACCTTATTATTGGTGGTAATATCGGTAAAAACAAGATAACTCCTAACGAAAAAGCAACTGAGGATTACACGATTTGTTTCGAAGCCTTGTTTCCGTATGTCGATTATTTTGTGGTGAATGTAAGTTCACCTAATACACCGAATTTGAGGGCTTTACAAGATAAAAAGCCATTAACCGAATTGCTTTCGACCTTGCAAGAATTGAATCGTAAAAAACCAACCTCGAAACCAATTCTTCTGAAAATTGCTCCGGATTTAACTACCGAACAATTAGACGATATTGTTGAAATTGTTGCTGATACAAAAATTGCTGGGTTGATTGCTACAAATACGACATTGAGCAGAGAAGGACTTAACAGTTCCAAGGAATTAAAAGAACAACAAGGAGGCTTGAGTGGTAAACCGGTTCGAAAAAAATCTACAGAAGTCATTAAATACTTGCGCAAAAAATCAAAAAGCTCATTTCCGATAATCGGAGTAGGAGGGATTCATTCAGCAGAAGATGCCATGGAAAAATTAGAAGCAGGTTGCGATTTAGTTCAGGTTTATACTGGTTTTGTGTATGAAGGCCCAGCGTTGGTAAAGCAGATTAATAAGGGGATATTACAACAATTGACTTAACCCCTTTCGTTGATAAAAATCAGTTACCAAAATCTTAGGTTTTTTCAATGTTCTCAGTCCCCATTCCAGTTTTAAGAAAACTTGTTCCTCATTGGATAATTGCCAAATTTCTTTATTCATCTTAGCCAGTTTCGCTCGCATATCTTGTAATATAAGAGCAGAAGAAACTGAAACATTAAAACTTTCCGTAGCGCCATAAATGGGGATGCGCAAATGCACATCAGCTTTTTCCATTACAATAGGGCTAACTCCCGCTTTTTCGCTTCCAAAAAAGAAAGCTGTTTTGTTATCGGGTATGAAGTCTGGTAATTCTATGTCGTTGTGATGCGGAGTGGCCGCAACAATCGTGTAATCGTTTTCTTTTAGCTCATCCACACAACTCACAATTCCTACCTCCGCTTTGTGGCTTTTAATGCTCACCCAATGTTCGGCTCCCATCGCCATTCCACGTTGAACTTTAAAGTTGTTTTCGTCTTCCATGACGTGCACGTCTTGTATTCCAAAACACTCTGCACTTCTGACCAACGCACCCGAATTATGCTCGTGAAAAATATCCTCGACAGCAATTACTACATGTCGAGTTCTGTTCTCCAACAAACGCTCAAATAGTTCCTTGCGCTCGTCGGTTAAGAATACCGAAACGTCGTTCCACAATTCACATTGCTGTTTATAGTTTAGCGATTGCCACATGCAGCGAAATTATAAGAGAATCTCAGATTTCCCGCTTTGAAAAGCTTACCTATTTTTGGCAACCCTAAAAAACGCACCATGAGAAGAAGTTTGGTACTCGGAAATTGGAAACAAAATACCACTAAAAGCACTGCTTTAGAGTTGCTTACAGATTTATCTAAGGAATTGAACGATAATCCAACCAAAACCGAATTGGGGGTTATTCCACCTGCTTTAGTTGTTCAAATGGCCGTCGAGCAATGTCAAAACTCCGCTTTCGAAGTTGGGGTACAAAACGTATCGAGTACAAATGCTGGAGCATTTACTGGTGAAGTTGGTGCTGATATGGTTGCTTCAATGGGTGCGAAGTACGCACTGGTAGGTCATTCTGAACGGCGTGAATATTTCAAAGAATCTGCTGATGATTTAGCAAATAAAATAGTTCGTTGTTTAGAGCATGATTTATTGCCTGTTTACTGTATTGGTGAGCAATTAGAAGTGCGGCAATCAGGAGATTATTTGGCCTTCATAAAAAACCAATTGGAAGAGGTGTTTTCTCAATTGCAACCGGAGCAAATTACAAATTTGGTAATTGCCTACGAACCGGTTTGGGCAATAGGTACGGGGGAAACAGCTTCAGCAGAGCAAGCGCAAGAAGTGCATGCGATGATTCGTCAATTGGTTCATGCAAAAATTGGAACGGATAACATAACTATTCTTTACGGCGGAAGCTGTAAACCTAGTAATGCTAAAGAATTGTTTAGTCAACCAGATATTGACGGAGGACTCATTGGAGGCGCTTCATTAAACGCGAAAGATTTTGTTGCAATTGCTAATTCCTTTTAAGTTATGAAATACATTGAAGTAGAATTTACATTCAATCCTGAAGAAATTGACGGAGAAATAGTACTCGCAGAAATTTCGGATTTAGCATTCGAAAGTTTTGCAGAAGAGGATGGTAAAATTTTGGCCTACGCTCAGGAAGAGGATTTTGATGCAAGTGCACTCAAGGATTTTCAATGGTTAAAAGATAATCCAGTTAAATTCAAACAAAACCAAATCAACGATATTAATTGGAACGAAGAATGGGAGAAAAACTTTGACCCAATTGAAGTTTCTGACAACTGTATAGTTCGTGCTACTTTTCACAATGTCGAAAAGGAATACGAATACGATCTGTTGATAGACCCAAAAATGTCTTTTGGAACAGGCCATCATGCTACAACACATTTGGTTTTAAAAAACATGTTCCAGTTCAATTTTGAAGGAAGTCAAGTCTTGGATATGGGAGCTGGTACAGGAGTATTAGCAGTTTTAGCGATAAAATTGGGTGCAGACCATGCTTTAGCCATCGACAATAACCCGTGGGCGTTCGAAAACGCAATGGACAATGTAAAGTTGAACGATTGCGAAGGAAAAATAACCGTTGAAATAGGGGAGTCTGAATTAATTCAAGGAAAAACCTTTAACTACATTCTAGCGAATA
Organism: uncultured Flavobacteriales bacterium; assembly: GCA_937121175.1. Taxonomy (GTDB): domain Bacteria; phylum Bacteroidota; class Bacteroidia; order Flavobacteriales_G; family Salibacteraceae; genus UBA6770. The sequence continues at coordinate 319,357 of CAKZKD010000003.1, forward strand.
TTAATAGAAATGTAATTCTAGCCGATTTACCTCATTATGAAAAAGCGTTGGCAAAAGATGGGGCATTATTGGTAAGTGGTATTATGAATCACGATGTGCAATTTGTACTGGATAAAGCCAAAGAAGTTGGTTTAGTTCTTGATTCCTTGGAAGAGAAAGATAACTGGAATCTATTCGTGTTTAAGAAATTGTTGATAGATTAGTCAGTTGTTATAACAGCTTTAATTTGCAGTTGCTCCGTGCACTTTCCGTAATTATTTGTTTGATGTGTTTTTCCTTAATTGGAACTGCACAGATTGATCGTACACCTTTCCCACACGACTCCACCCAGTTTTTTGAACGGTTAGAAAAAATGTTCAAGGAACTGAATGTTGGAAAAGCAGAAGGGCGAAAATTCATCAAAGAATTTGAACCTATTTGGTTTGGCGGAAACTTCGATCCTGAAATTAGAGAGGTTATTTATACCACTTGCGACAAAATGAACGAGAAGCGAATGCTTCCGCTTTCAGAGTTTAAGGCCTATTTACTTGCCGTAACTGCGTATGTGAAGAGTGAGCGCGAAATTGAAAAATTCTCCGAATGGCATGACATTGTTGAACATAAATTGAAAGGACGCAGTAAGCGTCGATATCAAGAGTTTCTGGTTTTTAGTGAGTATTTGTTCAATGAGAATGCGTTGTACAAAACCAATTTAACTGTCTGGAAATCAGATAACCCATATTTCAGAATTTATTGGGATGATCAACTAAAACAACCTGTTGTAGAAATAGAAGAGTTGGATTTGAAGTGCTTAGCTAAAAAAGACAGTGCCTCAATATTTGAAACAAAAGGAAAGTATTATCCAGACAAGAAACTGTGGAAAGGTTACGGTGGAATTGTGAACTGGCAGCGTGCTGGATACGAAGAAAATCAATTGGTTGCTAAAATTACGCGCTACGAAGTGCAAATGAACCATTCAAGTTATAAGGCCGATTCGGCAGTCTTTAGTAATGCTATTTATTTTGGGTCTTCTAAACTAATTGGAGATTTGGAGGACAGAGTTTTAGCGAATGTAACAGAAGATCATTCGACTTATCCGAGGTTCGATTCCTACAACGATAATTTAGAGATTCAGAATATTTTCCCAAAAGTGGATTATCACGGAGGATTCATTCAACGTGGAAATAGTTTCATTGGAAAAGGAAGTGATGAAAAACTAGCCAGAGTTGTCATTAATAGAAACGGGAAACCGTTTGTCGAGGCCTATGCACACACATTCGTAATTCGAGAAAGTAAATTATCGGCAGAACCAGCAGAGGTGCTGATTTACTTAGATGGAGATACCATATTTCATCCCGGACTTAATTTTAAATTCGATAATTCTAAACGTACACTAACGCTGTACAGAAATAAAGTGGGACGTTCAAAAGCTCCATTCTTCAACCACTTTCACGATTTAGATATGCACGTTGAGGAAATGGTTTGGAATATAGATGGAAATATGTTTCAGTTGAAACCGCTCATTGGTAATACAGACCGGTCGGCTTTGTTCGAGTCGAAAGATTACTATCGGGCTTATCGTTACGATGAATTGTACGGTCTCGACAACCGACATCCTTTAGTAATTCTTAAAAAATGCTCGGAAGAAATGGGGTTAACAGAACTCACCACTTCTGATGTTGCTGCATGCTGGCATCTTCCATTTGTTGAGGTCGAACGAACACTTATGGTACTTTCAAATATTGGTTTTGTAAAGTTTGATTACGATACTAAAATGGTTGAGATTTTGCCCAAAACATTTAATTACGTACAGGCGAGGTTAAAGAAAAGAGACTACGATATTATTCAAATAGTTTCAGACCCACCAATCAGAAATGACAGGCAGTGCAAGGGCAACGATCATAATGCAGATTTTAATATTGACTCTTCGTACATGCAAATTCACGGAGTTCGGGGAATAAATTTATCCGATTCGCACAACGTAACTATTTACCCATTGAATTGCGAGATTTTGTTGAGACCAAATCGGGATTTTGATTTTTCAGGTGTTGTAGTGGCAGGTAACTTAGAGTTTTTTGGCCGTGACTTTAAATTCGAATACGATTCGTTCCAAATAAAAATGCCAAAAATTGACTCCATGAGAATTAATGTAAACATGGAAGAGTTGGATAAGTATGGTCAACCAAAAAAGAAGCGAGTAAAAACTGTAATTGAACAAATTAATGGAAAACTAGAAGTCGATAAATTCAATAATAAATCAGGTAAACGCGCCATTAAAAGGTGGCCGGTGTTCACAAGTTATGAAGAATCATATACCTATTACGATCGTCCAGAAATAGAGGGTGGAGTCTATCATCGAGAAGATTTTTATTTCAAGTTGGAACCCTTCGAATTCGATAGTTTGGACAACTTTGAAAACTCCAGTATTGAATTTAAAGGAACTTTTAAATCAGCTGGTATTTTCGAAGAATTTGAGGAAACACTCTCCTTACAAACTGATTATTCACTCGGATTCATTCATCCAACACCCGATGAAGGAATGCCGATGTACGATGGTAAAGGCACGTTTACCGCCGACATATTATTGAGCCATGAAGGACTAAAGGGGACGGGATATGTGGATTACATTACTTCAACTACAGAATCTCAAAGTTTTTTCTTCCATCCAGACTCTGCTTATGCAACAGCCCAGCAATTTGTTGTTGAATCGCAGTATCCAGGCCCTCCAGAATTCCCAAATGTCGAGGGAACAAACTTAGATTGGCATTGGTACCCTTTCGAAGATACATTATTAGCTTCAAACTATGCTGACCCTTTTAGTATGTATGAAGCCGACAGAACATTTGATGGCACATTAATTTATAATCCAGATAGTTTAATTGGTACTGGAAAGCCTGGTGAGCGTGGAAAATTTGAATTTGATAAAGCCATCACTGTCTCAAACGAAATTAGATTTAAATTCTATGAGTTTTTTGCTGATACAGCTGACTTTGCACTTAAGACAGGTTCCTTAGGTGATTTGGGTTTCGATACCAAAAATATGAATGCTCACGTAAGTTTTAAGGATAGAATTGGCCATTTTACAGCTAACAGTGAGGAATCGTCAGAAATATTATTTCGGAAAAATGAATACATGGCACACATGGACGAATTTACTTGGTACATGGATGATGACTTGGTTGACCTTACTGCGAAAAAACGTAATGTACAAGAAGGCGCAGGTGGTGAAGTTGAAATTGAAGGAGCCAAACTTGTCGATATTAGTAAACACGATAAATCGATTCAAGACAGTTTGTTCTTCTATTCTAGCTCCTGTAAATTCGATATTAAGAGGGAAATTATCACTGCCGATAAAGTTCCATACGTTGATATTGCCGATGCTCGAATAATTCCAGATAGCGGAAGAATTGTAGTCCTTAGAGCGGCTGAAATAAAACAGCTTAAGAACGCTCAAATCATCGCGAACCGAGAAAACAAATTCCATAAAATCTACAATTCTACCCTTGATATTGAAAATCGAGTTGATATGAAAGGAAAAGGAAAGTACGATTACAAAGATATTGACGGTGTGGTTTCCGTAATTGAACTTTCCGAAATTTTTGTGAGCTCACAATTGCAAACTAATGCTACAGGGGATATTCCGAAAACCCAGGACTTCTATTTGAACACACGTTTCAGGTACCAGGGAGGTGTCGAATTGGAGTCGAGTAAAGAACTACTGCAGTTTTCGGGTTTGACCCAAGTGGTGCACGAATGTGAACAACTTACCACGCCATGGATTCAATTTGAAGCCTATTTAGATCCAATTGATATTCTCATACCAATTGACACAAATACAACAACCGAAAATGGTAAAAAAGTACACGTAGGCCAGATGATGGGAAGTTTACCAAGCAAAGTTTATTCTCTATTCGGCGGAATACCTGCAAAACCAAATGATGATATTATTTCAACAGTCACTGGTGTGATTGGGTACAATTTCAGTCAAAAGGAATATAGAGTCGGTAGCGAACAAAAAGTAAATATTCCGAATCTTACGGGTAATTATTTTGTGCTGAAAACAGAGGAATGTATCGTTAATTTTGAAGGAGAACACGGTTGGGGAGCGGATGTAGGTAGAGTAGAAATGAAACCAATAAGTCGGTTGAGACACAACCTAAATAATGACTCGGTTTCGTTGCAAACCTCTCTATTGCTAGATTTTTTCTTTGAAGATAAAGCGATGAAAATATTGGCAAAAGATTTCGAAGAGTCACAAAATGATAGAGTAGATTATGATGATGCTACTTATTCTTACGGACTGAAATCGATAATTGGAGAAGAAGAAGGAAATAAAATAAAGGCCGACGTGGGTTTGACAGGTAAAATGAAAAAAGTACCTGATGAGCTTTCCAGTTTACTATTCATAACCAATATGGAATTGTATTGGAATCATCAAAAAATGGCATTTCAAAATAGAGGTCAAATTGGAATTGGGAATTCGTATAAAAATCAGGTTAACAGAATGGTAGATGGTAAGTTTGAAGTAAAAATCAAACGATCTGGAGACCGATTTATGATGCAAATCAAAAAAGATAAGTCGGATTGGTACTTCTTTACTTACGCGGTTGAAATAATGCAAACCGTATCTACAAATGACAAATATAACTTAGCAATAAAAGACGCCAAAAAGACCAAACAAGAACGAACCAAGGGTCAAGCAAAGTTTAAATTCATCCCTACAACTAGAGCAAAGGCCAATCAACTATTACGGCAATTTTAGTGTACTTTATTTTTTTTCTTTGCACGCTCGATGGAAAGCGTTGAATCACTCGAAATATTTGGCTTAGTGACTGCATACTTGTTGGGTTCTATTCCAACGGCTGTATGGGTTGGACGTGTGTTTTATAACAAAGATGTAAGAGAATATGGTTCTGGAAACGCTGGGGCAACCAATACCTTTCGGGTATTAGGCAAAAAAGCAGGTATTCCGGTTCTGCTTTTCGATATTTTTAAAGGGGTACTTTCGGTTTATCTGGCACAGTATTTTGTCGATTACCCAAAAGGTTCCGAAGATTTTGTGAATTACCAACTAGTGCTAGGAGTTGGAGTGTTGGTCGGGCATATATTTCCGATTTACGTCGGTTTTCGAGGAGGAAAAGGTATCGCAACGCTACTTGGAATAATGATTGCAATTCACCCACAAGCCGCATTCAGCTGTATAGGTGTATTTTTAGTTGTGTTCTTATTAACAAAGTATGTTTCATTAGGCTCCATGATTTCGTCTGTATGCTTTCCGCTATTAATTATTTTAGTGTTTAAATTGGAGATTCCATCTTTGGTCATTTTCTCTATTTTCATTGCAATAATGGTTCTTATCACACACCAAAAAAATATTGAGCGCTTGTTACGAGGTGATGAGAGTAAAGCTAATATCAACCTTAAGCTGCGGAAAACTAAGTCTGAAGGAATAGACGCATACGAGCAGTTCAATTTAGACGAAGATCAATAATCAAATCGAAGTGAAAATTCTCCCCCTACATAAAAGTCTTCAAATCTGTCTAACAATAATTATGTTATTCAGTACTTGTAAAATAGGTACTGCTCAAGACTTTAAGAGCGAAAAGCAATTAATAAAAGGTGCTGACGATTTTTTTAGTCAAAAGCAGTACAAGGAAGCCATTCCGTTGTATTCAACCTTGGTAAGTAATTACCCCAAAGATCCCACCTATAACTATAAGTATGGTGCAAGTTTACTTTACGGATCTTCCGATAAAGAAAAACCAATCAAGTATCTAAAGTTTGCTATCTCACGACCAGAGGTCGATCCAATAGCATATTTCTATTACGCGGAAGCCTTGCATTTAAATTACGAATTCAACCAAGCTATCAAATTTTATAAGAAGTTCACCAATAATGCGAACAACTCAACAATCAAAAAAAATACAGTTGACAACCAAATCAGACAATGTGAAAACGGGAAAACGCTGTTGAAAACCATAACGGACCTAATAGTCCTGGATGAGAAGAAAACCCGAGAGCAAGATTTTTATAAAGTTTATGACCTAAGTGCTCAAGGAGGTCAAATCTTGGTTAAGATTGACGAATTTCGTTCACCTTATGAAATAAAAAACGATATCAATGGTCTGTTCTATTTTCCGAAAGATGCGGACAAAATATTTTTTAGTAGCCATACTCTTGATAACCGAAATGGCAAAGATCTTTATTACGCAATTAAAAATGAGGATGGTTCTTGGTCAAAACCAATAAGTTTAGGAAAAAATATTAATACGGACTTTGATGAAGACTTTCCTTATATGTCTTCTGACGGTACTACCCTATACTTCGCATCTCAAGGACACAATAGCTTAGGTGGTTATGACATTTTTGTCTCACGGTTAGATACAAACTCAGGAGAGTGGACTTCACCACAAAATCTTGATTTTGCAATCAACACTCCTGCAAACGATTACTTGTTTATTCCGGATGCGAGTGGTGAAACTGCATTTTTTGCAAGCGAGCGTTCAACACCTGTAGGAGAGGTGAGTGTCTATCAAATTAATATGGAGAGAGTTCCTCTCGATTTTACATTTATTTATGGTGGATTTACTGCAGAGACTACAAAAAAAGCCAATATCAAAGTTGAAAATGTAGAAACTAACGCAATAATTGGAGAGTACACCACTGATGAAAATGGGAAATACAAGATTAAATTGCCAAATGACGGTAAATTTAGATTCCTGGTGGATTATGAAGGAAGCGATGTCACGCATTCAGGTGAAGTTGATTTAAATGAAAGAAATACCTTCAAGCCGCTGAAACAAGAAATGCTTGTTATGGGACAAGGTACCGATAACGAAAAATTAATCATCAAAAACTTAGTTGATGAAGAGGTGGAAGAAGATGTAACCCTTACTGCAGCGTTTTTTAAAGAAAAAGCAAAACTTAAGGTTAATAAAGATAAGTACAAGGATAAAAAGCCAAAGCTTACCACTCCAGTGGTTAAACCAGCTGGCGTAAGCCAATCTACTGAGCAACCTAATATGATTGCCGATAGTAGGGAAGAACAAGGCAAGGCGGCAAGTAATATTGCAGAAGAATTGGTTATTAACACTAACGACACCTCTTCTAATGATGGACCAGCATTGACTGTAAATGAAGAACAGGGTTCGCAAGATTCAGGAGTTTCTGGCTCTGATAATTCTGAGGATGAAAGTTCTAATTCTGGAAATGCAGACACACAAAATGTAATTTCAAATGAATCTAAAGTTGATGGGAGCACTGGTTCAGTAGCATCAAATACTACAAATGTTGAAGCTGGAAACGAAAGTGAAGGATCAAAAGAAGCAGGTAGTTCTTCGGGTGATTCGGAGAGTGGTAGTGTAACCTCAGGCAATGTTAGCGGAGGAGATATGAATTTTGCCTTTGCGTCTGATGCCGAAAAAATAGCCTTTAAAAGTGCATTAATTCCTGCCGCTGGAGCAGCGAAAAATGTTTCTGAGCAGGCAATTAAAAACAATCAACAGGTTGCCAATAATTCTGCAAAAATGATGGACTTGCAAGCTGAGGCAGCCCAAAATATTTCGGATCGCAAAAACATGGAAGCGGCAAAACTTAAAGCGGAAGCAAGTAATGAATTAGCCATTCTTAAAACACTAGAAGAAGTAGATGAATCTTCAAATGAATTTAAAGCAGTTCAAGAAAAACTAGACCAAGCAGAACTATTGGAAAAGCAAGCAATAATTGCTGCTAAAGCTTCAACTGAATTAATCTCCGATAAGGTGTCTTTAGAGCGAGTTGTAACGCAAGGAGCCCAACTAGCGAGTTCCATTATTAATGAAACGACTGAAAATTCTAGCGAAGAAATAGGTGCATACAATCAACTCCTTGAAGAGGAAGCAGATCAAGCATACAATATTTATGAGCAACGGGCAGTTGCAGAAGCAGCGCATAAAGAAGAGGAAAAAGAGTACCAACATTTTGCAGATGAATTGGCAGCCTTGAAGCTTGAAATGGCTGATTCTGAGCAAATAATTGAACAAAAGGAAACTGCGTTAAAGTCGGCCAAAGGAAAAGAAGCAAAGGATGTAGAATCAGAATTGCTACAAGAAAAAGCTGCACTGTCGGCAATGGAAGAGAAAGTAGCTAAGGATGAAGTTGAAGTTGCTAAATTAAAGGAGGAATCGGAAGAACAGGAAGCTGAATTGGCAGCATTTGATGCCATTATTTCTGATTTAACAACTAACGAAAGTTACACTGAGTTGGCGGCTGCGCCAAATGTAATTGATGGTGCAGGGTCAATAAATGATAGCCGTTCTACGGAATCAAATATTGTTGAAGATAATTTAGCTCATGTTGAAGTAACTACAAGCTCGAAGGAAGGGTTTGAGGCTAACCAAAATCTGCAAGCAGGAAGTGAATTGGCAGTTACTCCAAACTCGAATGATGAGCCTCTTACGAGTAATTCGGTCGAAAATTCTAGTAACGAATCTTCAAATAACTCGAATACAGATGAAGAAGCTAACGCTGCTGGAAATTCAACTTTAGATGATGTTGCGGTAAATAATGAATTATCATCCTCCAATGAAAATGAAAATGAAAATGAAGTTCACGATGATGTGCAAGGAGCTAACGAAAATGCTGCTGAAATTATAGGTACTGTTGAGTCCGAGAATGGAGATGAAATGATTGCCCAGCAGCGAACTAGTAGCTCTCAAGAAGAAAAAGATATACTTGCAGATAATGCTACAGCGCCTTTGGCAGTAGCAAATGTGCCAAGCAACTTATCCAATGTGAATACTGAAATTCCTGAAGTGGATACCAAATTTACATTGTATCCCGATTTTGAAGAAGGGGACACCCTAAGTCAACTGGAACAGGACTTAATGCCAAGTGAAGGCAATGAAACTTCGGCTTTTATTCCAGAAAATTCATTGGCTGCTTTGAGTAATGAGGATCAGTCGCTGCGTGCTCAGATGAAAACAGGCTACCACCAAGCCTATATGGAAGAGTTTTTTGAATTGGCCGAGGAAGAGGATGAATATACTAAAGCGGTAAACACTTATGTGTTGAATCAGAGTTGGTTGTTGGATGTAGAGAAGGAAATCAATTACCTAGAAAGCATCGAAGGAGAAGTTCCACAAGAACAGTTCTCTGCAGTAAAACAACGAAAAACGGCCTTAGAGAGTTTTCGGGATACAAAATTGAATGATGTAGAATCATCTAAAGAAAAGTTGGAAGAGGCAACTGCATCCCAAGACCAAAATACGGGTGAAATGGCCGCTGAATTCAGAGGCGAAATGAATCGAGTTTTTGAAGGAAAAGGAAGACTAAGTTCCGAAGAAATCGCTGAAGAAAAAGCCAGAAGAGAAGAAGATGAAAAACGAAAACAAGAAGAACTTCAGGCAAGAATGGCGGCTGCGCAGGCAAGTGCTGCAAGCCAAGAGCCTAGTGATGCTGCTGGAGAATCGACAAACGAATCGAGTGATGGAAGTGATTTAGGATTTGCCGATAATGGAACCCAAGCAGAGCAAGAAGAAGGTGGAGCTGAAAACGAATTGGCAGCGGCTACCGAAAATGAAGCAAATGGTGAAAGCTCAGCAAACGCTTTGGATAACCAAGGTGCAATTTCAAGAGAAGAGAACACAAAAGAAAATGGAATCGAGGCAACCAATGGCGTTGATAATGATGGAAGCTCAACTGCCTCTTCTGAAGAAAATGCGAGTAGTTCAAATGAAAATTCAACTGCTGATTTAGCAATTGAAGGTGAGGACGGAACTGAGATTGATGATTTAAGTTCCAGTGACGCAAATAGGGGAGATGCAGAAAACGAAACGTCTGCTAGCGCTGGTAGTGATTCCGGAAATAATTCGGCTCAAAATAATGGCAACTCGAACCTAGAAAATAATTCAACGAAAAATGGAGTTGAAGACGATGCTGGTGAGTTGGGCAATGCAGAAAGTGGTGCAGCAGGAAATTCAAATGAAAATAACGCGTTGGGTCAACAAGAATCTGGTGTTAATGGAAACTCTAACAGCAACAATGGCTCGAACGGAAGCAATAATTCACAATCTAACTTTTTGACTAATTCTGCTACTGTACCACCTGTTGCGAAAACAAATTCTGGTGAGATTATTCCAAACAAGAATGAGGATAAGCTGGCGGAGGTTTTGAACATGCAGAATACTGGAACTGTGGAAGCAATAGTTACCGATTATACTGCTAAAATTGACAAAGAAGAAAACGAAAAGAAGGCAGTAGCTGAGTCGGAACGAAAGCTAATTCGAGACAAACAAAAGGAATTTGCTAATTCTGACAAGAAGAGACAGCAAGAGCTGGCAAATGAAATAAGAGAAGAAGAGCAGATTGTAGAATTGATGGAACAAGAAGCTGAGATTTTGGAGTACAACAAAGCAGCTGTAGGTCGTGCAGCCGATAATGTTTTGGCCTCGCAACCAGGCGACGAACGTGATTCTGAAAAAGAGTTGAAAAAAGCGCTTGTGGTGGAACAGGAGGCTGTTGAAACTAGAGAATCTGCCTCAGCTCGTTCAGCAGAAAAAGCAAGAGGAAAAAAGAAGAAGGCGGCAAAGGCTGATGAGGTTGATGCTTTAAACCACCGTGCGGATAAGTTGGAATTTGAGGCCAATAGTTTAAAAGAGCTTTCTAAAGAGTTAGAAAAAATTGAAGAGGAAGTTCTAACTGCAGAAGCTGGTGGAAATGGTCCTGTTGTTTTGCCTAAACCAACAAGAACATTGTCGCAAGCAGAAGTTCAAGAGATTCAAAGTACTGATGAGTTTGCAGCTTATGATGAGGATAGAAAGGGTGCCATTAAGTCGTACAAGAAAGCTCAAGTATTGTATCAAGAGAAAATGTCTTTAGAGGCTCAGAACAAAGTGATTGATGCTGAGATACAAAACGTAAAAACGGATATCTCTAATTCCACCGACGAAACTCAGAAAGAAGAATTGATGTCCAAACTTGAAGATTTGGAAACTAGCAAGGTAGATAATACCAAATTGATGAATCAGAAAGAGGCTGAATCAAGAGCGGCATACAGTGCTTACAATAAGCAAAATGCGGCTGCAATAAATAAATTGAAATCGGTTGAAGGAGAGCAAGGCGAAAAACTGATTGCATTAGCCAATACAGCAGAAATTAATGGAGTTTATTCGCTAACAAGTTCAGGAACGAGTACCGTATTGGCTTCTAATGGAACTGATACAAACGAGAACGGACAAGGAAATCCATCGGGCCAAAAGAATCAATCTACTCAAGAAGGTGGTGAAGGATATTCTACCGATAAATTCAATAGAGTGGTGCAAGGAATCGATAATTACCCAGCTGAGCTATCGGATGCAATATTTAAAATGATTGATTTTAACGAAAGTCTTTACAGTGAGGATAATCCAATCCCTATGAACAATAACCTTCCTACTGGCTTGGTGTATAAAGTGCAAATTGGAGCATTTAGAAATGCCCCTCCCCAAGATATTTACAAAGGATTTGCTCCGGTTAGGGGAGAAACAACACGTCCGGGTTGGATTCGATACACCGCAGGATTATTCAATGATAAGAGTCAGGCTAGGTTGAAGCGAAATGAAATTCGCGCCTTAGGCTACGAAGATGCGTTTGTTGTGGCGTATTTAAATGGAGAGCGGGTTTCTTTGGCTAGGGCTAAGGACATAGAAACTGGAGCTGAAAAAGTACCGGTTGTAGCTTCAAATCAATCGGTTAATGTTGCCGCAGGAGAAACTCCTGTAGTACCAGTTTCTGCTGTTACTGGTGAAGTGAAGCAATTATCGGATATAAAAGGTTTAATGTACACCGTTCAAGTTGGCGCATTTAAAAATCAAGTTACCTCAAATGAGCTTTTCGGTATTTCTCCATTAATCGAATATCGTGCAGGTAACTTATATAAATACGGTTCTGGAATTTACAACAACCTAGAAAGTGCAAGCGGTGCAAAAGATAAAATTCAGGCGCTTGGTGTTGCTGATGCATTTGTAACAGCATTCTTTGATGGAAATAGAGTATCGATGGACGAAGCTTTGAACTTAGCAAATGCCGGTGGGAATTTTGCAACCGAGCAGCCAGTAACCATAACCACACCAGTGACAAACTCTTCTGCAGGAATTAATTTTAGAGTTCAAGTTGGAGCCTATCGTCAAGAGGTGCCAGTGGAGGATGCTAAAATTATTCTCAGTCTATCGAACTTAGGACTCGACGTACAAAAAGAAGGTGATTTAACGCTTTATACAGCTGGTAACTATTCTTCATATGCGCAAGCGAAGCAAATGCAAACACAGGTTGTTAATCAAGGTTTAGACGGTGCTTTTGTTGTAGCGTTAAGAAATGGAGAAAAAATTGACTTACAGGAAGCAATTCAGCTCTCTGGTCAGTAAATTTGCACTATGAGCGAACAAGTATTAGAACAGGAGTTAACTGAAGTTTCAGCCACAGATAAGCATCGTGTCGTGTTGTTCAACGACCACGTAAATTCATTTGATTACGTAATTGATACATTGGTTGAGGTTTGCGAACATGACCCAATTCAGGCAGAGCAAGTAAGCCATATAGTGCATTACAAAGGCAAATGCGATGTAAAATCGGGCGAACGAAGAAAGCTGATTCCGATTTGTAACGAGCTGCTAAGAAGAGGGCTTACCGCGGAGTTGTCGTGAATCGAATTAATTCCATTCTTCTGAATGCAAGGTGATTAATTATTTCATCAAACTTTTTTGGGAATTTTTCGTAACTTGTGTTCATGATTAAACCAATTATCATTTCCTTCATTTTTTGCTTTTCTGTTTTATCTGGTTCAAGCCAAATTATGGTGTTAGACTATAATCCAGAGTTAAAGGAAAAAGTGCAATTTGAATTAGATATTCCTTCCGATCAACTCATAATAGTTTACCCTTTGGTTAAGGTGTTTTCCACAAAAATAATTGCTGCTGTTGATTATGGTCAAAAACGCAGAGCGATCAGGAGTATTGCTTATTTGAGCTTTTCAAAAAAGAAAGAGAAGAAAAACAAAACGAAAATCAAAACCAAAAAGAAAGTGTTCGATTCTGAAGCTAATATTCTAAATTACTTTGTTTCGAACGGATACACTTTAATAGATGGAGAACCACGTTCCTTTATTTTTCAGAAAAAGTAAAGCTTAATTGTCAATCTCAACATCAGGTAGTTCCAATACTGAACTCGAAGCCAAAGAATTCCCAGCTATTCCCTTAATAGAACCAAACAAATTCGAAATATTTTCTTGTACCACCCAAATCTGTTTTTCGCGCTGACTCCAAATTTTGTGCATTGCCTTTTTCTCAGAATTTAGTTGGTGCACCATAGCGTCGTAATTCTCTACAATTCGTTTTATATTTTGTACAAATTCGTTACCAGTAAGGTAAGTGTACAGCAATTCCATTTTTTCGCCCTTATTCTCCTGCGAAGCAGACGCAGCGTGTGTTTTAATTAGTATTTCTCTAAGTACTACGGCCAAACTTTGCACCTCTTGGTAGCCGCAAATCCAAACTCCGTCTTTTTGTCCAAAGCGATCCATTTCCTTGGGCATCGTTTCCGTTACCAAAACTGCAATATCGGCCTTACAAGTGATTTGATCTTGTTTTAATTTATCAATCCAATCGCCAGCAAAAGCTTTGGTACGCTTACTCTCATATACGATTTTACCACAAACTTGTTGCTGCGTATTTACCACATTTTGAATAATATCCGCTCCTCGAACTCCTTTAGGTACTTCTTCTATTTGGTCGAACGGAAATTGGCGGGCAAGCAATTGTTCAATAGCCAACTCTTGCACTTCACCTTGCATTTGCATTGAGCCTTGTTCGGCTTTGCGCTTCATCTCTTCGGCTAGTTTTTTATTGTCGTCGATTTGTTTAATCAGCTTTACTTTTTCCAATTCGAATGTTTCTCGTTCTTTTTTACGCGCCTTTTCTTCAATTTCTTGCTGGCGTGACAAGAGTTCTTTTTCGGTTTTGAGAGCTAAGTTTTCTTGCTGTTCAATTAACGCCTGTTCTTTTTTTAGCAGTTGCACTTCTTTTTCTTGGAGAACCCGATTTTCATTTTTTCGCTTTTCGTTTTCTTCTACCAGTGCCTTCATTTTTAAAGCAACAGACTCTTGTGTTTGTTCCTCAATTTTCTTTTTTTCTTGCTCTAATCGTTGATTCAATTTTTCAAGAAACAATTCATTTTCGCGCTCTTTTGTTTTCTGAAACGCTTCTCGTTCTTTTTCCAATTGACTACGTTCATTACTAAAACGCTTAGATTGTTCGGCTAGTTTTTGTTCAAATTCTTTTTTTAGATGTGCTTCAATTTTACCCGCTAATGCTTCTTCAACAGCAAACTCGTGACTACAATTTGGGCATTTTATTTTATCGGACATAGGTTATAAAGCAATTAGATTTTTATCAAAAATAAAGCAATGCTCATCAAGTATAGAGCAAAAAAAAGTCCCAGCTTGAAACAAACTGGGACTTTAATCAATGATTAAAAAAAATATATTAAGCAGCTTTTACATTTACTGCGTTAAGACCTTTTCTACCTTCTTTAAGCTCGAACTCAACATCGTCACCTTCTTTGATTTCATCGATTAATCCTGTTACGTGTACAAAGTATTCTTTGTTCGTCTCTGTTTCTGTAATAAATCCAAATCCTTTAGATTCATTAAAAAACTTTACTGTTCCTTTATTCATGATATATTATAAAAAATTAAGAGCGCAAAAGTAGTCTTATTTATTCGTAACAGATGGTTTTGTGCATTTTACTTTAGTTTCTTTCTGAAATACAGTTGGTTCTACGATTTTGGTTTTAAGTAATTTAGAATTGGTTCTGCATTCATTGTATTACTGTCTAAGGATGCGAACTCAAATTTTCCAAGCCGACCAATACCATTGTGTTTCTTTAAATAGAACTGTTTTTGGTGATGTTCGTTGTAATATTTCCTCAAATATTTCATAACTATTCTACTATCGTAAGGTCCTTTCCTTAATAGAACAAAAACGTTGTCTTTATTAATGGCCGCCTTATGAAAGTTCGGGGCCATACCTGCTTCTTCAAGTACGTTCTGTTGATGAAAAGATTGATTGTTCCAGCCTCCAGAAATCACAACGGGTATTTGTTTCCAATATTCAATGGAGTTAAATGGAAGTTGGTATTCATATCTAAATGAAGATGCGACCATGTACAATATGGCATTATCCGGCAAAGCATCTGACCAAGTTCTAATGTTTTCGTACATGATTTCTTGGCGTTCTTGGGCAATTTTAAACTTGTCTTTAGCCTTGTTTATATCGCTTATAAAATAGGTTTGAGCAGTTAGAAATAGGATAAAAGCACCGCTTGTTTTAGCGAAATAGGAAACGGTGTATTTTCTATGTTCTTCAAAATCAATGGATTTTAAGTAGAAAACTGCCCATAAAAACGCAATCCACATAGCAACAATGACTCGAAAAGGATAACGTTCTAACCCAAAGACCAGATAAATACTAATAGCAATAAAAGTGACGCCAAGTGCAAATAGCATAGTTTTTTGTTTCCAAGAAAAGAAGGATAAAAACAGCAATAGAAATACCAGCCAGGGTAAGAAGGCTGCATCAGAGACGAAATTGAGAGCGTCAGTTGCCATGGTGCTAAATGACAAATCATAATTTTCAAAGAATGTATTATCGAGGTTATCAATTCCACGTGTAAAACTCAACGAATTGTAAGCTACGTTAAACTTTTCGGCCGTGAATACCTCGGGGTCTAAATACTGCCAAGATTTTATGATTTTATAATCGTTTTCAGACCACCCAATAGACTTGTATAGTTCTGCCGTTTCGTCCGAGTATTTTAAAAATTCGTAATCTATGAACTGTGATTTTGCGATGTTTAATTCAAACCATTTTGCCCAAACTTCATGCTGTTGATAATGGTTTACATCCAGAGTCCGAAAGCCGTAAACGCATATTATTACTGTTAATATCCAACTCAAAACAATACCACCAAATAGGGTTTTGTTGGATTTTGTTTTCTTCAGAATCCACCAAAATCCTGCGATGGAAAGAAATGGAGCAAAGAAAGCGGCGACAAGTACAACGCTGTAATATCGAATTAAACCGGCGAGTAAAACCAGTAGGCCGGCGTGCATAAGAAGTGTTACACTGCTAGTTTTACGACTTGGTGATTTGTGAAGAATAGACGTGAAAAGAATAATACCGGCGGTGGCGCATACAATTGAAACTATTGTAAACTGCAAGTGCCAAAGGCCTGGCATCAGGCAAGCAAAAGTTGCAAAAAGTCCTATGATAAAGGATAGAACATTTAGCCGTTGTCGCCAAGCAGCAAACAACATAGTGGCTAGGGCTAATCCTTGTGTAACTACCAAAAAATAAGGATACCACGTAACCGTTGGAAACAGTTTGTACAAGGCGGCTATTCCGTTTCCTAAAATGAAATTCACGTAGAGTGAATCACCAGATGGTGCTGATGATGCCCATACTCCTTGCAAAATCATTTGAATGCCCATATCGTCGTTACTACCGAAAACGGGTTGACCTATGAACGTAAGGTACAAGAAATGAAGTAGTGCTACTATTGCAGCACTAAACGCGAATAATCTAAATTCTGATTTTTGTATTGATTTTAGAATTGAAGACAATTGCTTAGTCCATTTTTATCGATGCCGAATTTACGCAATACCTAAGCCCGCTTGGTTCAGGGCCATCCGGAAAAACATGGCCTAGGTGAGCATCGCAAGTATTGCATTGAATCTCAACTCGAATCATTCCAAAAGATTCATCTTTAATGTATTTGATTGCGTTTTCTTTTATCGGTTGAGTAAAACTAGGCCATCCAGATTTTGATTCGTACTTAATTGTAGAATCGAATAGGGGAGTCTCGCAACATTTGCAAGAATATATTCCAGCATCGTAACTGTAGCACAAATCGCCAGAACCTGCACGTTCTGTTCCGTGTTCTCGAGTTATGCGATATTCCTCTTCGGTCAACATTTCACGCCACTCTGCATTGGTTTTTTCAATGCGCTTTTCAGGCGTTGGGTTTCCGTTATTTGAAAAACTAATTATTGAATTCCAGTTTATCATATTTCTTTAATGGGTTACAACAATTTTACGTTGAATAATGCCTTTGTCTGTTTCTACTTTTAGCAAGTAAACACCTTCAGTATCTAATTTGATTTCGGTGGATTTTGTTCCTTGGAATACACTTTTGGTCATTAGTTTACCCGTTAAATCAAATATGGAGAAGGATTTAATAAACATTGTTTTACTTATAATATTGAACTCACCATTACTCGGGTTTGGTGCAATAATAAAATCATTTAGATTTCCTTTTTCCTCATCAATGGAGCTTACGAAGTATAATACGCAATCACTAGTGTCAACGCAACCATCTTTTCGCACTATCACTGCATACTCTCCAAACTCTGCTATTTTGGGTTCAAATTCTTGTAAGGTGTCTTTTGGTTCTCGGTTCAGAGAATCACAATTAATCCATTGGTATATAGCATTATTCTGATTGGATTTCCATTTGTTGGGAAATTCATTTCCCAGAGAAGTTGTATAACCTGTAACTGAAACCGTTGAGTCGATGGAAGTCACTTTTAAATCAATATTTTTAATTACTGAACACCCACCTGCATTCAATGCAGTATCCTGATAGGTTCCACTTGTAGTCCAAACGTATTTTCCGCTTGGGCTTGTATAAGAGTTACATGCAGAAACAGTATCGAGAAGCACTTTATCTAAAGTATTGTCCGCTAATGATAAGCTGGTTATTGTGGCCCCATTAGTTCCGTCTGCTCCACCATTTTTATCTCCAATATTACAGCCGTTTTGAGAAGATGAAGCAATCTCACCAGCGAGGCCACCTCTGGTATTGATTATAGCAGAGGAATAGGTTGCGTTTGGTGGAAAGGCAATAACGCCACCGCCACCTCCGCCTCCAGGACCGCTACAGTTACTCGTGCCAATGTTATCTACAAATACTCCGTTTCCGCCAGCAGCAGAAAGGGTTAGCGTGCTTGAAATCGAATTTACATCCAAAATAATGGAGCCTCCAGCGCCGCCGCCGCCGCCGCCTTCTCCTTCAGAGTTTGTTCTGCCTGTGTTTCCGTTTGTGTAAATTCCTGACCGATTGGTTCCTTTTATTTCAGGAGTAATGATGAGAATAATTCCTCCTCCGTTTTCTCCACTTTCACCTACTATTCCGGCGTTATTTCCGTGTCCAGAGCCACCGCCGCCGCCCATAAAAACGCGTCCATTTGTAATTTCAGTGGCCAGTGATTTTGAATTTAATCCTTCTAAGGAACCACAGGCAAAAGCTGAGTTTTTTATACGTTGTCCACCAGCGCCACCTGCTCCGTAGTTCGCGCCGCCAGAACCACCTCCGTTGTGGTTGTTACCACCACCGCCGCCGTTAGCTTGCGGCCCACGGCTGCATTCTTTCCCATTAATATAGGCTGCAATTCCTTCTCCTTTTACCGATCGGTCATTTGCCGATGTTCTACTCGAATGATAGGTAGTTGGGCTTATAAATACGCACCCACCTCCAGATTCCAAGGCGTCTCCACCACGGAAACCTTTACCTGTCATATCTATTGAATATTGGTCTAAATCTAAAGAACCGTTACTTTTAATGGCAAGTACACCGCCTTTGTTTCCATCCCAAGAATCTCCAGTAACTATACCCGTCAGTTTTGCTCCGTTTGAATATTCGGGCACTTTCACCAATTGAACTTTTCCTGATGGGTTGTAAGGATGATTAAACGGATAATTGAAAAAGACCGAGGAGCCATTTACCGAACAAACTATTTGAAGCTCGTAAAATCCAGCAGCATTGTAATTATTTATCGTTCCAAAATTTCCAGATTGAGTTTCGTTTATTTCTGCACCTTGCATTTGAATTATTAAAACCAAATCGCCAGCCTGAAATGAATTTGTACCAGAAACTGTTGCAGAGTAGTCGCCAATATTAATTGCGGTGACGTTCGAATATTGATTTACAACTCCATTAATACTGGTTTGGGCAACAGTATAGAATTGAAAAGAAATTAGTGCTAAGAGTGTGAGTAGCTTTTTTGTCATGCGATTGAATTTGGCTGAAAATTACACAAAATACCGCAATCCATTTTCTCGGTTTAAAGTCAATAAGCATGATTAAATACAGTTTGTTAAATGTGGAATTTATTTTTCGATATGGTAGCGAACCAAGCGCCTTTCAAAATGACTTTCCCCTAATTGCACTAGGTAGAAGTACGTGTTCATAACAACACCAACTTGTTTCGCATAATATTTATGAAATACGGCTGGTGTGTCTTTGAAGTGGTCATCAAAATTTAAAATACTTGTAGTCTCCACCTCAAGAACGTCGAAATCTCCAGCAGGAACCGATATAGTTAAACCTGGATCCTTCATAACCCTGTAGCTCACGATACCATCTGGTTTATTATTAACCTGTTGATTTATTGTAGATAGGGTATCGCCAACCGACATTACTGAAAATACTGCTTGACCATAATTATCGTAAATTACATTATCGATTTCAACCAAGTGCTCCTCAGGCAGAACTGTTGTTGCTGGTTCAATCGATTTGTTTACAATATAGGCTGTATCTCCTATGGTTTTTATTCCACTGACAAAAACACTGTCTTGTATATGATTCAAAAGAGTTTCTGTTCCATTATTTTCTACTTTGTAATGGTGATAAATCCAGTATGTACCTTTTTTAAAATGAGTGTAATTTGTTGATTTAGGCAATCGAATAACGGCAGGTCGATTTACAAGTTTGTGTTCATTTTGGATTTCTTCTTTCTTTTTACAAGAAAAGAATAGGAGTACGCATGCTGACGGTATTAAAACAATAGACTTCATAATTATTAATTTGGGGTGTAAAGAATAATAAGCGAAGTAGAATTGTTCGTCGGGCAGTAAGTTTTGTTTGGTCAGAGAACGCGTTGTGTTTTTATTATTGTCTTTCAACTAAAAAAAAGGGAAATTCAGTAAGAGTGGTAGGATAGGAAGTACGACTATTCCCAGTTTTTTGGAACGCCTCGGTTTATTTCTATATCGTTGAATGAGGCTGGGTTTTTAATTTCCGTCTTCTTTGCCCAAGCCCAAACTTCTTTTAATCCGGCGTGTAGCGAAATGTACGTTGATTTTCCAAAATCATTATCGGCTTTTTGGTGTGAACTTAAGGCATGAACCACTTCGTTTCTGGCTTCTATATATTGGATAACGCCCCTTTTGCCATTCAGTTCAAATAGCATTTCAACCAATTCGTTTATGGAGTTAGTTGCGTTTCCACCAAGGTTATAAATTTCGTTTTTGGTGTTGGGTAATGTTATGCACTTAGCTATAGAGATGCTAACTGATTTAATAGGTGTAAACGCACGTGTTTGTTCACCTGTACCGAAAATGGTGAGAGGCTGATTACTCAGAAGTTGTCGCATAAATATCCCTATTACATTTCGGTAGGGGTCGGATAAGTTTTGCCCAATTCCATAAACATTGTGTGGCCTGAAAATCGTGTAATCCAAACCAAATTGCTCGTGAGCAGCCTTTAAATCTAGCTCTACTGCAAGTTTTGCAATTCCATAAGGGTCTTCGGGTTGTGGAATGTCTGTTTCTGAAAAAGGAATTTGCCCTGAGCCGTAAACAGCTATAGATGAGGTGAAAACAAATCGTTTTATGTTGTATTTAACCGATGCGTTGATAAGGTTTATTGATCCAATTATATTGTTGGAATAATTAAATCTCCTTATGAAATGACTTAATCCTTCAGCGGCGTACGCAGCCAAATGAAATACATAGTCAAATTGGTGTTCTTTAAAAAGTTGGTCAATTAATTCTACATCTAAAATCGAACCTTGAACAAAATGGCAACCTTGCGGGAGATTTCTCTTAAAACCGCCTGATAAATCATCTAAAATAATGACGGTATTACCTGCATGTACAAGCTCATTTGCAACATGAGACCCGATAAAACCAGCACCGCCTGTAACTAAGACTGTAGGCTTCGCCATTATTTAAAATATTGTTGAATAGAGGAGAGGTACTCATTGTGTAATTCAGAATTGTCGGCCAAAATGGTTTTTCCATGAACGAAATCACTCCCACCTTTCCAGTCAGAAACTGTTCCACCTGCTTGCTGAACAATAAACGCTCCACCAGCAACATCCCATGGGTTAAGTCCGTATTCGTAAAACCCTTCAACCCGACCACAAGCTACATAAGCTAAGTCTATTGCGGCCGAACCTAATCTTCGTAACCCGCTGGTCGTTTTCATAAAATGCTTGAGTAAGTCTAGGTATTCATCTACTTCGTTATAGTCGTGATATGGGAAACCGGTAGCCAACAATGATAAATGATGGTCTTTTTGTTTAGAAACCGAAATCTCAGTTCCGTTCAAATAGGCTTTTGATCCTTTCCAGGCGTAAAATTGTTCATTTCCACTTACTTCAAGCACCATCCCAAGTACCAATTCATCTTTTTCTTCCAGCGCAATGCTTATGGCAAACATTGGAATTCCATGAATAAAATTAGTGGTTCCGTCAATGGGGTCAATAATCCAATTGAATCGCTCACCAACTTTGGTTGAAGTTCCTTCTTCTGCAATAAAACCTGCCTCCGGGAGTAGGTTTGAAAGGCCTTTCACCAATAATTCTTCTGATAGTTTATCAACGTGAGTAACGTAATTGTGCAGGCCTTTTATTTCAACTTCGTTGGTGTCAAAATTTTGGCGTTCTAGTAGTATCCGTTCTCCAACCGATTTTGAAAGTTTGTTGACTTGTGCGCAAAGTTGTTCGTAATTCATTAGGCCGAAATGGGTTCTAGAACGGTTGCGATTACATTTCCGTCACCATTAATTTTTTCAAGATAAACCCGTTCGATTTTATTCACTTTTTCTTGGTCGAATGGAGTGGTGACTTTGACGTAGTTTTCAGTAAAACCATTCATAAATCCATCTTCGTTTGTTGCCTCCCACAGCACGGTATGCTCTGTTCCGATTTGAGATTCGTAGAATTTTCGTTTCATCTTTGAAGACAAAATTCGCAGCTTTTTACTGCGTTCATTTCGCTTTTGCAGTGGTACAACTTCTTCTATCCGCAATGCGGTGGTATTGTCCCGCTCAGAGTAGGTAAATACGTGTAAATAAGAAACATCCAGCTCCTTCAAAAAATCGAAGGTGGTTTGAAATTCTTCGTCTGTTTCGCCCGGAAATCCAATAATAACATCGACTCCAATGCACGCATTAGGCATGAGGTCTTTTATCAATTTTACACGGTTTCGGTACAAATCAGAAAGATATTTGCGCCGCATATTCACTAATAACTTGTCCGAACCACTTTGCAGTGGTATGTGAAAGTGCGGCACAAATCGTTGCGAATCGCTAACGTAGCTTATGATTTCATCGCTCAATAAATTGGGTTCGATACTGGAAATTCTGAATCGATCAATGCCTTCAATTTTATCCAGTTCTTTGACCAAATCGAAAAAGGTTTCATCAGTTCCTTTTCCGAAATCACCAATATTTACTCCAGTTAAAACAACCTCTTTAGCCTCCGATTTCGCTACTTCTCTGGCCGTTTTTAGGGTTGCTTCAATGGTGTTGCTTCTGCTTCTGCCTCTGGCCAGTGGTATGGTGCAAAAGGCACAGAAATAATCGCACCCGTCTTGAATTTTCAAAAAACTTCTCGTTCGGTCTCCAGATGAGAAGGAGGGAAAAAACTCTTTTACTTTTCCGATTTTATCGTACAGGGCAATTCCTTCTGTTTTTTTCTCCAGTTTATCAATGTAGTCCAGCGCGTTAAATTTTTCGTTGGCACCAAGTACAAGGTCAACACCTTCGATTGATTTAATTTCTTCAGGTTTCAATTGGGCATAACATCCAACTACAATAACGTATCCTTCAGGATTCGTTCTTAAGGCTTTTCGAACAATGTTTCTACATTTTTTATCGGCATTGTCGGTAACCGAACATGTGTTAATTACGTAGCAATTAGCGAATTCTGAGAAATCGACAGTTGCAAACCCTTGTTCGTTAAAAGACTTGGCAATGCTCGATGTTTCCGAAAAATTGAGCTTACAACCTAGGGTATAAAATGCGACTTTTTTGTTCGGGTGCATTGGGTGCTGCTATTGAGTTACGTTTAATTAAACTGAACAGGTAGTTTTTTCAAATACTTCAAAGTTAAACCCATCTTTGAATCCGTCGTAAGTAGTTGAGTCCTCAAAGCTTTCACACCATTCGCCACTTTCACTGTCCTTTAGTTTTTCCTCATATTGTTTTACCGAGGAAGTTGGCTCGTACAATGGGAATTCTTCACCATCCGAAGTGGCGCTTGATGTGGTGGTGCAAGTGCATTTTTGATCCTTTTTACAAGATGTAAAACCAATAGAAATGAGCAGACCAATTAACGCAAAAGTGTATTTCATAACCAACTTATTTAGGGGTGCAAAATTAATGGATTATAGAGTTTTATTGACTTTTTGTTTATTGGATAACTTTCTTAAATTCCTGGAAATAACTTGGAAATGATTTTTGTACAACTTGCTCATTTTCAATGATTACAGGTCTAATAAATCCAATAATTGAAAAAGCCATTGCCATTCTGTGGTCTTGGTATGTGTTGATTTTAATCGGACCAACATCGGCATTGATTTTACCTTTTATTTTCAGGGAGTCTGCTGTAGAATTAGTTGTAATTCCAAATTTCACCAATTCAGTTTCCAAAGCTTGTATTCTATCGGTTTCTTTTATGCGTAGCGATTTCAGACCTGTGGCTTTTAATTCAACTCCTAAACTGGCACACAGAACTACCATTGTTTGAGCAAGGTCTGGACAATGGTTAAAATCAATTGCTAATTTAGCTGGTAACGCATGGTTTGCAGACTTGGAAATGCATGCTCCGAAAGCATTGAAAACCGTGTTTACTCCAAAATGTCCTTCAAACATTTGTGCTAGGACGGCATCTCCTTGCAACGAATCAGGTTTTAGCCCCCGTAGTTGAATTTGACCTTTTAGTGATAGAGCAGTTAGCGCATAAAAATAACTCGCAGCCGACCAATCAGTCTCTAATTGAAGTTCAGCAGGTTTAATTTCTTTCTGAGTTATGCGAATGGAGTTACTTTGCCATTCGGACTCAATGCCAATTTTAGACAGTAAGCCAAGTGTCATGTCTATGTATGGTTTTGAAGAAATTTGGCCTTCAAGGTTCAATACAAAATTTTTGATGTGAAATGGAATGGAAAGCAGAAGCGCAGTTATGAATTGACTGCTGATGCTAGCATTAATGGTCAACTCATTTTTGGTTGGTTGGTGGGCAGCATGAATTTTAAGGGGTGGAAAACCGTCGTTTTTCAAATAAGAAATGAAGGCCCCGATTTCTTTTAGTGCATCCACAAGAGCTTTTATTGGCCTTTCTTCCATTCGCTGCGAGCCATGAATTTCTATCGAACGATTCGAAAATGCATAATACGCAGTTAAAAACCGCATAGCAGTGCCAGCATCTTCAGTGTTTAATATTTCACAAGTTGATTTTAGTGCGTTTATGAGAACCACAGTGTCATTGGCCTTTGATACGGTTTTGATAGAAATTTTGTTCCTCGAATTGGCTTGTAAAACCAATGCGCGATTGCACAAGCTTTTAGAAATTGGCAATTCAACTACTCCAGATATGAAGTCCTTTTTTGCATGAATTTCAATAGCCATTATTTGCAGTACTTTTTAATGATTTTGTAGGCATCGGAAATTCCAAGTTCCCCAGCCTTACTAAGGTCGTTGCATGCTTTTTTAGCGTTTTCGAGAAACAAGTAACTCAAACCTCGATTCAAGTAGGCTTCTTTGAACTCTTCATTGATTTTTATTGCCTTAGAATACGCATCGATTGAACCGTCAAAGTCGCGTTGTTCGGCCATAACGATGGCCTTGTTGAACCATGCATAATAAAATTCGGGCTCTAGTTTAATGGCTTTTTCGTACAGGTCTTCAATTTCTTTTAGTCGAATGTTTACCGTTTCTACGTCCTTTAAATCAGAAGTTTTATAGTCGTCACCAACGTTGATAAAGTCGCCATTTCCTGCCTCTAATTTTAGCAATAGTTCGAGTAAATCAAGCATAGTGTTGGCCTTGTTGAAATAGGCTAAGGCTGAATTTGGGTTAGTTAGAATTAATGTATCGTAAGTCGCAATTGCGTTATTGAAATCAAATTCAGCTTTATAATTGGTTGCCTGCCACAAGTAATGACGTTCATCTTTTACACCCTTAGCATCTAGGTTTTTTTTCAATGTCGATTGCTGATAGCTCACCTCTGGTGTTTTTTCATTCAAAAGGTAATTGCTCACATAGAAAAACGGCTGATTTTTATATTCGGTGTTGAATTCGTTGATTATTGAAGTATTGTAGTACAAGTGCGATTTTTCAACTTCGGTGTAATTCATGCTTTTCATTTCGAAAAAAGGCATGGTTAGTATTACGAGACGTTGTTCTTCTGCATTAAAATTGGGATGGTAAAAATCTGCATCCATTTGAGTGAATCGTTTCAAAATTTCTTCTTCTTCAAGATTGTATTCTTTCTCACGATTTTTTCCTCTAATGCTATTTCCTTTAATAAAATCAAGTTGAGCTCCGGCTTCATTGCCAAGCTTTCTGCGCACAAATGCGCGATTGAACCATGCATCTTCCATATCTGGGTATAGTTCAATGACTTCGGTATATTCTTCCTCAGCCAATTTGTATTTATCCATTTTGTGGTAGGTGAGTGCCAGGTGAAAATGTGCAAGAATGTTGTTTGGGTTAATATCAATAACCCGAGAATAATCGTAGGCAGCATTTTCGTAACGATCCTGTTTTATGCGAACATTTCCACGGTTGTAAAACGCAAGAGCGTTACTTGGATTCAAATCAATAACCTTAGAATAGTTTTCATCCGCTAATTCGTATTCTAATCGATCTGCATATATGTTTCCTTTTATAAAATAACCCAACGAAGAATTTGAATCTCGGGCAATTGCCGAATCGCAATTTGTCAAAGCCAATTTGTACTCCAGCAAGGCATTATTTGCAACTGCTTTTCTTAACCATGGCTCCGCATTTTCGGGCTCAATTTCAATGGCTAAATCAAAGTCTGTAATAGCTTCTTTGTACTGTTCCAGTTGATTTTGGACAATACCCTTCAATAAATAGCCCGATGCCAAATACGGATTTATTGAAATGGCTTTTTCTACGGTTTTTAATGCTTCTTCATAATCTTCTATTTGTACCTCGCTGTTTGCTTTCTGAATAAATAGAAAATAGTTAAGTGGGTCAATTTTAATAGCCAATTTATAATCTTCTATGGCCCCAAAATGATCACCGTACATGGATCGGGAAATTCCTCGATTTTGAAACGAAGCCGCACTCAACGGATTAATGCGAATGCATTGTGTATAATCCTCGGTTGAACCTTTATAATCACCTAACCTATACTTTGCAGATGCCCGTAGAAAATAGCCGTCCATTACATACGGTTTTGCTTTTATGGCAAAGTTTAGTCGTTGAATGGCAAGCGTGTAGTTCTGATTCTGCAAATCTTCGCGAGCGAGTGCAATGTACTTTTCGGCATTTAACTGGCCAAAAACTTCAAGGGCTCCAACTGACAGGAAAAGGATTAAAATGAATTTTCTCACGGCCCAAAGGTAGGCAGGGTAATATATCATCAAGAAACTGATTGTTATTCTTTTTATAGTTCCGTTTTAATCCTAATTTCGCTCTCTCAAATTAGAAGAATGAAAAAGTCAACAGTAGCGGTTTATGCTTCAAACGAGAAAGCAATAAACGCAGTAAAACACTTGGTGAAACACGGAATTCCAGAAGACGAACTTTCAATTGTTGGTCAAGGACAATTGGTTGAAGACCATATTCATTTTGTACCTGTAAAGCAGTATAAAAAAGTGCCTTTATTTTTAGGTGTTGGAATTGGTGGAGTTTTAGGACTCTTGGTAGGAATGGGCATTATTGACCTTCCTTTTTTAAATAGTGCAGACAATTCTGGCGGATTTGTAGGTACATTGTTAGGTCTTGTATTTGGGGCAATTATTGGAGCAGTTGTATCTATTGTTATTTCTTTGATCATAAGAAAAGATGACTTAGTACTACTTCAAAAACATATCGACAACGGAAGTTATGCGGTGGTAGTTAAAGGTTCTGAAAGCGATATTACAAAGTCAAAAGATTTGTTGCATGCCACTTCTGGTCATCAAAAATCGGTTCACTTGAGTGGAAAATAAAATCCAAAAAAATTGAATAATGAAGCCTTGTCGTTTTCGATGAGGCTTTTTTTGTACCAAAAGTTACAATTTGAGAACCTATTCTTTACCAAATTTGTTGTCATAGAAATGGAGCAATATTTTCAGATATTCATTAACGGTTATACCGGCTATGCGAATTATTTGTGGTATGAAATTACTCATCCCACCTTGCACAACTACTTCTACTGGTTAATACTGATTTCAATTTTTTTTCTTGCACTGGAATGGTTGAAACCGTGGCGCGAAAACCAGAAAAAATTTAGAAAAGACTTTTGGCTCGATGCATTCTATATGTTTTTCAATTTCTTTTTGTTTTCATTACTCATTTACAATGGCCTTTCTGATGTAATTGTAGAGTTAACGAATTCAGCTGCTTCGGCAGTTTTAGGATTCTCCTTCCAGTCTGTAAACCCCATGGAATCATTCCCGTATTGGTGTGTATTGTTAACCGGTTTCATTGTTCGAGATTTTGTGCAATGGTGGACGCACCGCCTTTTGCATAGAATGCCGTTTTTTTGGGAGTTTCATAAAGTTCACCATTCGGTAAAGGAAATGGGCTTTGCTGCTCACTTGCGCTACCATTGGATGGAGACTATCGTTTACAGAACAATAGAGTACTTGCCTCTAGCTTTATTAGGAATTGGATTGTACGACTTCTTTATTATTCATTTATTTACGCTCGCAATAGGTCACTACAACCATTCCAACTTCTCGACGAAAGGAATTTATACCGCGGGTGTTTTAGGGCTACTTGTTTCCATATTCATTATTGACCAAACTGGTATGGAAATCTTAAATGCAATTGCTTGGGTTATTGGAATGCCCATAGTTTTTGCACTGGTCGTAGGCCCTTGGATGAAATACATTTTTAATAGTCCTGAAATGCACATTTGGCATCACGCTCAAACCATACCAGATAACAGAAAATATGGAGTTAATTATGGTATTTCCTTAGCCGTGTGGGATTACATTTTTGGTACTGCCAAAATCCCCAATGATGGTAAAAATATTGAGCTCGGTTTTGAGAATGATGAGAAATTTCCTAAAACATTCGTTGGACAAGTCACTCATTTAAAATCAAAATAAATTCTAGGTTATTTTTCTTATTGGTCTGAGAATACATTTTTGAAATCCAGTTTCCATAACTTGAATTGTTGATAGACCTTAATAATTATGTAGATGAGCAAACAAACCATTCCGAGGAGAACAACATTATTGCTGCTTCTCAAATATGCCATTAGAACGAAAAAGAAAACCGCGAAAAGGCCAGTATAAACCACCACTTGCATGCCGTAATAAAGCAATCGGTATTTCCAGAAATTATGTTCATCGGTAAACGCGGTGTTTTCCTTTTTGTAAGTTGTGTACTTCATTTTAGAGTATCGCGTTGCTCGGTCTCTTGGATGCCTTGAACCGCGTTGCGTTTTCTTTTTTGCTTTTTTGTAGCTTGCCTTTGTGTTGGTGTATGTGGCGTATTTGGAGCGTTTTTTTCGTTCAATAAAATACTCATAGGCCTTAGTAATTTCAATGAATTTTTCTCGACTACTCGATGGTAGATTTAGGTCTGGATGATAGAGTTTGGCTTTTTTTCGGTAAGCTCGTTTTATTTCCTCCAAACCAGCCTCAGAGCTAATGTCTAACAGTCGGTAATATCTATAAAGCATTGGTTAATTTGGTTTTACTATACATCAATACCTATTGAGTTTGCAGTTATTGAGTTTTAATTCGGAACTGCTTTCTATGTTTTTTACCCATTAAAAACAGATAACCAGTTCCCAGTACAGTAGGAAGTAGCCAATTTACCACCACAATTCCTGTAATGTTCTGTATTGCACTAAATGCCGTGAGGGCGGCAATAAACGAAATTGTGTATCGAGTATAATGTTCAAAGTACCATTGCATTTTGTTTCCAGAAAGTTGGTGATAGTTTTTTTGAGTAAATAGACTGAGTACGTCTTTGGTTACATTAACTCCGAATATTAAACCAAAAACCGAGAATATTACACCAAAATTGACATTGCCTTTTGTAAGGAAATAAATTGCCGAAACACAAATACTAATTGCGCAAAGTAAACCTGTAATCACTAGTATTTTGTCGAACAATGTCTTAGGAGGAGCTTTGACCATGGCAAATCGAGTTCCAGAAATTGCATAATACAATCCAAATAGCCCTAAAAATGTAATGAGTAAGCCTCCAACTGCTGCGCCAGAAGCTACCAAAACAAACCAAGTTAACAGGTAGGCTTTACCAATTATTCGATGCGTTTTAGTGCCTTTTTTAAGAAGGTACTGCAGTAGGCCAGCTACAAACACAACGTACCCAGAAATACCGTGAATCAAGGAAACATCCATCCAAATCTGATTATTTCTTTTTCTTTTTAGATAAAAATACAACCGCGAGAGTAGGGATGATGCAACAAAGAACGATAATGATATAAGTAGTAGTATCCATGATTATAGTTTTGTAAAACGTCCAAAGTAAATATTTATCCTAAACTATTAATCGCTGCTAACTTTTTGTGGTTGATGGTTGTGGCTTATTTACTTTTGAGAAAAATTGAATCTCATGCGCGTACTGCTTCTTAATGGCCCTAATCTAAACCTACTCGGAAAGCGCGAACCTGAGATTTACGGTACTCAATCCTTCGAAGATTACTTTCGGGAACTGAAGCAAGAATTTAAGGGTATAGAATTGACCTATTTCCAAAGCAACGTGGAAGGGGAGTTAGTGAACAAGCTACATGAAGTGGGTTTTAAAATCGACGCAGTTGTTTTTAACGCTGGTGGATACACACATACCTCGGTAGCCATAGCAGATGCAGTTGCAGCAATAGAAACTCCGGTGATTGAAGTTCATATTTCTAATGTGCATGCAAGAGAAGAAACCATCCGCCATCAGTCACTTATGGCTAAAAATTGCCTTGGGGTGGTTAGCGGTTTTGGTTTGATGAGTTACAATATGGCGCTACAGTATTGCCTAAAAAAGCTTGTATGTAAGCGCTAACTGTAAGTTGCTGGTCCAAGTGATATTTCGGTTGTAGTCACTTTTTGGATTAGCGGCGAATTGTGAAATGGTAACAGCAACGTTTTCGGATTCTCTGCTTCCGTAATTCACATTGTAATAGCAACTTAGTCGTAGTTGAGGTGAAAAATAATAATAGGTTTCTAGTCCAGTTTGTAGATTTAAATTGATTGACTCTTGAATAGGTGCTAAGGGTAATTGGTTATTTAATGTTGAATTTAATGCCAGGCTGGCTCCTCCGTATAGAGAAATATACGTTCGATTTGTTGGGTAAATTCCAAAATTGTCCCGCACATTTATCCTGTAACTAATGTTGTCGGAGTTATTGGAAAGTTGGTTGAAGAGGTTTCCATCCTGCAGCGCGGTAGAATTTGTCCTGTTGTTATTTGCTAGGACTTCTATCCCTGCAGAAATATCGTTCTGAAGCACCTGTGAAATGGGTGAGAACCAATTGTATTTTGTAAAAAGAGCAATTCCATTTGAAATAGATTCACTCTTGTCGTTTGAACTCAAATGAGGATTTGAACCAACTTTAAAATCCGCGGTACTTTCAGATTCACGAAAGAAAGTTGAGGGTTTAAAACCAATTTGTAATAACCATCCTATTTGGCGAAACTTGTTGACTGAGTAGTTCCAGTTGTCTTGCAAAATGGTGTGGTATGCCACATCATCTTTTTTTAGTATTCCTTGAGATTGGAGAAGGGAGTCGATTGATTTTAGTTCATAAATTCGTTTGATTCTAGAATCAAAAAAACGTTGATTTTTCACATAAATGGTAAGGTCTGAAATGGCATCAATTTCTTCTAATGTAGGCTCTCGATTGAGTAAACCTTCTTTTCTCAAATCATCAAGAATAAACAGAACGATTCGTGCATCCGATACATTTTCAACTCGTCCTAAACCGTAACCAATTTCTGCATTTAGTTGTGCTCGCCGTTCACTACTCCCACCAAATATCCATGGATTAGTTACGTCATTGTTAGATTGTTTATTTTCAGAATAGCTAGTACTTGCTGACGGATTAATTACAATGTGCTGCAATTGGTCTCCGAAGAAATAGAATCGATTTTGCGATGTATGCTGCAGGCGGCCAATAAAACTTTGGCGATTTATGTCTCGATTTGTAATCTGTCCCGATACCCGATCCCCACTAACAGATATTTGGGTATTTTGATTTCCTTGATATTGTTCAGAGTTAAGTACGGAATAGTACCTCGTTGAAAACGTACCGTTAATATCATCATAGTTTTCAGTTGTTGTTCCACCCGAGTTATCTGAAATGCCACTGTTTGAGTGTTGCCTTAAATTCACATTAAACTCCAATAAATTTAATTTGAATTTGGGGTTTTTAATGGTTTTTAAATCGAAGGAGTCGATTTGGCCGTTTAATTGAAAGCATGGTGTTAGTGCGAGTACCAGGATTAATCTTTTCATAAGGAGTGTTTGGGTTCCTTAGCAACCAATTTTTACGCCATAATCCTAATCCCATGTTAATCTTCTGTTAATTAAACCCTTAAACATAAAAAAAGCCCTATTCAAATTAATGAATAAGGCTTTCACAGAATTTTATTTCTAAAGACTAGAAGTTCGCTTGCATTTTTTCAGCTTCTTCGTTTGCTAACTCTTCATCAACCAAAATACGACCACAATGTTCGCTAATGATGATTTTCTTTCTCGCTCTAATATCCAACTCACGTTGCGGAGGAACCATAAAGAATGAACCTTGAGTAGCACCATTGATTACTGGTACAACTGCCAACCCATGAATAGAGTTGTTTCTGATTCTTCTGTATCCTTCAAGCAATCTAATTTCAATGTTCTCAGCATAAGTATCTGATAATTTCAATAGTGCTTTTTCTTTCTTTTCGTTCTGAGAAATAATGTTGTCTAATTCACCATTCTTTAGAGCTAAGTCACCAGAACGTTCTGTCAACTTCTCATCAGCAAGAGCAAGAATCTCTTTTTTATTTTCAATTTTTACTTTGAATTCATTGATTCTCTTTTGAGCCAATTCAATTTCAAGTTCTTGAAATTCTACTTCCTTAGTAAGTGCTTCGAATTCTCTACTATTCTTAACATCTTCTAATTGTTTCTTGTAGCGAGCAATTTGCGCTTCAGAATCTTTGATGCTTAATTTCTTTTTTGAGATGTCACTGTCCAAAGATTCCATTTCTACGTTGAGTTTGTCCACTCGAGCTTGAATCTCACTGATTTCAAGTTCTAAATTCTCAACTTCTTTAGGTAATTCACCTCGGGTTGCACGAATTTCATCGATTTTCGAATCGATTAATTGTAAATCATATAGAGATCTTAGTTTCTCTTCGATAGTCGCAACTGCAGCTTTTTTAGCCATATATACTTAATTAATAGTAGTTTACCGGATTTGTATTTACTTCCGTCAAATGGACGGCAAATTTAGGAAATTTTTCTTTGAGAAAATCCCCAATTAATTCAATTGTGAATTGTTCACTTTCGTAGTGTCCTATGTCCGCTATCACTAGCTTTTCTTCATGGTCGAAAAATTCATGATACTTAAAATCGCCAGTAATAAATACATCTGCTCGAACGGCTTGAGCATTTCTTAGCAGAAAACTGCCAGAACCTCCAGACCAAGCAATGCGTGTAATCTTGTTTTTTAAAATCTTGGTATGTCGAATTACTTTTAAATTAAATCTAGATTTTAGCCCATCAAAAAACTCGGGAACTTCCATTTCTGATTCCAAATCGCCGTACATTCCAGCACCTATGTACTGGTGACTATTTAATGTATCATAGATTTCATAGGCAACCTCTTCGTACGGATGGGTGTGGTTCAATGTAGCCAAGAGATTATTTTTTTTATATGCTTCAAAAACCACTTCTATTTTGGTTTCTGCCTCTAAGTGTCTTTCATTTGTATTTCCAATGTGTTGGCTTGCAGCTTCATTTGCTTTGAAAGTTCCTGTACCATTCGAATTAAATGAACACTCGGCATAGTTACCAATACTTCCTGCTTCAGCTTCAAAAAGTGCATTACGAACTTCATCGGAGTTTTTCTGAGGGCAATAAGTCACCAACTTTTGTAAAATGTTGGTCTTTGGAGCTAAAATTTTTGGTGAATTGATGCCTAATAATTGTCCAATTTTAGCATTAACTCCAGTTTTCACATTGTCTAAATTGGTGTGGATTGCGTAGATGGAAATGTCATTTTTTATGGCTTTGAGTACAGTTCTTTCAATGTACGTTTTACCTGTCAAACTTTTTAGACCACTAAAAACAATTGGGTGATGAGCCACAACAAGATTGCAGTTTTTATGAATAGCCTCATCAATGGTTGCCTCAATAGAATCTAGACAAATTAGCACCCCAGAAACTTCCATGCTGCGGTTGCCTACTATAAGGCCAGAATTGTCATAGCCTTCTTGAAGTGCAGGTGGGGCTAAAGATTCTAATTCTCTTATTATTTCGGATAATATCATGGTTCAAAATTCTACCTCAAAAGTAGTGTTCTGTGGTTGATTATTCCTTCGAAAGCATTGTTAAGCTTTCAAATCAATGTAAATTTGCAGCCCATGAAAATTGTACGCTTTTTCCTTTATCCTTTTGCCTTGATTTACGGCGGCGTAATGACTATTCGCAACTTTTTATTTGATACTGGAGTTTTGCCATCCGAACTTCATTCTTTACCAATAATCGCTGTCGGCAATCTTTCGATGGGAGGTACTGGTAAAAGCCCTCATGTAGAGTACTTGATTAGGCTACTGAAACGCAGGGCAAAAATTGCAACGCTCAGTCGGGGATATGGCCGAAAAACTTCTGGTTTTATAGAAGTTGCGCCTACACACTCATTTTTGGAAGTTGGTGATGAGCCCAAGGTTTTCAAAAAGAACTATTCATACCTCAATGTTTTTGTAGATGCGAACAGAAACCGAGGAATTCGAAAAATTCAGGAACTATATCCGGAAACAAAGTGCGTAATATTGGATGACGCATTTCAGCACCGTTCTGTAAAACCAGGGTTGTCTGTATTGCTTACAGATTACAGCAAATTGTATATAAAAGATATGATGCTGCCTACCGGCGGACTACGAGAACCTCAATGGGGTGCCCAACGTGCCGATATTATTGTTGTAACAAAATGTCCGTCGATTTTTTCTCCGGTTGATGCTAGAGCTATTCGCAAGCAGTTGAAAACCAAGCCCTATCAAAAAGTTTATTTTTCATACTTGTCATACGGAAATGTAAAACCGGTTTATGAAAATGAACATCCAAAAAATATTAAGCTGAGTAAGAATCAGAACATTGCATTGTTTACCGGAATTGCCAAACCATCCATCTTGGAATATCACTTGAAGGATGAAGTCAATGAAATAAAGCATTTGCGATTTGGGGACCATCATAATTTCATGATTAACGACATACAAAAGATATTAAAGGAATTTGATCAGCTAAAAGGCGATAAAAAAATTATACTTACAACTGAGAAGGACGCGGTAAGACTCAAATCTGCAGGAATAAAAGAATTATTGGGAGACAAGCCTATATACTATATTCCTGTGCAAGTGCAGTTTCACGGTAAAGACAAAGAAGAATTTGACGAACAAATAATTGAATATGTTACAAGAAATAAATAGTACAGCTGATTTTTTAAAATCGAAACTTACTTCATTGCCAGAAATTGGAATTGTGTTGGGTTCAGGTTTAGGAGGATTAGCCAATAAAATTGAAGCTGAAGTAGCATTTGATTATTCAGAAATTCCAAATTTTCCTGTTTCAACGGTAGAAGGTCATGCAGGTAAATTAATTTTTGGAAAATTGGGTGGTAAAAACGTTGTTGCCATGCAGGGTCGATTTCATTATTACGAAGGTTATGGAATGAACAAAGTTGTTTTTCCGATTCGAGTAATGAAGCAGTTGGGTATATCTCATTTATTGCTTTCCAATGCATGTGGTGGTGTGAATGAAACG
Organism: uncultured Flavobacteriales bacterium; assembly: GCA_937121175.1. Classification (GTDB taxonomy): domain Bacteria; phylum Bacteroidota; class Bacteroidia; order Flavobacteriales_G; family Salibacteraceae; genus UBA6770. The sequence continues at coordinate 354,586 of CAKZKD010000003.1, forward strand.
TACGAAATAGGAGATATTATGATTATCAACGACCACATTAATTTGTTTGGAGACAATCCATTAATGGGGCCTAATGTTGATGAGCTTGGTACTCGTTTTCCGGATATGAGTGAGGCTTATGAGAAGTCTATGATTTCAAAGGCACATGCTATTGCCAAACACAATGGAATTAATGTGCAAGAAGGCGTATATGCAGGTGTTAGTGGTCCTTGTTTAGAAACTCCAGCAGAATACAAGTACGTACGAATTATTGGTGCTGATGTTGTTGGAATGTCAACTGTGCCAGAAGTAATAGCTGCGCGTCACATGGGCATTCCGTGTTTTGCATGTTCTATAATTTCAGATTTGGGCGTGGAAGGAAAGATTGTTGAAGTAACCCACACTGATGTTCAAGAAGTTGCTGTTAAAGCAGAACCACTTATGACCACTATTTTTACAGAATTAATAAAGGAGCTTTAATAGAATTACTCCGCTGATTCTTGGTAGGTAAACTCTTCAACTTTACCGACTTTGAAGCTTGAGTTGTAATTGGTGTTAGACCAAATTATCCCTTTTGCATCGACGCCGTAAACGCTTCGCCCGTATTCAATTTTCCAAGAAAAATTGGTAGATTTCGATTCAAGTTTTTTGCCAATTTCAATCGCTCTTCCTCGTTCATTAAACCAAATTACTTGGTCGTTTACATTTATGTAATACACATTTTCATCGCCGTTAAATGTGCATTTATACAAGTATTTTTTGGATTCAGAATTTTCTGGATGGTAAGTTCGCTCCAGTACCTTGTGGTCAAGGTTTAACGCTGCGGCTTGCATCCAACCTTCTGCCAATGATGTAATTCTCGACAGGATAGGAGGGTGGTGAATAGTATCTGAAATTCCTCCAATTTTTTCTAAACTCAATAAAGCAGATTCGGCTTGCTCAAGCGTTGCTCCCATGCGCTGTAAAATAAATCCGCTAAAATGGTCTGCTACTAACTCATTTCCAGGATTAGTTTTTCCACTTTTTTCAGTGTGTCCGGCTAGGTGGTGGCCAATTTCATGAGCCAAAACACTGTACGCACTCCAATCGGTTTCGGTTTGAATACGCAACCGTTGAATAAATTGAGGGTTGTATCCAATGTATCTGTCTCCGTGTTTCGTGTAGGCTATTACATTCGGTATATCTAGTTGAACAACTTTAAAGTCTGGTGGTAACCCAATGTAATTCAGTATGTTGGTTGTGGCTTCTTTAACAATTTTATCTGCTTGGTACGATAGGTTTTCCTGAGAAGTAGTCTTGTCTTCTTGGCTATTTCCAATCGTTATGTAGGATAGAGTTAGTATAGTAAAAAGCAGTCTCATGATGTTAGTTCAGTTGCAAATTGCATGTCGTACAACTTTTTGTAGAACCCATTGTGATTAAGTAATTCGGTATGATTTCCACTTTCTACTATTTTACCATCATCAACCACCATTATCCGGTCGGCTTTCTGAATGGTCGCCAATCGGTGAGCGATTATTATTGAGGTTCTGTTTTCCGTAATCTTCTCAGTAGCAGATTGTATCAATTCTTCAGATTCGGTATCAACGGAAGAGGTGGCTTCATCCAAAATTAAAATTCCCGGGTTGTAAAGGTAGGCTCTTATAAATGCAAGTAATTGTCGTTGCCCGACCGATAATGTACCCCCGCGTTCACCCACCTCATAGTTGTAGTTATTCGGAAGTTTCATTATAAAATCATCGGCCCCCACTTTTCGAGAAGCTTCTCGTACCTCTTCTAACGTAATTCGTGGATTATTTAGGGTAATGTTATTGTATATAGTGTCGGAGAAAAGAAAAACATCTTGGACCACAATGCCTACGTGCTTTCTAAGAGATTGTAATTCAATATCTTGAATGAGAACGCCATCTACTTCAACCGAACCTTTTTGATATTCGTAAAACCGACCTAGTAAATTAATAATGGATGACTTTCCAGCACCAGTAGGGCCAACCAAAGCAACTTTTTCTCCGGGTGCTACTTTTAGGTTGATGTCTCTGAGTATCCATTCGGGTTCGTTGTAGGCAAACCAAACATCTTTGAAATTAATTTCTCCCTTTAGGTCTTTAAGCTGAAAGTTTCCTTCATTTTCGATTTTGGCATCAGTGTCTAATACCTTGAACACCCGCTCAGAACTTACCATTCCCATTTGTAGGGTATTAAATCGGTCAGCTAATTGCCTAATCGGGCGAAACAACATGTGAATGTAGAGTATGAATGCGACCATACTTCCAAACGTTACCGTTTCATCGATAATTCCTTTTGCTCCAATCCAAACGAGTAATGCAAGAGAAATGGCACTTAACATTTCTACCACTGGAAAAAAGATTGCATTCGCCCAAACGGTTCTTATATGAGCGTTGCGGTGCTTTTTATTAATCACTTTAAACTTCTCGTATTCTTTTCGTTCTCTGTTAAAAATTTGAACGATGTTCATGCCCGTTATGTGTTCCTGGACAAAGGCATTTAGTCGGGAAACTTCAGTTCGAACATCTTGGAAAGCAGATTTTATTGCTCGATTAAACATTCGAGTTGCAATTAATAAAACTGGAATTGAAGCTAAACTAAGCAATGCTAACCGCCAATCCGTATAAAACATTAGTACGATGACGACTACTAATTTCAGAATGTCTCCAACAATAATTAGAATTCCGTTTGAAAAGACATCAGCAATGGTTTCAATGTCGGAAACAACTCTGGTAACCATGGTTCCTATTGGTGTTTGGTCAAAGTATTTTAGTTTGAAGGAGGTGATTTTATGATAGGTCTCTTCTCGCAAATCTTTTATAACATTTTGTCCCACCCAGTTGGCCATGTAGGTTTGGTAAAACTGAACAATAGTTTCTACAATTAACAATACAATCATTCCAATCGTTAGCCAGAGTAAAAGTTCGCCGTTAGGTTGCAGAATGGAATTATCTAAAGTGTATTGCACCAAAATTGGACGAGTTGGACCCAGAAAACCTAACATAAATGTCAGCAATCCGGTAAAATAAAAGCGCTTTCTATAAGGAGCAACGTACTTTAGAATTCGATTAAAAATTTTAACGTCGAATACTTTTCCAGTAATTTCACTCATAACTACAAATATTGGGATAAGCTATTTTGTGTAGGAAAAGTCCTTTGGCAGGTGCAGAAGCGCCCGCATTACTTCTTTCTTTTGTAGATAGGAGTGTCTTAAATTCGGCTAATGTTCGGGTTTCCAATCCAACTTCTAGTAAAGTGCCAACGATAGCCCGAACCATATTTCTTAAAAACCGGTTCGCCGAAATTTCAAATAAAGCACCTGCATCTGTTTTTGCCCAGGTAGCAGAAGTTACATGGCAAATACTAGTAGAATTATCAGAACCAATTTTCTCGAAACAAGAAAAGTCTTTTTCTCCCAACAATTCGGCGCTGGCTTTATTCATTAATTCAATATTTGGCTGTTTGCCATAAATGTAATGTGCTTGATCAATGGTAAACGGGTCTTTTTTGAACAGCACATGATATTGGTAAGTTCTTGCCGTTGCATCAAACCGGGCATGTAACTTATTATCTACTTGCGTAATTCTTTGAATTCCAATGGTTTTGCCTAAAATGCTATTGAGTTTAAAACACAAGTTTGCTGGGTCTATGTCGGCGGTGGAATCAAAATGAGCGAAAAAGGACCTCGCGTGAACTCCAGCATCCGTTCTTCCGCAACCAACAATTTCAGTTTTTTGTTGCAATGCTAAAGTTAGCGCTTCCTCAATAGATTGCTGAACAGAAGGAGCATTGTTCTGTCGTTGCCAGCCACTGAATGTGCCACCATCGTAACTCAGTTCAATAAACCATCTTTTGTCTTCCTTTTTCAAGGCTGCAAATTTAATCCATACATTTTGGTGAGGCTGACCAATAAGTAGTTTGGCAGTTAAATTTTAAGAACAAGAATTAACCATTTTGCCTCTTGCATTACTTTTTTGTAAAAGCTTTTTATTTTTCTTCGCGCGATGCGACGGTATTGGTTGTTAATAGTTGGCTTGCTGGGGTTGAATGCGTCGGCGCAGTTACTGCACAAAATAGAGGGTGTAAATTTGGTAAGTCACAAACTTCCAACAGAGTATAATTGCATGCCGGACATTGCAGGCATCGGCGCAAATTGGGTTTCTGTATGTCCATTTGGAATTATGGACAAAAACAGCACAGATGTTATCTTTAATTCAACAATCAACTGGTTTGGTGATAGAGATCAGGGTCTGAAAAAATCTATCGCTCAGGCTAATAGAAGCGGACTTAAAGTTTGTTTGAAGCCTCAATTGTATGTTAAGGGAATGGGTTGGCCAGGAGATTATAATCCCGGAAAAATACTTTGGCCAGTTTGGGAAGAAAATTATACCAAATACATTTTATTTTTAGCAGAAATTGCTGAACAGGAAGATGTTGATATGCTTATGGTGGGTACTGAATGCAAGTCGTCAATTAGATTAAGACCGGAGTATTGGACTTTCTTGATTGATACAGTGCGCTCAGTATATTCTGGACAATTGAGTTATGCATCCAATTGGGATAATTACAATAATATTCCCTTTTGGAATCAATTGGATGTGATTTCCATTGATGCCTATTTTCCGTTGAGAAAAGAAAAAACGCCAGATACTGAAAGCATTGAAATTGCTTGGAAGCCAATTATAAAGAAGTTGGATGAATTCGCGAAAAAATATAATAAGACTATTCTTTTTTCTGAGTATGGATATCGAAGCACCGATAATACTGCTTGGCAACAATGGTTAATTGAATCGAGACCCGTTGATGAAAAGATAAATTTACAAGCACAACTTAACGCTTATCAGGGGTTTTATTCTGCGATTTGGAATAGGCCATGGTTTGCTGGAGGGTTTATTTGGAAATGGTATTGTTTGCCAAATTCAGGTGGAATTGAAAATTCAGACTACACTCCACAAGGAAAGCCAGTACTTTCGGAAATTGAAAAAATCTATAAACAATGAAAATAGCTAATATTCTTCTGCTTGTGTTAGTGATTAGTTGCTCCTGTAATAAAGACAAACTTGAAATTCCAAAGTGGGTAGATACTAGGAATCAGGATTTTGAACCTATAAAAGGTGTAAGTTATGTGGCTACTAGAAATGAAATTACCGCCACCGAAATGGAACCTGTAAAGGCGGTAAATGCCAATTTTATTGCAGTTATTCCATTTGCTCTAGGAACGAATGGAGATCCAACCTTACGATTTGATGATAATCATCAATGGTGGGGTGAAACCGTTGAGGGAGTTCGAAAAACAATAGAATTTGCAAGGGAACAAGACCAACAAATTATGATTAAACCTCAAATTTGGTTCAGAGGAGGTTTATATACCGGAAACTTTGAATTGGATAATGAAAAAGATTGGTCAGAATTTGAGGAGAATTATTCACGGTACATTAAAAAGTTCGCAGTGATTGCTGAAGAAACTAACTCCGAAATTTTTTGTATCGGAACGGAGTTAGAAACTTTTATCGAAAATCGTCCAAAATATTGGAAGGATTTGATAGCAGAACTTAGAACGATTTACGCAGGTAAACTTACCTATGCAGCAAATTGGGATGCCTACAAAAGAACTTGGATTTGGGGAGATTTGGATCTGATAGGAATTGATGCGTATTTTCCATTATCTGATGAAAAGGTGGTAACCAAAGATAGTTTGGTTAAAGGATGGAAACCTTGGATTAAAGAAATGAAGCAAGTTTCGGAGCAATTTGATAAAAAAGTTTTGCTTGCAGAATGTGGTTACAGAAACGTTGAATTTGCAGGAAAAAAACCTTGGGAGTCTGATAACGACGGACGAGTCGAAAATCAAAACAATCAAAAAATTCTATATCAAGTAATGTTCGAGGAGGTCTGGTCGCAGAGTTTTGTAGTAGGTGGATTTATTTGGAAATGGTTTCCTCAACATTCGCAAACAGGCGGAGTTGGGGATTTAGGTTTTACCCCTCAAAATAAACTAGCCGAAGAAGAATTGAGATACCAATACTCGCTTGTTCATACATTGGATGAATAACTAAAAAAGGTGGAGTGGTTCTTTCCTAATTTGCAATTGAATTATGTTGCAAAAAAATGGGATTTGGGAGCGTATTGGATGTTTAGGAATCCGGGAAGGGAATAATTCTGTATCGAATGCAATATTCAGAACTAATCAGCTATCGATTGTTCTCTTTGGTTTTACTTCATTCTTTTTTAGTATTCATTTTTACCTTCAGGAATTTACAATTGCCGTAAGTCTGTTACTTGCTGCTTTTTTGTTTGTTTCGACTTTGGTTTTTACTGCAGTTGAATTGACAAAGCTGTCGAGGTTCATGCTCTCTTTCTTAATTGTTCCGGTAATGAGTATTCCATTATTTGCTTTCGGTGAAATGGAATCTGCAAATTTTAAAGTGTGGCTGTATTCGGCTATTGCAACGAGTACATTACCTCTTTTTGTGTTCTCAAGAAAAAATGAAAAGGGAGCTATTGCTCTTGGCTTGTTTTTTAATATTTCATTACTGTTTTCTTTCCAGTACCTGTTCATGCTTGCGGATGTTACGTTCTATGATTCAATTGCAAAAGGTTCGTATGGAATTTCTATACCGCCACAGTTAAATGTGTTTTCAGTGACCTTAGCTGCCTATGCATTGTTCGATCATAATTTTTTGGCGATGAACAAGAGCCAAGTTGTGGAAGAGGGGGGGCAACAAAACGATCTTACTTCTCAATATATTAAATCAAAACACGAACAATACAATGGGTTGGCTAAACTAAAGTCATTATTAAATGCTCATCGAGTAAGTGTGTACATAGAAAAGGAAATTGGTGTTTTAGAATTGTCGGAAGAAATACAAAACAAGGATTTACCTGTTTTAAACAAAACATTTCGCTTTAGCTCGAATGATGGGTATGACGCCGTGTTAAGCACAAATCAGACTATTGTTTTTGATGTTTTGAACGATACTCGAACTAGAGAATTTTATTCGGATACAACGTATGACTATCAAGTTTTAGCCTCTTTGGAAATACCATTTTTTAATGGTCTTACCGCAGCAGGTGTGGTGAGGTGCGAAGTTAACGCTGGAAAAGCGCAATGGACAAACCATGAACTATCAGAAGCAACTAAACTAGTGAAGGAACACACCTCTCACATCTTAATAAATCCACGAAAAGCAATTCAGACCAAGGAACAATTTGAGGAACAGAAAAAGTTGATACTCAACCAGAATAATGAGTTAAAACAACAGCAAAAGGAATTAGAGAAAGCATTGAAGAAACAAAAAGAAACACAACAAGAGCTTGCTACTAAAGAGGCAGAGGCTAGAAGCTTGTTGAAATCTATAAGTGATCATAATTATGTTTTTGAATACAATAGGAGAGGAGACATTATTTGGCTAAATGAAAAATCGTTGGGTTTATTCGATATGACGCTTGAAGAAGTTAGAGGCATGAATTGGAGTGAATTTGATTTAAGTTTTGTTCAAGGTAATGGCTTGGAGTTTAATTTGGGGCAATCTTTCTGGAGAGATTTACTTGCAGGAAAAAGTATAAAAAGGGAAACAAGAGTATCAGTAAAGGGCACAGAAACATGGGTGGCAGCAACGTTTTTGCCGATTTTAGATGAATATGGAAAACCAGTTCGCATTCTAGGAATTGCTCAGGATATTACAGATATTCATGATCAACGTGAACAAATCAAAGAGCAAAACCAGCTTTTGGTAGAAACACAAGAAGAAGTGGTTCGAATTAATAATGACCTTGAAAAAAGAGTTAAGGAACGAACTCAAGAAATAAAGCTTCAGAAAGAACAACTTGTTGAATATACCTATATAAATGCACACATGCTGCGCGCTCCGGTTTGCAACATTCTTGGTTTGGTAGAGTTACTCGATAACTCAGATGTGAACCAAGAAAATAAAGATGTGATAAACTTTCTTCACAAAGCCGCATTTGAGTTGGATGATATTGTCAGTAAGATTAATGAAACATTAAGGGAAGGCTACAATGTAGATCGGAACGCATGGAAAAACAAAGCCAATAAAGCAATTCTTTCAAAAGAGTTGGAGGCATAAAAGCACTACTACTTCACGTAGAAAAGTAAACTTAGTTTAATTCGAAGCCCCTTCTTTAAAACATTGACAAAAAAAACTCCCAACTGAAACGCTGGGAGTTCTTTAGTCAATATTAGGTTGCGAATATTACAAGTATTTCTTTACCAGTTTTTCTATCGTCATTCCTTGAACTAGAATTGAGAACACAACCACACAATATGTAATTGTAACAATTAGGTACTTAACGTCTGTTCCTATTTGCTCACCACTTAATGAAAGCGCTAAGGCAATTGATATTCCACCTCTTAGGCCACCCCACGCTAGAATAGGAATGGTGCCTTTTGCAGAACGTTTGAAGAAATCAAGAATAGTTACAGGTAAGGCAACTCCGATGAATCGTCCAGCTAGAATAATAAAAATGCTAATGATTCCAATTTGGAAGAAGGCACTTGAACTTTCTTCAATGATAATAAGCATTTCAAGACCAATAAGTATGAACAGAATAGCGTTCATTGCCTCATCAACTAGGTGCCAAAACTTCATAACATACTCACCAGCAATACCTTCAATTTCTTCTCCATTTTCATCAAGTTCTCCATGGCTAGCGTTTCCTCGGCCAATAATAAGGCCCATAACCACCATAGCTAAAGGTGCCGAAATATGAAGGTGAACGGCGATTTGAGTTCCAACCAAAACAAGTGCTAGGGTAGTAAGTACCTCAAGCTCTTCGTGAGCATTGTCAATTACAACCAATAACCAGTAGCCTAATGCCCCAAACACAGCACCTAATAAAAGTCCACCAAACACTTCTTTTCCGAATAGAAACGCAACTGAACCGGCAGTAATTTCTTCGCTTCCGCCATGGCTAGAGCCACCAGTGGCAATAGCTAAAATTGTAATAAATACAACAACACCAATCCCATCATTAAACAAAGACTCACCTTCAATTTTTATTTGTAAGTTTTTGGAAATGTTTGTTGTTTTTAAAATTGCCAAAACCGCAATTGGGTCAGTAGGTGAAATTAGTGCACCCAGTAATAAGCAATGAATAAACTTAATATCCATATTTAAATCGAACAACCCTAAGAAATAGAAAATCGCCGTTCCAATCAAAAATGTTGAAATTAATGTACCGAAAATGGCAAGAATGAAGACCGATGCAGACTCCTCTTTAAGTTTATCGATATCAACATGCAACGCTCCAGCGTATAGAAGAAAACTAAGCATTATATTCAGAAGAACCTCAGTGAAGTCAACGTTTCGCATAATGTTTTCAGCTCCTTCTCGCAATGAAGGGAAAATAAAGCCAGCGGCTACAATCAGTAAACTTAGAACCAATGCTTGCAGCATCAAACCTATAGTACCGGGTAACTTTATATAATGAATGTTGATGAAAGTGAATAAAGCTGCCAACAGTACCAGTAAGGCAATTAAGTCAAGCGTTGACATTCCTTGGCTGTGTCCATGGCTATCATGGCTTTCCGCCTTAGCTGAAGTATGATTGTGCGCTTCTTCAACAACTTGCTCTTCCTCAGTTACTGGTTCCATTACAACAGCTTCTTCTATATTTTCTGTCTTTACCGGTTCAGTAACGATTTCTGTTTCCGTTTCGTTCGAATTCATACCATCCGAAATTTGGTTTCCTTCTTCTTGACCAAAGGTCAATCCCATCATAAAAATGCCGATTACAGACATAAATATGAACTTAAAGCTCCTTCTCATTTTCATGTTTTTTTGCTACGTTAAATAGATTATTGAGTGTATCGACCAAAACTAATAAACTTTTGAGAATGCAAAGAAATCCTAATTATCAATTTAAGGTACTGTTTATCAATCTGTTAATTGATATTTGATTGTTGAAACTCAGTGGTTTCCAAACCTTGGTTAACTTGTTTAGTTTTCTATTTTAGTGGCTTCTCAAAAAACAAGATTAAAATGAGCTTTAAGGTTGGCAGTCTCGCATTATTAGCAGTTCTTTTCTCGGTTCAGTTTGGATATGCGCAGCGTAAGAAAGGTAAATCGCAAAAGGAGACGCCTCAGATGACAGTTAATGAAAGCTGTACCTACAAGGAAACTGCCGAAAAAATTAAAGTCGAAATTGCCCCATTTAAGTTAGATAAGATAACTCCTGCAAAAATTCATTATAAGGCCTATACTCAAGTTAAGGAAATTGCTATTCCTATCTATCACAGTACGAAATATAAATTTGTGATAAATGCTGAGGGTATGCCAACAGGAGTGGAAATGAAGCTCACTGATAAACCACATAAATTATCTACTGCAAAAGTGCTAACCCAAACAAGCGCCAAAACTTTTAGCTATGAAACACCGGCTGATTTCGAAGGGTCGCGTGTCTATTTAACCATAAAAATACCGGGTGACCCTGAGTATAATAATCATGTTCGGAACCGTGGTTGTATCCTTGTGGGTGCTGGCTATGAAGATATCGACTTTTAAGGATCAAAAAACGATATGTCTAGGAAAACCCAGTTCAGTAAATTATATATATTCGCAACTAAAGCTTAAAAGCATAAATAATGAATAAGAAAATCAGTTCAATATTAGTGGTGGCATCATGTATGCTAGCAATTTCTTGTGGAGAAACACAAGCTCCAAACGCTAATCCGGTTGAAGATAACGAAGAGGCGGTTGTCGAAGACGTTGTAGTTGCTGAAGAAGAAAACGAAGAACCAGAATTTATAATTCCTTCGGCGCTACAAATAAGTGCTATGTTCAAAAATTCTGGACTTTCATATATTGAGGGAATTACTAACTCTCCAGAAAATGTATCAAACTATCACTCGAAATTTGAAAAGCTTTTAAATTTTGGAGTATATAGTGGAGATTTGTTTTATTGTATTCTAAATGATCAATCTCAAAAATCAATACAATACTTAAAAGCGATCAGACAATTGGCTGATGAAACCGGAATGGCAGGAATTTTCAATGCAGGGCCATTATTTGAAAGATTTGAAGCTAATATTGGAAATAAAGATTCTGTATTCAATATCATGCTTGAGTTTCAAGAGAAAACTGATGTTTTAATAGCTGAAAATAACGAAGAGCATTCGGCAATGGTAATTTTTGCAGGTGCATGGGTTGAAGGAATGTATATTGGACTTGATGCGGCAAGAAATGATGGTAATGAGAACCTGAAAGCTCGGTTGGCAGAGCAAATGACGATAGTGGAGAATATTATCAGTGGATTGAAATATCAGCCCAACAGAAATGAACAGGTTAAGGGAATACAAGCACAATATCAAGCAGTGTATGATTACTTCATGTCTATCGAAGGTGTGAAAGGAGAAGATGAATATTCCTATGACGTTTCAGCTTTAACAGATGAAAACTGGATGAAGCTATATGAAATGGTTCGAGATTTGCGTAGCGATATAACTAAATCATAATTTACTAAATTCTAATTTTGAAAAACATGAGAAATTTATTTTTGGTTATTGCTCTGTCGATTTCAACCTTGGCCATTCAAGCTCAAACTGTTCGTAATTCATGTAAGTGGGATGACGCAGTAAAAAAGAAATGTAAGGGAGATTTAAAACCCTTTCATTACTATGCATTTAAAATTACGAAGATTACATTTTCGAATAAAAGTCAATTTAAGGAAGTTGAGGTTCCTTTGTTCCACGATGCGAATTATAGATTCGTTTTCAATACGGAAGGCCTTCATCAAGATATCAAAATTGAAATCTACGATAAGCCAGCAAGCAACTCCAGTAGAAAGAAAATTTACGATGGCACAAGCCATGAAAGACATTTTGTTTACGACCCTCCAAAGAGTGCAACGCACAATAGAATTTACATTGATTATATTATCCCAGCGTCAAGCAACACTGATGCAAGTGTTATAGATAAAGGGTGTATCATTTTTTACTCAGGGTTTAAAAACTAATTATTATTACTCAAAGTATTCCTAGAAATGGATAAAAAGATAATAGCAGCAATTTGTATTTCTACCATGATAATGGGTTCATGTGGAGAAGCAACAACGGAGCAAGTTTCAAAAGAAGAACAAGCACAAGATGATTTGCTAAATGAAATGGCAACTGAAGGAGAGGATGTAGAAGAAGAATCTTTTTACCTGCCTTCTGCTCTTCAAATAGGTTCGATTTTTCAAAAGTCGGGGTTAAAGTATATTGAAGGAATCACTAACTCGCCCTCAAATGTTGAGCAATACATTACCAAGTCTCAGAAAATTTTGAACTTTGGAGTGTATTCGGCTGATTTGGCATATATCATTCTTAATGGTCAAAGTCAAAACGCCACAGAATACCTAAAAACCATTAAAGTTCTTTCTGACAAAATTGGCTTCGGAGCTGTTTTTGAATCTCAAGACTTGATGGAAAAGTTTGAGAGAAGCTTAGGCAATCAAGATTCCATTATCAATGTGATGATTGATATTCAAATGCAAACGGATATGTTCGTTGATGAAAATAATTTGCAGGATGTTACCTACATTATCTTTGCAGGGGCTTGGGTAGAAGGTATGTATCTTGGCGTCAAGGCATCGAATCAAGAAAACCAGCATATGATTTCCGGTAGATTGGTAGAGCAAATGACCATTTTGGATAATCTAGTTCGAGCTCTACGGTCGAACAAAAATCTTACAGAAGATGTCGAACAGCTATCAAAGGATTTGAACAAACTTGATAAGTTTTTCATGCGCTTAGAGGAGAATAAAAATTCGCAAAATATTGCGTCGTTTAGAGATTACAAAATTTCAAAAGAGCACTTAGCCGAATTATCTGAAATGATAATTGAATTAAGAACTCGAATTACTAAAGTTTAAATTAGAGAAGTAATGAGAATTTTATTATCAGTAATATGTTTGGTTGCTTCGAGTTATTTGTCTGCTCAGCAAGCAGCTTCTTCATACTGTCCAAAATCGGATGTTGTTGTTAAGTGCAGAAAAGCATTAGTTCCGTTTAAGTACACCAATATGGTGACGAATCGTATTGTTTTCAAGAGATTCAATTACGTAAAAGAAATTAGTATTCCTTTATTCTATGATGCTAGATATCGCTTGGTTTTTAATGCTGAATTGTTGCCAAAGGATATCAAAATAAGGATTTATGATGCGCCACAAACCGAAAAGAAACGTGAACAACTTGCTGAGTTCGAAAGCTCACAAGGACAATTCACATTTGAGCCTGATGCAGCTACTGGCTTGTACGAAGTTTATGTAGATTTTCTCATCCCTGCTTACATAGCTGAAGATGGTTCATCATTTATTAAAGGCTGTGTTATTTTAATGACCGGATATGAAGACGAAGTATCTGACGCCTTCGGAGATAGTGGTTCAGAATAGAAATGAAATTCAAATAAATTTTAAAGTCCCTTATGGGACTTTTTTTTGCTCAATACTTTCAAGTTATTATGTTTAGATTAGAATTTGAAGCACCACTTGAAAAACACGATTCTTCTTTGGGCTGGTATTACATAATTTATGTACCGTTAGAACTTATTTCAGAATTTGGAACTGAAAAAAATCCAAGGGCCAAGGTTACATTCAATAAAAAGGAAGTTGCTCACATTTCAGTTAAAAGTAAAGGCGATGATAGGTTTGTAGTTATTAAGAGTAAGCTTAGAACTAATCTTGGGTTGGTCGTTGGCGAGTTGACTCACGTTATAATAGAAAAGGATGACTCAAAGTTCGGTATGCCCATGCCTGAAGAGTTTGGAGAAATGTTAGCTCAGGAAGAAGAGGCCGAACGCTATTTTAATGCACTGACACCTGGAAAGCAAAGAAGCTTAATTTATATGGTGTCTCAGCTCAAAAATTCAGAACCCAGAGTTAAAAAGGCGTTGGCAATTATTGAACATCTTAAGGAACAGCAGGGAGAATTGGATTTTCGAGTACTGAATCAGAAAATCAAGGAAGTGAATAATAGATTTAAATCAATTTGATTTCTTTAAGGAATGCAAATTAAAAGCGAGCCATTTTTAAGGCGGTTATTGCAGCTTCAACACCTTTGTTGCCGTGCTTGCCGCCGGACCGGTCTCTACTTTGCTCAATGTTGTTATCCGTAAGAACACAAAAAATAACTGGTTTCCGTGTTTTTATGGACACATCTTTTATGCCTTGCGCAGCAGCTTCGCAAACAAAAGTGAAGTGCTCAGTTTCACCTCTAATTACACTTCCAACACAAATCACTGCATCGTACTTTTTTTGTTCTAAGCAAAGTTGAGCCCCAAGCGGTAACTCGTACGTTCCCGGAACATGCTTAATATCAATGTTTCCTTTTTTTACGTTGTGTTTTAACAAAGTATCAAAAGCACCTTGAGCTAAGGCAGAAGTTATCTCCTCGTTCCATTCTGCAACAACTAGTGCAATGTTGAGGTGTTCTCCGTCAGGAACTAAATTGTGATCGTACTCCGAAAGATTGTTGTGAATTGTTGCCATGCTGTAAAAATAAAAAATCCCAAACTGGAAACCAGATTGGGATTAAAGTTTGAATTGTTTTTAAGTTTCAGTTTAACTATTCTCAGCTAAGGTTTTAGCCTTGTAATAGTATTTCTCAACATTTCTACCTTCTGTTGAAGAACCGTAGTTATCCATTATGTTCTTATAAGCTTCTTTTGCTTTATCATAGTTTCCAGCCGCTTCAAAAGCTTTACCGGCTTTCATAAGATATATTGGAGAACTGAATTCGTTCTTATTAAGGTTAGCAGCTTTCATATATGCAGCGGCTGCGGCTTCTACATCACCTAATTCAGCATTGGCGTCACCAATAGCGCCCTGTGCTACTGTTGCTACTATCAAATCATCACTAGAGAATGAACTCAACGATTCTATTGCACCTTCATAGTCTCCTTGTTTGTAATAAATAAGACCTATGTAATAATCTGCAAGAGCTCCGGCATTAGTAGCTCCGTATTGATCCTTAATATCTTCAAAACCTAAGTAATTTCCATCACCGTATAATGCTTTATCTAAAGAATCTGCTTCAAAATACTGTTGAGCTTTCCAAATTTCAATACTTGCCTCTTCTTCAAGAGGAGCCAAGTAGAGATTTGTATATCCAAAGAAAAGACCAACAACAACCACTACGGCAACGATGGCCATAGAAAGTGTTTTTTTGTTGTCTTCGATGAACTGTTCAGTTTTGTTGATACTTCCGCCAATATCAACAATTACTTCGTCTTGGTTTTCGTCTTTTGTTTTAGCCATTTTTCTCTAAAAATTGAGCGGCAAATATACTTTTTTTAACTGTTCGATTTTAGCCGTTTATGAGCAATATTATTTACCAGTTTTTACATCGCTAAGGCAATTCTAAAAACAGTTGTTTCGGCTACCTTTGAATCAAAATTTTGGTGTGGTTTTAACCGAATTATCAGTAGTTAATTTTAAAAATTACTCGGAAGCTTCAATTGAAGTTTGCTCGAACATTAATTGTTTTCTTGGAAATAATGGACAGGGTAAAACCAATCTGTTAGACGCTATATATTACTTGGCCTTTTGTAAAAGCTATTTTAACCCTATCGATAGTCAGAATATAAATCACGATTCTGAGTTTTTTGTGGTTCAAGGTGGCTTTGATAGAGAAGGGAAATCGGAAAAAATATTTTGTGGTTTAAAGAAAGGGCAGAAGAAACAGTTTAAACGGAATAAAAAGGAGTATTCGAAACTTGCCGAGCACATAGGGTTGGTTCCTTTAGTTATGGTGTCTCCATCAGATAGTGAATTGATTTTGGGCGGGTCGGAGGTTCGTCGTAAGTTTGTAGATGGAGTCATTGCTCAATTCAATCCAGTGTATTTGGATAATTTGCTCAATTACCAAAAATCTCTAACCCAGCGCAATGCACTGCTAAAGTCATTTGCAGAGAATCGATATTTTGATGAAGAATCTTTAGCGATTTGGGATCACAAAATGCAACAGTATGGGTTTCCAGTTTTTGAGGAGCGAAAGGCGTTTTTAGATGAGTTTATTCCTATTTTCCAAGAGTATTATCAATTACTTGCTCCAGATTATGAGTCCGTTGGGCTTAAATATGTGTCTAAATTAGAAGAGGGTACTTTATTGGAACTATTGGCCGCTTCCCGACAAAAAGATGGTGCATTAAGATATACTTCTGTTGGTGTACACAAGGACGATTTAGTTTTTGAATTGGGGAATCACCCCATGAAGCGATTTGGTTCTCAAGGACAACAGAAGTCATACCTATTAGCATTGAAGTTGGCGCAATTCGAATACATAAAAAGAAAAAAAATGACCAAACCAATGATTTTGTTGGATGATGTATTTGACAAACTTGATAATACAAGAGTGGAAGCACTTATTAAATTGGTGAGTGACCCAGAATTTGGTCAGATTTTTATCACTGATACAAGCAAGAAAAGAATTGAACCCATTTTGAAAAAAATAGGAAAGGAATTCAAGACTTTTAATGTAGAACGTGGAAAGGTTGTAGAATTATGAGCGACAAAAACGAACATACGTTAAAGCAATTGCTAGATAACATGTTGGATAAGTACAAGCTTACTGACAAATTAGATGAAGTTGATTTAGAATCTCATTGGGAAGAGATTATGGGCTCTATGATAAACAAACACACCCTGCAACTTAAGGTTCAAAATCAGAAACTTTACTTAAAATTGGACTCTCCAGTATTACGCCAGGAATTGGTTTACGGAAAGACCCTTATCATTCAAAAAGTAAATGACTTTGCCAAGAAAGAGCTTATTACCGATGTGGTTTTTAGGTGAAAGGAAGGCAGTTGAATTTCAAATACAAGTTAGCTAGTTGAGTTTAGCATTATTTCTTAAAGCTAACAGTTTTGATTTTACGTCGGATTCAAGTTTTGAAAACGCTAATGCATTTCTCCAGCTCTGAACGTACTCATGATAATTAATCGTAAAAAAAGCAATAATGGCGAGCACAAATGGGGTGAGAAGTGCAAGCTTCCAATTATAGAATGAAACGCTTATCATTAAGGCGAGGACAACTAATAGGTTAGTTACAAGCAAAGCTCCATACCGAATTGAGTTTTGGAAAATAACTTGTTTGATTTTTTTATCGGCAATGTGCTTCGCGAATTCAAACTGAAAGATGTTCAATAGAATTCCAAATACGTAAACAGGAAATCCAACTAAAGTAACGATGGCTCCAAAAAACAAATTGGGAGCCGCACCAGCAAACACTTTATCCGAAATATTTAGGCTTTTTAATTCATCCAAATATTGTTTCGTATCTGCATCCAATTCAGCTCGTTCATCAGAATCAGTTCCGATTTCATTTAATCTGTCTGCAATCGATTTTTCTAATCTAAACCTAGATTCCTGGAATTGTAACCAAGGAATCGTCTTTGTAGGATTGTCATTTCTCGCAATAATTACTAACCGTTCAAACAAATCATCATTTTCAGGATGCTCGATGTGTATATAATCCCTTTTCATGCGAGCAGCCATTTCTTTGGTTAGTTTGGTTAAAGCTTGGTTTTCATCTTTCTCGTAGATCTCGCGGTAGTCATTTAAACAAATAGGCTCGCCTACATTGGTCATTACTTCAGTTCTGAATTCACGGGGGTAAGTGTAGTTATTCATTACTGGTAAAATTTGTAAATCAATATCCCAGCCATGTTTAGTTACAGCACCAAATGCCATACGTGCTGTTCCTTTTTTAAGGCCGCGCAATCGCTTTTTTTGAACACAATCTGCCTCTGGGAAAATCAGTATGTTCTCATTATTTCCTAATAAATCATACGATTGTTCAAAACTGCTTTCGTTTCTTTTCACATTATCAATTCCATCTCGGATTCTGAACATTGGAATTTGTCCAAGGTTCCATAAAAACCATCGTTTGACAGGCGTATTAAAAATATCTCCTCGAACAATAAAATACATACGACTGAGGATTGTGGCCGCGTAAACAATAGGGTCGATAAATGCATTGTTATGATTACTAATGAAAATGGTTGGCTTTGATAAATCTACTTTGTTCTCCTTTATTATAAAGTGCTTGAAAAAAACACGGTAAAGAATAATACATAGAATCCAAACGGGACGATATAGCATAGAAACAGGTGTGAATGATAGACAAATGTAAAATATTTGGTTTCGGATAATCAATGCTGAAAATCGAATTCCTACTTTTGTGTAATGGAAAAAATTGCAGTGGAGATAATGGGTTTGCATCTTTATGAGCCCGTTACCTATCTTTCTGACCTTATTCTTGCTGGATTCTCCATTTTTTGGTTCACAAGACTTAGAAAGGAGGGTGATCAGGATACAATGAGTAATTCCTTCTCTAGGTATTTTTTGTTTATGGGTATAGGTCCATTCATATCCGGTCATGCGCATCTTTTTGACCATTACATTCATCATAATTATTTCCATGTAATAGGGTGGAGCCTAGCAGCTTTTGGAACTTATAATTTTCAGAAAGGTTGTGCGATGGATTTTTCAGTAGATTTAAAGAATCGCATCAATTGGATTATTAAGGCGTTACTGGTGTCAAGTATTCTTTTCTATTTCGCCTATCAGTTTTTAGTAGATGTCGATACAGAAAAAACAACAGTAGGTGTACCCGGATTTATGGCTGTTAGTATTTTTACTGCAGTTGGTTATTTGGCCTTTTTAGTGCCTATGAATTATGTAAAATTCACGAAAGAAAAAGATGCTGGTTCAGGATTGATACTCTTGGGTATTGTTATGACAGCAGGTACATTGGTTTTGCATTCTAAAAAGTTTTCTCTAAGTCCGCATATTAATTACAATGTGTTGGCTCATATAGTTCTGATAATTTGCTATTACATGTATTTTTTGGGGATGAGAAAAAAAATCAGAGGTTATGAAGAAACTGATTAACGAGGCTTCTGAGAACTATCGTGATTTTAAACACCCAAATATTAATTCAAAAAAACTAACCTATACCGAGTTTGCACCCCAACTTGAAAAACTAAAAGCGCTTAATTTTTTAACCGTAAAACAAATCGGAGTTTCGATCGAACGGCGTCCAATTCACTCCATTCGCTTCGGTAAAGGGCCTAAAAAAATCATATTATGGACGCAAATGCACGGCAACGAAGCCACTGCTACTCGTGCATTGTTTGATTTTTTTAGTTTGTTGCAATCATCTGGGTTCAGTGAATTGAGAAACCAGTTGTCCAATAAAATCGAGCTTATTGCAATACCGATGCTAAATCCTGATGGGGCAGAACGCTATCAGCGCAGAACAGCCCTGGATATTGACCCAAACCGAGATGCTGTAAGACAACAGACACCTGAAATTCAGACACTATTTTCTATTATCGAAGCAGAAAAACCCGACTGGTGTTTCAATATGCACGACCAACGAAACTTGTTTAACGTTTCAGGCGAAAATACACCTGCAACCATTTCTTTTCTTTCACCATCCACTAATGATAAAACTCATTTCACTACCAATCAAAAAGAAGCTATGCAATTAATTGATTGTTTGACAAGTGACTTTGCCAAAAAGGCTTCTGTTGGAATTGCGAGATTCACGCACGAATTTTACCCAACTGCTACTGGAGATAACATCCAAAAAATGGGTTTTCGAACGGTTTTGGTAGAGTCAGGAGGCTTTAGAGGCGATTCTAATAGAAATGTTTCGAGAGAAGTTTGTTTCAATGCAATTGTAAACGCATGTTATTTAATTGCCTCGGATTCTTGGAATAAAGGAGCAGTTGACAATTATTTAAAAATACCAGAAAACGATACGAAGCTTTTTGATGTGCTGGTGAAGAATGTGATGCTGAATAACTCCAAAAGAACATTAGTCGATATCGGAGTTGAATATTCCGAAACCCTCAATTCCTCGGGTCAAGTTGTGGTAACGTCAATAATTAAGGATTTGGGAGACTTGTCGCATTACTTTGGTTATCAAGAGATTGATGCTAAAGGTGGTCAATTAACAACAACGATTTCATTAGGCCTAGAGGCAAATTTTGAAATAGAATTTGAAAATAAACCAACCATTTTGGTTCGAAATGGTTGTATGAAATGATGATGGACAACAAGGAATTTATTAATCCGATTGACGAAGATAACATAACTGAAAACCCTAAAGGGTTGGAGTATCCTCACCATAGAGGAAGTCAACTGGTAAAACCAGAAGATACAGGAAAAGTAAAGGGAAGGGCGTTGGCTGCTATGGAACAGCAAACCAATCGTCAAATGGATCAAATTCAAGAGCAGATTGAGTTGCTTGCCAAACAAGCGAATAAACTAAAAAGTAGGGTTGAAATCAGCGAAACTATCTATACCGCAAAAATGAATTTTGAGCCTCTTGTCGGACACGATTATTTTTTATACGAGACCGACGACCACCATTTTTTACTTTCTCTTTTATCACCAGCAGAATGGGGGAGGACACTACCGCACTTGTACAAAGCAAAAGTTTCATTATTGGCAGACCATACATGGGACGTGCTGGATTTAAACGAAGACAATAATTAAGACAAGACGCACATCAAGAAAGGATTGTAATGCCCAGATAAAATGGGGGATTGTAATTTATTGTATGCTCTGTGTCCCTCTAGGATTCTCTCAAACACCAAATCTGAGAATTACTGAGGAAGTAGCCAAATTTGAGGCAGCCGCGTTCAAGCGAAGTTTGAAAGGAACTACCATTAATCGGTCTTATCGAGGCTTTTTTGATGTAACCAAACAGTCTATTGACATAAAGGTCAATCCAGGTATTCGCTTTATTGAAGGCGCAGTGACAACCACTTTTACAATTATTGAAGGTGGCTACAATGAAATAGAACTGAATTGTAGTGATTCCTTAAAGGTAAGCTCGGTTCTACTAGACGGAAATTCGGCTGAATATTCTGCAGGAAGGGATTTTTTGGTCATTAAAAGTTCAAATGAATTAGTACCAGAAACGAACCATGTACTACAAATTACTTACAGCGGTATTCCTCCAGCTACTCGAGCTTTTGAGACCGATACCAACAATTATGGCGATACAGTTATGTGGACTTTGTCAGAGCCTTATGGCGCAAAAGATTGGTGGCCGTGCAAGCAAGATTTAGCCGATAAGTTTGACCAATTAGATATGCGGGTAACTGTACCGAAAAAGTACAAAGTTGCGGCAAACGGCTTATTGCAGTCCATTACTCCTATAGGTCTAAATGATTTGCAATATCATTGGAAACACAACTACCCAATTGTTACCTATTTGGTTGCCTTTGCGGTTGCTGATTACGTCGTTATGACTGAAACTCTGGACCTCAAGGAGGGGGAGTTGGAGTTTGTGAATTATGTATATCCGCAAGATAGCGCAACTGCCGCGGAGGATTTAAGGGAATTTAAAAATACTATGGACTTGTTCGAAGATTTGCTTGGCCCTTACCCATTTAGAAAAGAACATTACGGACATGCACAATTTGGTTGGGGAGGAGGCATGGAACATCAAACCATGAGTTTTATGGCAAACTTTAACCATGGTCTTGTTGCTCACGAATTGGCTCATCAATGGTTTGGGGACATGGTTACTTGTGGAAGTTGGGCGGATTTGTGGTTGAACGAAAGTTTTGCAACCTATTGTGATGGCCTTACCTATGATTTTTTATTCGATGAAAACGTTTGGGAAAACTGGAAAACCATCAGCCTTGATGCGATTACTCGTAATCCATCTGGGAGTGTAAATATTCCAGACACTAGTGACGTTGGGCGTATGTTTAGTTCACGATTAACGTATCGAAAAGGCTCTTATATTTTGCACATGTTGCGCTACAAAATGGGGGATGAGGCTTTTTTTAAAGCCATCCGAGATTATATAGAAGACACAAGGCATAAGTATGGTTTTGCAACTACTGAAAATCTAATCTGGCACCTTAAAGCAAATGGTGGTTATAAAATTGACGAATTTTTTAACGATTGGTTTTATTCGCAAGGGTTTCCAATTTATCAATTGGAATGGTATCAAACCGAACAAAACAAATTGCATTTAGTGTTGAGTCAAGAGCAGAGCTACATTTGGGAAGGAACTTTCTTTGATATGGAAGTTCCTGTTCGAGTGATTGATGATGTTGAAGATTCAACCCTTGTATTTGATCATTACAAAAACAATCAAGAAATGATTATCGATTGGCCATCAGACCGACCTGTAAGGTTAGTTTATCTGGATCAAGATAGTTGGGTTTTAAAGGGGCCAGACAGTAAGGTGATAAAATCGGACTATAAAGCGGAAAGCGTTGAGTATAAAATTGTTCCGAACCCAGTTCAGCATGAGTTGAACCTTCAATTTTCGAACAGAATGTTGCCGAACATTGAAGTGCAAATATTTGATATTATGGGTAAGTTGATGTATCATCATGATTATACCACTGGTTTGGCTGATAGAGAGCTAAAAATAGATACTGAGTTTTTGAATAACGGAGCATATACCCTTCAACTAAGGGATTACTGGGGAGCAAAAAGCCTGAAGTTTATTAAGGCTGGCAAGAACTAGTCTTTCTGCTTGGTAGCGCGCTCCAGTCGGTCGTTAATAGATTTTCCAAGGCCGTAATCAGGGAATTTTTCAGCTACAATACAATCTAAATTCAATTTATCTAGTTGGTGCAATGATTCGTACAACTTGCTTGCCGCTTCTTTTAAATTGCCAGTTTCTGAAAGTGTGATTTGAGTTTGAATATTCTGATGCGCCTCAGAACTTTCAAACAGAATTATACCTATTCTTCCAGCTTTAGTTTTAATGTATTCCGAAACATTATCTACCAAATAGGTTCTTGTTGAAGGCGCGTAATGCCGAGAAAGCATTCCAGGGGCATCGGGAGCTTTTTCCTTTTTGTTTGCAATTTCAATTGAACCAACTTCAGCTTCAATCTCTTCAATAGATATAGAGCCCAATCTGTATAATACGGGTTCGTCTCCGTTAAATCCGATAATGGTAGATTCTAGACCATTTTCACAAGATCCGCCATCCAGCACTATAGAAAGCTGGTCGCCAAAATAATTATGAACGTGTTCTGCTCGTGTGGGGCTAATGCTTCCAAAAGGGTTTGCGCTTGGTGCAGCTAAAGGAAACTCTAAACCTTCCAATAATTTAAGTGCCACAGGGTGCTTGGGTACTCGAATGGCAACAGTGTCTTTTCCGGCAGTAATTAAATCCGGGACATTATTTTTTTTCTTTAATACCAACGTAAGTGAACCCGGCCAAAACTTCTTGGCTAAAATTTGGGCTTTGGATGGCGTATAATCAACGAATTTATCAAGTTCAGTAATCGAGTGCGTGTGAACAATAAGGGGATTAAATAAAGGTCTCTTTTTGAGTTCGAAGATTTTTTTAATGGCGTTTTCATCGTAAATATTTCCAGCAAGACCATACACGGTTTCGGTCGGAATTGAAACAATATCTCCCCGAACTAAACATTGCACTGCTTCATTAATATCCGTCGAAATCATGATTGATTACCCTTTTTACGTTGAACCAATTTAAAACGATTAAGCGAAAGGTCAATAAATTCGTATCCTTCAGGAGTTTTTTCGGATTGTTCGAGTAGTACCAATTCAAGCATTTTTCCGGATCTATCTAAATTGATAAGGTACCTGCGTTGCAAGTAACCCATTAAGCCCCAATTTTGAACATTTACCCTTCCAATTGTTATTGTTGATGATGCGCCAAGATGCTTACCCAATATATCCACATCGCGAATCATTTCAGCATTTCGTGAGAAATTTCCAAAGGTTAAGAAACAATACACTGCAATTGCCGGAATAGTAACAAAAGCATGGTATTTAAAAATGTTGAACATGATGGTATTGGGGTTGAGACGCTCCAAAAGTTTTACTACAGCTGGTGCAACCAGAAAAGCGATTGAAAGCGCAAAATAGGGCAGAGAAGGGACAATGTAAAAGCTTAATTGCTTAGGGCTGACCATAATGGGAACTGAAGCGCTTAAAGCGACAAGTAGAAAAAACAACGCATTTTGTTTTGCGCGAGCGTTTCTAAAAACTAGAATTAGTTTTTTCTTGTAAGCTATGGCGCTTACTACAAGTGCCAACAATGCCGGTGCGATAATCTCTTGGAACATTACACCAACAATAAACCAGCGTGAACCCGGAATTCTTTTACCGCTTAAACTTCCCATTACTTGTGAGTTGAAATAGGCGGTTAGGTTTTCAAGCGCATCTGGAATAAAAACAAACAAAGCCACAAAAGCTCCTACTGTAAGTACAATGAACGCTATCGAATTAATTGTTGCATGCAAAAAATGATACTGCTTTTTGAAAACTATGTAGTAAAGACCAAAAAAGGCTAGAGGATAAAGTCCCGGAAATCCTTTGGTTAAAAAACTGCACAACAATAATAGACTGCTGATAATAATCGACATTAGACGTTTCGTTTTGCTTGAGTGTACAGAAACTAACAGAGTCAGAAATGCCAAAATCGAAAAAAGACCCATGGTGTTTTCTAACATATTATTTTGATAGGACCAAAATCCTTTAGGAATGATTATCCACAGTAAAACCGGTAGCCACGCAAGTTTTCTTACGTTTGAATTCCAAGAGGATTGAAGCCAAAGAAGCACAATACATATAGCAGTGAATAGGGCAGTTAGTCCTGAATAAATTTTTTCGATATAAAACGCAGACCCAAAAGCGTCTATGAACCAGCTTTGAAGAATAAACCCAAAAGGCGGATGTTCATTAAATATGGGGGCTATGGTTTTTGTGAATTCAGGATACCAATAACTCCCGTTACCCACACTCAGGTTGTTGGCTATTGAAGCATAGATTAACCCATCCATGAATATTCCATCTTGGAACATAGTAGGTAGCACTAAAGCTGAAAATACCGAAGTAGTGAACAACCAAAACGCTATGTTAACCGATTTGTTCATGTACTTTCTTTTTGCCAAATTTCCCAGCCTTTTTCTGCTTGAATAGAAAGCATTTCTAGTCCGTTTTTAATTGTAGCACTTGCTAACTCAAACTTTCTTAAAAACTGCGTCTTCTCTGGGTTGTAGATTAAATCGTAAGCAATATGCTGATTAGTTATACCTAGATAAGGAATGAACGGAAACTCATTCCCATTTGGACTCATTCCAATTGGAGTTGTATTAATTATGAGTTTGTGGTTTTTTATTTCTTGTTCAGTGAGTTCTTCGTAGGTGATATCGCCTCTTTCCCTGCTCACCAGCTTATGCGGAATGTTGAGCTGCATTAGTGCGTAACATATTGCTTTCGAGGCTCCACCAGTTCCTAAAACAAGTGCCTTGAATTCTAGGTTCGGTTTTAATAAGGGTTCCAAAGAATTCTTAAAACCTATCCAATCTGTATTGTGTCCAATTAGTTTTACTTCGTTGGATCTTTGAATTAAAATACAGTTAACTGCTCCAATTTTTTTTGCGTTATTCGATACTGAATCCAAAAGTGGAATCACATCTTCTTTGAACGGAATAGTTACATTAAGTCCTGCGAGCGTTGAGTCGGTTTTTACTAACTCAATTAATTCTTCCACCGTGTTTAGCTCAAAATTAGAGTAGGTGTGTTCTAGGTTTGAATTTTGAAATTTTTTTTCAAAGTATGGCTTTGAAAATGAGTGACTTAGTGTTTTTCCTATAAGTCCGAAGGTTGCCAAATTAAGCTTCTTTTTTTGGCGAAAACATGTCCATTATAACAATTAAAGCAAATCCAACAGCCATCATGATTAGGGCGGCAAAAATCATAGGTTCAGCTTCGGTGTAATTTTTTGGTAAAACACTCATTTGGGTTACAGGTACAATTTCTCCGTGAGAGTTAATGCGTGTTGTAAGTGTTTCTTTCCAAGGCCACACTTTGTTTAAAGAGCCAATCATAAAGCCAGTAAGTATGGCAATAGTCATGTTTTGAAACTTTTTGAACATGTAACTGAGCACGTGCGAAAATGAGATTAACCCCAGCAAGCAGCCTACCATGAAAGTGATAATAATACTGATATTTAAATCACTCAATGCACCAACAATATATGCGTATTTACCAAGAAGCAGAAGAATGAAAGCGCCTGATATACCGGGTAAAATCATGGCGCAAATTGCCAACATTCCACATAAAAAAATAAACCATAAATCTGTAGGGGTTTGGGCAGGCGTTGCCACAGTAATGTAGTATGCAATCGCACTACCAATGATAATACCACCAATAGATTTTAGGTTCCATTGCGTAATGCTTTTTGAAATAACATAGGCCGAAGCTATTATTAATCCAAAGAAGAAACTCCAAACCATTATTGGATGCTCAGCCAGTAAATACTTAATCACCTTAGATAAAGACACTACAGAAATGCCTATTCCGATGAATAAAGCCACTAGGAAGTTTCCGTTAACCTTTTGCCACGTTTTTGGAATGCCTTCGGAGAATAGCATCTTAATGGTACTTGGGTCAATTGATTTCAGAGAATTGATTAATTCTTCGTAAATACCTGTAATAAAAGCAATAGTGCCTCCAGAAACTCCAGGAACTACATCAGCAGCTCCCATGCCCATGCCTTTTGCTGTAATTAGCAAATAGTCTTTAAGTGTTCTTTTCATGTTTTAGTAAGGTGCTTTTGACGCATCAATTTCTTCTGACCAGGCCAAAATTCCTCCAGTAAGATTGTGAAGGTTAGTGAAGTTGTGTGTACACTCTAAGTAATCAATCATTGCCTCGGCGCGTTTACCAGTTCTGCAGTGTATTATTACGTTGAGTTCACGCGAAATCTCACTTATCTTATCACTTACCGTAGCCATGGGCATAAGAATAGATTGCTCAAGATGGGAGTACTCGTATTCGTATGGTTCCCGAATATCAATGATTTGAATAGGCTCCTTGGAATCTATCAGTTTTTTTAATTCTGCAGGGCTCAATTGATTCATGGCTTACTCTTGGTGTTTATCAACTATTGATTCAGGTAAGAAGTGCATAAATGTGTCGCCTCTTAGTCCAACTCTCAATGTTTCTAACGGGATTACTTCTTCCGGGCCAATGTTTCCGAGGTTTACATTGTGCCCAAATTGGTCAATAAACCAAACTTGCTGTGGCTTCTTTGGAGCCTCCCACAGAATGTTCTCTACCTTTATAT
This sequence comes from uncultured Flavobacteriales bacterium, assembly GCA_937121175.1. Taxonomy (GTDB): domain Bacteria; phylum Bacteroidota; class Bacteroidia; order Flavobacteriales_G; family Salibacteraceae; genus UBA6770. The sequence goes on from CAKZKD010000003.1 coordinate 381,662, forward strand.
TGGCAATGATTTTATTTACCAACATGGTGTGAGCTGTTCCGTTAGGCCTGTAAATACCAACGTTTCCTGACTCTCTCGCTTCCGCAATTACCTTGACACTGCCAGCTTCTAGTTCATCGCGCATCATATTGATCCACATTCCGGGACTAATAAAAATACCTTCTTCCTTACTGCCAACTTCACTCAGTACTTCGACCTCCTTGGATAAATCCGCGATTAATTCGCATTTTTTGCCATGGTCTAAATAAATCGAACCGTCAGAAATCTCCGCACATTCTAAGTTCAATTTGCTTAATAATTTCTTGTAATCGTCATACTTATCACGAATCAAAAAAGCTTCAAACAAGGTTCCGCCTAAATAAACTTTGATGTTTGCTTCGTGGTATAGCTTTATTTTTTCTTCGATTCGTTTAGTTAAAAATGAAGTTCCAAATCCAAGCTTTACATAATCTGTAAGGTCTGCAGCTTGTTCTATGAAATCTTCAACTTGTCGAACGCTTAAGCCTTTATCCATCATCATGGTAACACCATTTGCACGGGGCTTATCAGTTCTTTCGGGTATATAGGGAAGTGTGAAATTCATTTTATGCAAAAAAGTCCTTTATATCAACGTCAGCCTTAAGTTGTGGGCAATATTCGAAGATAGATTGTTTAAGTTTATCGTCAATTATGGACGCGTTTGTCCAATATTCAAAAGCATTATTTTTTCGACCAATCAGAAAGTGGTACGTTCCTAGGCGGTATATTAAATCGGGTTGTTCAATGAACAAGGCCAAGCCAAGTTCAATCTGTTCTATAGCTTCTTCTTTTTCATCGTTGCAGAACAATAAATCTGAATAGTCTAAATATATTTCGCTATTGGACGGGTCAAGTTCAATAACCTTGTCGTACGCACGCTTAGCGGCGTCAAAGTATCCCAAAGCTTTACAGATATCCCCATATAGATATTGAACAAGGCTATTTTCTGTTTCCAGCTTGAGTGTTTTTTCACAATAATTCAGTGCTTCCTCAGCATCACCTAATTCCAAATAACAGTTTGCCGCACCAATCCACGCGTCTAGGTGGTCTTCGTCTAATTTTATTGCCTCTTGAAAAGCTTTTTTAGCTTTTCCAAATTTCCCAATGTTTTCAAAGCAATCTCCAATGTAGAAGTACGTCTGCGCAGCAGGGCCTTCAAGTTCTAATGTTTTTTCAAATGCTTCAATCGCTTCTCTGTATCTTCCCAAACGTCCAAGAATGTTTCCTTTGTTGTACCACCCAGAGGAAAACTCTTCGAAAGAAATTACGGAATAATCAAAGGCGTTTAAAGCATCATTATAACGCTCAAGAGTCGTGTATAAGTTTCCTAAGTTGAACCACGCATGGTGGTTGTAGGGATGCTTGTAAAGAAAAGACTTAAAAAACTCAGCACCAGAGTTTTGTGTGCCATTTACTTCATAGCAAAAAGCCATTTCGTAAAGTCCTTCAATGCTCTCTGGAAATTCATTTAGCAAAACCTTTAACCAGTAAATCGCTTGTGCTGGTTTTTCTAGTGATTGGCATTCAGCAGCAATTTGAATGTATAATTCCTCCTTGCCCTCGTCGGTAAGTTCCAACGCACGTTTGTAATGCTTAACGGCGGTGTAATGTTCAGCTTTACGGCTATAAACCTCTGCTAGGGCGATAAAAATATCTGGATTGAAAGGAAAACTTCCTTCTAGTTTCTTTAGTAAAGCTATGGCTCTGTCCAATTGGTTTTGCTCCATTAGCACTTCGGCTTTCTTAAGGTTAAGTTCTGCAGATTGTGGATGTTGATTTTGAGCAAAATCTATGGCCTTTGCAGCTTTTTCAAGGCGTAAAGTGTTGAGGTAGTGGTCAATAATTCCTTCCCATTCAATAACATCAAAATAGTAATAGGCTGAGTCGGAAAACATGTCTTCCAATTTTACCAATCTTTCTTGGTTATTATTCTCGTTATACGAAGGGTCGAAATCTTCTTTCATAAGCCTGAAACAGCCACTATACAAACAAATGTAGCTATTATAGAATGCGCCGTTTTTAAGGGTACGCAAAGTTGTCAAAAAGAAATTAACAGCAAAGAACAAAGGTGGTTTTCTTTGAGAACTGACCCTCACTAAAAATTATATTTGCGCCCCTAAAAACCATATTTAAAGTAAATACTTAAAATGACATTAATTAAATCGATTTCAGGTATCAGGGGTACTATTGGTGGAAAGCCCGGAGAAGGTCTTACACCTGTAGATGTTGTGAAGTTTGCATCTGCATTTGGTACATGGGTTCTTAACCGACATAATGGTCAGCGATCAAAAATTGTAATTGGACGCGATGCTCGAATATCCGGGGAGGTAGTATCTAATTTAGTTAGTTCTACCATTCAAAGTTTAGGAATTGATATTGTTGATTTAGGTTTAACAACTACTCCGACCGTTGAGGTTGCGGTTACTCACGAAAACGCACAAGCAGGAATTATACTTACAGCAAGTCATAACCCAATTCAGTGGAATGCGCTGAAATTATTAAATGAAAAAGGTGAGTTTATTTCTGGAGATGATGGTGCTGAAGTGCTTGATATAGCTGAACGAGAGGCCTTTGAGTATGCCAATGTAAAAAAACTAGGTAAGTACCTTCAGAACGAAACGTACTTGCATAAACACATCGATATGATTTTGGCGATGGATTTGGTTGACGTGGATGCTGTGCGCAAAAAGCAATTTAAAGTAGTGGTTGACGGTGTGAATTCCACTGGAGGGGTTTATGTGCCTGCTTTGCTTAAAGCTCTTGGAGTAGAGGTTGTGGAGCTACATTGTCTTCCTACCGGTCATTTTGCTCATAATCCAGAGCCACTGCCTGAGCATTTGACAGAGATATCAGCCTTGGTTCGCAAACACGATGCTCACATGGGTATTGTAGTGGATCCTGATGTTGATCGATTGGCTTTTGTTTGTGAAGATGGTGAAATGTTCGGAGAGGAATATACATTGGTTGCTATAGCTGATTATATACTGAGCAAAACCCCTGGGAATACGGTTTCGAATATGAGCTCAACCAGAGCTTTGAGAGATGTGACTCAAAAACACGGGCAATCCTATACTGCTTCTGCGGTTGGAGAGGTTAATGTTGTTACCGCTATGAAAGCCACGGACGCTGTGATTGGTGGAGAGGGTAATGGAGGTATTATTTATCCGGAGTTGCATTACGGTAGGGATGCCCTAGTGGGTATCGCTTTGTTTTTAACTCATTTGGCATATCAGAACAAAACCTTGTCGATATTAAAAGCGACCTACCCAAGCTACCATATTTCTAAAAATAAGATTGAACTAACACCTGAAATAGATGTAGATAACGTGTTGAATTCCATAGAGAAAAAGTACGGTAACTACCCGATAAATACAGTTGATGGTATAAAGATTGATTTTGATGAAGAATGGGTTCATTTACGAAAATCCAATACAGAGCCTATCATTAGAATTTATACCGAAAGTGCAAGTGCGAACACAGCAAAAAACCTTGCTAAGAAAATCATTAGTGATATCAAAGAAATAATTAAGAACTGATGGCGAAAAAACAGGTTTACCTAGATAATGCGGCAACTACTCCCATTGCACCAGAAGTGGTAGAAGCTATGATTCCGATTATGAAAGATTTTTATGGAAATCCTTCATCCAGTCATGCATTTGGGCGTTCTGTTCGAGCAAAAATTGAATATTCTCGACGTTCAATTGCAAGTCAATTGAATGTTTCACCTTCCGAAATCATTTTTACTTCAGGGGGTACAGAAGCAGATAATATGGCGGTACGTTGCTCATTAAAGCATTTAGGACTGAAGCATGCTATAACCACCGATATTGAGCATCATGCGGTGTTAGACACTGTAGAGCAGGTATGCGAAGAAGAAAATGTAAAGTTGAGTAAGGTTAACTTGACCAAGAAGGGGTATGTAGATTTAGTGCATCTTGAAGAATTATTGGTGAGCAATGAACGGTCTTTTGTTTCATTAATGCACGCAAACAATGAGATTGGTAATCTGTTGGATTTAGATAAAGTTGCTGCAATTTGCAAGCGGTACGATGCTGTATTTCATACAGATACGGTGCAAACTATGGGGCATTATCCGTTCGATTTTTCTAAAACAAGGGTTCAATTTGCTACATGTGCGGCGCATAAATTTCATGGCCCTAAAGGAGTTGGTTTTTTGTATATCAATAACAGTCTTAAAATACCGTCGTTTATAATTGGCGGCGGTCAAGAGAGGGGTATGAGAGCTGGAACCGAAAATGTGTATGGTATCGTTGGTTTGGCGAAGGCATTGGATTTGGCCTATGAAGATGTCGAGGAGCATGAAAAGCATGTAAAAGCTCTGAAGTACCACATGATTGACCGGTTTGAGAAAGAGCTGCCCGGAGTTTGTTTCAATGGAGATCCAAAAGGCGAAGCATTATACACGGTCTTGAATGTTGGAATGCCACCGACGGAGAAAGGCGGTATGTTGCTATTTAACCTCGATATTAATGGGGTAGCGGCATCAGGTGGTTCTGCTTGCAGTAGTGGCGCGGCAATATCTTCGCATGTATTGCAAGGTATTGATGCGAATCCTGAATGTCCGGCTGTTCGTTTTTCGTTTTCGAGATACTCCACAAAAGAAGAGGTGGATTACGCCGTAGATTGTGTGTTAGACTTTTACAATAAAAAGTAGTTTGAGGCGAATAAGATATTACTGGGACAATAAACCATTAGAGTTTATTCTAGTATTGTCTTTTCTTACTCGATTAGTTTCCGTTGTTTTTAGTAAGGGTTACGGAATGCACGATGATCATTTTTTGGTGGTTGAATCTGCACAAGCTTGGATTGATGGTGACACAGAGTTTCAATGGTTGCCCTCTGAAAGTTCCACTGGTTCACCTTCTGGGCATTCCTGGTTTTACGTCGGTCTTCATTATTATCTGTTTCAATTTCTTGATATAATAGGGTTGAATGCTCCGCAAGGAAAAATGTACGTAGTTCGGCTAATTCACGCATTGTGGTATTTGTTGGCAATCAAATTTGCCTACAAAACTGTTTTAAAGCTTTCTACAAGCGAAACTGCTAAATGGGTAGGATTGTTTATTGGAGTGCTTTGGTTTACCCCTATTATGAGCGTAAGAAACCTTGTTGAGGTAGTTTGTTTAACTCCTTTGCTTGGTGCTACCTATTATTTGATAAAAGAAGAGAGGCTTGCCTGGAAGCATATTTTCGCAGCAGGAATGTTGCTTGGTGTTGCGGTGGCAGTTCGTTTTCAAACCGTACTTTTTGTTGGTGGGATTGGATTGGTGTTGTTGTCTAAGAATGTTATGAAGGCTTTTGGTTTAGGGGTGTTCTTTGCTATCTCCTTGTTCTTAACTCAAATTGCCGATTTATACTTTTGGGGACAACCTTTCGCTGAATTTTCGGAGTATATAGCCTATAACTTTGCAAACAAGACCACTTATTTTTCTCGCCCTTGGTACATGTATTTTGGCACAATATCGGGACTGTTGCTGCCTCCATTTAGTGTTTTCCTTTTTATAGGTTTGTCTAAAGTTTTTAAGAAAAAGTACTTGTTGTTGGTAGTTCCTTCGTTAATTTTCTTTGGTTTTCACTGCTACTTTCCTAACAAACAAGAGCGATTCATTATTCCGTTTATTCCTTATTTTATGATGTTAGGCTGGATAGGATGGTCTGAGTTGCTTGAAAGTGGAGGAGTCCACATTCATAAGTGGAATAAGTACGGAATGCGTTTCTTTTGGGGGTTAAATACGGTTTTATTACTGGCAATAACACCTGCGTACACCAAGAAAAGTAGAGTAGAAGTTATGGAGTTCGTTGGCGGCGAGGAAGGTTATAGTGGTCTAATCGCTGAACAATCAATTGAATACGAAGTTCCTTTAATGCCTCGGTTTTATTCAGACCATTGGACCAAACACTACGACTTAGCCAAAGGGGATGATGTTGCTGCTTTGGTGCAGCGTTACACGCATCCTACAAACAATAAAAGACCAAGTCATATCGCGTTTTTTCAACCGGATGAATTGGATGAACGAAAAAAGAAAGTAGAGGTTAATTGTGGTTGTGAGCTGGTTGAGAAGGCCGTAATTGAGCCTAGTTATCTTGATAAATTTGTGCATTGGTTAAATCCAGTAAACGATAATGAAATGGCGTTTGTTTACGAGTTAAACTATTTCGATAAATGAGGTTAACTTTTCTAGGAACAGGCACTTCTCAAGGGATACCAGTAATTGGAAGTAAGCACCCGGTCTGTTTGTCCGCAGACTCCAAAGACAAGCGTATGAGGACAAGTGCTTATCTGGAGATTGATGGCAAATCACTTGTTTTTGATACTGGCCCTGACTTTAGGGCGCAAATGCTAAATAATAATATTGATAAGTTGGATGCGGTCTTGTTTACACACGAGCATAAAGACCATACAGCCGGGTTCGATGATATTCGACCTTTCAACTTCATGCAGAAGCGCGATATGCCTGTGTATTGTTCTGCTAGAGTTGCAAAAGCACTCAAGAATGATTACGCGTATGTTTTTGAAGCTAACAAATATCCAGGAGCACCTGGAGCAGTAATTCATGAAATTGAAAACAAACCTTTCGAAATTGATGGTGTTGATATAACTCCAATAGAGGTGATGCACATGAAAATGCCGGTTTTTGGTTTTCGAATAAAAGACTTGACTTACATAACTGATGCTAAGTCAATTGGTGATAAAGAAATGAATAAGATAAAAGGATCTAAAGTTTTGGTATTAAATTGTTTAAGAGTAGAAGAACATTACTCTCATTTTAATTTACAAGAGGCGTTAGATTTAGTTGAAAAGCTTCAACCCAAACGCGCATACTTCACACACATTTCACATTTACTTGGTTTTCACGAGGAGGTTTCAAAACAACTTCCTCCCAATATACAATTAGCTTATGATGGACTTCAGATTGAAATATAGTACTACGTTAATTCTATTAATTCCTGCTTGGCTTTTTAGTCAAACCAATATTGATTTTGGAACGGTCAATGAAAAGTCTTCATCGACAAAGTCTTTGAATTACGATGCAACGAATTTTCCTACGGGAAGTAACGATTCTGTGTATGCGTATTTCACTCTAATGGGTGTCGGTTGGTTTAATGATGCGACCAGTATGGTAAGCAAAAAAGGAGATACGGCTGGCGTAACCGGTCAAGTTGACTTAGAATTCAAGCCAAAGCAGAATGTAGTACACAACGGAGTGGTTTTAATAGAAAATGAGTATTCCGTTACTGAAATAGTTGATTTAAAAGGGCAAGGAACCTTCTCTAATACGTATTACTCAACTATAAGAAATAAGAGCGAAGAAGCGCTTAAAACAGCATTAAAAACATTGTTGAATAACGGTGCTGTAAGTTTAGGTTACAATCGGGCAAGAGACAATATGTACGCTACCATTGATAATGTGAATGGTGAGGTAGAGTGCGTTTATACTGGGAAGAAGGCCACATTTAATACAAGAGCGGGGGCAAATAGCTCAAGTTTTAACTGCGAACATACTTACCCGCAAGGCTTTTTTAGTAGTTCTGATCCTGAGAAATCTGATATACATCACTTGTTTCCTACTACAACTACTTCTAACTCTAGACGTGGAAATGATGAGTTTGGCACTGTGAGTAGTGCAAGCTGGCAAGATGGTGGTTCTAGGTCCGGAGGTGGTAAATTCGAACCAAGAGACGTGCATAAAGGAGCCGTAGCACGTTCAATGATGTACTTTGTGTTACGTCATGGAGACTTTAGTTCATTTTTAAGTAAACAGGAATCTGTACTAAGAACTTGGAACAGTCAGTTTGCTGTATCTCAAAAAGAGATTGACCGAAACGACGCCATTTTCGGATTACAAAAAAACAGAAGTCCATTTGTAGATTACCCTCAGCTGTTAGAACGTATTACTAAAATTTCTGGAAACTCAGTTGCTGCTGCAAAGTATGAACTTCAGTTCAGTAGAAACTTGAGGGATACACAGTTTGATACTGTTTTTAATATGGAAATCAAAGCGGTTATTTACAATAGCGGAAATCAAGCTGTGACGATTACATCAATCGCCTCTTCAGATAATGATAACTATTTGGTTGTTGCTGAAAAATATGATGGAACCGTTATTCAGCCCGGGAATTACTTGGAATTTAAGTACAACCTTTCAGGTACAAATGACGGCGGTCACATGGGCTTAGATCATTCATTAACCATTAAAACATCAGCACCAAATTTCGCTACTAAGGTTGTTAACTACAAGGGAGTAGTGAATACTGGAAGTAGTATTGCTGAACAAGGATTAAAACGAATTACTGCTTATCCAAATCCTTCAAGCGGTAGTATTCAGTTTGAGGGTCTGACATTGAATGAGTCGGATTTGAGCATTGAGGTCTTTGACCTGGTTGGAAGTAAAGTTGCCTCGCAAGTATTGAATTCAAATCAATTGGATATTTCTGAATTTAAGGCTGGTTCTTATGTAGCTGTAATCTCCAAAAACGGCGAGCAATTGTACCAGACAAGGTTTATCAGGGAGTAGTTCTAGATACAGTTTTATTCCGTGAGCTCTATAAAATCACTCGAACTGACATCAAGTAAAATTTTTACTATAATGTCATAACGAGTGATGTGAGTAAAGAGCGTTGTATCAAGAATCCTTGATTCCTTTTGTCAGTTCGAGTGATTCGACGCAGGAGAATAGTATCGAGAACTCTTTTATCTTTATGTCAGTTCTAGTACCGCAACTTCATTTAGATTTTGTTTACGTCTGAATCACTCCAACGTTAAAGCGTTTTTTGATAGGAGCTCCGTTGGCTACTTCAATGCCCATACTTATCCAGTTCCTGGTCTCAATTGGATTAATAATAGCATCTAACCAAATACGAGAAGCGGCATAATAAGCAGTCGTTTGCTCATCGTATCGGTCAGTAATTTTCTTCAATAGTTCAGCTTCTTTCTCTTTTGATATTTCTTCGCCTCTGGCTTTCATACTTGCAACCTGAATCTGCAACAGCGTTTTCGCTGCCTGTGCGCCACCCATAACCGCAACTTTAGCTGTAGGCCAACCAACAATAAACCGTGGGTCATACGCCTTACCACACATAGCGTAGTTTCCGGCACCATAAGAATTGCCCATTATGACCGTGAACTTAGGTACAACAGAATTTGAAACCGCATTAACTAACTTGGCGCCATCTTTAATAATTCCAGCGTGTTCTGATTTACTTCCAACCATAAACCCAGTCACATCTTGCAAGAAGACCAATGGGATTTTCTTTTGGTTACAATTCATGATAAAACGCGCGGCTTTGTCCGCGGAGTCGTTATAAATAACCCCTCCAAATTGCATTTGACCTGTTTTAGATTTTACCAATTCGCGCTGATTAGCAACAATACCAACTGCCCAGCCGTCAATTCGTGCAGTAGCGCAAACAATGGTTTTACCAAATCCTTCTTTATATTCTTCAAACTCCGATTTATCGACCATTCGGGCAATCACATCACGAACATCATAAGGCTTTACGCTTTGTTCAGGGATAATTCCTAGAATTTCTTCAGCCTTAAATTTTGGTTTCTCTGGTTTGGAGCGGTTAAAACCAGCTTCTTCAAAAGAGCCAATTTTGTCCATCATCTTCTTTATTCTGTCTAAGCAGTCTTTATCATTAAGTGCTTTTACATCGCAGACGCCAGAAACTTCTGTGTGGGTTGTAGCGCCTCCAAGTGTTTCATTATCAATAGTTTCTCCAATCGCAGCCTTCACCAAGTAGGAGCCTGCTAAGAAAATAGTACCCGTTTTATCCACTATTAAACTCTCGTCAGACATAATTGGCAAGTAGGCACCTCCAGCAACACAAGAACCCATAACCGCGGCAATTTGGATAATACCTTCAGAAGACATGATTGCATTGTTTCTGAATATGCGCCCGAAGTGTTCTTTATCTGGAAAAATTTCGTCTTGCATTGGTAAGAACACTCCCGCACTATCTACCAAGTAAATAATGGGCAATCGATTTTCCATTGCAATTTCTTGTGCTCTTAAATTCTTTTTACCTGTAATTGGAAACCACGCTCCAGCTTTTACTGTTGCATCATTGGCCACTATCATGGCCCGGCGGCCTGCAATTTTACCCACACCACAAACTACTCCTCCTGCAGGACAACCACCGTATTCTTCATACATTCCCATTCCAGCAAATGCACCAACTTCAAAAAAGTCATTGGGATCATCAATTAAGTAATCGATGCGCTCACGTGCGGTCATTTTTCCCTTGGCATGCAGTTTTTCAACGCGTTTTTTTCCACCACCTTCAGCAATTTTGGCCAAATGCCGGTTGAGTTCAGCAATTTTGAGTTTCATTTTGTCCTCATTCTTGTTAAACTCTAACTCTTCTTTTTTTGATTTTGCAGCGCTCATAGGATGTTCATTATATGAAGGAAACAAATGTAATTATTGAAGGTTTCCGTGAGGGTTAAAAATTACTTTTCAGCCAAATTCTACTTTCCGGGCCATGATTGAACAATAAATCTAGAATAGAGAGGTGTGGAATGAAAGGCATTTTACGGTCAAAGTTGAGTTGATAATAAGATTGTTTCAGGTCAATAAACTGCTCAGTTCTGTGCTGGCGGAAATCTATTTTAGGTTTTTCTTCAAAGTAGGTTTCAGTATAGTTGACTTTAAGTTCCAATTGAAGAATTCTACAAATGGTATTGAATGTCCAATTATTTAATGCAACTAGAGATTCAAATTCAGTTGAAAAAACAGGCATCAGTTCATCTATGTAATGTTCAAAAAACGGGGTAGAGGAGTAGGCCGCTTCCAACGTTCGAAGGTGTTCTTTTTGCCAAGGCATATCGTAATTGATAACAACATTCGGCAGGAGAGTTTTTGAGCTTTTCGAAACTAGTGGAATTGTTAAAAGTAAGGGGCCTTGAGCACTGTAAATTCGATAACGATTCCGCACAGTTTGCTTCAAAAAGAAATCGTTCGTTTCTATTACTGCTGGATAGTCCGAATTACTTTGCTTTACAATGAGAGCAAAATAACTTACAGGAGCAAAGACAGCCGATGGTAGAATAATTGAGTTACTCAATCCACGTAAACATTCTGTCCCAACGAATTTTACCTTCGGTTAATCCCAAATCTTGGTCTAGACTCAACCAAATAAAACTTGCTTTACCTACAACATGATCTTCCGGAACAAATCCCCAAAATCTTGAATCTAAAGAATTGTGACGATTATCTCCCATCAGCCAGTAGTAGTTCATCTTAAATGTGTATTCGGTTGCTTCTTCACCGTTAATATAAACCACACCTTTGACTATCTTAAGGTCATTGCCTTCGTACGTACCAATAATTCGTTTGTAGGGTGCAATGGTTTCAGCAGATATTGGAACGGTCACTCCAGCTTGAGGAACCCATAAAGGGCCAAAGAAGTCTTCATTATAATTGTAACCTTCCTCATTCGGGAAAACTCTATTCATAGGGTCAGAAGTGCTTTTGTTGATGTGCGGAGCAATATCAACAACCCTAGAAAAGGAACGCATTTTTTTCTGACTTTCCAGAGTTAGGGGAATGATGTACCCTGAACTTCCACCTACTTTTTGAAGGTCAGCAAAATTTATGTTGTAATCCTGTTTCATTCTTTTTTGATTCAACCAATCGTTGGTTTTAATGTAATACTTGTACTGCATTTTTGGAGGAATGTACGCGGTTTCTCCATTTACGTATAAAATGCCAGATTCAATTTTTAACGTATCACCGGCAATTGCTACACAGCGTTTTACATAGTTTTCTCTTTTATCAACCGGACGAATGGAGATGTCGGTATTGCTCCATAAATAATCTCGCGATAGGCTTTCATAGTAACCGTTAGTCATTTCTTTTTTTCCAGCACTTCTATCGCGCATTCTAAAACGTACTGCATATTCTCTAACTACATCTTCGTAGCTTCGGTCCTGTTGCTCTAGTATAACGGTGTCTCCGGCAGGGAAATTAAAAACCACCACATCGTTTCGTTCAATATTTCCTATTCCAGGAAGTCTGAAATAAGGAAGTTTCAGGATTTCTGTATAAGATTTCGAATTAATGAACGGAAGAGTGTGATGCACAAAAGGAATAGCCAACGGGGTTTGCGGTGATTTAGGGCCGTAGGCAACTTTACTTACAAATAAAAAATCACCAATCAAAAGTGATTTTTCCATCGAGCCTGTTGGAATAGTGTAAGCCTCGAAAACGTACGTTCTAATTATTGATGCGGCAACTATTGCGAAAAGAATAGCATCTCTCCATTCTGTTGCGGCTGATTTCTTTTTGTCTTTCGTGTCTTCTGGGCCAACATAGGTAGCAGATTTGTTCATAGCCAACAAGGGCAAGAAAACAAAAGGAAGAAAGAAGGCGAAAATGTTATCCGAAGATTTTCGTTGATTGAATGCATTGGCCAAGTTCGCGCTCATTATCATTATCATCAAAAAGTTTACCCCAGGAAATAGAAGTAGGAAAATCCACCACCACGGTTGTTTGGTGATTTTTAACCAGATGTATAAGTTATATCCAGGAATAGCTGCTTCCCAAACTAGTCTGTTCGCTTTTGGAAAAAGCAAGAAAAGGGATGCGTAGATAGGTAAACAAAAAACTAATATTACTAATGTATTCATGAGGAGTAAATTACAGACCCAAAAGGTCGTTCATGGTGAAAACACCTTTTTGATCAACTAAAAATTCAGCTGCTAATACGCTTCCAAGAGCAAACCCCTTGCGGCTTTTAGCTTCGTGTGTAAGTTCTATTTTATCTATTTCAGACTCGTAAGTAACTGTGTGGGTTCCGGGAACGTTGGGTAATCGTTCAGCGGTAATTGGAAGATATTCTTGTGACATTTCTTTTTCTTTAACCAATTTCCAATCCGTTACTTTTTGCTGAGCACCTATCAATTTCTCAGCAGTGGTTATAGCTGTACCGCTTGGTGTATCTAATTTTTCGGTATGATGTATTTCATTAATTCGGGGCGAATATTCTGGATGACCTTCTATTAGCGTCGCCATTGTCTCGGTAAGCTTCCAAAATAGATTAACGCCTAGGCTAAAATTTGACGCATAGAACAAAGATTGTTGTTTTGATGTACAAGTCTCCACAACAGCATCAAAATCATCGTACCAAGCAGTTGTACCAACTACAACAGGAAGATTGGCCTCAAAACATTTTTGAATATTCCTTTTAGCTGCTTCAGGCACAGAAAATTCAATTGCAATATCACTTGAAGTTAAATCTGATGGTGAATAATTGGCATTTTCTCGAGTTACTTTAAATGAAATTGAATGTCCACGTTCAAGTGCTATTTTTTCAATTTCGCGACCCATTTTGCCGTAACCGATTAATGCAATTCTCATTTGATGTTTAATTTCAAGCTTAAACCCAAAGTAGGTCTAATTCGGTGTTCAGCAAATGCTAAATTATTCAAATTCAAAACTGTAGGCTCAACTCGGAGGGATAAATCGTCGCTAACATCAAAGTACATAAGATGTGCATCTACGGCAGCATCAACTATTTGGATGGCATATACGGCAATGGAAGCAATGACCATCAACTCAAAGTTTTTTTGATATTTTTCCATCTCCGACGACACACCATCTTGGGTTAACTCGGGGAATGAATCTAATGCATCAGAACAGGTATCCACTCTCGAAATAAGCGTTTGTCTGAAGAGTTGATAGTTTTTGTAATTGTTGGCGGCAAAATAAATGGTTGTTCCTCCTAGGCCATAAATAATTGGAACTTTCCAATACTTTCTATTAAAAACCTGTCCACCACCTGGAATCAATGATAGAAGAGCTGCCTTTTTTGGAGAATGTAATTGCGCTTTCACAGAATCTGGTAGCTCCTCTTCACTAGTTACTTCACCTACAACATCTTTTACTTGAGAGTAAGTGTTGAAAGCAATGAGTGTGAAAATGAGGAAGACTAACGTGCGCACGGCGCGAAAATACAGATTAAAAACAGCTGTAACTATTGATTTTACAGAGTATTACTGTTTTAATTTCTTAATCAATTCTTCCATTTCTGAAGGAGAGGAAAAATGAAAAACAAGTTTTCCTTTTCCTTCTGAATCACGGTTTAAGCCGACTTTGGTTTCAAAGTTATTTTCGAGTGTATTTACCCAGCTCTTTTCTTCAAAAGAAAGGGGGGAGGCCTTGGTTCTTTTCTTGGATTCTTCTCCTGAATGATTTACCAACCCTTTCACGGCCTCTTCTACTTTTCGAACAGATATTTGCTCACTCAGAATGGTTTTGTACAGTTTAAGGATTTGCTTTTTATCTTCTAAAGACAGTAGAGCTCTAGCATGACCCATAGAAAGTTTACGTTCTTGCAAACCTTTCTTTACTTCTTCAGGTAAATTCAATAAACGAAGAAAGTTAGTGACAGAAGTTCTGCTTTTACCAACACGTCTAGACATTTCTTCTTGTGTCAAATTACATTCAGAAATCAATCTATTATAGGATTCTGCGACTTCAATGGGGTCTAAATTCTCTCGTTGAATGTTTTCGATCAATGCCATCTCCAGCATTGATTGATCATTTGCAATCTTCACATAAGCTGGAATAGATTTTAAACCAGCTATGGTCGATGCTCTGAATCTTCGTTCTCCTGAAACCAATTGAAATTGGTCGTTACCAATTTTGCGAACAGTAACAGGTTGAATTACTCCGTGAATATTTATGGAATCGACTAAATCCTGAAGTGCTTCTGCAGTGAAGTGCTTTCTTGGTTGAAAAGGATTAGGTGAAATAGAAGAAATTTCAATTTCACTTACGGAACCTGCAACATGATTTTCAGCTGCGGAATAATTTGAAGTGATGTCGGTATTGGCGTTTTCCAATAACGCACTAAGCCCACGACCAAGAGCTCTTTTTTTAGTGGCCATTTCCTACTTCAATAATTTTTTCTTCGTCAGTCAGACGAGTAAGTTTATTCTTTTGGAGAATTTCACGAGCAAGATTCAGGTAATTTACAGCCCCTTTGCAGGTTGCGTCAAACATAATGGCTGTTTCTCCATGACTTGGCGCTTCACCCAACTTAGTATTTCTAAAAATAATGGTATTGAAAACTAACTGTTGGAAGTGCATTTTTACTTCTTCCACCACTTGATTTGCAAGACGAAGTCTTTGGTCGTACATGGTCAATAACATACCTTCAATCTCCAAATCTTTATTCAATAAATTTTGAACGATTTTTACCGTGTTCAATAATTTCCCTAGTCCTTCTAATGCAAAATATTCACACTGAACTGGAATAATTACCGAATCTGCTGCGGTTAGTGCATTCACAGTAACCAATCCCAACGAAGGAGAACAGTCAATAAT
This sequence comes from uncultured Flavobacteriales bacterium, assembly GCA_937121175.1. Lineage (GTDB taxonomy): Bacteria > Bacteroidota > Bacteroidia > Flavobacteriales_G > Salibacteraceae > UBA6770. Next base: position 397,033 of record CAKZKD010000003.1, read on the forward strand.
TATGAAGTCATATTCATCTTTGATGTTCGATAATGCCATGCGCATCATCTTTTCACGATTGGGCAAGTTAATCATTTCAATTTCCGCTCCAACTAAATCAATGTGACCGGGTAAAATATCTAAGTTGGGAGAGTCGGTATGCAGAATAATGTCAGCTGGGTTAATGTTATGAATGATACATTCGTAAATACTGGTTTTTACATTTTTAGGATCTAAACCAACACCAGAAGTTGCATTTGCTTGCGGATCGGCATCTACAATCAATACTTTCTTTTCGAGCGCGCCTAAACTTGCACCCAAATTTATTGCAGAAGTAGTTTTGCCTACTCCACCTTTTTGATTTGCAATTGCTATTATTTTTCCCATTGTCGAGTTTTTAGTAAAAATGAACTCTAAAAACTATGTTGTTTATCAATTGAAATTCAAGATGTTAAGCCTTGAAATAAAACTGAGTAAACCGTAGTTTCTCGATAAGCTAAAAGTACTTTATTTGCAGGCGAAGGTATTTTGGAGCCTTCGCATTTATAAACAATGTTTAAACACAGATTTGTTGACAAGGCATGATTAGTATAATTGCAAGTACAAACCGAAAGTCCAGCAATAGCTTGATTTTTGCACAAAAAATAAAGGAGTTAATTGAGCAAAAGAACGGCCTTTGTCAAATTTTGGATTTAAAGGATTTACCATCAAATTTTATATTCGAAAACGAAGTGTTTGGGAATGATAATGCTCCTGTGAATCAAATCGCTGAACGATTTATTTCAAATGCCAACAAATTAATTTTTGTAATTCCGGAGTATAATGGCAGCTTTCCAGGTGTTCTAAAATCATTTATTGACAGTTTTGCACCTAGCAGAATTAAGGGAAAGTATGCTTTGATTTTTGGCATTAGCAGTGGAAGAGCCGGAAATGTAAGAGGTTTAGATCATTTTACAGGCGTATTGAACTACCTGGACGTTAATGTGTTGCCTACCAAGATTGCTGTAAGTCAATGTCATTCCCTGATTGATTATGAAGAAAATAAATTGACAGACTCGGCTACTATTGAGCTGCTTGAAACTCAAGTAAATCGTTTTTTAACTATATAAATAGGTCTAGCAAGCCTTCTTGAATATTAACCTTTAAGGTTTTTTCTTTTCGATTGAGTTTAATAATGGTATCTTCCAAAATTGGAATCAACAGTTCTTTACCATTATTAACTACCACAATTAAATCTTGAGCAGGGGAGTCCTGAATTTCTTTAATTGAGCCAATAGGCGTTTCTGATTGGTCAATCAATTGGTAATCTTCTATCTCGTGATGGTAAAAATGATTGCCAGTTAACTTTGGAAGAACAGCCAACGGTAGAAATAATTTTTTTCCTACAATTCGTTTAGCTTCTTGTGTAGAGTTTATGTCTTCGAACTCAACTCGGCTTTTTCCGTTAGGTTGAATGGTTATGTCGGAAATAAAAAATGGAACCAGTTGTCCGTCCAATTGAACAAACACTGATTCCAAATTTGAATATTCTTGAGGTATGCTTACGTCTAAAAAGGCTTGAAACGCGCCCTTAAATCCGTGTGGTTTGACGATGTAACCTAAATAGTAACAATCGTCAGTTTGCATGCTTAGTCCTCTTTCTTTTCTTCTTCTGTTGCAGTAGCATCTTTAGCTGCATCAACAACTTCCTCTACTTTTTCGGCAACCGCTTCAGCAGCTTCTTCAACTTTTTCAACTACTGCTTCGGTTGCATCAGCAACTACTTCAGCAGCTTGTTCAATAGCTCCAGCTTCATCGGTTGATGCCTCTTCAGCAACAACTTCTTCGACAGGGGCATTCTCAGCTTCAGCAGCAGCATGAATTGCAGCCTCCTTAGCTTGAATTTCAGCTAAACGCTTTTCGTTAACTTCTTTTTCAGCTGCAAGTTTTTTCGCATCTGCTGCATCTTGAGACTTTTGGAGTCCTTCGATTTTACCTTCAATTTTAGAAGCCTTTTCAGACATCCACTTATCAAATTTAGCATCTGCTTGTGCCTGCGTGTGAGCTCCTTTAGTAACCCCTTTATCTAAGTGGTTCTTCATCATTACACCTTTGTACGATAAAATCGCTCTAGCTGTATCTGTAGGTTGAGCACCTGCTTTTACCCAGTCCAAAGTTTTATCAAAATCTAAATTGATAGTTGCTGGGTTTGTGTTTGGATTGTAATCACCTAAACGTTCGATGTACTTTCCATCTCTTTTTACACGACTGTCAATTGCAACTATATAATAGTATGCTCTTCTTTTCTTTCCGTGTCTTTGGAGTCTAATTTTTGTAGCCATAATGTTACATTTTGCGGTACGAAACCGCGGTTAATAATTTGGGCGGCAAATATCTTATTAATTTTTAGATAATTCAGAAGCAATTGATATTTAATTCAACTGTATTTTCGCGAACGTGGAAGACGCTGAATTACCCAATAACATTGTGTTTTACGACGGAGTTTGTAGCCTTTGTAACTCAACGGTTAATTTTTTAATTGAACATGACACTCAAAAGCAGCTCAATTTTTCTCACATAGATTCAGAAATATATCAAAAGTTGGTTGTGCGTTTCCCGGAAATTGAAGGTATAGATTCCATTTTATTTTATCATAATGATCAGATTATTATAAAGTCTCGTGCCGTGCTTGAAATTGCAAGATTATTGCCAAGGTACTCGTGGTTGGGTAGGTTTGATGTTGTGCCAACAGGAATTGGAGATGGTATTTATTCAGTTATCGCGAATAATAGATACCGATGGTTTGGTAGAAATAAGGCTTGTTTACTACCTTCAAAGTCGATTGGATCTAGGTTTCTAAAATAAATTTAATCGCTGAAATGTGTGTTTTGTCGGATGTTGTAACATAATGACCTATATGTTTTCATACGCCGTTGCCTTGTTTATTTTTGTGTGAAATATAACACCCTTGAAATTGAAACATACAATAGGATTTTTGCTCATTTTTTGTACTCTTCTTGTTTTTTCGCAAGAGAAGCTAACGAATGATGAAAAGAAAAAAGTACTCAAGAAAGCGCGCACATACTTCCAACAGGAGGAATACACAGACGCTTTCGAATTATACTCGATTTTACATGCTGACGATACAAATGACTATCGAGTCAATTTTGAATTGGGTATGACAATTTATGAAGGTTCATTTAATAAGGTCGCTGCAAAAAAGTATCTGGAGAAAGCCGAGCGTGATGGAAAGCGTGAAGACATGCCAGAATTATTCTATTATATGGGGCGTGTTTATCACCTAGAACACAATTTCCTTTTTGCCACGGCATCATACTCAACGTACATGGCTGAAGCTTTGCCTCCGGGTAAACAAGGTAAGTTAAGACAAAAAGAAGTTGAAGCCTACATTCAACAGTGTGAAGAGGGAAAAGACCTCATGGAGCAAAGCGAAGAGATTTTAGAAAGTGTAGAAAAAGATGAAAAGAACATTCAGAAATACTACTTGGACGATGATCGCTATGTGAAAATTGAAAATTTAGGTGAAGAAGTAAATTCTGCGTTTTCAGAATACGGACCCATTATTATGAATAATGGTACCAAATTGTTGTTCACATCGAGACGAGAAGGCTCAACTGGTGGACAGCTATATACCGATGGAGAGTATTTTGAGGATGTTTACACAGCGAATCATAAATTTGGTTTGTTTACCGAAGTCCAGAACATTAACAACGTTGAAATTTTTGATAATGTAGTAAGGAACTCAGAAAAACATGATGCGACCGTTTCTATTTCTCGGAGTGAAAAAGATTTATATCTATATAAAGACAACCATATTATTCATATCAACAACGATGGAGAAAAGTGGGTTCAGCCAGCTAAGTTTAGCGAACAGTTTAATAGAGCGGGCTCCCAAATTACCAGCGCTACGATTTCTCCTGATGGTTCTGTAATGATTTTGTCTGCAACAAGATTCGATTGTCTAGGAGGAAGAGACTTGTATATAAGTGAAAATTTGGGAGAAGATCAATGGGGTGAATTAAAGAACTTTGGGTCTAGCCTTAATACCGAACAAGATGAAGATTCGCCGTTTTTGTCTGATGACACAACACTTTATTTTAGTTCTAAAGGACATTCCTCCATAGGTGGGTACGACATATTTGTTTCTTATTTGAGAGACGGTAAATGGTCAGAACCTGAGAATTTAAAGATTCCAATAAACAGCCCTTACGATGAAATCAATTATTTGGATGGTCATGATGGTTCACATGCGTTTATTGCATCTAATAGACAAGGTGGTTTTGGAGCTTTTGATATTTACATGATTACTGAAGGTTCCGAAAAAGAAATTGATGACGATATGTTGTCCAATTTGGGTAAAAAAGTACCATCAATTTTAATTATTGATAGTATTCAATTAGATAGCCAAGGAAATGTGGATTCACTGTACATGGCTCGTCTTAATGACAAGATTGCAATCATGGATGCAAACCCGAATGTGAAAGCAGAAATTTATGGCGCTGCATTACCTGGAGAAGATTCTGATATGGCCAGAAAACGGGCTCTAAAAGCATATAATTATATGATTGATAATGGTATAGATGCTTCTCGATTAACGGCTAATTACCCTGGAAAGGATGAACTAGACGGAGAGAAGCAGGACAATGCTGACGGGCCTTTTGTAGCCAAATACGAGCAGACAATACATTTTGGAACTAATTCCAAGTTGGTTACCGAGTACAGCAGAGGTAAACTAGAAAAGTTTTTTGAATACATAAAAGATAAACCCAACGCAAAAATTTATTTGAGCGGGCATGCCGACCATGTTGGTTCTGAGAAATATAACCTAGAGTTGTCTAAAAAGCGTGTAGATTCCGTTGAAGAGTATTTCAGAAGCAAAGGGATTAAACAAGAAATTCGAAAAGAATATTTTGGCGAATCAACTCCGAGGGTTTCTCAGGATGAGGTTCGAAATGACCCCAAAAAATTGATTTTAAACCGACGAGTTAATATTGTAATATTCTAAAAAATTAGTACAAGATTTTATGAAATTATTAGAGGGAAAAGTTGCTGTTGTTACCGGTGCATCCAGAGGAATAGGAAGTGGAATAGCAATGAAGTTTGCTCAAGCGGGGTGTAATGTTGCGTTTACTTATTTGTCATCTGAAGAAAAGGCGAAAGCGCTTGAAAATGAATTAAAAGCGTTTGGTGTTGATGCGAAAGGGTATAAGTCTGATGCATCCAAATTCGAAATGGCTGAGCAATTAATTGCAGATGTGTCTAAAGATTTTGGTGGCCGAATTGACATTGTTGTAAACAACGCCGGTATTACCAAGGATAATTTATTGATGCGAATGACAGAAGAAATGTGGGATGATGTTGTTAACATTAACATGAAGTCTGTGTTCAATATGACTAAAGCAGTCCAGAGAACTATGCTTAAGCAGCGCGAAGGTTCTATTATTAATTTAAGTTCTGTTGTGGGAGTAAAAGGTAACGCAGGGCAGTCTAACTACGCTGCATCAAAAGCAGGAATCCTTGGTTTTACTCGCTCTATTGCCCTTGAACTGGGTTCAAGAAACATAAGATGCAATGCTATTGCTCCTGGATTTATTGAAACTGAAATGACCGGTAAGTTGCCAGAAGAAACAGTGCAACAATGGAGAGATGCGATTCCTTTGAAAAGAGGCGGTACTCCAGAGGACGTTGCTAATCTTGCCTTATTTTTAGCTTCTGACATGTCAGGGTATATAACTGGACAAACGCTAAATGTTGACGGCGGAATGTTAACGTTCTAAAACAACATTTGTAAACATTACGTAGTAATTATTTTGCAACTTTGAAAGTCCCGTTTCGGGGCTTTTTTTATGGTTCAATTTGGAGAAAATATAGCTTGGATGCTTCTACTTTTTGTAGGGTCACTTCTAGCAAGTACGTTTCTATACTTTTATCAGAAAGATGGTTACGCTAGGTTAACTAGATCTTCACTAGCCGTTCTTCGATTTGGAGTCTTGTTTTTTATTGGTCTATTTTTACTTGACCCTCTTATTAAGTATAATTCGACGGAGGAAGAAAAACCGATTTACATTATTGGAATCGACAAATCCGAATCTATTGTTGCCAATGCAGATAGTTCTGAGATAAAGATTATTTTACGAAATCTGATTCAAGAAGTGTCTGAAAATCAAAATGTTAAAGTTGAAGTGTTGGGTTTTGTGAATTCGACTATTTCGGAATTTGATACAACCTTTAACGGGACAGAAACCAACATTTCTAGCTTCCTCAATTACGTAAATGACAATTATGCATTTCGAAATGTGGCGGGTCAATTATTGATTTCTGATGGAATCCTGAATAAAGGGCTAGACCCTCAATACTTAAATTTAAAAACAAATGCGGCTATTGATGTAATTGCTCTTGGAGATACAGCAATCCGCCCCGATCATAGAATTACAGAAACTCGGTACAACAAGTTGGTGTATTTAAACAATAAATTTCCTTTAGCCGTTTCCATTGCCTCAGATAATTTAAAGGGAAAGAGTGCTGAGTTGTTGGTTCAAAGTTCAAGCGGTGAATCCTATTCTAAACAAGTAAATTACAGCTCAAATTTTGAACTGCAAACATTTGATTTTCAGTTAGAAGCTCAAAAAACAGGCATTCAAATAGTTACTATTAATTTGGCAGTAATTGACGGAGAAAGTAATGCTCAAAACAATAGAGTTACAATTCCTATTGAAGTTTTAGATACTAAAGAACAAGTGGCGTTGATTTATCAGAACCTATCGCCAGACATTGGAGTGTTTAACAAGGTACTTTCAAAGAATGAAAACATCGATTTGGAATTAATTAAATTATCCGAATTGGACGCTGTAAAAATTGATGAGTTGGCAAATGAGTTTAATAGCCTGATTTTGTACCAATTACCAAGTACAACGGTGAAAGCAAATACTGCATTATTGAAAAAAGTATTTGAATTGGAGGTGCCAAAAATGTATGTAATAGGAACAGGAACGAATTTGTTTTTGTTCGATAACTTAAACTCAAGTTTTACCCGTAAGGGGAGTGATAATGGCATGTTCAATACGGCAACACCTCGTTTAAATCAAGATTTCACCTTGTTCAATCTACCTGAAGATGTTAATTCGATACTTACACAATTACCTCCGGTTTTTACGCCATTTGGAGAATTTGAAATTAAGGGTAAAATGAGTCACCTTTTATATCAAAACATTGGCACAGTAAAGTCTGAATACCCACTTTGGAGTTTCGCTGAGTTCAACGGTGTGAATTCCGTGTATTTGTTTGCAAATGGTTTCTGGCGTTGGCCATTGAGTGAATATCAAGTAACCAAAAAGAGTGAATTTGTTACCAGTTTGGTTGAAAATAGTGTTTCGTATTTATCTGTTCGTAAGGATAAAAGTAGGCTGAGAATAAAATCAGAATCTAATTATAATGGGAATGAAGAGGTACTCATTCAAGCAGAATTGTATAACGAATTGTATGAGCCAATTAATGATCCAAATATTGAATTGGAGTTGGTTGCTCAAGATACGCTTAGCTACAAATACAATTTTGAACGCAAGGGAAACGGGTATGAACTCAACCTCGGTAAGTTAGAGTCTGGTTTATACGACTATAAAGCTTCTGTGAAGGAATCGGGCGAAGAAATAATTAAAAAAGGACAGTTTTCGGTTTCAAAACAAAAATTAGAATTGACCAATTTGAGAGCAAATCATAATTTACTTTATAAATTGTCTGAACGGACAGAAGGTGGGTTTTATACACTTGAAAATATTGATGAGTGGAAAACTAAATTCAATAATACTAAGTATAGTTCTGTGCTTTATACAGAAATAAATTTTAGAGATTTAATTGATTTACAATGGCTTTTTGTAGCTCTTCTCTTTCTGCTTAGTACTGAGTGGTTGGTGAGGAAACGAGAAGGTTTCCTTTAGACCAATTTAGTACCTCTGAGCATTTCTCGTTTGCCCGGTGGACCTGGTAACCGCTCTACCTCAAAACCCAATTCTTGTAGGTTTCTCCTCACACTTCCTTTGGCGCAATACGTTACTAATACTCCGTTTGGCTTCAGCATGTTGAACAAAATGTTAAGTATCGGTTTTTCCCATAAATGCGGTTGAACTCTAGGGCCAAAAGCATCGTAAAAAACTACGTCTATTTCACTTGAAATGGAAATAGTTTCAATTTCGGCTTCTAATTTCAGCAAAGTAAAATACGCATGAATTTGTGTTTGCATGTCCCAAGTGGAGCTATGAATGCTGTCAAAGTAGGTTTTAGAATCTTCGTTTTTAAGTAAATCACTGTAGTTGCAACTTGCAATTTGCTGATTATTGAGAACTACTTTTTCAATTCCTATGTAATTAACTGAAACTTTGTTCTTTTTTGCCCAGAGTGCGGTCAGTAAACAATTTAAACCAGTTCCCAACCCCATTTCGAAAATGGAAAGTGAACTAGGTTCAAATAAGCCTACAAAATGGGATAATCCGGTTTCTATGAATACATGCTCCGCTTCCTGCAAAGCTCCGTGTCTGGAGTGGTACGTTTCATCTAATTCTGAGTTATACAAAGAAGTGGAACCATCAGAAGTAATAATTGATTCAAGCTCAGGCATGGTTTGGCTTTACAAAGTCAATTAGTTCGGCGAAGAATGTCTCAAATAGTTTCTCCAATTCGTTATGATTGGATTGTAACGTAGCAACAGCAAGGTTTAAATTGGTCTCGAATTTTGTTCGTGAATTAATCCCCTTAAACACCATATTAAGCGTTTCTGAATTTTGGTAATTCACTAATAAATCGTGGGCAACCATGTACGTATAAAAGCGTCTTCCTTTTTCAGGAATATGCTCCCAATTATTTTCAATAAGTTGATATGCGTTTTGAGAAAACTGATTCAAGCTTTCTCTGTGATAATTCGACCAGTTATTAGCCAGGTAGTGGTCAAAGAAAATATCCATAGCAACACCTGCAAATTTTCCCAAATTAGGTCGAACCAACTTAGTTGCCATTCTAAATACAGCGTGGTTGTCAGTATAAGAGTCTATAGCCCTGTGCAGTTGAATACCTGCTTGAATATTTTGTGGAATCGCACTGAAATCATTGCCTCTAGTATAATCTGCAATGTAATTTCCAATCATCAGGTTTTCATCGTTTCCAGAAAGGTAAATATGAGCAAGGTGATTCATTGTACAAATTTAAGTTTTGGATAGGTAATTGTACTTTGCATGTTGTTTTATTTGTAAATATGAATACAGTGAAATTTTTTCTAGTTCAATCCATTTTTATCATTTCTCTTTTTTCTGCTAGTGCCCAGAATTTCAGAAGCTATATGACCGATAATAATTGGGTGTTTTATAATAAGAACATCCAGTCGTTTAATAATCAACAGTTAGGTGCTTCTTTGAAATACGGGTTACATACTGATTATATTGATAATTTAATAGCGGAAGACCATCCTATCTACCATTCCCGCGAAGCGCTGTATAAGGAAACCTATTCGATTGTCGATTTTGATGAACCTTATAACGTCACATATTACAAGCTAGAATTCTCTAAAAACCAAGTGCTTTCATTTCCAGAATTACTCTGTTATATGGGTAAAAATTATTCAGCATTTTTTAGAGGTCCAAATCGGGAGACGTTGGTAGTGAAAGAGCACGCTCGACATTTGATAGATTCTTTGCAGCTGAACAAAAGTACCAAAATCGTACTTAGGGAGTTTTGGTATTATAATGAAGAAATTCAGTCAATGGATGCGAGGTTAATTGAAGCAGGAATCATACCTAACGGCTCTAAAGAAAACACCCCCGTTTTATGGGTTGATTTTGCCTACATAAAGCATGAAGATTTATCCAGAATTGAGCCTATAAACCTCGAAGGAGTTTCGAATCTTGTAGAGTTGTTAGATAAACCTACTTATACCCGCTCATTTTATTCGGTTAACTTCTCCCGATTCGAAATGCAAAAAGATTTGCTAGAGTACTCGACTCACATTGATGCCAATTTTTGGTTAACAGAGCTAGACAATCAAATTCGGGCATACAAAATGGATTCTACAATTAAAAACAAATGGAAAAAGAACAAAGTCAAATCCTTAAAACTGAAAGGTTCCGTTACTGAGGAGCACAAACGCACTGGTAGTTGGGAAATTTACGGTTGGGATAAAACTTTGAGAGGTCAGTTTGAATTTAAGCAGGGTGTGGCAACAGGGAGGTACAAATTGTTTCATTCCAATGGCAGAATCAAAGAATCGGGACAGTTTCAGAGTGGTTTGAAGAATGGAGAAATAAAGACGTACAATTTAAATGGTAAAGAAATTTCATCACAACAATACCAAATGGGAAAACTGGACGGTTCAACGATTTTCAAATATGGTTCAGGTAAAACTCATACAGTTTGTTTCTACCAAAATGATAGTCTGCAAGGGGAATATCAGCGGTTTTATGAAGATGGAAAAATCAAAGTGAAAGGGGGCTTTAAGGATGGCTATGCTTTCGGAGAATGGACGTTTAATATCAGATTAAACGAAGTGTGTTGTACTTTCTTGATTGATGAAAAAGGTTATAGCTTGTTGGACGGGTACTTTGAAGAGAATGCAATGGACGATTGTACTGCAAGTTTTGATATGTTATTTGAGCATAAGATAAATAAAGATTGTTATCGAGGTGTGTGCGTAATTCCAAGGTTTACCAGTCCAATCCGCTAAAACTTTTCAATGGCTCCTAATCCAAAAAGGGCAAAGTCATATTTAATTGGGTCTTCTGAATCAAATTCCTTGAGTTGATTCGTTATTTCCTCAACCGTTTTCCAGTCGTTTTGTTTCCGTTTTAATAATCCCAATTTTCTGGAGATAGTACCTGTGTGAACGTCCAACGGTAACATTAAATCAGCAGGGGAGTGTTGTTTCCAAATTCCAAAATCGACTCCTTTTTTATCGTTGCGCACCATCCAGCGCAAGTACATATTCAAGCGTTTGGTGGCACTGTTTTTTGCGGGTGAACTTACGTGTTTTCTCGATTTTTCAGGAACCTCAATTCCATCTAGACTAAAAAACAATTTTTGAAAGTTTGTAATTCGTTCAAAAGCTGAACTTCCAATATTAAAGGCATGTTCAAGACCTTTGTTATGAGTATATATTTCCTTTATGGCTTTAAAAAAGAATGCCAAATCAATTGCATTGAACGTACGATGCACGAAACCGTCGAAATAGAAGTCATCCCCATCATTTTCCATTAAGAATCTGAAGGGTTCATGTTCCATGAAATCTATAATCCGATTCGCATTTTTGACAATTGTTTTTCGTTGACCCCATGCTATAGTGGCCGCTAAAAAACCAGCTATTTCAATGTCTTCTTTTTTAGAGAATTTGCGAGGAATACCTAATGGGTCATCTTCAATGAAATTAGGACGGTTGTAGAGCTCCTCTTTTTCATCCAAAAATGCTTTGAGGTCTTTTTTATTCAACGATTACTCCGTCTTGAATAGTGAGTTTACGGTCTGCCATGGCTGCTAATTCGTCGTTGTGCGTAACAATAATGAACGTCTGATTGAACTCTTTTCTTAGCTGAAAAAACAAGTCGTGTAGCTCTTTAGCATTTTTAGAATCTAAATTACCGCTCGGTTCATCTGCCAAAATAATGGCCGGTTTATTTACTAACGCCCTCGCAACAGCAACCCGTTGTTGTTCTCCACCAGAAAGTTCCGAAGGTTTGTGTGATGCCCGGTGTTCCAATCCTAGAAATTGTAAGTAGTTCAGTGCTTCTTGCTCTGCAACTTTTTTTGATTTTCCAGCAATAAACGCCGGAATACATACATTTTCTAACGCAGTAAATTCAGGTAGAAGCTGATGAAATTGGAAAATAAATCCAATTTGTTTATTTCTAAAAGCAGATAGTTGTTTGTTTTTCATTAACGTAATGTCTTCATTGTTAATGAATAAATGGCCGCTGCTTGGCTTGTCCAAAGTTCCTAGAATTTGGAGTAATGTTGTTTTTCCCGCACCGGAAGCACCAACAATACTAACAACCTCTCCTTGTTTTACTTCAAGGTTCAATGCGTTTAGAACATTGAGATCGCCATAATTTTTTGAAATATTTTCTGCTTTTACCACAAGTCAAATGTAAGTGTAACCGCTAGTTATTCATCGGCCTCTTTTCTAGGGTCTTTGAGTTCTCCTTCTTTGAGTGCCCTAAAAAATTCGGACCACGCGAAGGGGTTGAAAATAGTCATTGGTGGTGCTTGTCCTGCATAGTACATGCGCTCCATGTACATTTGATTAGAGTGCTTATAATTGATACTTCCCCAATTAGGAACCCCGGTAATATGGTCTCTTTTTTCGGCTAATTCAAGATTTTTTCTTGCACGTTCCAAATCATCATCTGGGATGTACATTTCTAAGAAAGCTTCTCTAAACTCTTCTTTACTCGGCCATGGAAAAATTACCGCTTCCGGCAAATTGTAAGTATCCTTGCTAAAGAGCTGAACGAGTGTGTATCGTTTCGTGGAAAGTGTATCAGGTATAGTACACCGAAATGGCTTGTATCCTACACAGGAAAACTGAACCGTATCTCCTTTGTGGGCTACAAAAGAAAATGCACCTTGAAAGTCTGTAGTGGTTCCTTTATCTCTATTAACAACAATGATGTTTACCCATGGTACGGGTGTGAGACTATCAGCATCTAGAAACACACCTGAAAATTGAATCAAAGAGGAGTCTCTCTTGATTACCTGCCCAGAACTATTGAAAGTTATTGTCAGAAAAATTGATATGAACAATGCAATTCGCACAGTCAAATTTAGGTTTTGGTACAGTGATAAACGTTTCAGATATGTTGTATTTCCTAAAATCAGTAAATAAAAGAACTGGAGTACGATTTTTTGTTGCCAACTTTATCCAAAATTAGAATGCTGAGTTGATGAATACTTTGGTTTTGGGTAATATCATTCAAATCGAAAAATAGCTGTTTTCTATTCTTTTCGTATTCAACCAAAACCCACTTTCCATCCACTTCTGCCCAATATTCACCTAGTCCAGAAATGTCGTCTTTACAATAAAAATATAACCGCTTGGCACTATTATAAGTAGCACCAGGTTTGTAGTTCTTTGGACTTACAGTTGGCGATTTGGAGTCTAAAAAAACAGTGTAGGGGCCAAAGCTTCTTGTCTTGCATCCTATCCAATCACCATTCAGCGTACCTCCTTCAGCCGCCAAAACTTGTTTGTTTGCTTTTAGCGACACTATGGTGGCGTTTTTTCTTTCCGATGTGTCGATGTGGGAAAGGTTAAACTTTAATTCCATGTAATCATTAAGTGGGTCATTTAGGGTATTGATGTATGCGATTGGAGTTACACAACGTCCAATTTTTGGTTCATATTTAATGGTTAATGGTGTGTTCTCGTATAGGCACGTAGCAGGCAAGTTGAGTTCAATAATTGAATCGGAATACGAATTGGGTTCACCAAATTTCAAAACTTGATTGGAAGTTTTGGGTAGAATGTCAAAAGATTTTTCGGAACCAATAACTTCAAAATTCACCTCTGAATCGTTTCCATTAAAGTCAGTGATGACATATTTCATTTGAACAGTATCGTCTTTCAAAAAATAGAATTCTCCCTTATTCACCACATTGGAGTAGGTGTTTAACTTATTGCCTTGAAGTAAAAAACTGCGCTGCATTTTTTTTCTGTTCTTTTTAGCTTCGTAATAATCCATGTGAGCATTCATACAACGAGTGGTTTCAAAATCTAGGCTATCCAGTTTGTGTTCATAAACCAATTGATTTTGTTTGAACAATTTAATGGAATAGACTCCGAAATTAAATCGTGAACCTGTGATTTTATCTCTGGTTTGAACAGCAAACCCTATTTTACCATTGACCACAATTGGGTCGTTTGTTTGGTCAATCGAATACTTGTTACCGCCAATTGTTTTGACGATTCTTTTTTGATTTTTGCCATTCACTGAGCTTTTTTCATTTAACGGATAAACACCGACCGAATAAACTCTCGGATACATATTGTCCTTCACGTCAAATCCAAAATGCAAAGGATTTATAGGATGTTCAGTAGCGGTATTTCTGATTTCAAAATGTAGGTGTGGGCCGGCTGAACCACCAGTATTTCCTGATAATGCAATCACTTCGCCTTTTTTTACTTTCAACGAAGTATCCGCAAGCACAGAATCAAATTGAAATTCGTGAAGGTTGTATTGAACCATTTTTGCAATTTTCTCAATTTTGACATTGAACTTTCTTAAATGGGCATAAACCGAAGTGTAGCCATTGGAATGAGTGATGTATAACGCCTTTCCGTATCCACCTTCCGAAACAGCTATTCTGCTTACATAGCCATCCTCAATCGCATAAATGTTTAATCCAACCTTGCCTTGAGTTCGAATATCCAAACCAGCATGAAAATGCCCGGGTCTGAGTTCACCAAAATTCCCTGACAAATCCAAAGGAATGTCCATAGGCGAGCGAAAATTCGAATTTACCTGTGCTGCAATTGAGCTGTAGGAAAGCAAACCAATGATTAACCCAATGGTAAACTTGAACAGAGTTGTTGTACTCATTTTTTGTAACCTTAATAATCAAAAGTACCACTCCCTAATAATGGTGCCAAAGCGCAATAAACAAGCTATGCACAAAAACATTTTAAAAACTTGCTTTCTCTTGATTACCCTGCTAAATTTGTGGGACATTAAGTAGGGCAATATGGCTACTAGTAGTGTTGAGGAAATACAAGAAAAAGTTAATCGTTTGATAAATGCGTATCGCAGCAATATCAAGGAGCTAGAAGAGTTGCGCTCTGAGAATACAAAATTGCGAAACACCATAAGTCAATCAAATCACAATAGTGAATCAAATTCTTTTGAAAAAGAACAGATGCGCAAGAAAGTGGATACATTGATAGCTGAAGTTGATAAGTGTGTAAGACTAATGGCTAAGTAATGGGTTCTAAAACAATTGAAATTCAAATTGGAAAACGGACGTATCCGATAGAAGTGGAGAACGAAACGGAAGAAACGAAGGTGAAACTTTCGGCTCAACTGGTTAACGATAACATAAATAAACTCAAAGGAAATTACGTAGTCACAGACTATGTTGATTTATTAGCAATGACAGCATTGGAATTTGCCAGTAATGGCCCCGATACTAGTGAAGCTAACGAATCCGCATATAATAAATTAATGGATGATGAACTTGCCGAGCTAAATTCTAAGCTTGACGAAGTACTGAATTCATAGACGTTCTTTAATTTTTAACTACTTCGGTAGTAACTTTTTTGCCCGCATAATTGCGTTTTGTAAACTCAACATTTTAAACGTTGGGAATGTAAAGCTAAAAGTAAAAGAAGGCCTGTTTATCGCGTATTTGCGTTGAAATTCCATTTTTGGGACGCTGGACTCTTGCACTTACCTAGGTTACATTCCATTCTTGTACTTATTGGAGTTTACAAGAACTTTTTGTGCGGGCATTTTTTTTAAACTAAAACTAAAAATGGATATAATAAGTGTGATAATTGGGTTGGTTCCCGGAGCTGTTGTTGGAGGTGTTGTAGTAAGCATTATCCTTAAAAAAGGCGCTCAACAAAAGGCCAATCAAATTTTAGAAGAAGCCAAGGCCGAAGCTGAGGTGGTGAGGAAAGATAAAGTGTTACAAGCAAAAGAGAAATTTTTGCATTTGAAAAGTGAACACGAAAAATCAATAAATGAAAAGAATAATAAAATAAATCAAGCCGAAAATAGAATTCGTCAGAAAGAAGAAAGCCTAAACAAAAAGCTTAAAAACGTAAATCAACAGGAAGCGGATTATAACAGAAAACAGGCGCGGTTAAATGACCAATTTACTGTTCTTGAAGGCAAAGAAACGGCCTTGGATAAGTTGAATCACCAGTTAGTTTCTAAGCTTGAAGAAGTATCTAATTTAAGTGCTGAAGAGGCTAAAAATGAGATGACAGAGGCGTTGAAGGAAGAGGCTCGCACAAATGCAATGGCGCTTATTCAGGAAATGACCGAAGAGGCAAAAATCAATGCTAGTAAAGAAGCTAAGAAAATTGTTATTCAAACCATTCAGCGTGTAGCCACTGAGCATGCTATTGAAAATTCTGTTTCTGTATTTAACATCGAAAGCGACGACGTTAAAGGGCGAATTATTGGAAGAGAAGGTAGAAACATTAGAGCGTTAGAAGCTGCAACAGGTGTTGAGATTATTGTTGACGATACTCCAGAGGCAATTATTCTTAGTTGCTTCGACCCAGTTAGAAGAGAAATCGCAAGATTGTCGCTACACCAATTGGTAACTGACGGAAGAATCCATCCAGCTAGAATTGAAGAAGTTGTAGCCAAAACACAGAAAAGAATAGAAGAAGAAATAGTTGAAGTTGGTAAACGGACGGCTATTGATTTGGGAATTCATGGATTGCATCCAGAACTATTGAGAATGGTGGGTCGAATGAAGTACAGATCTTCTTATGGTCAGAATTTACTTCAACACTCCAGAGAAGTAGCCAATTTATGTGCTACAATGGCTTCTGAATTAGGATTGAATACTAAGGTTGCAAAAAGAGCTGGATTACTTCATGATATAGGCAAGGTACCAGATGACGAGCCAGAATTACCACACGCAATTTTGGGGATGAAAATCGCGGAGAAGCATGGCGAAAAATCAGATGTATGTAATGCAATTGGTGCTCACCACGATGAGATAGAAATGACTTCGATGATTTCACCGCTGGTTCAAGTTTGTGATGCAATTTCAGGAGCACGTCCAGGAGCGAGAAGAGAAGTAGTTGAATCTTACATTCAAAGACTTAAAGATTTGGAAAGTTTGGCCATGAGCCATTCTGGTGTTGAAAAAGCCTTTGCTATACAAGCGGGAAGGGAACTTCGAGTAATGGTTGATTGCGATAAGGTTGATGACAAGCAAGCTTCTGAATTAAGTTATAAAATATCGACGAAAATTCAGGAAGAAATGACGTATCCTGGTCAAGTTAAAGTAACCCTTATTCGAGAGACCAGAGCGGTTTCTTACGCTAAGTAAAACATGAATAGAATATCCAATAAAGTTGTTGTTGTAACTGGAGGAGCTGGTTTTATAGGTTCTAATTTATGCAATGATTTAGTTAAAGACAATGAAGTCGTTTGCTTGGATAATTTCATGACAGGTAAACGTGAGAATATCAATCATTTACTGGAACATTCTAACTTCAAACTGGTTGAGGGTGATATTCGGAATGAAGAAGATTGTAAAACAGCCATAGCGGGTGCTGATATTGTGTTGCATCAAGCTGCACTCGGTTCTGTTCCACGTTCAATCGAAAATCCCATTTTAACGAATAGCGTTAACATTGATGGTTTTTTGATGGTATTGAACACCTGCTTAAAACAAGGTGTTAAACGCTTTGTTTATGCGGCAAGTTCCTCAACCTATGGTGATCACCCTGGTTTGCCTAAAGTGGAGGAAAAAATAGGAAACCCTCTTTCTCCTTATGCGGTCACTAAATATGTCAATGAATTATATGCGCGTGTTTATTACCAATTACACGGTTTAGAAGTTATGGGGCTGAGGTATTTCAATGTTTTCGGAAGAAATCAAGACCCGGACGGCGCCTACGCCGCAGCAATTCCAAAATTTCTAAAAGCATTTTTAGCTCATGAAAGTCCAATAGTTCATGGAGATGGAGAGCAATCTAGAGATTTTACCTACATCGAAAATGTTATTCAGGCTAATCATTTGGCTGGAATAGTTAAGAATGAAAAAGCAATTGGAGAAGTTTACAATGTTGCATTTGGAGACAGAACTACTGTAAATCAATTGATTAAAGCGATTAAGTCGAGCTTGTCAACATTTGATTCTGGTGTTAATTCGGTAGAAGTAAATCATGGCGAAGAGCGTGTTGGTGATGTAAAACATTCATTAGCGTCCATAGATAAAGCAAAAGAATTATTGGGGTATAATCCTGAGTATTCTTTAGAAAAGGGATTGGAAGAAGCAATATCTTGGTATTACGGATATCTTAAAAACAAAGCACATGTCTAAAAAAGAAGTCACATTTGGAATTGTAGGTTATGGTCATATCGGAAAACGGCATGCATCAATGGTATCCGGCAACGGACAAGGCAAGGTGG
Organism: uncultured Flavobacteriales bacterium; assembly: GCA_937121175.1. Lineage (GTDB taxonomy): Bacteria > Bacteroidota > Bacteroidia > Flavobacteriales_G > Salibacteraceae > UBA6770. Next base: position 415,137 of record CAKZKD010000003.1, read on the forward strand.
TTGGAGTTGTAGAACCAAATGATGAACGAAGGGCAGATGCTGAAAAAACAGAAGGATGCAAAGCTTTTTCTACCGTTCAAGAAATGTACGATGCAGGCATAAAGCCTGATGTTGTTAATGTTTGCACTCCCAATGGATTACACGCTAAACTGGCGTTAGAAGTTTTGGAAAATCGTTCTCATGTGGTTATCGAAAAACCCATGGGATTAACCAAGGCCGAATCTGAAAACGTTATTTACCGAGCATTGCAAGTGAGCAAGCAGGTGTTTTTAGTAAAACAAAATCGGTATAGTCCTACCTCTGTATGGTTGAAATCTATCATCGACGAAGGCAGGCTCGGAGAGTTGTTCATGATTCAATTGAATTGCTACTGGAACAGAGATAACCGATACTACAAACCTGGTGGTTGGAAAGGTACCATGGACATGGACGGAGGAACGCTCTTCACTCAATTCAGCCATTTTATTGACATAATGTATTGGCTTTGTGGTGATATTGAAAACATAGAAGGGCGCAGTACCAACTTTAATCATCCTTCAACGGCATTCGAAGATACTGGAGTGGTCAATTTCGATTTTGTAAACGGTGGAATGGGTTCGATGAACTTCAGCACTTCCATTTGGGGACAGAATTTGGAAAGCAGCATTACCATTATTGGGGAAAAAGGTTCGGTAAAAGTATCTGGTCAGTATATGGATAAAGTAGAAGCTTGCCATGTTGAAAATTACGAAAAGCCAGAATTACCTCCTGCAAATCCACCAAACGATTATGGTGATTATAAAGGCTCAGCGGCTAACCATCATTACATCATTCAAAACGTTATTGATGTACTCACTGGTAAAGGTGAAATAGCTACTAATGCTCTTGAAGGCATGAAAGTAGTGGAGATGATTGAACGCATTTATGAGAAGATTAGGGATTAGGTTTTAGTGACAAGTGACAAGTGACAAGTGACAAGATGGTTCATGGATGTGTAATAATCAATTATTTGCTGCTCGTCATTAAAAGTGTTCATGCCCCGATTTATTCGAGATTGCGCGTATTACAGTCTAGTTTTTTTACGCTAAAAATGCTTTTAAATTATGGATTTCAATAATATTACCAAGGCACATTTTGAAGCATTGCTTTTAATTGTTGGCGCTGATTACGTCTCGATTGACGAAGAACAGCTCGTCGAATATGGACACGATGAAACCGAAGACTTTTCCTTTCCGCCAGAAGTATTGGTGAAACCTGCCAGTACAGAACAGATTTCTGACATTTTAAAATTAGCCAATGAAGAAAATTTACCCGTTACTCCTATTGGAGCTAGAACAGGCCTAAGCGGTGGCGCTTTGTCTATTCACGGTGGAATTGGCCTTAGCTTAGAACGGTTGAATAAAATTCTTGAAATCGACGAAAAGAACTTGCAAGCCACGGTTGAACCAGCGGTAATTACTCAAGTTTTTCATAATGAGTGCAAGGAGAAGGGGCTCTTTTATCCACCCGACCCTAGTAGCTGGGGTTCTTGTTTTATTGGTGGAAACTTAGCGTACAATTCTGGTGGACCGAAGGCGGTAAAGTACGGAGTAACTAAAGATTATGTGCTGAACCTAGAGGTAGTGCTGCCTAACGGCGACATTATTTGGACGGGTGCCAATGTGCTTAAAAACTCTACCGGGTACAACCTTACCCAACTTATGGTGGGTAGTGAAGGAACGCTCGGAATTATTACGAAAGCAGTTTTTAGATTGATTCCTTACCCTAAACACATCCTCACTCTATTGGTGCCTTTTGATTCCCCAGAATCTGCATGCGAGGCCGTTTCTTCTGTTTTTAGAGCAGGACTTACACCTTGTGCTATGGAGTTTATGGAAAGAGATGCTTTAGAATGGACCATTCCTTATGTGGATGATTTTAATATCGACGTACCCGACAACGTAAAGGCACATTTACTAATTGAAGTGGACGGAAACGAATTGGATAGCTTATATAAAGAGTGTGAGCAGATTTCGGAAATCATGCTCGAACATGGAAGTAGTGAGGTATTATTCGCTGACGATTCCACTCAAAAAGATGCGCTTTGGAAATTGCGGAGAAGAGTAGGAGAGGCGGTAAAATCGCATTCAATCTACAAAGAAGAAGATACGGTAGTACCGCGTTACGAAATGCCTAAGCTATTGGCGGGTGTAAAAGAAATTGGAAGTCGATATGGTTTTAAATCTGTGTGCTACGGTCATGTTGGAGATGGTAACCTACACGTAAACATTGTAAAGGGCGAAATGTCTAACGAAGATTGGAACAACAAACTGACCGATGGTATCCGAGAAATTTTTGAATTGACCAAAAAACTAGGCGGTACCATATCTGGCGAACACGGCATCGGCTATGTGCAAAAAGGCTACTTGGATATTGTGTTTAACGAAGCCGAACTCAACATACAAAAGGGTGTAAAGCAACTCTTTGACCCGAATGGAATTTTGAATCCTGGGAAGGTTTTTGAGTAACTATTCATAGGTTATGAGATTGAACCTACATCTTCACCTGTTAGTTTACATTCTATTCGTCGGAATCACTGCCTTTGCCCAAAAAGTACAACCTCATTTTACCCATGAAGTATTCAATCAGCTTGAGTTTGCGCACCGTGGAGGTTATGCGAATGGCCCTGAGAATACGCTACAAACTATTTTGAAAAACATTAACAATGGAGTAAAAGCTGTTGAGGTGGATGTGCAAATGACAAGGGACTCCCAGCTGGTTTTGTTTCACGATAAAACTATTAACCGGGTCTTAGCTTCTGATAAAGAAACGTTTGTTACTGATTTAAGCCTAGCAGAACTTAAAGCAATTCCCTTGCGAGATGCATCACAGGGAATACAATTCATTTGCACCCTTTCGGAATTAGTAGATACGCTAGCCGTATTAATTCCGAAGTTGGGAAAAAAGGATTTTATCTTAGAGTTAGATTTTAAACCAAGTGGTGAACAGACCGTTCCTGCGATAATGGAACTGTGCAGTATGATTATTACCAACAAGAAAAGCGTTGGCGAAAATTTGTACAATTATTTTTACGTATCTACTTTCTACCCAAATGTTTTAAAGGAACTAGCTAAAGCTGATGCTAAAATAGTGACAGGGTATGCCTTACATAACTCCCCAGAAGATAAAAAACTAGTAGCGAAGATTTCGATTTGGCTGGCATCCTGTTTTATGCGGAAAAACAATGCAACGGTGCTGGATGCCAATATCTGCATGATTAATCAACGCTTTGTGAAAAAATGGACTAAAAAAGGAATTTTAATCAATGCCTATTCTGCCAATACGCAATGCGAGAAGGAATACATTTCGGGATTTGATATTGCCTACACCACCGATTGCCCGGCAGGGTGTTGCAGTTCTGATACTTATGGAAAACCAAAAAAATGGTGCAAAAGCTGTAAATAGAGTTGAAAGGGTAGTTCAAAATTTAAGTTGGATAATGACTTCCTGGCGGATTTATTTCTTGAATTTTGAGTGGTAAGTTGAATGATTATGGTTTATTAATTTGTAAACGTTTGTAACCCTTTTAAGTTAGTAAGTTTTGATTATCAATGATTAACGTTTGTTTGAGTGTTTTTCCATCAAGCGAAATAAGAGAAATTTTTTAAGGGATTTGTTACCTTAGCGAGTTGTTATAGTACATTTCACAAGTAACCCAAATAAAATGAACCTTAAATCAATAAAATCGCTCATCCCATTTCTCCTGACCTCAGTATTTACACTTATTTCGGTTTTAACACCTCTTTTAACTCCCAGCTATGTAAATGCAAATGGTGAAACTGTTTCATCTGGCGTAATCAGTGAAGTAGTCATTGCGGCGTTTTCATTGTCAATTGTAGGCTTATTGGTTTTGACTAAATCCGTATATTGGAAACATGTATTTCTAATAACTATTTTTCTATCGTGGGGCGGGTTGATTCAATTCGTTCCATTTGGATTTCAATTATCATTCGGGTTTATCGTTCTTGATTTCGTTGCTCTCACAATTATGTTTTTTCACCTAATGTTCAACCCTGATTTACTTGATGAAGTATTATCCTATTTACCTTCTCGAAAAGCTGAAAAATCTAAACTTGAGGAAATTCAGTTGAACGAAAAAAGAGTTGAACACTTCCAAAATAATTTTAATTCTAAAAGTGAAGCTGAGCTTAAAAGAATTGTTGAGCAAAATGACCGCGTTCCAGAAGCGGTGGAAGCAGCAAGAAGAATACTCGTTAGTACCAGCGTACTATTACAGCAGCCAAAAGGCAAATAGGGCGGCTTGTGTAAATTTGAAACCAATGAAATTTAATAACCCAAACCCAAGACCCGAAGAGTGCACCACGAAAGGCCTACTTCTCATGGCCGCGGGGCGTTACTAGCAACCTCTGGCCGCAATAGGAATGAATAAAATAATATCAATATTAGCTTTACTCGGGTTTGTTAGCATCATGCATGGTGAAACGATTGATACAACCTCAGTTGACTCCGTGCTTCAAATATCGCAATCAGTAAATCCAACGGAAACCGAAATTCAAGACGATTTTTCCCCTATGCAATTTGCAATGGTTGCCATTCTCGGAGTTCTTGTATTAATGGCTGTTGGAGCTGGAATTGTAATCACAGTAATTCTCCTTTTAATTTTATTTGGTTTAGTTTCAGCAGGGATTGTTTCGACTTCCATTCTTGTTGGATTACAACAAAAATCAATTAAAAAAGGCTTTAAGTCATCCATTATTCTCGCAGGAGCTGTTACGGGAACATTTGGAGGAGCTATTCTGCTAATAATAATTAATAAGATTCAGCACTATACCTCTTCTTTAAACGCGGGAATCGTTGGCGGATTAACTGGATTGGTCGGCGGCCTTATTCTTGGCTTTTTAGCATTTACGATAATTAAGAGATTGACCGAGTGGTTCAAGAAGAAAATTCAAACCGGCAGCTAGTAACAGCAGCCACAAGGCAAATAGGGCGGCTTATTGTAAATTTGAAACGAATAAAATTTAATAACCATACGTCGAGCGTCGGAGAGGTCACCATAAAGGTGCCAGTTGTGGCTTCGACATGTTGGTACTAATAGGTTAAATATCAAATAAAGATGAAAGTTACTCTCGAAAAAAATGAAAAAGTCGCTAATATGATTTTTGCATCTATTTATCCGTTGTACTTAAATAGATTGGAGAAGAATGGTAGAACAAAAGAAGAACTCAATCAAGTAATCGAATGGTTTACTGGTTTTGATAAAGCGGCTTTAGAAGCTCTTATTGAAGAGAAGGTAACGTTTAGAACATTTTTTCAAAAAGCTAAAATTCATTCAAATGCACACTTAATTAAAGGAGTTGTTTGTGGATACCGAATAGAAGAAATAGAAGATGAATTTGAGTTGTACAAACAATGCAGACGCATGGAAAAACTCATTGATGAATTGGCCAAAGGACGAAAAATGGAGAAGATTTTACGCAAAGAAAAAAAGTAGAAACTAGTGGGAATACCGCTGACTTAAAATTCAGAAAAGCCAATTCTTGAACTATCCAATTTCCTTCCCCAAAAACTCACCTGTATAAGATTTTTTATTCTTGAGTAGTCCTTTCATATCTCCTTGATAGACAACCGTTCCGCCATCTTTTCCACCTTCGGGGCCAATGTCTATGAAATGGTCGCCAACTTTAATGAAATCCATGTTGTGCTCAATTACAAGCACCGTATTTCCTTGGTCAACAAGCCGATTCAATACTTTAAGTAATATTCGAATATCTTCAAAATGAAGTCCAGTAGTTGGTTCGTCAAGAATATAAAACGTATTTCCAGTATTTCTTTTAGAGAGTTCAGTGGCTAATTTTACACGCTGTGCCTCTCCACCAGAGAGTGTAACGCTAGATTGCCCAAGGGATATGTAACCTAAACCAACCTCATTTAAAGTTCTAATTTTTTGAACAATAGATGGGATATTCTCGAAAAAGGGTTGGGAATCCTCCAAGGTCATATTCAACACATCTGAAATAGATTTACCCTTAAATCTAACCTCTAAGGTTTCTCGGTTGTACCGTTTTCCATTACAAGCCTCACAATGCACATAAACATCAGGTAAGAAGTTCATTTCGATGGTTTTTACACCTGCACCTTTGCAAGTTTCGCATCGACCACCTTTTACGTTGAATGAAAACCGTCCGGGTTTGTATCCTCGAATCTTTGCTTCAGGCAATTGCGAAAATAGGTTTCTAATATCGCTAAATACCCCAGTATAAGTTGCTGGATTAGAACGCGGTGTCCTACCAATTGGACTTTGGTCAATTTCTATAACCTTGTCGATATGTTCGAGCCCTTTAATGCTTTTGTATGGTAATGGTTTTTTTACCGATTTGTAAAAATGCTGATTCAGAATGGGGTAGAGGGTATGGTTAATCAAACTACTTTTTCCACTTCCCGAAACTCCTGTCACCAAAATGAATTTTCCAAGCGGAAACTCCACATCAATATTTTTTAGGTTGTGGCCGATTGCTCCTTTTAACAGAAGTTTTTTACCTGTGCCTTTTCTCGGCTTAGTTTGTACTTCAATTTCTTTTTTACCAGCTAGGTAGGCCGCAGTTTCACTTTTTCCTTTTAGTATTTCCTCAGGTGTGCCCTTAGCAACGATGTTTCCGCCATGAATACCAGCTCCTGGTCCAATGTCAAAAATGTAATCCGACTCCAACATCATGTCTTTGTCGTGTTCCACCACCATTACAGAATTACCAACATCTCGTAGGTCTTTCAGCGCTTTTATCAACCTAGAATTATCGCGTTGGTGCAATCCAATACTCGGTTCGTCGAGTATGTAAAGAACTCCAACCAACTGAGAACCAATTTGAGTCGCTAACCGAATGCGTTGTGCTTCGCCTCCAGACAATGTTTTTGCTGAACGGTTTAGGGTAAGGTAGTTAAGTCCGACATCCAATAAAAATTGAATTCGGTTTCTAATTTCCTTAACCACTTCCTCGGCAATTTTGCCTTGAGTTTCAGAAAGTTTTGAGTGAATAGAACCAAACCAATCGTCTAGTTCCGAAATATTTAGACTGGCAATTTCTCCAATATTTTTATTGTCAATTTTAAAATAAAGTGCTTGTTTTTTAAGTCGTGAACCTTCGCAAGTCGGACATGCCACTTTATTCATGAAACTTTGTGCCCAACGCTGGTAGCCTTTACCGAACTCTTCATCCATTTGCTGAGTCAGCATATTCACTATTCCATCAAATTGGAATTTGTAGTTGTTGTTGACGCCTGCTATCTGAGATTCGACTACAAATTCTTCGTTGCTTCCGTAAAGTAGTTGGTCGAGTGTTTGTTCATCAAACTCAGAAAGAGGAGTGGTGAGTTTGTAACCTCTTGATTCAATGAGACCAGCTACTTGTTTGAACACCCAGTTGACTTTGTATTTGCCAAGGGGGGCTAATCCACCTTGCTTTACTGATTTTTTGGTATCCGGAATTATTTTATCCAAATCCACTTCCGAAACTTCTCCCAATCCGCTGCACCTTGGGCATGCTCCTTTGGGGGAATTAAAAGAAAATAAGTTAGGAGCCGGCAAGTCGTACGCTATTCCTGTTGTTGGGCACATTAAATTTCGTGAGAAAAAGCGACCATTTTTCTCACCTTCTTCCAATACCATGATAACACTATTCCCCATTTTCATGGCTAGCTTAAACGATTCTTTTAATCGGTCTGATGATTTTGGTTCAACCTTGAGCCTATCAATAACTAACTCAATATCATGGGTTTTGTAACGGTCGAGTTGCATTCTGGGCACAATGTCTTGCATTTCACCGTTTACTCGAACTTTAAGAAATCCCTTTTTGCCGACATTTTGGAAAAGCTCCCGATAATGTCCCTTTCGCCCACGGACAAGAGGCGCGAGAATGGATATTTTATTTCCCTTAAAATCTTTATTGAGCAGTTTCAGAATTTCTTCATCGGTGTACTGCACCATTTTTTCACCGGTGTTATATGAATAGGAGTCGGATGCCCTTGCGAATAACAATCGAATGAAATCGTAAATTTCTGTAATGGTGCCTACTGTGGAGCGAGGACTTTTGTTTACCGTTTTTTGCTCAATACTAATAACAGGACTGAGGCCATTTATTTTATCAACGTCGGGTCTTTCTAGGGCTCCAATAAACTGACGAGCATAAGAGGCAAAGGTTTCTATGTATCTGCGCTGACCCTCGGCATATATGGTGTCAAACGCAAGCGAAGATTTTCCACTACCGCTCAGTCCAGTAATAACAACTAACTGATTACGCGGTATTTTTACATCAATATTTTTTAGGTTGTGCTCTCTAGCACCGTAAACCTCTAAAAACTCCTTTTGCATGTTAGTTTTTAGAATCTAGTGTATCGCTTTCTGCTATTGGCAATTGGGTTTGTAGTTGATTTATAAAATGCTCATCAGGAATTTGAATTTGATAGGTTTTACCCTTCGAGTTGTAGAGTTTTTTATCTCTAAGCCAAGGGTTCAAGTACTTCAATACCTTGTAATTAATGCCAAGTTGAGCAGCATAGTTCACAAAATTGGTAACTGAAGAATCTAACGTAACTGTTTTGTGCGAAATAGTAGGGTACAAGTCTTTATCTCTATAGTTAAATCCAAATTGTTTGGGGTTGCTAAGTATGTGCTTAGCTGCAAGTATCCGAAACAAGTACCTAGAAGTTTCTGTGTTTAGTAACAGGTCGTAGTAATTATTAACTTTCTGGCGGTTCAATTGTTTGGCTAGCCCTGCTTGCCCCATATTATAGGAAGCCGCAGCTAATGTCCAACTTCCAAATTTTTCCTTGGCCTCCTTTAAGTATTGGCAAGCGGCTTTTGTTGATTTTTCGACATGATATCGCTCATCAACTTCGCTGTTAACTTCTAAACCATACTCAGGGGCAGTTTTTTTCATGATTTGCCAAAATCCTGTGGCTCCTGTTGGAGATACAATTTGAGTTAACCCACTTTCAATTAAGGCAAGATATTTAAAATCATTAGGGACTCCTTCGTTTTTTAATATGGATTCAATAACTGGAAACCATCGATGGGTTCTTTTGATAAAAAAAAGAGTATTGGATTGCCAGTAGGTATTAACGTGTAATTCTCGGTCTAGCTTTTCTCGAACATCGATAAGGTTAAGTGGAACTTCCTCACCTGCGAAACTCATATCTGATGGTTGGTTTAAAGCAAATATTTTGTAATTATTTTCGAATGTTTCTTGATAAGATTGATTTTCTTTTTCTTCGTACGTAGAGTAGGTGAAAAGATTAATGCTTGCCACCGATACGAACATTATGCAAAATGCAAGGCCTATGCCTTTGAGGATATTAGGATTCATTTATTTCTTTAAATCTTTTTTTAGTTTTTGGTAATTGTGTGATTCCAAAAAGAACACCAAAAACGACGAGAAACCAACTGCCAAAAATCAATGTATATGAGATGTCCCAAACTTTATAGACATTTACAATTAAGTAGATAAGAATGAAGCTGATACAGGCAATTAATGAGAATATTTGGGCGACATTTCTGTCATTCAGACCAAGAAATGTAATATGATGAGTGGTGTGGTCTTTACCGCCAACAAACGGAGACTGTCCTCGTCGAAGTCTATTAATTATTACGGTAAGCGTATCGCTTATTGGAATTACAAAAGCTATGAGAACAATAACTAGTTGTTTAGTTATTGATTCATCTGAAACGCCGATGGCTTTATTGTTCCAAAAGAAAATAATTCCGAAAGCTGCTAGAAATATGCCTAAAAATTGACTTCCAGTATCGCCCATGAACATCTTTGAAGGGTGCCAATTAAAAAATAGAAACCCAACCAAACTTCCGGCTACTCCAACCAAAGAAGTAAGGTAAAAGTGGTTGAATTCTGGACTAACCCATGATGCACAAATTGCGCAAAAGATGATGAATAGGGAGACAATGGTGGTAATTGAATCCATGTTGTCAAGCATGTTAATCGAATTCATTACCGCAACCACCCAAACAACTGTCAGAAGATAATTGAACAACTGTAGTTCAAAGAAGGAAATATAGGTGCCTGTGAGAATGAGCACACCACCACATGAAACTTGAACAATGAATTTTAAGAGAGGATTAGTATTGTATGCATCGTCCGAAAGACCCATTAAGAATGCCATCCCAGCTGCTATTAAAACCCCAATTTGTTGGAGACTGAGTTGCTCAATAATAGGATGGAAAAATAAGGTATACAGCATGTAAGTGACTAAAAAAACAATGTAAAAACTAATTCCACCTAATGCTGGTTTCGATACTGGAGACCACCTTACAATTGTTTCGTCAACATTTCGTCTTCCCAAGTTTTTGGAGAATTTGAGGAATATCGTATTCATCAAAACAGAAAGCAATACCGAGAAACAAAAAATCCCGGTGTACTTGTATAAAATTAGGTTTTCCATTTACGATTCAAAGCTAAAAAAGGTCGATTGAATAATGCAGAATTTTGAAAGGTTGAATCCGCTACTTATACACAAAAGGGCTGTCGAATTCATCAAAGGTTAGATTGATTTTATCTTTCTCAGAAAGTATCGGTTGGTTAGTTTTCCAGTCAATATTTAAGGTTTGATCATTCCACAGAATACCACCTTCTGATGGTTGATTGTAAACATTTGAGCATTTGTAATTGAATAGTGAATTTTGCTGGAGCGTAACAAAACCGTGCGCAAAACCTTCTGGGATAAACAAAAATGTTTTATTCGTTTCGGATAGTTCAATTCCAAAATGTTCTCCAAAAGTCGGTGAACCTTTTCTGATATCAACTACCACATCGTACACAGAACCCAAAACTGCTCTTACCAATTTGGCCTGAGCAAATGGTGGTTTCTGAAAATGTAATCCTCTTAAAACACCCTTTTCAACTGAAAGAGATTGGTTGTCTTGCAGAAAATTACAAGTAATACCTAAGTCATTAAAAATCTTTTGGTTGTACGATTCGAAAAAGTATCCTCGCTGATCTTCGAAAATATTTGGTTGTAAAACTAATAAGCCAGGGAGCGGTTCTTTTACTAATTTCATTTAGGATTTTTTAGTGAAGAATCCGTTAGATTTAGGTTCCTTTTTTTCAGGTTCTTCGTAGTATCCTCCATACCCGTAACCATATCCATATCCATACCCATATCCGTATCCATAGCTATAATTGTAACTATAGCGGCCACTTCTAATTTCAACTCCATTAAGAACCACTGATAAATTAGTAAGGTTGTTTTCATTTACAACTCGGTCAACCATCTGCACAAAGTTACGCTTGCTATATTCTGCTCTGAAAATATACAATGGGTAGTCCGCTAGTTTTAGACAATATATCCCATCGGTAACAAGTCCAACCGGAGGGTTATCAATAATAATGGTGTCGTAAGTTTGTTTTAATTCATTCAGTAAATCGATTAGTTTACCATTAATAATGAGTTCAGAAGGGTTTGGAGGAACAGGTCCAGCTGTAATGAAGTCCAAATTATTTTGTTGACTATGTTGCACAGCATCCTCAATCTTGTCTTTTCCAATTAATAGAGTGGACATGCCATTTTTGTTTTGCGCGTTAAAACCTTTGTGAATTTTGGGTTTACGCATGTCTAAATCAAGGATGATTACCTTTCTGCCTGAAAAGGCTATTATTCCACCAAGATTAATAGCCACAAATGTTTTTCCTTCTCCAGAAATGGTGGAGGTAATTGCAATTATTTTAGATCCTTCGGATTTTGCAGAAATAAATTGAAGGTTTGTTCTTAAGGCCCTAAAAGATTCCGCCAAAACAGATTTTGGTCTCTTATCTACTACTAATTGACTTACAGGTATGTTCTCTTTCACTTTTGGCACAATGCCGAGCGTACCTACCGAGGCATTGGTCATTTTTACAATTTCGTTTAATGAACCAATGTGGTTGTAGGTTAAATACCTCAATACAACTACGAGAATTGATAAAAAAAGTGCTACAATCAAAAATATGCTGTATATTAATTTTTTATCAGGAGATATTGGGATGTGTTTTGCCGAGGCTCGCTCTAGTAAAACACTTTCGGGGACAATACCTGCCTTGGCAATTGCATATTCTGCTTTTTTCTCAAGTAGTAAGGTGTAGAATTTTTCATTAATAGTGAATATCCTCTTTAACCTGGAGTACTTAAGCTCTTGAAGAGGCAGACCTGAGAAAGTGGACTCTATTTCGTTCACTTTACTTTGAAGGCTTGTAATTTTATTTTGCAATTTAGTTTCCATTGAAAGAATACTTTCAATAAGCAATTTCTTTTGAATACGTACTTGGTAATCTAAATTTTGAGCACGGCCACTGGCAGATGTAACCTCGTACAGGCTTTGCTCTTTTTCGAGTTGTAACCCCTGTAAATAGGTGATTTGCTGCATTATGTTGTCTTCAAATTGGGTTCCAGCAAGTAGCGGAATCAATTCATGAACCTCAATGGAGTCTGAATTGGAGGTTGCCGCTGATTTTACTTCAGAAAGTATTTCTTGTTCGAGTTGAAGTTTGATGAGCTCTTCTTCAAAATTGCCCAATCGGTCTAAGTATAATCCTGAAAGTTCTTCTGAGCCAGTTACTTTATTTGTGAGTTTAAACTCTTGAATGGAAACTTCAGAAGCCTTCAGGTTACTGTACACTTCAGAAATTTGATTGTCAATAAATTCTATAATCTGACTTGAGCTATGAATTTTTCGTTCCAAATCGTAGTTAATAAACCCAGAAGCAATAGCGTTGGCTAAGTCAGCAGCCTTAGTGGGATTAGCGTCAGTGAAACTTATACTAATTGATTTAGCAGCCTGACTGAGTATTTTTAATGTTAGGCTATGGCTATATTTTGAAAGGATTTCTTTTTGATTATACAACTCAAAAAACACATCATTTTCCTTTTCCGAGCTTCCTGCTTGGTCTTTTTGAATAATATCAAAGTCTAGAACCGTAATCGAAAATGATACATAGGGCAGATTTACCTTCTCAGAAAGTAAAAAAGTTTGATAATTGGATTCTCCAATTGGCTCATCTATAGAAATATTTACCTCGTTCTTATTTGGGTAGTAGATGTAATATTTATGTTGGTAAGCTTCTGCACTTTTTACATCGTAGTCAATTATATAAGGCGAGGATTTGTATAATTCAAAATTCAACAATTCACCTTCATTGAAGTAAGCTACATCTAGTGGTAGTTTTGCGAAAATAGTTTTAAGAAATTCTTTCGATTTAATTATTTCTAAATCCGACATGATATCTTCACCGCCATTACCTTTAACCATGTCCAGCTCAAGTAATTGCGAAGCTTTGTTCGATTCTTTTAGTTGCAGTACACTACTACTTTCATACAATGGTTGTGAATAGCGCAAGTATAAAAACGCACAAGTAAAAGCAGCAAGGAAGAATAAGATAATCCAGACTAGGGATCGTTGAGCTAGGTGAATAAATAACCCAAGTTCAAAATCTTGACTGAACTTTGTTAGACGCTCTTTGTAAAGGTCTATGTTTTCGCTATTAGCTTCAGTAGATTCCTGGTACATTTAGTTGTTTAATGCTGATAACGCTTGTAGGGTAGTTATTGTAAGCAATACGGAGGAAAGTAAGGTCACGAAAGGTGTAATTTCTCGTAACACATTAGCTGCAATCCTTCTTCGAGGTTCAACATAAATAATATCCTCAGTTTGAACCACTAAACTTGCATACTGAACACCTTGAATAGTGCTCAAATCAAATTCGTACACAAGCGGATTTTCGGGGTCTGTAGTTTTACGAATAAGCTTGATTTTTTGGGCTTTTCCAAATTCAGAAACTCCCCCTGCCAATGCCAGTGCTTCTATTAAGGTGGTATTATTGTTTCGCAAGCTAACTACGGTAGCAGCACCAGCTGCACCTGGAAAAACAAAAACTCTTCGGTTATTCACAAATACCTGAACGAATGGATCATTAAAAGAGAAAGCGTACTTTTCTTGTAAGAACAACTCGGCTTCTCGAACAGTTTTACCACCAATTTTTACTCTACCTAAGACAGGTAATTTTGTAGTGCTATCCGTTTCAACAAGATAACTGAACATAGCCAATCCTTGTTGGTTCATTCCCATCATGCCGCCATTTTGACCTTCGTTGGTAAGGTCAACTAATTTGAAGCCATCGTTTGCGTAGAGTCTAAAAAGAAATAAATCATTGGGCTGAATGACATAGCTGCCAGATACAGTGTCCTGAGGAGTGTCAAAGGCATAGTCTTTTTGAGTTTTGAGCATTATACTCTGGTTGATACAGCTGCTCATAAACATTCCAGAAACCAATAAAAACAGAACTACTTTAAATATTTTCATGCTTATTTTTTGCGTTTGCAAAGTTAATTAATTCCGCAGGTTTACTGCGATTATCGAGCACTTAATAGGTCTTTGTATAGATCTTGAACATCTTCTATCAATCGTTGATAGCTAAAATTTTCTAGAACCATTTTTTTACCTGATGTGGACATTTGGTTTCTTAATTCATCATTTTCCAACAGTTTAAGGCAATTCTGGCAAAACAAATCTTCTTGGTCAATTTTTGATAACAAAGCAGATTCTCCTGGTATTACTACATTTTTAATTCCACCAACTTCGGTAGTTACAATTGCCTTTCCTGCGGCTTGTGCTTCAATTAAACTGACTGGAGTTCCTTCATTTAAACTCGTCAAACAAACTATGTCTAATCCTGCCAACGCCCAATCTACTTCTTTTATCCAAGATGTAAAAATTATTGGCGCGTGTACATTCCGGTCGGTGCTAAATTTTAGGTCGTATTGTGAACAAAGTGTTTCAATTTCTTCTCTCGAATCACCATCACCTATAATAACAAATCGAACAGGTTTTTTGGTATTCTCCAATACATAAGAAGCTGCTTTAATAAACAGCTGATGATTTTTTATTGGCACCAATCTTCCAATAATACCCAGTACAATTTCATCGGAGCCTATGTCGTAAGTGTTCCTGAAATCATCCCTTTTTTCCTTCGAAGAGTGAGCAAATTTCTCTAAATCAAAACCTAAAGGAATTACTTTTACTTTGTTGCTATCAGCAATGTTGTGTTCTTGTTCAAGTTCTTTTTTTTGGAGTTTGCTTATGGCAATTATTGCGCTCGATTTTTTTGCCAGATAGCGTTCGATAACCTTGTAAGCAATTGTCGTAATAGGATTAAAATACCCATGAAATACGTGTCCGTGAAAGGTGTGGACAATTACCGGAACATTGCAAGAAATTGCTGCTAGCCTTCCTAACGCTCCTGCCTTGGAGGCATGAGTGTGAACTATGTCCGGTTTAAATTCTTCAATAATCTGTTTGATTTTTAAGAATGCTTTTCTGTCCTGAATTGGATTAAGAGAACGTCGCATTTCTGGAATTACAATTGGTTTTAGGCCTAATTTTTCGGCCATGTAAAGAGAAGACGCTTCACTTATGTCTTTTTCGCCGCCAATTAATAAAGTCTCGTAATTGTCGGATAGATATTTAGTAAGGTAGGTGGCATTGTAAGTTGGCCCTCCAACATTAAAACGATTTAGTATTCTTAAAACTCTAGGCATTTGAAGCAAATTACATGAAGTGATTTTTATACCAACGCTGAAAGACAAGTAAGTTCCAAAGTGTCCCGGAAGAGTTACCTGTATCCTTTGACTTTATTTTTTTTAGTTGTTTTTGAATTGCTGGCCAGTTAAAAATACCTTGGTGTTCTATGAAATCTGAGCTAAACAGTTCAGATTCAAGCATATAGTTTAATTCGGTTTTTAACCAGCTGGTAACCGGGATTTCAAATCCCTTCTTGGACCGGTTATAGAGTCGTTCGGGTAAAATTTTCCTGAACGAATCTTGCACTATCTTCTTTCGAATGTTTTGGTTAATCTTGAATTGAACCGGAATTTCAAAAGCGAAATTCACCAAATTATGGTCTAAAAATGGTGTCCGAACTTCAAGTCCATTAGCCATGGACATATGGTCAACTTTGAACAACATGTCGTTTGGTAGCACCAAATTCATATCTGTATATAGAACGTCGTTGACAGTTCCATCTTTTTCAATGTGCTTAAGTATTTTCTCTTTTCTCTTTTTGTACGAGTATGCCCCATCAGATAACCGTTGGATTTTTTTCTGATAGCTTTCTCTAATCAAGTAATTAGCAGTTTCTTCATTTCTGAATGTGGCCCATTGCCAGTAGCGTTCTTTGTTGGGTAGTTTAGTACCTTCCGCAAAACGATGCAGCTGCCGATTCACATTCCATAATTTACTGTCTCTATTTTTCGGTAAAGGTTTCGTTAGCGGAGCTAGGGTAGTGGCCAGTTTACCGAAGTTACCCGGATTTCTTGCCTTGAATTCCGCCGCATGTTTATTATACCCAGCAAACATTTCATCAGCACCATCACCGCTGAGTGCGACTTTAATGTGTTCCTTAGTTTTTTTACTGAGAATGAACATATTTATGGCGCTAGAATCGGCAAATGGTTCGTCAATGTAGTCCAAGGCTTCGTCAACGTGGTCCAATAAATCTTGGTTGGTGAGTTTAAATGTTGTGTGGTCTGTTTTGAATTTTGCTGCAACTTCTTCCGCATAGTCAGTTTCATCGAAAAATGGATGGTCAGCAAAACCAATAGAAAATGTTTTCAGGTTGTCCGTGTATCTCGAGGCTAGCGCACAAACCACCGAGCTATCAATTCCACCGCTCAAAAAGGCACCCAAAGGAACATCTGAAATCATTCGACGTTCAACCGACTCCTTCATTAATTCCATGAAGTTGGTTCGAGCGGTTTCGTAAGAAATTGGGTTTAAATCTCGATGGGTAAAATCCGGTTTAGGAATAGAGTAGTAAGGAATTGGCTTTTTTTCTTCTTCCGAAATTGATTCTATGTTGTTAAAGTACAGGTAATTACCCGGTGAAAGTTTTTGTATGTTGTTGAATATGCTATGGGGTGCAGGTACGTAATTCAATTGTAAATAGGTGAATAAAGAAACTTGGTCAATTTCTTTTTCAATAGGTAATTGATTTAATGATTTTAGCTCTGAGCTAAACGCGAAAAATTTTTCTTGAAAAGAGTAGAGCAGTGGTTTGATTCCTATTCTGTCGCGTGCAATAAATAGAGATTTTTCTACATTATCAAATATTGCAAACGCGAAAAAGCCGTTGAGTTTATTTAAACATTTAACTCCCTCGTTAATATAAAGTTGAAGTAAAACTTCGGTATCTGAATTGGTTTTGAAAACTATTCCTTGGTTGATTAGCATTTCTCGATAAACCCGATAATTGTATATCTCACCATTAAACACAATGGTGTAACGGTCTGAAATATCAGTCATTGGTTGGTTAGCAGAAGATTCTGTATCAATGATAGAAAGACGCCGATGGCCTAATGCAATGTTGCCTTCTCTAAAAATACCCTGTGCATCTGGCCCCCGTTTATTCAGTACAGCAGTCATGTCCTCAATTGAATCAAGGACTGAGTGAGATTCGTTAGAGAAAGAAATTATTCCTGATATTCCGCACATGGTTTTTAAAGCTTCAAAATGTGAAGGTAAAAATCGATTTGGTACAAATGTTTTCTATTGGATTAAATCATTAAACAATCGAGCAAAAAAAAGCCCCGTATTAAATTACAGGGCTTGTAATAAATATAAATTTTTGTTACACGTGAATTACTTCATCATAAGCCGCTGCAGCAGCTTCCATAACTGCCTCACTCATAGTAGGGTGAGGATGAATAGTTTTGATGATTTCATGTCCTGTAGTTTCTAATTTTCTGAGTGCAACAATTTCAGCAATCATTTCAGTTACATTGTAGCCAATCATGTGACCTCCAAGTAACTCTCCGTACTTAGCATCGAAAATTAATTTAACGAAACCTTCGTTGTGCCCGGCAGCACTGGCTTTTCCAGAAGCAGAGAATGGGAATTTACCCACTTTAATATCATAACCAGCCTCTTTGGCAGCAGCCTCAGTGTATCCAACAGAGGCCACTTCAGGGAAGCAATATGTACAGCCTGGAATGTTATTATAATCGATAGCTTCTGGGTTAAGACCAGCCATTTTTTCAACGGCTGTAATTCCTTCAGCAGAAGCTACGTGAGCCAGTGCTTGTCCAGGAACAATATCTCCAATTGCCCAAACAGTAGGAATGTTTGTTTGGTAATAATCGTTTACCATTACCTTACCTTTATCTGTGGCAACTCCTACGTCTTCCAATCCAATGTTTTCAAGATTAGTTGCAATACCTACAGCAGAGAGTACAACGTCGCAATCAATTACCTCTTCGCCTTTTTTCGTTTTTACGGTAACCTTACATCCGGTTCCTTTAGTGTCAACCGAAAGTACCTCTGAACCGGTCATAACTTTCATTCCTGATTTCTTAAAAGAACGTCCAAGTTGTTTGGATACTTCAACATCTTCAACAGGAACAATTTCAGGTAAATACTCGATAAGAGTAACTTCAGTACCCATGGTTTGGTAGAAATAGGCAAACTCAGAACCGATAGCACCAGAACCCACAACCACTAATTTCTTTGGTTGTTTTGGTAGAGTCATAGCTTCTCGATATCCAATAATTTTCTTTCCATCTTGTGGCAAGTTTGGTAATTCTCTGGAACGAGCGCCAGTTGCAAGAATGATGTTTTTTGCAGAGTAAACAGCATCTTTTCCTTTATCATCTGTAACGGTAAGTTCGGTTCCAGATTTTAGTTTACCCGTACCCATAATAACTTCAATCTTGTTTTTCTTCATCAAGAATTGAATTCCGTTACTCATTTTTTCAGCAACACCACGACTTCTTTTTACCACGGCGTTAAAATCCGCGTTCGCATCTTTAATGTTAATGCCGAAATCTTCTGCATGACTTAAGTAACTAAATACCTGAGCAGACTTCAAAAGTGCTTTGGTAGGAATACAGCCCCAGTTAAGGCAGATTCCACCTAAAGATTCACGTTCAACAATAGCAACTTTTTGTCCAAGCTGCGCTGCGCGAATTGCTGCAACATATCCACCTGGTCCGCTTCCTAATACTATAAGGTCAAAATTCATATATCGTGTTTTTCTTTGAGTTCAATTAAGTTGCGCGAATTTAATCAATTGTCTAATTATCGATTCCTCAATTATCAATGTTTTTGAATTCTCTGCGTTTCATTTTGGTTAATTGAATCGCTGAAAATTGAACCATTGAAAATTATTTCATTCCGCGTTCTTTCTTGATTTAGTCGTAGGCTTCTTGAACTTTTTGGAATTTTTCTTTAGCGGCTTTTTGGTATTCTTCTCCGAGGTTTGAGACCTTGTCGGGATGATACTCCACTGCAAGTTTTCGATACGCTTTTTTTACCTCACCATCAGTAGCGTTTTTTGTTATGCTCAATACGTCGTAATGCGAGGCTGTATCAACGTAAAACATAGCTTTTAGGGAATTAAAATCGGCTGAAGAGATATTAAGGCCGTTTGCAATTTTCTTCAATAAATCCAATTCGTTGTTGTCAACTGTTCCGTCTGCCCTTGCAATGCCAAATAAATATTGCATTAGCTGTACACGAATTGGCGCCGCCATATTGAGTGATATTTGTGCAGTAACGTCACTAAGAGGGATGGGACGGTCGAGAATATCTCGAAGTGCCAGTAGCAAATCGCGAGCATTATGCTCGCCAAATTGTCCAACTAAGAATTTTTTTACGTATTCCAGTTCGCTTTTTTTGACCTTACCGTTGGCTTTCATTACAGCAGCGCTAAGCACTAAAAGACTCATATTGAAATCTCCACTGCTGGTGGTGGTTCTCCTAGTGGGATTGCCATCAGTGAGTTGAGTGGTATGCGCCGCATTGTCTAAAACACTACCAACAGCAAATCCAATTATTCCTCCAATCGGGCCTCCAAAAGCCCAACCTAAACCTCCTGCAATCCACTTATTGTATTTTCCCATAATAAATATGTATTCTTACCAAGAGCCACCGGCTCCACCGCCACCAGTTTTATGGTTGTTGTTGGCACTAAAACTTCCTGAACTTGACGAAAACTCGCTCCAACCACCTGCCGAACCCACACTGGTAGAGCCACCAAGCCAAATGGTGCTCCAAAAGGGTGTGGCGTGAGATGAAAAATTTCGTTTTTGGTATTTTTTGAAAAAGAAGAATAGGAAAATCCCAGCGAGTATCAAGGGAAGTAATGCTAAATATTTGGTGTATGAATTTGTACGTGAAATGTATTCATCCCCTGTTAATTCACCAGTCGAAATCGAGTAAAGAGCTTTGATGCTTCTGTGAACACCTTCATAGTATTGCTGTTTGTTGAAATATGGTTCCAGCTCAGTTTCAATAATTCGTTTAGCAACATTCTTCGCAATATGGGATTTTAAGGAAGGGCTAGTTTCAATAAATGCCTTTTCACTCGTTCCGTTTCCTTGGGGCTTAATTAATAAAATTATACCGTCTTCACTGGAATTTGGGTAATTCCAATTAGTGACGATTTTTTCGGCCATAGCGTCAACTTCAAATCCATTAAGGAAGGGAATTAGAACTAAGTTGATTTCAATATTTGTAGTTGTCCTAAAATTTTCTAATTCTTTTTCAAGTAGTTGTGTTTCTTGATTGGAAAACAAGTTAGGTGAACCATCTATAACTATGAGAGCGTTTTCAGTATTCGGGTTGAACGGAATGCCTTCCTTATCAAAAACTTGTTGCCCTATTCCTAAAACGAAACAAGAAAAAAAGATAAGTGCAAGAAGAATTTTCTTCATCCTCTAATCCGTTCCAAAAGAAATTTCATCGCTCAATTCATTTATGTCATCATCTTGATACGGAAAGAACTCCTTCAGTTGATTACCAGCTGATTCAATGCCTGTAACTAGTCCATCACAGAAACTTCCCGCTTTAAATTTATCGAGAACTAAAGACTTTGTATTGTCCCAGAAATCGTCTGAAACCAATTGGTTTATTCCTACGTCACCTAGTATGGCAAACTGCCTGTCTTTTATAGCCACATAAAACAATACACCATTTCTTAATTGTGTTTTGTGCATTTTCAGAGAAGAAAATACTTTGCATGCCTGTTCTAGAACCTCTTGTTTGCAGTAGTTCTCTATATGCACACGAATTTCACCAGAGGTATTTAGTTCTGCCTTTTCAATAGCCGAAACAATTTTGTTTCTTTCTTCTTTACTAAAAAAAAATTCCGCGCCCATATTAACTGTATTTTCTGTTTTCGCAGAGTGACCCGCTATTTCCGAAGATAAAAAATGCCGATTGAATTCAATCGGCATTTTTTATTTCTAATCTATCAGCTCTACGCTCCGTTTTACAAAACTAGTGAGGTCTTTACCAGTGAGTAAACCTTGACTTAACTTTGCTAAATCAGCAGCTTGTTTCGCCAACTTAGATTTTTTGTCAGCATCTTGTTCCACTAATATTTTACTTGTAAGCGGGTGATTTGCATTTACTACCAAGTTGTACATATCTGGCATGTTACCCATACCCATCATACCTCCGCCACCAACAGCGCTTTGTTCTTTCATTCTGCGCATAAACTCAGATTGAGTTATCATCATTGGGCTATCATCTTCGCTTAAGTTTTCAAGAACAACCGTGTAAGAACCTTTATCAACAACGCCTTCAATTGTTTCTTTTAGTTCCTTCTCTTGGTCCTCCGTCAAATTGTGTTTTGCTACTTCGTCTTTAGCCACCAATTTGTCTATGGTATCCGAATCGACTCTAGCAAATGTCACGTTCTCCAATTTGGTTTCCAACTGTTGAACGATATGCGCTGATAGGGGACTTGCCATTTCTATAACCTTATACCCTTTGTTCTCAGCAGCATCAATGTATGCGTGCTGTTCGTCTTTGTTAGAAGCATAAAGAATGACAATCTTACCGTCTTTATTGGTTTGATTCTCTTTTATTTCTTCTTTAAATTCCTCAATGGTTTTGTACGAACCGTCAACATTTTTAAGTAGGAAAATTTTTTCTGCTTTTTCGTAGAATTTTTCTTCGGTAAGCATTCCATATTCCATAAATACCTTAACATCATCCCATTTTGCTTCGAAGTCCGCTCTATCTTTTTTGAACATGGAAGAAAGCTTGTCAGCCACTTTTTTGGTAATGTGTCCGCTAATTTTTTTCACGTTTCCGTCTGATTGTAGGTAAGAACGAGAAACGTTCAACGGAATGTCAGGAGAATCTATAACACCATGCAGCAAGGTCAAGAATTCAGGAACAATCCCCTCAACCGAATCGGTAATGAATACTTGGTTAGAGTACAACTGAATTTTGTTTTTCTGCAGTTGTAGGTTGTTTGCATTAGCCAATTTAGGGAAGTAAAGAATTCCAGTTAGGTTAAACGGGAAGTCAACATTTAGGTGAATATTAAACAACGGTTCTTCGAAAGTCATTGGATACAATTCACGATAAAAGCTGTTGTAATCGTCTTTCTTTAAATCTGCTGGTTTTTTGTTCCAAGCTGGATTAGGGTTGTTAACCACATTGTCAACAATATTGTCGATTTGTTTAACATTGTCGTTTTCGTCTTTTTCTCCAGAAGGGTCGTCAATTTTCTCTGTTTTAGTTCCAAATTTTATTGCTACTGGTAGGAACTTACAGTACTTATCTAAGATACCAGTAATACGTTGCTCTTCTAAAAACTCTTTGGAATCTTCAGCAATGTGCAATGTGATTTTGGTTCCTCGAGTTTCTTTTTTCGATTTTTTGATTTTGAATTCTGGGTCACCTTCGCATTCCCAAAGAACCGCTGGTTCGTTTTTAAACGATTTTGTTTCAACAGTTACTTTGTCCGAAACCATAAAAGCGGAGTAGAAGCCCAGTCCAAAGTGACCGATAATTTGCTCTGCTTCGCCTTCGTATTTTTTAACGAACTCCTCAGCGCCTGAGAAAGCTACTTGATTTAAGTACTTTTTTACTTCTTCCTCTGACATACCAAGTCCTTTGTCCTCAATGGTAATGGTCTTAGCCTTTTCGTCAAATGAAACTTCAATTTGGGTATCGCCTAATTCTTCTTTGAATTCTCCGATTTTTTGAAGTGTTTTTAATTTCTGGGTTGCATCGACTGCATTAGATACCAGCTCACGAAGAAATATTTCGTGATCAGAGTATAAGAATTTTTTGATAATCGGGAAAATGTTATCCGCTTGAACGTTTATTTTTCCTGTTGCCATTTTTTCAGTTATTTGGAATTATTCAATATTTTTTTCGTCGATTAGCCATAGTCAATGGATGTGCCAATGTAGGAATGCTGACAAACTGACGTAAGTTGATTGAAGAGTTGTTTTTTCAATACTAAATAATCGTGAAGCGATTGTCGATTAAACATGCGGTTTGTCCTTATTTCACTAAATATTGAAAGTCTATCGAAACTCTGGTAATTTTACACCGTTAAAATTGATTATGAGGTTTTTGTTTAAAAGTATGTTTGTGCTAGCAATAGCGATTGGCGTGAATGCGGATATCGCAGCTGCCACGAAGACCATTAGTAGTGGTTCATGGTTAGTAGCAAGTAATTGAAGCCCAGTTGGATTGCCAAAAGACGGTGATGATATTTTTATTACTGGAAACGTTGAACTTCCGTTTCAAAACAACGACATATCCTTAAGTAATGTTCGGATTACCGTAACAAGTACAGGTTATTGGACAATCAAAAAAAAATGTGATGTTACTCTTGGTGCTGGTTCAGCACTTATAGTAGAATCTGGTGGTGCTGTTGAGGGAACTCATGGCAACTCAATTGATGTAATTGGTAATTCTGGAAATTTATTGGGGAATGGCGTTTATAATGTCCCACGTGCAGCAAATGATCAATGGTGGAATGCTGGAAGTACAAGTCCCCTGCCTGTTACTCTTGTTGAATTTATACTTGAAACTCTAGAAGATAGAATTAATCTTGAATGGTCAACTGCTAGTGAAACTAACAATGATTATTTTGAGGTTGAAAGAAAAATGGATTACGATTGGGAACCAATTGGTCAGGTTGGAGGAAGTGGTTCAACTAATGAAATGCACTATTACGAGTTTCAAGATTTTGACGTTAACGTTAGTAAATTGGCGTACTATCGGTTGAAGCAAGTTGACTTTGATGGAAAGGAAATTGTATCGCACATTATTAAATCAGAGGTAGTGGTAACTCCAGGTCATGAATACAATTTCGTTCAAAATGGGTCATTAGTAACCCTAAACTTTATTGATAACCACAAAGAAGAAACCATTGTTCAAGTGCTAAATGCTAATGGTAGTGTTGTGGTTGAAAAAGAATACAATGAAATCACAGTGGGACAACGGTTTGAAGTTGATTTATCGGAATTCGAATCAGGATGGTATGTTGTTGGTATTATTGGAACAGATAATGCCCACTTCGAGAAAATGATTTTGGTCAACCGATTCAATAATTGATAATCATCAAGGACGTTTGAAGTTGAACTTTATCACCCAATATCAACACTTTATAAAGCCCAGCAGAAATGTTTTCATGGTTTAGTTCTATTGATTCTGCATCGCTTATTGTCCATTTCACTTCTTCTTTTCTTCCATCTAGTGAGTAAAACTCAATGCCTTGAACTAACTGAGTATTGTTCACATTCAATATCAATTTATCCGATTGTAGATTTGGGTTAGGGTATAGAGCGATTAAAGACAATTTCGTTTTTTCAGAAGGCAGTTCTGTCTTGGAAAGTTCCACTGAAATAATTTCAGAGTTATTAGACTTTCCATCGTAATCGAAGTTCTTTAGCCTATAGTAGATTAAATTGTTGCGTATTTCTGAAATGTCATGCTGATAACTGTACTTATGCTTTCGGTTGGAGGTACCAGCTCCTTGAATTTCATCAATTACATTCCATCCTTTGCCATCAACAGAATATTGCAACTGAAATTTTTCGTTGTTAATTTCAGATTGGGTTTCCCAAATTACCTCTACTGCGTTGTTGTCTTTTAATTTCCCTTCAAATTTGGTCAATTCTATAGGTAGTGGTCCATTACAATTTTGATTATATGTTATACTTCCCTGGCTGTTGCTATTGTTGTCGTAGTCATTGTCATCATTTGAATTACACATACAAAAGATCCCAACCCCAGTCAAAACAACATCATTATCTACGTCAAATTTATTGTCATCCTCAGTGCCATCATCATCGCACAAATTAAGAACCCCAGTAATGTTTACCACAGCATCATCTTCAAACTCAATATCATCTTCTACCGTGACCGTTCCGGCAATGGTAAGTTTTCCATCATCTTTTACTTTTAAGTCGTTAGGAACAGTAAGGTCAGCACCTGCTTTTATTTCCAATTCACCATCGTCTTCTAGTTCAATATCATTAATCGTTCCACTGCTACCATTATTAAAATCTACTTCACCGTCATCTTTTATTTTTAGTTTATCTGTAAGTGTGAGTATTCCGTTTATTGTGAGAGAACCATCATCTTTAACTTCAATTTCATCGCCGGTAAAAGTTCCTGAGCTTCCTATGTTGACCACTCCATTGTCTTCGATTTTCATTTTATCATCAACCTCAACGGTTCCGTTAAAATTGGCGGTACCTTTTATTTTGTCAATTTTTTTAATGTCCAATGTTCCGTTTACATTTAGTACACCACCAGCTTTTACTTCTTCAATTTCTTTATTTCCAGAAAGAGAAGCACTGGCATTTATGGTCAAAGTACCTTCTACTTTAATGTCGTCATTTAAAGTGATGTTACCATTGATTATAACAACATCTCCTGGGTCAATTGTAGTTCCTGGGTATGAAGGTGTCCAGCCTGCAGCACTAGTATATGCACCAGATGACTTTGTATAAGTCACTGCGAAACTTTGCATACTAAGCAGTGTAATAAAAAAAATCAGAAAAGTTTTCATTCAGGGTTGTTATTGTGCAAATATATCGGTTATTAGGTTAACTAACAATTTTTTCTAGAACACCACAGGGCAAGTTCAGAACATTTACTTTGGTCTTATGAACAAGGAAAGACGATTACTACTACTAAGCAATTCTTCAATTCCAACTGAACCTTACTTTAATTGGGGTAAGCCTTTTGTGAAAACCTTTTTAGGCGAGGCGAAGGTAAACGTGTTGTTTATTCCTTATGCTGGTGTGAGCATTGACTACGATGAATATACTAAAACGGTAAGCGATGTTTACAATTCGATTGGTCACGAGGTGGTTGGAATTCACACCTTCGAAAACCCGAAAGAGGCCATAAAAAATTGTGATGCACTTGCTATTGGTGGAGGAAATACTTTTCGGCTGTTTGAACAATTGCATGCGTTGGATTTGATTGACGTAATAAATGAGCGAATTCATGGTGGAATGCCTTACATGGGATGGAGTGCAGGAAGCAATACGGCTTGTCCTCATTTATTCACCACCAATGATATGCCTATTGTACAGCCGAGTAGCTTTGAGGGTTTGGGGCAATTGCCATTTCAATTAAATGTACATTATACAAATGCAAGTATTGATGGGCATGGAGGAGAAACAAGGGACATGCGTTTAAAGGAATTCAAAATTTTGCACCCTAACACTCATTTAATTGGATTAAGAGAATGTTCTCTAATTGAGGTAAAAGGAGAGGAGTATTACCTGAAAGGAAGAGGAAATACTATGAAGTTGTTTCGAAATGATGGAAACTATGAAGAAATACCTGAGGGGATTTTTAGATCTTCGGATTGGGACTAATTGGTAAATGAAGGATCTCTGGTTTCGTACTGCCAAATGTACGAGCCTACAGATTGCCCGTTTTTGAAATAGTATTTCCCGCCCCAGTCGTACGTTATACGTTTGTATTCTGAACCTACTTTGCTTTTAACGACAATTCGAGTGGTTACTTTTTTACGGTCTTCTTGTTTCTCAGTCTCTGTTACACCTTCAGGGTAAGCATTACCCAATTCATTTTGGTATTTAAGTTTATCGGTTCTCCCTTCTTTTCCAATAGTTTCGGTTTTAAATGTAGGTTGAGGTCTTGGCTTGTTGGATTTTTTAGCTAGCATAATCATTTTTAGCCTTGTTTGCTGTTCTAAAGTTTCGTGAATTGCATTTTTCAGTTCTTGGTTGGTTGGCGCTATATCAACACCCTCCTTGAATTTATTGATGGCTTCATCATATTGTCCTCCAGCAAATAAATCGTAGCCTGCATCCAAAATGCTTTCCACCTTTCGAGTTTTTTCCAATTCTGCTGCTTTACGAGCTTGCTCCGCAGCTTCGTTAGCGCCAAGTGCATCCAATTGACTTTGAATAGCACTGATGCCAGCCTTAGCGCCCGAGTTATTGGCATCAATGACCAGTACTTGATCGTATTTGCTCTTTGCTTGCCCGAAGTTTTTGTTTACAGCTGCAGCTTGGCCTTCGCTAAGAAGACGGTCGATTTCTTCTTGTTTTTGCAATGCATTCATATTACGACGCTTTTCTTCCTCTTTCTTAAGCATTGATTGCGCCTCTGCAATTTTGGATTTTGCCAAATTATTGTCCGATTCAATTTCCAGTACTTCTGTGTATGCACCGATGGCAGATTTGAAGTTTTTATTCATCATCATTTGGTCGCCAATTCCCAATTTGCTCGCAATTTTCTGTTTACGTTCCTTTTCGGCTGATAACTTGTTAAGCCTATCCTTTTCTGCTTTTTTTGCGGCTTCGGCTTCGGCTTTTTCTTTACTTAACGAAGCTATTTTAGCATCTATACTACTTATTTTAGATGAAGCGGTTGTATTAGAGGCATCAATGCTCAAGATCTCTTGGTACTTGTTTTTTGCCTCCTCCAGTTTGGATTGAGTTTCGAGGTTGGAGGCTGCCTCCAATAAACCAGCGAGTTTAGCTTCCAGTTCGGCTTTTTCCTTAGCATCATTTGCTGCTTTCAATTGTTCTTCTTGTTCTTTTTTAGCTGCTAGGTCAGCAGCAAGTTTCGCTTGCTCTTGCTGCTTTGTTTTTGCAATTTTGGCTTCTAGCTCACCAATTTTGGAAGCCGCTGTTGTATTGGATGCATCAATACTCAACACCTCTTGGTATTTGCTTTTTGCATCTTCAAACTTCGATTGAGTTTCAAAGCTTGCAGCCGCATCAATCAATGCTTGTATTTTAGAATCCTGAGCAGCCTTTTCTTTTGCTGCATTAGCTGCCTTCATTTGTGCTTCTTGTTTTTGTTTAGCTGCTAGGTCGGCATCAAGTTTAGCCTGCTTCTGTTGCTTAGCGTTTGCAATTTTAGTAGAAAGTTCCGAGTTGTTTGGGTCTAGAGTGGCTGCTTCAGTATAGGAAGTAATAGCATTGTCAAATTGGCCATTTTTTAATGCTGTATTACCGGCTGTAATCAATTGAGCAATATTGGCTTGGTTCGCCACTTGTGCTTGTTTCTCCGCTTGTGCTTTTTTGGCCGCATCGGCAGCGAGTTGGTCCTGTTCTTTTGCAGTCTGCACTTCAGCTAATTTCTTTTTAGCCTCTTCATTGTTCGGGTCAATAGAAAGTAATTCGTTAAATGAAGATTCTGCAGAAACGTAATCTTTAGAAGCAAGGGCTTGGTTTCCAGCACTGATAAACGTTGCAATTTTAGCTAGTTTTTCTTGTTGCGCTTTTTCTTGAGCAACCGCGGCAGCTGCATTTTGTTGTTTTTCATCGTCAAATGCTTTTTGTTTAGATTCTATTTCGGATTTAGCTGCCAATGCTTCAGAATTTGCGTTGTCTATAGCAAGTGCAGCGGTGATTTTAGAATTCGCCTGTGCAAAATTTTGCTGATTTGCGGCGGATTTGGCTTCGGTAATTAAGGCGTTGATTTGACTTGCTTTTGCGGCTTCTTCCTTTGCAAGTTTATCTGCAGCTGCCGCTTTTTCAGCGTTAGCTTTCTCGTCTTTAATTCTGCCGTCCAGTTCAGTTTTTAGAGCTATGGCTTCTTGGTTTTCTGGGTATAAACTAAGCGCTTGATTAAGGGCAGTCATTGCATCCGAATAATCTCCGGTTCCGGTTTTTTCATTTGCAGATGCAACGAGTTCATCAAACTTCTTTTGCTTTTCGGCTTCTTTGGCTGCGGCCATTTCTGCATTTTGCTTTTCATTTTCTTTTTGTCCTAACTCAGCTAACTTTTTGTCTATCGTGTTTTTTCCTTCTTTATAGATGGTACTTGCTTCATTAAACTTTATTCTGGCAGTTACAAAATCTTCAGAGGACATAGCTGCGTCACCTTCTGCTACTAATCCATTGAACTTAATAAGGGCTTCTGCAGCTTCCTTCTCGGCACGCTTTTTCTGTACTTCTTCAATTAAAAACTTAGGCTTTTGATTGGCAGGAAGAATGGCCGCTGCCTCATTGAATTTTGCGATTGCTTGGTCAAATTGCTCCTCGTTAAGTAACGATTCGCCTTCTTTTACTTTTGAATCAAAATCAGCTTGAAGTGCATTCTGCTTCCTTTCCTCTTTTAGTTTTTTTGATTCGGCAATCAGTTCTGTCGTTTTGTTTTCGGTGGGTAAAATTTTGTGAGCTGCCTCAAATGCAGCAATTGCTTCATCAAACTTTTCTTCTTTCATCAGTCCTTCACCAATTGCTAATTGCGCTTCAAATTGAGTTTGAGAAGCTTCATTGGCTTTTTGCTTTTTTAGTTTTTCAATCTCTAGAAGCATGTCATCTGGATGGTTTTCGTTGGGTAGAATTTTTTTGGCCTCTTGGTATTTAATTACCGCCTCATCAAATTTTTCTTCCTTCACCATTTGGTCGGCAGCATTAATCACTTCATCATATTGTGCTTTAATAATAGCAGTTGCTTTTGCTTTTTTTCTAGATTCAGCTTCTGTAATCATAGTTGCTGGGTGGGTCTCATGAGGAAGTACAGCTAAGGCTTCTTGGTATTTTTTCTTAGCAGCATCAAATTCCTCTTTTTCCAACAAACCGTCAGCCTCTTTCACTAAAGCATCATATTGAGCCTTAAGTTCCGCTTTTCCTGCAGCAACTTTCAATTCTCCGCATTCTTTTGCTTTGGTTTTTGGATATGTTTCGTTTGGTAATACAGCGGCCGCAGCGTTGTATTTTACTTTAGCCTCATCAAACTGGCTATTTTTAAGCAAGTTATCTGCTTCGTCAATCAACGCATCGTATTTGGCTTTGGTAGCGGCATCGGCTGCTTGCTTTTTCTTTGCTTCAGCTTCCGTTATTTTAGTTTTTGGAGATGGGTCAGCTGGTTTAATTTTTTGAGCCTCCTTGTAGGCAGATATTGACTCGTCGTATTTTCCTGCGGCCAATAAACCATCCGCTTTTTCCATAGCAGCCGTAAATTCCTTGTCAATTTTTTCTGCGGCTGCTTTTGCTTCCGCATCGGCTTTGGATTTTTTAGCCGTTTGAATTTTTGACTTCGGGGCTGGCTCCGAAGGTTTCAATGTCGCTGC
The DNA here is from genome assembly GCA_937121175.1 of uncultured Flavobacteriales bacterium. GTDB lineage: Bacteria > Bacteroidota > Bacteroidia > Flavobacteriales_G > Salibacteraceae > UBA6770. Next base: position 445,472 of record CAKZKD010000003.1, read on the forward strand.
TTTTTGGTAAGCAACGATAGCGTTATCAAAATCGTTCTTTTTCAGTAATTCATCTCCATTATCTAATGCTGCTTGATAGTCAGCCTCCAGTTTTTTTGTTGCTTCCGCTTTTTTACGTTCTTCTTCAAGTTTCGCTTGCAATTTTTTGGCTTCCGCTATTTGGTCGGTAGGGTAGGCCATTGTTTGGTCAATCTGTTTGGCTTTTTGGTATTCAGGAATGGAGGAATTGTACTTTTTAGAGTTGAATAAATCGTCAGCAATTTTTATTGCTGCGTTGTATTCAGCTTCAATTTTTGCTTGTTTTTCAGCGGCTTCTTGTTTAGTTTTTTCTTGACGGGCTAACGCAATTTGCTGGTCTGGGTAGGATTCAAGTGGACCCCATTTTTTGGCCTCTTCAAAAGCTTCAAGAGCGTCGTCGTATTTTTTAGACCGAATGTAAGCATCTCCTTTTCGGATGCTGGCTTCATAATTTGCTTTGTATTTGGCCTCGTTTTTCGAAGCTTTGGCTGCAGCTTTTTTCTTCTCTTCTTCAGCTTTTAGTTCCGCCTCAATTGCATCTAAAATATCGTCCTGAGCCAGTGCCTGAAATGGGACAGAGCACAAGAATGTTCCGAAAAACAAAATCGATATTTTAATGAAATTTTTCAACTAACTAATACTAGCTTTTCTAAGTTTAACTAACTGGCGAATATAGTGAATTCACAAATCGAGCCATCAACGTACTGAAGTATTCATTGTTATAGAATTAAAACTAAATTCCCAGATTAAATGAGCATTTAACATACAATAGAATCACAAATTGCTCTACGTATTTTGAAACTGTATTTACCTTTGCTTTAATGCACGACATTGAACCTTATTATCGTTGGAGAGAACTGTATTTGGCCGAAGAGGATGATCGTTCTCCGTTTTTCGGAAAGGAATATTCTGAGTTCTTCTTTAGCGACGTCATTTATAATCATGTTATTCACCCTCAGTGGGATAACATAGGTTCGACGACCTTGTTTCTCAAGATTATTTATGCAGATTATGAAATCGGATTTGCGATAATTGAATTAATGGGCGAGTGGAACGATACGCTCTACAATGACATTCAGGCACTGAAACGCAACATTATCGATCACCTGATAGAAGAGGGAATCAATCAGTTTATTCTAATTGGAGAAAACGTACTCAATTACCACCCTTCAGACGATTCTTACTACGAGGAGTGGTATGAGGACATTGAAGAAGGTTGGATTGCTACTTTAAATTTTAGGGAACATATAATGGAGGAGTTTAGTAGAGAGAATATTGACCAATATTTCGTAACGGGCGGAAAACTCAATGATATGGCCTGGCGGACTCGACAACCAGCCGAAGTGTATAAGCTTGTTGAAGCATTGGTTACTAAAAGGTTAAGTCTATGAGGTTTTTTGTCTTTCTATCCCTGCTTGTAATTACATTGAATTCATTCGGACAAAAACCAGTGAAGGTTGGAACGTTAGATAGCCCGAATGAACCAAGCATTGTCATAAACAGAAACAACTCTGGTGAAGTACTTTGCGGCGCTAACCTCAATAATTTATACTCGAGTCATGATGGTGGTCAGACTTGGGAACGAACAAAAATGAGCTCTAAGTATGGAGTTTGGGGTGATCCAGTTGTTATTTCAGATTCTTCTGGGAGGTACTATTTTTTTCATTTGAGTAATCCGCCAAATGGCAGCTGGATAGACCGAATTGTTTGTCAAACCTCTGAGGATTATGGCGTAACTTGGTCTGAAGGAACTTTTGTCGGAAAAGATGGAGAAAAAGCGCAAGACAAACATTGGGCTGTTTTTAATGAAGAAAAACAAGAATTGTATCTCTCTTGGACGCAGTTTGATAAGTACGGAGAGCGTGATTCTTCCTGCAAATCAAATATATTATTCTCGAAATCAAATGATTATGGCAGTTCGTGGTCAAGCCCAATTCAAATAAATGCTGTTTCTGGAGATTGTCAAGATAGTTCACTGACAACAGAAGGCGCTGTGCCTACTTTCTCGAATAATGGTTCCGTATATGTTGCCTGGGCTGGGACAAATGGAATTCGAATGAACACACTCACTAATAATTCTTGGCAAAACGAACCGAAATTGGTGGACAGTAATACAGCGGGTTGGACGTTGTCTATTCCTGGAATTAGTAGATGTAATGGAATGCCGGTTACAGCGTGTGACAGAACCAATGGCAAGTTTGCAGGAAGATTGTATGTAAATTGGAGTGACCAAAGAAATGGAGTAGAGAATACCGATGTTTTTTTGAAAAGTAGTGATGACGAGGCATTAACGTGGTCGAGTTCGAAACGAATAGGAAGGAAATCAGGAAAGGGTCATCAGTTTTTAACATGGATGAGTTTAGACCAAACAACTGGAGCCTTGTATTTCATTTATTACGATAGAAGTAGGTTTAAGGACAACCAAACTGATGTTGTTTTAGCCAGGTCTTATAATGGTGGCAACTCCTTCAAATACAAACGAATAAGGCAACAGCCGTTTGCTCCAAAAGCGAATAAGTTTTTTGGTGATTACAACAACATTGATTCGCATAATGGTATTGTGCAAATGGTTTGGACAAGAATGGAAGATGGTGACACTTCTGTCTGGACGGCTCGTTTTGAGGAATCCAAATGGAAATTAAAACGACTAAAGAAAAAGAATCAAAAAGATTCAGCAAAAGACAAGTAGAATTCATCTCGGTTTAATCCTCTGGCGTAATCAAACCGAATGTGAATACGCTCTTTTTTATTGAACGCTAACCGAAATCCGGCACCATAACTTGGTAGGAGGTTAGTGATGCTGAAATCTTTTAGATTAGGAGCAACAGCGCCGGTTCCAACAAATGCAGCAAAGCCAAAGAAATGCCAAATAGGAGTTCTGTATTCTACTTGACCTGCCATAAGGTTATTGTCTCTTAACACTCCTTTTCGGTAGCCCCGCATAATTTTTTCTCCACCCAATTGCGACAGTTTGTTGAATGGAGCTGTTCCAAAAATAGATGAATTGAAAGTATGCAAGCCAAGAATGTGGTTTTTTCCTAGGTTGAAATATTTCCTTAAATCGAGGGTGAATAAATTGTATTCAAAATTACCGCCCATAATTTCATTGAAACCAAGAAAGGAAGCATTGGCATAGTATCCTTGGGTGGGAGCATAGACAAAGTCCCGTTTGTCGTAAACAGCCTCCCAGCCAATCCCGGTAGTTACACTACCACTTGCCCCAGGGATGTTTAATGAATCTAACAATCCGCCAGATTCTATACTTGTGACGGTTGTGTTTTGATAAAATAGTTTTGGTCCGGTGTATATGTTTTTTCTGAATTTCTTCAGCCCAGTGATGGCGAATCGCGGAAAATTGGCACCGTAATCTTCCGAATATTGTTCTTCAATCAGTTCCTTGTCATTTCCGATTCCTGCGAAGAAATAAGGGTATTCGTAAAATGAAATTTCACCATTGATTCTGTAATTATCTTCTTTCAGAAAAATTTTGAACGGCATGGAAAACAGAATCTGCCTATTGAGCGTGTAAACGAAAGATAGTCCTGCCAAACTAAGCGGAGATATGGTATCTTTTTGGTTAAACCTACGATACATTAATGCCGAAACTCCAAATGCCCAGTTGGTTTCTGGTTTGAAATAGACTGTTGGTAAAATGGTCAGCTTGCGTTGTTTGTCCAAATCAAAACCCATGAATTTATTCATGGTAGAATCATTGTCTTTGTCTTGTGCTATTCCGTTGAAGCCAATAAATAGAAGACTAAACAATACCACATATTTCGGAAAATAAACCGTCATTACAAAGTCGCAATTAATTTAGAAATTGCCGTTTTATCACTCAAAAAATCAAACGTTTCATTAGCGAGTTCTGAAAGTTTAACCCATCGAAACGATTCTTGATTTTCTTGAATCGAATAATCAAAATTCATTTTAGAATTGGATACTTTAATACGTTCTGGTGATTTAAATGTACAGCTGTAGTAGCTGCAAATTACTTGTTGCCAAGGTCTGAAGTAGCTCTGAATGTATTCATCAGTGGTATAAAAGTGCTTACCGACATTTATTTCAGCTTTCATTTCTTCTTGGGCCTCTCGGTGCAAACATTCAACGGGAGATTCGCCAAATTCGAGTCCTCCACCTGGTAGTTTTGTAAACGGCTTTCCTTGTAGCAGTTCGTCACTAACCAAAATTGAATCGTCGTGAATAAACAGTCCGTAAATGCGAACGTTAAACTCAGTAGGTAGTTGAGTCATTTAATCGCTGATTTTATAAATAGCCAAACCACTTCGAATTTTTGGTTCGATATAAGTGCTTTTCGGAGGCATGTATTGGTGCATATCTGCAACGTTTTTCAACTGGTCTAAGGTAACAGGATGCAGTACAAAGCCAACTTTCATTTTGCCTCGGTCGATAAGTTTAGTGAGTATATTGTCTTCGTTTCTGCCACCAATAAACTGCACACGTTTGTCGGTTCTTAAATCTTTGATTCCAAGAATAGGTTCGAGTAAATTTTGAGAAAGAATAGAAACGTCTAATCGCTCTACAGGGTGGTTTTGGTCGAAGGTCCCTATCTTGGCATCCAAGGCGTACCAACAGCCTGAAAGGTACATTCCAATTTGATTGTAAGATTTTGGTTTGAAGTTACTTACATTTAATTTTTGAACAATAAAGAAGTCATTCAACTTCTCAAGATATTCATCGTCGGTCAGATTATTTAGGTCTTCAACAACCCTATTAAATTCTAAAATGTTCAATTGACTTTCAGGTATCAGAAAGCTCATTAAGTAGTTGTATTTCTCTGTACCCGTGTGGTTTGGATTTTTTCTACGAAGTTCGTGCCCAAGTAAGTTTGATGAGGCACATCGGTGATGACCATCAGCAATATACAAAGCATCAAATCCATTAAATGCTTCGGTAATTAAAGAAATATCTGCTGAATCATCAATTTTCCAAAATTCATGACTTGCACTATTTGCCGACATAAAATCGTATTCAGGAGTCTGGCTTAAGTACTTGTCAATAACAATTTTCACCGAATTACTATCAGGATATGTCATTAGTACCGGTTCGGCATTCATGTCGGTCATTTCGAGGTAGTTTTTAAAAACCACTTCGCGTTTCAGAATGGTGTGCTCGTGTTTTTTAATGGTTCCATTTTCGTAATCGTCAATGGAAGCGCCAGCGATAATTCCAGTGTAGGACTTGCCCAAATAATTTTGTCGGTAGATATAGAATGAATCCGAATCATCTTGTTTGAATATTCCTTGGTCTATAAATTCTTGAAACTTCTTTTTTACTTGTTTGAATCGGTTAACAGTGTTTGGCTTTGTTCTTTTTTTGGAACCAAATTCAGGGTTTATGATATTTATAAAAGAGTAGGGGTTGGTGCTTAGTTTGTGGTTCAAACCAGACCGTGAATAGGACACAAAGGACCTTGAGGCCACTAAGTGAACCATTTTTCGAGGTGGACGAAATGCTTTGAAAGGAATAATTCTAGCCATAAAAAAACGCGGTGGTTAGTCCACCGTTCTGCAAATATAGGAGTAGCTTTTTATATGCTCTTACATATTTTGAATTTGACCAAAAAACTACTTGAAGTGTACACCTCGTAGAAAATAGTATTTTGCGGAGTACGCGAAAAAGATGAAAAATAGAAGAAAACTATTCTTGTGTAATTACTTACAAACGTTTACAAATGTATAGTTGCTTATAGCCACTAGTTGTAGAGCATTTCATACAACCATTCAATTCACTACAAATCTTACTTTAGCTAATAAAAACAAAAATGTCATGAAAAGTAAATTGATATTACCGTGTGTAACAGCCTTATTACTTTGTATAATAATCTCTTGCAACAATGGTTCACAAAAGAATAACAAGCATGAAAATTCTGTAACTTCTGAAGTTGTAGCTTTAGATCAAAGTGAAACTGCTTCGATTTCGGACACAACTAAAACCGTTGCCAGATTCGATTTCAACATAATTTTTCTAAATGTTCGCTTTTTTAATGAATCTAGGAATGCATCTTATTATAAGTGGGACTTTGGTGATGGAACAACTGACTCTATTATAAGCCCTATCCACAATTACACAAAAGACGGTGTTTACAAAGCTACTTTAGAAGTTTGGGGTCCATATGGAACTGACACAGTGTGGCACGAAGTTGAAGTGCTGGGTGCAACTGAAGATTAGAATTGAAGAATAACGCCCTACAACAACAGCTATAAAATATACCCAAGTCAGGTTAAGAAGAAATGTTTTGGCTACATTCATAGCCAAAACGTTAACTTCCAATCAAAAAAGGCGACCTAAGTCGCCTTTTCAAGTTCTATGTCTCTAGCGATTAACTATTAGCGATAATAAAATTAGCCAATTCTTCGCCAATTCTATCTTGCGCTTCTAATGTAGCAGCTCCAATATGAGGCGTTGTAGCAATTTTAGAATGCTCTAATATAGCTTCGTTTGGAGTAGGTTCGTTTTCGAAAACGTCTAACGCACATGCAGCAACTTTACCCGAATCTAGAGCGCTTATTAATGCTTCTTCGTAAATAACACCACCACGAGCAGCATTTACCAAATAAACACCATCTTTCATTGAATTAAGCTCGTTTGTTCCAATAACTGCGCTTCCGTCTGCTTGTTTTGGTACATGTAATGAAAGAAAATCAGATTGAGTAAGCACTTCTTCCATACTAGTTGTTTCAATTGGAACCTCAATACCTTTTCCTTGAATGGATAATTTAATATTAGCTTTTGAGACAAACGGGTCGTGAGCAATTACGTTCATTCCGCAGCCCATTGCATATTGAGCAACGCTTTGGCCAATTCTACCAAAACCAATAATGCCAATGGTTTTACCTCTTAGCTCAACACCCTTACCGTACTTTTTCTTTAGTACTTTGAAATTTGAGGCTCCGTTTTCCGGCATTTCTTTGTTCGCATCGTAAGTCATTCTAACCAAACTAAATAGCTGAGTCATTACGAGCTCCGCAACAGACTGAGACGAAGCCGCAGGAGTATTAAAAACATGCAAACCTTTAGACCTTCCGTATTCAACATCAATGTTGTCCATACCAACTCCACCACGACCAATCATTTTTAGGTTAGGGCAGGAGTCCATTACATGTTGCCGAACCGTAGTTGCTGAACGAACTAAAACCACTTCGTAGTTTTCGTTGTTAATGGCATCAATCAAATTGTCTTGTGCTACCGTTTCAGTAACCACTGTGTGACCAGCCGCTTCCAATAAGATTTTACCTGAATTTGCTATTCCGTCGTTTGCTAAAATTTTCATGTGTGTGTTTTGTTTTATTCTTCAATGTCATGCTGAATTTATTTCAGCATCTCAAGCATGAATAAGAGATTCTGAAACAATACCGAATCAAGTTCAGCACAAGGTTTCAGAATGACGTTATAAAATATTAAACCGTTTTTTCTAATTCTTGCATGCAATCAACCAAAACCTGAACGCTTTCTGGTGGTAGTGCGTTGTACATTGACGCTCTGTATCCACCAACAGAACGGTGACCTTTAATTCCGCTGATATTCGCGTTGTTCCAAAGCTTATCAAAAGCTTCTTTATGCGCTTCGTCCTTCAAAACAAAACAAGCATTCATATTAGAGCGGTCTTCTGCATTTGCTGTTCCTTCGAATAATGGATTTCTGTCAATTTCGTTGTAAAGCATTGCTGCTTTTTCGTTGTTACGTTTTTCAATCCATTCTATTCCGCCATTTGCTTTTAACCAACGCAGTGTTAGCATAGAAACGTAAGTTGAGAATACTGGTGGTGTATTGAACATAGAGTCCTTCGAAGCATGAATTTGTAAATCCAAATAGGAGGGAATGGTTCTGCCATTTCTACCAAAAACTTCATCTTTTACAATGTACAAAGTGGCTCCAGCTGGTCCCAAATTCTTTTGCGCTCCAGCGTAAATCATATCAAATTTTGAAATATCCACTTTCTTCGAAAATATGTCTGAAGACATGTCGCAAACCAATGGAACAGAGCATTCTGGGAAGCTTTTTATTTGAGTTCCATAAATCGTGTTATTCGAAGTGCAATGGAAGTAATCTACATCTTCAGGAACTGCGAAGTCTTTAGGAATAAAATTGTAGTTCGCATCTTTTGAAGAACCCAAAACATCGACCTCTCCGAAGTTTTTTGCTTCTTTAATTGCCTTATTTGCCCACGCACCAGTGTCCGTGTAAGCTGCTTTTCCGTTCTCACGCATTAAATTCATGACAGTTATTAGGAAACCTAAACTAGCCCCACCTTGAAGAAAAATTACAGAATAACCGTCGGGTACTTCTAAAACTTCTTTCACAAGAGCTGTTGCTTCGTCCATTACATTGACAAAGTTTTTGCTTCGGTGCGAAATTTCTAAAAGGGATAAGTCAAGGTTTTCGAAATTTCCAACAGCTGCTTGAGCTTCTTCTAATACTTCTTGTGGTAAAATGCACGGACCTGCACTGTAATTATGGACTTTAGACATAAAGCAATATTGTTTTATTGTTTGCTGCTAAAGTCTAAAAAAAAGTTGAGGTAGGTTGGTTAATTGAACGTTAAGAACGTCAATTTTTTGAACAGATGTTTTAGACTTCTGTAATCCTAGTTTGATTTGGATAGTTGATGATACTATTCCTTCAAATATTTTTTTGTTTTAAAGAGTGTGCCTGTGTCATTAAAAGTCTGATTTTCTTTGAAGTCCACCAATCTAATAACCACCTTTTTACCCGTAAATAAGGTGTAATCCAAGAATACAAATCCTAATTGCTCTGTGTAAATTGCCTTTAAATGTGATTGACCAATTGTGGAACTGGCAGTACTTTCGACGATAGTACATTCAATGCGTCCGAGTGGAGTGGAAATAGAATCAAATCCAGTAATGCTGTAGTTGTAATTGAGCAACAAATCACCTTCCCAAGTACCCCAAAATTTGTTTCTCCAGCCTTGGCCAATACGCATTGAATCTGTCCAAGTCGTTCCTTCAACAAAAGGCTTTTTGATGTAGGGGAATGGACAGGTCTCTAAACATTTGAAAAATCCGTCTCTAATTGGGTGCAACCAATAGTTGTCTCCGTTCTCGATAGCCCCAGTATGCGAAACAAAGTCGAAGACGGGACCCTGGATGTACGTTATTTTGGTTTGATTTTCATCTATAGGAATCGTAGGGTCTTTTGGTTTGACTATCATGTATATTTTATCTACAGCTAACGAATCGGAGTCAATAGAACTAAGTACAAATCCATTGTTGGTGCTTGATTTTATTTTTTTCTTCGTTTTACCGTCAAGTATGAAATAATCGTAGATAAAAACCCGACCGTATTTTAAGATTTTGTTGTCGGCATCAACCGGTTCATTTTCTGTGACAACAGATTCATACTGTTGCGCATTTGTGGGTAACCAAAACAGTAAGGTTAATAAAAATAGTATGCTTTTTTTATTGCTCAGAACGCAAGGTTGATAAGTTATTTAATCGCGCTTTTTTTACCCGGTTTGGCAAAAAGCGCTTCGTTCAGTTTTTCTTTTGAAGAATCATATTCAAATGCATCTTCTACAAATTTGTAGTTCATAGGGTCGAAACATTTAGGGTAAGTATAAATGGCAAATTCTATTCTAGAAACTTCAAATTCCATTAACTGCATTATTTCCATGATTTGTATCGCAGAGAAACAATTTTCATCGGCTAGTTTTTTGGCTTTATCCAGCAGCAAATCTTCATAAGATTCAGATTTCAATTGCTCCATAACCAAACCAAAACCAACAGGTAGGAGAGGGTTGGTGCATTGAAATTTTGATTCTGCCTTCGTTGTTACAATAGTGTCATTAACAGATGGTTTTGGAATTACCGCAAGACTATCCACACCTTTTGGTTCGGCTATTTTTGGTTCGGGAACACTTACTTTTAGTAGGGAATCGGCTTTCTTTTCTGCTTTTTTTAGTTCAATAACCACCGAACTATCTATGGGTTCTGGTTCAGGAATTTTTTCTTTGATTATGGAATCGACCTGAGTTAAATCGTACCACTTTCTACCAGCATTTTCATAAAGTAAAATTTCAAAGGTCAAAACAGACGAAGCAGGGACATTTATTTTTTTCTGAATGGTGTTCGTTTGTCCATTATCGAACAAAACACGCACATGATGTGGGCCTGCAGGTAGATTTTTTACTTTAACCTTCCATTTTGGGGCATCGTTTTCTTTAAGGCCATCGACAAATAAAGTGAACGATTTTTTTTCACCGCTATACACTTGCAGTTCGCTGGTTTGAGAAAACAAGGAAGTTGTGAATAACGAAACGAATATGATTACGGCAAATTGCTTCATTCCAATCGAATATCTGTTTTTGGGGTGGTGTAATTTTCCATGGTCTGGTTGCCTCTAACATCCACATTTTGAATAAAATACCAATAGTCACTTCTAAATTCAAATCCATCAAAACTTAGGTCTGGTACATAAAATTCAAAAACGCCTTCAAGTCCAGTATTTAGGGGGACTAAGTGGTCAAAAATTATTTGATTTTCTTTTTTGTGGTATTTTAATGAGGCATTTACTTCTCCGCTGTATTCTAGAAAGAATCGAGTAATATCTCGGAAAGGTGGGCCGAATATTTTTTTACCTAGCTGCCAATTTTCTAACCGCTCATCGAAGTACAATACATCGATTACCTTCTTTATACTACTCCCTGTGTTTCCATCCCAACCTAGTAGTACGTAGTATTTTTGTTTTTTGTCATTTTTTACAGGAATAATGTCAAAATACAACGCACCAAACCAGTTATTGGTAGAGGTTATTTTTAGTTCTGGAGTTAGTAATATGCGCGATTTGTCTTTGAGTTCAATGACTTCACCATTTTTAAATTTTAGAAATGCGAAGTATTCATATTCTTCAAATTCTTTAAGAATATTCCATGTATAAAGCTCAAGTTTTTTATCGGGTGATTTTACATTTCCAAAACTCGGAATACTGTCGGTAATAAATTCTTGGTCATTCTGTAAGGCTTGCAGTAACGTTAACCTAAATTGCGCATTTAGTCGTTCAATATCCTCGTCATTATCCGACTTTAGGCAGTTGATTCTTAGGTTTTTTAATTTAAATGTTAAATCAGTTGGTGCCGGTTTATAGGATTCTTGGGCAAGTGCAACTGCACAACTACCAACCATCAAAACAAAACTTAAATAAACTCGAATCATGGAATTTAACGAATAACAAAATTAAAGCCAGATGGAAACCCAACTGGTTTTAGCAATTTCATTTGTTAACGTTGGTTGTTTAATAGTGTTGTGATTACACGTGCATGAAGTCTTTTTTCTCTAATAAAAATTCGTCGGTTTCTCTGTGGTCAGGATCATCAACACAGCAATCTACCGGACATACTGCAGCGCATTGCGGCTCATCATGAAAGCCTTTGCATTCAGTGCACTTATCTGTAACGATATAGAAGAAGTCCATTGAAACAGCATCTTGTTCCTCATCAGCATTCAATGCATTGTTCATGGGCGTGGTAACATCGCCCGACAGACCTGTTCCGTCAGCCATTCTCCATTCAACACCGCCTTCATAAATAGCGTTATTGGGGCATTCGGGCTCACAAGCTCCGCAGTTTATACATTCATCTGTTATCGTAATTGCCATGGCGTATGTTTTTCTATGTTCGCTTCCGCTAATTTTGTTGCAAAGATATTCAGCTCTTTTTATTTTTTAATATCAAATAGTCTTAAATGAAAATAGAGGAAAGAATAGCCAGTTTTGTTCAACTAGGTGAACGATTAAAAACTGCTATTGACCACAATAACGATTTATTCCAAGTAGCTAAAAGCAAAAATGGTTGGTTTGGAGTGGAGCAATCCAAGCAGGCTTTTAAAAATTGGGCAGAAATGTTGACCATCAACAATCTAAATCAATGGATTGCCGATTATCCTCCTATTGGTAATGAAAGAGAGGGGAAGCGAGTTGGAATTATAATGGCGGGTAATATTCCTTTAGTAGGACTTCACGATTTACTTGCAGTGTTACTTTCTGGAAATATCGCGGTAGTTAAGCCGGCAACGGACGATTCAGTTTTAATACGTTTTGTAATTGACCAACTCTACGAAATCAATGAAGTATTTAAGGATAAAATTGATTTAGCTGAGAAGTTGACCGAAATAGATGCTGTTATTGCCACAGGTAGTAACAACTCATCGCGTTATTTCGAAGCATATTTTGGAAAGTATCCGCACATAATAAGAAAAAGCAGAACCTCGGTGGCTATTTTGGAAGGAAATGAAAGTACTGACGAGTTAAAAAAACTTGGAGAAGATATTTTCACCTATTTCGGTTTGGGCTGTAGAAATGTCACCAAGTTGTATGTTCCAAAGGGGTATAAATTCGATAGGTTTTTTGAGTCAATTATCGACTTTTCTTGGGTACTGGATAATATCAAATACACGCACAATTACGATTATCACAAGACGCTTTTTTTACTGAATAACGAAAAAATGCTAGACAATGAGTTTGTTTTGGTTAAAGAAGAAACCAAACTGAAGTCTCCAATTGGTGTAATACATTATGAATATTATGATGGAGAAAAGAACGACTTAATTATTGATTTGCAACTAAGCGAAGAGGTTCAGTGCGTTGTAGATAATGAATCAATTAAGTATGGCGAGGCGCAATCTCCTAGGCTATGGAACTATGCAGATAATGTTGATACATTAAGCTTTCTTTTGAATTTGTAATTAAAATTTGATTATTCTAATTAATGCCTTTATTTTGGCGCAGCATTAAGATAAACTTATGGAATTGAATTTTAGAGGTATTGCGACATTGATTTTTGTAGTAATTGCGTCGTGCTTTTCAATGCAGATTAATGCACAGCAGGTGTTGCTTACCGACGATTTTAACTCGGGTCAAGGAAATTGGACTATTAATTCAACAGACACAGTTTTGGTGAATGGTGTCAAGGTTGAAACAGTTGGTGGAGGCGGTGAAAACCTCTGGATAATCAATAATAATTACACTGGAAATATTGGCGTTGGTGTACCGAATACCGATAATCAACCGGCTGGAATATCAGGTTCGCCTAACTCTGGTTATTTACACATGATTTCAAGGAATTATTTGAACAATGGAATATTAAATGCCAATTATCAGTATCAACTTAAAGGACCAAACGAGGTTTACATGACCAAAATGACCAGTGGTGTTAACACAACTGGATTAACCGATATCAAATTTAAATTTTGGTGGTTAAATTTTGCGGAAGGGTTACTTTCGGCCCCATTACCTGCAAAATCGGCCTCAGTTGCATACAGTACCGATGGAGGAGTTAATTGGTTACCAACGGGATTTACCATGGCTAATGATTCCACCTGGGGTGATACAACTTTATCGTTACCCTCATTTGGCAATCAGGCTTCCTTGAGTTTTGCTTTCATTTTTATTAATCCAGATACAGGTCTTTCACCGGGTTTTGCAATTGATGATGTTTCAATTACCGGAAGTCCAATTGGTGCACCTAATCCAGACTTTGCGGCAAATAATAGAACCGTTTGTCAAGGAGATTGTGTTCAATTTACTGATGCAACAACAGGGAACCCAACGAATTGGAAATGGAGCTTTGGCACCGGAAATGTAGCAGACACCTCTAATGTGCAAAATCCAAATTTTTGTTTCAATAGCCTTGGTAATTTCTCCATAACCTTAACTGCCACAAATTCCTTAGGTCAAAACTCTACTACCAAAACAGGTCATATAAGTGTAGTAGATTGTAATACACCGCCTGATGCTGATTTTGCCATGAATGGAACTACAGGTTCCGTTCTCACGATTTGCGCTGGCGATTCAGTCGCTTTCGCAGATAGTAGCGATGGAATTGTTAGCTCAAGGTATTGGTCTTTTCCTGGGGCTCAAGATGATTCAGGAAGATGTCGGTTAGTTAATGATACTAATGCCATTGCTCAAATTTTTTATCCATGCGCTGGAGCAGGTGGAAGAGATACCACTTATACAGTGACATTAAATGTCTCTGGTTCTGGCGGTGCTGACTTTATTACTAAAACCCTCGTGGTTAAAGGTTGTGTGCCGGCGAAAGCAAGAATATTAAACGAGAACCAAAGAAAATTATGCGTCGATGATTGCATTACATTTAGGTATGATTATTCAATAAAGGACGAATTCTTTATTAGTACTGATAGTATGGAGTTTACGTGGCATTTGAAGGGAATTAAAGACGATATGTGGGATAAGCATTATTACCCAAATTTTACAGTTGATACTGCCAGAATCGCCGATACAAATTACACGGATACCACTTTTACTGGAGACTCTGTTCGTGTTTGTTACATTGATCAGCGAGAAAATTGGGACGTAGCTTTAGTGGTAGAAAATGTTTATGGTAAAGATTCAGTGCACTACAAAGAATTTGTTTCAGTAACCGAATATCCCGAAATCTCTCTTATTTACGAAGATTCAACGATTGTAAGAGGGCATAGAGGGTTTTTAAGTGTGAACAGAGATGCGAAATTCGGTGAAAGAGGTTATTGTGAGGATTTGCGTGATGTCGAAAAACTGAGAGGGGATACTTGTTGTTGTTTCAATTATTACTGGTTATACAGAGATGAAGCAGGAAAGTTTCTTCGTGATGAAATTGAAGACTGGAGAGAGCGTTCAACATACGCTGAGCCGGAGGAAGATAAGTTTTATTACTTAATCAAAGAAAATTACAACGGGTGTCGTGTTATGGACTCCCTTGAAATTATTCTGCGAACTGATGCAAGCGGTGAAATTCAATATTCCGTTGGTGTGCCAGATATTTTCACCCCCGGATCAGGACGTTATCAAAACAAAAACTGGTATGTTTTCGGTAATGGAATAGCTACCATTGATGTGAAGGTATTTAATCGTTTTGGACAAATTGTTTATCAAACAAAAGACGTTGATGAGATAGTAATAGAGGATCCGAGTAATCAAGGAGCTAAAACAGGTTGGAGAGGTACTTTCCAAAACGAAATTGATAGAGATTTGACACCTGGAGTTTATACCTATTACATTGAATTGTTTCACGAGAATGGTGATTTTAAAGTATTACAAGGCAACGTAACCTTAGCACGATAAAAGCAGAGTAATGATAAAAAGACTTTCAGTTACGGTTGTAGTTATCGGTTGTTCATTTTTTGGACTTGGTCAAGAAGATGTTCATTTCTCTCAGTTCTTCAACGCCACCCCAATATTTAACCCTGCTACTTCTGGGATTTTTCACGGTACAATGCGATTTAATTCGCATTATCGGCAACAATGGTCTTCGGTATCGGCAGAGCCATACACAACAATGGCAGCATCGATTGATTTGCCAGTTCTAACCGATATTACTCAGCATGACATGCTTGCAATTGGTATCTATGGGATAAAAGATGATGCTGGACTCTCACAGACATCGACGACAAATCTTGGATTAAACATTAATTTCGGGAAATCATTCGATCCTTCAGAAACCAACTTTTTTAGTATGGGTTTAAAAGTTAACTACGGTCAAAAGGCTTTGAATTTTGATGGTAACTGGGGTAGCCAATGGAACTGGAAATTGGCAAATCCTGATTTCGATCCTAATATTGCTGGTGGGGAACAGGGAGATGTAAGTAATTCGTTTATTGGAGTAGGTGCAGGATTCAACTGGTTTTACACCAATCACGATAACGTCAGAGCGAACCTTGGTTCGTCTATTAACAACATTAATGGCCCTCAGGTTAACTATTTAAATACTGAATACAGCCTTGCCCGTTCATTGTATTTGCATGGAGATGTTGAAATTCATAGCCATGCAGATAATTTTGCATTTATTCCGCGCGTAATCATGTTTACCCAAGCAAGGCAAAGATATTTTGTAGTTGGGTCTGCATTTGATTTTGTGTTTCAAGAAGCAGGAAAGCATACTGGTATTACCAAAGAAGTTACCATGGAATTCGGAGCTTACTTCCGTTGGAAAGATGCATTTATTTTCCAGACTCAATTTAATTGGGCAGGTGTAGGTGTAGGAATTAGTTATGATGTCAATATTTCTAAGCTTAACGCAGCGAGTAGCTTACAGGGTGGTCTAGAAGCTTATTTGAGCTACAAGTTAGGATATAAACGTGGTTTAAAAGACGGTCACTCAAACGACCGATTCGATAGTATTCATTAGTTAATTCTCTATTTATATTCGAAAGCACCAATATCTGGGGTTGCATCCCGATTGTTGTTCAGAATATCCGTTTTATCAGTGAGTAGATTCAATATTTCTATCGATCCTTTATCCACGGCAACAGATTCTTGAAACAAGCTAAAATCTTGCGCATTTTGATTTTTATAAACTGGTAAAAAGCTTTCATCTCCAATCGTTACGCTGCTAGGATTTATTACACAGGATTTATAACGAGTATTATCGCTAGTTACTAATTCTGTTCGAAGCACACAATGATCAAATGTGAGGTTGTATTCTGCACTCTTAGCACTATCCAACTCTAGTTCTTCTTCTTTAGAACCATAGATAATGGTGTTTCCAAAAAGTATATTTAAGTTTTCAGATTCTTCCGAGTTCTCGCCTGTGCTGTATCTATTACTAACAAAAAGCATTGGATCCTCTCGGTTACCTCCGCTCCAATAATTTGCGAGAGTAGAGTTTAGTACGTTGATATTTCCCCCGCCAGTAACTGCCATGTTGTAGGTGCCGATATTGTCTATTTGGGAGTTTTCAATATCAACATTTGCGTTTCTGACAAAAACTCCAATACCAGCCATGTTGGAAATAGTTGTTTTTTGAATATTTACTTTTTCTGCAACTACATCTTGAGAAGAGCCTGAAAACGGCTGAGGTTCTATTTGCAGGCCAACAAAACCATTTTTGATAATAGCGTGCTTAATATTGGATTCAACACCTGTATTTATCCAAATTCTGTCCCATTGACCCGTTTTATCATCAAAATTAGCTTCTAATCTATCACCTTGAAATACTACTTCCTTTTCTTTTTCTCCCATAATATTAATGGATCCGCCGCGACGGACCCACAGTCCGGCTCCGGTATGAAAATGTATTTGAGTGCCAGCAGGAATATTTAATGTCAACAAACTATCCACTAGTAAATATCCATAGATGACATGTGGTTTGTCGTTTTTCCAATTCACATCCAAGGAAGTTAATGGAATATGTAAATATTCAGAAACAAAGGAAAGTGGAGGCAAGCCTTGTACGAATTGGGTTGGACGATAATAATATGCATCTTGTCCGTAGGCAGTAAGTTTAATTTTTTGCTCAATACCATTGGTCACAAATACAATGTTATCTTCTACAAAGAATGGATTGAATTGGTTGCTTGCGTCAATGGTAACTTCAGCAAATAAAAAAAGTGAATCATTTGCCGGTATAATAACATCCTTTTGATTACCTGGAAACCCATCTAAGTTAAATCGGTAAGATTCTCCAGCAAGACCTTCTAGGCTAACCGAGGAAATGGAAATATCTTTTGAGTGTGGGTTATAAACCTTCATGGATTGAGTGGCAGAACCAACTCCGGTGAAAACAGTGTCAAAAACAATTATTGTTTCAGAGAACTGTAAAACACCCTGTTCTTCAAAACCTAAGTTCCTCTTTTTACAAGAGGAAAAAATACTGATGATGAATAAAATGAATAATAGATGTTTCACGCGGCAAAAGTATCCAATTAGAAAATTGCAGATATTATTCTAATACGAATAACAATCTTTTTTATTGTTTTGGTAAATTATTGGATTCAAAAAATGTTATTTTTGCAGCCCGAATAATTATAGAGAATAAAGAAATGAAAAAAGATATTCACCCAGAGAGCTACAGACCAGTTGTATTTAAAGATATGTCAACAGAAAATATGTTTGTTGGTCGTTCAACTGCAGTTACTTCAGAAACTGTAACTTGGGAAGATGGAACAGAGTACCCATTAATCAAATGTGAAATCACTTCTGATTCTCACCCATTTTACACAGGTAAAATGCAATTTGTTGATACTGCTGGTAGAGTAGATAAATTCAAGACTCGTTACGCGAAGTTCAAGAAATAATCTGCTTTCTAGTTTTAATGATATTGAAGCCTCGATTTATCGGGGCTTTTTTCATTTCTACTAATTTGAATTGACCAATTTTTAATGAGAATTCTTTGGAACAATTAAAGTGATTCAATAAATTGATCAACCTCTTTTAAATATGCTTCCCATTCATTGTCCATTGGAGAGTGCCCTGACTTGTCAAATATCACCAATTTTTTATTGGTAGATTGAACCGTATTGAATGCTCCGAATCCCAGAGCAGGCGGCACTACAAAATCGTATTTACCCCACAAAAAGAGGCACGGAATAGTTACCATCGATAATTCCTTGGTCATAGATAAGGTTTCTATTTCAGAAAGGTTCCCGTTTGTTCTGTTGCCACTAATTGTACTGGTAAGAATATTTGTCGGACCAAAAAATATTGAGTTTTTTGTCCCTCCTGATTCTCCTGCTTGAATAATTCCATCATCAAGTAGTAGCTGCTCTGCTTCTCTTGCTTTGGAGTTTATTTCTCCACCTTGTTCAACAGAAATGTTGTTGGTGTCTATTGCCGAAGCCCAACTAAGTAACTCACTCCATTTTTCGGTATTGTTGCCAAGGTTTATTTGGTTGTTAGCTTCACTAATAAATAGCTTCACTGCCTCAATATTTAATGCCGGAATATCATGTGCACCGTTTGATTCTAACCAACCACTCAACAAGTATTGATTGTCATTTGTAATCATGAATTTTGCCGTTAGCGTTCCACCCCAAGAGTGGCCTAATGCCACCACTTGAATTTTTTCGAAGCGATCTTTAAGCGCATTGATAACAGCCTTCATATCTACCACCATATTCTCTATGGTTACTTCTTCTGAAGAAAATGTACCATGACTCATGCCTTGACCACGTTGATCCCAATAAGCAAGTCCATATTTTTTTTCTATCGCCTCGATGAATTTACCTGAACGATATTCTAATCCTGAGCCTCCCGGACCTCCATGAACCAACAAAATGCATGTACCACTTTCGAAATTTCCTCGTAGGTAAAGAGGCATGTCATTACCTTTTGTTCTAACGAATATAGTTTCGTAAATATCTGCCTCGTTGATGCTTTTTTTACATGCTACTACGCTTATAACCAAGGTTATAAAAACGAATACTCTCATTTTTGAATCGTTTTTACATTTTGATTCATCCAAGAAATACTAAGTGGTATCCTCAAACCAATTTCTATATTAATTTCTAAAATAGCTCCAGAATTATAATTATGTAATGCATTTAAATTGAATTTTCCGTAAAGTGAATTGTCCTTAATAATTTTCCTCCCACATCCTAATACCAAGCCAGTTGACAAATACCCTCTAGAGGTACCTTTTTTAGTAGAAACAATATCTCCCGTTTCATTTGCTATGTAAGTAGTTCCAAGATTGAATCTTCGAACATAACCAGCAGTAAGACCGGCCTCCCAAAAACGGTGTTTATTTATTCTTTTCCATCCCATTTCAGCGTTTAATTGGGTAGAAGAAATAGAGTGAGGGTCAATAAAGTAAGATAAACTAGGTTGTAGGAATAGAATCTTTTTGAGTTCTTTGGTCTTTTTACGCTTAACTTTTTCTTTGGATACCGAGAGCAGGAAGAAATCAAATCCAGTTTTAATTCCAGGATTGAACATCATATTTCCGTAATAACTTATGCTCAGTGGTGTTTTCACAAAAGATGAATCAAACTCTGTAAATGTCTTTTGATTCTGAGCATTTAACCAATGAGCAATAGCAACGAAAGATATAGAAAGTAATAATTTCAATTTGAAGAACAATAATTGGATGAAGGCGCTGTATAGTCACCGACTTTAATAATATTATCTAATCGTATTTCTAGATTGTTTTCCAATACAAGGAACTCTTCCTTATTTTTAGAGGTGTAGATGTCTTTTATTGAAACTTGTTTCAACGTTTCCATTCCAGTTGCTGTGCTAACAACAATGTTTATTATTCGTTTGAAATTAGCGAATTCTATTAGCTGGTCGTGAAAACTACAATCTACAGGTGAATATTTTGTTTGCATTCAACGGACGAAAATACGACCTTATTCAATGCTAAATTAAAATTTAGAACATTACAATAAATAGAAATTGACGCGGTTATTTAAGTGAATCAAAAATTAAATCATGAAACTAAAAAAGGGAATTATAGTAGCGTTGGTATTTACAATTGGAATATCGAATACGGTTTTTTCGCAATTTACGAAGGACATTGGCCTCAGAACTTCGATAGGAAGCTCAAATCGAATAAGCTTCGATTACCGTTTTTTGACTAAAGACAGCTTGCGTTTTGTAATTGGGGCAGATTTTTCTGGCCAAAATTCTTTTCCAAGTAGTGCAGAAGTAGTCGGAGCCTCGGCGACTAGAGTTGATTTTATGAGTAGTAATTTTTCATCAATTCGCCCTACAGTGCGATTTGGCTACGAGCATGTTTTGAAGAAACACCCACGTCTGTATCTCGGTGCCCATCTGGTTGTAGGCTACCAGCAATCAAATAACGATATTTTCATGCACTCCGATTCTCTCAATGAAAACGGTCGTTGGGAAAGGGTGCCGATTCAACCTACCGAAATAAACCATACCTATTATAGACAAAACTTCATTACCACAGGAGCAACATTAATGGCGGGTTGGGATGTTGAAATAAGCGAACGTTTTCTATTTAATCTAAACGTCTCTCACACATTTACCGCTGCATTTCAAGTTGGAGAAGCGGTAACGAATGACCCGTTTAGGCAAAATTTACCACAAACCAACCTAATTGATTCTGAATTAGACTTTGGTGTAGGAATTCGATATAAGTTGTAAGCTTTATTTTAGGATGGGACACTGACGATTGTACTTACTTAGAAGCTAGGTTTTAAGGTTATTAATTTTCTATTGTTTCAAATTTATGACAAGCCGCCCTATTTGCTTTTTGGCTGCTGTTAGCCATAGTTAATTCCAATAGACTTTGGTTCTAATTTTATAGGTACTAAGGTTTCCTCCATTCTCACTCCACAACATGAACAATTCTACTGTCGTTTCTTCCTTTTTCCAAACGTATTTTCTTTCGTACCAATCCGAGTACCCTGGCTCTCTTTTTATATTCATTTCACCAGTTCCCTCGACCGGCTCACCGAGTTCTTTTCGCAAGTCGTTTACTAACTGATCAAATTCCGAATTGTATTTGTCTAGTTTCTCAGACTGATTGTGAATCGGTTCCATTAAGTCTTTAAAGTTGGTTGTTGAGTTTTTCGTGTCCCTAGTGTAACTTATCAACCGAACAATTGAGTCCTCTTCTGTGTAGTAATAATTCACTCGACATGGAATAAATGAGCCCTGTTTTGGTCGGTCAAATATGTTGGGTTGTGCTAGATTAAAACTTGAGGCATTGGGAAAATAATCTGAAGCAACACTAACTTTATATGAAACGCACTGTTCCTCAGAGTTTAGTCCGTTTTCGCAATTGGAAATATTAGAAAAGTGTATTTGCTCAAATTGAAAGAATTTAGTTGTCTGGGCATTAAGGGCCACAGTCACAATAATGGAAATAAGTAAGGGTATTATGCGCTTCATATTATTATGGCTAACGCCTCGCAGCCATGAGCAGTAGGCCTTTCGTGGTACACTCTCTGGGTCTCGGGTAGGGGTTATTAAATTTCATTCGTTTCAAATTTACACTAAACGGCCTATTACTCATTTGGGTGCTGTTAGTCTTTCGTACGATTCTATTCAGGGCTGAGTTGAATTGTTAGTCCTAGAGCATTTGCAATTAAAGCAAAGTTTGATAATCGGATATCTTCACCGCTCTCAATTCGAGAAATGTATGGCCTTTTTTTACCAATTTTCTCAGCTAAATTCTCTTGGCTTAAATGAAGTTCCTTTCTTCTGTTTTTAATAATCTCTCCGAAGTAAAAAGAAAAAGCTTCTTCACGAAACTTCTCTCGTTCTTTAGTTCCTTCTTTTCCGTAACGTTCTGCGATTAATTCCTTTGCTGTTTTTGTCTTTCCCATAACTACGTGTCCTTTAGATAATCTTCTAATATTTTTTCAGCTTGTTTGATTGCCTTTTTATAATTTTTTGTTGATTTCTTTTGGAACGCAACCAAACAAACGGCTTTTGTACATTCAGCAAAATTCAAGTGATTAATTGCAAATAATACAACTCGATATTCGTTTCCAGCCTTAATTCTCAATTCGTAAAACTGAGTCGATTGAAGCTTTTTTAGAAAGTTAGTATTCACAACTTTAACTTCTCCAATAACTTCAATCAGTTGGAAAAACTTCAATGAGACCCTTTCATCCTGACTGTCAATAAATTCTAGACACTCCCCTGTAATGTCGATTTCTCTCACTTCACAAATGTAACGAATTCGTTACGTAAATATTTCAATTCTGAGAATTTGTTTTGGACTCTGATTTCGAGTAGTATGAAGGCTACCGCCCCGTAGCCACGGTAAGTAGGGCATAGGAAGTATGTTGTGCGGCTGTGGCACCGCAGGTTCTTGTCACTCTCATTGAGCGCGTAGGCAAAACATGCTGACTATTGTACTCACTTTGAACCTAGGTTTAAAGGTTATTAAATTTGTATCGTTTCAAATATACCACAAGCCGCCCTATTTGCCTTATGGCTGCTGTTACCCTGCGTTTTATTCTAAAACTTTTAGCAGCTTATCAGGGTCTTGTCTATTATCCCAAAAAGCAGAAATCAACACACTAGTTTCCTGAACAAGATAAAAAATGCTGAAATTGCCCAAGGAAGCAACTCTGTGTTCACCAAAATCTGTCCTCTTGAAAGTAAGAGGGTTTTTAAAAATTTGTTCTGTTCTCTTGGTTACTGTCTTAACCAGTTTTTTTGAAAATGTATTGGATTTATTTCTGTTAACCCAATATTCAAGAATGTCCAAAAATTGGCGGTCAGCGGTTTTGGTCCAAATTATTTCCCGTCGAGCCATTCAAGATTTCGTTTCATCATTTCATCTTGTGATATAACTCTTCCGTTTGCTATGTCTTCTTCGCTCATTCGCAAAACCTTCTTTTGAGAGTCAGAAAGGACAACCAACTCTTCGTTCTTGCTGGAGGTAGAAACAATCTTGTCTAATGCTTCAAGAAAATCCTTATTTCGAATTGATAGAATTTTATCAATCAAGCCGTTTCTTATGTTGTCAACTGTAGCCACGTTTCAAAGTTTTTTCAAATATCGTGATTATTGCTGGTTTCCGCAAATGCAGGGTAACGCCCCGCAGCCAAGGCAAGTAGGGCATAGGAAGTATGTTGTGTGGCTGCAGCACCGCAGGTTCTATTCATCCTGATTGGGCGCGTGGGCAAAAACATACTGACCATTGTACTCACTTCGGGTCTCGGATTAAAGGTTATTAAATTTCTATTGTTTCAAATTTACAACAAGCCGCCCTATTTGCCTTTTGGCTGCTGTTAGCGTGCGTAAATTACTTTGTATCATCTTCAATTATTGGCCACACATTCCCTCTACTGGAATCAGATTTTAAAACAGTGGTTAGTTCTTCCTGATTCCAGTCAATGTCATAGTATTCGTACCTCTCATATAGTAGGTTATAGGCAGATTCGTGCAGACCAGTTCTGACAAGAAACTTAAAATTTTCATTTGCTTCAGATTGATTTATGGAGTCGCTAAATGAAATGATTTGAACCATTTTATATATCGTATCGTTCACTTTTTTAAGCTTTGGTGTCACGCTTATTCCATCTTGAATTGAATCAATTTCTTTTAATACTTTATAGACCATTTCATGGTTATCTTCCTTGCGTCTTCTTTCCCAAAATTCTTTGTAATAAACCGAGTTAATCGTGTCGGTTTGAAACGTCAGAATCAGACTATCTATAAGTTCGTTACACGGTCTAAATACTCCTTGCAATGGCCAACACCAGCCATATTTGTCAGCTAGATTTTTATACCCAATTTTTTTGAACGTTTCATGGGCTATTTCAATATTTTCAGATTTTCTAATCCAAGTCGAAGCAGTATAATCTTTATCGGAGGCTTTATAAAATCCTAAGTCTTTTTCTTGGTATTTCGGTTTTTCTCTAATCGTTGAAATCTCACACGCGAATAGACTTGCAGAAATTAAAAATATACCGAAGATTTTATTCATGGTTATGCATGCTAACGCCCCGCAGCCAAGGCAAGTAGGGCTTCAGGGAAAGCAAGTGGCGCGTTGGCCAAATATCCATTCCTATTGCGTTCTGATTGTCGAGCGCAGGAACCAACACACTTGCTGACCATTGTACTCACTTCGGTTCTCGGGTTCATGTTTATTAAATTTCTATCGTTTCAAATTTACAACAGGCCGCCCTATTTGCCTTTTGGCTGCTGTTACTTGCAGTTGTTATTGTTTATCTATTACCTTCAATAGGCATTCCAATATCTAAAAAAAACTGTTTCATTTTCTCTCTTCCTTTCGGGTGCAGTGCACCGTATCGCATTTTTGGAGAATATTTCATTGCGTCAGTTTGTGAACATAGCAAACAGATATCAATACAATTTGTCACTTGATTTTCAGAGTCATAAAAGACAAAAGAATGGTGTGGAATAAAACATCCTGATTCTCCCCATCTGAAGGTGTTCGTGTCATTTAGAATTAAAAGAAGTCGGTCGATTTGAGGTTGATTTAATTTGAATGTTTTCGCAGATACACTTTCAATTACGTTTCCGTCCTTGTCTATAACTGAGTGGACCTCTCCATATCCTTCCTCATGGATACCTTTATTAAAAGTATATCCAATGACGGTATTAAATTTAGTTGCAGGGAAATTAAGTTCTGAGTTATTCCATAGATTCTTTATTGAGTCCATTTCAGCTTTCCAATCCAGTTGAGCTTTTAGATTCACGGTCAAACCAATCAACACTAAAATTAAGTACAAATTTTTCATCTAAGTAAATTGCAAGTAACGCCCTGCCGCTAAGGAAAGTGCGGGGTACATGCTTTTGGGCGCGTGGGCAAAATATTCATTCCTATTGCACTCTAATTGAGTGCGGCTGGAACCAACCACCAAAAGCATGCGAGCCGAGGACTTGGGTTTAACAATATGGTTTCTTCGAGGCATTTCGTTTCAAATTTAAACAACTGCTAGCATTTGCCTTTTAGCGGCTGTTAGGCACTGACGGTAAATCAAACGGCACAAGGCAATGAGATTTTAATGTCTCAAGCATTGTATGTTCTAAATTAATAGTTCCTTCTGATTGGCATTCGTCATCTAGTGGATATTCTTTCATAATTGCTTCATTGTCATAACCTTCAAAGTAGAAATACTTTATTGAGAAAATCACCCCATCTAGTGTTCTAGTAAGCCATTTACGAAGTGCTTCTTCTCTTTCGTTACCGAAAATCCTCTTTTCATGTAAATCAGATAATTCGAGGTAGTCAGCATTTGCTTCTTTTCCTGAAACTCTGAATATTTTCCAACCAATCTTACTTAACAATTCGTCTCGTGTTTTATCCTTTTCCAAGTTGTGATATTCTTTTCCGTCGAGTTCAAGTCCAATTTTTAAATACGGGTTGGCGAAATCTATGAAATAATTAAATACTGGAAATTGAGGGTAAAGAACAATTCTACCGTGGCTTCTAATACTGTTCCAAGCTACTTCTTCTATAGGAGAAAAATGGGAAGCCCAATCAAAATAGTATGGTTGTGTCCATCTGGTTATTGATTCTTCGGAAGTTTTTAATATCTCAGCTAGATTATCCATATAGAGTTGTCTAATAAAACCCCATTTATCAGTTATTTTTTTAGCTTCATCGAAGTTAAGCGAGAGGGTTTTGTTAATAATAAACTGTTGTACAAATTTTTCATCCATAGTATTAAATTAGTTAGTGCCTAACGCCCCGCCGCTAAGGCAAGTGCGGTGTTAAAAGTTTCAATTTTGGATTTAACTCTATAGTTTGTTCGAGGCATTTCATTTCAAATTTAAACAACTGCTAGCATTTGCCTTTTAGCGGCTGTTAGGCTCTGTATTTATTGATTAATACTTTGAAAATCAGAATACTAGTTGCAGTTAATGTCACGCAACCAACTATCATAACAATAAGATTAAAAGTACTAAATGAATAAAGGTTTGGGACGTATTCGGCTAATGAATAACTTTTAACGTTATAAAATTCCACCTCTCCATAATCCTCAATCATAACTGTTCCAATTATTTCACAATAAAAAATGAATTTAGAATGAAGTAAATCATAATGAGTTCTGAATTCAAAATCGTTTGTTGGTATATTTCCCTCAATGACAATTTCATATTTAGGTTGAACAGGGGGAAGTGT
This sequence comes from uncultured Flavobacteriales bacterium, assembly GCA_937121175.1. Classification (GTDB taxonomy): domain Bacteria; phylum Bacteroidota; class Bacteroidia; order Flavobacteriales_G; family Salibacteraceae; genus UBA6770. The sequence goes on from CAKZKD010000003.1 coordinate 471,819, forward strand.
TCCTATATCACTTCCATCTGCATACACAAGGAAGTCACCACCAGTTGATTGTTGCAATTCACCATACAATGCTTCTCTATCTGTTACATCTTCCCACTTTTCAAAAGGAAGAACAGGCATCAAGAGATAGCCAATGGAAATGAAACTTAGAATAACTCCAACAATGATTGATTTTTTCATTCGTAGCACGTAATATAGAGCCTAACGCCCCGCAGCCAAGGCAAGTAGGGCATAGGAAGTATGTTGTGCGGCTGCTGCGCCGCAGGCTCTTACCGCGCTGATTGAGCGCGTGGGAAAAAACATACTGACCATTGTACTCACTTAGAAGCTAGGTTTAAAGGTTATTAAATTTCTATCGTTTCAAATTTACAACAGGCCGCCCTATTTGCCTTGTGGCTGCTGTTAGCGATTGTTGCATTCATTTTACAAGTTTCAAATACCATTGAGGTCCAATTTCGATACTATCTGGTAAACGGGTTCTTAAGTCGAAAAGGTTATCATTGATAGATATACTGTCTTGATTGTATTTGTAAGTCGTTCCAAAATTCCGAATGGGATAATATCCAGTATAGTTCAAGTTAGAGTCATAAAATATTATCCTTTTAACAACTCTCAATAGTTCACTTGTATTAGAATCGCCTTCTTCGTGAGCTTCAAGTACTATAATTCTGTATCTGCCGATTTTCCCCCAGTCGGATAAGCCGTATCCGTCTAGGTTTTTATTCTTGTTTGATTTAAGAACTACATAGTCGGGTGTATTTGAAAGAATTGTTTCTAGCGAACTTCTTTTATTTTCATGGCTGTCATTCAAGTATTTAATGTCATCAATTTCTTTCTGTAATTGATATGTGAACGAATTAAATTTCGAACTAAGCAAGTTCGAATGTAGAAACCAACCGATTCCAATTCCGAAGAAAATAGCGAGAACTATGGTAGTAATTTTTTTCACAGGCAATATTCGCTAACGCCCCGCCACTAAGGCAAGTGCGGAGTTAAAGGATAGAACTTCGGGTTTCAATATTTGCTTCGTTCGAGGCATTTTGTTTCAAATTTATATTATCGCTAGCATTTGCCTTGTAGTGGCTGTTAGCGGTAGTAATTTTTAATCCCAAGCACTATCCGATGATTGGTCAAATAGCTCTTCATAAGTGAAATTATCGCAACATGTTTCAGATTTTTCAACAGCCAAAAGAGGTGGTTTTTTCATTGGTATACGTTTTTCTAGTTGTTTCTTAAATTCTTCGGGGCTCAAAGCTTTCAAATTCAAAGATTCTATTTTGGAATGACCTAGAATAATCTCTTTAGTTCCTAACATAGGGAGTTTCCCGTCGTTTGATATTGCAACCACTGTAACCTTTAGACCTTTTGGTAACTGCATGGTATTCGATGTGCCAAATCCAACATGAAATTTCCCATTTTCATACCGACTCAAATCCAGAATGCTATTTATTGAATTGAATACTAAATAAGATTTTGCAGTTTGCCGGGGACTAATATTTTTAAGAGAAATTTCTAATGCAATTGGCTGCGCAGAAGAATCAGATAAAAAACGGTCACAGTTTATCCAACCAAGCGAGGTTACGTTGAATTTTATAGTCGTCAGTTTATTCAAGTTTCTAATTGATTTTCTTCTTTTTTCATTTTTGAACATTGAAGAAATTAAGCGACCTCTTGTTGAATCTTTTGGTCGGATTTTAAGCTTTGTTTTTCTCTGGTCCCTGAAGATTCTAAATGCAATTGCAGTACCATTGGATTGAGATTTCAAATATTCGTATACCATACTGTCGATTTCCCAGAGATTTAAATCCAAGTTTTCTAAGTAAATACGAAGAACTGTATCAGAACAAGAATTATGGATTTTGGCCATTCGCTTTTCAAATTCGCGAGTTGAAATAATGGTATTCTTGAATTGGTCAGATTTTAAGTCATCGACTAGCCCTTTTGAGATTCCACAATAATTATACATCGGCTCTTCTGAAACTGCTTCAGTTTGGCTGCCATTGGGCAAAGTAGTTACCATAAGGGAATCACTTTCCAAGACTGGTTGAATAGTAACATAGTTTTCTGGGTAGAAGTTTAAAAGTTTTATTGGGACTTGTTCAAGCCAAGATATAGGATTCTTTGGGTTTTCCCATTCCATGTTTGCTTCTTCGGAAAATTTACCTTCAAAGATTTTAAGTCCTTCATTTGAATGAAAAAGAGGAAACTCGACTTCAATTAGTCCTTTGTTTGAAATCATGAGCTGTTTTCCAACTGAGTCCACGGCATCAATAAATAACATTCCTGCTGATTCCAGTAACTCGTCTTTTGTAACGGTCGACAATCCGTTCAAGACAAATTCGTGTGGCTTAAATATTTCTTTCAATTCAAGTTTAATACTTGTTGGTAGCGCACCATTCTCATATGTGAAAGACTCTTTAGAAATGTAAATAATTGTACCAAATTGGCTATTAATTATCGTGTCGCTCTTATTACTAATTTTAAAGAAGGAACTTGAGTTTTCTATTTCGTCGAATATCGAAGTTAGGGGGTTTGTTTTCAGTTTTTCCTCTTCTATAACCTTTGAGGTATCATTAGAGCATGAGGTAAGAAGTGCGAATATTAATAAGGTAGTAATCTGTTTCATAGTCTAGGTTTATTACCGCTAACGTCCCGCCGCTAAGGTAAGTGCGGGGTACATGCTTTTGGGCGCGTGGGCAAAATTTTCATTCCCATTGCACTCTGATTGAGTGCGGTTGGAACCAACCACCAAAAGCATGCGAGCCGAGGACTTAGGTTTAACAATATGGTTTATTCGAGGCATTTCGTTTCAAATTTAAACAACTGCTAGCATTTACCTTTTAGCGGCTGTTATGTGCTTTTATTTTGTCAAAATACTGTTGACTTTGCTTTCAAGTATATCGTTGAATTGGAATATTCATTTTTTATCTCATGGATAAATCGACCTTTAATTTTAGTGTCAGGTTTTAGTTCCACAAATGTTAGGGTCAGCTCCAAAATTTCAATGGACTCTGTTTCATGAATTGAGGTAGAGAAAGAGTACTCGGCTTGTGGTTTAATTTCAATTTTTCTAGGATATGTTGCGTTGCAATGAACAGCAAGAAAGATATACGCATCTGTATGTTTTGTTTTCAGATAGTAATCAAGCCCGTTGCAGGATTCCGAAAGAAAAAATATTGACTTATCAGATTTGTTAATGATTTTACCGTCAATATGCAATAAAGAACTTGACGAAGAGTCTCGACTAGCAATGAAATTGAATTCCAAGTTTTCATTTCCAGCAGGTATTGTCGATTGGAGGACGAATGAAATCAAGATTAAAAGGTAGTTCATAGTACTACTTGTTTAATTGCACATAACGCCCTGCCGCTAAGGTAAGTGCGGGGTACATGCTTTTGGGCGCGTGGGCAAAATATTCATTCCTATTGCACTC